>NZ_MVDD01000006.1 GCF_002843315.1 Labilibaculum filiforme | reverse complement strand
TTCTATTGCAACTTTTGCTTTAAATGTTGAGCTAAATTTACGACGTGTTCTTTTCATTTTTTCCATGAGTTTAATTTACATTATTTTTCAATTAAGCTCCTGGTCTAATTTTCTTAGGGTATTATAGCCTATACATGCCCATTTTTAGTATCTATAATATTTTTGAATAATGACTTAATGAATTTATTTAGGATTATACACAAAGCAAACCCTTTTTATTTCTACAATATCGACTTTGAAAATTTTAAATCTGGGATAGTTAGGACTAACACTCCAAAGGATATCTTCATTCTCAACATCGTATTCAATTCGTTTTATTGTTAATTATCAGTAGGCCAGTGGTTACGAGAGAGTGGTCTTGAATTTGTACGTTTTTTGGTTGTTTTGTATCTTAATTATTTCTTCCAATTTGATAATTTTAAACTTTTTATTACCAAGTTTTGCACGTTGAATCTCAATCTGAACCCATTTAGATTTATATACCGATTTCGATTCAATTAATACAAAGATATCACTGGAATCAAGTTCATGTATAACACGTTTTTGTTTATTTGAAGAATCATTATTAAGTAAGTCTATATATACCGAATCCTTTTTGCTATATAGTTTCACCACAAATTCAAGAAATTCTTTTGTAATCTCTTTGTCTTTCAATGTGTAACTGATGAAATATTTCATGTAATGAAGTCAAACTTATATAGTATAAAACCAATTGAATTTACAAGAAAACATAAATAATACAATATATGTGAAGAATTACATAAGGCATTGATTATTTCATTTTTTCGAAAAGGATCTATTATAAAATTTTTAGGTTTGGTTTTATTGAAGTTATAATTATTTCTGTTGTATATTTCATTTAGTTTTTTATTACCTATTAGTCGTAATTTAACTTGATGGTGATATGTAAAACTGTCCACCAACCAAAATATAACAGAAAGCAGGTAAAGAACAACAAATATTGAAGTATCTAAATTTTGTTTATTTAGAATTAACAATGCTGGAACAGCAATACCTATTATTATTACGTACATTTTTTTTAATTCGATACTAGTATTTGAAAAATTTAAAGTAGCTGCATGTAATTGATCTACTACTTTAAAATCTATTTCATCTGTAATCTTATTGTTCATTTAAGTGTTGTGTTTAAATAATAGGTGTTGTCTTCATAGGATTTAAGATTTCATTCAAAAATAGAGTTATTCTTCTAATAACTCCTCTGCGAAATTATTCCAATTACCTTATAAACTTGTCTTATAAATTTCTTAAGGATTTCGAATTCACTGTAGTTGGAATTATAACTTTTAAGTGTGAAAATTTCCTTTTCCTCATTTTTAGAAATCACTTTGCAATAGACCTCATGTTCGGTAACAACAATAAAAATATTTCCGAATTCTAAATAATCATTCCAATTTGGCATATTTCGAACAACTGCAATATCTCCACTTTGCATAGCTGGTGTCATTGAGTCTCCAACAATAGTTAGAGCAATATCATTTTCACGAGCGAAAGGAACCTGCAAATTATCTATTACATATTCGTTATTTAGTTGTAATTGACCAATTCCCGCTGAAGCTTCAGAGTTATAAAGAGGAATTGTAATAGCATGACTTTCGTATGGTTCTATTTCAGAAATATCACTAACATTTACTGATCGTTTTGCATCAATTTCCTTATTCACTAATTCATCAATTGAGATTTTGTATCGTGCAGAAATTTTCTGAAGTGTTTCAATTTTAGGTAAAGCTTTTCCATCGATATATGATGAAATTGCACCTCTTTTAAGATCGAATAGTCTACCAAAAGCATCCTTGCTCAAATTTTCTTTATCAACAAGCTTGCTGATATTCAAAGATATGTGATTTTCCATCAAGTTGACGATTAAAAACATTACAGAAAATATCTGTAATGTTGCATGCGATAACAATTGTCATAACGAATTTAAGATTTAATTATGAAAAAAGAAATCCTCGTAACTAAAACGGATTGGCGAGCAATGCTTAATAAGTTTTAAGTAGGTGAAATACACCAATTTCAAGCATGTACCAAGGAGGTAATTAATATCCGTCAAACAGCAAGTAGACAAAAAGGGCAAGGGGGGAAGAAATTTGTAATATCTGTTTTAGAAAATGGAATAGAAGTAAAAAAAGGAAGCGTAAAATGGAAAACAACTCAAATTTATCTCGATAGTTTTGAGAATGAAGTTTTGGATGCAAGCAATAGATTATTACAGTTTAGATCGTTTTTTTTTGTCGCGGATATCTACTTTGTATGAGACAATATAGTGATTGTTCGACTTGTTGTTTTGTAACAAATATTTGCTAAATTTGTTACAAAATAAAGCTTTTATTATTATGTATGGGGTTGAAAAACAGGTTAAAGATAGAGTTCTTGGTCGAAAGCGTGGTGCTGTGCTTTTTCCTGACGATTTTGAAATATGCGGTTCTTCCGAAGCGGTAAGACTTGCTTTGCATCGCTTGGAAAAGGAGGGTTTCATAAGGAGACTTGCTCATGGCATTTATTATCGTCCAATTATAGATGATTTGATAGGGGAATTAAGACCTTCAGTAGAGGAGGTTGCTCAGTCAATTGCTAAGCGCGATAAGATTCGTTTAATGCCTACTGGGGCATATGCGTTAAATGCATTAGGATTAAGTACACAAGTGCCAATGAAGTTAGTTTTTCTTACTGATGGAGCTCCAAGGATAATTCAAGTAGGTAAGGTAACAATCAAATTAAAAAAGACAACTCCTAAAGTTCTTTCAGCAAAAGGGAAAATTAGTAGTTTGGTCATTCAAGCCTTAAAAGAAATTGGTAAGGATAAGATCTATGATGAAGAAGAAGTTAAAATACTTGGCTTGTTAAAGAAAGAAGATCCAAAGCATTTGATTCACGATATTAGTTTGGCGCCAGTTTGGATCCAAAAAATAATGAAAAAAGCACTGAACTAAAATGAACAGATTTTATAATATCTCCTCTGAGAAAAAAGTAATTGTATTTAATGAACTGAGCTCGAAAACAGGTCTTCCCCCATTTGCCATTGAAAAAGACTGGTGGGTGGTACAAACACTTGCCATTATTTTTGAAATGGAGATTGGAAAGCATTTGGTTTTCAAAGGAGGAACATCTTTGAGTAAAGCCTGGAATTTGATAGAACGGTTTTCTGAGGATGTGGATTTGGCTGTTGACCGTAGCTTTTTAGGTTTTGATGGAGAATTGACCAGGAAAAAGGAAATAACCAAACTCCGAAA
The DNA here is from genome assembly GCF_002843315.1 of Labilibaculum filiforme. Lineage (GTDB taxonomy): Bacteria > Bacteroidota > Bacteroidia > Bacteroidales > Marinifilaceae > Labilibaculum > Labilibaculum filiforme. The sequence goes on along the minus strand of NZ_MVDD01000006.1, from coordinate 316,187 downwards.
AGAATCCAACAGATACATTACTGAGCTTTTCTTTCCTGAATTATCCGCGAAATTTATAGTAAAAGGATTGACAGATGTCAAACTGGCACTGGTCGATGCAAAAGATTCTGATCAGGATCCTCGGATTATCGAAGTTTATTATCCCAATGTGATCCCTTCGCCGGGATACATCCAACCCAGAGTTCAGATTGAGATTGGTTGCCGTTCATTAAAAGAGCCATTTTCAGAGAGAGAATTCTCATCAATAGTAGATGAAACATATTCAGAGGCTCTGTTTTCCCAAAAAAGTATAAAAATCCCAACGGTAAATCCAGAACGGACTTTGCTCGAGAAAATCTTTCTATTGCACGAAGAATTTCAAAGACCGATTGAGAAAATTAGAGTGGATCGGCTAAGCCGTCACCTTTACGATGTTTCTCAATTATCGAAAACCAAATTTGCGGATATTGCGCTTGCAGACAAGCTTCTTTATGAAACCATTGTGAATCATAGATATCGATTTGCCAAATTGGGGGGTGTTGATTACAATTTGCATCAACCACAAAGCATTAATTTGATTCCAATACCTGAAATGATAAACGCTTGGGAGAAAGATTACAATACTATGCAGGAACAAATGATTTATGGCGAGTCACCATCTTTTAAAGAAATGATTGAGCAATTGAAAAATTTTACGGAGAGAATTCATGCAATTCCATGGACGATTAATGGCACTTTTAAAGCTACAAAAAGCATCTTAAACCGCAATATTTAAGTAAAAATAAGGCAAAATAAAAGCGACTGCATGGCGTGCAATCGCTTAATAATCAGTAATCTTACATTGTCGGGGCGAGAAGATTCGAACTTCCGACCCCACGCCCCCCAGACGTGTACTCTAAACCTGGCTGAGCTACGCCCCGATAATTGTAGAGCGCAAATATAGTTTATGTCTAAGAATTGTCAAAAGGAAATGTATGGAAAGATTCGACTTAATTGATGTTAACATCTACTTTTTCTATGAATAAACACACTTGTAGTTATCTAGATATTTTGTAAGTTTGCTACTCAAAACTTATTTAGAAACAGAATAATTAACATATATGGAATTTAAATCAATGAATTTGAAGGATACCAATCCTACTGCACCTGAGGGAGATGTGGAAAATGTAAAATGTCTGATTGTTGGATCTGGTCCTGCAGGATATACAGCAGCAATTTACGCCGCAAGAGCAAATTTGAGTCCTGTGTTAATTGAAGGTTTGCAACCAGGAGGGCAATTAACAACAACTACCGAAGTCGATAATTTTCCAGGATACGCCGATGGAGTTACAGGTCCTGCTATGATGGCTGATTTAAAAAAACAAGCGGAGCGTTTTGGTACTGATTGCCGTTGGGGATTAGTAACCGAAGTAGATTTTTCTACCTATCCTCATAAAGTAATTGTGGATGGTAAGAAGATTGTAATGGCCGAAACAGTTATTTTGGCAACGGGTGCTACAGCTAAGTATTTGGGTTTTCCAACCGAAGAAAAATACATGGGCTCAGGAGTTTCTGCTTGTGCAACCTGCGATGGATTCTTCTACCGTGGAATGGATGTTGCTGTCGTAGGAGGTGGTGATACCGCTGCCGAAGAAGCAACCTATTTGGCCGGATTAGCTAAAAAAGTATATTTAATTGTTCGTAAAGATTATTTACGTGCATCAAAAGCAATGCAGGATCGAGTTGCTCGAACTAAAAATATCGAAGTATTATACGAACACAACACCAAAGAGCTTTATGGCGAAGGTGTGGTTCAGGGAGCGAAGTTAATTAAGAGAATGGGCGAGACCGATGAGACAGAGGTAGACATTAAAATTGATGGTTATTTTGTAGCAATCGGACATACTCCTAATTCAAAAGTTTTTAGCAAGTATTTAAAAACCGATGAGCAAGGATATGTATTAACAGAAGCAGATACTACCAAAACAAATGTTCCAGGTGTATTTGCTGCAGGTGACTTAAAAGATCCTCACTACCGTCAGGCAATTACTTCTGCAGGTTCGGGATGTATGGCAGCTATGGATGCCGAGCGATTTCTTGCCGAAAGAGAATAAACACAATTTTGTTAGATATAATACCCGGCTATTTAAGTAGTCGGGTATTTTTTTGAGCAAAAAAAAACGACACTCAAAAGAATGTCGTTTAATGTTGTATTGTATTAAAATACTATTGATTGAAAATATCAGCAAATTTTTCGTTGCTATATTTACCATCCTTTAATTTCTTAGCAACTTCTTTAAATGCGTTAACAGTATACTCAACATCTTCTAAAGTATGCGTTGCAGTAGGAATTAATCTCAATAATAGTTGTCCTTTAGGAATAACTGGATAAACAACGATCGAACAGAAAATGTTGTAGTTTTCTCTTAAATCCATAGTTACCTGAGTTCCTTCAGCAACACTGCCGGAAAGGTAAACTGGAGTAACAGGAGATTCTGTAACACCAATGTTTAAACCTGCCTTAGTTAATCCTGATTGTAATGCTTTAGTTACAGACCAAAGTTGTTCGCGAAGTCCTGGTTCCGTTTTTAATAATTCTAAACGCTTCATAGAACCTTCTACGATTGGCATTGGCAATGATTTCGCAAAAATTTGTGATCTCATTGTATATCTTAAATAAGTACCAACTTCTTCGCTACAAGCGATAAAAGCACCAATTCCAGCCATTGCTTTTGCAAAAGTACTAAAGTGCAAATCTACTTTGTCTTCAACACCAAAATGCTCAATAGTTCCAGCACCAGTTTTTCCCATTACACCAAATCCGTGTGCATCATCCACTAGTAAACGGAAGTTGAAATCGTCTTTAAGAGCACAAATTTCATCCAATTTACCAAGGTCACCAGCCATACCGAATACTCCTTCAGTAATTACAAGAATTCCACCACCTGTTTTTTCAGTCCATTTGGTTGCTCTTTCTAATTCTTTCTTAAGGTTATCCATGTCGTTGTGTGGAAATACGAAACGTTTTCCAACATGAAGTCTCAAACCATCCATGATACATGCATGCGATTCAGAATCGTAAACAATTACATCATGACGACCAACCATGGAATCAATAATAGATACCATTCCTTGGTAACCAAAATTCAAAAGAAAGGCATCTGGTTTTTTAACGAAATCAGCTAATTGAGCTTCTAACTCTTCATGGCGACTTGTTTGCCCAGACATCATACGTGCTCCCATTGGATATGCTAATCCCCATCTAGCAGATGCTTCAGCATCTTCTTTTCTTACTTCTGGGTGGTTTGCTAATCCAATATAGTTATTCAAACTCCATGTAAGAACCTCTTTTCCACGAAATTTCATTCTTGATCCAATCTCACCTTCCAATTTAGGAAATGCGAAATATCCATGAGCTTGCTTAGCGTATTGCCCTAGATTTCCTCTTTTTGAGGTAACTTTGTCAAATATATCCACAGTCTATGCTTTTTTTGAAATGTTTTGTATTGCAACTGTGCAAAAGTAATGTTTTTTGGAATTTTAGCAATAAATTATAAAGAATTGTATAATATGAGTAGAAAGTATCCTATATTTCGCTTGAAAACTATATCTTTGCAAAATGCAAAAAAATAGAGTAGCTATACCTATGAGAAAAATTGTTTATCTTTTTTTACTGTTCGCCTTTGTTTTAGGTGGATGCAGCGAGTATCAAAAACTGTTGAAGAGTAACGATAATCCTTTAAAATATAAGAAGGCTGTCGAGTACTACAATGCAGAAGAATATGTGAAAGCAGCAACTCTGTTTGAAGAGTTATTGCCAATTTATCGTGGAACAAGCAAGGCAGAAACAATTAGCTACTATATTTCTTACTGTTCGTATGGTTCTGGAGATTATATTTCTGCCGGTTATTTTTTTAGAAATTTTCTAAAAACATTTCCAGATAGTCCTTATTCTGAAGAAAGTTTGTACATGAGTGCATATTGCTACTATTTAGAATCACCAAAACCAAGATTGGATCAAACATCCACAAAGGATGCTATTGATGCTTTCCAATTATATATTAATCGTTATCCGAATTCTACAAGAATTCCAAAGTGTAACGATTACATTGATGAAATGCAGGATAAATTGGTGTTGAAATCCTACTTAAGTGCAAGAAATTATTACGACAGAGAACATTTCCCTGCGGCAATTGTTTCTTTGCAAAATAGTATTAAGGATTATCCAGGTTCATCCTACCGCGAAGATTTAATGTTTATGCTTTTGGAGTCGCGTTTCGAGTTGGCGTCTAAAAGTGTTGCAGATAAGAAAAGAGAAAGATATAATCTGGCAAAAGAAGAGTATTTTTCTTTTGTTGATGAGTTCCCTGAAAGTAAGTACCAAAAACGTGCTGAAAAAATGATTGAAGGTATAGAAGCCTACTTGAGTAAGTTTAATACGAATATTTAAAATAGATCTAATTCTTTTATAGTATGGATTACAAGAAAACAAATGCAGCAAGTTCTACAATTACCCGTAACATGACTGAGTTAAGTGCGGAAGTTGGTAATGTTTACGAATCTGTAGTGATTATGGCGAAGCGTTCTAATCAGATTGCTGTTGAACTGAAAAGTGAACTGAATAAGAAATTGCAAGAGTTTGCATCTTATACAGATAACTTGGAAGAAGTTTTTGAAAATCGCGAGCAGATTGAAATCTCTAAGTATTACGAGCGATTGCCAAAGCCATCTTTAATTGCAGTCGAGGAATTTATTAATGGAGAAATCTATTATAGAAATCCTGCAAAAGAGTTGCAAGCAGAAGATTAGTTACAAAATAGTTTATTAGTTCCCTTTGTTATAAAAGGGAACTTTTTATTTTTAAGACTTGTTTATGTTAAAAGATAAAAACATTATTCTTGGAGTTACTGCAAGTATTGCGGCTTATAAGGCTGCTTCCTTAGTACGTTTGTTAGTGAAAGAAGGAGCGAATGTAAAAGTAATCATGACTACCTATGCAAAGGAGTTTATTTCCCCGGTAACCATGGCTACTCTATCTAAAAACACGGTGCTGTCAGATTTTTTTAGACACGATGATGGTGCTTGGAATAGTCATGTAGATTTGGGAATTTGGGCCGATGTGCTAATTGTTGCTCCAACAACTGCAAATACAATGGCTAAAATGGCAAATGGTATTTGTGATAATCTACTTTTAACCACCTATCTTTCGGCGAAGTGTCCGGTGATTCATGCCCCTGCAATGGATTTGGATATGTTTAAGCATCCTGCCACCTTACGAAATATGGAGACTTTACGCTCCTATGGCGATTTGTTTATTGAACCATCAAGTGGCGAGTTGGCAAGTGGACTTTATGGAAAAGGAAGAATGGAAGAGCCCGAAATAATTGTAAAAAAAGTTGTGGAGTTTTTCGAAACCAAAAAAAAAAACTAAGTAGCAAGAAGATTTTAATTACCACAGGGCCAACTTATGAAAAAATTGATCCAGTTCGTTTTATTGGCAATTTCTCCTCTGGAAAAATGGGTTTTTCTTTAGCCGAAGAATTAGCTTCCCAGGGATCTCAGATTGTTTTAATAACTGGCCCTACCTCTTTAAGTACTCAAAATTCAAATATTGAACGTATTGATGTTGTTTCTGCTCAAGAAATGTACGAGGCATCGCTAAAGGCTTTTCCTACTTGTGATGGGGGGATTATGGCGGCTGCTGTAGCCGATTTTACACCATTAATTACCGAAACCAAAAAAGTAAAAAGAGGAAAGGAAAATTATAGTATCGAATTGACTCCAACCAAAGATATTGCTGCATCTTTGGGTGCAATTAAATCAAAAAATCAGTTTCTGGTTGGTTTCGCTCTAGAAACAAACAACGAAGAAAGTAATGCTAAATTAAAATTGGAGAAGAAAAATTTAGACTTTATTGTTTTAAATTCTTTGAACGACAAGGGAGCTGGATTTCAACACGATACCAATAAAATAACGATTATTAATAAGCGCGGTGAGAGTAAAAAATATGAGTTAAAAAGCAAAACTGAGGTCGCAAAAGATATCGTTAATGAATTGATTGCATATTATGAAGAATAAATGTTGGTTCACTTCCGTTTAAATTTTTTAACTTTAGCTGTTCACTTTTGAAATTCAATTATGCGAAAATTTATTGTATTGTTATTTGCTTTTATTCTTTCCACACCTTTGTTCTCTCAGGAGTTAAGGTGTAATGTTCAAATTGTGAGTCAACAAATTCAGGGAACCAACAAGCAGGTGTTCAGAACGCTTCAGACTTCGGTTTATGAATTTATGAATACCAATCGCTGGACCGATCATGTTTACAGTTACGACGAGAGAATTGAATGTACAATCATGATTAATCTTACCAGTCAAATTGCTGCGGATGAATTTAAAGGGTCGGTTCAGGTTCAAGTTAGTCGACCAGTATATAACTCTTCTTACAATAGTGTATTGCTAAATTTTAAAGACGATGATGTTCAATTTAAATACGTAGAATATCAAACAATAGAATTTAACGAGGCAACTACGCCAAGTAGTTTAACTGCCTTACTATCTTATTATGCCTATATTATTTTAGGTTTAGATTACGATACTTATTCCATGGATGGAGGGAGTGTTTATTTTGCCAAAGCAGAGGACATTGTCAATAAAATGCAAAACTCAAGCGTAAAAGGCTGGAAGGCATACGAAAGTAGAAAAAACAGATATTGGTTAATTGAGAATATATTAAATAACGCTTATAGTCCGGTGCGCGAGTGTTTGTATCGCTATCATCGTCTGGGTTTAGATAATATGGCAGAACGTTTAACCGAATCACGTGCAGAGATTGCCGAGAGTTTACGATTACTTCAAAAAGCATATCGGGCAAAGCCTGGATCCTTTATCCTTCAAATATTTTTTGATGCAAAAGCAGATGAGTTGGTAAATATTTTTTCAGAATCATTTACGGATGAAAAGAAAAGAGTTTATAATATCCTAAGTGAAATTGATCCTGCTAATATTTCAAAATATAATACTATAATTGGGCAAAGTGAAAACTAACTTCGTTAAAAATCGCTTCGTCTTGCCAGTTACCACCATCATTTTATAGATTTTTATGCTTCAATCCATATCAATTCAGAATTATGCTTTAATTACAAAGCTGGATATTGAATTTTCAGATGGTTTCTCAGTAATTACCGGGGAAACAGGTTCGGGTAAATCAATACTTTTAGGAGCCTTGTCCTTAGTTTTAGGCCAAAGGGCAGAGGTTAATGTGTTAAAAGATAAAGAGCAAAAGTGTATTATCGAAAGTTCATTTTCAATCGAAAGATATCATTTAGAGAAGTTTTTCGAAGCGAATGAATTGGATTATGAAAAGGAAACACTATTGCGTAGAGAAATACTTCCCAATGGGAAAAGTCGTGCGTTTGTAAACGATACCCCGGTAAGCGTAAAAGTTTTAAAAGAATTAGGTCTTCGCCTGATTGATGTACACAGCCAAAATCAGAACTTAGTGATTGGTAGTTTTGAATATCAGATGGGAATTGTAGATACTTACGCCGGAAATTCGGAGATTTTGAAAAAGTATCAGGAATGCTTTGATAAATTTCAAAAATTAAAGCAGGAACTTCGTAAGCAGGAAGAGTTGGCGGTGAAAGAAAAAGCTGATTTGGATTATTTTCAGTTTCAGCTGGAACAATTGCTCGAGGCAAAATTAGTTGCGGGAGAGCAAGTTGAAATGGAAGCCGAGTTGGAAACTCTTACTCATGCCGAGGAAATTAAATCGGGATTAGTGAAAGCCTACGAAAATCTTTCAGAAGGAGAATCTCCCATTGTTACGCAATTAAAAGAGGCACGAAATGCCTTAGCTCAAATTAAAAATGTGTTTCCCGATGCAGTAAGTTTTTATGAACGATTGGAGAGTGCTTATATTGAATTAAACGATCTTGCTCAGGAATTAGATCGAAGTAACGAATCTGTAGAGCTAGATCCTTCTCGAATCGAATTTTTAAATCAGAAATTAGATGCGATTTATTCCTTGCAACAGAAACATCATGTGAATTCTGTTGAGGACTTGATTCAAATACGTGAAGAATTAATACAAAAAGTGGATAAAATTGTTTCGGGTAATGATTTCATTGACGATTTGAAGAAGCAATTAAAAGCACAGAAGGATTTGTTGCTAAAATCAGCTGAAAAGCTTACAGATAGTAGGGTGAAAGTAATTCCATCTATTGAGAAAACCATCGTAGAACAACTGGTGCAACTCGGAATTCCGAATGCAAATTTTAAGCTGGCAACACAGATTAGAGAAGATTTTCAGTATTTGGGACACGATTCTTTGAGTTTCTTGTTTAGTGCGAATAAGAATGGGCAACTAGAGGAAGTACAAAAGGTCGCTTCGGGAGGAGAGTTGTCTCGACTAATGCTCAGTATCAAGTATTTAATATCTTCGTCAACAGCCTTGCCGTCTATTGTTTTTGATGAAATTGATACGGGAGTTTCCGGCGAAATTGCTGCCAAAATGGGAACCATGATGAATAAAATGGCGGAAAATATTCAGGTAATCAGCATTACTCACCTACCTCAGATAGCTGGAAAAGGTAAAAATCATTATAAGGTTTATAAAGCAGATGACGAGCAAGAAACCTATTCAAATATTGTACTTCTCGATCATCAAAGTAGAATAGAAGAGCTTGCTAAAATGCTAAGCGGTGCAGCTCTTACTCAGGCAGCTTTGGAGAATGCTAAAGTGTTACTATCTAATTAAATAGCTTTATTTTAGTCGAATTAAAGAATTTATTCAGTCTTAATTAATGCGCTTATTTAGGATCATTCTTAATTTAAAGTGCTATCTTTGATGCTGAAAAAATGATATTTATAAAATATGTCGTATAACTTACTAAAAGGGAAAAGAGGGATTATTTTTGGTGCCTTGAATGAAATGTCGATTGCATGGAAAGTTGCAGAACTAGCCGTGGAAGAGGGAGCTGAGATTGTTTTGACAAATACTCCTGTTTCTATCCGAATGGGTACAATTGATGAGTTGGCCAAAAAATGTAATGCGCATGTAATTCCTGCAGACGCTACCAGTCCTGAGGATTTGGAAGTGTTATTTACCAAATCGATGGAGATTTTGGGTGGTAAAATTGATTTCGTACTTCACTCAATCGGCATGTCGCCAAATGTTCGTAAAGGATTGGCTTACGATGAATTGAATTACGAGTACTTGAAAAAAACATTGGATATTTCGGCTATTTCATTTCACAAAGTATTGCAAACAGCTAAAAAGTTGGATGCTATGGCAGAATGGGGATCGGTAGTTGCATTATCTTATGCGGCAGCACAAAGAACCATGTATGAATACAACGATATGGCAGATGCCAAATCAATGTTGGAATCGATAGCCAGAAGTTTTGGTTATATCTACGGACGTGAAAAAAGAGTGCGTATCAATACAATATCACAGTCGCCAACTATGACAACTGCTGGTAGTGGAGTAAAAGGTTTCGATTCATTAATCGATTTTTCGGAACGTATGTCGCCTCTTGGAAATGCTGATGCTCAGGAATGTGCTAACTATTGTATTACCATGTTCTCCGATTTAACAAGAAAAGTTACCATGCAGAATTTATTTCACGATGGAGGTTTTTCTAGTATGGGAATGAGTTACAGAGCTATGCGTCAATACAATAAGAGTTTTGATCCTTGTGATTGTAAAGAAGAATAAAAAACGAAATAAACGTTTTGGAATCCGGATTGAAAAATCCGGATTTTTTTTGTGAAAAATTCCAAATTGAGAAATACTTATATTTTTAAAATCTACTGATAATATGTACATTTGCACTTACTTTTCAAAAAATAGAATTGTAAGAAACATCATAACAAAAAATAGTTGATGACCACAAAAGCAACAAATATTCATCCGGTGTTCGATCGAATTTTAACTAGGGAAGATAAGGAGGGATTTTTAAATCAAAATTCTAAAGTTATTTGGATGACTGGTCTTTCGGGTTCTGGAAAAACCACCATTGCTATAGGATTAGAGAAGGAACTTCAGAAGCAAGGATTTCTAACTCAAATTTTAGATGGAGATAATATCCGAACAGGAATTAATAAGAATTTGGGATTTTCGGAGGAGGATAGAACTGAAAATATTCGAAGAATTGCCGAGGTTTCAAAGTTGTTTTTGAATTGTGGAATTATAACAATCAATTGTTTTGTTAGTCCAACAATAGCGATTAGAGAGGTTGCTAAAGAAATAATTGGAGCGGAAGACTTTTTGGAGGTGTATGTAAATGCATCCTATCAAGTTTGTGAACAAAGAGATGTTAAAGGCTTGTATAAAAAAGCACGGAATGGCGAAATTAAAAATTTCACCGGATTGGATGCTCCCTTTGAGGCTCCGGAAAATCCATTTTTGGAAATTGCAAGCTCTGAAATGACACCCGAAGAGTCGGTAGAAAAAGTTGTAACTGCCGTGATGACTCGGTTAATAAAAAAGTAGTGAAGTTGAAATTTAAGTAGACTTGATTAGATAAGATTATTGTGAAAGATAGTCTGTTAGAAAGCAAATAAAATATTTTCGAATGAAGGAATACAATATTAATCATTTAAGAGAACTGGAAGCTGAATCTATTTTTGTGATTCGTGAAGTTGCTGCTCAATTTGAAAATCCGGTCATGCTATTTTCCGGAGGAAAAGATTCTATTATCATGTTTCATTTAGCTCGTAAGGCTTTTGCTCCAGCAAAGGTGCCTTTTGCTATGATGCATATTGATACGGGACATAATTTTCCTGAAACCATCGAGTTTAGAGATATGCTGATGGAGAAAACGGGAACTCGTATCATTATACGTTACGTTCAGGATTCTATCGATCAGGGAAAAGTTACTGAAGAAACTGGATTTAATGCTAGTAGAAACAAGTTGCAAACAGTTACACTTTTAGATGGTATCGAAGATTTAAAAGTTGATTGTGCAATGGGTGGTGGTCGTCGTGATGAAGAGAAAGCAAGAGCCAAAGAGCGTTTTTTCTCTCATAGAGACGAGTTTGGACAGTGGGATCCAAAAAATCAGCGTCCTGAATTGTGGAATCTTTTTAATGGAAAGAAACACATGGGCGAACATTTTAGAGTATTTCCTATCTCGAATTGGACCGAAATGGATGTGTGGCAATACATTTATCTTGAAAATATCGAAATTCCTAATTTGTACTTTTCTCATGAGCGGGAAGTGTTTCAAAGAAATGGAACTCTTTTGGCTAAAAGCGATTGTATTCCAATGCGACCAGGGGAAAAGACAGAGAAAAGAATCGTTAGATTCCGTACTATTGGGGATGCTACCTGTACTGGAGCTGTAGAATCGAAGGCACACTCTTTGGAGGAAATTATCGAAGAAGTTGCGGCAACCAGAACTACAGAACGTGGAACCAGAGCCGATGATAAAAGATCGGAAGCTGCGATGGAAGATCGTAAAAAAGAAGGATATTTTTAAGAATACATCAGCAGGTTGGGGAGCTTATAATTCCCGACCTCTAATTACTTTGAATGTAAAGCTTGTGGCTAAAAACCAAAGGCTAACAGCAAATAAAAAAGGATATGTCAGAGAAAACAGCAGGATATTTAGATATGGAGCTTTTACGATTCACCACTGCAGGAAGTGTGGATGATGGAAAAAGTACTCTTATCGGACGATTATTATACGATAGTAAAGCCATTTTCGAAGATCAGATGGAAGCTATTGAAATTAGTAGCAAAAAAAGAGGCGATGAAGAAGTCGATCTTGCATTACTTACCGATGGTTTAAGAGCCGAGCGGGAACAAGGAATTACTATTGACGTTGCTTATCGTTATTTTGCAACACCAAAACGTAAATTTATTATTGCAGATACTCCAGGACACATTCAGTATACCCGAAATATGGTAACTGGTGCTTCTACCGCTAATGCGGCATTAATCTTGGTTGATGCTCGTAATGGAGTTATTGAACAAACGCTTCGTCATTCATACATTGCCAATTTATTACAAATACCACATCTTATTGTGTGTATTAATAAAATGGATTTGGTGGACTATTCTCAGGAGACCTACGATAAAATTAAAGCAGACTATCAAAAAAATATTGTCGATAAATTAAACATTAAGGATGTTTGTTTTATTCCAATTTCTGCAAAATTAGGTGATAATGTGGTGGATGCATCAACAAAAATGGATTGGTATTCAGGTACTCCATTGTTGGATTTATTAGAGAATATTAAAATTGTTGATGATCGTAATCATGGGGATTCAAGATTGCCTGTGCAGTACGTAATTCGTCCACAATCAGATGAATTTCACGATTACCGTGGATATGCAGGTAGAGTAGCTAGTGGAGTTTTTCATCCTGGTGATAAAGTACGTGTTTTACCTTCGGGAATTGAGACAACTATTGAGGCGATCGATTCATTTACTGGAGAGCAAGAAGTGGCTTTTACTCCACAATCAGTAACCTTACGATTAAGCGACAATATTGATATTTCAAGAGGAGATATGATTGTTGACGCGAATAATGTACCGAATGTTGGTCAGGAATTTGAAGCAATGCTTTGCTGGATGAATGAACGAGCTATGATGCCTCGTGGAAAATATACCATTAAACACACAACCAACGAAACTCGTTGTATGATTCGTGATGTGAAATTTAAAGTAAATGTAGATACTTTAGATGAAGTTGCTGATGATAAGTTGGTGGGTTTAAATGATATTGCTTGCGTATCTTTTAAAGCTGCAAAACCATTGTTTTTTGATTCTTACAAAAAGAATCGTTTAACAGGAAGTTTTATTCTTATCGATGAAGGAACCAACGAAACGGTTGCTGCGGGGATGATCTTATAAGATCCAATTGTTGGATTACAAAAAGGCTGAAACAATTGTTTCAGCCTTTTTTTTTGCAATAAAAAAGAGATTGTCATAACAGCAATCTCTTTTTAAATATAGTAGTAGTGTTCTTAAAATTTAAATCCAAATGTCATTCGAACCTGATGGTTTGTATTGTTCAAGCTAGCAATGTCATTACTGCCTGAATATAGTACAAAATCTTCATCGAACTCTTTGTATTGATAGGCCATATCGAAGAAGAAGTTATTTTGTTTAATTCCAAAACCTGCAGAGTAGGTGTTGTAACTTTCGTCAATAAAACTCTTGTACGGATCTCCAATTCTAGCATAACCACCGCGAACACTTAAATTTGGAGTAATACGATATTCAGCACCAATTCTTAAATTAGAAGTGGATTGATAGCTGTTGCTAATATTTTTATTGTCATTCATTAAGTCACCTGCATCGCTATCGTTAAATTCCGCATTCGAATAGTTAACTATTTCGTAATCAGCACTTAAAACTCCTTTATGGCCAAATAAGTAAGCCGCACTAAGTATGGTTCTAAATGGAGTTTGAAAATCGTAATTGGTTCTCGACACAAATTCCGATTGATAGGAGTGGTTAGCATTTCCATCTTCAGGAAATGCATCAGGAATATTTGGATCAAAATTTGAGCTTAACGAAGTGTCATAAGTTTCATCAAGGTTATAAAATGTAGGGGTATGAATTGCTGCACCAACTCGAATACTATTTGTGATTTTATAGATAGCACCAAATTTTAAGTTGACACCCAGTCCTGATGTTGTCATGTATTCATTAAAAGTGAATTCGTTTAATGATGTAATGTTACCTACAAGAGAATATTCTGAATAAGAAGTGGTAGATTTATGGTATAAATCTTGAATTCCAACAGTTGCTCCTAAGTACAATTTGTGTCCGTAATTTGCACCAAAAGATAGCACATATTCACCAATGTAGCCTTTCTCGTTTATTCTTTTTTGCTGGTCCATTCTATCATTATCGAAAAGAACCGATTGATAGTTATTTTCATCATCATTGTTAATAAGGTAAGCATCGTAAGCAAGCTTTTCTTCAAAAGAGTATAAGTTCTCCGGAGAATTCCCAGCTCCCAAATTAGCCCATTTATCAAGTATAGAGCTTCCTGAATTTAAGTTGAATAAATAGCCTTCGCGGTTAAAATTTGCAACGCGATTATAACCAATTCCAAAGTTGAAATTTTGCCATCCTTTTTCGGGAGCCATTCTTGGTATATAACTGGCTACATAGCCAACATTTCCCATTGTAAAGCTGTACTTATCCTCAGAATAACCACTACTTTTCGATTTTGTATATTCGATAGATGGAGTAATGGTAAATTCAGAGCTTCGGTATACTGCAACACCTGCAGGGTTGATACTTAAACTTGAAAAATCGCCACCTAAAGCTCCAAAAGCTCCGCCCATTGCTGTTGAACGTGCGGTTCCATTAAATTCCTGTTTCGAATATTTAAGGGCATTGTCAACACTCTGAGAATAAGAAGTTCCTGCTATTAGGGACAAAATGAGCAAAAAAGTATATCGTTTCATAAAATGTATTTTTAATTTGTCTTGCGTTATTCTAATAGGGAAGGAATGAATTATCATTTTCTATCGGAATCAGACGAAAAGTAAAAAATAGTATAATTTTGTTTGTAATAGATTTATTTATATTCACCGGAGAGAGGAGAACATAACTCCGGTGATTATTTTTTTATCGTCTTCTTGAGCTACTAGAGCTGGAACTACTTCCGCTGGATGATCTTGAACTACCACTTGATGATCTTGTGGAAGTTCCTGATGAGCCAGAGCTACTTCTTGTAGAGCCAACAGAGGATCTTGAAGTTCCAGATGTTCCAGATGATCTTCTGGTTCCACTGTTACTGTAACTGGAGTTAGATCTAGATGAACCTGATCGGTAGGTTGGTTTAGACGAACTGCTATTCACTTTAGAATAAGACGATCTTGTTGATGATTTTGAATAACTAGATTTGCTGGAATTTGACGATCGGTTGTAAGAAGGTCTTGTATTTGTTTGTTGCTTGTTATAGCTAGGCGACGAACTTCTACGAGTATTCGAATAACTATTTCTATTTTGATTGGTGTTCCCGTTGGAATAATTACTTCTGTTGCTAGTCCCGGTTCTATTTGTTGAGGTAGTTCCATAAGTTGATCTTCTGCTCGAGTTTCCATCCAATACAGTTCTTCTTGTTCCGTAAGAGTTTCCATTTCCTGAGCTGTAACGAGCAGCAGCATTACTTCTTCTAACATCAGCCGCGGTTGATGAAGTGGAAGTAGATGATCTTCTACTTGTACTTACAGCACTTGCATTTGTTGCTGAACTAGCAGATCTACGTGTTGAAACTGCAGCCGCATTTGTAGCAGATCTTCTGGTTGCGTTCGCATTAGTTGCTGCTCCAGCCTTATAATCATTCGACCTTCTTTTCCCATTATAGCTTGAGGAAGCATAATTATTATATGCACCATGTCCATAATATCCATGATGACCGTAGTATCCAGGGTAGCCATAGGAACCATAGAACCCATGATGTCCATAGTAGTGATTTGAGAATCCCCATCCAAATTTCATATTCCAATACCAGTCATTTCCAAAGCCCATATTAAATCCCCAATAGGAATTGTATCCGTAGTTTCCGTATGGATAGTTGTAAGCAAATGCATTACCATATCGCATGGAAGAATAATTATAGTCATTATACATGTGGTAATTGGTCCAAGTTGGTGTCCACCATACATTGTCTCCATCAACATATACGTTCCAGTCTGGATCACCAGCTAGCCACATAGCGGTATTATAACCACTGTTGTCGTAGTAGCCAAATCCTTGTGGATACATGTCTCTTAAGCGTTGTGCTTCTTCCTGATCCCTTTCCGAACCAGAAAATCCACCTAAGTAGTAACCTGAATCACCTTGGTAAATTAAGGTATCAATAGTTTCAATTGATTCGTCGTTTAAAATTTCGGTATATCTTTGTTGCAAAGCATCAAAATTACGATCATCAAGAGCTTCCGATCCAATAGTTGGACTGGTTTTTGTTGTTGGTTCTGTTGCTATTGACTGAGCTAAAGAATTGCTCTTTTGAATAGCAGGGGAATTGGCTTCTACTTTTTGAACTAATAAAGGAGCCTCGTTTGGGTTGTAGTACAAATCATCTTCGTAAAGTACTGTTCCCATATAAGATGGGGAGCAACTACTAGCGAAGAGTGCTGTAACGAATAGAATTTTAAAATAGGTTTTCATCGTGTGTCCTCCAATAATGAATTATCTAAGATTATTTTTTTACTTTTGTAATGAATTATTACTACACTAAAAGTAGCAAATACCATACCAAAACGATATATAATGGCAAAAGTTTTAACCAGTAGAAGCGAAAATTACGCTCAATGGTATAATGACTTGGTGATCAAGGCAGATTTAGCAGAAAATTCTCCGGTGCGGGGATGTATGATTATTAAACCTTATGGCTATGCGATCTGGGAAAAAATCCAAGCTCAATTAGATAAAATGTTTAAGGATACCGGTCATCAAAATGCATATTTTCCGCTTTTAATTCCTAAATCATTTTTGAGTAAGGAAGCCGATCATGTAGAAGGCTTTGCAAAGGAATGTGCAGTAGTAACTCATTACCGTTTAAAAAATGATCCAAACGGAAAAGGTGTGATTGTTGATCCAGATGCTAAATTGGAAGAAGAGTTAATTATTCGTCCAACTTCCGAAACCATTATTTGGAGCACTTATAAAAACTGGATTCAATCGTATCGCGATTTGCCAATTCTTTGTAATCAGTGGGCGAATGTAATGCGTTGGGAAATGCGAACCAGATTATTTTTGCGTACGGCTGAATTTTTATGGCAAGAAGGTCATACCGCTCATGCAACTAAGGAGGAGGCATTGATCGAGACCAAACAGATGGTAGATATTTATGGAGAATTTGCCGAAAAATGGATGTCGGTTCCAGTTTTAAAAGGACACAAGACAGAATCGGAACGTTTTGCAGGAGCATTGGATACTTATTGCATTGAAGCATTAATGCAGGATGGAAAAGCGCTTCAAGCCGGAACATCTCACTTTTTAGGTCAGAATTTTGCAAAAGCATTTGATGTTAAATTCACTAATAAAGAAGGAAAAGAAGATTACGTTTGGGCAACTTCATGGGGTGTTTCAACTCGCTTAATGGGTGCTTTAGTAATGGCTCATTCCGATGATAATGGTTTGGTATTGCCTCCAAAGTTGGCTCCAATTCAGGTAGTGATTGTGCCAATCTATCGTAAAGCAGAAGAGCTGGAGAAAATTGCAGAAAAAATAAATCCTATTGTAGCTAATCTTAAAGCCAAAGGAATTTCAGTTAAATTCGATGATAGTGACAATCGTAAGCCAGGATGGAAATTTGCTGAATATGAATTAAAAGGAGTACCTGTTCGATTGGCGATTGGAGCTCGCGATTTAGAGAATGGAACGATAGAATTGGCTCGTCGAGATACGCTAACAAAAGAAACAGTTTCTATAGATGGAGTAGAGGATGTGATTGAAAACTTAATGGAAGAAATTCAAAATAGTATTTTTCAGAAAGCTTTCGACTTTAGAGCAGAAAAAACTACAAAGGTGGATACTTACGAAGAGTTTAAAGAACTTTTGGAAAGTAAAACTGGATTTTTCCTTGCTCATTGGGATGGTACAGCCGCTACAGAAGAGAAGATTCAGACAGAAACCAAAGCAACAATACGTTGTATTCCTTTCGAAAGCGATGGAGAAGAAGGGGTTTGTATGGTAACAGGAAAACCTTCGAAGCAAAGAGTTGTATTTGCAAAATCCTACTAGTCTAGAAAAGTAGATTTTATATATTATAGAGCAGCCATCAGTTTTCTGATGGCTGTTTTTTTGTATATTTACTTCTCATATTTAAACAAATAAACAATGAATATCTTAAATACCAAAGCTGCCATTTTATCGACAATTCACGATAAAGCTTCCTTAAAGCAAAATGTTTATAAGAACACAAAGGAAATATTCGAGGATTTGCGAGTTGTGGTTAGTAACCTAATTAAAGAATATAATGCCGATTTAAATGGTGCTGATGAAAATATTCTTTTGAGTTTTGAAGATAAAGGAGAATTTGAATACGAAATTAAGATTGCTTCTGATGTTTTAGTTTTTAGCTTACATACTAATGTATTTCAATTTAATAGAGATCATAATGTATGGAAACAATCTTACGTAAAAACGGATCCAGATAATGCTTACTCGGGCATTATTAATATCTATAATTTTTTGGCAGACTCCTTTAAATATACTCGATATGAGGATTTAGGGTATTTAGTAGCGCGAATTTTTATCAATAGAGAAAAGCATTATGTTGTAGAAGGGAAGCGACAATTGGGTTTACTGCAAACCGATTTATCCGTTTCTACTGCCGATCAGGTTAACCTTCGTAATATTGTTGAAACAGCTATTAATTACTCTTTAAATTTTGATTTATTGGTTCCTCCCTACGATAATGTAAAAATCATGTCGGTAGGTCAGATGTTTGAAAAAATTCAGAATTCAAGAATACCAACTGGAAAACGATTAGGTTTTCAATTTAAATCGGATGATGTTTAAAAAGAGGTGAATTGGTAGGAAGAAAATCTGATTACCATTCATGTTTCAAACATCATTTTAGTAATATTGTAAACGCTTCGCCACCTTAATTTGGGAAGCGTTTATTTTGCATTAATTAAATAACCATCAGATATGAGTGCCGTAATAGAAAAATTTATACGATACGTAAAATTCGATACCCAATCGGATACAGAAACTGGATTAACTCCTAGTACACCCGGACAAATGTTTTTGGCAAAAGAGTTGACCAAAGAATTGGAAGAGATGGGATTGGAAAATGTGAGTTTGGATGAGAATGGTTATATTATGGCAGTACTCGCTTCCAATCTAGATCATGAAGTTCCAACGGTAGGTTTTGTAGCTCATATGGATACAAGTCCTGATTTTTCTGGAAAACATGTAAAACCACAATTTTGGGAAAATTACGATGGAGGAGATATTCTACTGAATGAAGAAAAGGATATTGTAATGAAAGTTGCTGATTTTCCTGAATTAAAGAAATACAAAGGACAAACAATAATTACCACCAACGGAAATACGCTTTTAGGAGCAGATGATAAAGCAGGAGTTGCAGAAATAATGACTGCAATTGAATATTTAACAGAGCATCCAGAAATAAAACATGGAGCTGTTCATATCGGCTTTACACCAGATGAAGAAATTGGTAAAGGAGCCGACTTTTTTAATGTGAAGAAGTTTGGAGCAGCCTTTGCTTACACAATGGATGGTGGTGAAATAGGGGAGTTACAGTATGAGAATTTTAATGCTGCATTTGCAAAAATTAGCTTTAAAGGACGTAATGTTCATCCGGGAATGGCAAAAGACAAAATGATTAACTCGATGTTGATCGCCAATGAATTTTTAACACGTTTGCCAGAAAATGAGGTGCCCGAAAAAACAGAAGGATACGAAGGATTCTATCATCTGATTTCGATGGCAGGAAATGTAGAGGAATCTAACCTTCAGTATATTATACGTGATTTTGACATGCATAATTATGAAGCAAGAAAACAATTTGTACAATCTCTTTGTGATGAATTTTGCAAGAAATATGGCGAAGGAAGCGTAAGTTTGGAAATTACGAACCAGTACTACAATATGCGCGAAAAAATTGAGCCGGTGAAGTACATTGTCGATATTGCAGAGGAAGCAATGAAGCAAGTTGGCGTGGAGCCAATGATTATTCCAATTCGCGGAGGAACGGATGGTAGTCGTCTTTCTTATATGGGTTTGCCTTGTCCGAATATATTTTCGGGCGGACATAATTTTCATGGAAGATTTGAATACGTACCAGTAGAATCGATGGAAAAATCAGTAGAAGTGATTCTAAAAATTGTAGAACTGATTTCGAAACGATAATTCGATCCTTAATATAAAAAGAAAGGCAATCATGCGGTTGCCTTTTTTTGGTTCTAAATATCTGGAATAAAGTGGAGGTAGGCTTTCTAAGTAAAAAAATAATTTGTTATAAAAGGATCAATGAAAGGTTTATTAACGATTGTATTGCTGATACTTAGCAATACATTCATGGTATTTGCTTGGTACGGACATTTGAAGTTTTCGGAATGGAAATGCTTTAGTAAATTAGGTTTATTTGCCATTATTCTAATTAGTTGGGGAATAGCATTGTTCGAATATATGTTTCAAGTGCCTGCCAATAGAATTGGCTTCAAAGAAAATGGGGGGCCGTTTACATTAATTCAATTAAAGGTAATGCAAGAAGTAATTACTTTGGTTATTTTTGCAATTTTCACCTTGTTGGTATTTAAAACCGAAACGTTTCGAATGAATCATATTATTGCCTTTCTGTTTTTAATTTTAGCGGTTTACTTTATGTTTAAAAAGTAGCGTTTTTGGTAAGAGGGCGTAAATTTTACTCCATTAATCGTTCGAACATTCTTCCACCTAAAAACATGGATTTTAATATAGGATGAATTTCTTTTCCTAAATCGGTAAGGCTGTATTCTACTTTCGGTGGAACTTCTGGATAAACTTTTCGGTTTATCAATCCATCTTCTTCCAGTTCTTTTAAGTTTTTACTAAGCATTCTGTCGCTGATATCTGGTAATAGTTTTACTAATTCGTTATAGCGTTTTGTTCCCTGCATCAAATGTAAAATGATGGTGGCTTTTCGCTTTCCTTTAACGAAATTGATAAACGTATCGATTGGACAATTTCCTTTTTTCAAATCTAAAAAAGTTTTTAAGTGTTGATTATCAGTAATTCAGAATAAAATGTTAGTTGCCTACTAAAGTGTAAGTTCTTGATTAGTAATTAAAATGCTTGTAGCTTTGTTGCAAGATAAGAATTTAATTAGGATAAGAATATGGATACTCAAAGAGAATTTAAAGCCTTACGAATTTACGAAGAAGATGGTAAATTCATCAGAAGAATTGAAAAACGGAAAATTGCAGACCTTCCGGAAGGAGAAGTAATCGTAAATGTGAAGTATTCTTCCTTAAATTTTAAAGATGCTTTGTCGGTTACCGGAAACAAAGGCGTAACAAGAAAATATCCTCACACACCGGGTATTGATGCTGCTGGAGTTGTGGAGCATTCGAATAGTGATAAATTTAAAGTTGGCGATGAAGTAATTGTGACTAGCTACGATTTGGGTATGAATACAGATGGTGGTTTTGCCGAGTATATTCGTGTGCCAGAAGCTTGGGTTGTTGCATTGCCAAAAGATTTAGAAATGAAACAAGCAATGGTATATGGAACCGCCGGTTTTACCGCAGCTTTATCGGTATATCGTTTGTTAGCGGCTGGTCAAACTCCCGAAATGGGATCGGTGGTTGTTAGTGGTGCTTTAGGTGGAGTAGGTAGTGTTGCAATTAGCATATTAGCAAGTTTAGGTTTTGAAGTAGTTGCTGCCACTTTTGATGATAACGGAGGTTATGAAGAATTGCACGAGTTAGGTGCGACAAGTAGAATTACGAGTGAAATTACCGACGATAAATCGGGAAGACCATTATTGAAACCGCTTTGGGCTGGTGCCATTGATGTGATTGGTGGAAATACCTTACATACACTCCTTAAAGCATGCAAACCCTTGGGAAATGTAACTTGTTGTGGTAATGTTGGTTCGGGCGATTTAGCAATGACCGTTTACCCTTTTATTTTAAATGGAATTAGTTTAATTGGTGTAGACTCTCAAAATTGTCCAATGGAATTGCGACAAAAAGTTTGGGACAAATTAGCTACAGATTGGAATGTGTACAATACTAAAGAGCAGGTTGTAGAAACCTCTTTGGAAGAAATAGATACTTATATCGATTTAATGTTAGCAAAGAAAAGTCGAGGTAGAGTTATTGTGAAGTTATAGTATTAACCAAATACATTAGAAGAAAGGCAACCTTATGGTTGTCTTTTTTTTTGTATGAAAAGTAATTAGTTGAAGGGGTGTTGAAAGTGAAATTTTCAATAGCTATTTAGGCTCTTTTTCTTCTATTTATTTAGAAGAGAAGGATACTTTTTATGCCAACTTTTGAAGTGAAAGTATTGATTATGCAAGAGATTGATACCAATGCATCGGGAGCTCATGGTCTGTAAAGCAACTATTTTTTTGTATCTTGGCACCTAAATAATTTAGCACAACAAGATGAGTTTACAACAGACAATAAGTATAGATAATTTTGGGAGTAATAAATCCCAACTAGAACTTGTTGAAGAGGCTGAGGACAAAGCTGTTTTGACTCACTATCTGCATAATTTTTGTAATGGTGTGAAAAAGCACTACGAAAAGGATGCACTTTTAAGTTTGAATCATTTTTTGAAATTTGAACAGAAAGGGGAAACAAAATCTATTTTGTTAGAGGATGCTTTGCAACAACTTTTATCTGAAGTGGAGGCGATTCCGTTTCCAACACCTAAGAATAATAGCTTTAAATTTATTGATCTTTTTGCTGGCATCGGAGGATTTCGGCTTGCATTGCAAAATGTGGGAGGTAAATGTATTTTTACCAGTGAATGGAATAGCAGAGCAAAAAAAACGTATCGTGCTAATTTTGGGGAAGTTCCGTTTGGAGATATAACCAAGGAAAAAACTAAAAATTATATTCCCCCAAAATTTGAAATTTTATGTGCTGGTTTTCCCTGTCAGGCATTTTCAATAGCTGGAAATCGTAAAGGTTTTGCCGATACAAGAGGAACTTTATTTTTCGATGTAGAACAAATTATAGAAAAGCATCGGCCTAAAGTTGTTTTTCTCGAAAATGTTAAGAATTTGGTATCTCACGATAAAGGAAATACCTTTAAGGTAATACTTGAAACACTGGAGTTAAAATTGGGATATAAAGTGTTTCACAAAGTTTTAAATTCGGCAACTCATGCAAATGTTCCTCAAAACAGGGAGCGGATTTTTATTGTTGCTTTCGACCCTAAACAAGTAGAGAATTATTTACAGTTTAAATTTCCCGAA
The DNA here is from genome assembly GCF_002843315.1 of Labilibaculum filiforme. Classification (GTDB taxonomy): domain Bacteria; phylum Bacteroidota; class Bacteroidia; order Bacteroidales; family Marinifilaceae; genus Labilibaculum; species Labilibaculum filiforme. Next base: position 293,310 of record NZ_MVDD01000006.1, on the reverse strand, counting down.
GAAATAAAATTGACAAAAACGATTCACGATTTTATAGAAAAAGGAAGGCAGGAGGATATTTATTATTATTCAAAAGATCATAAGTATTATCCCGAATTGCAGAGGTCAATTACTTCGAAAAACACAGTATATCAGTGGCGTAGAGTTTATGTGAGAGAAAACAAGAATAAAGTTTGTCCAACATTAACTGCCAATATGGGTACTGGTGGTCATAACGTGCCACTTATAAAAGATGAATTTGGAATTCGAAAACTAACCCCTAAAGAATGCTTTGCATTTCAAGGCTATCCGGTTGAAACTTATATTTTGCCCAAACTGGCAAATAGTCATTTATATATGCAAGCTGGTAATTCGGTTACAACAAGTTTAATTGAACGAATAGCGAAACAAATTTGTAAGGTCTTATGATTTCATTTGCAGAAATAGATAAGGCAAATGATGGAGATTATTTAAAATTACTTTCTGCGGTATCGATGCTTTCAGGACTGTTTAGTGAGAGCTTAGTCCCTTTTGTAAATTATCGGGTGGCCGAAAATATTTTTTGTCGAAGTTTTAAAGCAGAGAATTTGTCGCGTTCCGATACGGCTTTTGATGCAAAAATTAACTCCCTTGGAATTGGATTAAAAACTTTTACTTGCAGTAAGGATAATAGTATTGAAAAGGTAGCAGAATTTAATTCTTTATCGAGAGTATTAAAAGAATTTAAAGGCAAGGATTTGGCTTTAAAATTAGGTGAATTTAGAAATGAGAGAATTAAATTAGCCAATAGAATTTATGATATCGAGAAATCATTGTATCATATTGTAGCTAGAAAAGAAAAAGAATTACTACTTTATGAGACTGATTATGATTTTATTGACCTTGAAAATATACATTCAGTAAAAGAAAATAAAGCAAGTTTGCAATTTGAAGATGGTCTTCACTTTTATTCCTTTAATTATTCAAAAAGTACTCTTTTTAGAAGGTTTTTAATTCCTTCAAAAGCGTATCGATTACCTATCGAAATAATTGATGATCCATATGCTGTTTTGCTCGATTTGTTGCATAATAAAGAGATTATACCAGCGGTTAATCGATTTGCAAAGGGAAAAAATTATGTAATTTTACCGCTTTACGGGAGGACGAAAAATGAAAAATTCGTATTTGAAAAAAGTGGTTTGAACCAATGGAATGCAGGAGGACGAAAAAGAGATGTTGGGGAGATGTATATTCCTATTCCAATTGAAATACATAAAAAATACCCAAATTTTTTTCCTAATAGGGAGATGGTTTTTAACTTGCAGCTTCCAACGGGAGAAATTTTAAATGCTAAACTTTGTCAGGAAAACTCGAAAGCATTAATGACTAATCCAAACAATGCACTTTCGGATTGGTTGCTTCGAAAGGTGTTACAACTGAAAGAAGGAGAGTTAGCAACAATCGAGAAACTAGATAAGTTAGGCTTTGATAGTGTCATTATTTCCAAAATGGATAATGAAAATTTCAAAGTAGATATAATGAAAACGAATACATATATTGAATTTTGCCAGGATGAATAAAGAACTTTTAAATCAATTAGAGTATTTTAAAAGAGTGAATATTCCTAAATATATTGAAGCTAATATTCAATCAATAGCCTTAAAGCATCTTGATTTAGCGGATATGGGTAAATTGCGGGATAGAATGGAGGGAGAATTGTATTATAGTAGATTACGAAACGATATCTTTTCAGAATATGCTTTTGAAAAATTAATCGGTCTTCGAAAATTTGATTGGGAAAAACGAGAGAAGAAGAATTACATTAGAAAGAAATATAATTTCGAAAATAAGAAACTCAATCTAGTTCTATTTATGGGCGATTCCTTGCCTAAATTTAGTGCCGAGCATGTGGGTAATTGTATTTTTATTCATGTGAATGCAGACAGCCGTGTTCTTGTAAGCGGTTTAGCAACAAAAAGTACAATTGATAAAATGGCGATTGAGCAAGATTCTAAGATTATTGAATTAAACGATTTTAAATCTTTGTTTGAATTCAATTCAATGGAGGATTTAGTGCAAAAAATGGATTGAAAATATCATTAAATATCCTTTAAAATGCGATGGGAAAAGTAACATTCTAATCAAAAATTATCTGGAGGAACACGAAGAGTAAAAGTTGCTATGTTTGTTCCTTTTAGGTGTTAAGATGTTTGTATTAAGGCTTATAATGTATCTTTTTTTAGGGAATACTTACAAAGCTAAATTTTCAATGAAGCTTCTATGTTCTTATTTATAGGAAAATGAAGGTGTTGCGTGGAGGATTTATTTTATATCTTCCATTTCGCACAAGAAATGAATATAGATATATCTTTTCCTTAAATTTGCCACATGCGAAAAAGGCTTACTTTCCACATATCCAACACGTCTAAATTTAAAGAGCAATTGCTATTTTGGAGCAAGAAGTTCGAATATGTTAGTATTCTCGACAGTAATGAGGTGAACCTGAAGGCAAACTCGAAAAAGGAATACAATACTTACGAGTTGATAGCTGGTATCGATGCGTTGCAGATTTTTGAACCGGAGAAGAATTGTTTTGATACATTAAAAGCGGAGGTTATTCATACAAAAGACTGGTGGTTTGGTTATTTGAGTTACGATCTTAAAAATGAGATGGAGAATTTAAGTTCAGACAATCAGGATGGTCTGGATATGCCACTAATGAATTTTTTTCGACCACGTTGGGTGTTTATTGTCGATATTGATACCCTTTTGGTGCACTACTTTGAGGAAGAGTTTAGCGAGGAGGATATTTTTACTTTGGTGAATAGCATTCAAAATTTGCTAGTCCCCAAAGAAAAAGTGGTAAATGTACCAGGTATTCAATCGAGAATTAGTAGGGAAGAATATTTGAAATCCATTCAGCAATTGATGGAGCATATTCGTAGAGGCGATATATACGAGGTGAATTTTTGTCAGGAATTTTATGCTGAGAATGCTTATATCCGACCACGACAAACGTTTCGGAAGTTAATGAAGGTATCGCCAACTCCTTATGCTTGTTTTTACCAAATGGGCGAAAAGTATCTTCTATCGGCGAGTCCCGAGCGATACCTGAAAAAGATGGGGCGAAAAATTGTATCTCAACCAATTAAGGGAACTGCGAAGAGAGGCGATAGTGAAGAAGATGACCGACGGCTGAAGGAAAATTTGTTTGCCGATCCAAAAGAGAGAGCCGAGAATATTATGATAGTGGATTTGGTTCGTAATGATTTGTCGAGAACAGCAAGCAAAAATTCGGTACTTGTTGAAGAACTTTGCGGTATTTATTCCTTTCCTCAGGTTCACCAAATGATATCAACCATTGTTTCTAATTTGAACGAAGAGGTACATTTTGTAGAGGCTATTCGTCATACTTTTCCCATGGGATCGATGACCGGAGCACCAAAGGTAAGAGCCATGAAGTTGATTGAGAAATACGAATCAACAAAACGCGGACTATTTTCGGGAGCCGTTGGTTACATTACTCCTACTGGCGATTTCGATTTTAATGTGGTAATTCGAAGTATTCAGTATAATGAACAAAATCACTATTTGTCATTTATGGTGGGAGGTGCTATTACCATGCAATCGGATCCTGAAAAAGAATATGATGAATGTATGTTAAAAGCAAAAGCCATTGTAAAAGTGTTAAAAGAGGAAGGGAATTCTTACCTTTAAAACATCATAAAAAGTCTGATTCGTAACTACTAATTTTTTATTTAATGCAACGCAAAATTGTTCGGTTTGTAGAGGAGGAAAATTTATTTTATCGCGACGAAAAAATTTTAGTTGCCGTAAGTGGTGGAGTCGATTCTGTTGTTATGCTCGATTTACTTTGTAAAATGGAAGTGGAGTGTGGTGTAGCTCACTGCAATTTTCATTTGCGAGAGGAAGAATCGGATGGCGATTTGGAGTTCGTAAAGAACTTGGCTAAAGCAAAAAATCTGGCTTTTTATTCCGTTGATTTTGATACCAAAAAATATGCAGCAGAGAATAAAATTTCGATTGAAATGGCGGCTCGGGACCTCCGTTACAATTGGTTCGAACAGGTACGAGAAATTTCTGGATACAAGTATGTTGCCGTTGGTCATCATGCCGATGATGTTGCCGAAACGGTGCTAATAAATTTGGCTCGAGGTACTGGTATCCATGGTTTATCAGGAATTAAATCGAAGTTAGGTAAGATTATCCGTCCGCTTTTGCCCTTTCCCCGTAAACAGTTGTTAGAGTATGCACAAGCTCATTCTATTCATTTTCGGGAGGATCGAACAAATGCAGAAACCGATTACGTTCGAAATAAAATTCGCCATCAGATAATGCCTGTTTTGGAGGAGATAAATCCGGCTATACGTGCTACCATGACAGAGAATGTGCAACGCTTTCGAGAGGTGGAACAGATTTATAATCGAGTTATTGAACAGAACCGGTTGCATTTGGTTTTTACACGGGAGAATCAGCTGTTAATTTCAATTCCTAAGCTTAAAGAACTTCTGGCACCAGTGTCGCATTTGTACGAACTACTTTCTCTATATGGCTTTCATCATCGCGATATTCGAAATATCGCAGAATCAATAAATGGAATTTCGGGGAAGCTTTTTTATTCTGCAACTCATCAGTTGTTGCGCGATCGAGAATATTTTATCCTTTCGGAGATTACAGAAGAGAATACCAAAGAATATCTAATTTCGGAGGATAAAGAGCAACTTCAAGCTCCACTAGAGCTAACAATTACACTTTTGGATAGAACACCTGGATTTCAATTTCCTTCCGATTCTAAGATTGCCTGTTTTGATGCGAATCAACTTCAGTTTCCCCTTAAGTTAAGGAAATGGAAGGAAGGGGATGCATTTCGTCCGATTGGAATGAAGGGAAAAAAGAAGATTTCTGATTATTTTATCGATCAAAAATTTTCTCTTCAAGAAAAAGAGAATACTTGGTTGTTGCTATCAGGTAGTAAAATTGTGTGGGTGCTTGGGCATCGTATGGATGATCGTTTTAAGATTACCGATACGACTACTAAAATATATAAAATCAATTTGATTTAGGATATTGAGGAAAAAGTACTTTAAGATGAACTATGTCAATAAGCTTATCTTTAGTCTGGATAGTTAGGCTAAGGTGTGAATTTATAATTATTTTCTTTTACTAATAAACGAATCAGAAAGTCGAATATCTATAAAAAAAGAGTCTATTTTAAATAGGCTCTTTTTAAATAAGTTGCTATTTGTGCCTAAGCTTCTTGAAGTAAGCTTTCTTTTAAATTTTTAAGTAATGTTTTTTTTACTTTTCGTGGTTTTGTTGCACTAATTTCCTCTAGGACAACAAGTGCCTGATTACCAATCTCGTATAAGCCAACTGGATTTTTGTCGTAGTTGTAGCTACCAATAACATATTCTAGTTTAGATTTAAGTTCATCGTGATTTGCATTGCCTGGTTTGTTTAAACATTCTAATGCTTCTTGACAAACATCTCTAAGCGCTTCATCTTTTGTGTTCATATCTGCGGGGTTAAAGGGTTAATATTTAACTAAATTTACGGAATCATTGTCAAACTAAGTTTATTTAAATGTTGGCTTTTTGCAATCAATTTATGTAAACCCCTTTTTGTAGTGTCGAAAATGTTTTCGCAATTGACCACAATCGTTTGCAGTGTTGATGAAGGTATTTAAAAACATAGTAAGTGTTTATATTGTGTAGGTGGTTACGATTTAATTTTTAAATAAATTAGAAAAATGGAAAGCACAGTATTTTTTACTGTGCTTTCCGTTTTTATTGTGTAAATGCTTTTCTATAAAGGAATATTTCCATGTTTTTTAGGTGGATTTTGTTCGCTTTTGTTGGCGCACATATCTAAAGCTTGCACCAGTTTATGGCGGGTTTGTTTGGGTTGAATAATTTCATCGATGTATCCCATTTCTGCCGCTTTGTATGGATTTGCAAACTTATCGCGGTAATCATCAATAGCAAGTACACGTTCCGATTCTGATAGTCCTTTGTGCATAATATTAACAGCACCTTCGGCACCCATAACAGCAATTTCGCCAGTTGGGTAGGAGTAATTAACATCTGCTCCAATGTGTTTCGAAGCCATTACATCATAAGCTCCGCCATATGCTTTACGGGTAATTAGCGTAATTTTTGGTACTGTGGCTTCCGCAAAAGCATATAAAAGTTTAGCGCCATGTTTTATAATTCCACCAAATTCCTGTGCAGTTCCAGGTAAAAAACCAGGTACATCCACAAAAGTGATTAACGGAATGTTAAAAGCATCGCAAAAGCGAACAAACCTTGCAGCCTTAACCGAACTGTTAATGTCTAATACTCCAGCCATAAAAGCGGGATTGTTTGCAACAATTCCAACAGGTTTTCCACTTAGTCGGGCGAAACCAATACTTATGTTTTGAGCATAGAGAGGCATCACTTCAAAAAAGTTGTGATCATCTACTACTGTTTCAATTATATCCTTAATATCGTATGGTTTGTTAGGATCAACAGGAACCAAGCTTTGAAGTTTTTCATCTTCGCGATGAATATTATCGGTGCACGGTTTTATTGGTGGATCCTCCATATTATTCGAAGGAAGAAAACCAATTAACTCCCGAAGCATCATCATAGCTTGTTCGTCGTTATCGGCGGTAAAGTGGGCAACACCACTTTTCGCATTGTGGGTAATTGCACCGCCTAGTTCTTCTTTGGTAACTTCTTCGTGGGTAACTGTTTTAATCACATCCGGACCAGTAACAAACATGTAGCTGGTATCTTTTACCATCATTATAAAATCGGTAAGAGCAGGCGAATAAACTGCTCCGCCGGCACAAGGACCCATAATTGCTGATATTTGTGGAATTACTCCAGAGCCTCTTACATTTTGATAAAAAATATCAGCATATCCGGCTAAACTTTGCACACCTTCTTGAATTCGTGCTCCTCCGGAATCGTTTAATCCTATAATAGGAGCGCCCATTTTCATGGCTAATTTAGTGATTTTAACAATTTTAGCTGCGTTAGCACCACTTAGCGAACCTCCAAAAACGGTAAAGTCCTGTGCAAAAACGTAAACCAAACGACTATCTATTTTTCCATAGCCACAAACAACTCCATCTCCTAGAAATTTATTTTTCTCCATTCCAAAATCGGTGGAACGATGGGTAACCATTTTGTCAACTTCTACGAAGGTTTCAGGATCCAATAGATCCAAGATTCGTTCTCTGGCTGTTTTCTTTCCTGCGGCATGATGTTTGGCAATTCTATCTTGTCCGCCACCAGCCTCTGCTAATGTGTTTAATTCCTCGAACTTTTTAATTTTATCTTCAAGTGTCAGCATTTCTTTATCATTATAAATTTTGAATGGTCAATTTGGCATGTCTTTTTGTGACGATAAATGCCTAATTTAGAATTCATAATTGTTAATTTGTAATTTTAATTAATCAATAAATACCAGAGGTTGATTGCCGTCGATAATATCTTCCTCATGAACATATATTTCTTTTACAATACCGTCTTTCATGGCTTTGTATTCACTTTCCATTTTCATGGCGGCTACAATAATTACGGTATCTCCTTTTTTTACTTCACTGCCCAATTCAACAGGAATTTTAACTACTTTTCCAGGCATTGGGGAGCTAATAGTACTTTCCGCAGCAGCTAGGTTTCCCGAATTTCTTGCTTGCAGATATTTCGTTTCTGCATCAATAATTTCCGCATCGTAGGAGTGGTAAAAAGTGTTTACCGAATACTTTTTTGGAGAATCGGTTTCAATCAGTTCTACGTTATAGGAACGGCCTTTATACAGAACGGAATACACACCGTTTTCAACCTGTTGCATATCCAGATCATACTCTTTGGAGTCAACCATTATTTGAATTTGGTTGCCTTCTTCGGCCAATAGTTCGACTTTTGCCAATCGATCGCCCAATTTTATTTCAATTGCCATTTTATTATATTTTTGTTTATCCTTTAATTTTCACTGGCTCTATACATTTCTCTTCTGCGTCCAAATTCTTTCCATTTGCTTTGTTGCGAGGATTTCGGACAAATTTGAGTGTTTTTAAGTTTGTGGTGATAATCAATAAAGGCGGTAACGATGGCCAGATCTTCAAAAGACTCTTTAGCTTCGTCGGGAGCAAGAAGAAATGCTTCGTTGTTTTGAATAAAGTGAGTATCATAGGTGCCGTTTCTAAAGTCGTCGCAGTCCATGATTTTTTCAAGATATTTAATGGAGGTTTTTACTCCTGTAATTTTATATTCGAAGAGAGCTCGTCTCATTCTTTCTATAGCTTCCTCTCTGGTTCTTGCCCAAATTATTAATTTAGAGATCATTGGGTCGTAATGAATAGGGATTTCATATCCTTCGTAAACGTATCCATCTGTTCGCACTCCTAAGCCCATAGGTTCGGTAATGTGAGTAATTACTCCCGGACTCGGCATAAAGTTATTGTCGGTATCTTCCGCATAAATTCTGCATTCGATTGCGTGTCCAAATTGAAAAACATCTTCCTGTTTTATATTTAATTTGTGTCCTTCAGCAATTAAAATCTGCTGTTTCACAAGGTCATATCCAGTTACCCTTTCGGTGATAGGATGTTCTACCTGCAGTCGTGTATTCATCTCGAGGAAATAGTAGTTGTGGTCATTATCTACCAAAAACTCTATAGTACCTGCACCATGATAATTAACGGCCTTGGCGGCAGCAACTGCATGTTCTCCCATTTGAGCTCTTAATTCGGCTGTCATTAGCGGAGAAGGAGTTTCTTCAACTACTTTTTGGTGTCGTCTTTGCACAGAGCATTCTCTTTCGCAAAGATGAATTACATTTCCATGTTTATCTCCTAAAATCTGAAATTCGATATGATGAGGAGACGAAATGTATTTTTCGATATAAACAGCGTCGTCTCCAAAGGATGCCATTGCTTCCGATTTAGCAGCTCTTAGTCCTTCCAGAATATTTTCTTCTTTGTCAATCATTCGCATGCCTTTTCCACCACCACCAGCCGAAGCTTTAATCATTACAGGTAAGCCAATTTCGCGAACTGTATTAAGAATTGTCGATTCATCCTTTAGGTTCTCTTTCGTTCCGGGAACTACGGGTACTCCACTTGTAATCATGGTTTTACGAGCAGTTATTTTATCGCCCATTGTTCCAATTACTTCGGGAGTAGGACCTATAAAAATGATACCTTCTTTTTCGCAACGTTTCGAGAATTCGGCATTCTCGCTTAAAAATCCATAGCCAGGATGAATGGCATCTGCTTTAGCACGTTTCGCAGCATTTATAATTTTATCAATATTCAAATAGCTTTCTGCTGAAGTTGCTGGTCCAATATGAATAGCCTGATCGGCATATCGAACGTGCATGGAGGTTCGGTCAACATCGGAGTACACAGCAACAGAAAGAATTCCCAATTCCCTACATGAACGCATTACACGCAGAGCAATTTCACCTCGATTTGCAACAAGGACTTTTGAAATCTTCTTGATCATATTTTGGTCTTCGTTAAAAGCTCGTAAGAGCTTTGTTTTTAATCAACTAATTGAAATGTTAGTTAAGGAAATGTTTCCTTAAAAAGAATAATATACAGCATAAGTATGTTGTAGAACATTTAAAAGTAATCAAAATTTCGAAGTTTTCAAGTAATTAAATATAAAGATGTTTACATCTGAAGAGCCTAAGAATGGACTATCTAAATAGTCTTAATGCGTCTGTAAATCAACACCTTGTAAAATTTATATTTTTCAAGAATTGGATTGTAGTATTAAAAAATCTTAAATTGGGTGAAAAACGCCAATTATGTTGAAGAACAAGTCTTAGATTCTATTAAAATTATGTGGATAGAACGATAATAAGGGAAAAAATGAATGCTTTTGATACGAAATTATGCGAATCTATTTCTAGAAAAGGAATGTTTTAGGTACGGAAAGCGAACTAATTGTTCGCTTTCACTTCTCCTCCAAATTCAAAGCCAAGGCTTTCAATTTCTTTTTTTATAATATCTAACTCGATTAATTTACCCGTAATGTGTAAGGATTTTTGTTCGAGATTCACTTTGGCACTGGTAATGTTTTTGAGAGCACCAATATGTTTTTCTACACTGTTTTTACAATGATTACAACTCATTCCATTTACGATCAATAATTTTTCGGTAAGTATAGTTTCAGTCGCTATTGGTTGCGGTTTATTTTTCCCAGAAACATATTTCTGATAATAGCCATTAAGTATCAATAATACTAAGCTAATACTGCTTCCCCATTGCAGCCATTTTGGAAGCATCCAATGTCCTTCATGAGCGTCCATATGATTATGCAATGGCCCTAGTGTAAACCATTCGCGAGGAAAAACATTATCAATTAATAGACCGAAAAGCAAGGCTCCTGTAATAATTGAAATTAAGTAGGACCACATGGTTTTCTTACCTAGAACTTTGTTTAGAACTGTAATAGTTGCTGCATTGGTTGCAGGACCAGCCATTAGAAAAACTAAGGCTGCACCCGGAGAAATTCCTTTCATCATTAAAATGGCTGCCACTGGTACCGATGAGGTGGCACAGATATAAAGAGGAATGGATGCGATGAGAATTACTAACATGCCCAAAAAATCGTTTCCAATATAACTAGAGAAAAAATCATCGGGAATTAGAACAGAAATTGCAGCAGCTAAAAGAAGTCCAATAATCAGCCACTTCGAAATGTCTTGTAAAAAATCTACAAAAGCGTATTTAAACATGGTATAAAAGGGCGATTTTTTCTTTTTAGCTTCGGAGGAACAATCACCTTCACAAGCACAGTTTGATTCTTTTTCGTTGGAACAACAAGTATCCGAGGAAAGTTCGGGTATTGGTTTTTCATCTTTATCGAAATGATTGGTAAGTAAGCCACCAAAAAGGCCAGTAATTAACGCTATAAATGGTCGGATAATAGCAAAAGGCAAACCTAGTAACGAATAGGTAACCAAAATGGAGTCGACACCGGTTTGTGGGGTTGATATGAGAAAGGAAACGGAAGAACCTTTAGAGGCACCACTTTTATAAAATGAAATTCCGGTAGGGATAACTCCACAGGAGCATAAGGGCAGAGGAATACCAAGCAAGGCTGCATACAGAACCGATTTCCCATTTTTTTGACCCAAGTATTTGTCGATAAATTTTTGAGGAAAAGCTACTTTTAAAATCCCTGCAAATAAAAATCCGAGCAGTAAGTAGGGTGACATCTCATTTAGGATATCTATAAAATCGATGAAAAATTGATTGATATATTCCATTGTTGAGTTTCTTTTATTGATAGACTTGCTCTTGTAATTAGGTTGTGTGGAGCATTTTCAGACTCAAAAGTATTAAAATATTTGGATAAGTATATAAGGTTTATCAGTAATAAAAGAGCTGTAGGTCTAAAAATACCAACATCTAGGTATTTATGCTTATTGAGACTTAGTCTAATTTAGCAGTCGAAATAATGCTCCTAAATGGAGCAATGAAACCAACACCTAATTGTTTTAAACTGATGAAAAAAGGATTACTATTTGTAGCGATGATTGCTGCTATTTATACAGCAAAAGCACAGGATACTGAGGAGCCAAAAAGTATTGGCACTACTATGTTAGAAAGAGCTAAAGATGAGAAATTAAGTATTGGAGGATACGGAGAGGTTCATTACAATCAACAAATTAGTGGGAATACTCGTTACAACGGAAATATGGATGTTCACAGAATGGTTCTGTTTTTTGGATATCAGTTTAATGAAAAAACTTCGTTTGTAACCGAAATTGAATACGAACACGTAAAGGAATTGTATGTTGAACAAGCCTTTCTAAACTATAATGTTCGCCCAAGTACTAGCTTAAGAGCAGGTTTAATGTTGGTGCCAATGGGTATTGTAAATGAATATCACGAACCAACAACTTTTAATGGTGTAGAGCGTCCAAGTGTTGATAATAGCATTGTACCTACTACATGGCGCGAAATTGGAGTTGGAGTAAGTGGACGTGTTCCTTCAATGCCAATCAAATACCAATTGTATGTAATGAATGGGTTTAATGGATACAATGATGGAGGAGTACTGCGTGGTTCTGATGGATTAAGAAAAGGTCGTCAGAAAGGTGCTGAATCTACATTTACATCTCCCTCATTATCAGCTAAAGTTGATTATTATGGCGTGAAAGGATTAAATATTGGTATGGCTGGATATTTTGGAAAAACCCAGTCATCTGCTTTTAATGGTTTGGATAAAAATGATGATTTTGCTGAAGCAGTTGCAGATTCAACCCGAGTTGGAATCAGTATGTTTGGAATGGATGTACGTTATAAGCTAGATGCTTTGCAATTAAAAGGTCAGTACATACATTCTTTTATTAGCGATGTAGCTGAGTACAATGATAAAACAGGTAAGGATCTTGGAAAGCAGATGCAAGGTTATTATTTGGAAGCTGGTTATGATTTATTGCATGGTAAAGAGCAGGCTTTGGTTCCGTTTGTGCGCTACGAAAATTATAACACTCACCATAAAGTGGGAGGAAGTATGGTCGCAAATAAAGCTTACGATCGAGAAGAGATATTTTTTGGAGTAAGTTATCATTTGGCCAAGGGAGCAGTCGTAAAAGCTGATTATCAAATGTCGAAAGACGCTAAGGATGTGAAAAAGAATTTTGTGAATTGTGGTGTAGGTGTTTGGTTTTAAATTAAATACATTTTAAAATAGTTTATTTCAAAGCATTTTGGGTTTTCATTTTGCTTTGAAATTTTCATGTAAGGGAGATTTGTAGATGAAGAGATTGAGAGATATTATTCGGATAGTAACTATTTTGGTATTGATTAGTGGAACATTTGCCACAAAGGCAAGTGACTTTCCTAAATCGATACAGAAAAAGATTGATAAAGAAATCCAGAAGACTTTTACTTTTGAAGATTTGACAATGGATGAGATTGACAATCTAAATTTGGATTCTTTTAATTGTGAAGGGGTGAGAGATTTACGTTTGAGTGCACTAAAAGTCTCCAATAAATTAATTGGCTTTGCCTGTTTTGCTTCATCAAAAGGGAAGAATGATTTTTTCGATTACATGATTGTTTTCAACGAAAAAATAGAAATTCAAAAGGTGGTAGTCTTAATTTACAGATCTTCTTACGGTGGTGAGATCATGGCCAAGTCGTGGTTGAACCAGTTTGAGGGAAAAGTAAGGGGTGAGGAGATGGAATTTGGTAAAGATATAGATGGAATCTCTGGTGCAACTATTTCGGCTCCGTCAATGGCAAAAGGAGTAAAATCGATTAGCTTACTTTTAAGTGAGTTAAAAGCGAAGGGGAAAATTTAAATTTGAAAAAATAAATCTTCGATTAGAATTCTGAGTCCAATTAAAATAAGAATGGCACCTCCCAGAATTTCAAATTTTTGGCTTAATTTATTGCCAATTTTTTTTCCCAGCAACATGCCAAGCATCGAAACAATAAAGGTGATTGCTCCAATAACTATTGCTGGAAACCAAATATTTACATTTATAAAGGCTAGACTTAAGCCAACAATCAGGGCATCTATGCTGGTGGCAATAGAAATTCCAATAAGAACAACTAATTTTAAGGGGTTAAACGCGCAGTCTTTTTCTTTTACAAAGATACTTTCATAGATCATTTTTCCTCCCATGCCTGCGAGTAAAATAAAGGCAATCCAATGATCGAAATCTTTAATTAAATCTTTTAATTCCCAGCCTGTATACCAACCAATAATTGGCATGCCCCCTTGAAAAATGCCAAGAAAAAAGGCAATTTTAATTGCTTGAAAAAAGTGAATTTTTTTAATTGCCAATCCACTACATACCGATGCTGCAAAAGAGTCAACCGAAAGGCCGAGGGCAAGAAAAACAATACTTATTAATTCCATGTAATTGTATTTTGGATTGCAAAGATATATTCTTCTTTAATAGATGAAAAGAAAAAAGGCAAGTTCTGTTTGTGAAATTGCCTTTTTGATATGATTTAAAAATTAAGCCGATTTGATGGAGAAGATAAAGTTACTTCCCTTATTTATTTCACTTTCAACCCATATGTCGCCGCCGTTTTGGTTTACAAATTCTTTGCAAAGAATTAAACCTAAACCGCTTCCAGCTTCATTATTGGTTCCGTTTGTTGTATAGTTACAGTCTATTCTAAATAATTTCTCTTGATTTTCTTTACTGATTCCTATACCTGTATCTTTCACAGATAGAAAAATAAAATCACCTTCTTGTTTCGCAGATAAAAATATTTCCCCATTTACGGGGGTAAATTTTATGGCATTACTAATTAAATTTCGAACTATAGTATTCACCATGTTGATATCTCCGTAAGCTAGAGTATTTGGTTGAATATCAGAGTTAAGCTTTATTGATTTATCCGAAGTTTTTAAAGTGAATATATTTAAGTTAGATTGTACTAGATCGTGTAAATCAAATGATGTAGGTGAGAAATCCATTTTGCCTCTTTGAGTATTTGCCCATTGCAATAAGTTTTCTAAAAGGGTAAATAATATTTGAGCAGATTCACTAACAGCGTTGTTATATTCTTCAATAGTAGCAATGTCTTTACTGGTATTAATTTCATCTTTTATTAGTCCCGAAAAGCCTAAAATGGCATTAAATGGAGAACGAAGATCATGCGCTATGATGGAAAAGAATTTGTCTTTAGTTGCATTCATAAGCTTTAGCTTCGAATTAGACTCTTCTAATTTCCCAACAATCACATTAATTCTATTGTTGACCTTCACTTTGGAGCGAAATAAAATGAAGATAAGTACGATGACTAGAATTGCTAAAAAAGAAAATAGAAACAGATAATTGGTTCTTAATTTTTCTTGTTCCAATTTTTCTTGAGTAAATTGATTTTTAACTCTTAATATTTCATTTTCTTTCTCTTTTTTTTCCGTATCAAATTTGGTTTGAAGTTGTGCAATTTTATTCGAGCGAGATTCGTTGAGCAGACTATCTCTTAATGAGTTGTATGCCAATATGGTATGGTAAGCTTTTGTGTTGTCTCCTTTTTTATTATAATATTCTCCAAGTAGTAAAAGTAAATCTCCTTTTTTTCCTCTTATTTTTAATTTTTCGCAAAGGCTAATTCCTTTCTCTAAATAAGGGAAAGCTTCTTTGTAATTCCCTTTACTTAAGTAAATTTGAGTTAAACTTTCAAGATTATATACAATTTCGGTTTCGAGATTTAACTGTTGATTAATAGATAAGGATTGTTGTAAATATTCAATAGCTTTTTCGGTATCTCCTGTTTTAAAATAATTTTCTCCTATATTATTTAGAACTAAAGCAATACCCGATTGGTTTCCCATTTTTTCATAAATATCAAGACTTTTTTCAAAATAGACTAAGGCTTTTTTGTAATCCAAATCATTTTGATATAAAATAGCCATGTTGTTATACAAACTAGGCAATAGATCTGTTCTTTTTTCCAGATTAGCTAGTTCCAAAACATGGTTGTAGTATGCAATTGCTTTCTCTTTTTGATCCTCGTCAGAATAGATTATTGCCATATTGAATAGCAAAGTCATCTTAATGTTATTATTGTCAATTTTTTCGGCTATTGCGTATGCATCTACATAATGATTCAAGGCTATTTCTAAATCACCTCTTTCCCAATTAATTATACCAATACCAACAAGATTATGTATCTTAGTTTCTTTTTCACCAATTAAATCACAAATGTCTATGGATTTATTATAGTAATAAATTGCTTCGTCGTAGTTACTGGTTGTTGTATAGTAGGAGCCGAATCTATAGTATACTTTGCTAATACTTAAGGAGTCGTTTATTTGTAAAGCGATTTGATTCGCATCATCAATTAATTCTTTCGAAAGTATTCTGTTTCCGTTGTCTAAATGAATGCTAGAAAGTTCAAGTTGAGAAAGGATGGTAAGCTTGTAATTCTTTTTTAGTTTGGATAATCGCAATGCTTCATTGGCAAAGTACAGGGCACTATCTATATTTATTTTATGGTATTCCTTAGATAAATTTAAATATAGTTCAGGATTTTTTTGGCTTTCACATATTTTTACTTGCTCTTTCAAATCTTCTTCCAAATAATTAGCAAAAGTGGCTTTGCTAATTAGTAAGACAAAAAAAAGGATGAGTTTTAGGGGAAAATTCATTTTTGTTAAGGTCTTAGGTTTTATTTTCTTGTTACAAGAGATTTTGTTTTTAGGTGGTTTGGTCTAAAAATAAATTCGTGAGTCGAAATATAGTGCTTTTACAACAATGTTTTTTGTTTGGCATGAAAGTATTATTCTTTTGATAAGTCTTATTTCATTAGTATATGGTATTATTGGAGAGTAAAAATACACATCCAATTGTGCTAAAGACCTTTATTCATAGTTAATGCCTACTTTTTTCGTTGGGTAAATAATTCTGTTTGTGATTTATTTAACACTTTTGCCTTATAACTGTTTGGGACTAAACAATTCAAGAAATAAATTTAATGGAAAGTTCGTTTAGCAACCAATTTTCATGAAAAATTTCCAGGGTCAAAAAAAAATCTGCTGTTCGAATTCAAAATTATTAGTGCTTTAGCAATCTAGTCAAGTTAATAGCTTTTACTTTAAAATAATATTCTGACTTATATCTAAAGCGGTTACGGAATGAGTAAGAGCACCAATAGAAATAAAGTCAACTCCGGTTTTAGCAACTCCTGCAATTCTTTCTATATTCATGTTCCCGGATGCCTCTACCAAAGCCTTGCCATCAATAAAGTGGACAGCTTCTTTCATTGCTTCATTACTCATATTATCGAGCATGATAATATCTGCACCAGCAGAAACAGCTTCTTTCACTTCGTCGAAATTTGTTGTTTCTACCTCAACTTTAATAGTGGAAGGCACTGCTTTCCGAATTTGTGCCACAGCAGTAGTAATACTTCCTGCAATTTTTATGTGATTGTCTTTAATCATTACCATATCGTATAAACCAATACGATGGTTGGTTCCTCCGCCCATTTTAACCGCATATTTGTCGAATGTACGTAAGCCTGGAACTGTTTTTCTTGTATCTAGAATTTTCACTTTTGTTCCTTTCGCTTCGGCTACATATTTTGCAGTTTCAGTTGCAATTCCCGACATTCTTTGCATCAAGTTTAAAGCCAATCTTTCTCCGGTTAAAAGAGCTCTGTATGTTCCCTTTATTTCCAGAATAACATCTCCTTTTGCTACTCTATCGCCATCTTTAACTTTTGGAAACCATTCCAAATTAGCATCTAATTTTCGAAATACCATTTCTGCGATATCCAAACCTGCAACTATTCCATCAGCCTTTGCAGTCATACTTGCAGTAGCTAATGTATTCTCGGGTACTAAATTATTGGTGGTAATATCGCCACTCCCTATGTCTTCCTGAAAAGCATGATTAATGATAAGTTCGATTTCCTGAATGGTAAATTCGGATTTTTTCATAGTTAAGGCTTTAATATCGTGATTGTTAGTCTACGGGTGTAAAATGGATTGTTTTATTGATTTGTTGAATGGAATGAGTATGAAAAATAGATCTCTCTTTAGGAAAATCTTCCCTGTAATGGCCTCCACGACTTTCTTGTCTTGCTAAGGCTGCAGTGCACAACAGCGAACATACCTTAATAAGGTTTTGCAAGCGAACACTGTAATATTCATTCGTTTCAAAAGGAAATGTATTTTCGATTGCTTCTAAAAACGTGAGAACCTCACTTAGTTCCTTATTACTTCGAACAATACCGGCTTTCAAATTCATTTCCATAGCAATTTTATTGCTGTGATTCAGGAATAATTGCTCAAGTTTTGCGTTAAGGTGCATCTTACTTTGCTGGAAAGGGAATGAATCGGTTGAAGTAGAAGTTGCTTTTGCATGATCGATTGCTCTTTTTCCGAAAACCAAACACTCAAGTAAGGAGTTGGAGGCGAGTCTGTTGGCTCCCATAACTCCAGTAGATGCTACTTCTCCGCATGCATACAGTCTCGAAATGTTTGTTTCTCCGTTAATTCCGGTTTTAATACCTCCAACCATATAGTGAGCGGCGGGTGCAATTGGAATTTCCTGACTCATATCAACACCCGATGCTTCGCAATTTTTATTAATTGAAGGGAATCTATTTTTTATTTTTTGTTCATCGAGATGTTTTAGGCTAAGAATTACATGAGTGCTTGCACTTTGTTTCATCTGATTGAAAATAGATCGGGCTACAATATCGCGGGGAGCTAATTCGGCAAGTGGGTGAATTGCGAGCATGAATCGTTCTCCTTTTGAATTAAGAAGATAAGCACCTTCTCCACGAACAGCTTCACTAATCAGAAATGTATAACCTTCTTTGCAATAAAAGGAACTAGGATGAAACTGTATGAATTCCATATCTGCGATTGCAACACCTGCTTTATAGGCAAGATGAATTCCATCACCAACAGTGGTGTGCGGGTTGGTTGTTCTTTGATAGATTGCGGAGGCTCCTCCACTGGCTAGAATTGTATGCTTAGCTTCAATTAGGAGATTGGTATTATTAGTTACATTGTAACTTTTTGCTCCTGCACAAACTTTATTTTCAACGAGTAGTTCAAAAACCAATTGGTTCTCAAATATCTCTATTTTATTGTTGTGCAGTACCTTGTCAATTAAAAAAAGCGTCATTTCTTTTCCTGTAGAATCACCACCTGCATGCAGTATCCTTCTTCGGTGATGCCCTCCTTCAAGTCCGAGGGACAGCTTGCCATTCTCCTTATCGAATTGCATCCCTAAATCAATTAAGTCTTGAATTCGTTCGGGTCCTTCGTTAACAAGGATTTCTACTGGGATAGAATCACACAGGCCACGGCCTGCGGTCAAAGTATCCTCTAAATGATATTGAGGGAAATCTTCTGGATCGGTTACAGCGGCAATCCCGCCTTGAGCGTAGTAAGAATTACTAACATCAAGTTTCGATTTCGTTAAAATGGCAACTTTCCCAAAACGGGAAGCATAGTGAGCTGCATATAAGCCAGCCAATCCACTTCCGATTACCAAATAATCGAACTTTTTGTGTTGCATTATTAAAAATCTTGATTTGTGCGAAAATAGGGAAATTGCCCCTATTGGATGCAAAATTATACGAATTTTGAAGAACAGGAGCAGTATTTGCTAATTTTATTAGTAATAATTTTTATTTACATATTTAGTCGAACAAAAAACAAGCGATAAATTTTCATTTATCGCTTGTTTACTATTTATAACTATTTAATAAATTCGGAGAGTAATTTTCGAACCGATGCAACCGATTCAACTTTGTATTTTGCAGCCGTTTTCTTAAGTCCAACTTTTATGGTGTGAGCTGATTCAGGAAGTTCTCGGAACATGTATTCATCCGTCCAGTCATCTCCAATCGCCATTATAAAATCAATTTTTTGGTTTTGAAGAAATTGCATGGCTGCCAGTCCTTTATTAATACCACCACTTTTTACTTCAATCACTTTATTTCCTTCTAATATTTCAAGATTGTGATTCGCGATCATTGTGGTTAACTCATCTCTAAGTCCATTTGCTCTCAATTCTCCTTGTTCTGGCTCTGCTTTTCTAAAATGCCAAACCAAAGAATAGTTTTTTTCTTCGATAAAAGATCCTGGAGTTTGATCAACGAAGGTTTCCAGGGTAGGGCGAAGATTTGGTTTCCATGCATCCGAAGCATTGGTCAGCATTTTCCATTCTTTTTGATATTTTCTTAGCCAAACACCATGTTCAACAATTAGGTTAATTTTATGTCCTTCGAACCATTTCTCCAGGCTATCTCTATCTCTTCCACTTATAATTGTAATTACATTGCGGGGATCTTCTTCTAGTTTATAAAGAATATCATGAAGTTCTTCATTTGGTTTCGCATCATTAGGGTTCGATCTAAAGCCAGTCAGGGTTCCGTCGTAATCAAGGAATATGGCTCTTTTTTCGGCAGCATGATATTCCGAATTAAGTTTTTCCATAATCTTAGTATTGATTTTCTTCGCATTAAATGAGTTTTGAATTTTCTCTACTTTGGATAAAGATTTTACAAATTCACTAGACCATTTAAATACATCGTATCGTTTTATTCTGTCCTGAAGAAATATCATTCGTTCCCGTTGTTCATCAAGAGGCATCACTAAGGCCTGATTAATTGCGCTGGCAATTTCATTAATATTATTTGGATTAATAATCAAAGCTTCGCCCATTTCTTTGGCAACACCTGCCATTTCACTCAAAATAATTACGCCTGTTCTATTGGTTCTTGAAGCTACATATTCCTTAGCAACCAAATTCATTCCATCGCGCACAGGTGTTACTAGAGCAACATCGCACGAGCTGTATAATTCTATTAGGTTTTCGAAAGGTAAAGATCGATAAAAGTACCAAACAGGAGTGTAGTTAATGCTTCCAAATTTTCCATTTACCGTTCCAACCAATTCATCTACTTCTCTTTTTAGGTTGATATAATGTTCTACCGTTCCACGAGAAGGAACTGCGAGCATAATCAAAGTTACTTTTCCAATCCATTCGGGATAATCTTCTAGAAATTTTGAAAATGCACGTAAACGATTCGGAATTCCTTTCGAGTAATCCATCCGATCGATAGAAAGAATTAGCTTTCGTTCTGGGGAAACGAGAAAATATTTTTCTAACTCCCGATGAAGCTTCGATTTTTCCTGAAGTGGTTTTTGAAAAGATTGAGTGGCCGCCTCTCTAAATTTATCGTAGTCGATTCCCATTGGAAAGGAATCAACAAGAATAATTCTGTCTTCGATGTGAATTTCGTTGAATGAAATTTCGTATCCCATTAATCGGCGAACCGAACTGCAAAAATGCCTTTGATAATCGAAAGTATGAAAGCCTATTAAATCAGCTCCCAGCATTCCCTGTATCAACTCTTTTCTCCAGGGTAAAATTCGAAACACCTCGTAGGAGGGAAAGGGAATATGTAAGAAAAATCCAATAGTAACACCTGGTTTTTTCGATTTTATCATTTCTGGAACCAGTAACAATTGATAGTCGTGAATCCAAATAGTATCACCTTCTTCGATGGTTTCTAATGCTTTATCGGCAAATTTTTGATTTACACTAACAAAAGCATCCCATAGTTCGGGTGTATAATCAATATATTGAGCAAAATAATGAAATAGTGGCCAAATAGTTCGGTTACTAAAACCATCGTAGTACAAATCTATTTCTTGTTTTGATAAATGAACAGATACACAATCTTCTTCAATTAATTTTTCTTCAATCTTCGCAGTTAGCTGATCATCAAGATCATCGCTGGCTAATCCTGGCCAGCCAATCCATTTCCCATTGTATTCTTTATATACCGACCTCATTCCTGTTGCGAGTCCACCAACGCTTGGAATTAATTCGATGTCGTCATTTTCTACGTTTATACTAACAGGAAGTCTGTTGGAGACAATGTGAATTCTATTCATAAAATGTAAATTAAATTTTGGTTTAAAAACTCTTTATTGTCACGAAAAATATTTATTTTCCGTGACATTATTATATGGTTAAGCTCTAAAATAGCATTTTTTTATGAAGAATTTAAATTACGGGGTAATAGGAAATTGTAGAAGTGCGGCACTTGTATCAGAAAAAGGGTCGTTGGATTGGGTGTGTTTACCACAATTTGATTCCTCTTCGGCATTTGCTAAGTTGTTGGATATCAATAAGGGAGGGAGTTTTGAAATTTTACCCGAACAAGCGACAAATATAACACAGGAATATCGAAAAAATACAAATATTTTAAAAACACGATTTGAATGTATCGATGGAGTTTTTGAGGTATTAGATTTTATGCCAAGATATGTGACCGAAAAAAATGATTACTACATGCCACCGGATGTAGTTCGTTTTTTTCGATTGGTTTATGGAAAACCAAAATTTCGGATTAAATACAATCCACAGCTCGACTACGCTCGAAATACTACCGAAACTAACGTATCTATAGGAGATTATATAAAATCCTACACCACATCAGGAAATTACGATTCCCTGTATTTGTATTCGAGTTTTAACTATTCGGATATTTTAAATCAGGAAGTAATTGAATTGGATCAAGATCAGTTTTGCCAAGTAAGCTATAATCAGAAGTTGTTGGAACAAACGCTCGATCGAATTTATTTGAAATTGCAGCGTACAAAAACTTATTGGTTGAACTGGAGTGAGAAAACGAAAGAGCTTCCTAAATACAACGAGGAATCTAGCCGAAGTGCATTGGTTTTAAAACTACTGAGCTATCAAAAGAGTGGGGCGGTTTTGGCTGCATTAACTACGTCTTTGCCCGAAACAATTGGCGAAGTAAGGAACTGGGATTACCGCTTTTGCTGGATCAGGGATGGTTCTATGGTAGTGAAAATTCTTACTCAAATGGGGCATTTTAATGTTGCAAAGCGCTACCTGAACTTTATCATGGATATCATTCCCGAAAAGAATGAGAAAATTCAGATCATGTATGGTATCAATGGGGAAAGAAAACTTTCTGAATACGAGTTGGAACATCTGGATGGTTATGAAGGTTCGAAACCTGTTCGTGTTGGGAATGCTGCTTACAAGCAAAAACAGAACGATATTTATGGCATATTACTCGATTTAATACATCAACATTTCGAAATGTTTGAAAATTCCTTGGATCATAGTGAGGAATTGTGGACAATTGTGAGAAGTATTGTGAAAGTGGTGGAAGAGAACTGGAAAAAACCCGATCGAGGAATTTGGGAGATTCGCGGGAAAAGCTTGCACTTTACCTTTAGTAAAGTAATGTGTTGGGTTGCTTTCGATAGGGCGGTAAAAATTGCCTCTTTATTGCAACGAGATTATTACGTTGGGAAATGGACGATATTGCGACATTCGGTGAAAGAAGATATTCTAAAAAAAGCCTGGAGTAAGAAAAAGCAGGCATTTACTCAATATTATGGCTCTGAGGACATGGATGCTTCGGTTCTTTTAATGGAGAGCTATGGTTTTATTAATGCCACCGACGAAAAGTATAAATCAACCGTGTTAACCATTCAGAAGGAGTTGGAACATGACGGATTAATGTATCGATATAAAAATAAGGACGATTTTGGAACGCCAAAATCAGCATTTACCATTTGTTCGTTTTGGATGATCAACAGTTTATACAAAATTGGCAAAAAGAAGGAAGCAAAAGAGAAATTTGATAAATTACTTAGCTACTCGAACCATTTAGGTTTGTTTGCCGAAGATATCGATTTTGTATCGAAACGGATGCTTGGGAATTTTCCGCAGGCCTATTCGCATTTAGCGATCATCGAAACAGCATTGAATTTTTCCAATACGAATTTCGACGATGAGGATAGTTTATTGGATCAGCTGAATAGTTAAATCTATTCTCTGACTACAAAAGCAAATAGCACCAAATTTGAACAGCTCAAATGGGTGCTATTTGTTATTTATTCTAACCTTTCAACAATTGAATAACTTCTTTTAGGGTTTTGTTTTCATTTTTCAGGAGCTCTAATTGCTCGCATTTTTCTTGCAGTTCTTTCTGGATGTTTATGTACTCAGTTCCATCAATATCATCGGCATTATTTAGTGTTTCCTGTTCATAGCTATTTGCAATCTCCTGGAAAAAATTAATTTTCATTGCATGGCAAATACTCCAAAGCCGATTAACCTGCAATGTGGGTCTTTCTAATTGCTGACGCAGTGTAACAGGTCGGATGTTGATTTTTCGGGCCAAAGAACTTACCGTTTCTCCTTTTTCATGAAGCACATTTACTATCTTTTTGTTAATACTAAAAAGAGCATCTTCGATTTTTTGATTCATTATTATGCGTTTGAATTAAAATTTAGCTTGATATCGGTCGTGTTTTGCTTGATTTCAGATCAAAAAAGGGTAGTCAATAACCATTTTTATTCTGTTAGTAGGAAAGTTACTTGTTTTTGAGTGTAAAATCAATTCTAAGATAGCTAAAATATCTTATTATGACTATTTAAGGCACTGGCAGGGTACTATATAAAATCGATTGAGTAGTAAAAAGCATCTATAAAATAGCTAATAGTATCTCCAATATAGTATAAAACATCGGTAGAGTAGAAGATAACATCTACATAGTAGTTAATAGTATTGGTAGGGTAGTATAAAACATCGACAACGATTCAATAAGAGCTAAATTGAATGTAAAAGACACTTAATTTGACAGCTTACGAAGCTACTATCTGATAAAAAGTACCTTTCCGAAAGCAAAATCAATCAAATCTAAAAGGTACTTGAATGACATATCCATTCTTGAACGTTCAACTAAATCGACGTCAGAAACATTATAGATGGCTTTTAATAAAAGATATTTGAACATTCTTATTGGACTTTCTGCATTACGTCTATTAGTATAACAATATTTGGAGGAAAGTTCTTCATACACAAAACTGAAATCAATTAAATCATTGAGCCAACGCAGAATGTTATCCTGAGGAATGATTAAATCATAAAGTTCTGAATAGGAACTTAAGGGGAGATTTTGTTGTTGAGCTAACATATATCCGATATCTTAATAAAGAACAAGATATAAAAAAGCGTAAAAAGAAGAATAGATCAACTTTTTACTGATTTTATTATTTAAGGTACTTTTTCAATGCTCTCGCTCGGTAGGAGACTCTTTTTTTCTTATTTAACCATTAGCTTCCCTTTGTAAATTTTTTCGTTGGGTCGATTAATTGCTGCAAAAGGAAGTCTTATTACTGTTCTAAATAATATGGGTAGAAGTGCTATTGAATTAAAAATACCTGTTAATGTTATTTAATGTGCTTATATTTATTGGCTTTTAGGTGAAAACACAGTCAAACTTCACGATCAGTTATGTCGAATTTTAAGAAATATTACCAATGAAAACACTAAATATCATCGTTATTAAAAAGAATCTATTTCAATTATTCTTGCTGGTTTTTTTATTCGGATGTGCGTCGACCGCTCAAGTTCTTAAGAATGATGTTGATCTTCAAAAGAAAACTTATCAACAAATTGCCGAAGAAGAGTTTGGAGAAAAAGGGGAGTACATTCTAAATTCAAACGGGAACTATGTGTTATGCACGAAAGAGCTTTCAAAACCACTGATCAATCCAAACCAATTGGCGGAATTTTTTGTATACGATCTGCAAAAGGAAGAAATTATTTATTCGGACAAAATTGCTAATGCTAAAATATCTTGGCACAACAATACGCAACTACTAATAGTAAATCAGAAAGGGTACATTTCCGAATCAGCCGATACTGGAAAATGGACTTATATTTTTGATCTTAAATCAAAGAAGAAAATCACAGTTAAAAAAGTACAATAAAAAAAAGTACAATAAAAATCACACAGCTAATTACAAGTATTTATGAAAACAAAACATCTTTTGCTTATTGGGGGATTCCTTGCTTTGTCTGGGATTCTTGTCAATAATTTCACTCGACCCAAGGAAAAGAAATTTTCTAAGGAAGAATTTACGCCTGAAGAATTTTGGCAAAATCAATATCAAGCCAAAAAAGAGAAAAGAAAAGTGGGCTATAGTAAAGCCAACAAACCAGATATGTACAGTAAGTACTTTAAAGACATCACAACCAGAATTGGAGCAAGTGAATCTGGTTATAAAATGAAT
Organism: Labilibaculum filiforme; assembly: GCF_002843315.1. Classification (GTDB taxonomy): domain Bacteria; phylum Bacteroidota; class Bacteroidia; order Bacteroidales; family Marinifilaceae; genus Labilibaculum; species Labilibaculum filiforme. Next base: position 267,753 of record NZ_MVDD01000006.1, on the reverse strand, counting down.
TATAAAACTATAGAGCTGCAAAAGGCACAATCCAATAGCTCTAAATTGAAAAGTACAAAAGCGAGTCTGGATTTTATTCAACGCGGTCCTGCTAATGTAGGTGGTCGTACACGTGCCATTCTTGTCGATCCAGATGATGCTAATAAAAATACCTGGATTGCAGGTAGTGCTACAGGAGGAATCTGGAAAACTACCGATGGTGCCGAAAACTGGACCAACCTATCCGATGATTTAACCAATTTGTCGGTGAATGCTTTAGCTATGGCAGCATCAAATCACGATATTATTTATGCTGGTACCGGCGAAAGTTTTCCAGGTGGTGCACAAAATGTAGGGAATGGTATTTGGAAGTCGGTGAATCGCGGAATAGGATGGACACAATTAGCGAGTACTGCTACAAATGTAAAATTTGGATATGTAAATCGTCTTTTTGTGAACCCTATTAATGCGGATATTGTAATTGCCGCTACGGAAGCTGGTATATTTAAATCGGTTGACGGGGGAAGCTCTTGGACTCAGGTGTATGAGAGTACAAGAGGAGTAGAAGATTTAGCAGCTTATTCTACTGCAAGGGATACTATTTTTGCAGGAGAAAATGGAAAAGGGATTCTTCGTACTGTAGATGGCGGTGAAACCTGGAGTGTTGTCTCAAAAGGACTTTCGTCCGGGAGTCGCTACGAACTTGCCGTATCTCCTGTAAACAGAAATTTTGTTTATACGAGTATTGATATTTCTGATGATGTATCGGAGGTTTTTTTATCGATGGACAATGCTAATAGTTGGGCTAAATTTAATGATGCTCAAAATTTTCTTGGAGGTCAAGGAGGATATGATAATGCCATTGAAGCTCACCCATTTATAGATAGTGTTGTATATGTTGCGGGTGTTGATATGTGGAAACTTGCCTTTAATAAAACACCTACAGAAAAGGATGCCGCAGTAAAAGCTGCATATACTGAGGATACAGATTTTCTATCTTTTGTAAGTTTTGGAGGTAGCTATTTGAATGGTGGCTTAAGTATCGAGGAAGGAACTAATCTTCTAGCTACTGATTGGGCTTCGGTAGAAATTCGTTTTGGAGCCGGAATCAGTCAAAAAGCACATCGTTTTACAGTTCCAAATGAGGCAACTTCAGGAGTTTTGGCATCGAGTTACACCTATGCTGATTATGTAGATGTTCCTTTTCAAGTATGGGACATAACCAACAATAAGCAATTGATGGTTTCGTTTCGCGATCAGGAAAAGGATGGAAAATTTAATTTATATACTCGTAGTGCTACTAGTGATGCTTATGGCGATTTAGGGCGAGAATACATATTTGTGAACGCTATAGAATACAATGCCAGTACTGCCGATGCAACGATTGCAGTTGCTGGGGGACATCTAAATAAAGCTCTTTATATGATTTGGCCAGAGTTGACGTCTGGTTCTACTTGGGATGCTGCGAATTTACCAACTTCGAAAATAGTTGTAGAATATGGGGCCGTAGAGGTATACGATGGTAAAAAAACAAATGTTGCTGATGCTTATAGTAATTATGGAGGATCAAATAAATATGATCAAAATGCAGGGTTTGATCAAACAAAAATTCCTGGTTTGCATCCCGATCATCACAATATTACGATAATACCTCTGGAGAATAACAAATTTAGAGTTGTGAATGGTAATGATGGTGGAATTGGAGTGTCTCTAAACGATGGTGTAACATTTAGTCAGAAAGCCAATAATTACATTACTACCCAATTTTATGGAGTAGCTAAAAATCCGGATGCGAATGAATACATTGGAGGAATGCAGGATAATGGAACCTGGCAATCTGCATCAAACGAAGATGCTTCATCGAGTTCTCATTACTTTTTTAGATTGGGAGGAGATGGTTTTGAATGCTTGTGGCATAGGAAAGACTCTAAAAAGCTCTTAGGAAGTATTTATTATAATGCGATATATCGATCAACTACTGGTGGAGATATTTGGAGTTCAGTGAAAGGAATCACCGAAGATGATGGTCCTTTTATTACTAAATTGTCGGCCTCAAAATGGAATCCTGATGTTGTTTTCGCAGTTGCAAAAGAAGGAGTTTATAAATCAACAGATTTTGGTGCTAATTGGACAATTAAAAAAATAGCGTCTTATTGGCAGGGAGTTACAAGTCAGCACAATGTGGAAGTATCTCTTGCCGATCCGAACATTGTATGGGCTGGAGCCGCAATGATAACCGATGGAGATTATAAAATTCACGTATCGCAAGATGAGGGGGAAACTTTTTCTGCGGTGAATGATTATGCGGTTAAGAATATGAGTGCTTATATTAGTGGAATTGCAACTCATCCATCTCAAGCATCTACAGCTTATCTGCTATTTTCGAATAGTGATTCTCCTAAAATTTTAAGAACTACGGATCTCGGTCAAACTTGGGATGATATCTCGGGGTTTGGTACAGGAGATGAGAGTACTAATGGTTTTCCAGATGTAGTGACTCACTGTATGATTGTATTGCCAAGCGACACTAAAACACTTTGGGCGGGTACCGAAATCGGATTGTTTGAATCTACAGATGATGGCGCAACTTGGCATCCTATGGATAGTAATTTACCTCCTGTTACCATTTACGATATGCACATTGTTGGTAATCAAGTGGTGATTGCAACTCATGGTAGAGGTGTTTGGAGTGTTGATATTCCAGAGATTGATCGCGTTCCTGAAATTATAGAATATAAAGAGGTGCAGGATAAGGTGATTGGACTTAATATAGATGTAAAGGTTGATTACGATAAACTGGAAATTTATTTAAATGGAGATTTACATGAAAGTGTAACTACTCCTGAAAAAGGAGAGCAGACTTTTAATATAGCAGTGGATCAATTAGGAGTTTATAATTCTTATGTGATTGGTTATTTTGGCGATGAATCTTTTAAGTCGAACCAAGAAGAGGTGGAAGTGAAAGATAAAACTCCAGAAGTTACAGTGCTTGAGGTGATAGCAGAACATAAATTAAATTTAGGAGTGCAAATTCCAGTACTGTACGATAAGTTTGAGATCTACATTAACGATGAAATCTACAAAACGGTAAGTGAGTTTGAAATAGGATCTACTGATCATGAATTATATGTAGAGGAATCTGGTGTGTATAGTGTATATATCATCGGTTACATGTTTAATTCTTCTTACCAATCAAATACAAAAGAAGTGGAAGTAATTATTACTGATATTGAAACCATAACGGAAGAAGTAGAGGAGATGAAGATTTATCCGAATCCATGTAGAGATGAATTTAAGTTACAGCTTGGAAATTTAACGAAAGATTTTTCTGTGGAAATTCTCGATTTAAGTGGAAGAATAGTGTATACACAAAAGGATAGGAATGTAGGAGCTAACACCATTCGATTTGGATCGTTAGAGGCTGGTTTTTATATCGTTCGAGTAACAATGGATGATAAAGTAGTATCTAATAAAATTCAGGTAATTAAATAAATAAAGAATTCTAAATAGAAAGCGATTTTTAATCCAGAATGAAACCCTCAGATTTATCATCCGAGGGTTTTTTTATTGTCTGGAGATGATGCATTACTATACGTAATATCGTATTCGAATTGATTTAAAAGTTTTTAAATAGAGCAAAAAAATACCCCCTTAAAAAAGGAGGTATTGTATATTTAAGTTGTTGACTTTATTGATGTTCCATAATCCATTTCTTTGCATTCACAAATGCTTCAATCCAAGGAGAAACTTCATCAGCTACACGATTTTCATCGTAATGAGCCCAGTTCCATGGGTAAGTTGCTCTTTCAAGATGTGGCATCATTGCTAAATGGCGACCATCATTCGAGGAAATAGCAGCAGTTGCGAAAGGAGAACCGTTTGGATTGGCAGGATATTGATCAATATTGTATTTCATTGGAATTTGATACTGATCTTCACCGTAAGGCAATGCAAATTTACCTTCTCCGTGAGCAACCCAAATACCTAATTTACTTCCTGCTAAAGACGAAAGCATTACCGAGTTATTTTCCTGAATGGCTACACTTACAAATCCCGATTCGAATTTATGTGATTCGTTATGTAGTAGTTTTGGATGCTTTTCATGATCTGGATAAATTAATCCTAGCTCAGAAATTAACTGACAACCATTACAAACTCCCAGACTTAAAGTATCCTTTCTAGCATAGAAATTATCAAGCGCTTTTTTCGCTTTTTCATTGTAAAGGAAAGCTCCGGCCCAACCTTTTGCAGAACCCAATACATCCGAGTTAGAGAATCCTCCAACAAAAACAATCATGTTTACGTCCGATAAATCTTCACGTCCGGCAATTAAATCTGTCATGTGAACATCTTTAACATCCATACCAGCCAAGTGCATCATCCACGCCATTTCACGGTCGCCGTTAACCCCTTTTTCACGAATGATAGCAGCTTTAACACCCGATTTTTCTTTTCTTTTTGGATCGATACCGTATTGTGCAAACTTTCCTGTGAAGTTGGCTTTGAATTTATATTCCAAAGCATTTTCCTTGTACGATTTGAATCTTTCTAGCGCTAGTTTATTGCCAGATTGATTTCTATCTAACAAATAGGAAGTTTTGAACCAAAGATCGCGAAGCGAAGGAATGTCTAAATGAAGTACTTTCTCCTCTTTCGAGATATTCATTTTTCCAGCTTCGGCAAGGGTACCAATTACATGAAATTTAATTCCTTTAGCAACAAGAATTTCGGAAATAGTTTCCAGTTCCTGAACTTGGAATAGAACACCGGGGTTTTCACTAAATAATACTTTGATCAGATCATTTTCCTCAATGCTGGAAAGGTCAATGTTCGCACCCAGTCTGTTGTCAGCAAAACACATTTCCAATAAAGCAGTAATCATACCACCAGCCGAAATATCATGACCAGCAAGAATTTTACCATCTATTATTAATTGTTGAAGTGTTTCAAATGCCTTCGCAAAATAGTCGGCATCTTTAACATCTGGAGTTTGTGTACCTAATTTATTTACGATTTGTGCAAAACTACTTCCCCCTAATTGGAAATCATCTTTCGAGAAATCCATATAAATAAGATGAGATCCAGTTACTTTTTTCAGTACCGGAGAAATCATTTTATTAATATCAATTATTTCACCAACGGTGGATATAATTACAGTTCCTGGAGAATAAACAACATCGTCTTTTCCATATTTTTGAGTCATGGAAAGAGAATCTTTGCCTGTTGGGATATTAATTCCCAATTTAATCGCAAAATCGCTGATGGATTGAACGGCCTGATACAAGCGAGCATCCTCACCGGCATTTTTACAAGGCCACATCCAGTTTGCCGATAATGAAACACCTTTAAGTCCTTGCTCAATTGGAGCCCAAACCATATTGGTTAACGATTCGGCAATGGAAAGGCGAGATCCGTTTTCAGAATCAACTAAAGCGGCAATCGGAGTATGTCCAATAGAGGTGGCAATTCCTTTCTCACCTTGAAAATCGATAGTAACCGCACCTAAATTGTTCAAAGGTAGTTGAAGCGGACCAGCACATTGTTGCATGGCAATTTTTCCAGTAACCGATCGGTCTACTTTATTTGTTAACCAATCTTTACAAGCAACAGCTTCTATCTGAAGCACATTTTCGATGTATTCTTCTATTTTTGATGCATCGTGTGTAACAGCTTCAAATTTTTCATGTAGTGAAGTATCGGTAAGTACCGTTTTTGGAGGTTTGCCAAACATTTCCGAAAGAGCAAGGTCGATTGGATTCTGTCCGGTTTTTTTATCTTCAAAAGTAAATCTCATATCTCCAGTTGTTTCACCAACTTGGTAAATAGGAGCCCTTTCTCGGTCGGCAATACGCGTTAAAAGCGCAACATCTTTTTCTTTAATAACCAATCCCATTCTTTCCTGAGATTCGTTACCAACAATTTCTTTCGCCGAAAGAGTAGGGTCGCCAACCGGAAGTGCATTTAAATCAATTTTACCTCCGGTCTCTTCTACTAATTCCGACAAGCAATTTAAGTGTCCACCTGCACCATGATCATGAATTGAAACAATAGGATTTTCGTCTATTTCGGCCATTGCTCTAATTGCATTACAAACCCTTTTTTGCATTTCAGGATTCGAACGTTGCACGGCATTTAATTCTATCGAATTCGTAAATTCTCCCGTTGCAACAGATGAAACAGCACCACCGCCCATTCCAATTCGGTAGTTGTCACCACCTAAAAGAATTACTTTATCGCCTTTTTCTGGAACGTCTTTCTGAGCTTGCTCTAATTTTCCGTAACCAATTCCTCCGGCTTGCATAATTACCTTGTCGTAACCGTATTTTTTATTGTTTTCGAAATGTTCGAAAGTAAGTACCGATCCACAAATAAGCGGCTGACCGAATTTATTTCCAAAATCACTTGCTCCGTTCGATGCTTTAATTAAAATTTCCTCAGGAGTTTGATACAACCATTTTCTTGGGTCGGTAGCATTTTCCCATGTGCGCGATGCTTCTAGTCTTGGATAAGAAGTCATGTAAACAGCTGTTCCAGCCATTGGTACTGATGCTTTTCCTCCAGCAATTCTATCTCTAATTTCGCCACCAGTTCCTGTTGCAGCACCATTAAATGGTTCTACCGTTGTTGGGAAATTATGTGTTTCCGCTTTCAGCGAAATAACAGTATTAATATCTTTGGTTTGAAAGAAATCTGCTTTGTCATGAGAGACAGGAGCAAACTGTTCCATTTTAGGTCCTTCTAAAAATGCGCAATTGTCTTTGTAGGCAGATACAATGCGGTTATGATTTAATTGAGATGTTTTTTTAATCAATTGAAAAAGGGAAGCTTCTTTTTCTTCGCCATCAATAACAAATACTCCGTTAAATATTTTATGCCGACAGTGTTCGGAGTTTACCTGCGAGAAACCAAATACTTCCGAATCGGTTAATTTTCTACCTATTTTTTCCGAAACGCCGTCTAAATAATCAATTTCTTCACTACTAAGAGCCAAACCTTCTTGTTGGTTGTAAACTGCAATATTTTCAATATTTATAATAGGTTCTGGTTGCTTTTCAATGGTGTAGATATCTTGACCAATTTTGGTGTAAAAAGCCTGTAGCATTGGATCGTATGCCGCTTTTTCATTTTCTACCTTATTAAATTCTTCAATTCGAAGAATTCCAGAAATTCCCATGTTTTGGGTTATTTCAACTGCATTTGTACTCCAAGGAGTAATCATTTCCTTTCTTGGGCCAATAAAAAATCCCTCTAATTCATCTTCTTGAATTTTTGTGGCATCCCCGAAAAGCCACGAAAGCTTTTTAAAATCCAAAACATTCAATTGGTTAGTTGTCTGAACAACAAAGTGTACTTCGTCTTTTTGGAAGAATAGTATCATCTTAGAGTCTACTTATGAAATTTATAATAATGGTTGAAACCTTTTTCAAAATGCAAATATAGGTAAAAGACTTTACACAAGCTTACAAAATGAGTCCCCTAAGTCTATCGAATTTTAAGGGGATACGATATCAATGCAGAATGATAAAATGGAAGTGTTAGTATTTATACCTAATCGCTAATGTTTACCAAAGACATATTTGAGAGGGAATATGTTGAGAAATAGTAAAATAAATTTCTCTATTAAGTGAAAAGAGAGTTTCTTTGGTCGCAAATTAGTTGGAAACTTTTCGAATTCTATTTTTTACGCAAAGGTTTTCGATCTTTTAAATTCTAAATAAGAGAGTTTAGAGGATATTTTGAGCTTATTTGTTTGATTTTTAGAAGTAAAGTGAGATCTTCTCGTTTTGCATACATGTTGAAAAACAACTTTTATAATGTTACAGATCATTGATTGCCGTTTTTCAATTTGATATTTTTGCAATCATCATTAATTTAAAATATATCTATAATGAAACCATCGCATATTGAACATATCGGTATAGCTGTAAAAAGCTTAGAAGAAGCAATTCCATTTTACGAAAAAGTTTTGGGTTTGGAGTGTTACGCAGTTGAAGAGGTAGTAGATCAGAAGGTTAAAACCGCTTTTTTTAAAGTTGGAGATACCAAAATTGAATTGTTGGAATCAACCGATCCAGAAGGTCCAATAGGTAAGTTTGTTGCAAAAACAGGCGGAGGAATGCATCATATGGCATTCGCTGTTGAGGATGTTCAACAAGCACTAACTGATGTTCAGGAAGCTGGCTGTGAGGTGATTGACAAAACTCCTCGTAATGGAGCAGAAGGTCTTAAAATCGGATTTCTTCATCCAAAATCAACTCAGCGTGTATTGACTGAGATTTGTGGTAATAAATAAGAATACTCAATAAATATATAATAACTCATTTAGTTATGGCTAGTCAGGATAAAATTAAAAAGTTAATTGATTTAAGAGCAGAGGCTAAGCTTGGTGGAGGTGAAAGTAGAATTGCATCTCAACACAAGAAAGGCAAGTTCACAGCTCGCGAAAGAATCGATATGCTTCTTGATGAAGGAAGTTTCGAGGAATTTGATATGTTTGTATCACACCGTTGTACTAACTTCGGTATGGAGGAAACAAAATTTTTGGGCGATGGTGTTGTTACCGGTCAGGGAACAATCGACGGACGTTTAGTTTTCGTTTTCTCTCAGGATTTTACAGTTTTTGGTGGATCGTTATCTGAAACATTCGCACAGAAAATTTGTAAAATTATGGATATGGCAATGAAGATGGGCGCACCAGTAGTGGGTCTTAATGATTCAGGAGGAGCTCGTATTCAAGAAGGTGTAACTGCTTTGGCAGGATATGCTGAGATTTTTGAAAGAAATATTCTTGCTTCAGGAGTAATTCCTCAGATTTCTGCAATTTTTGGTCCTTGTGCAGGTGGTGCTGTTTATTCTCCAGCTCTTACCGATTTTATCATGATGACAGAAGAAAAGTCGTACATGTTTGTTACCGGTCCTAAGGTTGTTAAGACGGTTACAGGTGAAGATATCTCCGTTGAAGATTTAGGTGGTGCTAAAATGCATGCTACTAAATCAGGAGTATCTCATTTCATGGTAGAAGATGAAGAAGAAGGAATCATGATTGTTCGTAAGCTATTGTCTTACATGCCTTCTAATAATTTGGAAGAAGCTCCAATTACAACTTGTACAGATCCAATCGATAGACTGGATGATATTCTTAATGAAATCATTCCAGCAAATCCAAACATGCCTTATGACATGAAGGATGTAATTTATTCGATTGCCGATGATGCAGAATTTTTGGAAGTTCATCGTCACTATGCAAAAAACATTATTGTAGGTTTTACTCGTATGGGTGGAATGTCAGTAGGTGTTGTTGCTAATCAGCCTAGTTTCCTTGCAGGTGTACTTGATATCGAATCTTCAAGAAAAGCGGCTAGATTTATTCGTTTCTGTGACTGTTTCAATATTCCAATTTTAACATTGGTTGACGTTCCTGGTTTCCTACCTGGATCAAGTCAGGAATTTGGTGGTATTATTACTCATGGAGCGAAATTAATGTTCGCTTATGGTGAAGCTACTGTTCCTAAAGTAACTATTACTCTAAGAAAATCTTACGGTGGAGCTCATGATGTAATGTCTTGTAAGCAACTTCGTGGTGATTTAAATTATGCATGGCCTACAGCTGAAATTGCTGTTATGGGAGCAAAAGGTGCAATTGAAGTACTTCACGGAAGAAAAATGGCTGAATTAAACGATGCTGATAAAGCGAAGTTTATTACAGAAACTGAAATTGAGTACAACGAAGCTTTTGCTAATCCATACAATGCAGCATCTTACGGTTATATTGATGATGTAATTGAGCCACGTAATACACGTTTCAGAGTGATTCGCGCATTCCAGTCTCTTCAGACTAAGAAGCAAGTGAATCCACCTAAAAAACATTCTAATATTCCATTATAAAAAAAACGTTCTATGTTAATGAATATTTTATCTATAGGAAGTCAAGGTGGATGGACTGTTGCTATTGTAGGTTATTCCATTGTATTTCTTGCATTGGTACTACTAGTAATTGTTTTTGTCAATTTGCCAAAACTCTTCCATCTTAACTTAAGAAAAAAGTTGATGAGAGAAGGCAGATCTGGCGCTGAAACTGATGATTTAAACATCGAAGGTGGTGTTAATGCTGCTATTGCAATGGCCTTGCACATGCACTTTAACCAAAACCACGATGATGAAAGCAATATCATTACAATTAAAAAAGTTACTAAGAATTATTCTCCATGGAGTTCTAAGATTTATGGAGTAATGAATCAACCAAGATAAGCAAAATGAAGAAGTTCAAATTTACAATACGTGGGCAAGAATACGATGTGGAGATCAAGGATTTTCAAGGATCGAATGCCAAAATTGAGGTGAACGGAACGAGTTATGATGTGGATGTGCATGTTGCAGATAAATCATCAAAAACTCCAAGATTGGTTCGCAAGCCGGTTGTTAACAAACCAGGCGAAGGTAACATCAAAAAAGGAGCAACAGGTGCTTCAACAGTAAAGGCACCACTTCCAGGTAGCATTATTAAAATTAACATTGCAGTTGGTGATTCTATCAACCCAGGAGATACTCTTTTGGTGATGGAAGCAATGAAAATGGAAAATAATGTGTTAGCCGAAAAAGGAGGAACCGTTAAAGCCATAAAGGTTGCAGTTGGCGATAGCGTACTTCAGGATGACGTACTAATTGAAATAGCGTAACATTTTAATACTTAAAGGCAAAAACTATATAAATGAGAAAACTTTATTCATTGGTATTCTCAATGATTTTGGTAATGGGGTTAGCATTTAACTCCATTGCTCAAAAATCATCGGATACTGCAGAAAAATTGACAACAGGGAAATGGGTAAATCATGAAGATGGTTACATCCCAAATCCTGTTGGCGATTCCGATATAACAGTAAAAAGATATAAGATTTTCGAATTCAAAGTAGATAATACATTTATTATGGATTCGGTAAAGCAACGCTTTACAGGGAAATGGGAAGCACAAGGAGAAAATGTTATTATTAAATTTAATCCGCAAGTAGTAACTCATTTAGCTAAAAATTTAGATCCGAACTCAGGTTCGAATAATTATCTTTCAACAACAGAAAAACTGGAGCTTGGCACGCGTATAGCCAAAGTTGAAGGGGATATTCTGAAGTTTAAAAATGCAGACCTTAATTGTGTTAACAATTCAGGAGCGGTTGTTGGTTTGATGAATTTTTATGAATTCACAGGTTTCGCAAACGTTACACTTGGACATTTGTTTATGGTGTTAATTGGTTTGGTTTTTATTTTTCTAGCTATTAAATACGATTACGAACCCTTATTACTTATTCCGATTGGAACAGGTATTATTATTGGTAATATTCCAATGTTTCAAGCGGTAGATTTCAACTTGAAATTAGGTATTTATGAGCCAGGTTCGGTATTGAATATACTTTATTCGGGAGTGGTTAATGGTTGGTATCCACCATTAATATTTTTAGGAATTGGTGCAATGACTGATTTCTCTTCCTTAATTAGTAATCCAAGGTTAATGATTTTGGGTGCAGCTGCTCAGATTGGTATTTTTGCAACCTTTTTGGGAGCTCTTTGGTTGGGCTTTGCTCCACCAGAAGCTGGTGCAATAGGAATTATTGGTGGAGCCGATGGTCCTACCGCAATTTTCTTGTCGTCGAAGCTGGCAAATGGAATGAATGTAATGGCAAATGGTGAAACGGTTAAGAATCTAATTGGGCCTATTGCTATTGCTGCGTATTCGTACATGGCTTTGGTTCCGGTAATTCAACCTCCAATTATCAACTTATTAACAACCAAAAAGGAAAGAAAAATTAAGATGAAGCCACCACGTGCGGTAACTCGTCTTGAGAAAATTATTTTCCCTATCATTGGTTTGTTATTAACAGCTTTCATTTCTCCAACAGCACTTCCTCTATTAGGAATGTTATTCTTTGGTAATTTATTAAAAGAATCAACAGTGACAAATCGTTTGGCCGATACTGCTAGTAATGCATTAATTAATACAATTACTATATTGTTGGGAGTTACCGTTGGAGCATCTACTCAGGCGGATGTATTTCTTACTAAGGATTCAATCTTAATTTTTGGATTAGGAGCGGCTTCATTTATTGTAGCTACAGCGGGAGGAGTTATTTTTGCAAAAATAATGAATTGGCTTTCACCAAAAGATCGTCCAATTAACCCTATGATTGGCGCAGCAGGAGTATCTGCAGTACCAGATAGTGCTCGGGTTGTTCAAACATTAGGATTGCAAAATGATCCAACAAATCACTTGTTGATGCATGCGATGGCACCAAACGTTTCAGGTGTTATTGGATCGGCTGTTGCTGCTGGTATTTTATTGAGTTTCTTGATGTAATTTGCATCATTATAGATATTATAAAGGGGTTGTCGGTTTCGGCAACCCCTTTTTTTTGCTTTAAAACTTGACTATTGTCATTTTTTTTATCTCTTGTAAAAGCTTATATTTAAGTACATTAATTGATCAGATGTAAAAATGGTAATAAAAGGGGCGGTGGGAACTGATTATATGTTCTTATCTCCCTTTTTTCAGTTTGAAATTTTGGCGACCTAAATCTCATTCATTATGAAACGTGGAGAACAAAGTAGCGTGTCGGGAAATTGCGATTCCAAAAACAGAGGAGACTGTCTTATTAGTATGGAGTTAAAGTCATCGGGAGGTATCTGTTTGGAATTAGAATCTAAGGTTAAAGTTTTTTACGGGAAGTCAATCGAAAAACTAGTTAGGTCGATACTCGCTTTTTTTTCTATTGAAAATGCAAGGGTTGTACTGAAAGATAATGGAGCTTTGCCATATGTAATTGCGGCTCGAATGGAGGCCGCTATTAAGCAAATAGTTACTTCTAAGAAGGAGTTTCTTTTCGATTTTATTCCCGATAATTTATATACATCCAAGAAAGATAAGTTTCGATTTTCAAGATTGTATTTGCCTGGAAATAATCCGTATATGATGTTAAATGCCGGACTCCATCAGCCGAATGGTATTATTCTCGATTTGGAAGATGCTGTTGCAATTTCAAAAAAAAAGGAAGCCCGGTATATTGTTCGAAATGCTTTACGCTCTCAGAGTTTTTATGGAGCTGAGAGAATGGTTCGAATAAATCAAGGAGATCTTGGCATACAAGATTTGACTTTTATTGTGCCGCACAATGTTCACGTTATTTTAATACCTAAATGTGAATCGAAAAGTGATATTTGTCGTGTTGAACAGGGAATTGATATAATTAAGAAGGAAGAAAATATATTCAGGGATATTTTCTTAATGCCAATTATAGAAAGTGCTTTAGGTATCGAAAATGCCTACGAAATAGCTTCTTCTTCACAAAACATTGTTGCAATGGCAATTGGTCTGGAAGATTATACAGCTGATTTGGGAGTGCAACGAACCAATAGTGCTGAAGAGTCATTATATGCTCGCATGCGTTTTGTAAATGCTTGTCATGCCGCGAAGGTACAAGCAATCGACTCCGTTTTTTCTGATGTTGGTGATGTAGAGGCTTTGGCTGAAAATGTAAAAAGGTCAAAAGCGCTAGGTTTTCAAGGAATGGGTTGTATTCATCCTCGACAAATAGCTGTAATTCACAAAGGTTTTATGCCAAATTCCGAAGAAATTGAAAAAGCAAAGAAAATTGTAAATGCTTTTTATGAGGCAGAAAGGGAAGGATTAGCAGTAGTTTCTGTTGGAACTAAAATGGTTGATCCTCCTGTAGTAAAACGTCAGATAAAGGTGCTTGAATTAGCAATTAATCTTGGAGCATTATCTAAAGATTGGAGGAACGATTATGGTTGCTAAATGGGTTAAGAATGCGCTTGGACGAATGGTTCCGACGGAGATTAATGGGCAGGATTCTATTCCATTTATGGGAGTAGGTAAATTTAAGCCTCAAAAACGAAAGTATAACTGCAAAATACCATCCAATGCTGATTACCCTTTAGATGGTAATAAAAAAGTGAAAGATTTGAAAGAAGCCTTGCAAAAATCAGGCTTAGCAAATGGAATGAGAATTTCTACTCATCATCATTTTAGAGATGGCGACTTATTGGCTAATAAAGTGTTTGATATTGCTCACGAGATGGGGATAAAAGATTTAATTTGGTTTCCATCTGCTTCTTTCCCATGTCATGCTCATCTTATTCCTTATTTGGAGGATGGTACTATTGCTCGCATAGAGGGAAGTATGAATGGGCCATTAGGTAAGTATTGTTCCGAGGGAAAAATGAAAGGAGTGGCTATTTTGCGTTCTCATGGTGGAAGGTATCAAGCAGTTCAGGACGGGGAGGTTCATATCGATATTTCGATTATAGGAGCTTCTAGTGCTGATTGTTTTGGTAATGCAAATGGACTTAACGGCGATTCCGCTTCCGGTTTGCTGGGATTTGCTTTGGTTGATTCTCAGTTTGCAGATAAGGTAATTGTCGCAACCGATAACATGCTTACTTTTCCTTGTGTGCCTTGGCAAATTCAAGGAAATTTTGTCGACTTTACGGTGGAGATGGAATCTATTGGTATTCCCGAAAAAATTGTTTCTGGTACCACACAAATTACAAAAAGTCCAGATCGTTTATTAATAGCTGAGTTAACCGCAAGATTATGCGAGGAGGTGGGAATTATTAAGGAAGGATTTTCCTTTCAAGCCGGAGCAGGAGGTACTTCATTAGCAATTGGTGAATTTTTTCGCAAAATAATGAAAGAAAAGGGCATAAAAGCAAGGTTCGCTCGAGGAGGGAGTAATAAATATCTAGTTAAAATGCTCGAGGAAGGACTTATAGAATATATTTTAGATGGTCAAACTTTCGATTTGGAAGGAGTTCGTTCCATGCGGGAAAATCCCAATCATGTATGGACAAGCCCTTTTACAAGTTATAACTATCATAGTAAAGGTAATTTTGCCGGAATGGTTGATGTTGCAATTTTGGGAGCAACCGAGGTAGATGTTAATTTCAATGCCAATGTTGTAACCCATTCCGATGGGTACTTATTGCATGGTATTGGAGGTTGGCAAAATTGTTTGTTTAGTAAAACGGTTATTTTGCCAATACCGCTTTTCAGGAATAGAATTCCCGTTGTAAGAAAAGAGGTTACAACAATTTGTGGACCTGGTGAATTAATAGATGTTATTGTTACCGAACGTGGCATAGCAATTAATCCTTTGCGAAAAGATTTATTAAGAAAACTGAAGGGAAGTAGTTTGCCTATTAAATCGATTCAAGCATTAAAGAAAGAGGCAGAAGCCATATGTGGAGTTATGGATGAACTCGTTTTGTCCGATGAAATAGTGGCCGCTATTAAGTGGGTGGATGGAACCATTATCGATGTGGTTCGAAAAGTGGTATAGTACAAATTGCTATAAAAAAGGAAGCTTCGGAATTTCCGAAGCTTTATTATTTTACCAAAGTTTAAATTTACTTGGTGGAGTATTTTCAATTTTTACTGCCATTTTTGGAACTTCAGTATCTAATATGCTATTGATGTACCCAATGCATTTTCCACAACCTGTATTAGCTCCAGTGTACCTTCTAATTTCTTCTATTGTAGTTGCATTTTTCTGATGAATTGCATTATCTATGGTTTTTCTGTCTACCATCTGACAGTTACAAACTATATCCCTCATTGTTTTTCTTCTTTTAATAATAATCTGCTGTAAATATATACATTATTCGATTTAATCCATCGAATTCGAGGGTGTTATTTTTAATGATTCTAGATAACATTGAGGAAATAGGTTTTTTTAGAGCTGATTTTCAAGGTATATCTTCATCTGTCTGTACATATCGATTACAAGATCTTTTTTAGGGAGAGTCTCAAAAATTTGCTTTAAATAAGTTTTTTCACTCACAATCTTAAAGCTCTTTTTATACTTAAGATCAAAAATAAGAGACATCTGAGAAAGCTTTAGATCGTTTAGCGTAAGTACATCTTTAAAATCAACATGTTTTTCGTCGCAGATACTCTGATACAGCTTTTTAGAAATATCGGTTTTATCCAATAATTCCATTTCCAATCGTTTATTGTTTCCCTGTTTATTGTTTGAATAATAGTCGGAAACAATATGAAGGATATCAATTTTATCTGCATCCCTTAGAATTTGAACAAAAGGCAACAGATCTGCATCAATCGATTTTGGAAGAACCAACTCATTGTGATAGTTGATACATTCAATAACAAGCTTCGATTCCTCCTCTGTGAGTTCTGATAGAATATTATTTTCAGTGATGGTTGCAATACCTAGTTTAATGTGATTTATATCTTCGGTATCAGAAAATGTGCCATACTTAGCTAGTTGCTCAAATCTACCAACATCGTGCAATAAAGCAGCGATTTGTGCCAGAATAACATCAGACTCGTTTAAGTTTGCCTCTTCGCTAAGTTCTGCAATTAAATTAACTACACGAAATGAATGATTCCGCTTCAAATTAATATTAAGCTTAATTTCTTCGATCTCATTTTCAAAACCAGCAACATAGGAATTAAACCATGCTTCTATACTATTGTAGACTTCTTGTTTCACTTCTTAGTTGTTAAAAATTGAGCACAAAACTACTCTTTTTTATCCAATTTAGGAAGGGAAATTAACCAGTATTGATTTGAGGAAAATTAGTATAAAGACTACTACTTGATAAATGATTAAGAATAGGGTGTCAAAGAGCTTTAATTAAAGGTGAATTAAATTAAAAGATTGCATACAAAAGGTGAGAATAATAATTAATAATATCCACCGAATAAAATTAGCACCCCAATTTACTGCAAAATGGGAAGCAACATAAGCTCCAAATATGTTACCGATCGCGGCAATGGCTCCAATTCCATAATGAATTTGGTCGTTCATTATAAATATAATTAAGGCAAATGGACTGTATAATAGTACAATAAAAACTTTTAATGCATTTGCTTTTATCAGGTCGTATCCCATTTCAAGAACGAGAACACCAATTAAAAAAATACCAACACCTATATGAATAAAACCACCAAAAACTCCAATGGCGAAAAAAATAATAAATTGTTTAAGTCCAATTTTTTTTTCTTGAAGTATTTGTGATCCAACTAACCATCTGTTTGGTTTGAAAAATAATAGGAGTCCCATGAGAAGCATAACGCCGGCAACTAAAATCTCAAAAAAATCTTTGTCAATACTTATTGCTATCTGAGCACCCAAAATCGATCCAAGAACCGTAGGTAAAGCTAATTTGAATCCCTTTTTTAGCTCAAGAACGTTTTGTTTTTTGAAATTATAGGAAGCGACTAAGGTTTGTAGGATTACACCAAGTCGAATTGTACCATTTGTTATTGGGGCAGATAGACCTAAAAACATAAATAAATAGTAAGAAATAACTGTACCACTTCCAGCAATAGTATTTATAAACCCAACCGTAAATCCAGCTAGTAAAAGCAAGCAAATAATTGGAAAAGAGTAAATATTCATTTCCTGTAGCGATGTGAAAAGTTCCAGCATGACACTTCTTTTTTGTATCAAATTAATGACTTGAAGGTATAAAAACAAACGGTAGTTCTATGTGTTAGAACTACCGTTATTAAAAAGTGAAAAGAAATTAAATATCTTTTATTTAAAGGGGGCATTTTTGAGAATATCAAGAAGGTGTTTCCAAAATTTATCTACCGTTTCAATGTTTATTTTTTCGTCGGGAGAATGCACATCTCTAAGGGTAGGTCCGAACGAAATCATATCCATATTAGGGTACTTTTCAAGAAAAAGACCACACTCTAGTCCAGCGTGAATAGAACGTACAATAGGATCAACTTCAAAAAGTTTCTTATAGGAATTAACAGCTACCGAAAGTATTTCTGATGAAGGGTTTGGAGCCCATCCAGGATATCCATCGGAATGTATTATTTTTGCATTGGCCATGGTAAAACAAGTGCCAACCATTTGAGCAATATTATATTTTTCACTGTCTACATCACTTCTTTGCGATGTTGTAATCTGAATTTTATTGCCATCTATAAATTTAACAGAGGCAAGGTTTGTTGATGTTTCTACCATGCCTGGCATTTTTGTACTCATGGAGAATACACCATGTGGGCAAGCATATAAAGCATCCATTAAGTTTGAAGAACTTGCTTGGTCGATTACAAATGCTGGTTTGTCAGTAGATTCTAAAGCGATTTTTAATTTAGGTTCGCTAATTTTCCAAACCTCTTCCATTTCAGCAGCATAGATATTCAAATCTACGCGCACATTTTCTTTAAATTCAGAAGGCAAAGTGATAATAGCATAAGCTTCACGAGGAATGGCATTTCTTAAATTACCACCTTCAAATTGAGCAATTCGAATACCATACTTTTTATTTATTTGCCAAAGAAAACGATTCAGAATTTTATTAGAATTTCCACGACCTTTATTAATTTCATCTCCTGAGTGTCCGCCCAGTAAACCTTTTATATCAATACGAATGGGAAAGTGACCACTTGGAACATCTTCCTTACTGTAATCCAATGTTGCCAAAGTATCAATACCTCCAGCACAACCAATAAATATTTCACCTTCATCTTCCGAATCAAGATTAAGTAATATATCACCATTAAAAAATCCGGGTTGTAAGGCAAAGGCACCAGATAGTCCCGTTTCTTCATCAACAGTAAAAAGACATTCTATTGGTCCATGTTCAATATTTGTAGCAGTAAGAAGAGCCATTTCTGCGGCCATTCCAATACCATCGTCAGCACCAAGAGTAGTTCCTTTGGCTTTTACCCATCCATTATCTATCCATGGAATAATTGGATCTTTATCGAAATCATGAACGGTTTCATTATTTTTTTCGCAAACCATATCCATATGCGATTGTAAAACAATGGTTTTCAGATTTTCTTTTCCTGTTGTGGCAGGTTTCGTAATTAAAACATTGCCAATTTCATCCCTTTTTGTTTGTAAATTATGTTTTTTGCCGAAATCCAATAGAAAGTCGATAATTCGATCTTCTTTTTTTGATGGTCTTGGGATTTGGCAAATATCTTCGAAATGTTTCCAAATTTCAGAGGGTTGTAATTTTGCTAGTATTTTTTCCATTTTGTTTAAATTTTCTCAAATGTAACAAATTCTGATGTTTGTTTAGAAAGGCATTCTATTTTTTGTAAGGATTTCAATGAATATGTATGTTTAATATTTAGGTACTATTTATATGTGGTATTGGTCGTGATAATTTGGTTTTTTTAAGCTTGACCCATTCTATTTTAGGGGGTGTTTGTGATTGGATAGGTGTTTTTTCTTGCGTATGGTGTATTTTTTTTTAAATAAATTAAAATATTTTTTAGAGGATTTTAATGGGTATTAAAAAATTTAGTTGGTGAGCTATAGTCTTGATTTTTAAAATCCAACATGTTTTCTATGGAAAGTGGCAATTTAGGAATGTTTTAAGTTTCGCATTTAAATATGACATATGTCATGATTTCAAGAGTGTTAAAAAGCTGTTAATTTTTGTTAAAAGGTTTAAATATGCTATTTTTAGACTCTAGAATTACCATTAACCATTTTGCATCTTTACTTAATTACTAACTAAAAAGTTTTTTTTATGAAAAAAATGATTGGACTATTTGTATTCCTAATTTTTATGGGAATGCAAGTAGTAAATGCGCAAAACAAGCAGATTTCTGGTACGGTTACCAGTGCTGAAGATGGTCTGGGTATGCCCGGAGTGTCTGTTGTTTTAAAAGGTACTACTATTGGAGCTAGTACTAATATTGATGGACAATTTTCCTTAGAAGCTAAGCCTACCGATGTATTGCTGATTAGTTTCGTTGGTATGATTACCCAAGAGGTTAGAGTTGGGGAGAAAACAAGCTTTAATATTGTAATGGAAACTGAGTCTATTGGTATGGATGAAGTGGTAGTTACAGCATTAGGTGTAACTCGTGAGAAGAAATCATTAGGTTATGCTGTTACTGAATTAGGCGGAGAGTCTATTGCAGAAGGTAAAGAATCAAATATCGTAAATTCTTTATCTGGTAAGGTTGCTGGTGTAAATATTCGTCAAGCAAATACAATGGGTGGATCTGCGAATATATTGATTCGTGGTACTGCTTCATTAATGGGAAACAATCAGGCCCTTTTTGTGGTTGATGGTGTACCTATGGATAACTCCAATACTAATACTGCTGATCAGTCAAGTGGTAGAGGGGGTTATGATTATGGAAATGCGGCTTCCGATATTAATCCGGATGATGTTGCATCCGTATCTATTTTGAAAGGTGCTGCGGCGTCGGCACTTTATGGATCTAGAGCGGCTAATGGAGTTGTATTAATTACAACTAAAAAAGGAACAAAGAAAAAGAATGGTATTGGAGTTACTGTAAATTCAGGTATTACTTTTAATACTATTAATAAAGAAACAATGCCTGAGTACCAATACGAATATGGTGCAGGTTATGCTCCAGAGTGGAGTTTTGAAGGTTCTGATGGGTTGAACGGTAAGACTGTAGTTAATACAAATGACGATGCTTCATGGGGTCCAGCATTTGATCCTAACTTGCAAGTTGTTCATTGGGATGCTCTTGATCCTAATGCTGATAATTATGGGGAAACACGTCCTTGGATCGCTCCTAAGTCAACTGTTTATGATTTCTTCGAAACAGGTGTGAAATATACTAATAGCGTTGCTTTAAATGGAGGTAATGACTTCGGAAGTTTTAGGTTGTCATATACCAATTCTGATGAAAGTGGTATTTTACCTAATTCTTCGATTAAGAAGAATAGTATGGCAATAAAAGCTGACTATAAACTGACAGAAAAGTTGAAAGTAAGTGCGAGTGCCAACTATGTGAACACAAAAGGTAAAGGTCGTTTTGGAACCGGTTATGATGATAATAATCCAATGCAGAATTTTGCACAATGGTTTCAAACCAACTTGGATTTCGACAGAATGAAGGAAAATTATCAAACCGCTGATGGTGGTCAATTAACATGGAATGCGAGTAATCCAAATGAATTAGCTCCAGCCTATGCGAATAACCCTTATTGGACTCGTTATAAAAATTACGAGGACGATGAAAGAAATAGATTGTTTGGTTACGCAGCTTTAGATTATGAGTTGAATGATATGTTTTCCTTAACATATAGAACTTCTATCGATTTTTATCACGAAAGACAAAATGAAAGAATAGCAGTAGGATCTAATACACAGTCAAAGTTTTCTACCTATGATAGAACTTATTCTGAGTGGAATACTGATTTGATGTTGAAATTTAAGAAAACGGTTAATGATTTTAGCCTTAATGGTTTATTAGGAGTTAACTATTTAGATAGAAATATTCAGTCAATATTTGGTTCTACTTCAGGTGGACTAGTTGTTCCTGGTTTATATACTGTTGCGAATAGCCAAGTTGCAAAATCTCCAACAGAAACTCTTTTAGAGAAAAATACAAAATCAGGTTACGGTAGTTTTTCTGTAGGCTATAAGAATTTTGCATATTTAGAAGGATCTTTTCGAGTTGATCGAACATCTACCTTACCTACAAGCGAAAATACTTATTTTTATCCTGCAGTTTCCGGTAGTTTAATTCTTTCAGAGTTGGGTGCTATTAAAGACTTATCTTTCCTTTCTTTTGCTAAGTTAAGACTTAATTATGCTGAAGTTGGAAATGATACAGATCCATATAACATTACATCTGCTTATACTCAGTATGTTAACTGGGGTAGTAACGCTTCGTTCTCTGTAAATGGAACTCTAAAGAATCCGGAACTAAAATCAGAACGTACTGATAGTTATGAGGTAGGTTTAGAGGCAAATTTCTTCAATAACCGATTTGGTTTTGATCTTGCTTTGTATAAGTCTAATTCTTTCGATCAAATTATGGATGTGAATGTTTCAAGAGCTAGTGGATATTCACGTGCTTTTGTAAACTCTGGTGAAATTGAAAATAAAGGAATAGAATTGGGGATCAATCTTACTCCTGTAAAAATGAATGATTTTACCTGGGATATGAACGTTAATTGGGCTAAAAACAAAAATGAAGTTATTAGTCTATACAATGGGGTGAATAATATTCAGATTTTATCAGCATGGGATGTAACTATGAATGCAACGGTTGGTGAGGCATATGGAGTTCTAAAAGGAACTGATTTTGTTTATACCAATGGAAAGAAAACCGTTGACGCAAATGGTTACTATACAAAAACTGCTGATGATGATAAGGTAATTGGTAATATTCAGCCTGATTGGACTGGTGGAATCACGAATACGTTCTCTTACAAAGGAATTACACTTCGTGCCCTTGTGGATATTCAAAAAGGTGGTGATATTTATTCTGTAGACCGTAAGTATGGTTTAGCTACAGGTCTGTATAAGGAAACTGCAGGATTGAATTCAAAAGGAAATCCTAAGCGTGACGCCGTTTCAAATGGTGGAGGTATTTTACATGCAAATGCGGTTAACATAGATGGAACACCAAATACTACTTTTGCAAGAGCAGATTCTTGGGGTGGTGATCAATACTATGGAAGAACACCTACTGCAAGATATGTTTATGATGCTTCATATGTTAAGCTAAGAGAAGTTTCTTTGTCTTATACAATACCAAAAAGAATCTTGAATAGTACTTTCTTAACTAATGCTGTCGTTTCAGCTGTGGGACGTAACCTTTGGATTATTCATAAGAATACCCCTGGGTTTGATCCTGAAACAGGTCAGAGTTCTGGTAATGAGCAAGGTATCGCTAATGGTTCCTACCCAACTACAAGGACATATGGTTTTAATGTTACTTTAGGATTTTAATATTAAAGAAAAATAAGATGAAAAAAATAACATATTTATTATTAGGAATTTTTTCTACGATGGGAATTGTTTCTTGCGAATTGGAGGATAATATTGATCCTAAGCACGCAAGTGAAGTCCCTGTAGAAACCTTATTTACTACTGCAGAGATCGCTTTTGTCGATCAGTATAACAATATGAATGTAAATTATAACATTTCACGTTTGTTAGCGCAGTATTGGTCTGATGTTACTTATACAGATGGTTCTCGTTACGATTTTCAGGATCGTGGTATTCCAGATACTTTTTGGGCAGAATTCTACAGAGATGTTTTAATGGATCTTGAAGAAGCTAAAATGGTGATAGATAACGCTGGTTATGAGGGTGCTTTAGCTGATAAGGCAATTAACCAAAAAGCGATTATCGAAATTATAGAAGTTTACACTTATTCAGTTTTGACTGAAACTTTTGGTGATGTTCCTTATACCGAGGCAGTTTTAGGTGCAGAAAATTTTGTACCAAAGTATGACGATGCGGAAACTATATATTTAGACTTATTCGTTCGATTAGATGCTGCGATTGCGGCTTTAAATGCTAATAATGATTCATTTGGTGCTGAAGAGTTATTATTTGATGGTGATATTGCTAAATGGAAAACTTTTGCAAATTCACTTAAGTTAAGAATGGCTATGCGTATGGCAGACGTTCCAGCTTTTAATTCTCAAGCTAAAGTAGAAGCAGCTGTTGCTGCAGGTGTATACGATGCTAATTTTGAAGGTGCATTTTTTGAATATATTGGTACAGATCCTTATGTGAATACTATTTACGATGGTTTTGTAATTGATAATCGTAATGACTACTGTCCTTCTAATACTTTAATCGATAAAATGGTTGCATTAAACGATCCACGTTTACCATTATGGTTTACTCAAAAGGATGGTGAATATGTTGGAATTCCTTTCGGTTTAGTAGATGGAGTACCTTATAATAGTTATTCACATTTTACAGATCATTTTTATGACCCAACATTGGAAGCTATTCTTTCTGATTATTCCGAAATGGAATTCTTTTTAGCAGAAGCTGTTGAAAGAGGATGGAATATTAGTGGAACCGCTGAGCAACATTATAATAATGGAATTACAGCAAGTATTCTGTATTATGGTGGAACACAGGCTGATGCTGATGCATACTTAGCTCAATCATCTGTTGCTTATAGTACTGCTCCTGGAACTTGGAAAGAAAAAATTGGTACTCAAAAATGGTTAGCGATGTATAATCGTGGTATTGAAGGATGGTCTGAGTGGAGAAGACTTGATGCTCCTACTTTAAACTTTCCTGTAGGAATGTCTTATTCTGATATTCCAACTCGTTTCCCATATCCTTATACAGAGAACGACATGAATCCAAGTTATCATGATGCTGCGGCTGCAATTGGTGGGGATACAGCAACAACTAAACTTTGGTGGGATAAATTCTAAAAAATATAAAAACTATGAAAAAAAATATTTTAAAATATATTTTAGTAATGTTTCTTGGAATTACACTTTTTTCGTGTGATGATTATGACCAAGACATTAACTATTATGATTCCGTTAAATTGGATTTATCGGCTACGAAGTTTACGGTTTTAGATACTGAACTCGCTACTATAATTGATTTTATGTCAGAATCAAAAGTGGTTACTGATGTTGTTATATTAAAAGATGGTGTTTCTTTATATACAGGAACAGCTTCAAATAATAAGTTTGCTGTTACTTTACTTCGTTCAGATCTTGGTTTGAATGAAATTGGAGATTCTCAGCGTATTTATGTGAATGCGACTGTTGATGGTAAGGTTAAGGAGATGTATACAACCATTAGTATGATATCGGCTTCTTCAATTAAAGATCCTTTTTATATGGATGTTGATGAAGATGGAGATGATATTGAAGTTTCCGATGCTATATATGAACTATCGAATGTAGTAAAAAACATTACTTATAAAGTTGCTCCAAAAACTGCAACTGGTGTTAATGTTAAAGCAACAGTTAAAGTTGGTGTAGCTGGTACTTGGGCTGATCTTTGGTCAAAATCATATGATGATTCTGATTTAAATATTGGTGTAAAAGGAGCTGATTATATGCTTGGAGATACTGTTTTTGTTCGTCTAGTTGCTTCTGTTGGTACTTTTAGAGATACTGTTTCTACTTCATTCACCGTTGATGAATATCTTCTTGGTGATGTAGCGGAAGGTATGGTTAATATTGAAAAACCTGGTTACGATTTAATTGGCGATTCAATTATTAACGTAGCTAATGCCGCATGTATGATCCAATTCACTAATGATTTTAACCAGTTGTATCAAGGGATTACTGCAATTAACTCTACAGGTCTTGTTCTAATTACTGAGGAAGATTTAATGGAAGTAAGTAATGCTCCACTTTTAAAAGCAGCTTATGATGCTGGTACTGCTGAGACTGTAATTATGAATGTAACAGTTGGTGATAAGTTTATCGTAAAAACAATGCGTGATTCGAAAGATTACTATGGTACTATTGAAATTACCGGTGTAAACGAGTCAAGGGTTGAAGCTGACGATTTTGTATCTTTCCATGCTGTTGTTGAAGAGTACGATATCGAAAAATAATTAAGAATTGATGTATTCAAATTACTGAATGACTCAAAATATTAAATACATTAAAATCCAGTGGACTTTTGTTCACTGGATTTTTTTATAGTTTCGCATTAAATATTTAAAGGGTAAAATAAAACATTTACTACAGACTTAGTTGGAAATGAGAATCTAATTTTCCTAATAAATGAGATGTATTCCTTATCATTTTAAAGTCAAATTGATCGAGTATTAGTTTGTTTAAATTAAAAGTTTCCTTACAAGTCGTAAGAAACACCTAAAATAAAATTTCTACCACCAGCACTAATTCCGGATGAATAAGGTCTGTAACGCTTATTAAGGATGTTTTCGACACTTATATTAGCTTGGAGTAGTTTACTAATTTGAATTTGATTGTTCAGGTTAAGAATTTGCCAAGAAGGAGAATAGGGCATTCCATTTTTATCTTTGGCATACAAATAGGCTTTGTCTCTTTCTGTATCTGCAAGGTCTTTATAGCTGATCTTATCGTTGAATTCAAAACCAAGCTTCGAACTCAAGAATTTTCCTTTGTAGGTAAGCGAAATATTTCCAAAAAGTGGAGGTACATGTCGTACCGGACTACCATCTTTATATTCGCCATTGGTAATTGTAATACTAGAATTGGCAGAAAAGTGATCAGAAAGTTTAAGAATAGTACTAAAATTGCCACCCCATATCTTTGCATTATCGGCATTTACAATGGCTTGAATGGTACTTTCTTCTCCATCATATAGCATAGAGGTTTGACCGTTATAGGAAAAATCTTTTCTGATCATCGCCTGATCTAAAAAGGAATAAAATAAATTTAAATCAACAAACAGAAGGTTGGAGAAGTTTTTGCTCAGGTTCGTTTCAAAATTGTAAACAGTTTCGGGTTTCAAATTTTGGTTAGGCACAATTACTTTTCCAGGTTCCGAATCAAATACCTTGGCAACATCATCAATGTTTGGAGCTCTAAAACCAGATGTCGCATTAATTTTAAGTAACCATCCAGAATTCGACAAATGACTTATTCCGATACCTCCGTTTAGTGCACCAGAGGAAAGATTCAGATTATCGAATGGGAAATTGTAGAATTGATTATCCAAATCAGATTTAATCCAAACATGAGAATACCGTATCCCTGTATTTAGTGTCCATTTGGTATTCAATTTCCATTTTAAATTGGTGTACAAAGCAAAGCTGGAATATTTTGAATTATCGGGGTAACGACTTGCTATTTCCTGCTTGTTATGCGTAAATATATCGATATCATTTCCGTAGGAATCAAGTTTATTGTACGTCCATTCGCTACCATAAAATAATTGAGTGAATGAGTTTACTTGTTTTTCGGCATCTACATTTATCGAATATATTTTAAGATTTTCTTCACGTTTTGTGAGATTTGTAGTACCAAATTTCCTGCTATTTCTACTTTCTTGATACTTCTGATATCCTGTTATTATAGTAAAGGAATTATAGGCAAATGTTGGTTGGGAGTTGTTAATTTTAAAAGAATGTAGTTGCAGATTCTGTGGACCATAAAACCACTCGGCATATTTTAGCTGGTTTCCCGAATATTCAATTAGTCGATCGTAGCGTGGAATGTCCGAAGTTTCGGAATGATGAAAACTATATTGAAAATCAAGAGTTTCGGAGGCTTTGTAACGTATTTTTTGCAAAATATTAAGTTGCGAATAAGCACTAAATTTTTGTAGTTTCGAATTTGAATTTTGTACGATTTCGTCGATACCATTTTTACTAATCACATATTCTGGTCGTAAATAATCGTCAGGACCATGCTGTCCCATTTTTAAATCCGAGAAATCGGAATAACTAATACTACCTGCCAAACTTAATTTGGAGGTGCCAAAATTGTATTTGCCATGATTCATTATTTCACCATTTGCTGACGAATAGCGAGATTTGAATGAAAAGTTGGTATAGGGTTTTTGGGAAGTCGATAAACGAGGCTTAATGGTATGAAAATCCATTACACCACCAATTGCATCGCTTCCATAAATAATGGATCCTGGACCTAAAATTACCTCAGCACCTTCAAGGCTATTGGGGTCGACATTAAGAATATTTTGAAGGTTACCACTTCGGTAAATAGCATTATTAAGACGAATGCCATCTAAAACAATAAGAACTCGGTTGGCTGCATAACCTCTAATCATGGGACTTCCGCCACCTAATTGACTTTTTTGAATGTAAATTTGATTTCCTTCTTTTAATAAATCAGCACTTGTTTGGGCAGTACTGTTTTTAATTTGTTCGGGAGTAATTTGTATCACTTTTATTGGAATTTCATTACTATTCTCTTCCCATTTATTTGCAGATATTACCACTTCGGATATTGGAAAGATATCCGACTGTAAGGAGATAATAAACGATTTTTGTTCAAGTTCAGAAAAGGAAAGTTGAATGTTTTTATACGAAGGATGCTGGAAGTAGAGCTGATCGTTTCTTGAAAAACCTACCAAGCTTGCTTCTCCTTTGGAATTGCTTAGTGTTGAATTTTTAGAATCAAATAGATACACATTCTCTATCGGTTTTTGGGTTTCCGAATCGATGAGTTTAACCATCTGAGAGAAACCGCTTATGCAAGTAAAGAGCGATAGAAAACAAAGAAGGAGACGAAGCATTTGCTATAAATTTTTCGGGATTGAGTTTTGAGTTCAAATATATGATTAATATTTTATTTGAAAAATGGAAATAAAAAAAGGCATTCCCGAGAATGCCTTTTTTTTACTAAATAGGTGAGTTAGTTACTGGAAATAATAACTTTTTCACCTTGATCGTAAACAATATCTTTAGGAACTTTTGCTCGTTGAATTCGATACAGATCTTGCAATAGTTCATTATGAATATATCCTTTGTCCTTAATTAGCCGATCTGCCGCTTCATAATCGCCGTTTCCTTGAATTTCAAGAACTAATTTCGATAGAGATTCAATGGCTTTTTTCATCTTGTAAAAATTAACTTTGTAAGTGCCATTTTTAGCGTTGTATTTAAAAGCCTCATTTTCTTCAAAATAGTAAAATCGAATCATATTTGCGACACCTTGAGCATCTTTCACACCAAATCGAATAGATCTAAATACGTCAGCCATATAGGTAACGTAATTATCCATTAGTTCCCCATCTTTTATTTCGCGCATATCATTAAGCTGCCCAATAAAAAACATTCGAAGCACATCGTTTTTTACTTCGTTTATCACATTATAGTGCTCTTTTAAAGCGTTTTTCACACTCTCGTTTCCGTTGATAGTCTGTTTTATTCCAAGACCATCACTTATTTCATAAAAAATAGTGTTTAAAAAAAATGATTGGAATAATACATTCTTACGTTGACTTTCATCGATAACCAAATTGGTAATTGGTTGAAGAATTTGATCAAATTTAGCCTGCATAACATTTTTAAAATGCAGTTTTTTACTTCCGCTGGTAAGGTTCGTACCAATGGGTAAATTCAAACCAATAAGTTTATTCCCAGCGTTACAATATCCCGAATTATATAAAACATCGTAAATTACGATTTGAGCCGATTCCGAGGGTATTTCTGTTTTATATTTGTCGGCAACTGGAAGATTTTTTTGTAAATAGGGAAGTAGTAACGAATATTTCTCGACATTTTTTGTCCATTCCTGATTTCTTAATAAAATAAAAGCTCCGTAAGAATACTTAGTCCATATTAAATGATCTTCGGTGTTTGAAATAGGACCAGCAATAAAATCTAATGGGTTATTTTTTAGATGCATCCATAGTTGGTCACTTTTTTCGAAATTATCGGCAAGTAAATCGGAGGCACGTTGCAATAGATATATTTTAAAATCTTCTGTTTCGCTGAGTTCTGCAGCAATTTTTAGTGCTGCTACTGCATTGTTTAGTTGATTTTGGTAAGCAATGTGGTAAGGTATTACTTCTAATTCGCCATTTTCAGACCGTGTTAATGTTGTATATGCGTTGTATTTATTGTCATTTTTGAAAGAAAAGAATTCTTCAGGATTAATATTGTCGGGAAAAAAACCTGCACCTAAGGGGCGAGGAGGAAAGTCGTCGGTGAATGGTGCGAATCCATCCAAACGATCCCATGGACCATAATTAATCATTGCGTATTCTTTCATAACAGGATCTGTTATTTTACTCAGTAGATCGTTTTTATTTCCATATGCTTGTAACCAATAAATTTCATCAATAGCATTTGAAACTCTAATTAGCTGAGAAAATAACTTGATCTGATTTAGGCTTAGGTGACTTAAATCGGCCGAGAGGCTAACTTTCGCATAATTAGCCAATTTGCGCTCCATTACCGAATCCGATTTTTCTTTTTCTTCTGTTTTTTGATTCGATTGACAGGAAAAACCAAAAAAGATTGAAAAGATGAGTGCAAATAAAAATAGAGGTTTTCGTATCATAATTGTTGGGGTTTTGAATGAAAAACACTGTGATTAGTTTATATAATAAGCTTCATTTGTTTCGTGAGAATAAAAACTAACAGTAGTTTTAAGTTACGAAAAAATGGTTCGAGAAAAAAATGCAAATCCGAATGTACAATTTGAGGTAAAACGAGTGAAAAAGCAGTTGGTAAAGTTGAATTGCTTTATAGTTTCTTGATTTCAATCTAGTTTCGAGGCTTCGATTCTAGATTGAAATCAAGTTGTTGGTAAAAATATAACGATCAGGTTTTATTTATTTTCTTTAGGATATTCAATTCGTGCATGATACACATTGATAAGCGCTTTGGTGAAAATATCTTTAATTTGATTGATGTTTTTAAAGGTTACATCAGCATTTTGAAAACGATTTTCAGCAATTTGTTTGTCAATAATTTTATCGATAAGATTTCGGATACTTTCAGGAGTTTTTTCCTTTAAACTTCTCGAGGATGCTTCTACAGAATCGGCCATCATTAAAACAGCGGTTTCTTTTGTGAATGGATCTGGACCTGGATAAGTAAATTTTTCTTCGTCAATCTCCTTGTCAGGATACTTATTTTTAAACGAGGTATAGAAATATTGAACTCTTCCGGCACCATGATGCGTCTCAATAAAATCAATAATTAACTGAGGAAGTTTGTGTTTTTTTGCAATTTTCACTCCAAATTTAACATGGTCAGTAATAATCTGAGCACTTTTATCAAAATCCAGTTTGTCATGTGGATTTTGGCTTCCTAATTGATTTTCAATAAAATAAGCGGGGTGTTTCATTTTCCCAATGTCATGATACAAAGCTCCAGTACGCACTAATAAAGGATTTCCTCCAATTTTATTGATTGCAGCTTCGGCTAAATTGGCAACCTGAAGACAGTGTTGAAAAGTACCTGGTGAGTGTTGCAATAACTGACGTAGCAAAGGATGATTTTGATTCGATAATTCAATAAGAGTAACATCCGAAAGAAAACCAAACAGCTTTTCGAAAATGTAGATCAGCGAGTATGAAAATGTTAAAAACAGACCATTTATTGCGAAAAATATAAAGTTTTCCCATTTAATTGCTGCAATATTGGTTTCCTGAGTAAGAGCAAATGCAAAATAAACTACACTATAGGTTAAAAAGGTGATGATTCCCGTTAAAACTAATTGTCCACGGCGCTCTAATCTTGGTAAGCTATAAATGGCCATTATTCCAGCCGAAAGTTGAAGGAATATAAATTCAAAACCATTTGGGGCAAGATATCCAGTAAGTAAAACGGTAATAATAAAAACAAAGAGAGCAGTTCTACTATCCATAAGGGTTCTAACAACAATCGTTATTAAAGCAAATGGAATTAGATAGACGTTAACAATAGTGAATTTAAGAACAAGAATTGTTAATGCAACATATAGTAGTACAAACAGCAATATAAAAAGTAGTTTTTTATTATCGTGTAAGATCTGTTTTCTAAAATTTCGAAGGTATAGAAACAGCAGAAGAATACAGGAAATAATTAGCATACATTGTCCAATCACAATCAGATAATGGTTTTGTGATGATCCTAGAATGTTTTCATAGTCTTTTTTTAGTGATTCCAGCACCAGAAACGTATGATCGTCAATAATATCACCAACAAGTACTATTCGAGTTCCCGATTCAATAATTCCTTTCGAAAGGGATACCATAGACAGCATGTTGGCTTTAACTTGTTCCGACATGTTTGCATCATAAAATAGATTGGGAAGTAGGTACGAGTCTATATTTAAATCTTGAATAAACCCTTGATAAGCAGGAGAGGGGAAATCTGCTTTTACTTGTTTCGAAATAAATTGGTAAGCACTTTTAGGAGTATAAATATTTTCAATAGGAACTATTTCGTTAAGATTGTTTACTGATTTATTAATAAAATTGGGACGCTTGTAGCCTAACTCTTTTTGTTCAATTTGAAAATCAGCAATTCCAAAATCATAAATTTGATTCAAATTTAAAAGGAGATATTCTTTAAATCGTAAGCTTTCCTTGTTGGTGGTTTGATTGGTATGATTTAGTTTTTTATAGGTAGTAGATTTTGTGAAATTGTTCCAGTTTTTATCAAAATTGGTATTGAATTTAGTGGTTATTTCCGCAATTACGGCAGTATCCTTTTTGTAAAAAGGATAAAACTTATTTAAGATACTATCTTTTTCTTTTGAAATCTCACTGTCTGTTTTTAAAAGAGCAAAATCAAATGGCGCAATCAATGTTTCGTGCATCCATGGTTTTCCTTTTTGGTATTCGTATTTAAAATTGCCAATATTAGGAAACAATAAGGTGATAAGAATTATGGTCATTGATGTGATCAAAAACCTGTAGATGTTATTTAAATTCTGTCGAATCCACCTGAAGTATTTACTCATTTTTGCTTGGTATTTGTGAGTGTTGATTATGCCGAAATTCCGATTATAAAAATAATGTAATATTTTGTGCTGAAAAACTATTCGTCATTTCTTTTAGAAGACTTATTTTAAAGGCAATTTTACGAAAGCAAATGTAAAAACATAATTTAATTCTTTATATTTGATATTTACGTTAAAATAGAACGATTAATGAATTATGGAATCTCAGATCTAAGTATTATTCCTGTCCGAAAAGAGCCGGCAGAACGAAGTGAAATGGTAACTCAATTATTGTTTGGGGAGCATTTTGAGATTCTCGAAGCCAATGAGAATTGGTCAAAAGTTCGGTTGGCTTTTGATAATTACGAAGGTTGGGTGGATACAAAGATGATTACAACAATTGATGCAAGCCTTTTTCAAAGTTTAAATAAGGAGTTGCAAGTTGTTGCTAATGATACATTTAATCTGGTTTTTCAGGAGCAGGATTACTCAAATAAATTGATTGTACCTGGTAGTTCCTTTCCATTTTGCGATTTAGAGAAGAAATCGTTTCAAATAGCCGATAAAAATTATTTTTATCAAGGCAAAGTTTCCGAAAATTCTTCTGCCGAGCACTTGCGCGATTCTATTATCGAAAGTGCATTAAAATATTTCAACTCTCCATACTTGTGGGGAGGAAGAACTCCGTATGGAATTGATTGTTCGGGATTAACTCAAATTGTTTATAAATTAAATGGCATTGTTTTGCCAAGAGATGCCAGTCAGCAAGTGTTAATTGGAGAAACTTTAACTTTTGTTGAGGAAGCAATGCCCGGAGATTTGGCTTTTTTCGATAATGAAGAGGGTCGAATTACTCATGTTGGTATTATTTGGGATCGACATAAAATTATACATGCTTCGGGTAATGTTCGTATCGATAATGTCGATCATCAAGGCATTTTTAATGTAGACAAAAAATTGTATACCCATAAGTTGAGAGTAATTAAAAGAATAATCAATCTGTAAATTATTTAAGAATTTAGTTTCTATATATTCCTATGTACACCTATAAGTATCCACGACCAGCACTAACTGTCGATTGTGCTGTTTTTTGCAAACTCGATAGCAAACTCTATGTTTTACTAATTCAACGTGCGAATGCGCCTTTTCAGGATAGTTGGGCATTTCCGGGGGGTTTTGTGGATATGGATGAGGATATAGAAGTGGCAGCCTATCGCGAATTAAAAGAGGAGACTGGTTTTGTTGGTTTTGGTTTAAAGCAGTTTAAAACTTATGGTGCCGTAAACCGGGATCCTCGAGGAAGAACCGTTTCTGTTGTGTATACAGGAACAATTGTTTCTAATGAACTTCCGATTGTAAAGGGCGATGATGATGCAAAACAAGCAAAGTGGATAGACCTGGAGAAGATACCAGATCTTGCTTTCGATCACGATCAGATTATGGCTGATATTTTGAAACAACTATAAGTTCGAGTGAACAGATTCCAGATAATCTAGACTGTCTGGTCCTAAGTTGAAAATCAAATCTAAAATGCTAAGATTTTCTATAAAGCCATATTTGTCGCCAAAAACCTGAGTATATGCTTTTGCTTTGAATGTATTGTCTGGGCCTTGTTTCGAACTTTTAGGGTGTATAATTTCCCGGAAATCATCGAATTCTGGACTTCCAAATTCAATAAAGTCATTCGTAAATTGAATATTTGGTTCTAGTTCAAGAATTCCGAATATCTCCGACTGAATTTCATTGTTATATTCCAGCAACGAATCCCATTTTTGCGTGAAAAATCGTTCTAAATCATCGATATAATATTCGTAGAACGGGGACGATTTATAAGCAGCTTCAATTCCTTTCCAGTGTAATTTTTGCCAATTTGTATCGTAAGATATTTTAACATCTTTGGTAAGTACTTTTTTATTGGTGGCTTTTACTACAGGAATAGACAGTGGTAAAACTCCATTTGCCCCATAAATATTACAGCGGTTGCGGTACGATTGCTTTGAATAATGCTCCCATTGTTCAATTACAATTTCGGGGTATTGAATTAATTTGCAATAGTATTGAATGGGTGCAAAAAAAGAGGTTGCGAGTAAGACTTTTGTATTATTCATGTTTATTTGGAAGCACTTGTTATGAAAATACAAAAATAGAAAAATAAGGCATAAAAAAAGACACCGCCGGAGGTGTCTTTTATGCAATTTGCGAGTCTATTGGTCAATTGGTTATGAAAGTTCTGTAATTATTTGATTATCAGAACTACTATGAAATTGTACTTTCGACTTAAAGAGCTTAGAGATTGTAGTTTAAAGTAACTTTATAGCTTACATCTAAAATCTAACAATCTATTGTTGTTAGTGAATCCACTTAAAAACTCGATTCCATCTAATCTTGCTAAAAGCACTTTTATCTTTATCAAGAGATAACCAGATAAATGAAGCTTTCCCTACGATGTGATCTTCAGGAACATAGCCCCAATATCTTGAATCTGCCGACATGTGTCTGTTATCACCCATCATCCAATAATAGTCCATTTTAAAAGTAAATTCTGTTGCAATTTCACCATTAATATAAATGGTAGAATCCTTAACTTTTAAATCGTTCTCCTCATAAGCATTAATAGCTCTTTCGTACAAAGGAAGCGTTTCTAAGTTTAGTTTTACGCTAACTCCTTTTTTAGGAATCACCAATGGACCGAAATTATCTCGGTTCCAGGTAAAATGATCACTAAAAGGGAAAACATCCTCAGATATTCCTAAAGTAGAATTTCGTCTGATAATAGAAACCACATTGTTTAATTTTTTTAAGGCTTCCACTTTACCTAGTGTAAGCGGTAGGTTGTAATCAGAACCTCTGTGGTCAATATCCGCTTTTGCAATGTTTAGTTCTTCTAGTTTTCTTGGATTGATAGGAGTTCCATTGGTGCGAACCACATAGTTGTATTGCATCTCCTCAATCTTATCCTGAGGTTTTCCATTTACATACAATTCCCCATCAACACATAATAGTGTATCTCCAGGCATTCCAACGCATCGTTTAATGTAGTTTTCCCTTTTATCTACTGGTCTGGAAGCTATTTCGGTGTTTTGGGCAAGGTATTTTCGAGCCATACTAATATAGTTTTGCTCAGGTTGAAGAGCTCTTCCTTTTTTCATGTCATCAGACATGAATTGATCTCCTAAGCCTCTTAGGTTGGTATAATAATCAGGGTTTTCTCTTCCAACGATAATAGTATCCCCAGCAGGGAAATTAAATACCACCACATCGTTTCTTTTTACTTCGCTGATGCCGGCAAGACGTTTGTATGGCCAATTAATCCATTCCAAATACGATTTTGTTGATTTGGTTAAAGGCATTGTGTGATGCGCAAAAGGGAAGGATAGTGGTGTGTTTGGTATTTTAGGACCATAGGCAACTTTACTTACAAAAAGATAATCTCCTACTAGCAAAGATTTTTCCATGGATGAAGTAGGAATTGTGTAAGCTTCGATGAAGAACATTCGAATAATGGTAGCAGCAACTATTGCAAAAATAATGGCATCTATCCATTCTACGGTTGCACTTTGTTTTGCAACGCCTCTTTTTTTCCAGAAAGCCCAATGTACTTTTTTACTGATATACACATCAAAAAGGATGGGAAGGCCTAAAATTAGCCAATAGTTACCAATCCAAACAATCATCATCAGACAGATGATGAGAGCGACTGAAAATTTAAACCATTTGTTTCTTAGTATACTGCTCATTCAATTTTTTTTAAATGATTATTTAATTTTTTATTGTTCTAAGTTGGCACTACAACTTTAAAAGATCTTTCATTCCAAAAAAGCCTTGTTTTGCAGGCATAAATTCTGCTGCTAAAACGGCACCCAGAGCAAAGCCTTTTCGGCTGTAGGCCAAGTGTTGAATACTTATTTCATCTACTTCGGAATGCCAGGTAATGGAATGGGTTCCAGGAACAGAACCATGACGTTTGGCAAAAATACTTAGCTCCTCTTCTTTTAAACTGGCAGCTTCAATCCACTTTGTTTTTTTAGGATGATTTTCAATGATCCCTTCTGCCAAAGTAATTGCGGTTCCGCTTGGCGAATCTAACTTATGGATGTGATGAATTTCTTCTAAATCGGCATTGTATTCGTTGAAAGGAGCCATTAGGCTTGCAAGTTTCTTATTTAGTTCGAAAAATAAGTTTACTCCTAAACTAAAATTCGATGCGTAAAAAAATCCTTTTCCTTGTTTGCATTTCTCTTTCACTAATTCAATTTTATCCAACCATCCGGTTGTTCCGGATACTACCGGGACATTAGCCTCAAAACAAATTTGATAGTTTTGAAATGCGGAATTTGGATTTGTAAATTCAATGGCAACATCTATATTTTTGAGTTTGTCGGAACACAGATCCATCTGATTTTCTTGATCAATAATTAATCCAATTTGATGGCCTCGGCTAAGAGCAACTTGTTCAATTTCTTTGCCCATTTTTCCGTAACCAATTAATGCTATTCTCATAGGTGGTTTTTTTGAGGAACTGATATGGTTAATAGTCTTCCTCGTATTATACAAGTCCAAAAATAATAAATCCAAGGCATAATTAAGCTACCTAAAGCCGATTATTGTCTAATATGGGAAGGCTTTTTCGATAAGTTGTAGAAAGCACCCATTAAGTATTTGGATTTGGGAGATAAACAAAAAAAACGGGATTGTAGTAAACAATCCCGTTCTAAAGTAAATAATTTATAGTATTATTTAGCTGTTTGTGCTTTTCCAACAACAGCTTTAAATGCTTCAGGATGATTCATTGCTAAATCAGCTAAAACCTTACGGTTAATTTCGATGTTAGCTTTGTGCATCAAACCGATTAATTGTGAATACGACAAACCTTCCAGTCTGGCAGCAGCATTAATACGCTGAATCCACAATGCTCTGAAGTTTGATTTCTTCTTTTTTCTATCACGGTAAGCATATTGCAAACCTTTTTCCCATGTATTCTTTGCTACCGTCCAAACGTTAGCTCTTGCTCCAAAGTTACCTCTGGTTTCTTTTAAAATCTTTTTTCTTCTAGCTCTTGAAGCTACAGAATTTACTGATCTAGGCATTGTTTCTGTTTTTAGAATGTTAGCGTTCCATTTAAGGACTCTTTTTTTTGCTAAATCACCCGGTTAATAAACTTTAAAAATCAAATACTGATTTCTACAACATGTTAAGCATCAACTTAACGTTTTTCTGATCTGCTTTATTTACAGAACCAAAATAAGTAAGATTTCTCTTTCTTTTTGTGCTCTTTTTGGTCAGAATATGACTTTTAAAAGCGTGCTTTCTTTTGATTTTTCCAGATGCAGTCAAAGTAAATCTTTTCTTTGCGCTGCAATTTGTTTTCATCTTAGGCATTGTACAACAAATTATTGATTATATATAAATTACTTTACTTTTTCTTTGGTGTTAAAAACATGGTCATACGTTTTCCTTCTAA
Organism: Labilibaculum filiforme; assembly: GCF_002843315.1. Classification (GTDB taxonomy): domain Bacteria; phylum Bacteroidota; class Bacteroidia; order Bacteroidales; family Marinifilaceae; genus Labilibaculum; species Labilibaculum filiforme. The sequence goes on along the minus strand of NZ_MVDD01000006.1, from coordinate 230,202 downwards.
TCTAGGAAGTTGTTCAACCTTACCAAGTTCTTCAAGATCCTGAGCGAACCTTAATAAAAGAATTTCACCTTTGTCTTTAAAAAGAATCGAACGTCCTTTAAAGAAAACATAAGCTTTCACTTTAGATCCTTCGTTCAAGAACTTTTCGGCATGTTTTAGTTTGAAATTGTAATCGTGTTCGTCGGTATTTGGACCGAAACGAATCTCTTTTACAACCACTTTAACCGTTTTTGCCTTTAGCTCCTTTTGTTTCTTTTTCTGCTGATAAAGATACTTTTGGTAATCAGAGATTTTACAAACTGGCGGATCGGCATTCGGTGAAATTTCAATTAAGTCTAATTCTTGATCTTCGGCAAGTTTTAATGCTTCAGAAATAGAATAAACTCCTGGTTCTACGTTCTCTCCAACAACGCGAACGCTACGTGCCCTAATTAATTTATTAATTTTGTGTAGAGCTTCTTGAGGTTTTCTTGGCCCCCTGTTGTTTTTATGGTGAAATCCAGCTATGTCTAGGTCCTCCTAATTAAGTTAGTACTTTTCAATAGAAGACAATTGATCTTCTACTTCTTTATTTATAAAATCTGTAAATTCCTGAATGCTCTGAGATCCCAAATCTCCTTCTCCTTGTCTGCGAACAGATACAGTACCATCGGTAGCTTCTTTTTCACCTACAATAATAAGGTATGGGGTCTTTTTCAACTCGCTATCACGGATTTTTCGTCCGATCTTCTCGTTGCGATCATCTAATACGGCGCGAATATCGGAATTATTTAACGAATTTAAAACTTTTTGGGCATAATCGTTGTATTTTTCGCTAATTGGCATAATCACAACCTGTTCAGGTGTTAGCCATAAAGGAAATTTACCACCAGTATGTTCCAGCAATACGGCAACAAATCGTTCCATAGAACCAAATGGGGCTCTGTGAATCATGATTGGTCGATGTTTTTGATTATCACTACCAACATACTCCAATTCGAAACGTTCTGGTAAGTTGTAATCTACTTGTATTGTTCCCAACTGCCATTTACGACCAATAGCATCTTTGATCATGAAATCGAGTTTAGGACCGTAAAATGCAGCTTCGCCGTATTCAACAACGGTATTTAAACCTTTTTCTTCTGCCGCTTCGATAATCGCTTGCTCTGCTTTGTCCCAGTTTTCATCGTTGCCAATATATTTTTCACGATTTACTTTATCGCGTAAAGATATTTGAGCAGTATATTCGGTAAAGTCGAGCGCTTTAAAGATAATGAAAATAATATCGATTACCTTTTTGAACTCATCTTTCAATTGATCTGGAGTACAGAATAAATGGGCATCATCTTGAGTAAAACTTCTTACACGGGTTAAACCATGTAGCTCACCACTTTGCTCGTATCTATAAACAGTACCAAATTCAGCATAACGAATAGGTAGATCTTTGTAGGAACGAGGTTTGAATTTGTAAATTTCGCAATGATGAGGGCAGTTCATTGGTTTCAGTAAATATTCTTCTCCTTCCTGAGGAGTTTGAATTGCCTGAAATGAATCTGCACCATATTTTTCGTAGTGTCCCGAAGTTTTATACAAGTTAATATTTCCAATGTGTGGAGTGATAACCTGCTCGTAGCCAAATTTTTTCTGAACACGTTTCAGAAAGGTTTCTAAACTTTCGCGCAACTGAGCTCCTTTTGGCAACCACAATGGCATTCCCTGACCAACATTCTGAGAGAAAGTGAATAATTCCATTTCTTTCCCCAATTTTCTGTGGTCGCGTTTTTTCGCCTCTTCCATCATTACTACATATTCATCTAAGAATTTCTTTTTTGGGAAAGTAATTCCGTAAATACGGGTAAGTTGAGGTCGTTTTTCGTCACCTCTCCAGTAAGCTCCAGCAATTGAGTTTAATTTAATTGCCTTAATATAGCTTGTGTTCGGTAAGTGAGGGCCTCTACATAAATCGGTAAAATCACCTTGTTTGTAAAAGCTTATGGTACCGTCTTCTAAATCGTTGATTAGCTCAATTTTGTATTCTTCGTTTTTATCGGCGAAAAATTGAAGGGCTTCTTCTTTAGTGACATCGGTACGTTGATATTCGCTCTTGTTTCGAGCAAGTTCGAGCATTTTTTGTTCGATTTTAGGAAGGTCTTTATCGGAAAGAACCGTATCATTTCCTAAATCAACATCGTAGTAAAAGCCCATTTCAATAGCCGGACCAATACCAAATTTCACTCCAGGATATAAGGCCTCAAGTGCTTCAGCCATAAGGTGAGCTGAACTGTGCCAAAATGCATATTTGCCTTCAGCATCATCCCAAGTATGTAGTTTGATGTTGGAATCTTCGTTGATTGGACGAGAGATATCCCAAATTTCACCATTTACAGTGATAGATAAAACTTCTTTGGCAAGACTATTACTAAGACTTCTAGCAATACCAAGGCCAGAAATCCCCGCTTCAAATTCTTTTACAGAATTATCAGGAAATGTAATTTTAATCATTGTATAATTTTAAATAATCGTTTTCTAATAGAATCGTCAAAGATATAACTTTCTGCCTAATTTTCAGGTGGATTTGCCTGTCAATATTTCGAAAAAAATAGAATAATGTTAAAAAATGCTTGGTTTGCTTTCTAAATGGAGATCTGTTTTTACCTATAGATCTGAATGAAGTGCGAAAAAAAGTAGTTTGAATTAAAGCCGAGATGGCTAGGAGATTATAATTAGTAGCGAAGTAATTTTTCTTTTCTGTAAAAAAATAGAATCTTTGAGTAATTAAAAACAACCAATACTATATTCAAAATAAATTTTAAAATTATGAAGAGGAGTCGACAGATATTTACTTTCTGCATTTTTATGTGTTTTGGATTTTTGTCTTTTTCGCAGACGGAAAATCATAAGATAAGCATGGAGGATTTGATGCTTAATGGCACGTTTCGTCAGGAATCTGTTCAAGGATTACTATCGATGAATGATGGCGTTCATTATACCACACTAGAAGAAGGCGGAACCAAAATTGTAAAGTACAGTTATGCTACCGGTAAACTTGTAGAGGTTTTGTTGGATTTAAGCAAGATGAAAGAGGTGGAAATAAAATGCATTAATCAGTATGAATTTAGTGCAGATGAAAGTCGCATTCTGTTAATGACTAATCCAGAGCGAATTTATCGACGTTCTTTCACTGCAGATTATTACGTTTTTTCGTTTAAAAACACTGAGTTGGTTCCTTTATCGAAAAATGGAAAGCAACGATTGGCTACTTTCTCGCCAAATGGTAATCGTATTGCTTTTGTAAGAGATAACAACCTATTTATTCATAACGTTTTGTTTGGTTCTGAAATTAGAATTACAAAAGATGGAGAATGGAATAAGATTCAAAATGGAACACCTGATTGGGTTTACGAGGAGGAGTTTGAATTTAATAAAGCTTTTGCATGGTCGCCCGATAGCGATTTTCTGGCTTATATGAAGTTTAATGAAAGCGATGTGAAGTTATTCAATATGAATAAGTTCGAAGGCTTATATCCTCAGGTAAATGAAAATGCTTTGTATCCCGAAAACTATACTTATAAATATCCAAAAGCGGGAGAGAAGAATTCTACTGTAGAGGTGTTTGTATATAATGTAGAGGATAGAATTACAAAAAGAATGGATGTTGGCGAGGAGAAGGATCAGTATATTCCTCGTATTAAATGGACTCAAGATCCGAAAATGCTAAGCATTTATCGTTTGAATCGTCATCAGAATAAATTGGAATTTTTACTTGCAAATGCGCGAACTGGCAGTTCGAATGTACTATTTACTCAAGAGAATAAATATTACGTGGAGGAAGGTAACTTTGATAAGTTAACCTATTTAAAAGATGGGAAGCATTTTATTTACTTGGACGAGAAGGATGGCTTTAATCATTTGTATCTGTATGATATGGCAACCGGAAAGTCGGTACAGCAAATTACAAAAGGAGATTGGGATGTTACCGAATTTTTAGGCTTCGATGAAGAAAATCAGGTTTGCTACTACCAATCTGCAGAGGTGTCGCCAATGGATAGAAATGTTTATTCGGTGAAATTAAATGGAAGCTCTAAAAAATTGCTTACTCCTGATAAGGGAACAAATAGCACGGTTTTCAGCAATGGGTTTAAGTACTATATCAATTATTTTTCGAGTGTAACTCAACCCACTACGGTTAGTTTGTATAGTAGTAAAGGGAAGTTAATTCGTGTGTTGGAAAATAACGAAAAATTGGTTGCTAAATTAAAGGGATATCAATATACTCCCAAAGAATTCACGATGCTTCCTGCCGCCGATGGAATGACCATGTTAAATGCCTGGATGATTAAGCCGTTTAATTTTGATCCAAGTAAAAAATACCCTGTTGTGATGACTCAGTATAGCGGTCCAAATTCGCAAAGTGTTGAGAATTCGTGGAGTTTTGATTGGTATCAATATTTGGCTCAGGAAGGATATATTGTTGTTTGTGTGGATCCACGAGGAACGGGTGCCAGAGGACAATTATTTCGCAAGTGCACCTACATGCAATTGGGACGACTAGAATCTGATGATCAAATCGCGGCAGCGCGAAGCCTTGCCAAGGAGAGTTTTATTGACGAAAATAGAATTGCAATTTGGGGATGGAGTTATGGTGGATTCATGTCAACACTCTGTTTAGAGAAAGGGAGCGATGTGTTTGCTGCGGCAATTGCTGTTGCGCCGGTTACCAATTGGAGGTATTACGATTCGGTATATACCGAGAGATTTATGAGAACTCCACAGGAAAATGCAAAAGGCTACGACGATAACTCGCCTATTAATCATGTCGATAAATTAAAAGGAGCGCTTCTGCTTTGTCATGGCACGGCAGATGATAATGTGCATATTCAGAATACTTACGAATTGTCGGAACGTTTGGTTCAGGCCAATAAGCAATTCGAAATGCAAATATATACCAATCGAAATCATAGTATATATGGTGGAAAAACAAGATTGCACTTGTATAATCGGTTCAATCAATTTTTAAAAGATAAATTATAGCCTTTAAAAAAGGCAAGCAATAAGGAATAGAGGAGATTGTTTTTACAGTTTCCTCTATTCTTTTGCTCAAATAGTCAGTTTTTTAGCCTTAATGCGATGATTTTTTTGATATTTTTTTTAGAAAACCACTTGTTAGAAGCGTTGGAATATCTATATTTGCATCGCAGAAGTCAAGAACAATTGTTCTTTTTAATGCGAGAATAGCTCATTCCGAAAGCTTTCGGGAGTTAGAGCACAACTCGATTATATGCGAGAATAGCTCAGTTGATAGAGCACAACCTTGCCAAGGTTGGGGTCGCGAGTTTGAGTCTCGTTTCTCGCTCCAGGAATTATTGATGTTATCCTTTTATTCAATAATTAGAGTTTTGCAAAAAGGAAAATGCGAGAATAGCTCAGTTGATAGAGCACAACCTTGCCAAGGTTGGGGTCGCGAGTTTGAGTCTCGTTTCTCGCTCAGCTAAAACTGTTTCATTTACATGGAACAGTTTTTTTTGTGCTTTATAATTTGATCCTATTTTATATAAAAAATGGGTTGCCATAATTAGCAACCCATGTACTGTTATTATAGGAATGTTATTAGAATGTAAATCCAAAATCAAGACTTACTAACCAGGCGTTAAGACCATCGCTGCGGTCGTAGTAGGCAGTTCGCAAGCCAATGCTTTTTAATTGAGCTACTTTATTTTTCCGTAAAGGAGATTTAAAGTTGCTGATTCCCATTACCGGCGAATACTGGAATCCCACACCAACTTTCACACTATTAAAATCGGATAAATCGTAATCGGAGGTATAAAATTCAGAAGAGGAACTAGCTTGTCCAAATTCATAAAAATCATCGGCAGCAGTTTGTGTGTGATACCTCACAAATGGAGAAACAATAAAGGAGGGACTCACCATCATTGGTAACTCTAAGCTTGCTGTATGTGCCGAAATTCCCCAGCTATCCGAATAGTATCGGTAAAAGGTTTTTAATCGAATAAAATCGCTTAAATAGTAATTTACTCTCAAGGATACTGGAATTTTAATTCTACTATCATCCAGTCGTTCGATATGGCTTCTGCTGGCTAATTCTGTTTTGTTTGCTGCAAAAGAAAAAGCATCATCAAAAAATACCCGGTGAAAAGGAGTTGATAACAATCCGCTTTGCGATACCATTTCGGCCGAAAATAAAGCTTGTAAACGCTTATTAATAACCTGAGAATACGTTACACCAAAGGTGAGAGTAGTTCGAGTATCATCTTTTAGTGTTTCGTTGGAGTTGCCTCTTAATTCGGTTGGATAAAGAAGATCCCATTTATCACTCATATACACTCCACTAAGACTAAGAGATCGGTTCTGATCTTTAGAATTGAAGGTATAGGAACCTCCTGCATGATAGGAACTAACATCGTATTCTTGTGAAAATCCGGCAAGAACACTGTATGCATTGCCCGAATTCATTAACTGGTGCGAGTAGGATGCATTAATATGAGCTCTTGCGTCTTTGCTCGAAGCAGAAGTTTTATGTGTATCGAAGTAATCGATATTATCGGTGGAAGCCGAAGAGTAGATATCAATACCAAAATTCAAATCGAGACTCGATAAAGAATCCATTGGGATATGTACCACAAAGCTAGGAGCTACATTGGTTAATTCTTCGGTGCCTTGTCCGCCTGTTACCGGCGAATGATCTCCATCCTGTTCGTAGTAATTCAGCAAGAAATTTACTTCTGTTTCCTGATACTCTTCCGATGATTTTACTTTTTTACGACTCTCTTCCTGTTTGTCGTCGATGCTGTTTTTATCAGTTTGAGCATTTACTGCAAATGCTGCCGATAAGAATATGCTTAGGGATAAAATAGTTTTTAGTTGCATCCGCATCCTCCTCCTGATTTTCCACCATTAGCGCCTGCAGCTCCTTCGCGGTAGGCTTGGAAATTAGATTCATAAACTTCTAGTTTTTTGGCCTGAAGTGCCATTTCTTCATCGTTTAAATAGGTTTTTTGATAAGCTGCAACGGAAACGCAACTGTTCATTGCCAGTATTGCAAATAAACCCAGGATGAGTAAGTTGATTTTCTTTTTCATTGGTTTCTCCAATTTGTAATTAATAGTTAATTCTTTTTTGTATCGTGATATTCCAGTTTTAGGTTAGAGGAAGTAATTAGCTCCTGTTCATCGGTAACCAGAATGCACTCAATGCCATTTAAATGATTGATTAATTCTAAACCTTTGTCTTTTCCTAAAACGAAAACAGAGGTTGCCAAAGCATCTGCTAGTTCGGCATTGGGACAAATTACGGTTACGCTACTCAATCCTTTTACCGGATATCCAGTTCTAGGATCGATAATGTGACTGTATTTTATACCATTAAATTCTACAAAATTCTCATAGTTTCCGGAGGTAACAACGGCAGTTTCTCCAATTGTTAACCAGGAATAAATCTGGCTTTTATTTTTTGGGTTGGAGATGCCAATTTTCCAATCTTTTCCTCCTTGGTCTTTTCCCCAACTAATTAAATCGCCCGATGCGTTTACCAGTGCTCCGTCCAGATTCATTTTAGCCATTAAATCGAGAGCTTTATTCGCCGCATATCCTTTTCCGATGGCTCCAAAACCTATTTTCATTCCAGGGTTTTTCAAAAATACGCTGTGTTTTTCTTCATCAAGAATAATGTTTTTATAGTTGATTTGGGAAACCGAAGCAGCAACAGAAGCAGAATCGGGCATGCTTTTCATACTGCCGTCAAATTTCCAGATTTTATCCATCGAAGCGTAACTAATATCAAAAGCACCATGAGTAAGATTCGATATTTTAATGGAACGCCGAATTAGGTTGAAAAGTTCTTGATCCACTTCTACCGCTTGTATTCCGGCATTAGCAATTATTTTACTGGTTTGTGATTTGGCATCCCACGAGGAGATTAATCGTTCGATTCGTTTAATTTCTTCAATTCCGGCAGTTATGGCAAGTTTGGCTTGATTTTCATTAGTAGCTACTGCAGTAATCTCAAATCGCGATCCCATTAACAGTAGTACTTCGGTGTACGATTGGTTATTCTGACTGCTTGTGGCAGACAGGAAGCTTGTTAATAAAGCGATCAATAGGCCAAGTTGTTTCATGCTTATTGTGCTATAATAGATTGAATATGACTCACATAATCTTTCGGAGAAACTTTTTTGTATCCCGTTTTCCCCATTACTTTCGCATTCGAATCGAGTAGGAGTATGGTAGGGAACTGACCATTGGAATTGTATTTTGCAGCTAGTTTCTCATTAACAGCTGTCTGCTCGTCGGACAAGCTGTTCTTTTTTAATCTTGGGAAGTCGACATCCAGAATGACTAATTTTTCGGAAGCGAATTTTTTAAATTCCTCGGTATTTAATATTGTTTTTTTAAGCAGAATACACGATCTGCACCAATCCGATCCCGAGAAGTTTACAAATACATATTTGTTTTCTGTTTTGGCTTTTTGCAGTGCCTCTTCTAAACTACTTTGTGCTATTGAGTTTGCAGTACTTAAAATGGTGATGCAGACCAATAGAAATGTTAATTGGGCTATTTTTCTCATGTGTTTGAATAATTTCGTTTTACAATAGATACTATAATATCCGAATCTATTTTTAATTATTCAAATCTATTAAAAATATATCTCACACGACACAAATAGTCTGTTAAAAAATGCAAAAATATAGATAGTTGTATTTGATGAGAGGAAAATATTCCTCTATGTACAGCTAAAAGTAGATTTAAAGGGTGATTCCGTTGTTGTGTAAAATGCTCTTTACTTCGTTGCCAATAATTGATTTAAAAGGACTTACGAGTTGGTCCACTTTTTTGTTGTTGATATCTAGAAGACCAAGAAGCAGGTAGGCAGATTTACGATCTTCAGGAGCATCTTTTACCAATTCCAATAAAATTGAGGCTCCAGATTTGAATTCTTTATTGCTTAAAACGGACAAATTCACAAAAAACTGACTTGCGGCTCTTATTACTTCTCCTTCCTCTTCCACCTGAATGAAAGGGAATAATGCCATGATTGCTTTTGGTTTGCTTTTTCGGATGGTAGCACTTAAAGCAGTTAAAAGTTTTACTCTTTGTTCAGTATTGGTGATGGTTTGAAGGTGTTCGTAGATTTGAAAAAGAACAGGAATCATTTTTTTATTCTGACTTACGCCATATAAAAAACAAGTTCTGAATGTCATTACCTGAAATTCATTTTGATCTAATTCCAGCCATTTTTCAGGTTGAACTGCCCATTTATCTAAGTAGGAGTAATCTTTTTTATTTTCTGCCATCTGTTCTGTACTAATTTGTGGCAAAGATAGAAAATGAATTGCATCTCCAAAGAATAAGAAACAAAGCCAGTACTATTTTATTAATAAATTTTAGGAATGGAGGGATTCGTTTTGCTTTTGTCACATTTTTGTTACTTTTGCTAGCCTTGCCCAGGTGGCGGAATTGGTAGACGCGTCAGCTTGAGGGGCTGGTGGCCGTATGGTCGTGAAAGTTCGAGTCTTTTTCTGGGCACTTCTTAACTGTTAAATAAAAACAAAAGCACTTAAAGTCATGCACTTAAGCGCTTTTTTGTTTTTTGAAAACATCCATTAAAGGCAAATAGCCGCGTATTAAGCGAAACGATATCGAGAACAGACATACTGTGAATGTTTCGTTTTCTGTAAGCTCGTCAATTTCTCTAAATCAATAGTAAGAATAACGTGAATGGCTTGTATTGCTGTTTGAAATTGGTAAAATTTGTAGCTGTTAAAATGCGATGATACCTGGATAATTCTAAAATTGTACCTATTATCATTAGTAAATGCAGTGGTTTAATGTTTTTGAAGTTCTCTCCAATGCAAAACCTGTTCTTCAATTAGCTGAAAAGCCTTAGGTTGAACAAAGTTTAAATAGAAAATGCCCGGGACAATAAATCTTGTACCGAGCACTAATGATTTTAATAAGTGTAGAACTTTAGATCTTTTATCCCAAAATTCGGGACCTAAAGTAAGAGGATTAAAATAGAAAGTAGAATATAAAACCACCAATAATTGCTATTGCCACAATGGAGCCAACAAATGCGGCCACTGCTTTAGGTTTTAACATCGACGAAATTATTGCTATTTCGGGTAAACTAGCTCCGGTTCCTCCAATTAATAAAGCCATAGCGGCACCCATGCTCATTCCTTTTCCTATTAATACACTTAATAAGGGAATAGCCATTTCAATGCGAAGATATAAAGGTACACCAATAATGGCAGCTAAAAATATCGCTAAAGGATTATCGTTGCCTAGGTATTTTTCAACAAATGCATCAGGAACAAAAACTACCGATATTGCACTTATTACTGCACCAATAAGCACATAGGGCATTATTCGTTTAAATAGCGACCAAGCAAAGTCAAGTGCTTCTCTTGCCTTTTCATTTTTAATTGCTGAAATTTTTAAACAAGTACTACCGCTGCCAGCGCAAGCTGAAACTGTTGGCATACCTGTACAGGAGTTTTGAATGTGTTTTGCCTCTACACAAATTGGCGATTCGGAACAGGCTGTTGTATTCGATGAAGGGGCAGGTGTGTTACCATTGTAATTTTTAGATGATTTACCAGAACAATCTTTCACTTTTGACTTAGAGCCAATTATTTTCACTTGGTTAATCAGGGATGTTTTGCCGATAATGGTTCCAAAAACAACAGCGCCGATAAATACAATTAGAAAGTAAATGGTGGCAACTTTCAATCCAAATACAGCAAAAATAAAAGCTACTACCACAAAGTTTGCTAATGGTGCGGCTAATAAAAATGAAAATACCATTGCTAAAGGAGCTCCCATTTCAAGCATCCCCATAGATACAGGAACCATTGATGCACTGCAAAACGGAGTTGGAATTCCAAGTAAAGCACCCATAAGTCCACTAAATTTACCCGTTGTGCTTAATCGTTTTTGCAATTTATCTTGTGGAATGTATGCCCTAATAAATCCGGTAAGAATAGAAACGAATGCAATAATAAAGAATAAGGCTACGCCAACGTGCATAAATTCATCAAATGCCAATTTTAAATTTTCTCTCATTGTTTTTTATTTAATTATTATAGTTACTGAAAATAAGATTATAACCTCCGTCATATGCGTTATGGTGCATACGAAAAAGCATAGCAATCCCAACAAATTATATTTGAGTTTTTGATTTTAACTTATTTATCCCGAGTTAATAGTTTTTGTTTACAACGTTGTATTTCCATTGTCATATCGTTTTTAGATATGATACTAACCGCATTTTTAATGTGTTGTAAAAATTCACTATTTGTTTTTTTTATGTAATAGTAAACCCATTTACCTTCTTTACTTTCTTCAAGTAAACCAGCTTTACTAAGGATTTTAAGATGGCGAGAAACATTGTATTGAGGTTCTTCTAAGACTTCAATGATTTCAGAAACGCAGATTTTAGAATCCATATTCATTAAAAGCCATATAATTTTAAGACGAGTTACTTCGGATAAAGCTTTAAAAATAGTAATGCTGTATTGTAGCGTAGGTTTCATTGGATTATAATTAAAGGTTTCTTTTTAAAGAGCTATTTCGCGTAATGTGAATTTTATTTCCTTATTTTTTCGTTGCTCAATGCCCCCATACTTAAAAGGAAATACAAATAACTCATATGCACCAAAAGGCATATGATGTGCAAATGTAATTTTTCCAGATAAATCTACAAAGCTTTTTCCAAAAAAATAGTAAACGAAAATTAGTTTAAAACCTCACTAAAAATACTTTTTGTGTAAAGAAGGATGGCCTCGTAGGCTATTACATTTCAAAAAACTCAAAAATATTTTTGATGTTGTTTGGAGTTAAGTAATTAGTAGTAACAGAGATTTCTGTTTTTATATTTTTAGCATAAAAATGATACCATTAGAAGAAACAGGATATTTATTTGCAGGAAAGTGATTATTTCTGAGAACAAATCCTTCTTAAAAAAATACTTCGGGTTCGTTATTCAGCGTCACAAGTGAATTTGATTATCGGACTTTTGACCCAATTCGCTAGACGACAGCTTTCTTCAACTTTATCTCTTTTTCGTAGATAATGGAAGGATAAAGAAGTTGTGCCGATTGTTTATACAGGCAGCTCCTGTTTTTAAAAATAGTCCCACTTAAAAAAGGAAATTTTCTTATTACTACATGGCATTTCACCAGCTCTATATTGATTAAAATGAAGGCGATTTTGTCCGTAAAAATCCTATTTCCTATTTGCTGTTTTTTAGTTCCGAAATTTAAATAATATGCCTTAATTTGCTGGTAGGATGATTTCGACTTTTCTCTGTAATTATTTTTTTACCGGGCAGTTGGAATGTGATTCACTAGATAAAAAGCAATCCAAATTTTGAAGAAGGAACATCGGTTATTTTTTGTGTTACGAATTATTTAAAAACATCAAACTAATTTTAAACTTGTAATTATGAGTAAATTAATTGTAAACAGACTTGATTACGCTCGAATTAAAAAGTGCATAAATGATGCTAAACAGTTTAATTCAATTAACAATGTTGAAGCCGCTAAATTATTAGCTGAATTAAATTCGGCCAAAATAGTAGAGCCAGAGGCCATTCCTTCCAATGTTGTTACTATGAATTCTATTGTGAAATTGAGTTTTTTAAACAGCAGCAAACAAGTCGAATTTCAAATTGTTTATCCTGGGAATGCAAATTTTAAAGAACATAAAATATCCATATTCTCTCCCATCGCCACAGCACTAATCGGCTATCAAATTGGCGATCATATCGAATGGGTGGTACCTGCTGGATTAACCGAATTAAGAATTGATGAAATAGTTTATCAACCAGAGGCTGCAGGTGATTTTAACTTATAAAGGTCAGGAAAATGAAAATTATTTGGGATGTAAACGATTCGGATATCAAGAAGGTCGTTGATTTTGTAAATAATAATAAAACGCTCTTGGTTGAAAAACGAATGCTTAAAAATATTCGCCGAAAAGAGCTGGTTATTAGTAAGGATATCATTTTAAAAAAGATGCTAAGATGTTTGCTGACAGGGCAGCAGGATATAAATCAAGACAAAAAATTAAATGCCTTTTTCAATAAAACACCATTTTTATTCACCGATGAATTTCTTTCGAAAGAATATGATATTGAAAGCGCTGTACAAGAGGCTTTGGCTTCAAATGGAATTATTCCATCGGGTAAAACGATCAACTTTTTCATTCTAAATTACTTTTACCTTTTGCAGTCGAATTGGGAAATAATGGTTGAGCTGGAGAAGTGCAGTGCAGAAGATTATACGGTAGCTCAAGAAAGAGAATTGGCTGATTATATCGATAAGGTATTTAAAGGTTTTGGTTCTATACAGGCACGAAGCTTTTTACAAACTTTAGGTTTAACAAAATACGAAATTCCCATTACCCCTCAATTTATAGGATGGTTAAAGAATTTTGGGTTTCCAATTTTGTTTTCTCCGATAGCGCTTCAGGATAAATCATTTTATCATTTTATATCCAACGGCATTCAGCTATTGTGCGAAAAAGCAAACATTTACCCATGCCTGCTCGATGCAACTGTTTTTTCAAGTAAGGATACTAAAGCCTGGAAAAGCAGCATAATAAAGGGGAGAGGAGAATAAAATAAATCACTTCACCATTAAATGAAGAGGATGTTCCTGATTTAGGACATCCTCTCTTTTTTGAATAGTACCAACAAATAGCATGTTGCTGTTTTTTTTATGATTGAGCTTAGGTACTTTAATAATTCCAAGCATTTAATATCTTTGCCAAAAGTAGCTTTTGTGCATTTATCTAAAGAATGAAAATGAAAAATATCCTTCCCACCTTGTCGTATGAAATATTAAAAATTGCTAACCGCGAGTTACCAAGGTCTATTTTTCTGAACGAAATTTCGAACTTACTTCTTGACTCGTTGAAGTTTTCGGAACTAAGGCTTTTATTTCAGACGCGGGAAAATGAATTGCAGTTCGAATTTGTACACGGCACAAAGGACGCTTTTGAATACAAAAAAATAAGTTTACAAGACTTGTTGCAACAGCTATCTGAAGACGAAACTACAATGCTTTGGGAGCCAATATTGACGAATAATTTTGATTCTACATCCACTTTTTTTACCGAAAAAGGAACGTTTTGGACCATAGATTTTAATAATTTTTCCATTCCTTATCGCCGGAAATTAGGTTTGGCTGAAAATAGTAATCTACTGCAGCCAAAGAGTAGTTGTTCACTTTTAATTATCCCATTTTTATATGGAAATAAAAGAGTAGGCTTGCTGCAGCTTAAAAATATTAAGAGAGAGTTATTTTCGAGTTTGGGCACTAATTTATTCGAAGAATTTGCACAAACTTTAAGTGCCATTCTCATCAACCAGTATACACAAGCGCTTTTACAGGAACGAGTAAAAGAGTTGGCTTTCTTGTACGAGATGTCAAATATTACCAAGCAAAGTTCCGTTTCGCTGAAAGATAGTATTCATCAAATTATTAATTTAATACCACCTGCCTGGCAGTACCCAGAAATAACTCAAGCCCGAATTACGGTAAATGGCATCGAATATACCAGCGCTCCCATAACTAGTTGTGAGCATAAACTTGTGGCGCCCATTATTGTTGAAAATGAAAAATGCGGACTTGTAGAAGTTATTTATACCGAAAAATGTCCGGATATGAACGAGGGGCCTTTTTTTACGGAAGAAAGAAGTTTGCTAAATAATATTGCGGCAGAACTGGCAATTATTATTGGTAAAAATACTTGCAAATAGACAAACAATCGATTTATTGTTGTTTAGTATCCCGACGCAAACGAGAATTGCTTCCAAATGTTTTTTTATCTGGGGTGGCACTTTCAGGTCAGTTCAATATTTCAGGGCGGTATTCGCGCGGCTCATTTACCCTGATTTATGATATTTGAGCCCTTTAGGCTCGGAAAAAAAGTGATGACAAAGGGGCGAACGAAAATTCATTTCCTTTTGAAATTGATTTAAATGCATGCTCGGTTTTAACAAAACCAAAAACCATCTGCAGCTCCCAAAAAAAAAAGAGCCTTCAATGATTATGAATGGCTCTTCTTCGTTTTTACTAAGTGCTTGCTAAGCTATTTTGTACTGTTTCTTAAGAAAATCAATTCTTACCTTCTTATTTTTAATGGTTGTCCGTTCTTAAAAAGAACGATAAAAGCTCCCTCAATGCCACAGGAGTCTTTAAAGGCTTCTGCCTCTGCGTAGGTTTTAAATTTTCCGATGGCATACTTGTTCCATCCATCCAAAAATTGTTGTTCGATAGGCTCTTTTCCCTGATATATTTTGTATAGTTGGTCGGTATTTGCTTCATTTTTACAGGCTAAAATTTGAATTCGGTAGATTAGCTCAGGAATAATTTCTTTTGGCGCTTGCGGCACAATAGGTGCTTGTGCTGCAGGTGCGGCGGCATAAGTCTCGACAGCTTTAGGATCCGGAGTATTTACTTTAATCTTTTCGGTTTTGTAGATGTCGAAGCCTCCCGCACCTCCGTTTCGATCCGAAGAAAAGTATTGCTCTCCCGTTTCCGATTTATAAAATTGAATGTCGTTGTAGGGACTGTTCACCGGAATTCCCATATTTTTAGGAGAGCTCCACGTGCCATTAGCGAGACGATCACATTTAAAAATGTCGTAATCTCCCATGCCGTTGTGTCCTTTGGAGTTGAAGTACAATTCTTTTCCGTTTGGAGTAACAAAAAGGTCTGCTTCATCAAATTCAGTATTGATACTAAGTCCAATATTCTTTGGCTGCGACCAATTGTCATTTTTATCTTTGGTACAAAAGTAGATGTCGCATGCTCCGGCGCCACCTTCTCTGTCACTAACAAAGAACAGTTCATTGCCTGCGATACATGCCGAAGCTTCTCTTGAGATGGCTGAATTTACGGTAGGAAAGTCGCCGCTTGCAATCCATCTTCCGCCTTTTTGTTTGGCTAAAACAAAATCTCCGCCACCATCAATCCCTGTGTAAAAAACGAACTTATCCTTGTCTTCGATGTTAACGATAGCTACATTTTCGTCCTTTCCAAAAGGAATGTATTCCTTTTTAAGATCCCGATAGTTGTTATTATCTATGCTTACCGAGTAAACTTTTTCAATTAGCTGGCCTTTCGAGTTCACCGATCTTTGGGAACTAAAATAAAAGGTATCCCCCTTTTTTATTGGATTTAAGTCATTAAACTTTGAATTCACTTCTTTATTCAAGCGGTTTGCTGTTAGGGTAGCGGGAATTGCTTGCAAAACAATGCCGTTTTTACATTCGTAGATGTGTTTCTCGCAGGATTCAATGAGTGCTTTGTTCCGATTTCCTCTGTCTTTTACAAGGTTCTCGATAGTAAGCTGATACATTTTTATGGCCTTCTCGAAATTGGAATCGTATTGGTGTGCCAAAGCTATTTGGTAGCAAATATCCTTACTTACTGCAGCATTTAATTGGTAAGCGTCCAGCAGATACTTGCTTGCATTTTCTTTTAAATGACCATTCAGGTAACAAATTCCGATGTTGTAGTTTAGTTCCGGATTGTTTTGTTTGTAAGCATAAGCTTGTAAAAACAAAGGAAGGCATTGATCCGTATTTTCAGCATTTTGTTGAGAAAAGTCCATTGCTTGTTTAATTTTAAAGTAAGCAAGATTAGATTTTTCACTACCATCCACAAAATCACTTTTTTTCACCGATAGTAATTTTTGACCAGTAACATGCGAAAGACTGAATAGCGAAAAAGTCAATAAAACAAGGATGTTTTTTAAATTCATAGAAGTTCGGGTTTGGTTTATTACATCTAAACGCACGAAAATAATCAAAATATTATTTATAAAATTACATTATTGATTAATTGCTTGATAAATGGTGTGTATGGTCTAATTTTTAGCGTTTTATTGCTAAAAATTGCAGTTGCTCATTTTTTAGCGCTTGTAATTTTTATAAGCTAATTTGTCTTAATTTTATTTTTTTTCTCTCAAAAAAAACAAAATTAATCTTTTCTGATAAATAATATAAATAACAGACCTCTTATTCTTTATTTGAAAATATATCACTTTATGTTTCTTTTGTTTCTCGCAGTAAGCTCACAAAAATCCGTTTGGCCGATAAGATTGTTTGTATATAGTAACTAGGAATATAGCTAGGTTTTGTTCCTTCAAAACTACAAAACAGGAGGTGGTTATTACTTGGAATTTGTCTGCAAATAAAAGCAAGTATCCATCTTTAAAAAGAAACTATTTTTGTAAAATTCAATTTAATTTACCTATCCCATATTTTTTTGCAAAAAAAAACGTTTATCCTTAATTGGGGGATTTTTGCAAATAAAAACAAACCATTCGCATTATTTATACTGTTTGATTATATTTGCGTTCTCATTTTTAAACAGTGACTTTCTCTGTGGATAGAATGTGTTTTTAGTACATAAGTAAGGTTTTTTATTTACAATTGAGATAGATAATTAGTTAAATAAGTCATGAATAGCATGTGACTGAAGGGGCGAAGCTGTATCTATACCCTTGGTTTTTAATAAAATGAGATAATTCTCTTATTTGTGGAAGTACTTATTTTGTATTGTTAATTGTATGGAAGGTATTATTTGTAATTGATGATGTGAAATGTTATGACTACAGAGAAACAAATCATAAAAATAAAGAAGAATTATGCCTGGCATGCGATTTATACCAAATCACGTTCCGAAAAAAAATTGTACGATGAGCTTTGTGGTAAAGGAATTAAAGCCTATTTGCCCATGCAAAAGCAACTTCGGGTTTGGAGCGATCGAAAAAAATGGGTAGAAACTCCTCTTTTTACTTCCTATGTTTTTGCGCAGGTAAGTGCAAAAGAGTACGACGAGGTATTGCATTCTTTTTATGCGGTTTGTTACGTTCGAATTGCTGGAAAAGCGGTCGTTATTCGCGATGCTCAGATTGATGCACTTCGTTGTTTTTTGGCGGATAAGGGGCGGGAAATCGAGATGAGAGGCGCAGATATGGCAATGGGAGATCGGGTAAAAGTAATTGCCGGTCCTTTAAAGGGAGTTTTTGGTGAGGTGATTGAAGTGCGTGGCAAACATCGGTTGGCCATCCGTTTCGAATCTTTGGGTGCCTGCGTATTAACAGAAATTAAAGCGGAAGATGTAATGGGCTGTCCCAACAAGGGAGGAGTCAATTAGGAATTGAAAATTATCAATTACCAATTCAGAGACTGGATGCTCCTCATTGCTCGTCACTCTAAGAGAAGCCTAAGGACCAAGGATCTCTGGGGAATTAAGAATTCTGACGCAGATTACGCAGAAAAGTTTGATTAAAGATGATAATCCCGAGGTGCCGGGACCAGCAAAGCTGGAAAGATAAAGCTCATCCGAAGCACTAGTCCCCCATTCAGGCGGGAGAAAGGGGGTGTTATTAATCTCAAGCCAAAAATTAATAATTATAATTTTTAATTCTCCTTTTGCCTGAAGGGCAAATAGATGATAGCTCAGGGCAAATGAGTGAAGCGAATGTCACCCTGGGTTTACGCGGTAATCATACAAATCGGCGCACGAGCTAATCTTATTTGGAGAAGAAGGCATTCTGTGCGACGAAAAAGACTCTTCAAGACATATATAAACATGACAATACAAAAAATAACAAACATTTGTTGCATAGGAGCAGGATACGTAGGTGGGCCAAGCATGGCAGTTCTTGCCCAAAAATGCCCGCACATTAAGGTAAATGTGGTGGACAAAGAGGAATTAAGTGCGATTGGTTTTAAAGTTTATAATATTGGTAAAGGAGAATAAACAAGAGATAATTATTAATTACGGATTATCAATTATTAATTAAAACGCAGATACCGCAACATTGAATTGTCATTGCGAGGCAGAGGAACGATGCCGTGGCAATCTGTTCGCGTTCGTTACAATGCCAATTTATACGAACCTCGTCCCGAAAGCTGTCGGGATACGAAGGATCGCTGGGGAATTAAGTAGTAAGCGACAAAATAGGAGATTAAAAAGGTAATTAGGCTGTTAACATTAAAAAAAGCAACATAAGTATAAAGTGAGAGATGCAAGAGGTAGGTATTCGTTATGGATACATCTTAACTTATTATCTAATAATGCTCACGGGAAATAAAAATTACGTTTGTTTACTAGGCTTTGAGCGGTAGTAATAAATATATTGTTTAGGCAGATGGTTTTTAATTTGAAAAATTACTGTACATTAGTTCGGAAATTATGTCGTTGTACTATTGTGAAACGATGTAAACCAAGGAATGAACTTCAGACAGTGGTTCTAACTCAAAATAAAAAACAAAATGATAACTAAAAACCAAGTTTCAGTAGAAATTCCAGAGGCCGACCTAGTTGCTGTTATGGATGCCATTCAAATATTGGATGATAAATTATTACCTCACTTAAAGAATCTTTCGGCCGACGACCGCCGTGTGATTCCTAAAATGGGAGACAAAACCTTTGCTTTTGTGAGCAAAGCTTATGCGCACATGCAAGCCAATCCCAATCTGGTGCCACCCTATGTGGCAGTCGATGAGTTACAAGTAGACTTGGAAGCGGTACAATCTTTAAAGCAAGTGTATGGACCCATACAGCAGTTGGCCAATTTATTGGACGATACCATGTTGCTTTCAGGAAGTGAAGCTTATATTGGCGCACTTGCATTTTACAATTACGTGAAGGGAGCCGGAAAAGCTGGCGTGCCTGGAACAGATATGATCTACGAGGATCTAAGTAAAAGATTCCCCGGTAACTCTAAAAAGTAAGAAAATAGATATATAGTAATATTTACCCACTGTCTGGGTTTTTCGCCAAAGGCGAAATAATTACGAATGACGATCCCATTTAATCGGGACGAGACGAGCAAAAAAAAGGATAGTTGTCATTGCGAAGAAGCCTAAACGACTGCTGCAATCGCCTCGAATACAAACCGAGGCAAATAAAAAGAGCGCCTTTTCTATTTAACACCCTAGGGGGTACTTCAGAAGTACCAAACCGGAGCAAATAAGTACCAAGCCGATGCTCATAAGTACCAAACCGGAGCAAAAAGCTTCGACACCGAAGCAAATAAGTACCAAACCGAAGCTTTTAAGTAGGGGGGAGCACCTCCGAAGTACCAAACCGAAGCAAAAAGCTGCGGGGGTGAGGCTTTTTAGTGCCTAAGAGGAATTCACTATAACTATTCAAAACCTTACATATTACAATTGTTTTCTACCTGAAAAAAGAGGAAGCAAGTTAAAAAATAATAATGCAAGCAGCAAAAAGAGTCGTTTTAAGCACTGGTTTCCTTTATGGGAAAATGTTGATCTCCATATTTATTACTTTATATTCCACTCGTATTGTTTTAAATGGGTACTATTTTAAGAGCACCTGCAGTGGAGCATCCAGATGAAATGTGGGATAAGGTAATTGAGGTAAATCAAAATGCTCAGTTTATTTTGACTCGTGAAATTGGAAAAGAAATGGTTGCTCGGGGTGCTGGTAAAATTGTGTTTACAGCTTCCTTATTAACTTTTCAAGGAGGTATCACTGTTCCTGGTTATGCTGCCAGTAAAGGTGCTATTGGTCAAATGACTATGGCTTTTGCAAATGAGTGGGCATCTAAAGGAGTAAATGTGAATGCAATAGCACCAGGTTATATCGATACCGATAATACAGAAGCTTTGCGTAACGATCCAGTTCGTTCAGAGCAAATCTTATCACGTATTCCTGCAGGAAGATGGGGAAAACCAGAAGATTTTGGTGGACCGATCGTATTTCTTTGTTCAGAGGCCGGATCGTATATGCAAGGAAGCATAGTATTGGTTGATGGTGGTTGGATGGGACGATAAATTGAATCGTTTCAAAAATATAAGGAACAAGTACCAGGATGTTTTTTATTTACATTCCTGTTACTTGTTCCTATTTCACTTGGTATTTCATACTTGTTTACCTATTACTTTAATCAGGATACTTAAATAAAACAGCGGAAATAATATGGATTTAAATTTCAAACAATATATCAACGGAGCTTGGGTAGAACCAACTAATGGAGAAACTGCTAATGTTTTTAATCCTTCTAACGACGAAGTGGTTGGAACCGTAGCTAACGGAAACGAAGAGGATGCAGTTATCGCATTAAAAGTGGCAGAAAAAGCCCAAAAAGTCTGGGCGAAAATACCAGCACGTAAAAGAGCTGAGTTAATGTATGCTTTTGTTGCAGAGATAAAAGCAAATCGGGAAGAGCTTGCAACGGTGTTAACCAAAGAACAAGGTAAACTATTTAAAGTAGCTCAGTTCGAAGTAGATGTTTGTTGTTCATTTATTGAATATGCTTGTGAATGGGCTCGTCGTATCGAAGGGGATATTATTCCTTCAGACAATGAGAACGAGCAAATTTGGATTCAGAAAATTCCTCGTGGAGTAGTTGTGGCTATTACAGCTTGGAATTTTCCTTTAGCATTGGCGGGTCGAAAAATAGGTCCTGCATTGGTTGCTGGAAATTCGATTGTTGTAAAACCAACTACCGAAACACCAATGTCTACTTTAATGTTAGGCGAATTAGCAAAAAAAGCAGGTATTCCTGATGGCGTTTTAAATATCATTACTGGTCCAGGCCGTACCATGGGAACAGCTTTATGCAAGCACGAAATCACCAAAATGGTAAGTATGACAGGTAGTACACCTGCCGGACAAGCTATTTTTAAAGCTGCATCAGAGAATTTAGCTCATGTGCAACTTGAATTAGGTGGAAAAGCTCCATTTATTGCTTTTGAAGATTGTGATATTGATGCAACTGTTGCAGGTGCCTTGCATTCTCGTTTCGATAATTGCGGACAGGTTTGTACTTGCAATGAAAGAATGTATGTGCACGAAGATATCTACGAAGAGTTCATGAAGAAATTTATGGCGAAAGTAAAAGAAATTAAAGTTGGTGATCCATTCGATGCCACTTCCGATATGGGAGCTAAAGTAAATAAATCGGAGTTAAAACACATGCACGAGCTGGTTGAAATTAGCCTTAAAGAAGGTGCGACTTTGGCATATGGAGGAAAAGCTCCAGAAGGTGCAGCCTTCGAAAAAGGAAATTGGTTCATGCCTACCATCCTTACTGATGTAAAACAAAACATGACAATTGTTCACGAAGAGGCTTTTGGTCCTATTCTTCCGGTAATCAAATTTTCATCTTTCGATCAGGTAATTGAATATGCAAATGACTGTGAATTTGGCTTAGCTGCAATGATTTATACCAACGATATGAATAAAATCATGAGCTGTAATAGTCAGTTGGATTTTGGAGAAATTTA
This sequence comes from Labilibaculum filiforme, assembly GCF_002843315.1. Taxonomy (GTDB): domain Bacteria; phylum Bacteroidota; class Bacteroidia; order Bacteroidales; family Marinifilaceae; genus Labilibaculum; species Labilibaculum filiforme. The sequence continues at coordinate 207,930 of NZ_MVDD01000006.1, read as the reverse complement.
TGTGAATCGTGGTCATGGTGAATTGCATCAAGGTTTCCATAATGGATATAAAAAGAGTGGAACTGGCGGGGAAGATGGAAAATATGGATTCGAGCAATATCTCGAGAAGAAAACATTCTACGTAAGATTTAAAGGGTAGTTAAACTTAAGTGTTGTTTAAAGATGATCTTTTCGTCATTTCTGCGAAGGAAAGGGATGACGAAAATTTTATTCAGAAGATTTACATTCATAATTAATTTCGAATGAGCAGTAGTATTTCAAATATCAAAGTACAGTTGTTTAAAGTACCTTTACCTGAGGTTCTTTCTGATGCTAAGCATGGTGATCATTATCATTTTGAGCTGGTTACAGCAACTGTCGTGTTGGAAGATGGTAGCGAAGGTACAGGGTACACTTACACCGGAGGAAAAGGTGGTTATGCAATAAAAGCAATGATTGAACATGATCTTGCTCCAGCTATTATTGGAAAAGATGCATCTAAAATTGATGAGATCTATGATTTCATGGAATGGCATATTCATTATGTAGGAAGAGGAGGAATTGCTTCTTTTGCCATATCGGCTGTTGATATTGCTCTTTGGGATATTAAGTGTAAAAAAGCAAATCAACCGTTGTGGAAAATGGCTGGTGGTTATTCAAACAGTTGTAAGGCGTATTGTGGAGGTATCGATTTGTTATTTCCGCTTGAAAAATTGTTAGGGAATATAAAAGGATATCTTGCCTCAGGATTTAATGCTGTTAAAATAAAAATCGGACGTGACAATTTAGAGGAAGATATTCAAAGAATCAAGGCGGTTCGGGAACTAATCGGACCTGATGTTACTTTTATGGTGGATGCGAATTACTCTATGAGTGTTGAGAAAGCCATTGAAGCTGCAAACGCCTTTAAAAAATATGATATTCTTTGGTTCGAAGAGCCTACCATTCCTGATGATTATTTAGGTTTTGCGAAAATTGCCGAAGCTACTGGTATGCCTTTGGCAATGGGAGAGAATCTTCATACCATTCACGAATTCGAATATGCTTTCGAGCAAGCTAAATTGTCCTATATTCAGCCCGATGCATCGAATTGTGGAGGGGTAACAGGTTGGCTGAAAGCGGCAAAATTATCTCAGAAATACAATCTACCTGTTTGTTCCCACGGAATGCAGGAATTGCATGTAAGCCTCGTTTCATCGCAGGTGAATTCGGGTTGGCTCGAAGTTCATAGCTTTCCAATAGATGAATACACAACTCGTCCTTTAGTGGTCGAAAACCATAGAGCCATTGCTTCAGATGCTCCAGGTGTCGGTGTTACGTTTAACTGGGAAAAGTTAGCTCCTTATCAAATTTAATATTCATTTGCTTATTTACGATCTTCTCTTTTGCGAACCTGGTAAATAAGCAAATTGCATTTCTTGTCGGATTGTTGAGAAGTTGGACCTCCCTCAAACGTTTGAATAAAAAAATAAGTTATATTAATCCTTAGCTCAAAAAATATGAAAATTCAGAAATCACACTTTGGAGATTATCAGGAAAGTAAAATAGATTTATTTGCATTGGAAAATGATAATGGAATGATTGTGAAAATCATGAATTATGGTGCATGTATAACCTCTGTGTCTATTCCAGTTGCCAACAGTTCCGAAAGAACAGACTTGGTTTGTGGTTTCGAAAATTTCGACAGCTACTTTTCAAAAGAATATGTGAATAACTCACCTTATTTTGGATGTACTGTTGGGAGGTATTGTTCGCAAATAAAGAATGCGAAATTCAATTTGGAAGGGAAAGAGTATCAATTGGCAAAGAATGCTGGCGAAAATAATTTGCATGGTGGAAAACTTGGTTTTGATAAGAAAGTATGGCAGGCAAAATCAATAAATAGTGACAATACCGTAGGTGTGGAAATGACAGTAAAAAGTCCAGACATGGAGGAAGGCTTTCCTGGAAATGTTGTGGCTGCCGTTACGTTCCAATTAACGAATAAGAATGAGATAATCATTAGCTATAAAGCAACAACAGATAAATTAACACCACTTTCGTTAACCAATCATACTTACTTCAACTTATCTGGTTTTCAAAAGGATATTACAGGTCATAAAGTATCTGTATTAACAGGAAAACGCTTAGAATTAGATGAAACTGGAGCTGCAACAGGTCTTGTATTGAACTTGGATAATGCGGTAGATGACTTAAGAGCTGGGAAAACAGTTGCAGATGTTCATAAGGCAATGGGAACCGGTTTCGAACACTTTTTTATATTCGATGATGCAAAATTCAAATTACAGAAAGTTGCCGAAGTTGTTGAGCCAGAAAGTGGTCGTAAATTGGAGGTAGAAACTACAGAACCTTGTATGCTTTTTTATACAGGAATGTATACTTCTAATGAACTGAAACGCGAAACTGGTAATCAATTTGGAAAATATCGAGGTTTTTGTTGCGAAACCCACCGTTATCAAAATGGTCCAAACATTCCAAATTCTCCAAAAACATTTACCAAACCAAATGAGATATTCGAAAGTCAAACCATTTTTCGATTGACATTTTAATCCAATAATAAACAAGTGCTAATCACCTAAAATAGTAATATCATGATTGAAGGAATTATATGGGCAATTATAGCCGGCATAATGCTGGGAACCTATGCTTTACCAGAGAAATTTACGAAAGATTTTGCCTTTGAAAATACCTGGGGACTTATGTTTACGTTAAACATGTTTTTAATCCCAATTATTTCTGCAGCGCTACTAATAAAAGGTTTTGGAGGCGTTCTTAGTGGAATACCAACCGATATTTTATTGAAAATGGCTATCGCCAGTGTTATGTGGGGAATAGGAGCTATGATGTGGGGAAAGGCAATTAATTATATTGGTCTTTCATTGGGTTTTTCAATTTTTATTGGAACCGTAATATTAGTTGGTTCCCTTTTACCTTTTTTGGTGGATGGATTGCCTCCAAGTAATGTGCTTGTTTATATTTTGGTAGGTATTGCCATTGTTCTTGTTGGTGTTATTGTGAATGGAAAAGCCGGTATGGTTAGAGAGTCTGATGAAAAGTCAGATAGTACAACAGAGAAGGTATCCATGACTAAAGGAATTGTTATCGCTGTAGTTGGAGGTTTATTAGCTACAGGATTTAGTTTTGCAAACGCAGTAGGAAGACCTTATTTGCATGAAGCTTGTCAAGCTACAGGAAATCCAGAATGGGTAACTTCGGTAGCAGTGATGTTTGTAATTTATGTATGTGGAGGTTTGGTTGTAACACCTTATTTTATCGTTAAATTAACCCAACAAGGCTTGTGGAAAAATTTTAAAACTCCACATTTAGGAAAAAATACTTTGCTTATTCTTGTTATGGCTATTTTAAATTTTGCAGCATCGGCAACTTTTGCTTACGCAGCATTCAAGCTTGGAAAAGCTGGCAATACGGTTGGATATGCAATATTTAATACCATTTGCGTTGCTGTTGCAATTGTTGGTGGTTTACTAACCAGAGAGTGGGTAAAAGCATCAGGAAAAGCAAGATTGTATTTGTACATCGGACTTGCTTGTATGATTATTGGTGTTGTAATTATTGCCTTGGGTAATAGTCAGGGTGTATTATAGTATATTTTTTTGATTTAGTATATATTATCGCTAGTAGACCGGAACCTATTTATTAGGTTTCGGTTTTTTTTTGTCTAAATCGCCTCTTTTGCTGATTTTCTATTAAATTTAGTTTTTCAAAAATAAAATCATTTTATGATCGGAACCCTGGTAAATGTTGTTGCCATTTTAATAGGTGGAAGTTTAGGCCTTTTATTTAGGACCAGAATTCCTGAGCGAATGTTTAAAATTGTTTTCCAAGCCATTGGGATTTTCACCTTATACCTTGGGGTAAGTATGGCTCTAAAGGCCAACGAACTATTGCTGATGGTATTTAGTTTGGTGGTTGGGGCGTTAATCGGTGAATTTTTACGCTTAGAGGAGCGAGTTGAAAAATTCAGTGACTTATTAAAGAGGAAAATAGGAAGTAAGGATGATAAATTTTCTACAGGTTTTGTTACCTCATTCATGTTGTTCTGTCTAGGTGCGATGACCATTTTAGGAAGTATGGAGGAAGGAATGGGCAAAGAACCAACCTTGCTACTTACCAAATCGATGATGGATGGATTTTCGGCAGTTGCATTGGCGGCAGTAATGGGTATTGGAGTTTTGTTCTCGGTAATTCCTTTACTGATATATCAAGGAGGATTAACCTTATTGGCAGCAGTTTTTGGCGAAGTAATTCCCGAGACCATTATCACCGAAATGGCCGGAGTTGGTGGAGTCCTTATTATAGGATTAGGAATTAGTATCTTAGAAATAAAAAAAATAAAAATTTTAAATATGCTGCCCGCTTTGTTGGTAGAAGTATTGTTATGTTACCTCTTTTTAACTTAGAATAAGTTGGATAGTGGTACGGATCAATTTTTGAAAGATTAGTAAGCCAACACATACCAGTAGGTAGAAGATCTTTTTGTAGATTTGTATTCATAAGAAAACGCTTTTAGGCAATCAAAATACATACGATTTGAAAGAAGAAATTAAACTTGCTCTAATTCATTTATTTGAAGAATGGGCTGACGATAGAGTAATTGAAACAGAAATTTTACCTCAATCAGGTTCTTATCGTGAATACATCCGCTTAGTTGGAGAAAAGAGAACGGTTATTGGAGTTTATAATGCTGATAAAAAGGAGAATATTGCTTTTATCAGTTTTAGTAAACATTTTGAATCTAAAGGCTTATCTGTTCCTGAAATATACTGCGAGAATCTTGATCATGATATTTATCTTATACAGGATTTAGGCAATACAACTTTATTCGATTACATACTTCATTTGAGAATAGGTGAAGGTTTCGCCACCGATCTAATCGTAATTTACAAAAAGATTATCTCTCAATTGGTTCGTTTTCAGCTAGAAGGAGAGAATGGATTGGATTATTCGGTTTGCTATCCCAGAGATAGTTTCGATAAGCAATCGATGATTTGGGATTTACATTATTTCAAATACTATTTTCTGAAATTGGCAAAAATTCCATTCGATGAACAATTACTCGAGAATGATTTTCAGCAATTCTCGGATTATTTATTAGATGCTCCCCGCGATTACTTTTTGTATCGGGATTTTCAATCCAGAAACATCATGTTGGTAAATGGTGAGCCTTGGTTTATCGATTATCAGGGAGGAAGAAAAGGAGCATTGCAATACGATTTGGCTTCCTTGTTGTACGATGCCAAAGCCGATCTGCCACAGGATGTTAGAGATGAATTATTGGCATTTTATCTGGAGGAAATTCAAAAAGTACAGGAAGTTGATTCAAAAGCTTTTACTTCATTTTTCGAGGGTTATGTTTTAATTCGTATCATGCAGGCAATGGGAGCCTATGGTTTTAGAGGTTTTTACGAAAGAAAAGATCACTTCTTAAAATCAATTCCCTTCGCATTGAAAAATTTGGAAACTATTTTGCAAAGAATGGATATTCCCGTTGAATTACCTGAATTGCTGAATGCTCTTAAAGCTGTAATTTCTTCTGATTTTCTGAAAAGTGTAGGCAAAGAAGAAAAGCCAAAATTGCATGTCGAAATAAATAGTTTTTCGTATCGCCGAGGAATTCCTTTAGATAAAACGACTAACGGTGGAGGTTTTGTTTTCGATTGTCGAGCCATTCATAATCCTGGAAGATATCAGGAATATGTAGAAATGACAGGAAAAGACCAGCCGGTAATTGAATTTTTTAAAGAGCACAGTGAAATGGAGGAATTTTTAAGCTCCGTTTATAGTATTGTAGATATGAGTGTTGATAAATATATTAGTCGCAACTTTGCCAATTTACAAGTGAATTTTGGTTGTACAGGTGGGAGGCATCGTTCCGTTTTTTCGGCAGAGAGTTTGGCAAAACATTTGCGTGAAAAGTTTGATGTAAATATCAGTTTACGTCACATCGAGAGAGAAATAGAAGGAAGCTAGTATGGGCAAGAAACGTTGTAAATTATCACCGAAGGAATATGCAGAAAAAGTATGCGATTCGGAGAATTTTGTTTGCAAAAAATGCAACAGGATTGCCAAAATGGCAAAAAAACTATGCAAACCAATAAAGAAGCTTAGCTGAATGTAACTTTTTGAGAATAATAATTCTCCATTATTAATTTATAATTCTTAATTAAATAGGATGTTAAATGCTATGATTTTTGCGGCGGGTTTAGGCACTCGTTTAAAACCTTATACCGATTCAAAACCCAAAGCTTTGGTTGAACTAGGAGGAAAGCCACTTTTAGAAAGAGCAATTCGGAAGCTAATAGAATTAAAAGTGGATCGTATTGTTATTAATGTGCACCATTATGCCGATCTAATTGAGGAATTTCTTCATGCAAATAACAATTTTGGTGCAGATATCCGCATTTCAGATGAAAGGGAAGAATTGTTGGATACAGGAGGAGGATTGAAGAAGGCAGCAGGTTTATTTATTCCTGGAGCACCAGTTTTAATCTATAATGTTGATGTTTATTCATCCTTGGATTTAACAGAGCTGATTAATTTTCACAAGCTTACCGGAGCATTGGTAAGTATGGTGATGCGAGAACGATCTAGTAGTCGCTATTTATATTTTAACAAGGATAATCAATTAACCGGATGGGAAAATTGTAAAACCGGAGAAATAAAGGTGGCCAGGAAAGAGATGACTAAATCGGAACATCTGGCTTTTAGTGGAATTCATTTATTAGATTATAAACTGTTTTCATTGATTACTGAGGAAGGTAAGTTTTCCGTTATCGATTTGTATTTACGCCTAGCTAAAAATGAAAAAATATTGGCTTTTAAAGATAATTCTAAAATATGGTCAGACCTTGGAAAACCAGATGATTTGGCTTGGGCAGAGGAACATCTAAAATAAATTATCTACTTTTGGCTGGGAATTATTAAATGAGGATGGTGTTATTTCTCATGAAAAAAAGATATAGAGGCAAAGGCCAATAGTAAATATGAAAAAAATTACCTTACAGGATATCATTTTTGTTATCAACCCTCATTCAGGTACAAAATCAAGTAAAATTCTTCGTAAGTTTATTCAAATTGCTCCCGAAGTTGATTATTTCATTAGTAATTCTCTCGAAGAATTTGATGTGTTTCTTACCACTAAATGTGAAAAATATAAGGTGCTAATTATTTGTGGAGGAGACGGAACAATCAATACCACGCTTAAATATTTGGTACGTTATCCAAATCTTAAATTGGCAGTTTTGCCCAATGGGTCGGGCAATGGTTTTGCTCGCGAACTTGGTTTTACCGGGGATATCAAAAAACTATTGAATAAAATTTTGAAAGGGGAAACCGAAATGGTCGACCTTCTAAAAGTAAATAATGAGTTGAGCTGTAATATGCTTGGTTTGGGTTTTGATAGTTATGTGGCTAATGAGTTCGATAAAATGCCTACTCGCGGACTAAAGACCTATGTTTATTGTACCATTCAGGCACTAATAAAATACAAACCGATACAAGCGAAAGTTACTTTTGATGGTTCTGTTATTGAAGGAAAGTACCACATGATTAACATCGCAAATACACGACAATTTGGAAACAATGCTTTAATTGCACCAGGGGCAATCTACAACGATGGTTTGCTCGATTTGGTTTTGATAAAAAAAATTCCCTTTTATGTAGTACCGGGTTTTGTAATTCGTTTGTTTTTAGGAAAATTGAAGAATTCTAAATATGTCCAGTTTGTAAAAGTAAACAATTTGGTAATCGATTCTAATTCGGAAACATATCATGTGGATGGGGAGCCTAAAGCTCTAGCAGAGACTTTGAATGTTGAAATTCTGAAACAGATTGAAGTAGTACAAATGAAGTAGTAAAAGTATAAAAATAGAAAATATGTTAGATTGGTTACTAAATTTAGATAGGGAGTTGCTATTATTGTTAAATGGCCAGCAAAATTATTTTTGGGATTATTTAATGCGACTAATTTCTGAAAAAGAAATGTGGTATGTGTTCTATATAGTACTTGCCTCTTGTATTGTGAATATATTTGGATGGAAAAAGGGTGGAATAATTCTTTTAAGTTTAATTTTTGTAGTTGTTGTAAGTGATCAAATAGCCTCAGGCATATTTAAGCCAATATTTAAACGATTTAGACCATCCAGAGATCCTGAGTTTAGTCATTTAGTAAATTTAGTACAAGGTTACACAGGAGGAAAATATGGTTTTGTTTCATCTCATGCAGCGAATGCTTTTGGTTTGGCTGTTTTGGTAAGTTTAATTGTAAAGGATAGGCTTACAACTTACTTTCTTGTATTTTGGGCAGTAATTATATCCTATTCCCGTATTTATTTGGGAGTACATTACCCAGGTGATATTATTGGAGGAGCTTTAATTGGAATTGTAATGGCTTATTTAGGATATTTTTTGTTGAAAAGGTACTTTCAAACTAGTTTAATTAAAAAACCAGTAGAAGAAACATATCCCATTGCTAGAATATATCAAATTTCTTTAATCGGAACTTTGCAATTCGTAATGATGGCCTTTTCTGTATATTTTTGTTTTAATCGTTGAAAAATGTAGGGAAGAGAAGAGTCTTTAATGAAATAAAATAGTTTAAAAATTATCATAAATATCTAATAACGATGAATCTAAAGCCAATTATTTACGCTGCTTTTCGAGTAGTATTGTATGCTATTCCAGTTGTAGCTGCTGCATTAATAATAAAAAGTGATGCTGCAATTATTATCGATGGTCTTAAGTTTGGAGAAAATTCTCAAACCGAATGGATGCAAGAATTATTTTTGTTGTTAACAAGTTTAATTTTTATTTTGGCCGGTATTCGTTCCAATTCACATAAGGCGATATCCTACCTTTTTGGAGGAGGTGCTATGGTTGCTTTAATAAGAGAATTGGATGTGTATTTCGATCAGATTTATCATGGTGCGTGGTTCCCTTTTGCCATGGTAGTTTTGTTAGTTTCAGTATTTTTGGTTTATCGTCAGAAAAAGCAAATTTGGGAAAATCTGGAAGAGTTTTTCTCTACTCCTGCATTTGGTGTATTTACTGCAGGTTTTTTGTGCGTATTTGTTTTTTCTCGATTATTTGGAACAAAGAATGTTTGGAGAGCATTATTTGATGTGGAAACACTTGAACCTGTGCAAAGATGGGTCAAAAATGCGGTAGAAGAGGGATGTGAGCTGTTCGGCTACACGTTGTTGTTCATAGCTGCTGTAGAGTTTTTTGTGTACGTATACCAAAAGCGGAAGAAGTAAAGTATTTTTAAGAGAAAATAAAAAAGGCTGTTCAAAATGAAATGAACAGCCTTTTCTGTATCTAGTTAAATTCAATTCTTTAGTCAATCACTCCCGAACCAAGTAGTTCTTCTTTTTCGTACCAGGCAGCAAATTGTCCCGAAACCACCGCACGTTGTGCTTCATCGAACAGAATATAAATGCCTTCTTCTTTAAAATAGATAGTTCCCTTTTGCAAAGGCTGTCTATATCTTATTCTGATATCGTATCTTCTTTCACATTCTTCGGTTGGCATTAAATCTTCGCGAATCCAGTGCACTTCACTTTTTGGAATGAACAGCGCTTTTCTTGCCAATAGAGGATGGCCATGTCCCATGCCTACGTAAACAATGTTTTTCACCACATCGGTTCCAATCACGAACAAAGGTTCTTTTTTTCCTCCAACATTTAAACCTTTTCTCTGACCAACAGTAAAGAAATGGGCACCATTGTGTTCTCCTACTACTGTTCCGTGTTCTGGTTTAAAATGATATGGTGCTGAAATATCCGCTAAAGCTTCAGATTTTGGGATGATTTCATCCGCCTTATCGGCCATAATTTCAATAATATTGCCTTTCATCGCTTTTAGCTTTTGCTGCAAGAATACAGGTAAATCAACCTTACCTACAAAGCAGATGCCTTGTGAATCTTTTTTCTCGGCAGAAGCCATTTTTTCGCGACGGGCAATTTCCCGAACCTCAGGTTTTATAATGTGTCCGATAGGAAACATTGCTTTTGACAGTTGTTCCTGCGATAACTGGCACAGGAAATAACTTTGATCTTTATTGTTGTCCTCTCCGGCAATTAATCGGTGAATTTCTTTGCCATCTTTTATAATAGTTTCCTTTTGACAATAGTGACCTGTAGCCACATAATCTGCTCCAAGCTCAAGAGCTTTTTTCAGGAATACATCAAATTTAATTTCACGATTACATAGTACGTCCGGATTAGGAGTACGTCCTTTTTCATATTCGGCAAACATGTAATCAATTACTTTCGCGCGGTATTCTACGCTTAAATCTACAAAATGAAATGGTATTCCTAACTTTTTAGCTACCATCTGAGCAAATAGAACATCTTCTTCAAATGGGCATTCTTCTGATTTTAACCCAACGGTATCGTTCCAGTTCTGCATAAAAAGTGCTTCCACCTCGTATCCCTGCTCAATCAATAAATGTGCAGCAACACTAGAATCCACTCCACCCGATAATCCGATTACAACTTTTTTCTTCATCACTAATAAATCCTTGTTTTTCAAGATGCAAAAGTATTCAATTTTTGGCTTAGTGCCAATTGTACCTGATGAATTGCAAATAATTTAACACCTAAATTTAGTTATGTATTTTTTTGGGATAAAAAAATAACTAACTTAGATTGAATATAAGTAATGATCTTATTTATGAGATCTATTATGTAAGAACCTAAAATTTTTGAAAGATGAAAAAAATTACTTTTGCCCTGTTATTTGTTTGCATGGCTATATTCGTTTCCGCACAGGAAAAACAAGATACCTCTTACTGGAAAAAAGGAGGACTTGCTTCAATTACTTTTTCTCAAACCTCTCTTACCAATTGGTCGGGTGGTGGTGATAATGCAATATCTACCAATGCATTATTAAATTTATTTTCTAATTATAACAAAGGAAAGAATAGTTGGGAAAACACTCTAAATTTAGAGTATGGTATGATTAAACAAGGCGATCAAGGCGTTCGTAAAAGTATCGATAAAATTGATTTTACTACCAAATTTGGACATAAGAACGGAGGACATTGGTATTATAGTGCATTATTAGATTTTAAAACACAATTTGCGAAAGGATATAAATATTCGAATACCGATGGTGTGGATGATGTGAAAGTATCAAATTTTTTGGCGCTAGCGTATCTTACATTATCATTAGGTATGGATTACAAACCAAACGATGTGTTTTCAGCTTACCTGTCTCCCTTAACTTCAAAAATGACTGTTGTTAACGATGATGATTTATCGGATGCTGGTGCTTATGGAGTTGATCCAGGTGATAAATTTAGAGGAGAGTTTGGTGCCTTTTCAAAAATGACCTTGAAAAAGGATATCATGAAAAATGTAAGTTTGAAGAGTACTTTAGATTTATTTACCAATTACTCGGATAGTTTTGGAAATATTGATGTATTGTGGGATGTGATGATTAATATGAAAGTTAATGATTACTTAACTGCTACCGTTAATACAACCTTAGTATATGATGATGATATTGATTACGAAGGAAAAGGTCCAAAAATTCAGTTTAAAGAAATTGTAGGGATTGGATTGGCTTACAAATTTTAAATGCAGTAAGTTTAGTAGAAGTTTACTCCTTTAAATAAATAAAAAGCGGAAGAACCATCAGTTAAGGTTCTTCCGCTTTTCTTATCTGTTAATGATTGAAATGCGATTTTTTTCTTCAACAAACTGAAAGTAATAGTATAGCTTGTAGTTTATTTCCAAACCATAATTTTCCGCCGGATCATATTCTATATAATTTTCAATGAAAGGTCTTCCTTGCATATATAGTTGATTCCATTCCACTACGTAAATTCGATTCCAGTTTTGGTAGTAAATATCAGAATGTACTGTGGCAATTGTATTTCTGGCAGCAAACCACGATTCAAATCCAGAATCAATAATTAGCAATTCATATTCAACACTATCTTTTGTAAGTAATATATTTTCTTTCTTCTGTACCGGGTGAGTTTTGAATGAGGAAAAACTGGAGCATCCATATGTAATGGCTAAAATCGCAATTAGATAAGTGACTTTTTTCATGACAATACAAATTTAGTGATCCAATAGAAAAGGTATCGTAAAAGGAATAGTTCGTAATTTCGAAGCTGTTTTTAATTATACGAGTTTGATAGTTGAAACGTTAGCATGATATTTTTTGATTTGGGAGGTAAAAAAAAGGACAGGAGATTAATCCTGTCCTCGAAACTAGTAATAGCAGGTTGAGTTATAATTTTATCAATTTTTTAGAAATAATTTCATCACCATCTTCAATCGAGATAAAATAAATTCCCGAAGGTAAATTGGAGACATCTATGGTATTATTTTCCTGATCAAGTGTTAGCATTTTAATTGTTTTCCCTGTTATAGAGCTAATTTTCACTTTAGATTGAATGTTTCCTTGTATGTAAAGGGTTACATAATCTTTAGCTGGATTTGGGAATAATTTTAATTCCTCGATAGGAGGGGTTTGACTAAGTGGTGCGCCAAAATTGATTGCTGATGACCTAGCAGCTATTGCTGGAGCGGTATTACTAATGTCTAGAGTATAGTCCTCCACTTCGCCCTGACTAAATATTTCACATCCAGATTTGGCAGCTCTTCTGTGTTTAAGAATTACTCTCATTCTAGTATGTCCAATTGCTGCACTTGCTGGAATAGAAATATTAGATGTTGAAATAGCTGCACTTGCAGTATAACCTGAAACAACTAATTCATTAGCTGTAAAATTTCCATCTCGGTTAAAGTCAATGTATACACTCCAGTTAGCAGTGTAAGTTCTGCTTTTGTATGCTAATGAGAAATTTAGAGTATAATTGTTGCCTGGTTGAACATTTGCGATCATATTGGTATAATCGCCATATCCGCCATCGTCACCTGATGGATTACTCATATTTGCTAATTCCACTAAATCAATATACTCATATCGAGTATCTTTACCGTAGCATTCACAATAATCTGGAGTTGCAGCTTCAGGCAAGGTGGTTACGGATTGAATTGAAGTATATGCACTTGAACCAGTGCTATTACTCGCTAGAACTTGAAATTCATAACTCGTTTCGGCCATTGCACCAGAGTAGTCGAAACTTGTAGCCGATGTAGTGAAAAGTTCCCAACTTTCACCTTGTGCTCTAATCTGAAGCTCGTAAGTAGCTGCAAATTCCATATTATCCCAGCTTAAGCTGAACGAACTTGAGGTAATATTGCTTGCCGATAGTGCTGTTGGTACTTCAGGTACAGGGATAGGATCTGTTGTTAATGATTCAATAGCTGAGTATTCTCCAGAACCAATCTCATTATTTGATCGAACTCTAAATTCGTAGATAGTAGAAGCTATTGCTGAGGTGTAATTGTAAGTGGTGGTACTAGTATTCATAGTTGACCAAGTTCCTCCTGCTTCTCGAATATCTAAATCGTAATCGCTTGCATCTGTAACAACGTCCCAGCTAATTGTAAATGAATTGTAGGTGATGTTTGTTGCTAGTAAATTCGAAGGTGCTACAGGAGCTGTAGGACCTACTAAAGTAGTTGCACTCACAATACCCGAGTAAGCACTGGAACCATTAGCATTGTTTGCTCTAACCTGAAATTCGTAGCTTGTTTCAGCAGTTAAATCAGTGTATTCGTAACTAGTTGCAGTTTGATTTATGCTTGTCCAAGTTCCACCAACTGGTCGTACGTTTAAATCGTAATCAGTAGCATCAGTACTTGCATCCCAAGCAATGGTAAAGGCGTTGTAGGTGATATTCGATGCTAATAAATTAACTGGTGTGGCTGGTGCTGCAGGAGCAATTAAGGTAGTAGCAGTTTCAATTGCTGAATATTCACTTGAACCAATACTGTTAGTTGCTCTTACCTGAAATTCGTAGCTTGTTTCAGCAGTTAAATCAGTGTATTCGTAACTAGTTGCAGTTTGATTTATGCTTGTCCAAGTTCCACCAACTGGTCGTAGGTTTAAATCGTAATCAGTAGCATCAGTACTTGCATCCCAAGTAATGGTAAAGGCGTTGTAGGTGATATTCGATGCCAATAAATTAACTGGTGTAGTTGGTGCTGCAGGAGCAATTAAGGTAGTAGCAGTTTCAATTGCTGAATATTCACTTGAACCAATACTGTTAGTTGCTCTTACCTGAAATTCGTAGCTTGTTTCAGCAGTTAAATCAGAGTATTCGTAACTAGTAGTAGTTTGGGTTATACTTGTCCAAGTTCCCCCCACTGGTCGTACGTTTAAATCGTATTCGGTGGCATCGGTAGTAACATCCCAAGTAATGGTAAAGGAGTCGTAAGTGATGTTCGAAGCAATTAAATTTGTTGGTACATTAGGTGCGGTTGGAGCAATAAGGGTAGTTGCAGCTATTAAGTTCGAGTTAGCACTAGTGCCAATGGCATTATTTGCTCTAACCTGAAATTCGTAAGTAGTTTCAGAAATTAGATCCGTGAAATCGAAATTTGTACTAGTTAAATTTACCGTAGTCCAAGTTCCCCCTAATGGCCGTGAATCAAGATCGTAATCTGTCGCATCTGTTACAGAATCCCAATTTACAGAGAGTGAATTATAAGTAATATTCGAGGCTGTAAGGTTCGATGGAGCTACAGGAACAGTTGGAGCAGCTTCGGTTATAACGGATGCAATTGCAGAATAACTACTAGATCCTGCATCATTATTCGCTCTAACCTGAAATTCATAAGTTGTTTCAGCAGTTGCACCAGAGTAGTTATAGGTAATTTCTGCTGTGTTGATGTTTTGCCAGGCACCTCCTTGTTCTCTTATTTGAAGGTCGTAACTTTGCGCACCACTAACAGCATTCCATCCAATGGTAAAGCTGGTTTGAGTTACATTTGTAGCAGTTAAGCCAGAAGGTACAGAAGGTAAATTATCATCAGTAAGTGCACGGTAAGCATTCAATCTTCCACTACCAAGTTTCCCTGCATAACGAGAATTATTCAAGGCATCGATAGGATCGGTATTGTCAACTAATTTCGTCCATAATTCTGTCGGAGTAATATTTCCTGCATACTTGGAGATAATAAGAGCAGCAACCCCGGATACGTGAGGACAAGCCATGGATGTTCCCTGAAAAACGCCATAATTATCATTTGGAAAAGTACTTAGCACGGCAGTAGGATCTTCATTGGTTGTTTCTAATTCACCACCTGGAGCCGCTATATCTACCCATGTTCCATAATTGGAATAGTAAGATTTCACATCGTTCTTATTGGTGGCAGCAACTGCAAGTACATTATCGTAATAAGCAGGATAATATCTACTTTGAGAATTATCATTACCAGCTGCAAAAATTACAATACCACCATTCATTGGTGCATTGGCACCACCTGCATTTGCAATAAAGTAGTCAATACCATCCAAAACAGCCTGATCGAATTGGTATGGATAGGAATAACTCCAACTGTTTTGAGAGATAACTGCACCATTATCAGCGGCGTAGGTGTAAGCTTCTGCAAAACCACCACTGCCGGCCGAAAACACATTACAGGACATTAATTTAACACCATCATTATTTCCACTACCTCCTGCTATACCACTAACGCCAATACCATTGTTTGATACTGCCGCTACTGTTCCTGCAACATGGGTTCCATGATCGCCTACATAAATTTCTCCAGTATCATCAGCAAAATTATAACCATAAATATCATCAACATATCCATTATTATCATCATCGATACCATTGCCAACTATTTCACCAGGATTTATCCACATATTTGCAGCTAAGTCAACGTGGTCAAAATCAACACCACCATCTTCAATTGCAACAATTACGCTGGAATTACCAGTTTCAATCTTCCATGCATCCAGTAAACTAATGTCAGCACCTGGAGTTCCATTATTTTGTCCGGTATTTTCGTAATGCCACTGATCTCCAAAACGTGGATCATTAGTACCTACCGGAAGAGCTGTTGAAACAGGATTATTATTACCTTCCAGAAATTGAACACCTTCTATTTGTTTTGTTGCATTAATTCCTTCAGCCATTGCAATTTCAGCTACTCCTTGGTACGATTGAATTAGCTGAGATACAGGTGTAGATGAATTAAATTCCACTTCGTACCAAAGGTGTAAACCAAATTCTTTGTGTTTAGCTTCAAATTTACCAGCATCACGAAAAACACGACGCATTTTGTTTGCCTTAAACAGTTGGTTTACCTTGTCGAGATTCGGAATGTTGGTACGAACAAATTCTTCGGCACTTTTGGTTTGTAATTTACTTCTATCTATAAGAAGCTGGTGCAGATCGGCTACCTTTTTATCCGATTTGGATGTAAATTTTATACGAATAATTCCTTGGTATTTTCCATCCGAATCGACTTCCCGTTTTTGGGAGTATCCCGATGAGATAATAAAAATACAACAAATAAGAAGAGTAAAGATTTTTTTCATAACTAATGGTTTATAGTGAATATTTTGATAACAAAACAAAAGTTAGGTATAAATACAGACTATGTCAATAGTAATTTGTTATGATGGGTTCAATTATTGTTGCATTCAACAAATAAAAAATAGTTATGTTTCATTAGTGAAAAATAGTTACATTCTTGTATTATTGTAAATAAATAGGGATGTATTTATTTAATATTGATGAAAATCAGGTTATTTTTAATTAAACTTAATTTGATAATTAAGTTTAGTGTGAAATTTATTACATATGGTGCTTATTTAGAAATTATAGAAGTAATGTAGTTAAATGAATATTTTATTTGAATATTGCTCCTTGCCTCCTAATTATTATTACTATTTTCGGATTAAATATAGATTCAAACATGTCCGAACTTTCCATATATAGAGCATCCGCAGGGTCTGGTAAGACCTACACGCTAACCAAAGAGTATTTGAATTTGGTTTTTGAAAATCCATTAAATTATAAAAGTATTCTTGCTGTAACTTTTACAAATAAAGCTACCGACGAAATGAAATCCCGGATTGTGAAGGAGATTTATCTACTTTCTCAATCGGATGTTTCTCCTTATGCTAACGAATTGAAAGAGAAGCATCACTTAAATTCAGAGGAATTGATTTCCAGAGCAAAGGAAATTTTGAACAGGATGCTTCATGATTATTCCCGGTTTTCGGTTACAACAATTGATAGTTTTTTCCAGAAAGTAGTTCGATCCTTTACCCGGGAAATTGGTTTGCAGATGGGGTATAATATTGAATTGGATCAACGTAGAGTGCTGAACGAGGTAGCCGATTTACTATTTGCTGATGTAGATAAGGATCCACACTTAAGGTCATGGCTTACCGATTTTGCAGAATCAAAAATCCGAGAAGGAAAAAACTGGAATTTTAAACAGGAAATTTTAGAGGTGGGAAATGAAGTCTTTAAAGAAGATTTTAAAAATTTCTCCGATAAATTAATTGAGAAACTTTCCGATAAAAAATTTCTGAGTTCCTATCGCAAAATATTGAAGGAAATAAAGGATGATTTCGAAAGCTTTTTTCATAAAATTGGTGCAGAAACCATACGTATTTTGGAGCAACATGCCTTAGAAATAACGGAGTTTGCCTATGGGAAATCAGGTGTTGCTGGTTATTTGTATGGATTAGGAGAGGGAGGAAAAATGGAGCCCGGAATTAGAGCTAGATCGGCAGTAGATACTCCTGAAAAATGGACTACAGGCAAGGCTAGTGCGGCTACTAAACAAGCAGTAGGAGCGGTTTATAGTTCGGGTTTGAATGACTTGTTGAAGAAAGCAATAAATCATTACGATGAGCAGGCAATGTTGTATAAATCAACAGATAAGACTTTGAGTTATATCTACACATTAGGTGTTCTTACTGATTTGTCTAAAAAGATTCGGGAGTATTCAGAAAGTGAAAATATTTTTCTTCTTTCGGATGCTAGTCGTTTACTTCGAAGTATTATTGGAGATAATGAAACGCCTTTTATTTATGAGAAAATTGGGAATGTTTATAAGCATTTCATGATCGATGAGTTTCAGGATACTTCATCTATGCAGTGGGAGAGTTTTAGACCATTGGTAACAAATTCTTTGGCCGAAGGGAATCATTCTTTGGTGGTTGGAGATGTAAAACAATCCATTTATAGATGGAGAAACGGCGACTGGAAAATTTTATCGGAACAATTAGATAAGGATTTTGATGGTTTTGGAGTGAATGGCATGACTTTAAATTACAATTGGCGAAGTTCTAAAAATGTAATTAATTATAATAATGCTGTGTTTGCGCTAGGAGCACAGTTATTACAAAACGAATACAATGCCTCAATTCCTGCCGAAATTTCGGATGGATTATTAGAGGAACGGGAAAAAATTATAGATGCTTATCAGGATGTTTATCAGTACTTTCCCGATAGTCAAGGTAAGTTTTCTGGATACATAAAGGCACTTTTTATTGAGAAGGAAAGTGATTCCGATTGGATGGAAAAAGTATTGGAAGATTTGCCATTGAAAATCGAACAATTTCAGGAAATGGGTTATCAGGCCAGAGATATCTCTATTTTAGTGCGAAATGGGAAAGAAGGAGGCCTAATAGCAGATACTTTAATGGCATATCGGGCTAGCGAAAATGCAAAAGAAGGTATTAATTACGATGTAATATCGAATGATTCTCTTTACCTAAAGAATTCTTCGGTGATTAGTTTTCTGACGCATTTATTGCACTATTTTGTATATCCTAATGATAAAATTAATTTGGGCTTTTTAAAACAGGAATACCTGGTTTATATTCAAGAGCAAGTGCCAGCGGATAAGGATTTATTATATACAATTTCTTTAGAGGAGAGTACCTTTGAATCGGTTTTTCCTGACGAATTTATTGCTAATATTCCAGAATTGAAAAGACAGGCTTTGTATGATTTGGTTGAGAAATTGATCCAGATTTTTAATTTGAATAAGCATGCTCAGGATTTTCCATTTTTAGAAGCTTTTCAGGATTTAGTATTAGGATTTACAAAAACAGATGCTCCCGATTTAAATTCATTCGTGACTTATTGGGCCGAACGAAAAGATAAAGAGGTAATTTCTGTTTCCGATCAACAGGATGCCATTCGAATTATGACGATTCACAAATCGAAAGGATTGGAGTTTAAAGTGGTGATACTACCATTTTGTAATTGGGATTTGGACAATACAAGGCATACAAATATATTATGGTGTCAGCCAAAGGTGGAAGGTTTTAATGCGTTGGATATTCTTCCAGTTCGCTATAGTAGTAGTTTAAAGGAGACCATATATTATCAGGAATATTTTACGGAAAAGTTGCAGTCTTATATCGATAATTTGAATCTTTTATATGTTGCTCAAACCAGAGCCGAAGAGGTTTTTATTAGCTATTCGCCACTTTCTGCCAAAAGAGATCTGAAAAATATATCGGATCTGCTTCTAATTGCCTTCGAAAACTCGGATAATTATTCTTCGGATTTTAATGGGAATAAAATTGTGTCTTTAGCGCAACATTGGAACAAGGAAGGTCACTTTTTTGAAATGGGCGAACTAAAAGCCAGGACTGTGGAAGTAATTCAAAAACCGAAAGAGAAGCGAAAGGAATATCCCGCTTCTTTACTCGATGATCGCTTAAAGTTGCGGGCGCATTCTGCAGATTATTTCGATTTCTCAGAAGCAGAATCCGTGGAGACCTTTTCGCCAGTGAGTAGAGGGAATATTTTGCATCAGTTATTTCAATTGATAGAGTATAAAGAGGATGTTGAAAAAGCGGTGAGCCAATTACAATTTGAAGGGAAATTGGATCAAATTCAGGCCGATGAGCTTACTATTTTTGCTGCCGAATTATTGAATGACGCAACGGTTTCCCAATGGTTTTCGAAAGAATGGACGGTGGTTAATGAACGCGACATTTTAATGGGGAAAGGCGAAGTGCAACGACCAGACCGAGTAATTTACAAAGGAAAAGAGGCTATTGTAATCGATTTTAAGTTTGGAAAGAAAAAAGAGAATAGTCACAAGAAGCAGGTGTTGTCTTATAAGAAACTAATTCAACAGCTTGGTTTCGAGGAGGTAAAAGCCTTTGTTCTTTATGGCAAGCTTTCCGAAATTGAAGAGGTATAATTCTTATTGTATCCAAATTGAATTCCTATTACCTTAACGGGTTCAAAAAACGAACTAAATGAGAAATTTTATTGTACTGATAAGCGTCCTTCTGGTGTTTAACTCTTGTGATTTTCTAAAAGGGAAATCGGAAAAAGTGAATAGTAATGAGGTGGTTGTAGCTGAAAAACCTGCAGTTTCAAAACTGAAAAATGGAATTAAGAAGTATTATTTTGATACCGGGGAATTAAAATCCATTGTTGAATATAAGGATAACAAAAAAGTAGGCGTTAGTACTACTTACTACAAATCTGGTGAAAAGCAGTACGATATTCCCTATGTAGATGGAATGAAGCATGGTCTTGTAAACTGGTACTATAAAAATGGAAAGGTTTATCGCGAAACTAGTTATGCAAAAGGAAAAAAGAACGGATATCAAAAAAAATTCTGGGACAAGGGAACACTAAAATCGGAACTTTTATACAAAAATGATTTGCCTGCTATCGGCTTAAAAGAAATTAATAATCAAGGAAAAGAAAAAAGCACTCCTTTTATTAAAGTGGAAAAAATAGATTTAATAAAGTCTCAAAAGGAGTACGTTCTAAAGTTCCGATTGAGTAATGCACGCAAGAAAGTTCAGTTTTATCAGGGAAAATTAATCGATGGACAATTTTTTCCTGCCGATGGAAGAGGTTTTCAGGCAATGCAAACAGTAGCCGGTGTTGGTGAATTGAGAATTAGTGTGCCGAAGGGGTTTACTATCGAAAAAGATATTCATATTGTTGCAGTCGAGAAAACAAGCTATCAAAATGATAGGATCTTGAGCATCAAGGTTCCTGTTAGTTTTCGAAATTCAAACTAAAACTTAATTATAATATCGATATAAAGCTCCTTTTGGAGCTTTTTTTTTGGTCTAAATACTGATTTTACTCATATGATAAATGGTTCTAATTTGATATATTTAAGATAGATATATCGTACCTAACTTGCAAAATTGAAACTTATGAGCAGAAGAACTATTGTTGTTATGCCAGGGGATGGAATTGGCCGACTTGTACTTAATGAAACGATTCGAATTTTAAAGGTTGCAGGATTTGATGCGGATTACGTGACGGGTGATATCGGCTGGGAGTTCT
Organism: Labilibaculum filiforme; assembly: GCF_002843315.1. Classification (GTDB taxonomy): domain Bacteria; phylum Bacteroidota; class Bacteroidia; order Bacteroidales; family Marinifilaceae; genus Labilibaculum; species Labilibaculum filiforme. Next base: position 186,758 of record NZ_MVDD01000006.1, on the reverse strand, counting down.
GGTGTAAAGAAGGAAACCCGCTTCCTAAACGGACGATTGCATTACTCGAAAAATATAAAATAGGATTGTTTGGTGCTATTACCTCTAAACCAAAGGAGGATGCGACTAAAGAATTGGCTGCAGTTCTACAAAATAAAGGATTGGTATACTCAAGTCCAATTGTTGGTTTACGACAATATTTTAAGCTTGATATTTGTATTCGTCCTTGTAAAAGCTATCAAGGAAATCCATTAAATTTTATCCGCAGAGGAAAAGATGGTGGTATTGAAGAGCCAAAAGTTGATGTGGTGATTTTCAGACAGAATACAGAGGGTTTATATAGTGGTGTAGAATGGTCTAATCCGGATAATATAGTATATGCAGCGCTCACTTCACATCCAAAGTTTGTGAAGAATTTTGCTAATGTGCCAAGAGAGGATTTAGCCATTTCAACAAGAATTTTCACAAAAACAGGTACTACAAGAATAGTAATGGCAGCTTTTAATTACGCTAAAAAGAAAGGATATAAATCAGTAACACTTTGCGAAAAACCAAATGTTATTCGTGAAACTTCCGGAATGATGTTTCGGTTGGCAAAAGAGATTCAAAGGAAAAAATTTCCTGAAATTGAACTTTGGAACACGAATATTGATGCTCAAATGATGTGGTTGACTAAAAATCCTGAAAATTATGGTGTAATTGTAGCAGGGAACATGTTCGGAGATATTGTTTCTGATGGATTTGCCGGGCTTATTGGTGGTCTGGGATTTGCGTGCAGTGCCCAAATGTCAGAGGATGGAATTGCCGTGTTCGAGCCAACTCATGGTTCTGCTCCTAAATATGCTGATTATGCTATTTCTATTGTAAACCCTATTGCGATGGTAGAATCGGCTTGCATGATGTTGGACTATTTGGAAGAAAAGGAAATTGCAATAAGAATTAGAAAAGCAGTTGCTGAAGTAATTAAAGAAGGAAAGATTCAAACTTATGATATGATGAGGATGAATGGAAATGCGGATGTTATATCAAAAGGAGCAGCATCCACTCGGCAAATGGCTGATGGTATCATCGAAAAGTTAAAAGCAAAACACTTCAACAATCCTGATTATGAATACGAGAAAAATAGTTAAGGAATTGTGGCCCGAACTCGATTGGATTAAAGAGGAGGTGCTAAGAGAAAAAACAGCTAAAGTGTGGGAAATTGCTTTGGAAAGAAGTGAGCTGTCTGCCCAAGATCTGCAACGAATTCCTTTTACGCTTCTAGCTGGTCCTAATCTTAAGGTGAGTTTCATGGATCACAAGAAGTGTGTAGTGCACATTGCCAGGGAATGTGGCGAAAAAATGAATTCCTTTTTTAAAGAGGAACTACCTGTGAATATGAATGTATTGCTTTCGGGAGCTATTCTTTGTGATGTAGGTAAATTATTAGAGTATGTTCTTGATGAGGAGAATAAACTTGTGCAGGGGACCTATGGAAAATATATTCGTCATCCATTTTCAGGTGTTTCGCTTGCCCAGGAGTGTGGTATTCCTCCAGAGATTTGTCATATTATTGCAACGCATGCTGGCGAAGGAAATATGGTGAAAAGAAGCACCGAAGCTTACATTGTACATCATGCCGATTTTATGACTTTTCTTCCTTTTAAAGAAAGGTTGAAAGTATAGTTTTACACTTAATCGCATACAAGTAAAGTCCGTTAAGTAATTTATCGGACTATTTTTTTAGAATAGCTCCAACACTACTTACAAAATTAGGTGTTTGGTTTTTTGTTGCCCATTGCAGTTCATGTTGAAACAAATCGGTCATTAGTTGGTTCACATTAAAACCAAAGGCAACCAAATTGTAACGCATTTTGTTTGGCATATAACATTCTTTCTCATCAACAAGCCCGCAGGTTTTACAAAGTTCGCAACTATTTGCAGCAATCATTTTCCCAGTGCTGGGTTCTACTTCCCGAAGGTAGTTTTGCAGTTCTTCTTTTATAAAGTTGTAGGCATCTAAGGCTTTATCTTTATTTTTTGCTTTTTCAAATTGATTTGGCGAAGTGTAAAATAGGTAGAGGGTTATATGGGAGTAGTCTTTGGCATAATCATCAAAAGGTGGGCAGTTTGGAGGACAAGTCCATTTCTGAGAATGATTCGGGCAGGCTTCGCAATAGGTATTAAATTTTTTTGGGTTTAGGTAAGGTTTTAATTCCTTTATTTTAAGTTTAACTTGCTTAAAATGAATAGTTATGGGAATGTTATGGTATTTTTTTAGCAAGGAGCCTGTTTGGTAATTTATCATTTTCACAGTATTTTCGGAATCGTAAATTTAGTTATTTTAAACACTTTGCATCTGTCTCCTTTATAGGTTAAAGGACATAATTTTAATCTATTTAACACCGTTTGATTGCAAAGGTTTGAAAAATGAGTTTTCTACTGATAGTATTTTTGTATCTTCGTATCTTAAAACTCAATCCAAAACCCACTCTATGCTCTCATTTGATGCGATCGTTGTATTAATCGTATTGGTTTTTATTCTGATATCATTCTATAAAGAATGGGTTGGACCTGCTTTTACATTCCTAATTGGAGTTGTAGTGTTAGGTATTTTTGGAATTTTAACTCCCTCCGAAATACTAGCTGGATTTGCTAATGATCAGGTCTTTGTAATTTTAATGCTCCTGCTTATTGGTGATATTATCAGGGATTTGGGGATTGTAGAAACTCTTTTTGACAAGGTATTTCAAAAGGCCACAACCTATCGGCAATTTATGGCTCGCATGATATTTTTGGTTGGAGGATTTTCGGCATTTTTAAATAATACACCTCTTGTTGCAGTAATGATGCCGTATGTGCATAATTGGAGCAAACGAAACAATATTTCACCTTCAAAATTACTAATTCCCTTATCGTATGCAGCTATATTAGGAGGATGTATTACCTTAATTGGAACATCTACTAACTTGATTGTTAATGGAATGGTGATTGATCAGAAGATTATACCTGCAATGGGATCTCTTGATATGTTTAGTTTTGCATATGTTGGAATACCCATGATGTTTGTTGGTTCGGCTTATCTTTTATTGGTAAGTAAGAAATGGTTGCCGGAAAAAGAGGATGTTTTGGGTGAATTTTCCGAAAATTCACGAAAGTATATTGTTGAAGCGCACGTGAAACCAAATTCCGATTTAATCGGAAAATCTATCGAAGAGGCAGATTTAAGGAATCTAAAAGGTCTTTACCTTTTTCAGATCAATAGGGGGAATGTTAGAATAGCTGCAGTTTCGCACGATTATAGATTGAAAGAAGGCGATCGATTGTTATTTGCAGGCGATACAGAAACCATTGCCGATTTAGTACTTCCTAGTTCTGGATTAACACTTCCAACCGTTGGAATGCTTACTCATAAAAAGCATATCGAGGTTGTCGAGATTGTTATTTCGCACAATTCAACTTTAATTTCAAAAACAGTTAAAGAGGCTAACTTCAGAGGACATTTTGATGCTGCAGTAATCGGAATACATAGAAATGGCGGTCGTGTGAATGGTAAAATCGGAGAAGTAAAACTTCGTGCTGGTGATGTATTATTACTTTTAGGAGGAGACGATTTTGTAGATCGTTCTCATTTAGTGCAGGATTTTTACTTTATATCAAAAGTAAAAGAGTTCAGAAAGCAGGAAGGCTATAAAATATGGTTATTACTTGGAGGAACTGTGTTAGCTGTTGTTTTTTCAGCATTTAAGATTGTGCCTTTATTCATGACTTTAATTGTAATGATTATCGTTATTCTGGCCTTAAAAATTTCCAACCCTAAAGATATTGCTTCGAGAGTCGATTTTAATTTGGCTTTAATTATTTCTCTGGCTTTAGCTTTTGGAACAGCTATGATTAAATCGGGCTTAGCTGAGATCATTGCCGATTTATTGATATCGGTTTTTATTCCAATGGGAAGAGTTGGAGTTTTGTTTGGAATTTATTTGATTACATCGGTCCTTGCAGCTTACATAACGAATAAGGCAGCTGTTGCAATTGTATTTCCTATTTCTCTTACAATTGCATTAAATCTTCATTTAAATCCGGAGCCATTCGTGTTAGTGGTTGCTTTTGCGGCAGCAGCAAATTTCATGACTCCAATTGGTTATCAAACCAATTTAATGGTCTATGGTCCAGGAGGGTATACCTTTAAGGATTTCTTTAAAATTGGATTTCCTCTCACCATTATTTATATGCTGGTAACTGTTTTAATACTATCGTATATCTATTTTTATTAATCGATAATTTCACAATCCATTGCGATTGTTAAGCTTATATATAAATGAATTTTAGTAAAAGAAAAGAACTTCTTTTTGCGGCTATAACAGCATCTTTAAATGCTGGCAAAGAGATAATGGAAGTATATAATTCTAAAGATTTTGAAATTCAGACAAAGTCGGATAATAGCCCATTAACAATTGCTGATCAAAGAGCACATCAAGCTATAGTGGCAATATTAGATGATCTAGGTCTGCCAGTACTTAGCGAGGAAGGAGAGCATTTAGATTACGAAATCAGAAAAAGTTGGGAATATTGTTGGATTGTTGATCCTTTAGATGGTACAAAAGAATTCATAAAGAGGAATGATGAATTTACAGTTAATATTGCTTTAATAGAAAATGGAATATCCATTGCTGGTGTAATTTATGTGCCGGTTTATAAGCAATTGTATTTTTCAGATAAGGAATTGGGAGCATTCAGAATGGATGCTATCGAAGATTGGACTGGTGATTTGGATCAATTAATAGAACTATCAAAAACACTTCCAATTGCTCAAGATAGAAAAGCGATTCGTGTGGTAGGATCTCGTTCTCATATGAATCAGGAAACGAAAGATTTTATTTCGAAACTACAAGAGAAGCATGATGATGTGGAGCTAATATCAAAGGGAAGCTCTTTAAAATTATGTATGATTGCGGAAGGGGAAGCAGAGGTGTATCCCCGATATGCTCCCACCATGGAATGGGATATTGCTGCAGGTCATGCAATTGTAACAGCTTCGGGCGGAAAGGTTTTACATTTAGAATCTGATCTTGAAATTTCATACAATAAACCAGATCTTTTAAATCCTTGGTTTATTTGTAAAAGACAATACTAAAACGATAGATATAAACGCAATAAAATATAGGGAATGAAAAAATCAATATTTGCCATATTGCTTTGTCTGTTTATTGGCAGCTTAATGGCACAAACCAATAAAATTCCATTGAGTCATACCGATTATGATAGTTGGAAAAATCTTAAAAACCAACAAATTTCCGATAATGGAAAATGGATTTCGTATGAAGTAAATCCACAAAAAGGGGATGGTTACCTTTATTTATATCAGGTTAGTTCAGGGAAGTTGGATTCTGTTTCCAGAGCCTACAAAGCCGTATTCTCGCCAGGTAGTGATGTGTTAAGTTTTAACATTAAAGCGCAGTTCGATACGATTCGTAAAGCAAAGGTAAAAAAGCTTGAAAAAAAGGATTTACCAAAAGATTCGTTGGGAATATGGAATTTACAGGAGAACAGTATTCGTAAGTTTGCGGAATTGGAGTCGTTTAAATTGCCAAAAGAGAAAGGCGATTGGATGGCTTTTTTATTGAAAATGCCAAAGGAGATAAAAGATACTTTGATAGTAGATTCTCTCGAATTATCGAAAGAAAAATCGAAAAAGAAAAAAGGCAAGAAGGATAAAATTGAAACTGGAGAACTTGTTATTTTCGATTTTTTAACTGGAAAAGAATATCGATATAAAGATGTTTCTGATTATGCTTTAGCAGAAAATGGAAATGCAGTTTCCTTTATTCAAATGGAAGGCGATAGCATTAAAACCTCGAAAGTGAATTGGTTTACTGCTAAAAACGAGCAGGTAAAAACTGTTTTTGAAAAAGTGGGAGAAGCTAAGAAAGCATCAATTGCACCCAATGGCGATCAACTTTCATTTTTGTTTTCTGCCGACACACTTAAGAATAAAACTTTTGCTCTGTACTATCAAAATGAAAAATTAGAACAGCCTAAAATTATTGTTGATACGCTAAGTAAGGAGATTCAAAAAGCGTGGACAGTGAGTGAAAATGGGGAAATTTATTTTTCGAAGAATGGTGAAAAATTGTTTTTCGGACTTGCTCCGCGACCAGTTAATGAGCCAAAGGATACTTTGTTGGAGGATGAAAAATACCATGTGGATGTCTGGAACTGGAAAGATCCTTTGTTGCAGCCACAACAAAAAGTACAGGCCGAAAAAGAGAAGAAAAGAACTTGGTTGGCTGTTTATAATTCGGGAAACGATATGCTTTTGCAGTTGGGCGATGAGAATTTACCCGAAGTAAAACTTTACGACAATGGAAATTCAACATTGGCACTTGGTTCCTCGAGTTTGCCATATCAGCAGTTAATCTCTTGGGATGATTGGTATTCAGACTATTATGTAGTGAACACCAAGTCGGGAAAGAAGGATTTATTATTGGAGAAGAAAAATTCACGAGTAACTATTTCACCTGCTCAAAAATACCTGGTTTGGTTCGAAACTCAGGATAGTATTTGGTATTCTTTCCAAATTGAAAGTCGTGAAACAGTAGCCTTAACCAAAAAAATTAAAGCGAATTTTTACGATGAAATTCACGACACACCAAGCGATCCAAGTCCATACGGAATTGTTGGATGGACAAATGGAGACAAGGAAGTAATTATTAGTGATCGATATGACTTTTGGAAATTAGATCCAGCAGGAATAAGAGGGGCTGAAAATTTAACCAATAGTTTTGGTCGAAGAAATAAAATTCGATTTGATTACGTGAAGCTGGATGAGGAAGAATTATTTATTGATTTGAGAAAGCCAATTATACTAAGTGCATTTCACGAGTTCAATAAAAAATCAGGATTCTATACATTAGAACAAGATGAAGAACCCAACCAAATAATATTCGAGGATGCGAATTTTAGTACTCCAGTAAAAGCAAAAAAAGCGAATCAATTAATTTGGACGCGATCTACTTTTAAAGAATATCCAAACTTGTGGGTTAGTGATTTAAAATTGAAGGATTATAAACAGGTTTCGGATGCAAATCCACAGCAAAAAAAATACTTATGGGGAGATGTTGAGCTGGTAAAATGGATTTCGGGTGATGGAGAAGAGTTGCAGGGTTTACTTTACAAACCTGAAAATTTCGATCCAAAAAAGAAATATCCAATGTTCGTTTATTTTTACGAGAGAAGTTCAGATGAATTGCATCGTCATCATGTACCACAACCCAATTGGTCTATTATTAATCCAAGTTATTGCGTGAGTAATGATTACCTTATTTTTATGCCGGATATTACCTACCATAAAGTTGGCTATCCGGGCGAAAGTGCTTACAGTTCTATTGTTACCGGAACATTAAGTATGATCGATCGTTATTCGTTCATCGATAAGGAGAATATTGGATTACAAGGACAAAGTTGGGGTGGATATCAGATTGCTTATTTGGTAACGAGAACCAATTTATTTAAATGTGCAATGGCTGGAGCTCCAGTTTCGAATATGACATCGGCTTATGGTGGAATTCGTTGGGGAACAGGAATGAGTAGAATGTTTCAGTACGAACATACTCAAAGCAGAATAGGAGGAACTCTTTGGAACAGTACTTTGCAGTACATTGAAAATTCACCAATATTCTATGCGCCAAAAATCGAAACTCCTTTACTGATGATGCACAACGATCAGGATGGAGCGGTGCCTTGGTATCAGGGAATTGAATTGTTTGTGGCAATGCGTCGTTTGCAAAAGCCTTGTTGGATGCTTTCTTACAACAACGAAGATCATAATTTAAAAAAGCGACCTAACAGAATGGATTTATCCATCCGAACCATGCAGTTTTTTGATTTTTATTTAAAGGGAAAACCTGCTCCAGAATGGATGATTGATGGGATTCCTGCTGTTAAAAAAGGAATTGTTGATGGTTACGATCTTAAGAAATAGATAATCAAATACTTTATTTTAAAATGCGTTCTGAAAAGAGCGCATTTTTTTTTGTTATAAGAGGCTGTTTAAAATATTCTGTCAGTATTATAACAAGTTAAGTGAGCATCTTATTTTTTATTAACTGAAATAAGGAAAGATAAAAAAGAGAAATTGGCTTGAAAAAATACTTGTTATGATGTGCGGTTTTTAGGTGTTGATTGGTAAATTAACATCAAAATAAGTTCTATAAAATGTTTCTTGTCAGCTATATCTTTGTTAAAAAAGATGCACCGTAACTTGGCTATGCTTTACTTTTTTGCCTCGTTACAGCTAAAAATTAATTCATTTTTAATGAAAGTCTATTTTCAAATGAAATTGGTATTGCATTAATTAATGGGTATTTCTGGCTAATTAAATTCGAGCTATTTCAATCTATGTTATGTTTATAATTATTGTTTGTTTTAAAGTGATTTAGTTATCTAAATAGTAGCTTCGCACATCAAGTTAGTTGAAGTTTGTATGTGTCGTTAATATTCTTACAGGCTTATAGTTTAGTTGGTTAATGTTGGTGCGCAAAGGTTTATTTATCGATTTATTAGAAATAATTAAATTAGCTATTGACTTTTAGGATATATCATGTTAAATTAGATAGTGCGTAATGAATATTGTTATAATAGTTAATAATATAATGGTGTTGAATTACAAGTGGAGTCTTGAAACACTTTAAAAACAGGGCGGCACTGAAAAGCCATACGAGTAGGGTAATCAAAAAAACAAGTTTATGAATACTGATGTTAAAGACATGATTAGAGTAAAAGATATCGTGATTTCAAAAGAGATTCTTAGTTTGTTTAAAGGTTCGATAAGAATCGTAGATCGATTACATCCGGCAGGGATGTGGCCTGTAGATATACTCAAGCTTAAAGAGTTACGCGAAAGAATACCTGAGTTAATGAAAGATAAAGACATTATGAAAAGGTATGATGTTGCGATTGTTTATAAAGATAAAATTCTGCAGGAGAAATCTGTTTTGAAAAAAGAGCGAGGTTCATCAATTAGAGTTAAAAGGAATGAATCTGTAAATGTAGACCTTGTTGGTGCTTCAGGAGTAAAGATTAAAAAGGATTTTTCAAAATTAGGATTAGTTTCTGTCGAAGGACGTATTATTAGTCGAATTCCTCTGTGTGGGCTACTAATTCCTTGGAGATGGCTTAAAAATGCTAAGATTGATTATAGAAAGTTTGATATGATCCTTACTCCGAAAGTATGATATTTTATTAGTTTGAAACTTACAGGAAAGTTTGCTTGTTGATACATCTATTCGATAAGCAAACTTATTTTTACCTTATAACCAAGTATAGTAATGACTAAAAATCAAATGGAAGAAGTTCCTTTTTTGAGTAACGTGGGAATAATGCTTACCTATAAGTGTACAATCGCATGTAAGCATTGTATTGTAAAAGCAGGGCCAAATAGAAAAGAAGAAATGACTTTAGAGTCTGCGTATGCTTGGCTTGATCAAATAAAGGCTTATCGAGATGGTTTTGTTTGTGGTATTTCTTTAACGGGAGGAGAACCTTTTTACAATCTTCAGCATTTAATAAAAGTAGCTGATTACTCACATAAACTTGGTTTTATTACGACTGTGGTGAGTAACGCATATTGGGCAACATCCAAGCAGGAAGCTCTTCGAATAATGAGTTTGTGTGAGTCTATTCAGATGATTTCTATCAGTACTGATTCATCTCATCAGCAATTTATTCCCATAGAATATGTCCGAAATGCGATATGGGCAGCAAAAAAATTGAATAAAATATATAATGTTGCTGTAGCTACCGAAAGTGAAACTTCTCCTGAGTATTTGAATATAATTGATGATGTATTAGAGTTTGTAGATAGGGAGTTTATTAATACTTCAATTATATTACCGGTTGGTAGAGCCGAGAAACAAATTGATTCCAGTCTTTTTAATTATTCTTCATCTCCTGCTGTAAGTGCATGCCCAATGGCAAGTTTTCCAATTATTTTTCCTAATGGAAATGTTATTGCTTGTATAGGACCTCCTATAACTTTGCCCGAAACGAATCCTTTATATTTGGGAAATTTAAATAAGGAGAGTATTGCTACTATTTTCAATAGGGCCGAAATGAATTATATTCTTCATGCAATTCGCACATTTGGTCCTAAAGTGTTAGTTAAATTACTTAAAGATAATGGTTACGAGAGACTTTTACCCGATCGGTATATTGAAGATGCTATTTGTGATGTATGCTTTAAGCTTTTTTCGAATAAAGAAACTTGTGATGTGCTTCATAAACTGATTGATAAGGATGCAAAGTTTAGAATACAAGTAGAATATGGAAGGTTATATCATATGAATGAAGCGGAAATGATTAAAGAGTAGCAATTGTCCTAAAAAAAGATAAATTATTTGGCTTTATTAGAAACTATTTTGTTCCCTTAACGAGTTTGTTTATACTGAGAAATGGATGAAAGTATCCTCATGGTTTTAATGATTCTGTATATTTACGGTATTAAATTGTATTTAAATATACTTCTTGCAGACATCCATTTTTCTTTTATAGATTTTGCTAAACTTAGCTCGATTTTAATAATCGGATTAGTTTTGTTGATCAATTTCGAGTCATATTCAAAAAAAACACCTCGATTCCGGATGGAAACGAGGCGTTCGAATTAGTGTTTGTAAGTGTGTTGTGTGTGTTTGTTGTTGTTTTTACTTCGGTGATTAACCTATATTTTCAAGTTCTACTTGTTTTTTTTTGTATTGCTGTTTCAGTTTTTCAATCATGGTGCGAGTCATTGTTTCCAAATCATATTCAGGTTTCCAAGCCCAATCCGCTTTAGCCTTCGAGTCATCAATAGAGTTTGGCCATTTAGAAGCAATATCTTGTCTGAAATCTGCTTCGTATTTAATACTGAAATCAGGATATATTTTTTGAATGGAACGAGCTACCTCTGCCGGAGAAAAACTAACACCAGCAAGATTGTAGGAGGTTCTAATCTTGATTGATTCTTTAGGAGCATCCATTAATTCAATAGTGGCACGAATGGCATCCTCCATAAATATCATAGGTAGTTCACAATCCGCATTCAAAAAGCAGGTAAATTCTTCATTTAGCACTGCTTTGTGATAAATATCAACAGCATAATCGGTTGTGCCACCACCTGGTAACGATTGGTAACCAATAATTCCAGGATAACGAAGCGATCTAACATCTAATCCGTAACGCAAAAAGTAGTATTGTGCCCAGTTTTCGCCAGATGATTTACTAATTCCATAAACCGTAGCGGGATTCAAAAATGCATCTTGTGGTGTGTTATTCATTGCTGCAGCGTCGCCGAATACAGCAATGGAACTTGGGTAAAATACCTTATCCAGATTATTTAAACGAGCTACCTCCAATACATTAAAAAGGGTTTTCATATTGATATCCCAAGTAGCCAATGGAGCTTGTTCGCCTTTAGCAGATAAAATAGCTGCCAGATGATAAATTTGGTTGACTCCGTATTTGCTTACCACAGATTGAATTTGTTCAAAATCCGTAGCATCAATTACTTCAAAAACACCTTCAAAATTAGGATCTTTTCGCAAATCAGAGGCAACTACAAAACTAACTCCAAATTTTTCCTGAAGAGTTTTTGTAAGCACAGAACCAATTTGTCCGTTTGCTCCAATAATTAAAATTACATCCTTTTTCATTTGATCTTTTCGAATTGGTTTTTTTAAGGTTCAACCGTATTATTTTCTAGCAAAGTAAATGGCTTTCCGTATTATTTCATATATTTCTAAAATATTTAAGTAATAATTCCTGCATTTTTAAAGGATGACCGTATTTTTTACTTGTTAGGATTATGCAAACGTTATAAATGGAGTAATTTTTTCTGATATGGAGAATATAGATCAAACAGATAAAACAATTTTGAGGATACTTCAGAACGACTCAAAGAAGACTGCGAAGGAGATTGCGAGCATGTTGAGCCTTACGGTTTCGCCCGTTTACGAAAGAATTAGAAGGTTGGAGAACCAAGGATTTATTAAAAAGTATGTTGCTATTCTAGATAAAACTAGAATTGGAAGATCTGTCACCGCCATGTGTCAGGTTTCCATGCGATATCACAACGAGGCATTTATTGATGAATTTGAAGAGCAGATACAGAATTTGCAAGAAGTACAGGAATGTTATCATGTGGCTGGTCAAGTTGATTTTATTCTTAAAATTCACGTTCAAAGTCTGGAAGAATATCATGAATTTGTTCGGTATAAGCTGTCGAAAATTAAAAATATTGGAGTGCTGAACAGTACTTTTGTGATAAAAGAAATTAAGCAAACATCTGAGTATTACATACGATAAGTATTTTTGTGATGAAATAATTTATTTCTGTTTCTACTTAAAATCTTGCAAGGGTTTTGTAACTTGTAATAGGTTATTTTTAAATGGTGTTGTAACATCTCAAGTTTATGTCTAATAACAATCAATATATGTCATTTGATAAATTCGAAAGGAAACTTTCTGAATATAAGGAGCGAATTGTTGAGTTAGAAAATTTGCTTGAGAAAGTAAAGGAAGAGAGAGATAAACTTACGCAAAATCAGGAACGCAAAGATGGTATTGACAGAGCGGATGTCCTTTTTAATACTACCAATCAAGGAATTATTATTCGAAATAAGATTGGGAAAATAGTTTATGTGAATCCGTCTGCTTCTAGAATTTTAGGTGTCGACAAAGAATTTTTATTGCATACAGAAAGTTTTGAACCACAGCTAAAAAATATCTTGCCAGATGGCACTTTGATGACCAAAGAATTTCATCCAGCACATATTGCACTAACAACGGGAAAAGAAGTAACTAACGCTATTATTGGTATATATAACCCCGAAAAACAGGCTGTTGTTTGGGTTTCTATCACCTCTACACCTCTTTTGAATAAAAATACAGGAGGAATAGAACAGGTTTTCACAATATTCGAGGAAATCACCGAAAGGTTAGTAGCCGAAAAACGCTTAAAAGAGAGCGAAGCAAAAGCAAATGCCTTACTGGAAACCATTCCCGATTTAATTTTAAGAATATCAAAAAGTGGTAAGGTGATTGATCTTCACGGGGAGGAGGAAGGCCTGTTTTTATTGGAAGAATCAGTAGTTGGTTTGGATATCCGTAAAGTATTTGAAGCGAGTTTAACGCAAGAGTTCGTTCGAGCTATGACAGAAGCTTCAGAATCTAGAAGAGTACAGGTTTTTGATTATCGACAACGAATAGAGAATCGAGGAGTTTGTTATTTCGAATTCAGAATTAGTAATAGTGGTGAAAGTGAAACTACTGCTATTGTTAGGAATGTAACGGCGCAAAAAAGATTGCATCGTAAATCCATAGAGGCAACTAGGAGATTATCTACATTAATGGGAAACCTTACCGGCATGGTATATCGTTGTTTAGCTGATGAATCCTGGACTATGCTGTATGTTAGTCAGGGTGTTTTGAGTTTAACAGGTCATACACCCGAAGAATTAAATTATAATTCCACTATTGCCTATAATGATTTGATACATCCCGATGACAGAAGCTATGTAGATGAGGTGGTAAAAGAAGGCAGTGAAAGGAATGAACGATTTACTATCGAGTATCGAATTAATAGTAAGGATGGAAAGCTTAAATGGGTTTTTGAACAAGGAATTACCATTAAAGATCAGAAAAACAGACCGTTATTTATAGAAGGATATATTACTGATGTTACCGAAAGTAAGATTGTTGAGAATAATTTAAAACAGAGTGAGAATAAGTTTCGTATTCTTTTTAATTCTTTAAATGATGCGGTTTTTGTACATCCTTGGGATGAGTCTGGTTTTCAGAAATTTGTTGAGGTGAATGATGCTGCTATACAGCGATATGGATATACTCGTGAAGAATTTGTTAAGTTAAAACCCGCAGATTTAAGTTGGAGTAATAAATTTCATGTAAAGGAGCAAAATACCATTCGAGAAACACTTCGGGAAAAAGGACAGGTTTCTTTTGAAACCAAGCAAAGAACGAAGTCGGGTAAAGTAATTCCCGTTGTAATTAGTGCTAATTTAATTGAGTTAAATGGTGCTAAATTCATACAGTCCATTGTTCGTGATGTTAGCTATCGGAAACTATCAGAAGCTAGATTGAAGCATAAAACCGAAATGGAAAAATTGCTGATAGATATTTCAGGCGACTTTATAGGCTCCTCATTAAGTGAAGTTGATCAGCTAATATATAAAGCATTAAAGAATATTAGTGAATTTACAAATACAGACAGAAGTTACGTGTTTTTGCTTGATGAAAAGCGTGTGTTCTTGAATAATACACACGAATGGTGTCGAGAAGGTATTGTTTCTAAGAAAGAGGTCTCGCAGAATTTACCTGTTCAGGATTTTTATTGGTGGATCGAGAAGTTTAAACAACGAGAACATGTTTATTTATCTTCCTCTGAACTTTTATCAAAAGCTGTTCAGAAAACGTTTGCAAATCTGCATTCCGACCTAAAATCACTATTGGTTCTTCCGATTGTGTCTCATGAGTTTTTAGTTGGTTTTGTTGGTTTCGATTCTATTTTGGTAGAGAATGAATGGGATGCCGAAGACATAGGTTTACTTTATGCGTTTGCCAATGTTTTGGCAGGAGTACTTCACCGGAAAAATTTTGAGCAGAAGTTAATATTTGCAAAAGAAAAGGCCGAAGAAAGTGATCAATTAAAATCAACCTTTCTAGCATCGATGTCGCACGAATTAAGAACCCCATTAAATGCAATTATTGGATTTAGTGGTTTGGTAAATTCCGATGCTTCGATAGATAAAATTGTGAAATGGAATGAAATTATTAGATCGAGTGGAAAGCATTTATTGGAGATAATTGAAGCGATATTTGACGTTTCGCTTCTGCAGGCTAAGGAAGCAAAAGTTCGAAAAGAGGAGTTTTCTTTATCCGAACTATTTTTAACCTTGCAGCAATATGTGAAATCGGAACTCGTGAAAAGTAAGAAATCAAAATTAACTACTCACTTAAAGTGTACTCCAGATAAAGATTTCTACTTAAACTCGGATAAAACAAAACTGATACAACTACTTACTAATCTTTTAAATAATGCAATAAAATATACGCAGTCGGGAAATATTACGTATGGTTACCGGGTAGAAGGTGCGGATATTACTTTTTACGTATCCGATACTGGAATTGGTATTTTGCCAGAGCATAGGAAAGTTATTTTTGACATTTTTAGACAGATTGAAGAGCCTAGTTTAGGAATGCAGTCGGGTGTTGGTTTAGGATTGGCAATATGTAAGGAGATTTCGAATTTATTGAATGGTGAATTATGGCTTACCTCGGAAAAAGATAAAGGCACCGATTTTTATTTCTGTTTAAAAAATGTGGTTCATTCAAAATCAAAAAACGGCGAGGCTGTAACTACAGAAATATCTGCTCCTTCCTTAAAAAATGAAACCATTTTGGTCGTGGAGGATATCGAATTTAATTATTTGCTGATAAATGAAATTTTGGCTCCTACTTCGGCAAAAGTTATTTGGGCGAAAAATGGAAGGGAAGCTTTGCAAATGGTGGCGAACAAAATGGATATTGATTTAATATTAATGGACGTGAAAATGCCAGTTTTGGATGGCTATAAAGCTTCGGTGCAAATATTAAAACTAAATCCTAATATCCCAATTATTGCACAAACGGCATATGCATTAAAGCAAGATCAGAAGAAAGTAACAGAACTTGGGTTTAAAGGGTATATTTCAAAACCAATCGATAAAGAGGCTTTGTATAAGTTACTTTGGAAATTTCTACAACCCAATTTAATGCCAAAAGATTAATGAGATAATAGTAAAAAACTTTGCTCATGCGATTGAAACTACTTTGCAATAAATCTGATTTTTGATAAATGACAAGCTGTGTTTTAGGAGGCAACGATTTGCCAAATAGCAGAAATTTGTATAGTAATTAATAATCAAATTTTGAGTTTTCATTAATTTTAGACAGATTTGTTTTGTATTAAATTTAATTTTTGTTGTGAAATATTTCTCTTTTTACTCATTATGGATACTTCTATTTTTAGGAGCATGTTCTTCAAATAAATTTGGGCGGAATAAAGCTTTAGTTGATTCAATTTCAATCGTTTATCAGCCTATTCTCGTGCAAGACTCATTATCTGTTAAGGTGAATGAGCAATCGGGATTAATGTGGTACAAGAATTTATTTTGGGTGAATAACGATAGCGATTGTGAGCCAATTCTTTATGGCTACAATAGAAGTGGACGAATTGAAAAGGAAATTGAAATTACGAATGCTAAAAATATAGATTGGGAGGATTTGGCTTCAGATCAAGAGTACATTTATATTGGTGATTTTGGAAATAATTTTGGTTCTCGTAAAGATTTGAGAGTACTAAAACTTGAAAAAAAGGAGGTGGGGAATTCGAACCTGTCGAAAGTGAATGTAGATGTAATTGGTTTAGAATGGGCCGATCAAAAGGATTTTACCATGCGCTTGCAAAAACAAGATTTCGACTGCGAAGCTTTTTTGTCTTATGGCGATTCTCTATATTTTTTCACTAAAAATTGGGCGAACTATCAAACCAGAATGTATTCATCATCTAAAAAAACAGAATATCAAATATTAAGTTCGAAATCCGAATTTGATGTGGATATGCTAGTAACTGGAGCTGCTATTAGCTCCGATGGAAAAGTGTTAGCATTGGTTGGTTATAAAAATTATCTTACCTATTTGGTACTATTTTATGATTTCGAAGGAACGAATTTTTTCGAAGGAAAAAGTCTTCGAATCGACCTGAGTCCTTTAGGAGCAGCACAAACCGAAGGTATTGTATTTGCTGAAAACGACTCGCTATATATATCGACAGAAGAAAGTAAATTGCCACAATCTATTTTTAAGATAGAATGGGAGAAATGGATCAAAAAGTAAGGTAGCTCTACAATAATGGTGTAGTTGGAATTCTAAAGATTGCTTTTGTTCCCTTGTTTATTTCACTCTCTACTCGAAGTTCACCGTGGTTTTTCTCAATGAATTCTTTACAAAGTAGTAATCCTAATCCAGTACCTTTTTCGTTATTAGTTCCCTTTGTCGAAATGCTTTCATCAATCTTGAAAAGCTTCTCAATTCTAGATTCAGGAATTCCAATTCCGCTATCGATAATTTGGATTTCTGCAAAATTATTAATTAGTTTTGCCTTGATGCCAATGGTGCCATTCTCGGGGGTAAATTTAATTGCATTATTAAATAAGTTCGAAATCACACATTGTAAGGTAAACGAATCTGAATAAACGAAAATGTCTATTGAAATCTTTAGGTCGACATTAATTTTTTTTAATGTTGCACCAGCTAAATAAGCTTCTATTGCTTCGGTAGTTATTTGGAGTAAATTGTATTTCTGAATATTAACTGTTATTCTATTTTGCTGAGATTTTGCCCAAAGTAATAAGTTATTTAATAGTTTAAAGGAGTTATTCGCTGACATATCCATTTCATTTATGAAATCAATTTGTTCCTCTTTTGTAAAGTTATTATAATCAGTCTTAAGTAAATCCAGATAACCTAGTATGGTTGATAAAGGGCTTCTTAAGTCGTGAGCAATTATAGAAAAGAATTTATCTTTAGTATAAATGATTCTATTTAATTCAGTATTTTTTGAATTGATAATGGAAAAATATTTTCTAGAAGTTCGGTGGTAAAATATAATACCAGTATATCCTAATAATAGGATAAGAAAATGTATAATTCCCAATGATAATTTTTGTTTGTTAACACCATTTGTATACAAATCGGCTGGAAATGAAATACTGATTCCTCCACGAATATCACCTTCTTTATAACCTTGATGTTTATGGCATTCTAAACAGGATTTTTGAGTACTTAATGGTGCCATATACATGTACTTACTCGAGGAGCCATTTTTATAAAGCTGAAGAGTTTCTTTTAATCCATATTCAAATTCACGAAGAGCTTCTTGTTCTATTTCACTTGCTTTATTTTCTGGACGAATTGGTTTTAAGCTAGTAATATGAAATTGTAGGTTATAGTTATTTTTGTTTAGTTCGGCAATTTGTCGAGTCATGTAGGATGGATTTATCTTTGTTAAGCGAATTCCATTCGTACTTGTAATGTTTTTTAAAGAATCTTTTAAGTGCGGATTTGGTTGAGTTTTATCGGTAATGGGAACGTAAATTCCATTGTGTTCCGAATTCCATGATCGAGTAATTAATATTTGATCGAAAAAAGATCTTGATTTATTTAAAACAACCATTTCATTGTTGGAGTCAACAAGATAATAATTCCAAGAAAAGGATGCACCAATCAGAAATGACCATACGAGAAGTAAAGAGATAAGGTGTTTTCTTTTCATATTTCTAGTGTTTTCGGGGAATAAGATATGAATTATTACCTAAGACTTAATGGATGAAATGTAATTTGTCTCAATTCTGAATAATAGATTGTACAAACTAAAAAAAAATAGGATAGTTGAATTTTCATTTAAGAATAAGTTGAGCTGTACTAAATTTTTATACTCAAAGCTGTTTTTCTTTAATGAGAAAAGTGTATTAAGTTATTCTAAACAAGAATCATTTTAAATAATCTTTCCATTTGATTTTGAAATCCTTAAAAAGCGTGTAATTTTGCAAGCCAGTTTGCTGAACAGCCAAAATTTAGGTTTTTAATTGGTTAAGAAGAACGATTTGAAAGACAAGTACAAAGAAATATTCGATAAAGGAACAGATTTACCTCTAGTTGAGGATTTCTATACCATACAGGGCGAAGGCTACCACACGGGTAAGCCAGCGTACTTCATACGTATTGGTGGTTGTGATATAGGTTGCCAATGGTGCGATAGTAAAATTTCATGGAATCCAGCAGAGCATCGCTTAATTTCGGTGGAGGAAGTGGTTCGAAAAGCTGTTGAATCGCCAGCTAAAGCCGTTGTTGTTACAGGAGGAGAGCCTTCTTTGTATAATCTAGAACCATTGTGTACTGAATTAAAGAAGCACAATATCGAGAACTTTCTGGAAACCTCGGGAGCTTACGAAATAACTGGAGAGTGGGATTGGATTTGTTTATCGCCAAAGCGTAATAAATTGCCAGTACCTTCATCGTATCAGAAAGCAAACGAGTTAAAGGTGATTATCTACGATCTAGAAAAAGATTTAGAATGGGCCGAGGAGTTGTCGAAAAATGTAGGTGATGATTGTTTGTTGTACCTTCAATCGGAATGGAGTCGCTATGTTCACAACATAAAACCGGTTGTTGAGTATGTAAAGAACAATCCAAAATGGAACATCTCTTTACAGGCACATAAGTTCATGCGAATTCCATAACGGAAAATGATATAAAATACAAAAGCTGAATCTTTTACAGATTCAGCTTTTTTTAGAATAAAAAAAAGACACTCAGAAAATTCTGAATGCCTCATTTTTGCTCCTTAAAAAGCAAATTAGGTTAGTGATTGGGTTAGAAGCTTACTCCAAATACCAGGAATAAGTTTTCTGCCATGGGGTTAGCAATAACAGAAGCTGAAACTGGTAAAGAGAATTTTTCGGTAATGGCAATTTCTTTTGAGGCGGTAAATCCCATATTTACAAATCCAGCAGTATCGCCGTAAAAGCCCGATTCGCCTTTGTCTTCATCGGCATCAATTGGGGTAAAGCCAGCAAATAAGTCAATAGCTACATTGTTGTAGGTGAAACCATATCCTAATTCAATATAAAGTGAATTTTGTTGATCTCCATCTGCATCCTGATCAGCACCCCAGAAATTCATGGCAGCCAAAATACTTATTGGAAATCCGTCACTCCCATTAAAAGCCAAAGTGGCTTCCATGATATGTCCGGTGGATGCTTTTTTGTAATCAAAATAGCTGTTGTTTACAGCAATTCCATCAGTAGGGAAAAAATAATCAGTAACAGTAGCAGTAAATAAATCATCTGCGAAAGTGTAGGATGCATATAAATCTGCTTCGGCACCATCAGAACCATCTTGCGCATACGATCCCCATGCTCCAATGGCAAATCCACCATTGCTGTATTCAACACCTGGTTGTATTACCGGTCCCGTAGAAAATTGAGTTCCTCTCCAAACATATCTGTTCATAAGGTCGGCACCAAACGAAATTTCTCCTTTGCTTGAATCCTCTTGTGCAAACAGGCTACCTGTTACAGCGAGAGTGCAGATAAGTAACGCGAAAATTTTTCTTGCTTTCAGCATAGTAATCGATTTTAGATTAATAAATGTGGTAAATAGTTAATAGGTATAAAATGTGGTTTTTTTCTTTTTGTAGATTTTGCGAACACACCCCCTTTTTTTAAGGGGGTGATGTTTGCATGAATCAACTAATTTCTATCCTAACCCTAATTGAAACGGGGTCTGACATCAAAAGTATTAAAAAAAATGATAAAAGCAATTAAAATTATGGGGGTGGATGCTTAAAAAAGTGATTTTTTTCGATGCAAAGGTTTTAAATGAGGGGGGTGTATTTTTTTTTTTCTTGTTTTTTTAGTGAAAAAGTCCTTTATAAATGAACTTGTTGGAGAGTGTTAGTAATCTTTACTCAGTATAAATTATAATGATTACCGGATATTTTTCATTGTGTTTTCGTAAAAATCAGGATATTCGTACGGTAAATTACATTCAATAAATAGAAACAATGGAAAAATCGATTAAAGGAACTGAAACGGAAAAGAATCTATTGAAGTCATTCGCAGGTGAGTCTCAAGCAAGAGCAAGATATACTTACTTTGCAAAACAGGCTAAGAAAGAAGGGTATGAGCAAATTGCAGGTATATTTATTGAGACTGCAGAGCAGGAGATGCAACATGCAAAGAGATTTTTTAAATTTTTAGAGGGTGGTGATGTTGAGATTACAGCTGCTTTTCCTGCTGGAAAAATCGGAACTACAATTGAAAATTTAAAAGCTGCTGCAAGTGGTGAAAATGAGGAGTATACTGAATTGTATCCTGAATTTGCTCGCATTGCTGAAGAGGAAGGTTTTAAGAAAGTAGCAAGTGCATTTAAATTAATTGCTAAGGTAGAGAAACTACATGAGCAAAGATATTTGAAGTTGCTAAGTAATTTAGAAGAAGAAAAAGTGTTTGTTTCTGAAGAGAAAGAAGAATGGTATTGCAGAAATTGTGGTTATGTTCATGAAGGAACAAAGGCTCCAAATATGTGTCCAGCTTGCGAACATCCTCAAGCATATTTCGAAAAGAAATCAACTAACTATTAATAAGTAGTTGGTACAAAAAAAGAGCTTCCTTTCCGAAGCTCTTTTTTAAATTTATTCTTTCAATAAATCGGGACGTAAGCGTTTTGTTCTTTCGTAGGCTTGCTCTTCCTGCCATTTTTCAATTTTTTTATGATCCCCCGAAAGTAGAATGTCTGGAACCCTCCAGCCTCTGAATTCCGCCGGACGAGTATAAAGAGGTGGTGAGAGAAGATCATCCTGAAAGGAATCGGTAAGAGCAGAAGTTTCGTCGCCCATCGCGCCAGGAATTAGTCGAATAACGCTATCTGCAATAATAGCAGCGGCCAATTCTCCTCCCGTTAAAACAAAATCACCAATCGAAATTTCTTTCGTAATAAAATGATCACGAATTCGTTGGTCTATTCCTTTGTAGTGCCCGCAAAGAATCATGATGTTTTCTTTTATCGATAAGGTATTTGCTGTTTTCTGATCGTATTGATCTCCATCGGGAGTAGTAAATATGATTTCGTCGTAGGTTCTCTCAGATGTTAAAAATTCAATTACCTTCACAATTGGCTCCAATCTCATTACCATTCCAGCTCCACCGCTAAATGCATAATCGTCAACCTTTTTGTGTTTGTCCTCCGAATAATCACGAATATTGTGAATATGGATTTCGGCAATGTTATTATCCTTAGCCCTCTGAATAATAGAGTGGTTGAGCGGACTTTCCAGTAGTTCTGGAACAACAGTAAGTATATCGATTCTCATTTTTAAAATTTTGTGTAAAAGTATGTAACCAAAGCGTGGCTTGCAAGAGAATTTAAAATACGAGTAAGCTAATTCGCACAATGCGACACGTTGTCATTATTCACAATGCTCATTCGGCCAAGTTGTCATTATTACTATTCTCTTTTGCTGTCATTTGTTGGAGAAAAAAGCATTGGTATAAACTTTGGAAATAAGCTGGTGTAAATGAAAATGAATTTTGGGTTCCGGAACCCCCAAAAAAAATTAGTAGTAATAATTTAGATATAAACGTTATGACAATTTTAAAATATTCAAAAGGAGTAAATGATTTTTTTGCAAGTCAATTAATGAATCAATTATATAGAGAAACAAAAGGGAATTTGCAAAATTCAGAGCAAAATGGAGCTTCTTTTTATCCGAAAGCGAATGTGGTTGATGAAAAGGAGAGCTTTGTGATTGAGATGCTTATTCCAGGATTTGCAAAAAGTGATGTGGCTGTTAAGGTAGAGGATGGCTTATTAAAAATTACAGGAAATAAAGAAGCGCAAGCAGATCGAAAGTACCTAAGAAAAGAGTTTGAGTCTATAAGTTTAGAAAGAAGCTTTAAGCTTTCCGATGAAATAGATCAGGAGAATATTGTTGCAGAAGTGCGCGATGGAATCTTGTTGGTGAAACTTGCTAAGGTGAAGGTAGTAGAGCCGAAAGTGAAAGAAATTACCATTTTATAGTTTAGGGTAATTATTGAAAAAAGACGCATTTTGATTGCCGGAAAAAAGGATTGTAAATAGCATTGTAGTTTATGTGCAAGGTTTATTTTACAAATAAAATAAAAATGTTAGATGACTTAATTTGTTGGTTTTATTGGAGAGGTTCATGTATTGCATGAACCTCTTTGTTTTTGAAGTGAAAGAAAAATATTGAAAATCTTTGAGGATTAGCGCATAATTAGTTAAATTCGTAAGGAATGAGCCTTGAATTCCTTTAGAAATAGTATTGTAAACATGGCACTATAGTTATTGAGTTGCTAATTTAATGCAAACTACATGAAAGAAAAAGATCTGTCGAACCTCTCCCGTGAGAATGAATTGAATGAAGATTTAGAAACACCTAAAGTATCAGGTAATTCTCATGAGAATGATGTTGCGGAAAAGAAAGTCGCAACTATTCAGCCAGTAATGGAGACTTCTGAAATTAAAAGTGAAACTTCCGAAATAGTTAAGGAGGACGCGAAGCAGGAGGAGGTACTTCCTGAAGCAGAAGTAGATGAAAGTAAAGATGTTTCTGCGGCAAGTATTGTGCAGGAATCTCCTGATGCGATTTCTGAAGACGAAACCGAAGTCGTAGAACTACAGACAGAGCCTGACTATACGATAATGGAAAAAAGTGAATTGGTGGATCGATTAACTCTCTTGTTGGAGCATAAACCTCCTAAAGGATTTAAGCACCGATTGGATGCAATTAAACTCAATTTCTATAAAAAGCATAACGAAGAAATTGCCGAAGCTAAAAAGAAATTTTTAGCAGCTGAGGGAAAAGAGGAGGACTTTGACTTGGGAAAAGACGAGTTGGAGCAAAAAATGAAAGACTTGTTGCGTACTTATAGGGAAAGCAGGATTGTTCGCACTCGAAACTTGGAAGAGGAAAAGGATGCAAATTTAAAAATTAAGTATCAAATAATTGAGGATATTAAGGATCTGGTAAATCGGAAGGAAGCTTTTGATAAAACCTTTCAAGAGTTTAGAGATTTACAGAAAAAATGGCACGATACAGGAATGGTGCCACAATCAGCACTCAAAGATTTGTGGGACAATTACCATCATCATGTAGAGAATTTTTACGATTATATAAAAATTAATAAAGAGCTTCGCGATCTTGATTTAAAAAAGAATTTGGCAGCTAAAGTTCGACTGTGTGTTGAAACCGAAAAATTATTAGAGGATCCTTCGGTAGTGAAAGCCTTTAATACGTTGCAAAAATATCACGAACAATGGCGAGAAATTGGGCCAGTTCCACGCGAGCAAAAAGAGGAAATATGGGAGCGATTTAAGGAGGCTACCACAACAATCAACCGAAATCATCAGGAATTTTATGAAGGTTTGAAATCGGAGCAAAAAACGAACCTTGAAAAAAAGGAAGTTCTTTGCGGAAAAGTAGAATTAATTGCGAACTCGAATGTGGAATCTCATAAAGATTGGAACGCTAGTTCTAAAGAGATTTTGGATTTACAAAAAGAATGGCGCACCATTGGTTTTGCACCTAAAAAGGATAATAATAAAATTTATCAGCGATTTAGAGCAGCCTGCGATTTATATTTTGATAAAAAACGTAAGTTTTATTTGAAGCTAAAGGATAAGCTAGGCGAGAATCTGGAGAAAAAAATGGAATTGTGTAATCTAGCAGAGGGTTTGCAGGATAGTACCGATTGGAAAGAAACAACAGACAAGCTAATCGCAATTCAAAAAGAATGGAAACAGATTGGACCTGTGCCTCGTAAAGTTTCCGAGGAATTATGGGTTCGTTTTCGAGCCGCCTGCGATAAATTTTTCAGCAATAAATCGGGACATTTCGATCATGTTGATACGGATCATGCCGATAATTTAAAACGGAAAGAGGAGGTAATTGCCAAGGTGCAAGCGTTCCAATTAAGTGGAAATGAAGAAGAGGATTTGTCGGTTCTTCGTGGATTTCAGAAGGAATGGGCGCAAATTGGTCACGTTCCTTTTAAGAAGAAAGATAAAATTCAGGAAGATTTTAGAAGAGTCTTGAATGCTATTTACGACAAAATGGATTTGGAAACAGGAGATAAAGAAGTTCAGAAGTTTCAATCGAAAATTGATAATTTATTGACAATGAATCATTCCGAAGATAAAATTATTATTGAAAGGAATAAGATTGTTGGTAAAATCAAGCAATTGGAGACCGATATAGGACTATGGGAAAACAATGTAGGCTTCTTTTCTTCCTCAAAAACTTCCGACTCTATTGTTCACGAAATCGAAGAGAAAATTAACAAAGGAAAGGAGAGTTTAAAACTTCTTCAGGAAAAGTTAAATGTAATTGATGGATTGGTTCCTTAGAATTAATCCATCATCCAAAATAGCATCCTCCATTTTTTTTAATGGAGGATTTTTGCTTGAATTAGCTTTCGTCCGAAACCACTCAAATCTCTGATTGCTATTAGATATTTAGTTGGTTCTTTACGAAAGAAAAACACTTGTGTTTGCTAGATTTGCAATTAGGAAGAAATCTAAAAAGCCGAATTTACTAAATTTGATCTAGTGAAATAGGGAAATAGTTTCCTTAAAATGCATAAATTAACTACTTTTGCACCTTTAATAATCCATAAAACGTTCAGCAAGTGTCAACAACCAAATACATCTTCGTTACAGGTGGGGTAGCCTCCTCATTAGGAAAAGGAATAATAGCATCATCATTGGCTAAATTATTACAAGCCAGAGGTTATTCTGTTACCAATCAGAAACTGGATCCTTACTTAAATGTAGACCCAGGTACCTTAAACCCTTACGAGCATGGCGAGTGTTACGTAACCGATGATGGAGCTGAAACCGATTTGGATTTGGGACATTATGAGCGTTTTACAAATATTCCTACTTCTCAGGCCAATAATGTTACTACTGGTAGAATTTACCGTAACGTTATTAATAAGGAACGAAAAGGAGATTTTCTAGGAAAAACGGTTCAAATTATTCCTCATATTACCGACGAAATTAAGAGAAACATTAAAATGCTTGGTTCCAAGCATAAATACGATGTGGTAATTACCGAAATTGGTGGTACTGTTGGCGATATTGAATCATTACCATACATTGAAGCTGTTCGTCAGTTGAAGTGGGAGTTAGGCCGCGATGCTATTGTAGTTCACTTAACATTAGTGCCTTATTTAGCGGCTTCGGGCGAACTAAAAACCAAACCAACCCAGCACTCTGTAAAAGCATTACTCGAAACTGGGGTGCAACCCGAAGTTTTAGTATTACGTACCGAGCACGAATTGCCGAATGATGTTCGCAGAAAAGTAGCATTATTCTGTAATGTTGAGCCAAATGCGGTAATCCAATCCATCGATGTGAAAACAATATATGAGGTTCCTTTAAAAATGAGAGAGGAAAAACTCGATGTAATTGTTTGTGAAAAACTTGGTTTAGATCTTAAAAGAGAGCCTAAGTTAATCGAATGGACTAAATTTTTGAATCGTTTACAGAATCCAAAATCAGAAGTTAAGATTGGTTTGGTAGGAAAATATGTTGAGTTACACGATGCGTATAAATCTATTGCGGAGTCGTTTTTACATGCTGGATCGGTAAACGAATGCAAAGTAAATATTCAATGGATTCATTCCGAAAAATTAACGGATAAAAATTATCAGGAAGAATTGAAAGACCTAAAAGGAATTTTAGTTGCTCCTGGTTTTGGACACCGAGGATTGGAAGGAAAGATTCTTGCTACCAAATATGCTCGTGAAAATAATGTTCCCTTCCTTGGGATTTGTTTAGGAATGCAGGTTTCGGTAATTGAATTTGCTCGTAATGTATTAAAGTTAGAGGATGCCGATTCATTAGAAATGAATCCAAAATCGCCTTACCCGGTTATCGACCTAATGGAAGAACAGAAAAACGTAACGGAAAAAGGCGGTACCATGCGTTTGGGAGCTTACGATTGTGTTTTAAAAGATGGTTCGAAAGCTTTGAAGGCATACGGACAAAAAGAAATATCAGAACGTCACCGTCATCGTTACGAGTTTAATAATGAGTTTTTGGAGCAATTCGAAGCTGCCGGAATGAAAGCAACTGGAATGAATCCGGATACCGGTTTGGTGGAAGTGGTTGAGTTGGAAGGGCACAAATGGTTTGTAGGCGTGCAATTTCACCCAGAATATAAAAGTACCGTTATCAAACCACATCCTTTATTTGTAGAGTTTGTGAGAGTGGCAATGGAAGAAAAATAAAAGCCCCCGAGTACTTATGTATTTAAAGGTTCTTTAGCGAATTTCTTTTCAAAAGCATAAGTACTTATTAGTTTAAGAAAATAAGATTAAAAGACATAAAATGGATAGAAATTCGATTTTTGGTTTGTTACTTATTGGAGCGATTTTGATTGGGTATACGTACTTAACAAAACCATCCGAAGAGGAAATCAAAGCCATGAATACCCGAGATTCAATTGCGCGCGTAGATAAATTGCGTAATGAAGAGTTTGAAGCGGCTCGATTGGAAGGCTTGAAGGCTAAATATGCTGAAGTAGAAAAAGATTCGGTAGCAATAAAAGATACCTATGGCGCTTTTGCCGGAGCTGTAAATCAGAAGGAAGAATTAATTACTCTTGAGAACAAATTAGTAAAGCTAACTCTGAATACCCGAGGAGGACGAATTCAAAATGTTCAGTTAAAGAAATTCCAGACACACGATTCTTTACCTCTATTATTATGGGCCGAGAAAAATTCTAAGTTTGGATTATCGTTTTATGCCGAAAACAAGCCAATGAATACTCAGGACTTGTTTTTTGTGGAAGCAAATGGAGCTGACGCTGTTGATGCAACTACTTCCGAAAAAGGAGTGAGCATGCGATTAATGGTTGGTGACGATCAGTATGTGGAATACAAATATACTTTGGCTCCCGATTCTTACATGGTCGATTTTACGGTGAATTTGGTAGGAATGCAGGACGTAATTTCTCGCAACTCGAATTTTGTAACTTTCAATTGGGAAGCTGATATTCCCAGTCAGGAAAAAGGACGTAAGTTCGAAAACCAATACACTGCTTTGCACTATAAATTCTTCGAAGATGCTGTTGATTACCTGAAAGCTTCTGGCGACGATGAGGAAGAGTTGGCTACCAAAGTGAAGTGGATTGGATTTAAGCAACAGTTTTTCTCTTCGGTTTTAATTGCTGGTGATGCATTTAAAGGAGTAAAATTGAAGTCTGTTGAAATGGAGGAAAGTTCACCGATTTTAAAGAATTTTTCCGCCGAAATATCATTACCATATCAAGGAACTCAGTTGGAAAGTCATCCAATGAAATTCTATTTTGGACCCAATAAATTCAATACTTTACGTAAGTATGGTAAAGATCTGGATGGACAGGATATAGAATTGCACAAATTAGTTGATTTAGGTTGGGCTATATTTGGATGGGTAAACAGATATTTCGTGATTCCTATCTTTAACTTCTTAGAAGGTTTTATTTCAAATTACGGGATTATTATCCTGATTTTAACCATCATTATTAAGTTGATTTTGGCACCATTGACCTACAAGTCGTACATGTCAACAGCAAAAATGAAGGTGTTAAAACCTCAGATTGATGCAATTAACGAGAAAATACCGAAAGATAAAGCAATGGAACGCCAACAGGCAACCATGGCACTGTATAAAAAAGCAGGAGTAAACCCAATGGGTGGATGTTTACCAATGTTAGTGCAGTTTCCATTCCTAATTGCACTGTTCCGTTTCTTTCCGGCATCCTTCGAATTGCGTCAGCAAAGTTTCCTTTGGGCAACCGATTTATCCTCATACGATTCAATTCTATCATTACCTTGGGATATTCCATTCTATGGCGATCACGTTAGTTTGTTCTGTTTGTTAATGGCAATTACCAACTTGGTGTATACTCGTATGAATGGTCAAATGACACAATCGTCGCAGCAAATGCCAGGCATGCAAACCATGATGTATTTAATGCCAGTAATGTTCTTGGTATGGTTTAACCAATATGCATCAGGACTTTCTTACTACTACTTTATTGCAACCTTATTTACCATTATTCAAACCGTTGCTATCCGTAAATTTATGGTCGACGACGATAAAGTTTTGGCAATGCTCGAAGCAAATAAGAAAAAGCCTGTGAAGAAATCGAAATTCCAACAACGTTTGGAAGACGCAGCTAAACAAAGAAGCAAAAAATAAAACCCTTTCGGGGATTTACATACAGAAAGAGCTCCAGCAATGGGGCTCTTTTTTTTGCTTTCGCAGTTCCCTCTCCTTCAGGAGAGGGCAAGGGTAAGGTTTTGCAAAACGGCAAGGGAGGTCGGTTTGGAAAGGGAAAATATTTGTAACAAAACAGTGTTTAAAGTATATAATTTAAGCCAAAAACACTTTCGTTGAGAAAACTTTAATTATTATGATTCTAAAAATGCAACAGTTGTGGCATCTTCAGTAAATAAAGGAAAAACAGACTTGTTGAATATAAATTTGTAAAATAGCTGCAATGCTATGATGGAAGGAGTTTAATGGAAAATTTCTAGTATTTAGATAGATTCTTGTTGTTCATTATTAAGGGCATAGCTTAGGGGGAATCGACAATTTAAAATGAACTACAACTTGCCCGTCAAATTGTTAGCTTGCGAAAAAAAATGGTAGGAAGCCTATGCTTCTTATGGTAATATGATTAATTTAGCTAGGTAAAAATGCTTGGGCTTTCAGGCATTCTGGCGAGTGTAATATAATTAAATCTGATCACCGTAATAAATTATAAATATGATTTCACCACTGTTCAGCCACTTGTTAATCCCTTTTATTATTGCAATGTTTTTGGCGATAAATATGGGGGGAAGTGGAACCGCTCCGGCATTTTCTGCTGCTTATGGAGCTAATGTTATTCGAAAAAGTTTAATTCCTGGATTGTTTGGAATAATGGTTTTTTTGGGAGCCATACTTGCAGGTAAAGGAACTGGCACAACTATGGGTAAAGACTTATTTCCTCCCGAAATGATGTCCTTAAGTGTGGTGTCTATTATTCTTTTTTCCGTTGCGATGTCCTTATTAATTGCCAACTTAGCGGGAATACCACAGTCAACAAGTCAATCAACAGTGCTGTCGGTAAGTGCAGTTGCCCTGTATTATAATAATTTAAATACCGATAAATTACTATTCGAAATAGTTCCTACCTGGTTTATTCTGCCAATTCTGTCTTTTTTTATTAGTTTGTTTATAGGAAGATATATTTACCGTCCAATGCGGAAGAAGGGATACACCATGCCAAGAGCTCAAAACGAAAATCTTAAACCGGTATGGAATGCATTATTGGTATTTATGTCCTTATACGTTGCTTTTTCGATTGGAGCCAATAATGTTGCGAATGCGGCTGGTCCCATAGCGGCGATGACTGCCAATGAGTTAAACATATCTATGGATGCTAACTTTACTTTTATCATGATATTATCGACCTTAATTGTGGCTCCTAGTTTCGGAATTGGAAGCTCTATATTTGGGGATAAGATTGTGAAAAATACGGGAAAAGAAATCGTGCTGTTCGGAAAATTCGAAGCGGTAATTATTGCTTTTGTTTCGGCGAGTTTACTACTAACTGCATCCTTAACCAAAGGGATACCTACCTCTTTGGTGCAATTAAATGTAGCTGCTATTTTAGGAATTGGAGTGGCTAAATTAGGACCCAAAAATATTTTTAAAAAGACCCAAGTGCGAAGGTTCTTTGTGATGTGGGTAATAGCCCCAATATTTGCATTTCTGTTAACGCTTTTGTTAATTTTAATCGCCGATAAATATGGTTTTTTATAAAAGAAAACGGCTATTTCCTTTCTACTTTTTACACTCAGAAATCTCCTGCTATAAGGAGATTTTTTTTATGCCTCCAATTTAGATTTCTTCTAAGTTATTTTATGCGGAAATTAATATGGCAGTAGTAAAGTGCTGCAATTCAGTAAAGTTGATATTATTTCGCTATTCACCTCAGGGCTTCTGCCTTTTAGCACTCTTCGAAATCTATCCGATCAGCAAGCAAGTAGTTTCCATAAATTAATTCGCCATGGCTAAATTCACCAAAGAAGATGCGCTAAACTACCACGAAGGTGCGCGTCCCGGAAAAATTGAAGTAGTTCCTACCAAACCACACTCCACACAATTAGATTTGTCCTTGGCCTATTCGCCAGGCGTTGCTGTGCCATGTTTAGCAATAGAAAAAAATCCCAAAGACGTGTACAAATATACTGCGAAAGGAAATTTGGTGGCGGTAATTTCTAATGGTACTGCTGTTTTGGGGTTGGGCGACATTGGTGCCGAGGCAGGCAAACCGGTGATGGAAGGAAAAGGATTGTTATTTAAAATTTTTGCAGATATCGATGTGTTCGATATTGAGGTCGATACTAAAAATGTGGACGAGTTTGTGCAGATTGTAAAAGGAATTGCACCCACTTTTGGAGGTATTAACTTAGAGGATATCAAAGCCCCAGAGTGTTTCGAAATTGAAGATCGGCTAAAAAAGGAGCTTAAAATTCCGGTAATGCACGACGATCAGCACGGAACTGCTATTATATCGGCAGCTGGACTACTTAATGCGACCGAAATTCAGAAGAAAAAACTGTGCGATCTGCAATTGGTAGTAAATGGTGCGGGAGCATCGGCAGTTGCATGCACGCGTTTGTATATCTCCTTGGGCGTTAAAAAAGAGAATATTGTAATGGTCGATAGTAAGGGCGTAATTCACGAATCGCGTACCGATCTTAATCGGATAAAAAAAGAATTTGTAAGTAGTAAAAATGTTCATACGCTAAAGGAAGCAATGGTGGGTGCCGATATGTTTTTGGGCTTATCGGTAGCCAATGTGCTCACTCCAGAAATGATTAATTCGATGGCCGCAAAGCCAATTGTTTTCGCCATGGCAAATCCCGATCCGGAAATAGATTACGATGTAGCCATGCAAACGCGTAAGGATTTAATTATGGCTACTGGTCGGTCCGATCATCCCAATCAGGTAAATAATGTGTTGGGGTTCCCTTTTATTTTTCGAGGGGCTTTGGACGTAAAGGCGACTGCAATTAATGAAGCAATGAAGATTGCAGCCGTTAAGGCGATTGCATCTTTGGCAAAGGAGGATGTTCCCGATATCGTAAATATTGCTTATGGCGAAATGAATTTTAATTTTGGAAGTGAGTATATTATTCCCAAACCACTCGACCCAAGGTTGTTGACCATTGTTGCGCCAGCAGTGGCTAAAGCGGCAATGGATTCGGGTATTGCACAGGAACCAATTACTAATTGGGAGGCTTACAAACTACAATTAGAGGAACGCTTGGGACGGGATAATAAATTAATGAGAGCTTTAACCGATAAAGCCAAACGGAATCCGAAGCGAGTAGTTTTTGCCGAGGGAGATACTTTTAAGATTTTAAAAGCAGCAGAAACGGTCTTGCGCGAAGGAATTGCACAGCCAATATTGTTAGGTAATCCGGAGATTATCAAAAAATTAATAGTGCAGCACGAGCTCGATTTACAGACGGTGCCAATTATTAATTGGAGAGGATTTGAAGAGCAAATCCGAAGAGAAGAGTATGCCAAAATATTGTTTAAGAAGCGAAGTCGAAAAGGCCTGACCTATAGCGAGGCTATCGATAAAATGAATGATCGCAACTATTTTGGTGCCATGATGGTGGAGGTGGGAGCTGCAGATGCTTTTATTAGCGGTGCCACTTCGAAATATGCGGATATTATTCGTCCAGCGATACAGACGGTTGGAATTAAACCCGACACGAATCATATTGCAGGAATGTATTTAATGATGACCAATAAGGGGCCGATCTTTTTCTCCGACACTACCGTAAATCCAATGCCCGAAGCTCGTACTTTGGTTGATACCACGTTACTTACGGCTAAAGCGGTTCGTAAATTCAATATCGAACCAGTTATTGCTTTGGTTTCGTATTCTAATTTTGGATCTATTCGCACGGGTAGTCCGGTGCAAGTGCAGGAGGCCGTTAAAATACTACATCGCGATCATCCCAATTTAATTGTAGATGGTGATATTCAAATGAATTTTGCCTTGAATACTGAGCTTAGAGCAAGAATGTTTCCCTTCTCGAAGTTGGAAAACCGAAAAGTGAACACCATTATTTTTCCAAATTTAAGCAGTGGTAATATTGCATATAAAATGATGCAGGAGCTAGTTGGTGCCGAAGCAATAGGTCCTATTTTATTAGGAATGAATAAATCAATTCATATCGTTCCTCTCGAAAGTTCGGTTCGGGAGTTGGTAAATTTGGTTACCATTGCGGTTGTGGATGCACAATAATAAGTAAATAATTATTGGTAAACAGTCATTTATAAATAGTTATCAGTAAAAATTTATAATTGATCAATTGAAGAGGAATAGTAAAAAAAGATATATTGCAAAATAGTGATGCTAAATTAGTTGTGGGTTATTTGCAGAAATTTGGGAATGTTGAGTACTATAAAAAAGCTTTCGAGGAAACATTTGAAACTTTTCATGGAAGCTTTGTTTTTATCAATAAGTTAATTCTATAGTGGTCGGCTCATTAAATACCTCTTTTTTTCTTTAATAGGAAGTACTGTAAAAGTGCCTGAAATAGCCTTTTTTTGGAAAAATAGCGAATTGATGTGTAGGTTTCTTGAATTTACATATTAAGATAATCTAAACAAAAGCAGGCAGTTTAAGTTATCTTAAACATTGGTTGTCAAGTAAAAAGACACTTTAGTCAGTTAATAACATCCCCTCGCCAAAATTGTTTAGATTCTTTCTAAGCAAAAGGCAATTTAATTTGTTCCTTAACAAAAAACTCACGAAATTTTCTAAATTATTAAGTACAAATAGTAAGATATCCGAAGGGGATTAAAGAAAAAAAACAGCCAATTGTTCTGGTGAAAATAGAACAATTGTATTGTTTACTAAAAGTTAATTTCAGATTATAAAAAATAACGGTACAACACTTTCCTGTGACCGAGGAAGCGAAGCTGTATCTGCTAGTGTACAAAAGTAAACGTTCCTCCTTGAGAGTAGATTGCATTTTGCCTTCAACCAGCTGAAATCTATTTTCCTGTAGTCCTTATATTCACTTGTAACAACCTTAACTCAACCACCATGCAAGCCTTAAAAAGGCCTTATTTTTGGCATGCGATCTATACTCGATCGCGAGCTGAAAAAAGGCTCTATCAAGAATTGTGCTCGAAAAATATCGAGTGCTACCTTCCTTTAAAAAAAGAGCTTCGACAATGGAGTGATCGTTCCAAATGGGTAGAAGAACCCTTGTTACGGTCGTATTTATTTGTGAAAGTCAGCGAAAGAGAATACTACGATGTAATTAACTCAAATTTTGCAGTTCGGTATGTAACTTTCGGTGGCAAAGCTGTGTCTATACCCGAGAAACAAATTGAAGCACTTCGACTTTTTTTAGATGATGAAAATCGCAAAGTAGATCTTTGTACTGATTATCTGGAAACAGGAGAAGTAGTGGAAGTTATTTCGGGACCATTAAAAGGCATCCAAGGCGAAATCACGCAAATAAAAGGGAAGAGTCGAATTGTTATCCGCTTCGATTCTTTGGGAACTTGTGTTTATACAGACATTAGTCTGGATTCCATTAAACAAGTTCAAATTGTCATGCACTAAATTCCGAACCATCTTATGAAAAAAATTGAAATAGTTACCACAGTAGGTATGGGGTATATTGGCCTGCCTACGGCGGCTCTTATTGCCAATAGCGGTAGGAGAGTTCATGGAGTAGATATCAACCCAAAGGTAGTTGAAGCTGTAAACGAAGGTCGGATTATTATTGTGGAGCCCGATCTTGATTTGTTGGTGAAAAAGGTGGTGGAAGATGGGTACTTAAGCGCTCATTTACAAACAGTAGAGGCTGATGTTTATACAATTGCAGTTCCTACTCCTTTTAAAGGAAATCACGAGCCAGATATTTCCTATGTTTTGGCAGCTGGTAATGCTATCATTCCCTTACTAAAGGAAGGGGATTTGTTTATTATTGAGTCGACTTCTCCGGTTGGGACTACCGAAAAGGTAAGAAATTTGATTCATTCAAAACGTCCCGATTTGGAAGGAAAACTTTTCATAGCTTATTGTCCAGAACGCGTATTGCCCGGTAATATCATTTATGAATTGGAGCATAATGATCGAGTAATTGGTGGAGTTGATGAAGAGTCGACAGAACGAGCCTGCAACTTCTTTCAACAATTTGTAAAGGGAGAATTGCATCGTACCAATTCAAGAACTGCTGAAATGTGCAAGTTGGTAGAAAATTCGTCTCGTGATGTGCAAATTGCTTTTGCGAATGAGCTTTCGATTATTTGCGATAAGGCAGGTATAAATGTTTGGGAGCTAATTGAATTGGCAAACAGGCATCCACGAGTAAATATTTTAACACCAGGTTGCGGCGTAGGTGGGCATTGTATTGCAGTTGATCCCTACTTTATTGTTTCGGAGTATCCTTTGGAAAGTCAGATCATTGGGAAGGCTCGAGAAATAAACAACTACAAAGCTTTTTGGTGCGTCGAGAAAATTAAAAATGCGAGCCTGCAATTTCAAGTGAAACATGGGTATGAACCAAAAATTGCATTAATGGGAATGGCTTTTAAGCCAAATATTGATGATTTGCGTGAATCTCCAGCTAAATACATCGCACAAAAAGTAATTGGAGGCGAACAAAATGGTATTCTCTTAGTGGAGCCCAATATTGATTCTTATCCCGATTACGAAATCTCTGATTATAAAAACGCATTCGAGGCTGCCGATATGGTGGTTTATTTAGTTGCGCATAGTGAATTTTATTCCTTACCAAAATCGAAGAATAAGCTGATTTTAGATTTTTGCGGAGTTACGAATAAACAGATCGAAGATCTTGAATTTGTGAATGTTGAAGCGAATTTGAAGCGGTCGATTAATAGATAGGAATTGTGCAATGGATCGTACTGCGATTTACTGCCAAACTGGGTGATTCCAGTATCTAATTGTATCGCTCAATAACAACCACATTTTAGGAGCGATAGTATGTTATCCACTTTAAAACCAAAAGAATTATGAGTGAGAATTTAAAATATCGGGTGTTATTGGTTTTTGGAACCCGCCCCGAAGCTATAAAAATGGCTCCTTTAGTAAAGGAGTTTCAGAAGTATCCCGAGGATTTTGAAACGATTGTTTGTGTAACCGGTCAACATCGCGAAATGCTCGATCAGGTGCTTGATTTATTCGATATTCAACCCGATTACGATCTTGAGATTATGAAGGCTGGGCAGGATTTATATGATATTACCAGTAGGGTTTTGATTGGAATGCGGGATGTATTAACCAATGCTAAACCCGATTTGGTATTAGTTCACGGAGATACCTCTACTTCTTCTACCACCGCTTTGGCCGCTTACTATCAGCAAATAGCTGTTGCACATATCGAGGCTGGTTTACGAACCAATAATTTGTATTCCCCATGGCCCGAAGAAGGAAATCGCCAAATTACTGGGCGTTTGGCGAAATGGCATTTTGCTCCTACCATTATGGCTCAAAAAAACTTGATGGATGAAGGAATCAGCAAAAATAGAATTGTTGTTACGGGGAATACGGTAATTGATGCTTTGCAGCTAACGCTTACTAAAATACATCGCTCGTCGCGGGTAGTAATGGATATTATTAATGTACTTCAGTCAAAAGGAATTCCAACCGGATTAGTGGCCGATTGGGTATACCGTACCCGAAAAATGGTGTTGATAACCGGTCATCGCAGAGAAAATTTTGGGAAAGGATTTTTGAATATCTGCGAATCCATTAAATTTTTAGCTGTCAAATATCCTGATGTTGATTTTGTGTATCCCGTTCATCTGAATCCGAATGTGCAGCAACCTGTTTACGAGATTCTAGGAAAAAATCCAGCTACGGGAGAATTAGGTGCTAAAAATATTTTCCTAATTGATCCAATTGATTATTTGCCATTTGTTTACATGATGGATCTTTCCTACTTAATTTTGACCGATTCGGGAGGAATACAGGAAGAAGCACCATTTTTAGGCAAACCAGTTTTGGTAATGAGAGATACAACCGAACGTCCGGAAGCATTGTCGGCGGGAACCGTAAAATTAGTGGGGACAGATTCTACT
Organism: Labilibaculum filiforme; assembly: GCF_002843315.1. Classification (GTDB taxonomy): domain Bacteria; phylum Bacteroidota; class Bacteroidia; order Bacteroidales; family Marinifilaceae; genus Labilibaculum; species Labilibaculum filiforme. The sequence continues at coordinate 149,999 of NZ_MVDD01000006.1, read as the reverse complement.
CGAATTATTGAAGCCGTAGAAATGCTTTTTCAAGAAGAATCTGTTTATCGTAAAATGTCAAACGCCAATAATCCTTATGGGGATGGAAATGCTTGTATTCGAATTGTACAAGAATTGAAAAAAGCGATTGCAGTTCGAGAAAGAATTGTTGCTTAATAAATTATAAATGTCAGAATTAAAGAGTCAAACCATTAAAGGTGTGTTTTGGAGCTTCCTCGAAAAATTTGGAAGTCAGTTAATACTCCTTATTTCACAAATTGTATTGGCCCGATTGTTAGAACCAGAAGATTTTGGTTTGATTGGGATGCTTGCCATTTTTATTGGAGTATCGCAGGCTTTTATCGATAGTGGATTTGATAACGCACTAATTCAAAAAAAAGACGTTAATCAGACGGATTATTCAACGGTCTTTTATTTTAATATCGCAATAGGTTTTGTTCTCTACTTGATATTATTTGTAGCGGCTCCTTATATCGCCGATTTTTTTCATCAGCCTTTGTTGGTCTATTTAACACGGGTTGTTTGCGTGATATTAACAATAAACTCTTTTGGACTAATTCATTTGGTGAAGTTTAAAATTGAAATGAATTTTAAAGCGATTGCTCAAATTGTAGTAATTGCAAATTTTTTATCGGCTATTGTGGGCATTGGAATGGCTATACTCGATTATGGAGTGTGGGCACTTGCGGGGCAAATAATTGGCATCTATTTTTTTAGAACGGTTTTGTTTTGGATAAAAAGTTCGTGGCGACCATCCTTTGTATTTTCCATAGTTTCGTTTAAAAGCTTATTTCAATTTGGTTCTAAGTTGTTGTTATCTGGAATGATCAGTCAGACTTTCGAAAATATTTACCTAATGGTAATTGGGCGAATGTTTTCAGCTTCGGCACTTGGATTTTATTCACAAGCAAAAAAATTACAGCAGGTTCCCGTTACTACGTTAGCGCAGGTGGTGGGAAATGTAACTTTTCCTGCTTTTTCAAAAATACAGGATGAAACAGAAAAATTAAAACAAGGATTCCGAAAGTTAATTAAGCTTTTGGTTTTTATAAATTTTCCGTTAATGCTTGGTTTAGCGGTAGTGGCAGAGCCATTGTTGGTACTAATTTTAGGAGAGAAATGGTTGCCATCCGTTCCTTATTTTCAGTTGTTGTGTATCGCTGGTATGATTTACACCTTACATGCTTCTAATTTAAATATTTTAAAGGTAAAAGGCAGATCGGATTTATTCCTCTACCTCGAAATTATTAAAAAATCGATTGTGGTGGTTGCTATTGTAATTGGATTAAACTGGGGAATAATGGGTTTGGTGGTAGGTCAAATCTTCACCTCTTTTATCAGCTTTTTTATCAATGCATTTTATACCGGGAAATTAATTTCCTACACCATCCCAAATCAATTAAAAGATATAAGTAAAGCTTTCGTTATCAGTTTGATAATGGTTGCTTTTATGATGATAGGTTACTTGTTCGAGAATCAAATTCTTGCACTCTCCTTCCAGATACTAATAGGTATCGGATCTTATTTACTGTTGGCAATAGCAATGAAACTAGAAGCTTTGACCGATGGATTACTGATTTTAAAAGAAGTAATACCCTTACGAAGATGGAAAAAAATAAAATATTAGTCACTCGGCCACAGTTGCCACCATTAAACGAATTTATCCCTTTGTTGGAAGATATTTGGGATAGCAGGTGGCTCACCAATAATGGGAAGTACCATCAGGAATTTGAAACACAACTCGCAACTTTTCTGGGAGTTCCTTACGTATCGTTATTTTCTAACGGAACACTTGCCTTAATGGCAGCTCTGCAATGTCTAAAAATTAAAGGAGAAGTAATTACTACACCATTCAGCTTTGTAGCTACTACACATTCTCTGTGGTGGAATGGTATCAAACCTGTTTTTGTTGATATCGAACCCGATTATTGTAATTTGGATCCTAAACTTATCGAGGCAGCTATAACTCCCGAAACAACTGCAATTTTACCAGTTCATGTATATGGAAACCCTTGCGAGTTGGATGAAATTCAGCATTTGGCCGACCGTTATGGTTTACGAGTAATTTACGATGCAGCTCATGCATTTGGAGTAAAATACAAAGGCTCTAGTGTTCTGAATTATGGCGATTTGTCCATATTAAGTTTTCATGCTACCAAGGTTTTCAATACGATAGAAGGAGGAGCTATTATTTGTCATGATTTAAAGACAAAAAGGAGAATTGATTATTTGAAAAATTTTGGTATTGCCGATGAAACTACAGTTGTGGCTCCTGGTATTAATGCTAAAATGAACGAATTGCAAGCTGCTTATGGAATTTTACAATTAAAATATTTCGATTCTGCAATTGATGGAAGGCAACATATTACGGAGAAATACCGCAAAGGCTTAAAAGATATTGTAGGAGTTCGTTACCTCGAAAATCCGGTTGATGTGGATTACAATTACTCCTATTTTCCTGTTTTTATCGATGAATCGGAATTTGGGAGGTCGAGAGATGATGTTTATGAAGAGCTAAAAAAGCATAATATTTATGGACGCAGGTATTTTTATCCGCTAATCAGCGAATTTTCGGCTTACCGTGGTTTGCCATCAGCAAAAGGTTTGGATATTGCCTTCGAAATATCAAGACAAGTAATTTGTCTTCCCTTATATCCTGATTTGGCCGATGAGGTAGTCGATTTAGTGGTATCTATTCTTTTAGGAATGCAGGAGGATCGGAAAGAAGTTCCGGTAAAAATTGGGAATCAAAATAATCGGAAAATAGATTAATTTATGACTAAGAAACGAATCTTATTACTTGGGGGTTCCTATTTTCAGGTACCTTCTGTTCTTGCTGCAAAGAAGATGGGATATCATGTAATTACTTGTGATTTTGTTCCTGAAAATCCAGGGCATCAGTATGCTGATGAGTATTACAATATTAGTACTACCGATAAAGACTTAGTGCTCGAATTGGCCCAAAAATTAAAAATTGATGGTATTGTTGCTTATGCCTCCGATCCGGCGGCACCAACAGCAGCATATGTTTCTGAAAAGATGAAATTACCGGGGAACCCGTATCAGTCGGTGAAAATTTTGGCTGAAAAGGATTTGTTTCGGAGTTTTCTTCAACAAAATGCTTTTAATCTACCAAAGTCAAAAGGCTTTGTAAATTTGGCCGATGCTTTACTCGAAATAGATGATTTTACGTTTCCTTTGATGGTAAAGCCAGTTGATTCATCGGGAAGTAAAGGAGTTCGGAAAATTTATTCGGCAGAGGAATTGGTAAGTGCTTTTGAATATGCCATGAGTTTTTCCAGAACTAAAAGAATTGTAATGGAAGAATTTTTGGTGAAAAAAGGACATCAGATTCATGGAGATGCATTTGTGTGCGAAGGAAAAATATGCTTCTGTTATTTGGGCGATCATCATTTCGATGAAAAAGTAAATCCATTTGTACCCTACTCAACCACATTACCATCTATTCATTCTACAGGTACTTTAAGTAGAATCGAATTGGAATTACAACGCTTATTCGATCTTCTTAAAATTAGGCAGGGAGCATTTAATATTGAAGTTAGAATTGATGAGCAAGAGCGAATCTTTTTAATGGAAATTGGACCAAGAAATGGAGGCAATCTAGTTCCTCAGTTGGAGGAGTTTGCAAGCGGATTTAATATGGTAAATGCTACGGTTAAAGTAGCTATGGGCGAGAAAATTGTTGCGGAAGGAATTCATAAAAAAGGTTTTTTTGCTTACTACGTTTTGCACAGCAATCGCGATGGAGTTTTAAAGGAAATTGTAATATCGCCAGACTTAGAAGCAAATGTTTTAGAGAAGCATCTTTTTAAAAATAGTGGTGATTCAGTACTCTCTTTTCAAGGTTCGAATGCAACTATTGGCATTCTTTTACTACAATTTTCGTCTCACAACGAAATGCTGGAGAAAATAGAGAACAGTGAAAATTTTATTCGGGTTGTGCTGGAACCAGAAGAAATTATTCTATTAAATGGAAATAGTACCAATAGATTAGCAATTTAGGATGAAAGCAATAGGGGGATATTTTGACTTGGAAGTAGGAGAGGAACGGGCTTATTATAATGATTTGCTCCAGTTGAATACAGGCAGAAATTGTCTCGAGTATTTGCTTCGGGCAGGTAATTTCAAGAAACTATACCTTCCAAAATATTCTTGCGAAGTACTTTTAGAACCTTTAAAAAAGCTAAATATTGAATGGGAGTATTATTCCATTGACAAAAATTTGAATCCTATTTTAAATTTTTCACCCAAAAACAATGAGTTTGTGCTTTACATCAACTACTTCGGTATTAAAGATGCTGTAATTGAGCAATTGAGTGGTGAGCTTAAGAATTTGATTGTTGACAATTCTCAAGCGTTCTTTTCTGATAAAATAGGCGATTTAGGAACATTTTATTCTGCACGGAAGTTTTTTGGTGTTGCTGATGGTGCCTATTTGCGAACTAATTTGAGATACGATAAAGAACTGGAAAAGGATTTTTCGTGGAATAGAATGACCCATTTGTTAAAGCGTTTGGAATTAGGTGCTGAAAATGCCTATTCAGATTTTCAGAAGAATAGTGCCAAGCTTTCGATGCAAGCAATTTTGCAAATGTCGGATCTCACCAAGTCGCTTTTAGGACAAATTGATTATGCCAAAGTGAAACAAATTAGAGAAGAAAATTTTCATTATTTGCATCAGCAGCTATCCTCTGCAAATCAATTCGATTTTTCGGATTTGCTAGTAAATGGTCCGATGGTTTATCCATTTTATGTGGAAAATGAAAATCTGCGAAAGCAATTAATTAAAAATAAAATATTCGTAGCCTGCTATTGGCCGAATGTGTTGGAAACATGTTCTGTACATAGTTTGGATTACAAACTGGCTAAATACATACTTCCATTGCCTGTCGATCAGAGATATAATAAGACAGATATGGATATGATTTGTAAGGTATTGTTGGCTGAGCTAGAAAAAAACAATAAATAAATTCATCAACTATGAAAACCCCTTTTGTTAGTGTAAAAACGATTACCTATAACCACGAAGAGTTTATTGCCCAGTGTATTGAAGGTATTATGATGCAAAAAACCAATTTTGCATTCGAATATATAATTGGTGAAGATTGCAGTACCGACGGAACGATGAAAATTGTGCAGGAATATGCAACCAGATATCCGGATGTGATTCGAATAATTACTGATGAGAAAAATGTGGGAGCTGTTGAAAACGATAACAGAACCGATCGGGCTTGTAGGGGGAAATATGTTGCTTTTTGCGAGGGAGATGATTTTTGGACAGATCCGAATAAACTACAAAAACAGGTGGATTTTTTGGAAGCGAATGAACAATATGGAATGGTTCATTCTAGTTTTTCTTGTTTAAACGGCGAAAAGTTAATCGACGATGTTTGGAAGAATAGAAAAATACCAGAAGGAAAAGTGTTAGATTCTTTGATTTCAGGCAATTACATTGCTACAGCAACGGTTTGTATTCGAAATGAGTTCCTTCAAAAAATTCGGATCGCCAATCAAATAAAGGAAAATAAATGGAGAATGGGTGACTATCCTTTATGGTTAGAAGTTGCTGCGCAATCGGAAATTGCCTATATGCCCGATGTTACCATGTGTTACCGAGTGCATCCAAATTCGGCTACCCATGGTTTGGATTGGAATGGTGATTTTAAATTTTTTGAAAGTAGGTATCAAATTAAGAATTTTTATGCCCAGAAATACGATCGTAAAAAACTCACTCCTTTTATCGATAAAATGTACCATAGGGAATTGCTTAAATATGCTATTTTCTTGAAAGATGATAATTTGCGAAAAGCTTGTGTGGAATACTTTAAAACAAAGGGAAGTGCCAAAGAATTTCCCTATCTGCTATTTTCGAAGTACTCCTTTTTAGATTCCATTTTCGAATTTGTGTATTCCTTGCGTAAGCGAGTTCGAACTTTAGTTTAATTGCTGATTTTAATCATTTTAAAAAATTGTTATCATGCAAAAAGGGAAAAAGAAAATATTATTATTAGGAGGATCCCCTTTTCAAATTCCAAGTATTCTGTGTGCAAAAGAGGCTGAATATTATGTGGTTACTTGTGATTATACACCAGAAAATCCTGGGCACAAGTATGCCGACGAATATGTGAATATAAGTACTACCGACTTAAAAGGCATATTAAATTTGTCACGAAAAATGGAGATTGATGGCATTTTAGCATATGCTTCGGATCCGGCAGCGCCAACAGCGGCTTATGTTGCCGAAAAAATGGGACTTGCCGGGAATCCGTATAAATCGGTTAAAACCCTTTCTGAGAAAGACTTGTATCGGAGTTTTTTGTTGTTGAATAAATTTAAAACCCCCAAATATGGTGGTTATAGCACTTTAAAAGATTTTTCAAACTATTCTTCCGATTTTACTTATCCAGTTCTTGTAAAACCTGTTGATTCATCGGGAAGTAAAGGGATTTCTATGGTGAATGATTTATGGGAAATGGGAAAAGCTATTGATTATGCAATGAAATTTTCAAGAAGTAAGCGTTTTATTGTTGAGGAATATATAGAGAAAAAATATCCACAACTCGATGGAGATATTTTTATTTACGATGGAAAAATTACGGCTTACTATTTGGGCGATCAGAAGAATGATATTGGCGTAAATCAATTTGTACCTTCTAGCATTAACTATCCATCTTTATTATCTCAGGAATTACACGAGAAAATTAAACAGGAGCTTCAACGAGCTATCGACTTGTTAAAAATTAAATTTGGAGGCTTTAATATTGAGGTAATAATTGATGCAAATGATGATGTTTACTTAATAGAGATTGGCGCTCGTAATGGAGGGAATTGTATTCCCGAAATTATAAAATGCGCAAGTAATGTGGATATGATTAAAATGAGCGTTGATGCTTGTATGGGAGTGAAACCAGAGATTTGTAATCAAAAGAAGATCGATAAATTTTATACTACTTATGTAATTCACTCTAATAAAGATGGGAAATTTCGCTCTGTAAAATTGGATGATTCAGTAAAGGATTATGTGCTGGAAATAAAATTGATGATAGAAGAAGGTGCCGATGTTTTTCGTTTTTGCGGTTCGAATTGTACGGTAGGTATTGGTTTGCTTGAGTTTCCAAATTTAGATACGAGAGATCAGGTAATGAGCAATATAGAAGAGTTGATTGCAGTGGAGTTGGAGTAGAAAATGAGCAATGAGCTTTTTGGTAAAATGGGTTCGAAATAAATGAAAAATTTTACTGCTGGAGCAATGCAGTGTTCACTGAATAGGGAAAAAATTTGTAAGGTATTAAAATCACAACTGTAAAATATGAAGTACGTTGAGACAGGATTCTGGTTGCTCGTTTTTTTTGTTGCACTTTTGTTAAAAAGTTATACAATTGGCGGTCAGGAAATGGCTTACATTTGGAAGTTACCTTTACTTATCTTTCTTTTTGTTGGCGTTTTGGGGCAGAAAATTGATTTTAATTTTTTAATTTTTGGTTATGTGTTTGCTGTTAAAAACTTAATTAGCACTTCATTTTTCGAGTATCCTATTGATGCACTTATCAATTTCTTAAAATACCTAACCATACCATTGGCGGTGCATTGGATATATTTGAATATTAATAGCGTAGAAAGTTTAAAGAAATTGAGGATGCTACCGGTTTATTTGGCAAGTTTTCTGATTATTTCGAATATTCCTTACTATTTGGGTGTATTTGCTGCTCCGGTAAGTCAAACCATGCTTTGGATGGAAGATGCCACTCTGGAAGGTTTGGTAGGAATATTAGGAGCGCCACATTATACTTCAGCTTTATTATCGGTAGCTTGTATTATTCTTCTTGAATTTATTGTGAAGAAAAGAGGGGATATGCAGTTAAATTTAGTTCTCGCACCAATTTTTTTGTTAGGATTATTCTTTCTTTTTAAAACCTACACGCGAACTGGTTGGCTAATGTTTGTGGTTGGAATTGGGATTCTTTTTGTACGAAAAATAAGTGTGAAAGAAGCGGGAAAAATTTTGGCGCTTAGTGTTGTTTTATTTGTTGGTCTGGCTGCTTTGTACCAAACCAACGAAGGTTTTCGTCGTAGAGTTACCGACGATCGGGCCGGACAGGAAGAAAAATCGACATACGAAACCGTAGGCTCGGGACGATTACAAATTGCCGAGGTATATCTCGAAAATTTCTATCAAAGTAGTTTTGCAACCTATTTGTTAGGAATGGGAATGCAGGAATCGCAAAATAGGTACGAGAAGAAAGATGGAATGCCACTTTTTGCACATAATGGTTTCATTCAAACGCTTGTAGATAATGGAATACTTGGGTTTTTACTCTATTTGGTGTTTCTCTATTCCATTTTTAAAGGAATTTCACGATCCAATAGTAGTTATAATCAATTAAGCGTTGCCATTTTTTTCATGTTTCTTTCCTGTTTGGTAACGCAACAGGCAAACTACTTTTTATTAGATGTGTTTGTTTCTATTTTCATTGGAATTAGTCTGATTGAAAATAGAATTAATAATTACATCGAAATAAAAAATCGGCAGGAAGCTACCGATTTAAGAACTCACTCACCTTCAATTTAAAATATGTATCATTTTCGTTTTATCACTTTAAATGACTTGAAAGAGATTGATTATAAGGGAGATTTTCCAAGTAATCAGTTCAACTGGATTTACAATTGGTTTTCTATTTTCGAAAAAGTGGAAAATAATGTAATAGGATATAATAAGAAAGCATATATCGTAGCAAGTTATAAGGAGGATAAGCTGGTGGCTGTTGTACCGCTGGTAAAATTGTATCGAACTTATTTCAAGCTGGTTAAAATACAGTTTTTGGAGTTCATGGGACAACAATGGTCTAGTTTAGGAAATGATATTTTAAAATTGGATAATTTGGAGGTCTGTTTTACGAATGAATTAATTTCTTGGATAAAAGCCAATATCCGTTTTCACTTTATCTTTTTTAAATATTTGCCTAAAGAATCACTTTTGGCTGTAAAGTATAAATTGTTCCACTACGCTGGTGCCCCTTTTGTTCAAGTCGATAAACATAGCAGTTACGAGGTATTTGCAGGAGAAGTATACGCAAGAAAATTTCGCGAAGACATACGAAGAACCTTACGAAGAATTAAAAAGGACGGATTTGAGTTCGAGATCAGCAGGAATGAAATAAATGATGAAAGTTTAGCAGAAATAAGACGCATTGCGAAAACCAAAGAAATTGATGGCAAAAGTTTTTTGTATGAAGATGCCGAAAAGGCGAAGTTTCATTTAAAAATGTATGAATGCTTTCCTTCGCATGTGGTATTTGTAAAATTTAATCAAAAAGTAATAGCTTACGGAACATGTATTGAATGGAATGGGGAAAGAATAGGTATCGATGCGGCTTTTGATCGGGCTTACAGAAAATATGGTGCTGGAATTCATTGTGTTGATGCTATTATTCACGAAAGTTTTAGCGATAAAAAGCAGAAGTTATCTTTCGGAATGGGATTGGATACTTACAAATTTCAGTTTACAGATCAGGTTGAACGCTATTTTATGTGTTACGATTATAAATTTCGCTTAAAAGCTTTGCTTGCTTTGCCTTATTTCTTGTATCGATTAAAAAATGAAGATCGTAAGGTGAGGGAGGAACTCTTGCTGGCAGAAGGGAAATGATTTTAGTGCAAAAGATCGCCTTTAGGATTGTGAATATAATTAAAGTACCTGGAGAAATTTACGAAAGCAAAATATTTGAGTCTGCATTTTTATTTGCCCAAAATAGATTATGAAACCCAACAGATTTAATTCTTAAATACATGTATAAATTTCAATTTATTACCCTGAAAGAACTGGAAGATATAGATTACCACAGCGAATTTATTAGTGGCGATTTTAATTGGATTTCTAATTGGTTCTCTATATTTAAAGACGTTGAAAACAATGTTTTAGGATATAAAAAACAAGCCTGCATTGTTGCTGCATATTACACTGAAAAATTGGTGGCAATTGTTCCTTTGGTAAAATTGCAACGAATTTATTGCAAGTGTATCAAGCTTGAATTTGTTGAGTTTTTAGATCAGCAGTGGTGTAGCATGGGGAACGATGTAATTTCTATAAAGCCTTTGGGTATCGTTTTTGCCAATGAGCTAAATAAATGGATAAAAAAGAATATTAGTTATCATTTTATTTTTTTTAAATACTTGCCGAAAACTAGTGTGTTAAGTGAACAATTTAAGTTGTACCATTATTCAGGAGAGCCTGTTATTCCGGTAGAAGATTTTTCTAGCTATTCCGATTTTCTATCAGATTCTTACACAAAAAGGTTCAAGAAACAATTAGATCGAACACTTCGAAAAATAGAAAGAGATGGATTCAAATTTGAGCTGTCAACAGAAACACTCAATGAATCTAACTTTAAGGAAGTAAAACGAATTGCGAAATCGAAAGAGTCGGATGGGAAAAGCTATGTTTATGGAGACCCAAATAAGGAGAATTTTTTTCTTAAAATGTATAAGAGTTACAATGCCGAGGTGTTGTTTGTGAAATTTAATCAACAGGTGGTTGCCTATGTAATAAATATCGATACTCAAGGAAAACGTTTGGCTATAGATTGTGCTTTTGATCGCGATTTTAGAACCTATGGTGCAGGTATTCATTGTATGAATTGCAACATTCAAAACTGTTTTAAAAAGGAGCAGGAAAAATTCTCATTTGGAATTGGTTTAGATCCTTACAAATTTCAATTTACAAAGTATGCCGAAGCATCTTACATGTGTTATGATTTTAAATATCGATTAAAATCTCTTTTAGCCTTGCCTTATTTACTGTATCGGGTAAAAAAAACCGATAAGGAGGTAGTAAACCAAATGAAAAAAGTGCATTGTAATGCAGAAATTTAAACAGATAGCAGGAAACATTCTGGGTTTTATTGTGATTCTTTGCTGCAAGCGTGTGGCATTGCAAAAGTTCGATAAACATGTTTTGTCTATCTATTTTCACAATCCATCGGTTCTCTTATTTAAAGGAATTATTCATTTTTTATATGCGAATAAATTTCAATTTATTGGAGAGCAGGAGATGTATTACATTACTCTGGGGAAACAGGAGTTAAAGGGTCGGAAAGTCTTCATTTCGTTCGACGATGCTTGGAAAGGAAACTTAAAATTAATACCAATTATTGAGAAATATCAAATTCCTATATCCATTTTTGTTCCTATAAAACCTGTTGTATCTGGAAATTATTGGTGGGAATATGTTCCTTATTTAAAAAGTAAGTATTCTGAAATAAGCAATGCGGAAAGCTTAAAAAAAATGAGAAACAGCAAGCGAATGGAGTACATTCGCAAAGCGGAGACCGAAATTGTTTTAGATAGAACAGCTGTAAATCTTAAAGAGTTAGAATATTTACACAAACATCCCTTGGTGACCATTGGTTCGCATACCTACCATCATCCAATAGGTATTCAATGCACCGATGAGGAGTTGGAATTTGAATATTCCGAGTCGAAAAAAATATTAGAAACATGGTTGAGTACCAAAATAAATTCCTTAGCTTATCCTAATGGCGATTACGAGGAGAGAGATTGGAAACTTTTAAAAAAGGATGGCTATAAAATGGCTTTTACCACGAGTCCAAATCTAAGTAGGGAAAACATTGGGGAGTATGAAATACCACGAATTTCGATGAATACGATGGGAGGGAAATTCGAAAATATTGCACGTATGTTAGGTTTGTGGCACCAGTATATTCAGCCTTTGCAGTTAAAATTAAAATCAAATAGGAAGAGGGAATCGATTCAAATTATCGATCAGTATTCCTAAAATTCATATTTGCTTTTTTATATCATTTAATTGTATCTCCAATGAAAGAAGTATTATTCATAGCTCCGGGAAATGAAAATAGTAAGGGAGGAATAGGCTTGTGTGTAAACAATTACTCCAAGTATATTAAGCCTTTTAAGTTGATTGTTACCCATCGTTTTCCCTCTAAACTATTGAATAGTATTTGGTTTCCTTTGTGTGTGCTGGAATTAGTATTACGCTTGTTAAGCGATTCGGAGATTAAGATTGTGCACATTCATGGTGCTTCGAAAGGTAGTTTTTACCGCAAATACATTCTATTTTCGGTAGTTCATAAGTTGTTTAATAAGAAGATAATTTACCATATCCACGGAGGTGGTTTCCGCGATTTTTATTTGGAGTCATCTGTTTTTATACAAAAGAGAATTCGCTATGTAATTCAATCGGCTGATGTAGTGATTTGTTTATCCGAGAAATGGAAGCACTTTTTTTCCAGTGCATTTCATACCAAACGTGTGGTGATTCTCAATAACATGATTATTCCACCTGTAATACCCAATAAAATTGTGTTGAATGACAAATTACAACTGCTCTTTTTGGGATTAATTGGCGATAACAAAGGGATATTTGATTTACTCAAAACCATTTCGATGAATAAAACGGATTTTGAGGGGAGATTAATCTTGAAAATTGCTGGAAATGGGGAAGTTGCTCGTTTAAAAAATGCAATTTCGAAATATAAGTTAGAAAATATCGTAAAATTTGAAGGATGGGTTGATGCCGGGCAAAAAGACCAGTTGTTGCGCTCATCGCATATTTTTATACTGCCTTCTTACAAGGAGGGATTGCCTTTGTCTATTCTAGAAGCAATGAGTTATTCGTTGCCTATAATAGCTAGTAATGCAGGAGGAATTCCTGATTTACTATACAAATACAAGAATGGAATTTTATTGGATGCAGGAAATAAGTTGGAGATAAAAAAAGCCATTCTCAAATTACTGAACGATCATAGTCTTATACAGACATACTCTGAAAGGTCCACAAAAGGGGCTGTCGATTTTTATCCGGAAAGCGTTTTAAAAACTCTATTTTCAATTTACCATGAATTACAGAGGAGCACGGGATTACTTGCTGAGTAAAATTAAATTTGGGTATCGATTTTCCAAAGAACTAAAGAGAATAGCGTACTTATATTCGCTTAGCGAATCAGAATTAATAGAATTGAAAAATAAGGAATTTGTAAGGCAATATCAAAATGCATTTTCCAATTCTAAATTTTATAAGAAATTGTACCGTGAGCATGGTTTACATATCAATTCAGTAAAATCTACCGATGATGCAAAGCTAATTCCCATTATCACAAAAGAGGATATTCGCCACCGGGTAGATGAAATACTCACTTGTAATAAGTTACTGGTTTATGCTGCTTATACTAGCGGAACAACAGGATCGCCTTTGAAGTTGTATCGGGATTATCATTCGGTTTGCAAAGAGTATTCTTATGGATACTATTTTCAGATGTTGCATGGTTATCGTTTAGGCGATAAAGTAATTTCGATAAAAGGGGATTTAAACAGGAATGAAATTTCAAGATTTGATCGCTCTTTAAATACACTTCATTTGTCGAGCTACAATTTAAACGAGAGAAACATACAAAAGTATTATCAGTTAATTAAAGACTTCGGTCCTAAGGTAGTGAAGGCCTATCCATCTTCTCTGCAAATTCTTTCGGTAGAATTACACAAAGCAGGACTCGAACTACAAATACCATTGGCATTTACCTCGTCCGAAGTATTGCATGATTTTCAGCGTCGGATTATTGAAAAGGTGTTGCGAACGAAAATTTTCGATTGGTATGGAAATTCCGAACAGACGATTTCTTTGGGGCAGGTAAAAAAAGATTTGTATCAGGATATTCACTTGTATGGGCACATCGAGCTAAGGGAAAAATGTATTATTACAACCGGATTTATTAATCGTGCTTTTCCTTTAATACGCTACAAAATAGATGATGTAATTAAACGAGAGTGTGATAGTACTTGCATTACTTGTTGTACCAGTCGAATTTTAGGACGAGACAATCAGTATATCGAACTAAAAGGAGGGCAGCAAATCGGGCTTTTAGATCATGCCTTTAATTTTAGCAATGTAAAAAATATTTTGGGAGCGCAAATTGTGCAGCACGTGGTCGGTGAAGTCGATCTGAATATTATTCCTGATTATAATTTTACAACGAGTAATAAAAATGAGTTGATTAAAAATTTAACTCAACTTTTAGGCAAGGATTGTAGCATTCATTACCAGGAAATAAAGGAGGACCAAATTATTCGCACAGCATCGGGGAAGTATAATTTGATGGTGTCGAATTTGCCTTCGCAAGAAAAAAAACAAACAATTATGAATATTTTACAAGAGGTGTAAACTGTAAATTTCGAATATGACTTATCGATTCATAAAAGATTTGATTGCTTACAATATTAAATTCGGCAGTGGTTTTGAAAAAGAATTAAAAACCATTCTTGGTTTGAGTAATTTACCGAAACAGGAATTACTGGAATTAAAGGAGAAGACTTTCGTAAAACAATTTCAAAATGCTTTTCAAAATTCAAAGTTTTATAATAATCTGTATCAGTCTCACGGACTAAGTATTCATTCGGTTAAAAGTTTATCCGATGCCAATAAATTGCCGATTATTAATAAAACAATAGTAAAAGAAAATGCTTTGGCTATTTTAACTCGCCCACGATTTACCGTTTTTAAAGCTTATTCGAGTGGCACAACGGGAACTCCTTTGCGAGTTTATCGCAATTTTTCATCTACAATAAAAGAGTATGCGTACGGACATTTTTTTCAGCAAATGCACGGCTATCAGTTAGGCGACCCGGTGGTTTCTCTTCGGGGAGTGTTGGATCGGAACACGCTTTCCTATTTCGATAAAAGTAATAATGTACTTTACATTTCGAGTTTTCATTTGGGTACCGATAAACTTGCTGAAATACATAAAATGATTACCGATTTTCAGCCCAAAGTAATTAAAGCATATCCTAGTTCGATGCATATTTTGGCTACCGAACTGTATAAAGCGAATTTGGAATTGAATATTCCGCTGGCATTTACTTCTTCGGAGGTGTTGCACGATTTTCAAAGAGAAATAATCGAGAAAGTATTCCATACTAAAATATTTGACTGGTATGGAAATGCCGAGCAAACCGTTGCTTTTGGCCAGTTTGCAGATTCTTATTATCATGAATTTCCGTTGTACTCGCATACCGAGTTCGAAGACAATCATATGATAACTACCGGTTTTATTAACAGGGTATTTCCATTAATCCGTTATAAAGTCGACGATGTAATTCAGTTGGCGCCAACAAGTAATGGTACTTGTGTGGTGCAAAAAATAGAGGGGCGCGACGATGATTATGTGATTTTGAAAAATGGGCAGCAAATTGGACGATTAGATTTGGCTTTTAAGAAAGTGAATCGGTTGCTTGCTGCTCAAATTATTCAAAATGTAGTAGGTGAAATAAAGGTAAATTTAATTCCTGATAAGGGTTTTACTGTTCTGGATAATACGCAACTGGAACAAAATTTAAGGGCTTTGCTGGGGAACGATTGTAGCATTAAATTTGAAAAAATTGAAACGCAGGAATTGATAAGAAGCAGCAAGGGGAAATTTAGTTTGGTTGTTTCTCAAATCGAAAAAATATGAGCTTAAATCAGAAGCAAATCCTAATTGTTGGTGCCGGGCCACAAGCTC
Organism: Labilibaculum filiforme; assembly: GCF_002843315.1. Lineage (GTDB taxonomy): Bacteria > Bacteroidota > Bacteroidia > Bacteroidales > Marinifilaceae > Labilibaculum > Labilibaculum filiforme. Next base: position 134,451 of record NZ_MVDD01000006.1, on the reverse strand, counting down.
TATTTTTGTTGCGGGAATATAGCCGAATAGGATATTTGGTTACTTTGGTTGGTCGCAAAAATGAAATTGCAATGTATTCTCGCTATGGAACCAAATTGTTGGTTAACACCGAACACGATTTAATCCCTCTTTTAAGCAAATTGGCATTAAAAAAACCGCTGCAGAATTGTTTGGTAGCAAGTGGTTTCTACTTGTCTTTTTTAATGGAATATTTTCCCGAATTTTTCACCATATTTAATGTTATTCCCAAAAATGTTGAAGCACTGTCTATTTTTCTGAATAAGCTAAATACCTATCAATTGGCAGAGGAAATTAGTTGTAACTATCCCAAATCTATTTTGTTAAGTGAGCTTACTAACGATACCGATTACTCAACTTTCACATTTCCGCAGATTGTAAAATGGAATCAGGATATTTATTTATACGAAAAACCGGCTTTTAAAACTTGTTTGGTGAAAAATGTAAAAGACCTAAAAAACCTGCATCAAACTCTTATCGACCGGGAAAAAAATGCACTGGTAATGCAGGAGTTTTTAGGAGCCGATTTACAAAACAATTTTTCTTACGGCGCCTATTTTCGGCAGGGAAGTTTAGTTGCAGGAATTTGCGTAAACGAAGTGAGGCATTATCGTTCGGGAGTATCATCGGCAGTACAGGAGTATTGTGGTGAGTTTGCGAAAAGTATAGAGGAAAAATCGATTCAATTAATTGGAGAAACTGCTTATACTGGTTTTTTAGATGTTGAATTTAAAATTTTTAATGGCGAGCCTTATCTCCTGGAGGTAAATCCTCGTCCGTTTGGTTTTATTCGGATTATGAAACTAAAATATCCCGATTTAATTCCTTATACTTTGGGCGAATGCACGTTTAATCCGAAAAATCCGAAGCAGGTTCAATGGATGAATATTTTACGAGACATGCTTGTTGTAGCTAAAAACCCAAAAAAAATACCGAACATGCTATCCATGCTCTTCAATTTTAGCGGTAGAACTTTTGATGTTTGGGATATTCGGGATTTAAAACCGTTTTTTCAGCAAATAAAACGCTAAAATATACCGAAAGAGAATTTCATGCTCCAATATTTGGAAGAAATGCTCGGGAACATCGAAGAAATACCTGGTAACAAGAAAGAAATGCTTGGGAACATCGAAGAAATACCTGGTAACAAGAAAGAAATGCTCGGGAACATCGAAGAAATACCTGGTAACAAGAAAGAAATGCTCGGGAACATCGAAGAAATACCTGGTAACAAGAAAGAAATGCTCGGAAACATCGAAGAAATACCTGGCAACAAGAAAGAAATGCTTGGAAACATCGAAGAAATATTCCTAATAAAATAAACCAATCCAATTAAAACTTAAAATTTGAAGACAAGTTTATGCCTAACGCTCGACTACGAACTATTTGGTTCAGGTAGGGGCGATGTATTTCAGCATATTATCAATCCTACTAATAGGTTGTTGGATATCTGTACGCAACACCATATCAAGCTAAGCATCTTTTTTGAAGTGGTAGAGTATTGGAAGTTGAAGGAAACCTACGAGAGAGGCATAAGTATGGGATATCTATCGAACCCGGCTATTGCTATGGAAGAGCAAATAAAGAGGGCGTTCCGTTTAGGCCACGATGTTCAGTTGCATTTGCATCCGCAATGGATTGATGCAAAATATGAAAATGAGGAGTGGGTATTGCAACTGGATTATTGGAGATTGCCAGAGGTTCCCGATCAGGCCAACGAAACCATTAGTATGGGATTGTCGGAACTAATAGGGAAGGGAAAGCATACTTTAGAAGCTATTTTGCAATCCGAAAATCCAGCATATAAATGCAATATACTTCGGGCAGGAGGATATAATATCGATCCATCCGACCGATTACTAAAGGTGCTAAAAGAGCATGCTTTTATTGCCGATAGTTCGGTTTATTTTGGAGGAAAAGCAACAGGGAATTTATCGAAATACGATTACTCGGATATTTCGGCAACCAAGGCATATTGGTATGCGTCTGCGAATTCATTAGCAAAATCAAACGGCATTAGCAGTGAGTTTCTGGAGCTTCCAATTTTTGCTCAAAACCGACAACGAATTTTCAAATACGATGCAGTTCGAATAAAAGCTGCAATGCAGAATAAAGTCAACTCCATAGAGAAATTTAAAAATAATAGTGCAAAGAAATCGAAATGGGAAACGCTTCAGTTTTTATTACAGCAGGAGGCTTTAACTTGGGATTTTTGTCTGTTTTCAAAAGGGAAAATGCGTAGCTTTTTAAGCGCAGCAACTAAACTTCAGAAGCGTTCTGAATTTTTATTTCATCCCTTTATTTTGGTCGGGCACCCAAAAGATTTTTATTACCCAGATGCTCTACTTTATCTAGTTCAACAAGTCAAAAAAAGGGAAATAGCATTCTATACCTTAAGTGAATTGGTGGCGAAAATTAAGCAACAGTAAATAAAACACCCCAAACCCCTAAAGGGGGCTTACAAAAAACAAATAAACATTAATTGTAGATCAAAGTCCCCTTCAGGGAATTTAAGGGTATTGTAAGCCATTCTACAATGAATATATCAATCTACTATTCAAAAAATCTATCGTTTTAAAAATATGTACAAAACAAGTTTCGAGAAACTTAGAAACTATATCGAAAGTCAAGAATACAAAGGCTGGGACCCATACGATGCTTTGAATTCTAAATTTTTTCAGTCCATTCCTTTTGCGAAAAACAGCAGGTTAATGCGACTAATTTGGATTCAGGCATTCAAAAAAAGTCCAATGAATTTCCGGGGTCTTACTAGAGTTGAAAAGGCTTACAATCCCAAAGGTCTTGGTTTATTTCTTAGTGGATATTGTAAGCTCTATCAATTTGATCGAACACAGGAAATAAGATCCCGGATTCATTTTTTAAGTGAAAAATTGTTAGACATGCAATCCGAAGGATGGTCTGGCCCCTGTTGGGGATATAATTTCGATTGGCAGGCAAGAGCTTTTTTTCAACCCAAAGGCACACCATCTGTGGTGGTAACCACTTACGTGGGATGTGCATTGTTGGATGCTTATGAAATATTGGGAGATAAGAAGTTGTTGGAGACAGTCTTGCGAATCAAATATTTTATTCTGAAAGATTTGAACCGAACCTACGATGGTAATGGGGATTTCTGCTTTTCCTATTCGCCATTGGATGAAACTCAGGTGTTTAACGCTTCTCTTTTAGGAAGCAGAATGTTGTCGAGAATTTATCATTATACCAAGGATAAGGAAGTTTTACAGCTTGCAAAACAATCCGTTCAATATTGCAGCAATCATCAAAATGCCAATGGTTCATGGTCGTATGGAACTTTACCTTATCATCGTTGGATAGATAATTTTCATACTGGATTTAATCTCGAGGCATTATCCGATTATCGCAGATATACTAAGGATACTTCTTTCGATCGGGAAATTCAATTGGGACTGGATTACTATTTGGCAACATTTTTTTCCGAGGATGGAACACCAAAATATTACAGCAATTCGGTGTATCCGATTGATATACATTGTCCGGCACAATTACCAATTACCCTTAGTAGCTTAAATGTGTTCGAACAAAATAAGGAACTGGTCGATCGGGTTTTACGTTGGACAATTACCAAGCTTCAGGATCAGTCGGGCTACTTTTATTTTCAAGCAGGCAAACGCCGAAAAAATAAGATTCCTTACATCAGATGGGCACAAGCCTGGATGTTTTTGTCTTTATCTAATTATTTAGTCGAAAACCATAAAAATACCGGAATATGAAACGTCCATGTATAAAGCTTTCCACACAAAGGAAGATGATTATATGGTAAGTTCCATATGGCAAAAGCATACAAACATTATCATATGAAAAAGAGGATTACAATAATGAATTCGCCGGTTGATGTGCTAACAATGAAGGAAACCCTTCATTTAATTGATGATTCGATTCGCGATAAAAAGCCGATACAGCACATTGTGGTAAATGCGGCCAAATTGGTTCACATGCAAACCGATACCGAACTATATAAATCGGTGGTAGCCAGCGATATTATTAATGCCGATGGAATGGCAGTTGTTTGGGCTGCAAAATTATTAGGAGAACACTTGCCCGAAAGAGTGTCCGGGGTCGATCTCATGCAGGAGTTGGTTATTTTGGCGGCGGAGAAAAAGTATAAAATATTTTTCTTCGGCGGAAAAGAAGAGGTAGTATCCGAAGTAGTTCGAAAATACAGCTCTGTTTTTGGTGAAGAAATAATTGCCGGTTTCCGAAATGGTTATTTTAACAAGGAGCAAGAGGAAGGTATTGCAGAACAAATAGCAACATCGAATGCCGATATTTTATTCGTAGCAATTAGTTCTCCAACCAAAGAGATTTTTTTAAATACCTACAAAGAGAAACTAAAAGTGCCTTTTATAATGGGGGTTGGTGGCTCGTTTGATGTGGTGGCCGGAAAAGTAAAAAGAGCTCCCCTTTGGATGCAAAATTGGGGCTTGGAATGGTTTTACCGCTTCCTGCAAGAACCCGGGAGAATGTGGAAAAGATATTTAATTACCAATTCACTATTTCTCTACTACATATTCAAAGAACGAATTAAAAAATTCTTCAGATAAAAAGAGTTCACAGGTAATAATTGACCAACCAACAATTAGCTAAGTACCTGTTTCTCTAAGTATAAATTCACTTTAAAACCATAAAACCATGATTAAAGGAAGAGAACAAACCCTTGCCCGTTTAAGTACGCTCATGCAGGTAGGTTTATCCGTTGCCTGTTATTGGGTGGTCGCTTGGGCAGTTAACACTTTTTTAAGGCCGGTTAGTATCGCTATTCACGATAACAATACAATTTACCTGCTGATTATAGCTATTTGGTACACCCTGATTAAGGAGCTGAATTTGGGAAAAATGCTTCGTGTAAAAACTTATTCCGAATTGTTTGCAGAATATTTCGCATTGGTGGTTATAAGTTCAGGATTACTTTATTTAGGAAGCTTATTCTTAATCGATTCTGTACCAACTCTTATTTTAGCCTTGTTTGCATGTTTAAATCTGATAATGCTTTTTGGCTTTCGGATGCTAAGTTATCGGATATTTAAATTGTTAAGAGGGAAAGGTTATAATACTCGAAATGTTTTAATTGTTGCCGACGATGAATCCTATCTGCATTTTATCGATAGAATGCTTTTTATTCGCGATTGGGGGTACAATGTTTGGGCAATTATGTCCGACGGAAAGCAAATAAAAACAAAATATGAATCGCATGTTCGGGTATTACACGAACATTTTCAACTTAGCGAAATTATCGATGCCAACGTGGTGGATGAAGTGATTTACTGCAAAGGAAAATTTGATAACGAGGAAGTTCGGGCATTAATTTATGCTTGTTCCGAAGTGGGAGTCACCTTTCGTGTTTATTCTGAATTATTAAGTGTTGTAAGTAAACAATCGCATCTTACTTATTTTAAGGAGTTGCCATTTTTAACTTTTTCCAATACTACAAAAAATTACTTTGCACTAAAGGTAAAGGAACTACTCGATTTTCTATTCTCATTTTTTATAGTAGTGTTGATATCACCTGTCTTATTGGCTATTGCGGTGGCAATAAAAATTGAAGATGGCGGTTCCATTTTTTTCCGTCAAAAGCGAGTAGGCTTAAATGGACGTATTTTCGATTGTTTAAAATTTCGAACTATGGTCGAAAATGCTGAAGCCTTACGGGTAAAACTGGAAAACCTGAATGAACAATCGGGACCGGTATTTAAAATTAAGAACGATCCAAGAGTAACTCGGGTAGGTAGGTTTCTTCGGAAAACCTCTTTGGATGAGTTGCCACAATTCTTTAATGTTTTAAAGGGCGAAATGTCGATTGTGGGCCCTCGTCCACCAATTCCTTCCGAAGTGCAACAATATAAACGTTGGCAACGCCGCCGATTAAGTATGAAACCGGGAATTACCTGTATTTGGCAAGTGTCTGGCCGTAATAATATTCCGTTCGAAGAATGGATGAAACTAGATATGCTTTATATCGACACCTGGTCGTTAAAACTGGATTTAATGCTATTTCTCAGCACCATTAAAGTTGTGTTCACTGGTGAGGGGCAATAGAATAATCTATATCAATTAATACGAGTATCAATAAAAAACCAAGACCATGAAAAAGATTTATTTATTTCTGATGAGCCTCATTCTTGTGATCAGTATTAGTTCCTGTCGTTCGGAAAAGGACTTAGTTTACCTTCAGGATACCGAAGCAGAAGTATTGGCGGCCGAATTTACCACCAGTGTTCCCGAATATCGGATAAAAACAAACGATAACCTTTTTGTAAGTATTAAGTCCCTAAATCCAGAAGTGAACCAATTGTATAATCCAGCTCAAAGCATTGGAGGCCAGGGCGGTGTTCAGCAATTGTATAGCCAGCAATCCGATCAGTATTTAAATGGATATCAGGTAGATTCGAATGGCAATATTGCCTTGCCAATTTTAGGACATGTGGGGATCGCCGGATTAAGTCAAACAGAAGCACAAGCCAAGGTTCAGGAGCGTGCAGACGAATATTTAAAAGATGCCAGTGTAAAAGTAAAACTGCTGAATTACAAAGTTAGTGTGATGGGTGAAGTTGCAACTCCGGGCGTTTATTACAATTATAATAGTAGCTTAACGGTATTGGAAGCAATTAGTATGGCAAATGGAATTACCGATTATGCGAAAATAGACCGGGTTTTGGTAATGCGAACTTCTGGGACACAAAGCGAAACATTTCGTTTGAATTTAACAAAGAAGGACTTTTTAAAATCGGAGGCATTCTTTTTGCAACCCAACGATGTGGTTTATGTCGAACCTCATAAAATTAAAAATACGAATATGAATTCTGCCATTTATAGCTTGTTACTATCAACAGTATCAACGGCAGTTTTGATAACAAGTTTAATTATTCGATAAAGATTCTGCGAATCTTAAAAAGGGCTCTATGAAACGTCCATGTATAAAGCTTTCTACACACAGGGAGATGATTATCAGGGAGATGATTATATGGTAAGTTCGATATGGCAAAGACATAAAATTGTAATCATATGAAACGTCCATGTACAAAGCTTTCTACACACAGGGAGATGATTATTCCAGGATGGTAAGTTCCATATGGCAACTAAAAAACAAATTATAATCATATGAAACGTCCATGTACAAAGCTTTCTACACACAGGGAGATGATTATTCCAGGATGGTAAGTTCCATATGGCAACTAAAAAACAAATTATAATCATATGAAATATGTGGATGATGTAATGGACTATTTTGATAAAAAAGATGGTCCGGATGTGAAGGAATTTCTTTATCGTCTTTTGTCGCAATGGAAGTTGTTTGCGGTATGTGGAGTTATGGGGATTCTTCTGGCTTATTTTATAAGCAAATATTCTACTCCAGTTTACATGATGAGAAGTTCTCTTTTGATTCATGTTGATGCAGAGGAAACTAATGCACAAAGTATGTTCGATGGTTACAGAATCCAAGAAAAAGGCAACATACAAAATCATTTGGAAATACTTAAATCCTATACCATCAATCGCAAGGCAATGCGAAATTTGGCTTGGAATCAATCTTGGTATAAAAAGCAATTATTTTCCAACAAAGGCTTATATCGAAAAGAACCATTTGAAGTACAGCAATTAGATGGAGATAATATTTGCGACCTGCCAATCTCAATTGTTCAGGTAGATGCTCAAACTTACCGCATAAAAGTGGATGGAAAGGCAGATTACAAAGGCGATGAGGTGCACGTTAAATTCGAGGAGACAGTGTTTTTCGACCGACCATTTAAAAATAAATATTTTCATTTTTTAATTAAGCAGAAGGAAACTGGTATTGATAAGCATGAAAATTATTATTTCGTGTTTAACGATTTAGATGTGCTAACTCTGAAATATATGGAGAGCATGACCATAAGTGTTGCGGAGAAAAAAGCGGAATTGATACATCTTCGAATTGATGATTCGGAACCTGAAAGAGGCGTAGACTATTTAAATGAACTAAACTGGGTTTATATTCAATTTGGTTTGATCGAAAAAAATAAAAAATCGGAGAGTACCGTACGTTTTATCGATTCTCAATTGGAAGGAATCGTTGATTCGCTTCAAATGGCCGGTCAAAGTGTTACTAATTTCAGATCGAGAAACAGAATTGTTGATTTGGGACAGGAAGCTGGTGTGATTGTTGCCAAAGTGGAGGAATTGGAAAATCAGTTGTCTAGAGCTCAAATTTCTTTGGATTACTATAAAAATCTCTTGCGTAATTTGGACGATGTAAATCAAATGAAACAAGTTATTGCACCTTCCATTACTGGGATAACCGATCCTTCATTAGATGCCTTAGTGGCTAAGTTGACCGATTTGTATGGGAAACGTGAGGTGCTTTCGTACAGTGTTCAGGATAAAAATCCGAGCTTACTTATTATGAATAAGGAAATTCAGCTTATTCAGCAAAGTCTAGAGGAGAACCTTCAAAGCATGGTTGCAAACTCTCGAATTGAAGTGCAAAGTTTAAGTGCAAGAATGGAGACGGTTCGAGAGCAATTGGCCCGAATGCCAAAGCACGAGCAAAAACTTGTAAGCATGAAAAGAAACTTCGATTTAAACAACGAGCTGTATACTTTTCTACTTAAAAAGCGTGCCGAAGCTGCAATTGCTAAAGCTTCTAATGTGTCCGATTCACAAATAATTGATCCGGCCCGACTGGCAACTATCGTTAAAACAAAACCTAAAACAGCTATTAATTTGCTGATTGGTATGTTTTTAGGTGTTGGTCTTCCGTTTTTAATTATCATTTTAAAAGAGTTTTTTAATGATAACATTCAGAATAAGGAAGAAGTGATGAAGAAGACACAGTTACCTATGTTGGGAACAATTGCTCACAATAAATACAGCGAAGCGGTTCCAGTGTTTTATCATCCTCGATCGGCTATATCCGAGTCGTTTCGAAGCTTGCGGACTAATTTAAGTTATGTATTGCCAAATACTTCCACTAAAATTGTAGGAATTCATTCTACAATACCCGAAGAAGGAAAATCTTTCGCAACGGTTAATTTGGCTACTATTGTTGCAATGAATAATAAGAAGGTTTTAGTGATTGGTGCCGATTTGCGCAAGCCAAAAATCGAAATTGCATTCGATTTGGATAATACGCTTGGATTAAGCACCTACTTAATTAATCATAGCAAGAGTAGTGAGATTATTCAGACAACATACATTAAAAATCTTCATTGTGTTACCTCTGGACCTGTTCCTCCAAATCCGGCAGAACTGTTGGAAAATGGCAGGTTCGAGAAATTTTTAGAGGAGATGAATGGAAAGTACGATTATATTTTTATCGATAATGCACCTCTTTCCATGGTAACCGATGGAATCATTACAGGTAAATCTATGGATGCTAATTTATTTGTTCTTCGCCAGGGATTTAGTCATCGCGGGCAAATAGATTTTGTGAATCAATTGGCAGCTAAAGGCACTTTATCTAACGTTTCGTTGGTGTTAAATGATGTTGTTATGAATGGTTATCAATCCAATTCGTTACGAAGTTTGAGTGGAAACGGTTATTATTACGAAGATAGCTCGCCAGGAATTGTTCGGCGGTTTTGGGAAAAGCTTTCCAGTAATTAACATAGAAAAAATAAATGGCCTGAATCACAATTCGGGCCATTTTTGTTCGTTAATCATTCATATAGAATAAAATAATTCTATATTTATAGAACAGATTGACACCTAATTATTTCCTTTATGATTATTGCAGTAGATTTTGATGGCACGATAGTACAACATAAATATCCAGAAATAGGAAGCGAGATTCCTTTTGCTATTGAAAGTCTGATTGCTCTGCAAAAGGAAGGACACCAACTTATTTTATGGACTTACCGAACCGAAGAAATGCTTTTTGAAGCTGTTGATTATTGTGAAAAAAGAGGTTTGGAATTTTATGCGGTAAACAGTAATTATCCCGAAGAGGAGTTTGACGATACGGTGAGTCGAAAAATATATGCTGATTTATATATCGATGATCGTAATTTTGGTGGCTTACCAGAGTGGGAAGTCATATTCAGAGACATTTCAACACAAAATTTAGTTTTGGAAAAAGAATCCAAAACTAAAAAAGTGCTCACTCGTTTTCTCGATAAATTTTTTGGAGATTAGTCTGCCTTAGTTTTTTTTGCACATAAAAATAACCAGTCTTAAGCTTTGTTTGTTGAATACAAACTAGTAAGAAACCTGAATTTTAACTTTCTTCTTTTTAATCAGTTCGTTTTTCAATTTACGTGCTAATTTTTCCCCTATTCCTCTTTTTACAGCAACAAACGAGGAGTGATCCAAAACATCAATTTTTCCCAATTCGTCTTTTCTTAAGTTTCCTACCTTACAAAAGAACCCAACCAAGTCAATTTTGTTTATTTTCTCTTTTTTCCCAAGACAAATATAAAGAGTCTCCCATTCCGGTTCAGCTGGCAATGGCAAGTCATCCTTTAGTTCTAAAATTTCAATATCCTCAGGAATAAATTCAGGAGGTGTTTCCTCCTGAGCAAGCACTAAATAGGAGGTTCCTTCGGCATTCATTCTGGCTGTTCGTCCGTTTCTATGTATAAATGCTTCTTCCACTCTTGGTAACTGGTAGTGAATCACATTCTTAATTTCAGGAATATCCAATCCTCTCGAAGCAAGGTCGGTTACAATAAGCAGATGGTGACTCCCATTTCTGAATTTGAGAAGAGCTCTTTCTCTATCGTCCTGTTCCAATCCTCCATGAAAAACATCACATTGTATGCCTTCGTTTAAAAAATGCTTTCCAATTCGTTCTACCGCTTCGCGGTGATTACAAAATACCAGACTTGGCTGATTTCCTAAATGACAAACCAATTGAAATAGAGTCGCTAATTTATCTTTTTCCACCGATATCACCTTCTTTTGATCCAAGGCAATTGGCTTTGCATTCGGAATAAAATCCAATTCTATTAGTGAATTTAGTTTCGCAAAAGCAGGAATCTCAATTTTGTTGGTGGCAGAGGTAAGCACCTTTTTTATTTTGTAGGGAAGTGCTTGTGTTACTTCCATCATTTCTTTCTGAAAACCTAATTCAAGCGATTTATCGAACTCATCCAAAATTAAGGTTTTGATATTTCTACAATCAAAATTTCCTCTGCGAATATGATCGGCTATTCGTCCAGGAGTACCAATAAGAACTGCAGGAGGAGTTTTTAAATTGTTTTTTTCGGTTGACATCGGATGCCCGCCATAGCAACAATTCACTTTAAAATCAGTACCCATGCTTTTAAAAACACTCTCTATTTGCAAAGAAAGTTCTCGGGCAGGAGTTAGTATTAAGGTTTGAACGGCATCTGTTTCAGGATCTAATGCTGCAAGCATGGGTAATAAAAACGCCAATGTTTTTCCCGATCCTGTTGGGGATATTAGAAGCAGATCGCTATTTTTTGCATAAGCTTTTCCACATTCTTTTTGCATCTCATTCAATTCCTGAATCGATAGCTTCTCTAAAATCTTTTTAGTATCCATATTTTTTGCTTGCATGGCGCAAAGGTAACAAAAACTCGATGCTAGAAAGTTTGGGAACTATAATTGTTGTTTATTACTTACAATTATCTTAACTTTTAATAACATAAGGAAAGTGAATGTTGAGTCGGTTATGCTTAGTGTCGAATAAGGGGGGATAAAAATAGTCAATATAGATATGTATAAAGAAGCGATGTATAGAATCGAAGTGATTAATTTAGCGGGTGAGATTGTGTATTTAAATTTAGATTCAAAGAATCAGTTTTGTATAGACGCATTACCCGCTAATTTGCCTGATGATGTTTATTTGGTTCGAATAAGTGGTGAAGATGAGTATTTCTATGAGAAATTAATTCTGCATCAGGAATTTTAGGCATTTTATCATTATGAAACGTCCATGTATAAAACTTTCTACATACAGGGAGATGATTATTCCAGCATGGTAAGTTCCATATGGCAAAAACATAAAATACTAATCATATGAAACGTCCATGTATAAAACTTTCCACACACAGGGAGATGATTATTCCAGCATGGTAAGTTCCATATGGCAAAAACATAAAATACTAATCATATGAAATAGAGTTTTTTGATTTTTTTTCAAGATCGAAATTTGTAGGTTTGTGAAACAAATCATATTACTTCAGACTTGTTATACGATATTAGAAATAAACATACACACTCGTATAATGCCGATAGATATCTAAAACACAGTCGTAAACGAAGTGAAAAGAATGTGTAATTTTAGATACTAATCGGTATTACGATGCAAGGAAAAAAGCTACTCTCTTTCTATCAGAAACAAAAAAAAATAACGGAACTAAGAAGTCTTCTGCCACAGCTTTTTGTGGACGATAAGTTGGATGTTCAGAAGTTAAAAATTTATTTGGGAAAAGAGCATTATCAAGAGGAATCGAATTATGCCTTAACATGGTTTGGAAAGGGAAATTCGATACCGCAAGCAGGTGATTATGAGGAGATCAAATTGGTTTTCGACAAAGTAAAATCGCTTCGGCCAAAAACAACCCGAAATAAGTTGATAGAAGGAGATAATTTAGACGTGTTGTGCTTGTTGCAGAAAGAATACGTTGGAAAAATTAAATTGATTTATATCGATCCGCCATACAATACGGGCAATGATTTTGCTTATAACGATCGCTTTAAAATTAGCCAGAATCAATACCTCGATTTTTTAAACGATTCGGGAATTGAGAGAGTTGATTCTAGTCTGAAAAATCAAATTGAAAGTGGCGAAATTCATACCAATTGGTTAAACATGATTTATCCGCGTATTGTATTAGCTAAGCAACTGTTAACCGCTGATGGAACCATAGCTATTTCTATTGATGAAAGTGAAAAAGCAAATGTACAAGTGATTTGTAATGAGGTTTTTGGAGAGGATAATTTTGTAGGCTGTTTTGTGTGGGTAAATCGGTCGAATTCATCCCTTACAAGCAATTTATTTGCCACTAATCACGAATACATCTTACTTTACGCTAAGGATGCAAAAAAAGTTAAACTAAAAGGCGAGGGCAAAGATTTATCCAATTATTCCAATCCCGATTGTGATCCAAAAGGCGATTGGATCTCCGATAATCCTTCGGCAGCCAGTGGTAATTCCAATTCTCGTTTTACGATCATTAATCCTTTTACAAAAGAAGAATATCTGCCACCAGTAGGGCGATATTGGGCTTTTTCAGAAAACCGGGTGCAGGAATGGTTTGCTTCCGGAAAATTGATATTCCCCAAAGAAAAAGGCAAACGGTTTCTCCTGAAAAAATACAAATCGGAACTAAAAAGTCTCTATAATTCCATTTCTTCCATTATTACTGATATACCAACCAGTAAAGGAACCCGGGAGCTGAAAGACCTATATGCAGAAGGACTGCCTTTTAAGTATCCAAAACCAACCGATTTGCTACTTCTTCTTTTGGAGCAATTAAGCGAGGCGGAGGATATCATTTTGGATCTGTTTGCTGGTTCTGCATCCATGGCTCATGCTATCTTTAAAGGGAACGAAAAACAGACATTTAACCGATCTTTTATCTGCACTCAGAATATAGAATTAGTAAAGGAGGATTCGGATGCATTTCGAATGGGGTTTTCTACTATTTCGGATCTTGCTAGAGATAGAATTATTCGAGCGGGAAAGCTATATCCGAAGGTTGATACCGGGTTTCGCTTTTATAAAGTTGAGAAGTAAAAAAAAACAAAGGAATTTTGCACCTAATATAGATTTTAGTCGGCTTTTAATTTCTGTAAGGCTTTCGCCGATAGGAAGCTACAGAAAGACTTTGCTAAAGCGACGAAAATAGATATATTTTATAAAGTAGATATTGAAAATCTAATTTAGTTTTTATACTTTCGAAATAGATTAATCAAATATGCAACACACATATTTGCAGATATTTAAATACTTACACAACAACAATATAACAAAACAACAATGACTAAAATGAAGGCGCTTGTAAAATCCAAAGCTGAAAAAGGTTTGTGGATGAAAGAAGTCGATGTTCCTAAAATAGGAGTGAACGATGTTCTTGTGAAAATTAGAAAAACGGCAATTTGCGGTACCGATTTGCACATTTATAAATGGGATGAATGGGCACAAAATACCATTAAAACGGGTATGATTATCGGACACGAATATGTTGGCGAAGTTGCAGAGTTAGGAGCGGGAGTTACTGGTTTTAAAATTGGCGATCGTGTAACTGGTGAGGGACATATTGCCTGCGGACACTGTCGTAACTGTAGACGTGGACGTAAGCATGTGTGTGAAAATACCGTTGGAATTGGGGTGAATATCGATGGTATTTTTGCAGAATATGCAGCTATTCCTTCATCAAATCTCATGAAAATGAGTGATAAAATCGATGATGAGTTGCTCGCAATTATGGATCCGTTCGGAAATGCAACACACACCACTCTTTCATGGCCAATTATTGGGGAAGATGTTTTGGTTACTGGTGCAGGATTAATTGGTAGCATGTGTGTAGCAATTGCAAAATTTGCAGGTGCCAGATATGTAGTTGCGACAGAAACCAATCCTTACAGAATAGAATTGGCAAAGAAAATGGGTGCCGATCGTGTTATTAATCCGCTAACAGAGAACCTTGATGACGCAATTAAAGAATTGGGAATGATTGGTTTTGATATAGGACTAGAATGTTCGGGAGCACCGGCCGCTTTTGGCGATATGGTTTCTCACATGTACAACTCAGGTAAAATTTCTCTTTTGGGTATTTTGCCAGCCCAAACCAAAGTAAATTGGAACAATATTATTTTTAAAGGTCTTCAGTTGAAAGGAATTTACGGACGCGAGATGTACGAAACATGGTACCAAATGGAGCAGATGTTGATGAGTGGATTAGATTTATCTCCAATGATTTCTCATCGATTCAAAGCATCCGAATTTCAAAAAGGATTTGATATCATGGAAGAAGGAAATTGTGGAAAAGTGATTCTCGATTGGGAATAAATCATTTTAAAATATAGTTAAAGCTCAGGTATTCCCTGAGCTTTTTTTTTATCATCTAAAGTTGGTGATGTTTCAGTTGGAGGCAACAAGATCGATGGAGAAATTATAACAGAACTTACTATAAAATAATTAGTTATTTGAAGAAAGATTGGTAGTGAAACTAGTTCTGTTGGAGCAGGTTATTTTCATTCCTTTAGGATAAGAATATTATTTTATTGTGTTTATAGTGTTGCAATTTTAATTCAATTTTATTTTGAATTTTTTTTCAAGATATCTATGATATTCCAAAATCCTAAATATATTTGTGTTCTAACCACACAAATATGACTTCTGACCAAAGTATACTTAATAATATCCGTAATGGAGAAGATAAAGCGTTAAGTCTTTTATTTTCAAGATATTACAAACCTTTAGTTTTGTTTTCCAATGCTTATTTAAATGATATTCATACTGCAGAAGATATTGTTCAGGAACAATTTGTTAAGTTTTGGAATAATAAATTATACAATAAGCTACATACAAATTCATTAAGCACATACTTATTTACTTTAGTAAAAAATGCTTCCTTAAATCATATTAAGAAAATTGATGTACTTGCAGGTTCTGCCGGATTTTCTCATTGGGATATTGCTGAAGAAGAAGCCAAACAAATAGCCGAAGAAGGTATCAATAAGGTAAAAGAAGCTTTAAATGAACTGCCAGAGAAAACTCGTTTGGTGGTGGAGTGTATCATGATTCAAAAAATGAAATACAAAGAGGCAGCAGAAGAACTCGATGTTTCAATCAATACTGTAAAAACACTGCTTAAAATTGGGACACAAAAATTGAAAGAGAGCCTTAAAAATCACAAAGATCTTTTTTATCTTTTTTTCATGTAATATCGAAATAAGTATTTTCACTATCTATTCTCGCAAAAAATCTTTATTCTTCATCGAGAATATTGTATTAATTAACTCCATTTATTCTTCTATTGAAGTACTGACTTAATTTTTAGGTACATTCAAAACAGCCGTATTGCTAGGTTTTAGTTTTTTTTTATAAAAAACATTCATTTTTATTCACCCTTTTTTTACTATTTTTTGTTTCACTAACAAATCAAAAAATGCGATGACACCAAAAGAGGATACTTTACTAGACATTCTAGACTATTTAAAAGGGGAAGCTTCCGAAGAACAAATCGAAAATCTTCAGGAATGGTTAACTCTCGATAGTGATAATAAAAAGACTTATCGAGAGATTGTACAAAATTATTACCGAATGAACAACGTTCGGAATTGGGATCAAATAAACGAGTTTGAAGCCAAAAGAAAAGTGGAAGAGAAATTAATTGCCAAACGAAAGTTTCCTTATTGGTCGATTGCTGCCAGTGTTGTTTTACTAATTGGATTAAGTGTTACCTTATTGCTTTCAGATTATAGTAAGGAAGAACAAGTAGCTAAAACAATTCTAATTGAACCAGGAAAAAAAGGTGCAGAGTTAATATTATCCACTGGCGAACGTGTTCAGATAATGAGCACACAAAAATTATTAAAGGAGACAAATGGTGCTTTGGTTCAAGTAGATTCATTGGCGGGAGTTGTATATGAAAGTAAAGAAATTAGTAGTAAGGAATTAATTTACAACACGATTAAAGTAGCTCGTGGACAGGAATTTAATTTGCAATTAGCCGATGGAACTAAGGTTTGGCTGAATGCAGATTCGGAATTAAGATATCCTGTTCAGTTTGTAGAAAATACTAGAAAAGTATATTTAAAAGGAGAGGCATATTTCGAAGTAGCTCATAATAGAGAGAAAGCATTTATTGTGAATTCGTTTCAGCAGGATATTAAGGTGTATGGAACAAAATTCAATGTGAATGCATATAATAGGAATTTGATTCAAACAGTACTGGTAGAAGGAAGTGTTGGTGTAAGCATGGAGAATTTGAATAAAGAACAGAGAATGATTCCAGGTGATTTACTAACTGCCAATGCAGTAAGCAATAGTATGATTACTAAAAAGGTTGATGTTTACCCATATATAGCTTGGAAAGATGGCAATTTTTTATTTCAGAACGAAAGTGTCGAAGAAATCATGTTGCGACTGGAAAGATGGTATAATGTGAAAGTTTTCTTTGAAGATAATAGCGCCAGAGGAGTACTATTTTCCGGTGATATGAAACGATATACCAAGATTGATAAACTCTTGTATTTTATGGAAAAATCTTCCAATATGAGATTTACCATTAACGACGATGTAATCATTGTAAAATCTAAATAAAAAAGCGGAAAGTTCTGCAAAAACTTTCCGCTGAATTAACTCTAGAATAAATATCTGCAAAATATTTATTCAATTTATTAACTCGTAAGAACCCAAATTTATGAAAAAAAACAACCAATTAAGTTGTTTCCCTACCTGGAAATGGCTAAAAATCTTACTGAAAATGAAAATCTTCGTTTTTCTAATCCTCGTTATGGCGTATAGTGCAACAGCCAAGAGCTTCTCACAAAATCAAAGAGTGAGCATGAATATGGAACAAGCGACTATTTTTGAAGTTTTAAACGAAATTAAACAACAAACAGGTTTGCGCTTCATTTACAAAGAAGGATTGTTTGATGAGTCAAACAAAATTAATATTGTAGTTGAAAATGAAGAGGTAAAGAAAGTACTTGATCGGATTCTGCAAGATAAAGGACTGGAATGCGAAGTGGAAGAGGAGGTAATTACTTTAAAAGAAACGATTAAAACAACTCCACAGAAACAAGTACAAGAAAAAAAACCTCTAATCGGACAAGTTACTGATACCGAAGGTGTTCCCCTGCCTGGCGTTTCTGTAGTTGTTAAAGGTACCACAACTGGTGTTGCTACCGATATTGATGGAAAATACACCATTAAAATTGAAGGAACTAGTGCCGTATTGGTCTATTCCTTTGTAGGTATGTTGCCAAAAGAAGTGGTTTATACCGGACAGAGTTTATTAAATGTAAGTCTGGAAGCAGATTCTGAGCAAATGGCAGAAGTAGTTGTTACTGGATACCAAACTATTTCGAAGGAACGTGCAACAGGTGCTTTCGAAAAGGTTTCTACTAAAGCATTGGAGGAACGATCTACCTTAAATATTATCGACAAGTTAGAAGGACAAACTTCAGGGGTGCTATTCGAAAATGGAGTGATTACAATTCGCGGTGTTTCTTCGATGAATGCAAGTACTACTCCTTTAATTGTTGTGGATGGTTTTCCTATCGAAGGAGATTTGGAAAGTTTAAATCCTAATGATGTGGAAAGTATGACCATTTTGAAGGATGCGGCTGCAGCTTCTATTTGGGGAGCACGTGCATCTAATGGCGTTATTGTAATTGTTTCTAAAAAAGGAGTTGAAAAGGGAAAAACCAATGTAGATTTTTCTTCTACACTTTCATTAATGGCAGAGCCAGATCTTTATAGCTTGAAGCGAGCTTCTACCGAATCGTTTTTAGAGTTGGAAAAACACTTTGCTGATAATGGATGGAAAGAGCTTGCATCTCCATGGGCCCTGAGTCAACCAGCTTATAATGAAGGCCTTGATGCCTATTTGAGATATAACGATGGTCAGATGACAGAAGCTGATAAAGATGCCATAATTAATCGTTTAAAAGGTATCGATGTTCGTGACGAGTATGCCGATCTATTTTTAAGAAAAGCGGTTCGTCAGCAATATCATTTGGCAGTTAGTGGTGCTTCCGACAAGAGTAATTATTATGCCTCTTTAAGTTATGACGATAATAATGCTTATCTGAAAGGAAGTGATAACGATCGTATTGTTTCTAATTTAAGAATACAAACAAAGTTGTCAGAGCGAATTAGCTTTAATGCAGGTATTTCTGCTACAATAAGGAATAGTGATAACAATGCAGCAGGAAGTTTAGCTAATTTAGCTCAATATCAGCAGATTTTGGATGCAAATGGTGATTATATCCCTCAGCCTTGGACATATTCGCAGGCAGGAAAGGATACTCATGCCATGGCCAATAATTCTCCTTACGATTGGACTTATAATTTGTATCAGGAGTTCGAGAATAAAGATAATTCTACAAAGAATGTTGATTTAAGAATGCAAGCAGGTTTAAATATAAATCTTTTTAAAGGTCTGGATTTTGAAGGCCGTTACCAATATGAATGGGGAAACTCTAAAGGTCAAAATCTATACAATGAAGATACCTATTATGTACGTGACATGGTAAATACGCGTGCTCATATAGGAAGTGATGGACAAATGGTATACCCAATTCCTATGGGAGAAGCGAGAGCGGATGCAAATGCATATGCCAAGTCTTTTACAAGCAGAGCACAATTGAATTTCAACAGATCTTTTAATGATAACAAACATCAGGTATATGCTATTGCAGGTACGGAACTTCGTCAAACAGAATATGAAAGTTCAAATATGACAAAGTTTGGATACGATCCGGTTAGTTTGCAATTTAAGCGTATGAATTACGACACCGATTACCCAAGAGCATTTAGTTATTGGCCTTCTAAACTTGAAGATAATACAACCTTTGTCTATGAAAAAAACAGGTATGCTTCTTATTACGGAAATGCTGGATATACTTTAGATGATAAATATACAGTAACCGGTAGTGTACGTTTAGATGATTCAAATTTATTTGGAGCCAGTAAGGAGTATCGAAATGTTCCACTTTGGTCTGTTGGTACCAACTGGCAAATGCATAAAGAAGATTTTATAAATCTTGATTTTGTCAATCGTTTAACACTTCGTATGACTTATGGTACAGGTGGTAACATTGACAAATCAACCAGCCCATATTTAACAGCTTCAATTGGTCAAGATTATCAAACACAATATAAGTTTGCGTATATCAATAACCCAAAAAATCCTAATTTGAGATGGGAAAAAACATCCACAGCCAATTTTGGTTTGGATTACGCACTTTGGAACAATAGAGTTTCTGGATCGATTGAATATTATAATAAGCAAAGTGTTGATTTGTTAGGAAACGTATCCTTGAATGCAATTTATGGATTTGATTCTGCTTTAATGAATTTTGCAGAAATGTCTAACAAAGGGATGGACTTTTCAATAAATGTTGGGATCCTTACTAAAGATTTAAAATGGAATGCAATTGCAAATTTCTCTTATAATAAAAATAGAGTTGAGAAGGTGGAATTGTCAGATGAGTCAGTTGGCGGAGCGTTCGGTGGTTATTATGGAACAGGATCTGCAAGAGTTGGTAAGCCATTGAATCACCTTTACTCTTATAAATGGGCGGGACTTTCAGCAGAAGGTATGCCTCAGGTGTATAATGAAAAAGGAGAAATTATAGATCACAACACTGAAATGGAGGAGGTTGAAGGTTTAAAGTACGAAGGTACAACAACACCTAAGTACTATGGAAGCTTACAAAATGTGGTAAGTTATAAAGGTTTGCGATTAAGTATGCTGATAACTTATAAATTGGGACACAAATTTAGAACACCAACTATTGATTACAGTGACTTGAGAAGCAAGTTTACTTTAAACTCAGTTCATGAAGATTTCGATGCTAGATGGAAAAACCCTGGAGATGAAAAGATAACTGATATTCCTGTTTTACCAGATAGTCCTACTGAAATTGGAGGCTATTGGAGTTCTTATACTAATTATGGTAGTCATAATGTGGAAAGTGCATCTCATATTCGTTTTAATGATGTAGTACTATCTTACGATTTACCTAAATCTTGGTTTAAATCTACTGGTCTTAATGCTTTAAATGTAGGTGCTCAGGTTAGAAATTTGGGAGTAATCACATTTAACGACTCCAATACCGATCCAGAGAATATTATTGGGGTGGATGGTTTTGGTAAAAGAAGACCAGAATATACATTTAGTCTGAAAGCTAGATTTTAATTGATAGTAATATGGAAGTTGTGAATACACAACTTCCGATAAAAAATATAAAAAATGAAAAATATTATATATTTATTAATATTGATGGTCTTCGCAACATCCTGCGATGACTGGATGGATATTGAGCCTAAAGGAAAAGTAATTCCATCAAAGGTAGATGATTATAGATTATTGTTGGATGATACGCAGGGCTGGGGAGGTTCAGCAGTTACGGATGTTCCGGATACTGATTTATGGTTATCTGATGATATCGACTTAAGAGATGATTTGATTGGTTCTTACTATTCTGAATATCAGCCAAAAGCTTATCGATTCGAAGAGCATATTTTTTTACAATCAGAAGAAGATGGGAAAATGAATACAGCTTATTCTACAATTTATCTTTTTAATACAGTTATTGATGAGGTACTTGGAACAATTGGAGATGAAGATGAGAAAAAGAAGTTATATGCTGAAGCTAAGGTTCATAGAGCATTTGCCTATTTAAAATTGGTTAATATTTATGCCAAACAATACGATCCTGCTACTGCAAGTACCGATTTAGGTTTACCTATGCAATTAAAGCCTGTTTTGGAAGGTTCATTAAGCCGAGGAAATGTGCAGGAGGTATATGATCTAATTCTTGCCGATTTAAATGAAGTGTATGATTATTTACCTGACACTCAAATTGAATTGTGGAGACCATCTAAAGCTTCTGCTAGTGCATTATTGGCTAGAACTTATTTAATAATGGGAGATTTTACAAATGCTCTAAAGTATTCTGATATTTCTTTGGGTTTATATTCTTATTTAACAAATTATAATGATTTGCCTGCTCATAACTGGTATCCGGCTTTACTTGATTTTGGACAAAGATATCTGAACAAAGAACAATTATTAATGAAAAATCCATTGTCAGATTATTATATGATGTATCCTTCTCAAGAATTTATGGATTTATTTGATCAGGTTAATGATTTACGTTATACAGGTAAAATTACCTATGAATGGTCTAATCCAGGAACGAATCTTTATTATTACTATAGCACTAACACAGGAAGTTCGTATGGATTAACTGTTCCTGAAATGTTATTAATAAGAGCAGAGTGTAATGCACGAAAAGGGGCTACTGGTATTAGTGCAGCCATGGATGATATTAATCTGATTCGCGAAAATAGAATTGCAACTGCAGCTTATGCTCCATTAAGTGCAGCAGATGCTACAGAAGCTCTTGAAATAGTTAAGGAAGAAAGAAGAAGAGAATTAGCATTTATGGGAACCCGTTATACCGATATTCGTCGTTATAATGCTTATGATAATGCAAATATTTCTATCGTTCATACAGTAAATGGTGAAAATTTCACGCTTGCTCCTGGCGATAATCGATGGGCTCTGCCATTCGCAAGAAAATATATCGAGAAAAATCCAGAAATCGAGCAAAATCCTCGTTAGTCTGCAACTAAAAAAAGGCATTGCCTTTGTAAAAATTACAGCCCCGGAATTATTCCGGGGTTACTACCCAAAAACCATCTATTGAGAACTTCGGTTTAATTTATTTTAAGAACCAGAGGTGTATTGTATACTTCCTTCTGATCTTACTTTATTAACAATTAATTATTTTACGATGAAATTTTCCAAACTATTTGCCTTTATGGCACTGGTAACGCTATTCTCATGTAGCAATGTAACGGATAAGTGTATTATTAAAGGTCAACTTTCAGGTGGCGATGGCGATGTTGTCGTTTATCCCTATCAGGAAGTAAAGTCGAAAGAAGAATCGGATAGCTTAAGTTATAACGCGAAAATTGTGGATGGCAAGTTTGAAATAGAAATGGATGGCGCTTTGGCTAGCAGACCTATGCATATTAGAATGGGAGATGTTTTTAAAAGCTATACTGTATTTTCCGAGCCGGGAGTAATTACGATTACTGAAAAAGATGGAGAATTGGTAGGAAAAGGATCTGCATTGAATGATGAATACCATCAACTTTTGGGACAATTAAATTTTAAGGCTTACGAGAAATTAAAGTATACTCACGAGCTTACCGCAGAGCAAAAAGAAATAGTAGATACTTACAATTCTACTCTTTGGAGCTTAACTAAAGAGTATTCCGCTAGTGTTCCTTTAAGCCGATTATTTTACGAGAAATATTGGGCTGCTGATATTGAAACTTTTAATAAAATTATCAACTCTTTCTCGAAAGATATTCATGACTCCTACTATATTAATAAAATGATATCTCGGAGAGACAATCAGCAAAGAGTTGCTATTGGAAATTCAGCACCAATTTTTAATCTGCCATCCGATAAGGGAGAAAACATTTCCATTGAAGCGTACAAAGGAAAGTACCTATTAATTGATTTTTGGGCATCGTGGTGTGGACCATGTAGAGCCGAAATTCCTAATGTGAAAAATGTTTATAAAGAGTATCAGGAAAAAGGATTAGAGGTTTTAAGTGTAAGTACCGATGCCGATGAAAAAGCTTGGTTAAAGGCAGTAGAACAGGAAGAAATGCCTTGGATTCAGGTACGCGACACTAAATCTGTGAGTGCCTCCTACAACATTACTTATATTCCTATGATTTATTTGATCGATCCAAATGGTAAAATTATAGACAAAGGCTTACATGGTGAGATTTTGAGAAATAAAATGAAGGAGATTTTTAACTAGAAATTCGATTTAATAGTTTATAGATGAAAAAAATACTTTTAGTACTTCTATCTGCATTTTTAGGTGGAAATTTATTTTCACAGGGAATCAATTTTGAACATGGAACATGGGCAGAGGCCAAAGCGAAAGCAAAAGCAGAAAATAAAGTCATTTTTGTAGATGTTTACACCGATTGGTGTGGGCCATGTATGCGTATGGCAGCTAGTGTTTTTAAAGATGTTACAGTTGGAGAGCTAATGAATAGCAGCTTTATTTCAATGAAGATAGATGCTGAAAAAGGGGAAGGCATCGCTTTTGCTAAAGAGTATGAAGTGAAAGCATTCCCAACCTTATTATTTATTGATGGTGATGGGAAAATAGTATACAAAGCAGTAGGTGGCAAAAATAGTGAAGAATTTATCGATCTGGCAAAAAATGCTAACGACCCAACAAAACAATTAACCAATCTTAAGGAAAAATATGATGCAGGTAGGAGAGATGATGCTACAGTTCTATCCTATATATCAGCCTTAAAAGAGGCAGGTAATAATTATGCAGATGTTATTTCTAACTATTTAAATGAATTGGAGTCTGATAAGTGGAACTCTAAAGTTGTTTATGAAATTATTTCAAGATACTTGGATGATTATAAAAATCCTGCTTTTACCTATTTCACAAAAAATAAAAGTCAATTCGAAAAGTACGCAAGTAGTGCAGATATTGACCTAGCGATTTTTACGGTTTACAAAATGAATTTTGTGAAAAGAGTAAATTCCGAAGGACCAGAAGTAGCTGATGAGTTGAAGGAAGCTAGCAAAATAGTTAATCCGTCTTTAAGAAATCATATTACTACTTATTTTGATGTGGTTTTAGGAGGAATGGATGCTTATAGCAAGAAAGAATATCGTGATCAAGTGGATAGTCATGTGGCTAACTATGCAACTGCATGGGAGATTAATAACTACATCGATTTTATGCTTTATCAAAAAAAGCCTGTTGATATTCCTGATGAGCTAAAAATGGCTGAGAAATGGTGCTTAAAAGGTATTGAATTGGAGAATACAGTTGAGTGGCGCGTAAAATATATTAACATTTTAATCAAGCAAGGACGACGTGATGAAGCCTTGACGTTGACCAAAGAAGAACTACCTAAAGCTCAGGTTGAAATTGAGACGTCTACAAATAAATCGAATGCCTTGGCAACTTGTGCAGGAGCATTTGTTTATGGTGAAATAAGTGAATTTCCAATTGCAGCTCAAAAAGCAGAAGAGTGGATTAAAGAAGCGTTGAAAACGGATGATTCTTTTAAAAATAATGGTGTTTTAATGAGTGCTTTATCGGCTTGTGGTAAATTTAAGGAAGCGGAGATTGTAGCTTCAAAATTGGAGAAGATGGCTAAGAACGATATGGAGAAGAACTACGTTAAGTCATTATTTGATTATTTAGAGCAAATTCAAGCTAAACAAGAGTAATATTCACAAATAAAATAATTCCGATGCAAAAAATATTAATACTAGTAGTAGCCATATTTCTATGTGGAAATTTATTTTCTCAGGGAATTGAATTTGAACATGGCACATTTAACGAAGCCGTAGCAAAAGCAAAGCAAGAAAATAAATTAGTTTTTATGGATTGTTTTACCACATGGTGTGGACCCTGTAAGTGGCTTTCGAAAGAAATTTTCCCACAACAAGAAGTAGGAGAGTTCTTTAATAAGAACTTCGTAAGCATTAAAATGGATATGGAAAAAGGAGAAGGTGTGGAGCTTTGCAGTAGGTTTCAGGTTACTTCTTTTCCAACTTTACTTTTTATCGATGGAGAAGGAAATGCGGTGCATAAGTTAGTGGGAGGAATGCCGGCTGAGGATTTAATTAAAGGTGCAAAAGCAGCATTAGATCCTTCCATGCGCATTGGTACACTTAAAGCTAAATTCGAAAGTGGAAATCGTGACCTTGAGTTTTTAATGACCTATTTAGGAGCCGTAAAAGCCCAGTACGATCAAGAAAATATGGCCGTTGTATCTAAAGAAATTATTAAGCAAAGCTCTTTAGAAAAATACCTCACAAAAGATTTATTCTATGTTATTTCAGCAGCAAATTTTCCGTATGGATCTAAGGAATTCAATTTCTTGTTAAAGAATAAGGATAAGGTAAAAGAAATTGTGGAAGAGTATGAGTATAGCTCTTTATTTGGAAATAATATTTATGCTCATTTGAACCAGTATGCTAAAGAATGCAAAAACTTAAAGGAACTTGATGCTGAAATTCAAAAATGCAACAAGGAGTTTCCTTTGGATGGTTTGGATCGTATAAAAAAAGGTGTGGAATACACTTTTTATATTGCTAATAATCAGTTGCAAAAATGGTACGATTCTAAAATTGAAGATGCTGAAGTATTAAAAGGAGAGAGAAAATACATCTACAATTACAATTCTATTTGTGATGAAATTTTGAGAACACCTAAATTGGCAGCATCTGAAAAGATTGTAGATGATTTTCTTAAAATTGCTCAAAATTTTGCTGCCGATAAAGAAAATGGAATAATTATGGGTAATTTAATGCTAGCAAATATTTATCTACATAAAAAAGAAAAGGCAAAAGCTTTAAAGGCTTTTACTATTTTCTTTGAGGAAAATGGCAGAGCCGGCGGAAACAATACGCATCCTTCTGTTACGAATTTGAAAGCAGCAATTGAGAATTTGTAAGAAAGTTTCTTTCGAAATACTCGATTATAAAATTTATTTTAGGAGCAGTTACAACAGTAGCGGCTCCTTTTTTTTTCCGCATTTCGATCGTTTAAAAATAAATGTTATTGAATATCTGCTTTTTCCTACTTGCTAAATCCACGAAGTAAGACTATTTTTAGGATCCTAAAAGAAAAAAGGGATCATCTTAAGATATAATTAAAGAAAGAAGTATGAGTAGTGAAAAAGGGAAAAAGATAAAGGAGAAGTTTACCAAAGCCTTTTGGGTAGCCAACTCGGTGGAGTTATTGGAAAGAGCGGCATATTACGGAGTATTTATTGTAATAACCATTTATTTATCAAGAATACTTGGTTTTACAGATGTGGAAGCCGCTTTAATATCCGGATTGTTTTCGGGAGGATTATATCTATTGCCAACATTTAGTGGTGCTTTAGCCGATAAAATGGGATTTAAGAATGCATTACTACTTGCATTTAGTTTATTAAGTTTGGGATATGCAGGTTTGGGTATTTTTCCAACGATGTTGGAGGCTGCAGGATTAGTCGAATATTCTAAGATTACCGTGTTTACCGGATTAGAGGATAGTTCTCATAAATGGTTTATTATTCCAATAATCATGCTAATCATGATTGGAGGTTCGTTTATAAAATCGGTAATAACGGGAACCGTTGCCAAGGAAACAACAGTAGCCAATCGTGCAAGAGGATTTTCTATCTTCTATACCATGGTGAATATTGGAGCATTTTCCGGAAAAACTATTGTGAAACCTTTGCGCGAAGCCATGGGGAACGAAGGTTTAATTACCTTAAATTATTTCTCGGCCGGAGCTACTCTATTGGGATTAATTGCTGTTTATTTCTTTTTCAAGAGTACTCGTCACGATGGAGAAGGCAAGAGCATGTCGGAAATTTGGGACGCCTTGCTAAGAGTACTTGCCAACGGACGATTGGTTGCTTTAATCCTAATTGTAACAGGATTTTGGATGGTACAACATCAACTGTATGCTACCATGCCTAAATATGTATTGCGTATGGCAGGTGAAGGAGCTTCACCATCGTGGTATGCCAATGTAAATCCATTAATTGTATTCCTTTTTGTAGGATTAATTACACAATTAATGCAAAAGAAAACCGCGCTTTTTTCCATGACAGTTGGTATGTTTATTATGCCAGTGTCGGCATTGTGTATGGCCGCAGGGAATTTATTGGAAGTTGAATCGATTAATTTAGGTGTTTTTGATTTGCACCCGGTTGCATTTATGATGATTGTAGGTATTGTATTTCAAGGCTTTGCCGAATCCTTTATATCGCCGCGATTTTTAGAATATTTCTCTTTGCAAGCACCAAAAGGAGAAGAAGGTATGTATTTGGGATTTAGTCATCTGCATTCATTTATTTCGTCGATTTTAGGGTTTGGATTATCAGGATATTTATTGTCTAAATACTGTCCGGATCCAAAACTATTTGCCGATCATGCCGAATGGGAGCAAGCTTCGGCTCATGCTCATTATATTTGGTACTACTTTGTTGCCATTGCCACTACATCGGCTATAGCCTTAATCATTTACGGACGAATTACCAGAAAATTAGATGCTAAAAACGAGTTAGCAGTTTAATAACTAATTCAACAAGATAGATAACCACCTTTTTACAAGGTGGTTTTTTTATGGGGAAAATTGCCAAAATCTCCGTACTTTAAAGTGATAATAACCGAAAAACAGGAAAATTATGGAACAAGAATTTTATCGTATTCCCATCGTGGAAATTCAAAAGCCAATAAAGGAAGCTATCACATTAAGTATGCAAATACCAAATGAATTATTGCCAATTTTTGAGTTTCGTCCGGGGCAACATTTATGTTTTCGATTTATTATTGATGGAGTGCAAGAGTTAAGAATGTATTCCTTGCATAATACTCCCTACAAAAATGGATTTTATCAGGTAAGTGTGAAAATTCAAAAAGAGGGATTGATTTCCAATTATATTGCAAATAATTTACAAGTTGGAGATTTTGTTGAGGTTTCTGTTCCACAAGGCGATTTCCTGGTAAATTTGGATAGAAACGATAGCAAAATCTATTACCTGTTTGCAGCAGGAAGTGGAATAACACCTTTTTACTGCATGCTAAAATCTATACTATTGGCAGCACCAAAAAGTAAAGTGTTTTTGCTATATGGAAATAGGAGTGTGCACGAAATTTTGTTTTACGATGAATTGATAGCTTGGCAAGCTAAATTCCCCAATCGCTTGAAAATTATACAAACACTTTCGAAACGATTTCTCGATTTTACCATAACTCCTTGGGAGGGGAAAAGAGGCAGGATAGATGTGGATATGGTGAAAGCTTTTCTTCATGAAAATCCATCACCTACCGAAAATTCTGAGTATTATATTTGCGGACCAGATGGAATGAATCAAATGGTTCAGGATAGCTTGATGGAGATGGGAGTTGCTGCAGAATTTATCCATTTCGAGTATTTTTCCAATCCAGATAAGGAGAGCGATGAAGGATTAACTGCAAGTGGAAATGCCATAGTCGATGCAAGTATTGAGAAGGAAAATTATAGCGTTCAACTAGCCGAAGGCGAAAGTGTTTTAGAAGGATTGGAACGAGTTGGTGCGCCGGTTCCTTACTTATGCAGAAGTGGTATTTGTGGTACTTGTAAGGCTCATGTGATGGAAGGCGAAGTGAAAATGAAAGCAAGCTTGGCTTTGAGTCCTGAAGATAGGAAGAACAAAATGATTTTAACATGTCAAGCGATGGCACAAACCGATAAAGTGAAAATTGAATTTAAATAGATTGTTAAGAGGAAATTTATATTTTACAGGGGAAGCCATGTGCAGGTTTCTATGGTTTACTTATTAATTCTAAGGCTTTAGAATTAGTTCAAAGATGCCGATTCGATGTATTCTTTTGGACTAAGTCCTGTTTTCTTTTTGAATAGGCGTGAAAAGTATTGTGGATATTCAAATCCCAATTTAAATGCAGTCTCGGAAATGGAAGCGTTAGGTGCAAGTAATAAATTTTTAGCTTCTTCAATCAAATACAGGTTAATTTGGTCTATTGCTGTCTTGCCTGTTTCTGCTTTAATCGTGTCGCTCATATAACGATGGCTCACTCCCAATTGATTGGCTAACCATTCTACTGTAGGAATTCCTTTTTCCGATAATTGTCCTTTATCATAGTAAGCACCTAAAATATCTTTAAATCTAGTAATCAGGCTTTTATTTATTTCTTTACGATTTAGAAACTGACGTTTGTAAAAGCGATCGGCATATTTTAAAAGTGTTTCCAAATGAGAAATGATGATTTCTTTACTGAACTCATCCTGATTATTTTGGTACTCAGTTTCAATATTTCGGAATACTGTTTTTATGGTTTGTTCCTCCTTTGGAGAAAGGTGCAAAGCTTCGTTAACATTGTAATTGAAGAAATTGTATTTCTTAATTCGCTTCTGAATATCCAATCCTCGAATAAAATCTTCGTGAAAAGCCATAAACCAAGATTCAGAACTAATCACAACATCCTTTACAGTATACGTTTGATTAGGAGCTGAAAACAACAAGGTTCCTGTATTGCAATCATATTTTGTTCTGCCATAAATTATTTCACCCGAAACAATATTTTTAAGACTGATAATGTAAAAATGGTTGGTGTAGTTCACTTCTTTGTTCGACGAAACACAATTTTGTATCTTGTTAACATTCATCGTTTTACTACCAATACTAAAAAGAGGATTCTCAGGTTCAGGTAAATTCTGAGCCAGATTGAATTCTGTAATATTTTTAAAGTTTATATGATTCATTTGTTTAAAATTAATATTTTAATGATGACTCATGGAACTCGCATTTAGGGGCTTGTTGCTACCTGAAGAAATAGGAATGCTCATTTTATTACTACAAATTTAATGTAAAATTATAATTTGTTGCAAGTCCGATAGGTATAAAGGATTAGCTGTGCTTGTAACATACAATCTTATCAAATATTTAAAAAATAGTAGCTAGACGCATTGCAGTAAGGGCGATTAAAAGCTTCTCAATCTTTTACCTGTGTATGCTGTGTATACGTTTTGGTTATGCTGGTTTTTGCTACTGCTAATTGTTCTTTATAGACTTCAATTCTTGCATGGGCAGTGCCGTCTATTAATAAAATAACGATTAGCATAGCAATGCTAGTAATTATACTCGCTCGCCAAATTGGGGCATTCACGAATAGAATTAATAGCGCGCATGAAGCAATAATTAGAGGAATGGCTTTAAAAACTACGGTTTTATATTCCTTTAAAGTTTTATCGACACGATCAATTTCTAACTGCACAAAAGCTGAAGCATCCTGATTATAGTCGTCTGTAAAGTTTGAAATTCTTGATATATTGGTAAAAAATAATCCAATCCCAATGGTTAAAAGTATAGCACCGGCTACCAAGGTGGGAACGATATATGCTTTCGCTAAATCTGTTTTTCCTAACTGCCAAAAGCCTATGCTTACTACAACAAAGATGGCTCCGAAAAGAATAAAGAATGAGGTTGAAAAAACTTCGGCTTTTGCCCAATCGGTAGCTGTTTTTAGTATTTCCATGTTTTATGTTTTTAAAAATTCCACTTTATACCTGTTTCTTTTTCCGATAGGGTCCACAGCTTATTCGATACTGTTTTATCTGTGGCATGAGGTTCTAATTCACATTCGCCTACTGCACCAGTCCAATAATTTCGACCTGTAGGACCATAAAATCCTTTCTGATTCAACTCTTCTTCGGTGGCACACATGAGTTCGGGATAGGAGCCTTTTTTTGCTGATTGTACCAATGGAGACAGTTTCATCAGTTGCCATATGAAGCGTGTTAGTAAGCTACCGCTGGTTTTTATCAATGAGGTAGAAGAAGCACCAGGATGACAGGCATAAATTTTGACATCCTTTTTACCCGCCTTTTTTAACCGATTCTGCAGTTCGTAAACACACATGATCTGTGCCAATTTACTTTGGCTATAGGCATCATTAGGGCTGTAATTCTTATTCCAGTTTATGTCATCGAATTGGATTGTTTTTATACCCATTTTATACCCTTCACTACCTACAACTACAATTCTCCCTTTAGATTTTTCAATCAGAGGAAAGAGTAAGGCTTGAAGTAAAAAGTGACCGTAATGATTCACCCCAATCTGACTTTCGAAGCCATCCTTAGTGAATTTTTGTTTAGGCACTTGGGCGATGGCACCATTGCACAATAGTGCATCTATGCGAGGAATCACTTCAAGAATCTTTTCTGCTGCTTTTCTTATGGAAGCCTGTTCTGCCAGATCCATACGTATAAAAGACACATCGATATTATTTCCAAGCTTTTGTTTTAATGTAGCAATGGCATTTTCTGATTTTTCAGGATTCCGGTTCAGCATCACTACTTTTGCCCCTTTAGATAGAAGTATCTTCGAAGCCTCAAATCCCGTACCGCTGTTAGCACCGGTGATTAAAAATATTTTGCCTTTCTGCACCTTCATTAAGTCCGGTGTCCATCCTTTTGTTCCAAATTTTTTATTATTAGTCATAATTCAATTCTTTTTAATAAAATTATCTTGGTACAAAGTTCGCTAATGAAGAGTGTTTTCTACTTAAACATTTTGGTTCAAAATGTATACATTTTCGTAAATTACGAACACCAATTGAAAAACAACAAGTTGTGATAAATATGCTGTTTGCTGGTGGTGTTTCAATTCTGCACTACGGCATAATTAAAAAGCGATGCGTGGAGTAACAAAATTAAATGTTCTTAAGTTTAGGCGTACAGCCATCGAAGAATTAATGTAATCATTTTACTTTCTTATGGCTGATTATTAGGTTGTTGGGTTGAGTATTCGGTTTCGTTCATGCCTGGTTGAAATTTACTCCTGAAATAATTCCGATGCTTCTTGTAATAATTGTTCCGTAACCTCGGCAATATTGTATAGCAAAACCAATTTTTGACGCTCGGTACCTCGTTCCACATCTGTGATTCTTTGTCCTAAATCATCAATAAACGTTTTAATGCTTTGTGTAGAAGCACAGGATTCCGATTTTTGCAATCCACTAACAGCTTTTCTTAGCTCGATCTCGATACTAAGAAACATTTCCCATTGGTCGTCGCTAATGTAGTTTTTGATATCTCGATGCGAGCCTAAAGCCGATAAGTACGACAGTAAAGCATGATTGAGATAGGTTAATGTAAAGGCATGTTTCTGAAATTTCTGATGTTTTTTAGGTTCCAATCTCATTCCTCGCCACGATAATGCGAGTGCGTTATCGGCCTGATGTGCCCGATACCTGGCAATTCGATAGTTCAAATCATCTTCTTGTGATTCTTTGTAATCAAGCAGAATTGCACTAAAGTAGTTGTGGTTTTTTTCCAATGCCGACGAAAGAAGATTAGGCAGACGTTTGTATTGCCAATCGGGCCACATAAACCGAACAACAGCAATTGCGAGTAAAGCCCCAATTATAGTATCCATCATTCTTGCACCCATAACGATTACACCTTTGCCTGCAATTAAATTAAAAGCTGCAATCACGAAAATGGTAACAAACACAACCGATATTGCATAGTTTTTTCGCAACCAAACAAAAAAGGCATAAGCGGCAACTAGCATAAGTACTGCCTGTCCTGCAACGGTAGGTAATAACTGAACAATGGAAACGCCAATTACCACACCGCTTAAAGTGCCTACAATTCGTTGAAAAAGACGCTGTCTTGTTTCGCTGTAACTAGGCTGGCATACAAATAAGCTAGTTAGTAAAATCCAATATCCTTTTTCAAGATCGAAAGCCAAAATAAGAAGGTAGCCAATCAGAAAACAAGTACTCAGGCGAATGGCATAACGAAATCGAGGATGTGTCCAACTTAACTGTTCTCTTAGTTTTTGCCACAAATTTTTTGTGTCTCTATCTACCTTTGGAAGCAATCCCGAATCCACATAATAGTTCATATTTTGCAAAGAAAAATGGGACTGGGTGAGATTTTGGAGCAGTAGGCTAAGGTTTGTACTCTTAGTGGTATGGCTTTGTTTGGCAATTTTATCTTTTAAGGCAGCAATTGTCCATTTTAGAGCAACTGGATGCTGGTAGATAGTGCCCATCAGTAAACTTTTCGAAACCTCATGAGTCGCCAATGATAATTGTAATAGTAGTTGCCCCAAGCCTTCTAAAATTTCGGTATTATCGGCTTCATCGCTTATTAAATCGTAACGTTCGTGACTCGATGAGGCTCTTTCGTGCAAACTTTGTAGGAGTACAAATTTATGCAGATAAGGGCGCAGTGCATTCGGATCGTCGACAGCATCGGAGTAGGAGTTGAGTACATTTTTGCATCTTTCCAGTGAGTTAATGAATTGAATATTTAAGGTAGCCAATCGACCGCGAATTTTTTCTTGCGATTTAGAATCACTCGGGAAAAGTCTTGCTTTTTCTTTCATGTACAAGCTCAGATCCTCGAACGCCTGAGCAAGTTGTTCTTCCAACAATCGGTTTGGACGTAAGGTAAGTAATAGGAGAGAGAGCAATCCGTAACACAAAGCTCCCGCAGGCAAAAGCAAGGGCTGCCAGTACCAATTTGGGGATAAATCGGCACCCAACATGGTGTAAATGGCTACCAATAAGGCTCCGAAAGTAACGCCTCGGTATCGTTCCCCCAATCCACCAACAATAATAAATGTAATGGTAGAACCAATTAATCCAATACCAAAAAGAATGGGAAAAGGACGCAATATTTCAACCGAAGCACTCGAAATCATAAAACTGATAATGGTGAGCGCAAGTGCTTTTACACGTCCTTTGGGATGATCGTCGGTTTCGGAAAGAGCTCCTGCCAGTGCACCTAAGGCAAGAGTAACTCCCATAAAACCAGCTCCATAAAAAAGAAAAGGAATTAGCAAAAGTCCCATTGCAATGGCGGCTTTTAAGGCAAGTAATCTGTTGGGATACCTCCACAAATTCTTAACTAAGAATTCGTACCATCCTTTCCCTTGAAACCTGTCGAGTGTCAATTTATTCATTCCTTTTTATCTTGTATTAAAAATGCAAAGATAATAGAAGCAAATTGTTAGAGAGCATACGTTTGGCGATATATGAAAATTGATTGGAAAAGAATGGCTTTACTAGATGTAAAATCTCAGTCTAAGCATCTCCTGCAGGAGAGGGAACTAGCAAAATGAATTAGGGATGAGGTCGTGAAAAGTTGGAACATAAAAAAGCCATCCGTAATTGAGAAATCTCAAAGGATGGCAATTTTATTTTTTATCTTCTAACCAGAAGAGGTAATTTTATTTAGGCTAGCATGAAATTTCCGTAGGCAACTATAACAATACCTACTGCCATAACAGCTAATCCAGAGTACATCCAATTTTTACTCTTCGAGCCTGCACTTTTCCATTCTCCTGTAAATATACCAAGTATATTAGCTACCATAATACAACTAGTTTGAAAAATTGCAAAACCTACTGATGTTCCTAATGCACCTAGTTTATAAGCACCCAAACCATAAATAATAAGGGAGGCACAATAAACCAATGCCATAATTAAAATCAGAAAAATATTTTTTGAGCTTTCCGGAGCTTTAAATTGTCCCCAAGTTTTATTTTTAGAAAGCTGATAGGAAAAGTAAAGAACTGTAGCTAAACCACTACCAATAAAGGAGGGAAGCATAACAGCAATTCTTGCAATCCAAGGAGCGTTACCATATTGTTCTTGCGAAATAGCACCAATGTGTCCAATATTATCGGCTACATGATAGGCAAGATTAAAACCAGCAGCACTAATACCACCAACTACACACATGATAATTCCAATACGCATATTTTTCTTACTCGATTCGGCATCTTTTTCATTGCCTTCTTCGCGCAAGAGTCCGGCTTTCCCATTGGCAATAATTCCTAGCATAATCACAAAAATACCTGCTAAAATAACTAGACCACCAGGAGTGGAAAGTTGATCAAATCCGCCCATAAAAAAGGGAAGTATTGATCCTACCAAAGTAGAGATTCCAATTAAAAGTGAAAAGCCCAAGGCCATTCCAATTTTTGAAATACTGATTCCCCAAAGTAAATTCCCAAGACCCCATAAAACGCTAAGTGCCAAAATACTAATAAAAATGTTATTGGGAACTTGTGCATAAGTAGCACCCAATCCGTTTACCAACAGAACACCTGCTAAAACTGGAACCACAAACATGGCAGCCATCCAAAATGCACCCCACAAGTTTTCTAGTGAGTAGCTTTTTACCGATTTGCTGGGTAGTGCATAAAACCCCAATAGGATTGCAGCTAACAAAACCCAAATAATACCTATACCCATAGTTGAAAGTTTTTAGTTGAAATTATTCTGAGTAATCCAGATAAATTGTACGTTTTTGTAAATATTCATCCATGCCGAAAACGCCATCTTCACCACCAAGACCAGAAGTTTTGTGTCCAGAGTGATAGCCTTGAATGTAGCCTACAATATGTTTGTTGATAAAGATGGTACCCACTTGCAGTTGATCAATCGCCAATTGGTGTCGTTTGTAATCGTTGGTATACAAATAAGCTGATAATCCTTCTTCACGTGCATTGCATAGTGTCAAAGCTTCTTCGAATCCTGAAACTTTCATGATGGGAAGTACTGGAGCAAAAAGTTCCGATTTTAAGGTGGAATGATCCTTGTTGATATTGGTAAGGATTGTTGGCGCGTACCAATTTCCATTTTCAAATTGTGCTCCATCTGGTTTTCCGCCACCCATTACAAGTTCGGCTCCGTTTGCTACGTCATCCTTTACTAAATTGTGAACACGTTCCAAACCAAGGCTACTTACATTTGGCCCCATATTGGTACTGGCAGCGAAAGGATCACCCACTTTTATTTGCTGCACGCGCTTAATCAATTTTTCGGTGAATTCATCAGCAATTTTCTCATCGACCATAACCATTTCGTTGCAGATACAAACCTGACCGCAGTTGGCATAACGCGAAATTGCAGCAGCTTCAACTGCTTTATCAATATTAGCATCGTCGCAAACAATAAATGGAGCTTTGCCACCTAACTCTAGAATTAAACCCGTAATGTTATTGGCCGATGCACGGTACATAGCGCGCCCGGCATTTGTGCTTCCTGTTAAACTAATTAGCTTAGTAATAGGACTTTCAACCAGTAAAGATGCAGCTTGAGCTGTTTTCGTTGCAACCATATTAATTACACCTCTGGGCACTCCAGCATCTTCTACCAAACGGCAAAATTCCGAAGCGGTAACAGGAGTTAAATCATGAGGTTTAATAATCATGGTATTCCCGGTAGCCAATGCCGGACCAATTTTTCGTCCGATTAGTGCTAGAGGATAATTAAAAGCACACAAAGCAACTGTTACTCCATAAGGTACTTTATAAATACTTAATCGCTCGTTTGGCAATTCTGTTGGAAAAATTGCTCCCTGAATTCTTCTGGCAGCCTCCGCCGAATAGCTGATGTAACGAACCGTATCATCTACTTCACCCAATGCTTCAGGATATGTTTTCCCTTGCTCCATTACCAATAGTTTGGCAAAGTGCTCGCGTTCTGCTTTTAATCTGTCGCAAATGGCAAATAAATAATTTGCCCGAGTTTGTGCAGGTAATAATTGCCAGCCTAATTGTGCTTTCTCAGAACTTTCGAGCGCATATTGAACATCCTCTGTTGTACATGCAGTAACGGTTGCAAATACTTCATTGTTTGCAGGGTTTTCAACAGCAATAGATTCGCGAATAGTAGAGTCTAACCACTCGCCGTTAATAAAGCACGGGTAATGTTTTATATCCTGATTCATTGGTATTTATTTTAGGTGATGATTAAATATATTTTGGGTCGCGTTTTTCAACAAAAGCCAGAAATCCTTCCTTCGCATCTGGTGTATCGTAGAGTTTTTTCACACATTCAGTTTCATAATCGAGACCTTGTTGGGCATTCATTCCTTTATGATGCTGCACGTAATGCTTAATAGCAGCCATTGCTTCGCCTGCACCTTTGGATAAATTTCCAACATATTTAGCTACATTTTCATCAAATTCATCAGCAGGAAATAATTGATTGAATAAGCCAAAATCATATGCTTTTTGAGGACTTATATTGTTCCCGGTTACCAAAAGTTCCATTGCTCGGCTGGTGCCTAAAAGGTCAATCATACGAGGAGCTCCGCCATTTCCAGGCATTAATCCAAGTTTTACTTCTGGTAAACCAATTAAATAATTTCCTTCCGCGCCCAAACGGATGTCACAAGCCATAACCATTTCTAATCCACCTCCTAAGCAGTGTCCTTTTATGGCTGCGATAATTATTTTTTTACTTTCGGTGATAGCCGCGCACACCTCGCGCGCAGCAACTACCATTTTATTATTCTGCTCGACTGTATTCGAACTAAAAATTTTAATATCAGCCCCAGCACAAAAGAATTTTTCGGATGTGCTGTTTAGTACGATTACTTTAGTTTCTGTATCGGCACTTGCTTTTTTTATTGCTTCTGAAATTTGTTTTAAAAAACCTTCGTAATAACTGTTGGCAGATGGTCTGTTTAAGCTGATATAAACTGTTCTACCGTTTTTTCTTATTACTATTTCAGATGTATTTTCGTTCATCGTAATGTGTTTTTATTGGTTGAGTTTTACAATGCAAATTCATTGGAAATTGACTCTGTGTGTTCGCCTAATTTTGGAGAACCCATTTCTGATAAAAGATAGGAATCGTTAATTTCAATAGGACAACGAGTTGTTTTGGATGAATAGCCATCGCTCATCTTCACCTCCTGAATTAGCTGTAATATTTTAAATGCTTCGGTATCGAAAAGAGTTTTCCAATCCATAACTTCAGCACACCAAATATCAGCAGGTTCTAATACAGCCAGCCAGTCTTCGGTTGGTTTGGTCAGTAAATGATCGCCCAAAATATCTTTAATTTCATCTCTTTGAGTAAACCACGACTCTACCTCGGTGTATTTTAAAAGAGCTTGGCAAGCAAGTAGTTCTCCTAGAAAGGGAATTTGCCCCATAGCTAAGGCAATGTATCCATTTTTAGTTTTGTAAACGCCATAAGGTGCTCCCAAATAGGCATGTGCACTATTGCTTTTTGCACGTATGGTTGGTTCTCCGCCGTCGCGGAAGAAAGCAGTAACAGATTCGAATTGATATTCTATTGCAGATTCCAGCATTGATACCTCAACGCGACCACCTTTCCCTTTAGTAATTTTACGGTACAAACAAGCTAGTATTCCTTGAGCTAAATGTGCTCCAGATAGAATATCAACAACAGCTAAGCCAATTGGTACCGGCCCAGCACCTTCGTTTCCATTTAATTGGGTAAGCCCCGATAAGGATTGAATGAGTAAATCTAAACCTGCTTTGTTTTTCCAAACGCCTTCTTTTCCGTAACCCGATAATTCGGCGTAAACAATCTCAGGATTCAATTCTTTCACTTTCTTGTACTCAATTCCTAGTTTCTCGACCACACCTGGGCGAAAATTATGAATTAGTACATCGGCTTTTTGAATTAAATGATACACTTTTTCTCTTTCTACAGCCGATTTCATATTGGCTTGATAGCTTTGCTTATTTCTATTAATGGCATGAAACATCGATGATTCTTCGTTCATTACCACATTCGAAAAAAACAGGCCACGGGTCAGGTCGCCCGTATTTGGTTGTTCAATTTTAATAACGCGAGCACCCAAATCAGCTAAACGTAAACTTGCCGATGGCGCTGATAAATATTGACTGAAGTCTATAACTAATATTCCTTCTAATGGTTTGTTCATGCTAGTTAAGATTAAATTCTTTTTCGATGCTTGCATTGTTTTCACCAGGTTTTGGTGCCGATTTTCGTTTGAAAATTCGTTCCCCGTCGATGCGAATAGGACAGCGGGTAGTTTTCATTTTTATGCCGTCGGATGTTTCTACTTCCTGAATCATTTGTAAGGCTTTACAGCCTTCATGATTTAAAAATTGTTTGTAGCTATAAATATCAGAGCAACAAAAATCCAAAGGCTCAAAAATATCTAACCAATATTGTGTGCTTTCTTTTTCAAAGTAAGGCGATAAAAATTCCATTATTTGATCTCGCTTTGGAAACCATGTTTCTTTCGAAGAAAATTCGGAAGGAAGGGAAATATTCATTGCCTTAGTTAAACTAGTAAGCGGTACTAAAGCGATGGCAATGTAATTGTCTTTTGTTTTGTATATCCCGTAAGGGGCATCTAAGTAGGCATGTGCATTTCCTTTTTTTGCTCTTTGCGGAGATTTTTCCCCATCGTTTAAATAGGTGGTGATTAGTTCGAATTGAATGTCGATAGTCGATTCCAATAAACTTACTTCCACTTTCGATCCCACGCCTGTTTTACAGCGTTGAATAAGAGCAGCTATAACACCCTGCACAAGATGAGCACCGGTAAAAATATCGGAGGTTGCTAAACCACTGGGAGTTGGATTATCGTTTGCATTACCGTTTAGGTAATTAAAACCAGATAAAGATTGAATTAACAAATCTTGTCCTGGTTTTTTTGCCCATGGGCCTTTCGAACTATAGCCCGAAACAACTCCATAAATTAGTTGAGGGTTTATGGTTTTAACAACTTCGAAATCCAAACCAATTTTTTCCATTACACCAGGGCGAAAATTATGCGTCATAACATCTGCACGTGCAATCAGTTTTTTAACCTTTTCGAGGTCTGCAGGATCTTTAAGATTTGCTGCATACGATTCTTTATTTCGGTTGGCAGTATGAAATACCATACTACTTTCGTCGATAAATAGGTTTTTAATTGCAATTTGTCGGCCGGCTTCTCCGCTACCAGGGCGTTCTATTTTAATTACCCTGGCTCCTAAATCAGCCATTTTTAAACCTGCCGAAGGACCTGCCATAAATTGGGCAAATTCTAGTACTGTAATTCCTTCTAATGGTAACATAAGGTTATTCTTTTTTTAAGGATTCAATATACAATTTATTCAAGGTTTTTAATACTTCTTTAGCATCTCCACCTTTCATCATGTATTGTCGGATTGGTTCTCCGGAATTATCTTGGAAATACATGTGTCCATGGTATCTTGGTCGTAAAAAGGACCGATCTAAAGCTGGTAATGTATCCTTGAAAAAGTCTAGACTATTAAAATTTGTTGTTGTGTTCTCCCAAGATTTTCTGTGTCCTGGTTGTCCTCCGTTGTCGAAAAATAAAGTAGACTGAACTTCTGGAGAGGCAGTATATTCCATAAATTTGGCCGCTGCTTCTTTTTCTTTACAATCATTTGAAATGGCCAGACCGGTTCCTCCCAAAGTGGTAATTAATTTTTTACCATGAATAGAAACCATGTCATGAAATTTGAGCAATTTTCGTGCATATCCTTTTTTCGAATAATTGCAATAGCCATAGGCAAAAGGCGAATAGGAGTATTTGTCTCCCGAGCTCATTGCTTCGTATACTTTAATAGGATTCATATTATAACAGTCCGCATCAATGTATTGTCCTAAATCGCGAAGCATTTCTAAGGCTTTTAAACCAATTTCTTCGGAGATAACATACTCTTTTGTAGCACAAACACTTTCGCCCAAAGTAGAACAAATCATGTAAAAGCTCATTAATGTATCTTGCGGTATTCCAGGAATTGCCACTTTACCTTCTTTGGCTAGTTGTATTAAATCGTCCCAGGTTTCAGGTAGTTGATCTAAAAGATCTGGTCTGCTTGCTCCAACAGGAGTAGCAGCATCAATAGCTAATGCCCATTGTTGCTTATTTATAGAATAGCTTTCGTGCGATTTCCCGACCGAATTGTCTGCTAAATCTTGCAGATATGCATCCGATAAATAAGAGTTAAGGGGAATGATAACACCTGTTCTAGCCGCAAAGCCGGTCCACGGGTGATCAATTATCAATAGGTCGTATCGTTTTGCCAACTCCCCAATTGGTTCATCGGCGAAAGCCTGAAGAGAACGTTTTTCCCAGCTAATTTCGATCGTTGGATTCAATTCATGAAAGCGTTGCGAGGTAGCTACAATAGAAGTAAAGCCACGACTGTGATCCCAAGTAATTCCTTTTAGTTGTATTCTTTTATTTGTCATCAGTTGCATTAATTATTTATTATTAAATTTTATAGGGAACAGATAAAGATTTCAGTAGGCCATTGGTAAGTTGTTAACGGTCTACTGAAAATTTCACATTCTTATTCTTCTATAAAACCGATTGCTCGGGGTGTTTGAATATCGCTATCGTATTTTTGCCCACCTTCTTCGGTAAATTCTTTAAAGAAATGATAGTAGGAGCCATATGTGCCATGTATATTTTCTTGCTTAACTCTTTCTTCTCCCCATTCTTTAAATTTCTTAGTTGCAGCTTGTTGATCACCGATTAAGAAGAAGTAGTCATTCTTAGAAATAATTTTTCCTTTTTTGTCGGTAAGTTCTAAGCTAACGTAGAACTTTTCTTTTACAGATTTCAATACTTTTTCCTCTATTGGGAAGAAAGATTTGGCACTGTTCTCTGCGATTTTAGCTACATCAAAATTTTTGCTTGAAAGTAATTCTCCGGCGTCATTTTTAATTTCAAATTTGATACTACAATCGGTATACTCCTTATAGTAATCATTAATCACCCAAATATTTCCCACAAATGGTTCTTTGGTGCTCCAACGACGTTTTTTGAATTCAAAATTCACCAATAATGGTTGGTAAGCTTTCTGAACAAAATAGTAGGAGTTTTTTGGTTGCTGATAATTATCAACAATTCCCCATTTCATATCGGGACAATAGGTAATAAAGTGACAAAGAGCAATACCGCTTAGGCTTGGTTTATCGCGACGGAAGTGTTCAATACCATTCTGAAAGATGATTCCTTGAGCATCTTGTGTTGCATTTACGAATTCCTCTAAAGAACCTTTCATTTCGCTACCAAACACATCCCAGTTTTGCATGCGCAAACGGGTAAGGTCGGCCCAATGGTGTCCCCAACTTAATCCTGGAGGCCACATTTCTTTTTCGGGAATAAATTTCTTTAAACTTTCTACGTTTGGAACTGAAGTTATTGCAAATTCAGGTACAATTGGATAGCCATCGCAATGTGTTTGATACCAATCTTCGTGCAACCACTTACCCATATCGTAAAAATATCGTAATGCGTGAACTGCTTCTTTTGGTTTAAAACCAGCCTCTTGTGCAACCGGATCAATCATCGGAGAATCTGGCACATAAGGTAGGTTAGCATAAGCTTGCAGAGAATCACCTAAACGTTCCAGAAAATTTCTTCCAAATTGAGGGTCGCGAGTTCTGAACATCATTTCTTCGCCACCTTCCATCATGATTAATGAAGGATGATTTCGACGCTCCTTAATCACCTTAACGCCTTCGTTGAATATTTCGGCCAGATTTTCTTCTTCCGTAGGAATGTTTCCAGTTCCTAAAGGAATCATATCCTGCCAAACAGTCATTCCCATTTCATCGCAATACTGATAGAACTCAGGTATTTCTGGAGGATGCCATCCGAAAATCCGAATGTTATTCATATTCATTTCCTTCGCCAAGCGGATTAATTCCTTGTACTCAGCAGGCGAGGTACGTCCGGTAAAAATATCTGGAGGTCCACCCCAACACGCCGAACGAATAAAATGGAACTTGCCATTAATATAAGTCGATCGAGGGAAGGTAACATCTACATCCTTTATAAATCCGGGATTCCATTTCGAGCTCACTTCACGAATTCCGAATACCGTTTCATTCACATCATGATTCGTATCGCCTTCTTTTAAGGTAATTTTTGCAGTGTATAAATTTTGATCCCCTAAATCCCATGGCCACCAAAGTTTTGCATCCTTAACATGAATGTTCTTTTTAATTTTGTGCGAGCCAGGTTCAACGGTTTTATTGAACTCCACTTTTATTTCCTTCATTTTGAAGTTCTTCCCTTCTAAAGAAGCGGTAAAAGTCATTTCTTTTGCTAAAGTGGTGGTATTCTCAACCGTAAGTTCCAAATCTACATCTGCCGATCCGTCTTTATTGATGGTATTATTAGCATATACATCCTTAAAACGCATTTTACCTGTGCGCACCATTTTTACCGGTCGCCAAATACCAATTGGAGTTAAATCTCTGGTATAATCACCAAACCAAGGTGTTTTTTTTTCGGCCACAAAAGCGTTCACTTGTGGTGGTGTATCTAGTTTTACAACCAGCATGTTACGGCCTTTTTGCCCATCCCATGGGTGAATTCGCAAATATTCATTTACATTGAATGAAAATTTTGAAAATGCACCTTCGTGTTTTCCCAAATAATGGCCGTTCAACCAAACTTCGCAGGCATAATCAACGCCTTCAAAAACGATATCAACCACTTCGTTGTCTACTTTTTCTTTCACATCAAACTGAAGAGTGTACCACCATTCGTATTGCTGAACCCATTGAGCCCTTACATTATTTCGACCAAAATAAGGATCATCAATAACGCCGGCTTTCCATAAATCGGTATACACATCGCCAGGAACTCTGGCATTGTTCCATACCAAAGTTTCAATATCTTCAGAAGGTAATTTGTGCAATCCTTTTTTTACTCCTTCGCCAGGTAGCATCATTTTCATTCTCCACCTCATTCCACTTAAATCACGAACAGCCTGACTAGATTCTTCATGAGAAAAGGTTGTGTTTGGTTGTGCTTTAGCTGGAAAGCAAACAACACTTAATAATACCAGAGCCAATAACTTCATTATAAAGTATGGATAGTTGAGCCTTTTGTACATCTTTAATCGTTTTAAAATTCAAATGTAAATAAAGTATTTATATATGAATATTACAAGTTCTTTTTATTAAATTTGAAATTGATTCAGAATTTTAATTTGTAGTTTAGCCATCTCAATAAAAAAAGGAGCCATATGGGGAAGTACTTAGCACCAGCATTAGATAAAGGATTGGATATCATTGAATACCTTTCGATGAAAGCAATACCTCAATCGCAAATGGAGATATCTCAAGGATTGGAAAAATCGCCA
Source organism: Labilibaculum filiforme (assembly GCF_002843315.1). GTDB lineage: Bacteria > Bacteroidota > Bacteroidia > Bacteroidales > Marinifilaceae > Labilibaculum > Labilibaculum filiforme. Next base: position 90,260 of record NZ_MVDD01000006.1, on the reverse strand, counting down.
AACGAAATTTACCGGATGCTGGTTTGCCTGGAACAACGTGGTTACCTAATTAAGGATGCTACCTCGGGAAAGTATTCTTTGTCCTTAAAATTGTATCATCTCAGTCATCGTCACAGTCCAGTTGATGAGTTAGTGAAAACATCAAAACCTTTTATGGAAAAATTGTCCAGCGAAACAAAACAGTCTTGCCATATGGGAATATTGTACCATGGAAAATTAATGGTGGTATCGCAAATGCGTAGTCCTGGACCAGTTTCACTATCCATAGAAGAAGGCAGTTTCTTTTCCTTAATAAAAACTACTTCGGGAAAAGTGATTTTAGCATTTATGAATGAGGACAGGCAAAAACAGATTTTATCTGAAGATAAGGAATACAACGAATTATCGAAGGAGGAAAAATCGGACTTATTGTTGCGCTTGCAAAAAATTAAAGAGCGTGGTTATGAGCTCGGGAAAAGCGAAATTACCATTGGAGTTACTGATATTGCGGTACCGGTTGGGGATATTCAATCGGGAATATTTAGTACTCTAGCTATTTCAAGTTTAACCAGTATTTCTTCTAAAAATGAATCGGGAGAGTATTTAATTAGCAAAATTACCGAATCAGTTACTTCCATTAATATTGCATTGGGCTTTTAAAAGAACTCGCATTTTTTATTTTCGAACACAAATCACGCTCTTTTCTCTTTTATCAGAAGGAGTTGGGCAATGAGCGATTTGTTTTTTGAAGTCTCACACTAGTTATATTCATTCTCTTACTTTACGTTATAATTTTTTTATCGTTTTATCTTATTAATTATTCCCTCTCATAACTTTCGTGCTTCGTTGCTCTATCGTTAGTAGAGTAGTGTGTTTGTATTTTTGTTCGATAAAAAACGCAATATATTTAGTTTAGTAAGCTTTGTGTAAAACTATTCATTCTTGTTCTTAACCTAATAGATTTGTTGGTATATTGTTTTGTGCGGTGTACAATTGGTATCTATTGAGGCATAGGTTACCTATAAAAAATAATTGTTAATATTAAGAATACATAAACTTAAGTTTAAAGAGTTATGTTGTGTAATATTTTGTATATTTTTGATCTTCAAAACAACCATTTTTATACAAGCTTCTTGAAAAGATCATTTTCAAATTATTTTTTATTTACTACTAAGCCTATGTTTTCATTTTACACATGTAAAAAGTGGTGTCTATTGACATTGCTTACTGTATTTATGATGTCTGCTCAAATCAGTTTTGGTCAGGGATTAGAAGATTTTACGAATTTGCCTCTTTCAGGAAGTTCCTACCAAACAGGAAGTTTCGAAGGGAACAACGCACAAAGCTGGAGTTACGTAAATTCCAGAGGCGACCGACCGATAAATGACAAAGCCATTTGTTTTGGTAAAACAGACAGTTCATTAAAAGGGGAAAATATTCCCAATGGAATTAGCAGTTTTAGCTGTAAAGTTCAAAAAGAATTTACTTCTTCAGATACTCGAAAATTGGAGTTATTCATTAATGGAGTTTCTGTGGCTCAATCCGAAGAAATTACCGGATTGCAGGATTTTATTGTGAATGATATCAATATAGAAGGCATTTTTAGTCTCGAAATAAAGAATATATCAGGTGGAGGGAAACAGGTAAGTTTGGATGATATTCAATGGACAGCCTATGGAACGGCTCCGACTCAAAGTTCAGCAAAGGCCATCACATCATTTGTAATTGATGGTAAAGCGGCCACTCTAAACGAAGGCGCACATACAATTGCTATTAGTTTGCCAGAATCTACGATTATAACAGAGCTTAGTCCGGTAATCGAAATATCCGATAAAGCATCTGTTTTACCCGCAAGTGCTACATCTCAAGATTTTACAAATCCGGTGACTTATACGGTAACTGCCGAAGATGGATCTAACCAGGCATACGAGGTGACAGTCAGTATAGAAGTTCCTGTAGTTTCAAACATTCTGATTAATGAATTGGATTGCGATCAGCTTAGTACCGACACATTTGAGTTTGTTGAATTGTACGATGGAGGAGCCGGAAATACATCTTTAGAAGGATATATTTTGGTTTTTTACAATGGAAGTAACGATTTGTCATATGCAACTTACGATCTTACGGGGCTGACTACAAATACAGATGGCTTTTTTGTAATTGGAAATGTGGCTGTAGCAAATGTAGGTATGGTAATTTCCGATAATTCTCTTCAGAATGGTGCCGATGCGGTTGCATTATATAAAGCGCCGGCAGCAAATTTTCCTAATAATACAGCCTTAACAACCGAGAGTTTAGTCGATTTTGTAGCGTATGATACCGATGATGCTGATGATGCAGGATTGTTGGTGGGCTTAACAATGGGCGAACAAATTAATGAGAATGCTTCGGGCGATAAGGAGAATCATTCCATATATCGATCAAGCGACGGAGAAGGCGGAGCGAGAAATACTACTGCTTTTATTGCAGGAATTCCAACGCCTGGAAAATCAAACACAAGCAGTAGTTCGGCAATAAAAGTAGTATTGGCTTTATCAGCCACAGCTGCTAGCGAAGCCGATCAAACAGTAATTACTTTAACCGCAACAACAAATAAGGCTGTAAGCGAAACCCAAACTCTTGATGTAACTATTTCGGGAGCAGGAATTACAGCTGAAGATTACACAATTTCAGCTACTCAATTCACATTTTTAGCTGGCGAAAGTACTTCAAGTGCAAGTCTTACAATTGTCGATGATGCTGATATTGAAGGAGTTGAAAATATGATAGTTTCCATTTCGAATCCTTCTGCAGGAATTCAGTTAGGAACAACGGTAAGTGCGACTCTTAGTATTGCTGATAATGACAATGCAAGTAATGATGGATCGGAAACCAGTCCTTTCACCATAACCGAAGCTTTGGCTTTGGCCGAAACTTCTACCGAGTATTATGCCTATGGTTATATTGTTTCGGTAGGAACCGATTTCGAAACACCATTTACAAATGCATACTATATTTCTATTGCTGATTCGCAGGATGACACTAATTTTGATAATTGTCTGAATCTGAAATTAGAAGCAGGAGAAAATCGCGATTTATGGAATTTAAAAGATCATCCTGAAAATTTGGGCAAACAAATTAAATTCAATGGTTATCGAGATAATTACAGTTCTCACGCTTCTTTCGAAGGAAATACGGTTATTATCGATTTGTCTGGCGCATCTACTTTGCCAACTGTTCAGTTGGCATTGTCTGCCACATCGGCAAGCGAAGCCGATCAAACAGTAATTACTTTAACCGCAACAACAAGTAAGGCTGTAAGCGAAACCCAAACTATTGATGTAACTATTGCCGGAACAGGAATTACTGCCGATGATTATAGCTTGTCAGCAAATCAATTTACATTCGTTGCTGGCGAAAGTACTGCAAGTGCAAGCCTTACTATTCTTGATGATGCTGATGTTGAGGGAACAGAGAGCATGATGGTTTCCATTACGAATCCTTCTGCAGGAATTCAGTTGGGAACAAGCGTAAGTGCAACTCTTAGTATTGCTGATAATGATGGAAGTACAGGAAATATATTGGCCAATTACATCTATCTGGAACCGGAAACTATTGGTGATGGAAGTATTGTAGTCAATTTAACTCCAAAAGAATATGTGCAAACAGTAAGTCCGAGTCATCATATGGGAAGTGTGAAAATTCCGGCCGATTATTACAGTACTGCTGTTGGATCTACCGGAAGTACTTTACGGAATCAAATTCACACAATTATTGAAGCTGGAGCCGAAGCACAGTCGTACAGTACGGTTTGGGACATGTGTGCCGATGGCGATCAAAATCCGAAAGATACATCACAGGTGTGGCAAATGTATGTAGAACAAGGAATTGCGAAATCAGCTCATGTTTCGGGCAGTACTGGTTGGAATCGAGAACATACTTGGGCAAAGTCGCATGGCGATTTTGGTACCGCAAACGGACCAGGAACTGATGGTCACCACTTAAGAGCCACCGATGCTCAGGAAAATAGTGCACGTGGCAGTCGTGATTTTGGGAACGATGCTCCAGGATATACGCCTCCTAAATCGGCAAGAGGGGATGTTGCCCGAATGATTTTTTACATGGCAACACGCTGGGAAATGACGGTTGACGATCAGTGTAAGGAAACGGAGAGCGCCGCTCGTCACGGTAAGTTGTCCGATTTGTTAAAATGGCACGAGGAAGATCCTGTTGATCCTTACGAAGTAAGAAGAAACAATGTAATTTACGGATATCAGCACAATAGAAATCCATTTGTTGATCATCCGGAATTGGTTCAATACATTTTTGGAGAAGCCACTGCGCAAGTTTGGGATGGAGGAATTGGAACCGAGCCTCAGAAAATCACAGTACATGCTTCTTTGGTAGACTTTGGTTTAATTAAATTTGGTGAGGAATCAGCGGTGCAGACATTTACAGTGTCAGCAAATTCAGTAAGTGAAAATATAAGCATAACATCACCACAGCATTTTCAAATATCAGACGATGGCATAAACTATTCTTCTTCTTTAGCTTTGATAGCTACTGACGGAATTGTTGCCGAGACCACAATATCTGTAAAATTTGTTCCAGAATCTACTCTTGCAGCAAAGGTGTCGGGAAATCTGCAAATAGTAAGCGGTGAAAATTCCAAATCGATAGCTGTGACCGCTACCGAGGGCGATCCTGCATTGGTTCCTCTTGCCTTTTTACAGGAAGATTTTGAAACCGATACCCATAGTAATTGGATCTTGAAATCGGAAATAGGTGCTCGAAATTGGGAGGTAACAGAATTTTCGAGTAATAAATACATGCAAATGTCGGCCTATAAAGCTACAGGTGAAGTGGTTTCGTGGTTAATTACACCGGCTTTAGATTTGGATGCTTACGATAATGAGAAGCTAAAATTTAAAACCAAGAATGGTTATTTTCAAGGACTTGCCTTAGAAATTTTAATTTCTACCGATTACGAAGGTGGCGATGTTACAAACGCAACTTGGCAGAAATTGCCCGCAACAATCGACGAGCGAGATAATGCTGCGTATGCAACTGATTTTGTAGAATCGGGCGATAACGATTTATCTGCTTACGAGGGAACGGCTTACATTGCGTTTAAATATTCCGGTAATGGCAACTCCATAACCACAACCTATCAGGTTGATGATGTGGTGGTAGAAGGAAATAAAATTCCATTAACCGGAACTTTGGTCACTAATCTTATTGCCGATTTAGAATTTCCCTTTACCGAAGTTGGAGCTGTTAGCGACCCTAAAATTTACGAATTAAGCTTCGATAAAATAGAAGGGGATATCTGTGTTCAGGCAAGTGATAATTTCGAAATCTCTTTAGATGGAAGTGTCTGGCAATCAAAATTAAGCATTGCAAAAACAGAAGTTTCTCCACAGGCTATTATGCTCCGTTTTGCTCCTAAAACAGCGGTTCTTAATGGCTCGGCAGGAACTATTACCCATAAGGCAAAAGCCGCCGAAGCAGTTGTAGTGGCACTTAGTTCTTTGGCATCAACCGAAATTGCCGATGCAACTACTTTGGGTAGAGATAAAACATTGGATATTGTTTCATGGAATGTGGAGTGGTTTGGATCTCCAAATATGTCGAAACATGCTACTTCTTTCGATCAGCAATTAACAGCCGTATCCGAAAAAATTATTGAACTGGATGCTGATATTTATGCCATTCAGGAATTAGTTTCTGATGACTTAAATGGTGATTTTCTGCAACCTTTGGTTGATAAATTAAATGTTTTGGCAGGAGATGAATTGTATGCAGCAAGCATGGCACCAAGATATTCGCACGACGATGAGGCTCCAAGTACAGATTATCCGGCTCAGCGCGTTTGTTACATCTATAATAAAACAACCGTAAGTAATTTAGGCGATTTTTCGATGTTTTCAGATTTATATCCCGATTCTTCCACTTCTACCATTGATGGATATACAGGTGATGCATCTAGTTTTTGGTCTTCGGGACGATTGCCATATTTGTTCGAAGCAGAGGTGTTTATCGATGGCAAAAAAGAGAATGTCAAGTTGGTGAATATTCATGCCAAATGTTGCCAGGATAGTCATTCCAGAAAATTAGCCGATGCTAAATTCCTGATGAATGAGCTAAATACAAATTATTCAACCGATAATTTGGTGATTCTAGGAGATTATAACGATTATTTAGAAGGAAGTATGACGAGTGGAGCTTCTTCTCCTTATGAATCGTGGTTCGAAACAAAAGATAATTTTGATCACGTACTGACTTCGAGCACTAACATCGATCACATCACTATCTCCAATGAATTGTACGATGAATATCAGGTGTTAACCAATAATACACAGGAAGATAATGTAAACATATCCGATCATTACCCTATACTGTTGCGTTTAAAATTACGATCTGATGTTCCGGTTAAAAAATCACAAGAAATTTCTTTTGCCGATATTTCCAATAAAACCTACGGCGATACAGCTTTCGAATTAGTAGCAAGTGCATCATCAGAATTAGAAGTTAGTTTCGAATTGGTTTCGGGACCAGCAACTTTATCCGGAAAAGAAGTGAGCATTACTGGTGCAGGTGAGATTATTGTAAAGGCAGTGCAAGCAGGAAACGAGAACTATGAAGCAGCAGAGTTGGTAAGTAGAACCTTTACCGTAAATAAAGCTTCTCAGACTATCGCTTTCGCTGATTTAACAGATAAAACCTACGGCGATACAGCTTTCGAATTAGTAGCAAGTGCATCATCAGAATTAGAAGTTAGTTTCGAATTGGTTTCGGGACCAGCAACTTTATCCGGAAAAGAAGTGAGCATTACTGATGCAGGTGAGATTATTGTTAAGGCAGTGCAAGCTGGAAACGAGAACTATGAAGCAGCAGAGTCGGTAAGTAGAACCTTTACCGTAAATAAAGCTTCTCAGACTATCGCTTTCGCTGATTTAACAGATAAAACCTACGGCGATACAGCTTTCGAATTAGTAGCAAGTGCATCATCAGAATTAGAAGTTAGCTTTGAATTAATTTCGGGACCAGCAACTTTATCCGGAAAAGAAGTGAGCATTACTGGTGCAGGTGAGATTATTGTAAAGGCAGTGCAAGCAGGAAACGAGAACTATGAAGCAGCAGAGTCGGTAAGTAGAACCTTTTCTGTAAATAAAGCTTCTCAGACTATCGCTTTCGCTGATTTAACAGATAAAATCTACGGCGATGCAGCTTTCGAATTAGTAGCAAGTGCATCATCAGAATTAGAAGTTAGTTTCGAATTGGTTTCGGGACCAGCAACTTTATCCGGAAAAGAAGTGAGTATTAGTGGTGCAGGTGAGATTATTGTAAAGGCAGTGCAAGCAGGAAACGAGAACTATGAAGCAGCAGAGTCGGTAAGTAGAACCTTTACCGTAAACAAAGCTTCTCAGACTATCGCTTTCGATCCAATAGAAGGAGTTGTGCTTGTTGGAGAACCTCTTCAGTTAATCGCTACTTCTTCGGAAGGATTAAGCATTATTTTTGAAATGTTAGAAGGGGATGGGGAAATAATTGGATCTGTATTAACACCAAGTTCACCAGGTGAATTTAGCTTGAGAGCTTATCAGGGCGGAACTGATAATATTGAATCTGCAGAAGCTATACAGACTTTTACGGTGAGTCAAACAACGGGATTACAAGAGGTTTTTGAGAAAGATGTTAGGATATATCCGAATCCAACCAGAGATTACATTGCGATAAATTTGCCGGAGGTTGAAGTGATTAAAATTTTAATTTTGAATAGTCGTGGTCAAGTTGTTAAAACCGTTCAGCCACAACAAAAGCATAGGATAAATGTTCAGGATTTAGTTTCTGGAACTTATTTTATATCCATTCAAACAGACCAGTTTGTGATAACAAAACGAATCTTGGTTATTCAATAAAAAAAAGGATAGAGGGTGGCAATAATGTCACCCTTATTTTTGCCTTTTATTTTTGCATGAATTTCCCCTAAATCCCTTTCGTTTTCTTACTTCTCATGATGTTGGTATATCAGGTATTTTTTTGTATTTTCATTAAAAGTTACTCAAGACCATTTAGCTATGTATACCAACTATTCTACAAAACTAATCAGTTCTCTTCAACCAATAGAGAGCATGATTTCTACTTTACAGGCAACACTCCATTCTATTGAGGAAAATAAGGGTGTTTCCGATGATTATTCCGCCTATAAAAAACATAGCGAGGAATTTAAGAAATGCGTTCAAGCCTATTTTCAAGCCATAAATAATTTCGATGTTTCGGAGTTTTTCGATCAGTATGCAGAAATAAAAGAGTCTATTGCTGGTTTTGAAGCGCTTGTGGTAGAGTTTCAGGATAAGGATCGGTTTTATTCTTTACCAGCCGATGGCCTTGTTTTGAAAACAAGGAAGTTTGGGAAACGATTCTTTCTTAAAACCAATTGGGGGTTGTTAAGTGTAAGAAATAAATTTCGCACCTTATTTAAAAAAGAACCAATCCCTAAAAACTATTGGAAACACAAAATACCAAGTCAGCAATTGGCCGAACTTGTTTATTTTGTTCGCTTTTTAGAGGATGTTACTCCTATTGTAGAAGATGTTCTTTCCTTCCGTCAGGAAATTTTTAAGCGTCTTAAAGCAATCGACAAGCAAATGGAAACCAACTTGTTGGGTGCTGACAAATGGGTCGAAAATGATTTTCAGCAAGCATTAATCGAATTAAGCCAGCAAATTGGTGCAAAAAAGATAGAGCTTGACATCAATTTTAAGGAGTTGAAGGAGGTTTTAGATGCTCATTATACCGAATTGCACGCAAAAACAGGTACAATCGAATTTTCGGTTGGTAAAATTCAAGCAAGCAAATTAAATCGCAAAGCCTTACGAATCATCAAGCGTCACGAGAAATTGTTTCACACCTTTAATAGTCGTGCCTTTGCAGTATTTGAGCATTGGCGTTTGGTTTACGAGGTTCGTTTCTCCAATTTATCCGTTACAGCTATTTTTAATCAGCGCGAAGCAAAGCTCGAAAGCTCTTTGCAGGAGGTGTTGCTTAGTTCCGATTCTTATTTTGTGAGTATTTTAGAGGAGGCTTTGGCCAGAATTCAGGAGGAAAAAGATTTACAAGATGTTGAGGATAATCTACTGGCAAAGCAACTACTTGCCGAGAGGGTACCTAATTACATCGAAAAATTATTAGAAACCGATTTTGCTCCTCATTTCGATCAGTTGAAATTAGATTGTTCCGAAGCATTCGCGAATGTTTCGTCGAACTATTTATTGCCATCTAAAAAAGGCTGGCACAATGTATCAAGTCTTCCAAAGCTTCGGGAAACCAATGTGTTGGATATTGTAAGCGGATGTATCGAAGAAGCCATCGACACTCCACTTTTAACACAAAAAGAGGCCTTGGTAAATGGCATTCAAAAATCTTTATCGAACACAAGCGAACTGGCAGGTATTGTCGATTATGCTTTGGAATATTTTAATGCTAAGGATCATGAGCAAGGAGGAGATCAGCTGGTAGAATTTACCGCAGGTATTGAGCGGGCGGTGCAAAAAGCAAAAGAGAATAAGCAGCATAATATCGAACTTTCGCGCGATGCCGTTGCTCAAATTAACACGATTAACTCCAATTTTATTACCGAAATTAGTTCTGCAATATCGCCGGAGAATTTAGACGAGAAACAGACCGAGATGATTCGTAAAAGAAGAATCCGGAATGCAAAAAACAGGTTGATTAGTGGCTTGCTGTTTTTCAAAGTAATTTTGAGTAGTTCTTACAAAAAGGTTCTGGATGTAAGCAAACAAGCTCATCAAAAATACACTGCTTATCGCGAAGTTTTAGGCTTATCCGAAAAAAAGGAAACCATTGGCAGCGAGTTGTCTAATTACCTGTCGGAAACAGAAATTTCTATTGCACGATTGCCATTGATGTATCAGCGCTTATTTAAAGTGGCGCCTATTACAAATGCTAAATTTCGTATTGAGAGAGAGCAGGTAATTCAACAACTGGAAATAGCGTATAGTAACTGGACAAGTGGAAAGTTTGCACCCACCTGTTTGGTTGGAGAAGCGGGTAGTGGCATAACCTCTATGGTAAACGTATTTAAAGAAAAATTTGGTCATCAATACGCATTTTACAGGTTCGATCTGGAGACAAAAATTAGTAGCGAGGAGGAGTTTATTCAATTTTTGCAGACTGTTTTTGCCGATTTGGAATTTAATTCAATGGACGAATTAATTGAAAAGGTGCAGCACTTAAAGGGACGAAGAATTATTGTCATTGAAAATGTGCATCAGTTGTTTTTACGCAAGCTGCATGGATTTAAAAATTTAACTGAATTTTTTAGGCTGATATCGCAAACCAATTCTCAAATTTTTTGGTTAAGCACCTGTTTGCTTTATACCTATAAGTACCTGAATTATACTTTAAAAATGAGCGATCATTTTGGATATGTAGTTAATCTGGATAGTTTAAATAGGGAGCAATTAACCGAAATTATTATTAAACGGCATAAGTTTAGCGGATTCAAACTTCATTTTTTACCGCCTAAATATTTTCATCCAAAGCGGAATTACAAAAGAATGTCCGAAGTCGAGAAACAGAACTATTTGGAGGCAGATTATTTCAATCGCTTGTACAAATTTGCTCAAAATAATCTTTCGTTGGCACTTGTTTTCTGGATGCGTTCGGTAGTAAGTATCGAGGACAATAATTTTTACATGCAATACAAACATTTGGAGTATTCTTTTTTTAACACACTAAGCACGGCTCAAATTACTACTTTACACGCTTTAGTGCTTCACGGAGGCTTACGTTTGGAGGAGCATGCAGCTATTTTTGCATGGAAAAAAGAGGAGAGTTTTGCCCATTTAATGGTGTTTACCGACGATGGAATTTTAATCAAAAAAAATGGAGTATACCTGGTAAATCCATTGGTTTACAGGCAAATTTCCGATCACTTAGCGGTTTTAAATTACATACACTAAAGGCATTAACAAATCGAAAATAATTATCTGATAAGATGAAAAAATATAGAAGCATACTACTCGTTATTGTGAGCCTTTTTGTTTGTTCTCAAACTTTATTCGCTCAAAATGAGATTGCCGACTCTTTGGTAAAGACAGATATCGTGAAAATGGATACGATAGTGGGAGATTCTGCAAATCTTACCGCCGATAATATGATTAAATCCATCGGGGATAAATTCGATGCTCCAGACGTTTCGAATATTGTTTCTTTTTCGAAGATTTTTTGGGCATTAATTTTTCTAATGATAGGATATTTTACAGTCGGTTTTTTAACCAAAACCATTGAAATTTGGTCCGAAAAAAGTCCGGATAGAAGAGTGAAAGGAAAAGCGATTGTTCCGGTAGTAAAAATTATTTGCTGGATGATAATTGCTTACCTAATTGTAAGGGGAATATTTAATCCACCCATGACGTCTCTTATTGCATTTGGCGCTTCGGTTGGTGTTGCTGTTGGTTTTGCGGCGCAGGATATTATTAAGAATATATTTGGTGGGTTTGTAATTCTTATCGACCGGCCCTTTAAAATTGGCGATAAAATTGAGGTAGGAAGTACCTATGGGGAGGTTCTCGATATGTCTTTACGATCTACGCGAGTTCAAACTGCCGACGATTCCATTGTTACTTTGCCTAATGGCGATCTAATGAATCAGTCAATTTCCAATTCGAATTCGGGCGAAACGAACTGTCAGGTAGTTGCCGAAATTTATTTGCCAATAACCATCGACACCCATCGGGTTCGTGAAATTGCAATAGAGGTGGCCAAGGTTGCCAACCATGTATATTTGGCGAAACCAATTGCCGTTATTTTTGTGAACGATATTAAATACAACAAGCTTTGTTACAAAATGCGATTAAAAGCTTACGTAATGGATATTCGTTTTGAATTTGCTTTTAAAAGCGAACTAACCGAAAATGTAATTAAAGAATTGTTGGAGTGTAAAATTATTAGTGCCGAGAATTCGATTTAATGGTAAGGAACAAGTATCAAGTAACAAGTTTCAAATACCAAGTATCAAGTTCCAAATTCCAAGAACAAAGAGAAAAGAAAAAAGGGAGAGCCTGAAGGGCTCCAACATTAATAGCCCGGGGTAAAGGAGCACCGCGAGTGCCACCCTGGGTATGAGTGGATTTCTCCATCACACCGACGCAGGGAAACAGTCCGGTTGGAATACAATTGTTATTTGCGTCGGAAGCGCACAAAAGTTCAAGTACCAAGTATCAAGTAACAAGTTCCAAATTCCAAGAACAAAGAGAAAAGAAAAAAGGAGAGCCTGAAGGGCTCCAACATTAATAGCCCGGGGTAAAGGAGCATCGCGAGTGCCACCCTGGGGATGAGTGGATTTCTCTATCATACCGACGCAGGGAAACAGTCCGGTTGGAATACAATTGTTATTTGCGTCGGAAGCGCACAAAAGTTCAAGTACCAAGTATCAAGTAACAAGTTCCAAATTCCAAGAACAAAGAGAAAAGAAAAAAGGAGAGCCTGAAGGGCTCCAACATTAATAGCCCGGGGTAAAGGAGCATCGCGAGTGCCACCCTGGGGATGAGTGGATTTCTCTATCATACCGACGCAGGGAAACAGTCCGGTTGGAATACAATTGTTATTTGCGTCGGAAGCGCACAAAAGTTCAAGTACCAAGTATCAAGTAACAAGTTCCAAATTCCAAGAACAAAGAGAAAAGAAAAAAGGGAGAGCCTGAAGGGCTCCAACATTAATAGCCCGGGGTAAAGGAGCACCGCGAGTGCCACCCTTGGGATGAGTGGATTTCTCCATCACACCGACGCAGGGAAACAGTCCGGTTGGAATACAATTGTTATTTGCGTCGGAAGCGCACAAAAGTTCAAGGGACAAGTACCAAGTATCAAGTAACAAGTTCCAAATTCCAAGGACAAAGAGAAAAGAGAAAAGAAAAAAGGAGAGCCTGAAGGGCTCCAACATTAATAGCCCGGGGTAAAGGAGCATCGCGAGTGCCACCCTGGGTATGAGTGGATTTCTCCATCATACCGACGCAGGGAAACAGTCCGGTTGGAATACAATTGTTATTTGCGTCGGAAGCGCACAAAGGTTCAAGGGACAAGTACCAAGTATCAAGTAACAAGTTCCAAGGACAAAGAGAAAAGAAAAAAGGGACAAGTAGTAAGTATTTGCTTAGCACTCCGTAGTATTCTGACTATAAGCAAGCTGTAAATATCAGGTTACGACTAAAAATAGTACCAAGGGGCGTGGTTAAGGGTTAATTTCCATTTACCATTGCCCATATTATTTGCAGAATATCAAATTTCGGAGAGGCTGTTTATCGATTTTACACTTGAGTGATTTTGATAGGCTCTTCCTGTCGAAGGTAAACGGTTTGATGAGGAAATGGAATTTCAATTCCATCGCGGTCAAATTGTTCTTTAATTGATTTTAGCAAATCGCATTTCATAACAAAAGCTTTTCCCGAATCTTCGGCCCAAATGTAGGCGCGTAATGTAATACTCGAATCGCCAAGGTTAACTACGCGAACACCTACCTGGTCTTTATTTTCCTTCTTATCTTCTTCGCTTCGGTTATCGTAAATATTTGGATGATTTAAAGCCAATGTTTGAATAATTTGTATCGCTTTATCGATGTTGGAATGATAGCCAATTCCTATTTCTAAAAAAGTACAAATTTTAGGATCAGTAATTGAAGAGTTTAAGATCGTTTCGGAACTTATCACCGAATTGGGAATAATAATTCTTCTATTCTCTGGATTGTTAATTACGGTATGTCTTAAAGTAATATCCTCGACTGTACCATGATGTAATTCGCCTATTTTAATAAAATCGCCAACATGAAAAGGCTTAAAAATTACAATGAAAATACCACTAATAATATTTGAAAATGCTTGTTGTGAAGCGAAACCAAGTATGGCGGCAAAAATACCAGCACTGGCCATTAAACTTAAACCAACGCTTTTTAGTTCTGGTATCGAATAAAAAATAACGATCATCATAATAATGAAAATCAGGAAACTAACCGCATTTTTTAGAAAACTATAGTTGGTAGGATCTACGTGTAATTTATCCGAAGCTTTCTTCAACATTCGTGTCATAAAGAATTGGATTAGTTTGGATATCAAAAAACCGGAAATAATTGTGATAATTATAAAAAGAAGTTTGTAACCAATTCCAAGGTTTTTTAATAAAGCTCCAAGTGTTTCTATCATTATTGTAAAATATTTGTTAACTAGTAAATGATTTGTTTAATTTAAAGATAAAATTAATCACACCTATTTTAATATGGCAACGAAAAAATCGAGTCGCATCACCGAAAAAACAGGAATGGCTCCTGGTACCTTATTGCACATTGGATACAGAGAAATTAAGGATGCCTCCGTTCAAGTGACACAATACAATTCCGATGAAATAAAGCGATCCGAATACAAGGTCAAATTAGATCAGATTAAATATGATTTCAAAGATAAGGATTTTGTTTATTGGATTCATTTTTCGGGTATCGATATTGCTGCTTACGAGAATTTAGGAAAACAGCTGGATATTCACAATCTTACTTTAGAAGATGCACTTAATTCACACCTGCGACCCAAATTTGAAGATTTGGATCATTATAGTTTTCTATCATTAAAACTAATGATTCCTAACCTAGAAGGGTATGCATTTAAATCGATACCTGTTAATTTTATTTTGGGAGAAAACTATGTGATTTCCTTCATGGATTCGCATCATCCTATCATGAATTCGTTTCTTACCCGTTTAGAGAATAGTACTCGAAGAATACGCTCGAAAGGAGTTGATTATTTGTTTTTCGCACTTGCGGATACGATTGTTGATAATTATTTTCATTTAATTGAAAATTGGAACGATAAGTTAGATGAGTTAGAAGAGTTTATTGCTAAGGAAAATTCAGAATTGGTTCCGCGGAAAATAGAAAATTTCAAAAAGCAGTTGATGAAAGCACGTCGCAGTATTTTACCTTTAAAAGAGGCTTACGATTTGTTAATTCAGAGCGAATCAAATTTGTTTTTAGAAGAAAATGTGAAATTTTTTCGCGACACACAAGACCATATTTTATTTGTGATCGATCAGTTGGATTATCTTCGTGATTATCTTTCCAATATTCGGGATACCTTTCAGTCGGAACAAAACAATCAGCTGAATAAAACAATGAAGTTGCTGACCTTAATAGCAACCATTTTTATTCCGCTTACTTTTTTGGCAGGAATTTATGGGATGAATTTTACTAATATGCCTGAATTGGAATGGAAATATGGCTACTTTAGCTTGCTAACCGTTATGATTATTGTGGCAGTAGGGATGTTACTTTATTTTAAAAAGAAGAAGTGGTTGTAAGTTTTTATTTACAATTCGTGAGTAAAACAGAAATTACAAGGATATAAATGGTCAAATTTACAATCGGAATATAATACAACTTATTTTAGCTGTAGTCATTAGTATAAAAAAATAAAGGGGATAAATAAATATGAAACGTCCATGTATAAAGCTTTCTACACACAGTGAGATGATTATTCCAGCATGGTAAGTTCCATATGGCAACTAAAAAACAAATTATAATCATATGAAACGTCCATGTATAAAGCTTTCTACACACAGTGAGATGATTATTCCAGCATGGTAAGTTCCATATGGCAACTAAAAAACAAATTATAATCATATGAATAATTCGGTTAGTGTCGAAAATAGAGATAGTCAGCTATCAAATGCGTCTTCCAATAAATTGATTTTGGTGAGAAAGGCTTCGGGCGATGAAGAAGCTTTTGAAATTGAAAAGTTAGAGCGTTCGTTGCAAAATGCAGGAGCAAGTACCTTTGCAATCGATAAAATTCTTAAGAATATCGAAGCTTGGATTTTTACAGGGGTAAGTACCAAGCAAATATATTCAAGAGCTTTTTCTATTTTGCGAAGGGAGAAAAATACGTCGGCCATGCGTTATCGCTTAAAAAAAGCTATAATGGAGCTTGGTCCAACGGGATATCCTTTCGAGCAGTTCATTGGTCAACTATTTAAAAAGCAAGGATTTGAAATTGAAGTAGGTGTTGTGGTGGATGGAGTTTGCGTTACACACGAAATGGATGTAATTGCAACCCACAATAAAGTGCAGCATTTGGTAGAGTGCAAATATCATAAAGACCAAGGAAAACATGTTAGTGTACAAGTGCCTCTTTACGTTCGCTCTCGCGTAAACGATATTATCGAAAAAAGAAAGGATATGCCCGAATATAAAGGTCTTTCCTTTACCGGATGGGTTGTTACCAATACTCGTTTTTCTGAAGATTCAATTCAATACGGAACTAGTAGTGGTTTGAATCTTTTGGCGTGGGATTATCCTCGAAAAAATGGATTGAAAGAATGCATTGAAGAATTTCGTTTGTACCCAGTTACTATTTTAGATACACTCACCAAAATTCAAAAAAAGGAATTAATGGATCAGAGTATTCTTACTTGTCTTCAGTTAAAGGAAAACGAACATTTATTAGACGCATTTGCATTAAGCGAAAATAAGATGAAGAAATTAAGAACTGAGCTAAAACATATTTGTGGATAAGCTTACTAATTTCAAAGAGGGTGTCCAAAAATGGATACTCTCTTTTTTTTATGTAATCAACTGATAATCAAGAAAATAAAGCTGTTTTTGTTTTGTTAATACATTAATTATTAGTATATTAGGGCATGAAAAAGCCTAATTTCAAAGAGTATAATCAAGGTCAGGTAAGTATGTTTCCTGAACGACTTGATTCCTACATTCCAGAAAATTCTCCTGTTAGATTAGTTAGTTCTATTGTTGACCAATTAGAAATTTCCGAAATAATGACAGGTTACAAAGCAGGAGGTTGTAAGGGATATCACCCACGTATGTTATTGAAAGTAGTTGTCTACAGCTATTTGAATAATGATTTTTCTTGCAGAAAGATGGAGAAAGCGTTGCGAGAAAATATCAATTATATGTGGCTTTCAGGCAAACAGTTTCCCAAACATAGTTGCATTAACGACTTTAGGAGCAAAAGACTCAAAACCCAAATCAATAGGTTATTCACAGACGTGGTCCTAATATTGGTTGAGATGGGATATGTGAGTTTAGAAGTTCAATACATTGATGGGACTAAAATTGAGAGCTCATCTAATCGTTATCGATTTGTTTGGCGTAAATCCATTGAGCGTTATAAAGCCAATTTACAAAAGAAAATTGATTCGATTTTATCTCAGGTCGAAGAAGGTATCATTCTGGATAATACTGAAGATGTACCAGAACCCGAGCCAATAAATTCACATGTTTTACAGGAGAAAATCAAACAACTCAATCAAAATAATAAAGAAAAGACAAAACAAGAATTGAGTCTTTTAAAAGAACTTACAAAAAAGCATCTTCCTAAGCTAGAAGAGTACGAAGAAAAGCTCTCTGATATCGGACAGCATCGCAATTCAATGTCCAAAACAGACAAAGATGCCACCTTTATGCGAATGAAGGAAGATCACATGAAAAACGGGCAACTTAAACCAGCTTACAATGTACAAATCAGTACAGAAAATCAATTTATAACTCATTTTGGAATCTATCAAAACGCAACAGACACACGTACTTTTATCGATTACCTGAACAAGTTTAGAGCAAGATATGCTAAGCAATCAGCAGAAGTTGTTGCTGATGCCGGATACGGAAGTGAGGAAAACTATCAATATCTAGAAGAAGAAAATATTGAGCATTATGTGAAGTTCAATTATTTTCATATGGAGCAAAAAAAAGCATTCAAACTAGATCCGTATAGAGTTGAAAATATGCATTATAACAAGGTTGATGATTACTTTGTTTGTCCAATGGGCCAACATATGAATTTTGTTTCAGAATATGAAAAGAGTAATGGCTTTGGGTATATAAGCACAATCCGAAAATACCGAGCTAAGAATTGTAAGAATTGTCAAATCCGAGGCAGATGTTTCAAAGGTAAAGGCAATAGGACAATCGAAATAAATAACAGACTTAGAACCTATAAACAAAAGGCCAGGGAGAATTTGATGAGTGATAAAGGTCTAAAGCACAGGAGTAACAGACCAATAGAACCCGAAGCTGTATTTGGACAAATAAAATACAATAAGGGCTTTAATAGATTTACAATGAAAGGATTAGACGGTATAAACCTAGAGTTTGGTTTACTTGCTATCGGCTTCAATTTGGCTAAAATTGCTAGGAAAATGCGGAGATCTTGTAAGAGTCAATTTTTCAATCGTATTGAAGCATTTTTTAGAGCATTTATATCAAAAATAACCCATGATAAATTTGAATTAGAAATTATCAACTAAAAAATACTTTTTGAGTTGATAATTGAAAAAGAGGATGTCCTTAATTTTGGACACCCTCTTTGTTGTTTTAAGGCTTAGAAAGAATTCAATTATATTTTTCTCAATAAGTGTGAATCTAAATCTCAACCCTTTATTGCATCGGAATTATATACCGAAGCCGGTGAGGATAAAATATCATCCCTTACATTATCGATTATGAGACTTTGCGTTTGAACAGTGTGAATTCAAAAAGCTATATGAGTGAAAAAGAATCGGTAAGTTCTATATCTTCTATTGGAAAGTACTTTTTAAGTTATCCTTTTCAGGATTTTCCTTCCATTCCCGAAAATTCTACTCAAAACCTAATGGATTATGCCGACGGACAACAACTGCGCAAATACCAATGGGACGACATTCATAACCTAAGGGATGTGAAGTTGTGGGGACAGGAGGAAGAGGGGAATGCGAGTCATGATGTAAATATTAATGGACTAATTACATGGATTAAGGGCAACAAAGGGAGTCATTTAGATTTAGTACAAAACAAATTTTACAACTTCAATGTTTGGGGGAACAAAGCCCTTGAAACAAAACTTGCGGGACAAAAAGCATGGGTGTATTCTGAGGTTTTTGATGATGGAAAAATAGATTTGCAAACACCACATGTTGATTTTGTTATAAATGAAGATTACCATTCAGGATTTTACCTTTCTTATAAGTATGAAGGCAAAAGTGAAGATGCAGTTAGAATATGGACGTATTCTTATTCAGATTTTGAACTGCTGCTTAAAGATTTAGAGTACCCTTTAGATGATAAGTTTAAAACGAAAATAGTTGCCAGTTATGAAGAATATTTAGAAGTAAATGGAGCTGATTGTAATAAGATAGATGTTGTCTTTGAGAACATACCAGATTTTGTAAATGCTACAATTTCAATTGAAGATAGGATTAAGTATCTGAAAACGATCTCTGGTTGTTCAATTTTTAACGGAAGGTGGATTTGGGGTACTGAAAATGACACCAATGAGGGCTTAGCAGTTTTAAATCTACTGAAAACAAAAGATGAGCAACAAAAAAATGCTTTGTTCTATAAGCTGGAAAATGAGAATAAACTGCTTATTGACCTATACGGTAATCTTGGAGGAGATAATTTAGAGCAATTTATTCAGGTTTTATCTGGTTTGGCAGTAGACTCATGGAGTAAAGATAACTTGGATGTAGATGGAAATGTTTACTATATATGGAATGATAGTTCTGTTGACGTTAAAGGGCGAATAGAAGGTGATGTACTTAATATTTGGTCACATATAATGCCCGGTTCGCTTTTAAGTCAAAATCCAATACCGATTAATAATGAGAAGTTCGATCCACTTGAAGCATTAGCCATTTGTTATAACGATGGAGAAGTTGCATCAGATGATAAGGTTGTTTATTTACCGGCTCTTTATTTGTATTGGGTAGCTGATAATAAGGACACTGAAGATGGAATAAAATCTGTTAGCTTTTTCTTAAATTTTGTTGGGGCAGGTTCGGCAAGTAAAGTATTGTTTAAGGGAGGTACCTATCTTGCTAAAGTACTTGCAATTGCTGAACTATCGAATTTTGCTTTGAATACACTTATCACAAATCCAATCTTAGCTGAGAGGCTGAAACAAACGGATGAAGGAAAGGCATTTTTAGATGTCTGGCCAACTATTAGTACTGCTATTGATTTAACACAAATCAGTACTGAACTTTTGACTAATTTTGTTAAAAACAGTAAGTCTGTAAGCAATGTTTTAAGCGATTTACCTGAAGCTGAAGCAAAACGATTGGACGATTTGATTGCCAAGAGTGATGAGGTTTTGGTGAAGAGGGGTATGCCTGGCGTGGTAGATGATATTTTAATTAGTAAATTGTCAGGTGAATTACGTGATTTTGCTACTAATTTTAAACTGTCAGGAAAAGTAGAAACTCTTCCAGATGGAAAAACACTAATATTAAAAGCCGAGAGTGGCGATGAACTAGGGCGAATTGTAAATAATAAGCTTGAAATTACAAACGAGCAGATTGTTAAAATACAGAAAGATTATAGACCAAGTCCAAGCCTGTATATGAGCAAAGCGGACATTGCAAATCATTTGAATAAGTTTAGAAATGAAGGAGGAGCTTTTATAATTAGAAAAAGTGATTTATTAAATCCTAATTACACAACAATTGCACCAAGAAAATTTATTGGCTTGAAAAGTGAAATGGATGAAATTGTTGCTCGATTTAATAGTGCTAATTATGATACTCAAGTGTTAATTGATGAGCTTGATTTGGGAGATAAATATTTTAAAACTAATGATGAAGTCTATTTAATAACAGTTAAACCCGATAAAGGATTTGAATTTGATATGCCGAGTGGCAATGAAAATGGTGCTTATGATGGGTTATGGGTACCAGGAGGAAAAACTAAACATGGAACTTCAGAGGCTGTGCTTTCGAATTCGGCTTCTTTTGAGCACAGTAATAGTTGGAAGAATCTTGTTGATTTCTTTGGAGTAGAAAATGTACAAAAACTTAAATAATGAATGATTATCAAAAAGCGATAGATTCAGGTAATGTTTCTAATTATTTGCTAGGAAGAGGTGAATATTTTATTTTGAATAGAGACTATGGCGACCATGATATATCTAGTGTGTATATGGATTTATTGAATTTTGGATTAGAAAATGGAGAACAACAGCTTTATGAACAACTGGATCATGACTTAAAGCAAACAATGCTTGAAGAATTGTCAATTAAAGAGTTTACTAATTTGCTTGGAATTATAATGTTCTATCATATATATCGAATAGAAGAAGGTAGGTTTCAGACTAACTGGAACATATCCTTAGATTTGAAAAAAGCTATCAGTAATAAGATTATAGACTTAAAGAATGTTGGGGATATTTCGAATATTAATCGAATTCTAGTATTACTTGAAAAGAGGTTTGACTTTATTCTTCTAGATTAAGAATGTCTGACGGTAATGAATTAGGTGCAAATGAGCAATGGATACTGGGAGGAAAAACACCAAAGTGGATAAAAGAAAGTTTCGCGGATAGTTACTATTATACTGCAGAAACTATGGAAAGTTTAACTGTTTTTAGAAGGTTTGGTGGAGGGGCTAATCAAGCAAAATTGTTAGGTGGTTTTTCATCCACAGACTTTGAAGTATTTCAGGGATAATAAGATTTACAGCAAGGAGGAGTTTGAAACACAGTTTCGACATCGAATTACAAAAGCAAGAGATTATGATTATATTTTTTCTGAAAAAGATTTATGGGCTGGAATTAAACCTGATTATAATAGGGCAAGTACAGATTATAAAATAGGAGGTAAGTATAAATATTCTTTATCCGATCTTATAACTCGTGAAAAGTATTTTAGGGATGAAAATGTTTTTAAAACAGCTATTGAAAAATTTGAAAATGATGGTAACGCACAACCTATTTCGGTGAAAGATGGATATGATCAGGATCTTGCGAGATATGGTTCAGATTCAGCCTTGTTCGGTTTTACTAAATATGCATCCTCTGTAGCCGAAGCACCTATGAAAGCCTATATGGCATATAGGTTTGGTCCGGAGATTTTGAAGCAATACTTAAAAAGTGTCTCAGAAGATGCTACAAGTAAATTCCTTAAAGGTGCGTCAATTGAATTTGCATCACAGTATATCGCAGAAGAAGCCTTTGGAATTGAAATGAAAATACCCGAATTGATCCTAGATATGGTTAGTTCAGGATTAAAAGAAGTATATACTCCTGAAAAACTATACGCTGAGATGGCTGTAGATTGTATAATTGGAATTGACATCTTTGATTTACTAAGTAAAATAGAAAATGATCAAAATATTGATTTTCTTGATTTAGGAATTCAATGTGTTATTCCTGCAGTTTCAGGGCCTGTTTTTAAGATAGCATCTAATAAAGCAGGGAAGTTTTTCAATATGAAAAGCTTTAAGTTGATTAGAGTTTTGAATTTTATTGAAAAGTTTGGTATTAAAGACAAAGGGAAATATATATTTGAGTTGTGTGGTATTGATAAATTAGAAAAAAGAGGAATAAAATATAAAGATGTAATGTCAAACATACTGTCAACAGCTAAAGGTGCGAAAGCATTTGATTTTTTAGCAGATGTTAAATTTGATATTAACAGACTATCTGCAGAGAATTTTCAAAGACTTACCAATGTTATTGATAAGTATGGAGTTGATAAGCAATTTAGAGACTTTTTTACAGGTTCGAAAGATGTGAATCGTATGTTATCTGTGATGGAGAACTCAGGAGAAACATTAGGTGAATATATGAGATTTATAGAAAAAGTCTCAAATGATCCGAAAATGTTTGCTGGTACAATTACTATCTCAGGGAAGAAGATGAAATTTTCTGAATTCTTTAATGATATTGACGATGCATACGGTTATTATCACGAAGTAGGAACTAAATATAGATATATTAGTAAATTTCATGAACTATCAAATATTGGGGTTTTAATATTAGTTAAAGATGGGATTGAAGTTGTTGGTAAGATTATCATAATTAAATCCATCGATAGTGGAATAGAATTTATAAAAGGATATGAAAAAAATTAATAAGCTACTAGTAATCTTAATTGTTTTAAGTATTATTTCTTGGGTTTTAACTATTCAAAATCTTTTTTTAGATATTGAAGTTAATTGGATTATGAGGGTTGTTATTAGAGGTATAACTTTTATTTTGACTTTTGTATTTATTTCTAAAACGAAATATAAAAAGTACAACTTATATTTGGCTTCTGCTCTTTGGTTAATTCTAATTCTCATTAGCTTTTTCATTAATAAAGAAATTAGACATAGAAGCAATCGAGAATTAGGAGGAAATGTAAATATTACAGTTTTAGTTCACAAGAATCATATGGGAAAGTCTGGTTGCGAAGGAACTTTTCAAGTTTTAAAAAACAAAAAAATAATTGTAGACCACATCCTAGGTAATGTACAAAAAAGATTATTTAATGGAGATACAGTCCTTTTTATTGAATCTATAAAATTTCCAGGCCAATATGATGTATTAAATTATTTTCCTAGTTCGGACGAAATTAGTAGAGCTAAAAACTATAAGTATTATTATAAAGGAGAATATGTCCATAGCCTACCCAAATAACTCCCCGCTCCCGCACGAATCTTTCGTGTGGCTTGTTAAAAATATGTAGTAAGCAACTAATTATTAACTGTTTAGAGTAAATTCGGATAGGTGTGGTAATTATAAATTTTATCCCTATTACCCCAAACCCCTAAAGGGGCTTAAAAAGGGTAGTTGGTTTGAAAAAGTCCCCTTTAGGGGATATAGGGGTAAGAGATGAGGGATAGGAAAGCCTAAAAATAAGACAGTTATGAATTAGAATTTAGACTTTGAGTTCTTTGTGAATGTACTTTGAGTCCTTTGTGCTTAGATATATCTCAAAAGAATTGTTGGTGCGGTTTTGGGAAGTCCCCTTCAGGGGATTTAGGGGTAGACGAGATGAGATGAGATGAGGAACAAGAAATAAGAAATAAGAAAGCAACCGTACTCCCTCGTACGATAGTATCGTGTGGTTTGTGAAAGATATGTGGTAGGTAATGTAATTAGGTATTAATGATTAATTGTTTAGAGTAAATTATAAGATGAGTCGTAATTATAAATTTTATCTCTCTTACCCCAATACCCTTAAGGTAGCTTATTGGTGCGGTTTGGGAAAGTCCCCTTTAGGGGATTTAGGGGTAAGAGATGAGGGATAGGAAAGCCTAAAAATAAGACAGTTATGAATTAGAATTTAGACTTTGAGTTCTTTGTGAATGTACTTTGAGTCCTTTGTGCTTAGATATATCTCAAAAGAATTGTTGGTGCGGTTTGGGAAAGTCCCCTTTAGGGGATTTAGGGGTAAAGGATAGAAGGGATAGTAGATATGAAGGGTAGTAAGCAGTGAAGTCGAAGTAAGTTTTGCATTACCCCAAACCCCTAAAGGGGCTTAAGAGAGTAGTCCGTTTGAGAAAGTCCCCTTTAGGGGATTTAGGGGTGGAGGAGGTAGGGGTGAAAATAAAAAGGAAAAAAGAATAATAAAATGGCAATGAGTGATCAAGTTTCAATGTTTTATAATGCGAAGCCACACATTTTTGAGAAGGCAAAGTATCTGAGAGAAAATATGACTTTGGCTGAATTAAAGTTATGGGATTTATTGAAAGAAAAACAAGTACAAAACTTGCGTTTTAGAGCTCAACATCCAATAGATATTTTCATTGCCGACTTTTATTGTTACCCATTAAAATTGGTAATTGAGGTGGATGGTGGGATACATCAATCTTCAGAACAAAAGGAATATGATATTGGTCGGGAAGCAGAAATAAATCATTGGGGAATTAAAATAATCCGTTTTACCAATAATGAAATTGAGGAGGATCTTAACAAGGTGATTGACGAGATCAATAAAATCTGTAGCATACAGAAACTTGAGTTGAAAACATTATAATCATCTCCCACTGATAACCCCCCGCTCCCGTACGAATCTTTCGTGTGGTTTGTGAAGGATTTTAGAAAGTGAGTTTGTATGGTGTTGGAAACAATACGAAAAGATTTCAATCCTATTTTCTCAACTAAATCGAGACCATCTAGCTAATTTTGCATAGGCAATGCCTTTTTCTTTGGTAGTAGAAAAGATGGTTCGAAGAGATTGTAATAAATCATAAGTTTGTTTAGTTTCAGGGTGTTTATCAACTAAAAAGTTAGCCTTAAGCCATTTTGCTAAAATTAGTTACACGATGCTTTAAAAGTGAAATAGGATAGCAATTCTTAATTGAAAAAAAACAGAATTTAGTCTTGAATTAGTTTATTTTTAGTGCGTCACCAATTTTAAGTATGGTGCGTGCTGCAATGCGATTATCGGTACAAATTTTGCTTACTGAAGTATTATGCTTTTTGGCTATGTTCCAAAGAGTATCCCCTTTTTGTATCATGTAAATGCCATCGGGATTATTTGGAGCGGAAATCGAATGTTGATTTTTGGATGCCGGGACTTTTAATTTTGCAAAATCAATTTCAAATTGCCTGTTTTTGTAATATAATAGATTGCTTTTGAGTGTAGAGGTCTCAAAATCAATATATTTGTCCGAGTCGAAGGCTTGTCCTAACAGACGGGTTTCGAAGTGAAGGTGGTTGCAGGTGGCATGACCAGTACGTCCACCAAGTCCAATTAATTCGCCGGATAAAATCGTGTCATTCACCTGTACGCAAATCGTTTTTAAGTGACTGTATAGGGTTTCCAATCCGTTTTTGTGACGCACGACTACCATATTTCCATAACCACTAGATATTTTTGCCATTCGCACTCTGCCATCAAAAGCACATACAACCGTATCGCCTGAGTTAAGTCTTATGTCGGTGCCGGTGTGCAATCTTCTGTTGCGTATACCAAATTTTGAAATTACTTTGCCTTTGTGCGGAATTGTAAATGGATTATCTTGATTACTCACCAATTTAATCACAAGTATTTCATCCTTAGGTCTGCTAAGATTGGCCGGATAGTTAATCTGCGCCTGATTCCAGTTGTTTTGATACAGCATATCATCCATCAAAATCAATGAATCCACTGGCAATTCTTTATGTAAACTGTAAATAGAGTCCGTTTGGCCAGCATTTACGATGATATTTAATGTATCAGGTGTTTGTGAAACGGCGTATAGATGTAAATTACACAATAGGCCTAAGGTCAATATCTTATAGTTCATAAATCGCAAAAGCTGCCTTTTTGTTTGAGTAAAAATGAAAAATTTGGCACAAGATAAAGTTTTCATTTATAATAATCATACTTACCAAAAAATAAAATAGAAGTAGTTTGTCTCATTTTTACTAGTTTTTGAATGTTTTAAAACGATTTGTAAAAACTAGCAAACGAGTGATTTTTTAGCGGAGTAAAACATTGAATAGCAGTGCATTAGTGCCAGTTTGAGGTGCAGCAAAATTAAGCCTTAAAATCTACACCGAATTCTACACCTTGTTTATTGCTGTTTTAGGTGTTTAGATTGCCTTGGCACTAAATGAAGAAAGCCTTGTAAACGTTAAGTTTACAAGGCTTTTCCTTCTATTGCATTTCTGCATGGCGGAGAGAGAGGGATTCGAACCCCCGGTACGTTGCCGCACAATAGTTTTCAAGACTACCGCATTCGACCACTCTGCCATCTCTCCAGTAATTAAACGAGCTTTGTTTTTCAACGCTTGCTCTGCTATCTCTTTCGATAACGGGTGCAAATATATGGCAAAAAATACTTACGTCCAAGCATTATTTTACTTCAGAGAGTAATTAATTTGAAATGATCTGATCTTCAATTCAATTAATTTTAATTACCCATGAATATCCAGTTCGTTCATCATGTAAAGAGAGTGTTCAATGGTCTTGAAAATTTCGGTGCAGTATTCATTTACTGCTTTTGGACTGCCAGGCATGGTGTAAACTAAAGTTTTATTCATTACACCGGCAATTCCTCTACTAACCAATGCATTTGGTTTTTCCATACCGTATTTTATTCGAATTAATTCCATAATTCCACTTATCTCTTTGGTAAGATGCTTTTTCACTACATCAGGAGTAATATCTTTAGGTCCTATTCCAGTTCCACCAGTAGTGAAAACAAGGTCGAAATTTTCTTTTTTTGCCCTTTCCAATAATTTAGTAAGATCTTCCTCCTGATCAGGAATAATATTTTTCTCTATTTTGTAATGTCGATTTTTAGATTGAAAGAATTCTTCGGCTAATTTTTCTAGTAACGGACCACTTTTATCTTCGTATTCACCACGGCTAGCTCTATCGCTAAGCGTAATGATCATTGTTTTGATAATTCGTGGGTGATAAGAAAGAATATCGCCAGCTTTTAAGCTGCCAGCTTTTAAAACACGGCAAAAAATACCTTCTTTAGGCATTACACAGTTACCTATTTCGCGAAAAATACTACAGCTGTCACCATGACATTTTTTACCTATTTGTGTCACTTCCAATACCAAATCTCCCATAATAAAACGGTCTAAGGGAGCGGTGTGATGTAGCAGAAGACCTTCTGTAGTTATATTTTCGGCGAATTCTCCAAAATCGATTTTACGAGTAGCTTGTTTCGAAAATTTATCAATACTTTCTTTTGCTAACAGGCTAACTTGTCGATGCCAGTTTCCTGAATGTGCATCATTTAATACGCCTAAGGAATTTAATTCTATAGAGGCTACAGGTCTTTTTATTACTCCTTTTTTTTCGGATATATTTACAGAGAGTACGGTGACTGGTTTATTGCTCATTTCAAATTTATTAAGGGTGAATTAATTGTTATTAGTCTAATATCTCACATCTTAATTCTAATAATCTATTTTCACTTCAAATCAGTTTTAGTTTTTTCCTTTAGTGTTATATTGCTTATTGTCATTGATTTATCAACAGCTTTACACATATCATAAATGGTAAGTAAGGCTATGCTTGCCGCAGTTAAAGCCTCCATTTCCACTCCTGTTTGTCCAATGCATTTAACGCGTGTATTTACTTGCACACCAGTTTTAATAAGGTCGCATTTTACATCCACTTTAGTAATTTGAAGCGTATGGCACAAAGGAATTAAATCACTTGTGCGTTTAGCTGCCTGAATGCCTGCTATTTCAGCGATAGTTAACACATCACCTTTTTTTAATGCATTTTCCTGTATTAATTCAATGGTGCGAGGCTCTAATTTAATGATACCATATGCCTTGGCTTCTCGTATTTGTGGAGTTTTATTGCCCACATCAACCATATTGGCCTTCCCATCTTTCCCTATATGACTAAATTCTTCCATAAATTTAAAATTTCTTTACTGATAAGTGTTTACAGCGAACTGTTCCCTGTTACAATCATCCACCAATACCGTAAAAGCTACCATTTTTATTTTTTGTCCCGGCCTCCGGTTTTTGATTGATTGATTGATCGATTGCCTGTTTATTTCCTAATTCTTTAATGTCGAATTCGCTGGCATTAAACAAACAAGGTTTTACTTTTCCGTTGGCGGTAAGTCTAATCCGGTTGCATTCCAAACAGTTTCCACCTTTGCCACCTTCTACAACCGAGAATTCGCCGCTGGCCAAATCCATTTGTTTAATAAATCGTAATTCTAGCTTATTGTTTTTACAAAATTGCCGTAAATTTTCCAAATCATCCAAATCTGCATCCGGCATTCGAACACAGTTTATTTTTATAGGATGCAAACCAGCTTTTTGAGCAGCTTTAATTCCTTTAAAAACATCTTCGATATTCCCTAAGCGAGTTATTGCCCGGTATTTTTCAGGTTGAAGAGTATCCAAACTGATATTTACTCTTTTTAAGCCTGCTTTGGCCAATTGAGCTGCAAATTTTTCAAGTAATATGCCATTGGTAGTCATGGCAATTTCTTCAATTCCTGGAATGCCCGACAGTCGTTTCACCAAATCAACAATTCCTTTTCGAACCAAAGGCTCACCACCTGTCAATCTTATTTTATTAATCCCGCTGGCAACAGCTTCTTTAACAAAATCAATAATTTGCTCGAAACTCAATATTTCCTCGTGAGCCATTAAATCAATGCCTTCTTCGGGCATACAATAAGTACAGCGAAGATTACAACGGTCTGTAACCGAGATTCGCAGGTAATTTATATTCCTATTATAATTGTCTAACATAAACAAATTCTCCTTCTGTAAATTCATCAACATCTTTCGGAACGGCCATAATTCCATTTGCTAATGTAAAAGCGTTAATGTGCGCCGATCCATGATATTTAATTGGTACAATCTGATTATCAGCATTAAAGCGAACAGGCAAAAATTCAAGCCGGTCGGCTCTTTTTCGTTGGTAATCCGAAGCAATTGGCATTTTTACCATTGGCGCGTTGTAATCATGTCCCATAAGTCGGTAAAGCAATGGTTTGCCGAGTAATTCGAATTGCACAAACGAGGAGACTGGGTTGCCAGGTAATCCTAAGACATATTTTCCTTTGCAGGTTGCAAATACGGTGTGTTTTCCAGGCTTAACCATAAGGGTATGAAACCAGATGTTAAAGCCAAGTTCTTTTAGTATTTGAGGAATAAAATCGAAATCACCAACCGAAACGCCACCCGAAATAATAAGAACATCATTTTCTTCCAGACAAGTAATCATGGCTTTTTTCGTAGCTTCTTTCGAATCCGAAACAATGCCTAAACTATTGCCTTTAATGCCCATTTTTTGTAATTGTGCTTGTAATTGCCATGAGTTAACGTTTCTAATTTGAGATAATTTTGGTTTTTGATCTGGTTCCACCAATTCACTTCCCGTAGCAATACTAGCAACTTTTGGTTGTTTAAAAACAAGAGGATTTGTACATCCAACAGTGGCAAGAACCGAAATGTGTTGTGCTTTTAATCGGGTTCCTCTTTTCAGAACCACTTCATTCTCAAGAATATCTTCTCCTTTAAGACAAATATTCGATTTTGTTTTTTCTTTCGTGAACCGGATATGGTTCGCATCAATTTCTTCGGTGTGTTCAATCATAATCACCGTATCGGCTCCTTCAGGCACCATAGCTCCGGTCATTATTTTAGAACATTGATTGTCTCCAATAAGTTTAGTGGGAGCGGTTCCTGCAGCAATTACCTCTAAAACTTCAAGTTGATTAGCTAAGTCAGCCTGTTTGCAGGCATATCCATCCATGGCCGATTTATTAAATGGGGGAATCGACATATCCGAGAGAATATCTTCTGCCAGAACCCGGTTCAAACAATCAGATAGATGAATTATTTCAGTGTCTAATTTTTTAGTGGCATTTTTAACCGTTTGTAAAGCCTCGTTAAACGTAATCATATTGTTAGTTTTTTATTTCCCAGCCATTAGTTGTAAAAACAATTTTATTTGCAGCAAAATTAAAATTCTCACCATTAAATTCTATCCATTTGTCTGCTAGTTTCTTGTAGCCAATAGCTCTGGGTTTTATGTTGTTATTGTATTTTTTGTTGATCATTAAAAAAAGTCCAGGTACAATTAAGTCTCTTAATCCTCCCGATTCGCAGATTATTGGGGTTTCTGGAGGCAGTATTTTTTCAAAATAAGAGAGTATCTCTGTAAGAAAATCATCTTTGCTCTGAACGTAATACACTTTGTTGCTTCCAGCTCGATATAATCGATTGCTATCCTTACTGCCAGTTTTGTTATTCTCTTTTGTTATTACGAAATTTTCGGTTTTTAAAACAATTTCCAATTCTTCGTTTAAATTATGAAAATGAGGCGATACTTTAATACATACAAGCTTATTTTTACAATCCAATGTTTCAATTAATCGGCATGCAAATAGGGTTTTGCCAACATTTCTGCCGGTTCCTGCAATTAGTAATATGTTCTTTCTTCCAGCGTGCATAATTAAAAGTAAAAAGCCTCCAATTCTGAACTGAATAGGAGGCTTATGTATTTAGTCCCGATAGTATGTAAGTTGCTAAGGTAAAGCACAATAACTTAACTGTCGGTATCCTCTAAATCACAAAAACACTCCTTTCCAAATTTAGGGTTTACACCCAACGGGAGGCAAATTCGTTTCCCAATTTACCCATCGGTTTAGAATTCGTTCCATTTGTAATGGTTTAGAAATACTAAACTCGGAGATCACTTTATTTTAAAGGTAAAGGTATTAATATTAATGAATCTACAAATGTGTATGTGTGAAGATTTGGAAGAAGATGGAAAAGCGGCTTATGGTATAGTAAGTTTATGTGTTCGGAAAGCCTGTAATTTTATAGGATTTAAAATGGAAACGATTGTATTCTTCTTTTTCAATAAACCCGAAATTAATTCTGTTATTTAGAATTAGTTTGATTAAGAAAAAAAGAATTCCTTGTTATATTTATAGTCTGATTAATAGTAAAAGTAAATGGGGAAAGGACATCATGCACATGCGCATCACGATCACGGTGAATTAAAAGGACGAAATTTAGGTATTGCAATTCTATTGAATGTTGGAATTACAGTGGCGCAGGTTATAGGTGGAATTGTATCGGGTAGTTTGGCTCTTTTGTCCGATGCGATGCATAATTTCAGTGATGTTTTAGCGCTGATTATAAGTTGGTTTGCAAGTAAGCTATCAGGAAGAAAACAAACCAGCAGACAGACTTTTGGTTATAAGAGAGCAGAAATATTAGCAGCTTTATTTAATGCAATATCTTTAGTTGTAATTGCATTCTTTTTGTTGAAAGAGGCCGTCCAGCGGATTTCAGAACCTCAGGATATAGAATCGGGTTTGGTGATGATTTTGGGTGGATTGTCAATTGTTTTGAATGGTCTTAGTGTATTGCTGGTAAAAAATGATGCTGCTGATAATATTAATATGCGATCTGCGTATTTGCATTTATTATCGGATATGGTTTCATCAATTGCGATAGTTTTGGGAGGATTGGCAATGTATTTGTGGGAAATTCCATGGATCGATAGTGTGCTTTCTATTTTAATTGCTCTTTATTTGGTTTACTCAAGTTGGGGTTTGGTAAAGGAGAGTGTTCGTATTCTAATGCAGTTTACTCCTGTTCAAATCAATTTGGAGGAAATTCATACGAAAGTTAAAGAGCTGAAGGAAATACAAAACATGCATCATGTTCATGTTTGGCAATTGGATGATAAGCAAATCAATTTCGAAGCTCACATTAGTTTTAAAGAGGATCTTGTACTGAGTGAAGTGAATAGGGTATTGCACAAATTGGAGCATTTGCTGCATGATCAATTTGAAATTAACCATGTAACTATTCAACCTGAGTTAAGTGGGGTTTGCGAAGATGAGAGTTTAGTAAGTCAGGAAAGAAAACACATTCATTAGTTTATTTTCTTTCCCGTTTTAACTGCTATTTTAATTGAATGATTCCAATAAATCCATTGGGTTTTCAACGAGAACATTTGCTCCGTTCTCAAGTAATTCTTCCATGTCGCGAAACCCCCACAATACACCTGCAGCATACATGCCCGAATTTTCTGCAGTTTGCATATCTATACCCGAATCACCAACATAAATTAATTCTTCAGGGGAAATACGCATTTTGGTACTAATTAGTATTGCACCTTTTGGATTCGGTTTTTTGGGAATATCTCCACCAGCACCAATTACCATTTCAATAGGCCAGTCGGCAAGCAAGACTTTCGCAACCTTTTGAGTTAATTCATTTGCTTTATTCGAGAATACTCCAATTTTAATATCTCTTTTTTGCAGTTCTGTAAGAAGTTCCGCAATGCCAGGATATAAACAAGTTTTAACGATACAATTGTCATCGTAAACACTCATCATCCGTTTAAAACAAGCTTCTAAAGTAGTTTCGTTATTTGCCGAATTAGGTAAGGAATTTTCAACCAATGATTTTAGTCCATTACCAACAAAAGTTTTATACGTATCATAGTCGTGTGTTGGAAATCCTTTTTCTGTAAGAACAATATTCATTGAATCAGCAATATCTTCAATGGAATTGGCAAGTGTGCCATCAAGGTCAAAAATTACTCCTTTTATCATTACAATCTTGGTTAAGTTTATGAAGTGCAAATATTGTAAACTAAGACTAGCTTTGCAAAGGTATTTGGGGAATTTTTAGTGTTAATTGTTTTTCCGATATTAATGCATCTTCAGCTATGCACGAGATGATAATTTTGGGCAACAAATAATTGTTTGAATCATCTTTAGTAAATTAGGATATTAATTGAAGCGAAACATGGTTTGCAATATTCTTTTGAAATTGATTTATTCAGGGAGGATTAGGACTGAAAATAGTTGGAAGTAATATAATGTAAAGTAAAAATAAATCGAATGATATCGTTTGCAGAGGGTGAGCATATCAAAAAAGAGTAATAATAATCAAAAGAATCCTTTAGGAATGATGCGTATAAGAAAAAAAAAAGCATATATTTGAAATTCTTAAAGAGGTGGAATAGTTTTCTTGAAACAGATAAATAACATAGCGATTAAAATGAACATGTTGGGTAACAACATGGAAACGTCTATGTCTAAATTTTCTATTTGTACTATTTCTACAATAATCACAACTACAACCACAACCCTTTAGGGGGTTGAATTATTACATATCGCCACAGGTGAGTAGTTGATTGCTCAAAACCATAAGGTATTTTTTACCTTGTACGTTAACTAATTATCCGATAATTAGATTTGTACGAGCATTCATTAATAACAAAGCAAAATAACTAGTAACCAAAATTTGTATCAACCGATGGACGACTGGACATTTGTACGGAAGGAAATCTATCTTAAGAAATTAGTCAATGAAGGTTTTAAAATTTGGAGGAAGTTCAGTTTCCAATTCAGAGAATTGTAAGCGTGTTCAGGAAATAATTAAACGGAATTATGCCAATGGTAAGCAAGTTGTAGTTGTTTCGGCTTTTGGTGGAGTTACCGATGAGCTGGAGCGATGTATCAACTTGGCCAGTAAAAGGAGTAAAGAGTACGAAAAATCGCTTTTGCAGGTAAAGGAAAGGCATTTTCAAGTAATTAAAGAGCTTAATTTATCTGCAGAAGTTGAAGTAGGAGCGTCAAATAAATTTGATGAAATAGCGGAATTACTTCAAGGGGTGTATCTTTTAGAGGAAATTTCTGAGAAAGTAAAAAATGCTGTGATGGGGGCGGGAGAGTTATTATCAGCGCTTATTTTTTCGGATTACCTAAAACAGTGTGGAATGCAAACTGTCCTTTTTGATTCAAGGGAGTATATCAAAACACAGAATGGAAAGGGAATATTTCTAAATGTCGAACAAACCAATAAGAATCTGAAAGCAGTAAAAGAGGTAGACTTTCAGGTTGCTGTATTTCCTGGTTTCATAGCTTCTGGTCAAAAAGGAGAAATGACATTGCTCGGAAGAGGTGGATCGGATTACACAGCTTCTATTTTAGCCGCAGGATTAAATTGTAGCGAATTGGAAATTTGGACCGATGTAAGTGGCATGTTTACTGCCGACCCTAGATTAGTATCGCAGGCATTGCCAATCGAGCAAATGTCTTTTCAAGAGGCAATGGAATTGTCTCACTTTGGTGCAAAAGTGATTTATCCTCCAACATTAATTCCAGTTTTACAGAACAAAATTGATGTTCGTATTAAAAATACATTTGCACCCGACGAAAAGGGAACTTTAATCACTACTAGCCCTAAAAGCGAACGTTCTATCGTTCGAGGACTTTCTTCTATAAATAATATTAATTTATTTACTCTTTCGGGTAGCGGAATGGTTGGAATCAGTGGATTTGCATCACGTTTCTTTACTTGTTTAGCGCAAAATAAAATTAATGTAGTTCTAATCACTCAGGCTTCATCGGAGCAGAGTATGAGTGTTGGAATTAATGAAGATGATAGGGAATTAGCCATAGAGGCAGTTCGTTCGGAGTTCGAAATGGAAATTGGAATGAATTTAGTGAATGAACCGGCAGTAGAGCAAAATTTATCTATTGTAGCCGTTGTAGGTGAAGATATGGGATATACTCCTGGTATTTCTGGAAAAGTATTCAGTGTACTTGGTAAAAATGGTGTAAATATACGTGCCATGGCACAAGGAGGGAATGAATTAAATATCACCTTCATGGTTCCCACTTTTGATGTGAAAAAAGTATTAAATGTTATTCATGAAGACTTTTTTATTTCAACCTATAAAAAAGTGAACCTATACATTGCTGGAGTTGGTAATGTAGGAGGAAAACTTTTAGAGTTTATTAAAAACCAGTACGACTACCTGCTAGAAGAGAAAGGTTTGCAACTAATTGTTCGTGCTGTGACTAATAGCCGAAAAATGTACTTCGCTAAAGATGAAAATATGCTTCAAGATTGGAAGCAGAAATTAGAGAAAGAATCGGAAGTAGCTAATTTGCAGGAATTTGTGAAGCGAATGGATCAGGCAAACTTGAGAAATTCAGTATTTGTAGATATTACTGCAAGTGAGGTAGTTAGTAAGGTGTATCAGCAAGTTTTAAATGCTACGGTTTCAATTGTAGCTTGTAATAAAATTGCGGCATCTTCTGATTTCGATAATTACATGAGAATTAAAGCTGCTGCAAAAAAGCATAATGTTGAATTCATGTTCGAGAGTAATGTGGGAGCTGGTTTGCCAGTAATTAGCACAATTAACAGCTTAATTCATACCGGCGATAAAATTGTAGGTATTGATGCCGTTGTTTCTGGAAGTTTAAATTTCATTATGAATGAATTTAATAATGGAAAATCATTTGTAGAAGCCGTAAAAATGGCAATGGAGCAAGGATTTACCGAGCCAGATCCTAAAATCGACCTAAGCGGAATGGATGTGTTAAGAAAGCTTTTGATATTATCTCGTGAGGCTGGTTATAAGTTAGAGGTGAATGATGTTGAACATGAACCTATGATTCCATTATCTTGTTTGAATGGAGAAACAGCTGCCGATTTAATTCGTGATCTGGAAGCTCATAATGATTATTTTGAGGGATGGAGAACTGTGATGGAGGAAAAAAATATCAGATACCGTTATATTGCTTCATTCGAAAATGGCAAGGCCAAAGTGGGACTTAAAGAGGTGACACCCGATCATTCATTTTATGATATTCACGGTAAAGACAATGTGATTTCTTTAAAAACGAAGTGGTACAACGATCAGCCATTAATTATTAAAGGAGCCGGAGCTGGAGCAGAAGTAACCGCTTCAGGAATTTTTGGCGATATCATTAGAATTACCAGTAATTAATCACCTACAAAGAAAATAGTATAACATGTCAGATAGTGTAAAAGTTTTTGCCCCAGGTAGCGTTTCTAACGTTGGCTGTGGGTTCGATATATTAGGATTTGCCATCGATGGAGTGGGCGACGAAATGATTATTTGCAAAAATGATCAGCATAAAATAAGTATACAAGCGGTAAAAGATTACGAGGATTTACCTACCGATCCAAAGAAAAATGTTGCCGGTGTGGCCATTCAGGCTTTGTTGGATGATTTGGGTAGCGATCAGGGGTTTGATGTCGAGATCATTAAAAATATTAAGCCGGGTAGTGGAATTGGATCAAGTGCGGCAAGTGCTGCTGGTGCCGTTGTTGCAGTAAATGAGCTATTGAACAAGCCATACAGTAGAATGCAGTTGGTTGAATTTGCCATGAAAGGCGAGGAGGTTGCTTCTGGTGATGTTCATGCCGATAATGTGGCACCTGCAACTCTAGGTGGTTTCTGTTTGATTCGTGGATATAATCCCTTGGATGTGATTCATATTCAGCCACCTAATGACTTATGGTGTGCGGTAATTCATCCTCAAATTGAAATCAAGACCAAAGAAGCTCGCGAAATATTGTCACCCGAAGTCTCTATGAAAAAAGCGATTCGTCAATGGGGGAATGTGGCTGGTTTAATGGCTGGATTATATACATCTAATTACGATTTAATTGGTCGTTCTTTGGAGGATCATATTGTGGAACCACAAAGAAAGGTGCTGATTCCAGAATTTGATGAATTAAAACTGTCTGTTATGGAAGCTGGAGCATTGGGTTGTAGTATCTCTGGATCGGGACCATCGGTGTTTGCATTAGCGAATGGAAAGGAATCCGCAGATGTTATCGCAGCCGCTATGGATACGGTCTATAAACGTACCGGGTTGGATTACAAAATATACGTATCCAAAGTAAGTGAAGGTGGAGTGAAAATTCTGTAAGTAAAGATAATTAGTAAAGAAATCGAATAGATTTTGATTCAAGAATTAGGAAGAAAGGATATACTTGTGAAATATTTTAGTACAAATAATAAAGAAATGCGTTATAGCTTTAAGGAGGCTGTAATAAAAGGGCTTGCGCCTGATAATGGATTATTTTTTCCAGTTTCGATACCAAACTTGGGCGATGATTTTTTTAAACGCTTACCAACTTTAAGTCTGCCCGAGATAGGGTTCGAAGTGGCCAGGCATTTTGTGGGAGACGATATTTCAGATGCTGATTTACAGAAAATTACGGAAGAAGTACTTAATTTTCCGATACCTGTTGTGCCAATCGAAGAGGGAGTGAATACTTTAGAGCTGTTTCATGGTCCAACCTGCGCATTTAAGGATGTAGGAGCTAGATTCATGTCGCGATGCCTAAGTGCCTTTGCCAAACAGGATCAGGAAGTAGTGACAATTTTAGTTGCCACTTCGGGGGATACCGGAAGTGCGGTGGCGAATGGCTTTTTAGGGGTTGCTGGAGTAAATGTAATTATATTGTATCCTGCGGGTAAGGTGAGTAAGATTCAAGAGCAACAACTAACCACTATGGGACAAAATATTACCGCTCTCGAGGTAGATGGTACTTTTGATGATTGTCAGGCGTTGGTAAAAACAGCTTTTGGCGATAATGATTTAAATGCCAAGTTGAATTTAACTTCAGCAAATTCAATTAATATTGCTCGCTTATTGCCACAAAGTTTCTATTATTTTTATGCTTGGGCTCAATTACAACCAACTACCAAGAAAGTTGTTTTTTCGGTTCCTAGTGGAAATTACGGAAATCTTACCGGAGGATTGCTGGCAAAACAGATGGGTTTACCAATTGATTCATTTATTGCAGCTGCAAATACTAATAAAGTGGTGCCCGACTATTTAAACACTGGAGAATATGAACCCAAAGCATCGGTTCAAACCATTTCAAATGCAATGGATGTTGGAGCACCTAGTAATTTTGCACGTATGATGGAGTTGTATCAGGAAAACCATGCATCTATTATTAAGGACGTAAAAGGAGCTTGGTTTTCGGATGAACAAACACAGGTGGCAATATTGGATGTATATAATAGGAGTAACTATATTCTCGATCCGCATGGAGCCGTTGGATATTTAGGGCTAAAAAAATACTTAAATAAGGAAAATGAAGTAGGCGTTTTCTTAGAAACAGCACATCCAGCAAAATTTAAGGATACCGTTGAAAAAGTGCTTCATACCGAAATTAGTGTGCCTTCCTATCTTCAGGAGTGTTTAGGGAAAGAAAAAAAGAGTATTTTAATAAGTAAGGATTTTTTAGATTTTAAAAGCTTTCTTCTCCTTAAATAGGATGTTGTAGAGCTTACTGTTTCTTATGAAAAGCCTTTTGGTACTAATCATCTCATACTGACACATATCATTATGAGATATGGTTTAAGTGGCATGTAGTGGATTTTAAGAAGTTACATGTTTTACTTTTCACACATTGGTCATTGTGTTGATATGTAGTTATTTAGAAAGTATTGTAATTGTGATTTATGTATAAGTTTTGTTGTTCATAATTAGATATTAGGGCGAGATCTGTTTTATAATTGGTTAAATAAAAAACGACTATGAATAGTGTTATGATTTAATTCACTTTCTGCTTTTATTTGTTTATTGGGAAAAATGTGAAATCCACCTCTTTTATTATGTTGTGATCTTTGAAAGGTTAAAATTCTTATTTTTTCTTTAAGGAAATTTGCAAACCATTAGAAATCCTTTATATTTGTATATGATTCAAATTTAAAGCAATTTTTAACCCTAAAATTTTATAAAGTTATGAACAAAGCTCAATTAATTGATGCAATTGCAAGCAAAGCTGGTTTGACTAAAGCTGATTCTAAAAAAGCACTAGATGCTTTCATTGAAACTACTACTGAAGCATTAAAAGGTGATGATAGAGTAGCACTTGTAGGATTTGGTTCATTTTCTGTTTCTAAGCGTGATGCTAGAACTGGTAGAAATCCTCAAACTGGTAAGCCAATCAATATTCCAGCTAAAAAAGTGATCAAATTCAAAGCTGGTTCTGAGTTAGGAGACTCTGTACAATAGATAATTGTAATCAAAAGATGTTAGAGGGGGTGTATTAATAATACCTCCTTTTTTTTGTTTCAAATTTTTCACGCATGGAGAAGAAGTTATTACAAAAGGCTATTCATTTTTTGGAAGGTTTTAGTAGTGAAAAGCGGATTGACTTACTCAATAAAAATATTGAAAACAGAACCAGATATATTACCCTTGTTCTAGAAGATATTTTTCAAGCTCAAAATGCAAGTGCAGTAATTCGTTCCTGCGATTGTTTTGGTGTTCAAGATTTGCATGTCATTGAAAACTATAATGAATACCATATTAATCCTGATGTTGTAATGGGAGCAACGAAGTGGATGGATTTGTATCGATACAATAAGGAGAAAAGAAATACTTTAAGCACAATTTCAAAATTAAAAGAGCAGGGATATAGGATTGTTGCTACAAGTCCTCATGCAAATGATATTCTTTTGCCCGATTTTGATTTGAAAAAAGGAAAGGCGGCTTTTTTCTTTGGAACAGAACTTACCGGATTATCGGATGAAGTGATGAATAATGCCGATGAATTTGTGAAAATTCCAATGTATGGCTTCACCGAAAGTTTTAATATTTCAGTTTCAGCAGCCATTGTTTTAAATCATTTGGCAACCGAACTTCGACGATCAGCTATTGACTGGCAATTGTCTGAAAATGAAAAGCTAAAGTTGAAATTAGATTGGTTGGTAAGATCAGTAAGATCAGGAGATGAATTGCTCGAAAAATTTATCGCAAACAATCAATAGGAGAGGGGATTGGAAATAATTAGATTAAGTTAAATTTTCAACGCCAGAATATTTTAGTCAAATATTTCGGAAATGGTAAAAAGATTGTTATTTTTGATGAAAACTACCTTGGAATAGATAAATACGATTTATTTGCCTATTTTCAATAAAATTAACTACCACTATATGAACTGTGTTGTAATTGACGATGATAAACTTTCGAGAAAAGTAGTTGAAAGTTATATTGAAAGAACAGATTTTTTATCATTTGGAGCTTCCTACCCAAGTGCAATCGAAGCCATAAATAATATCAAAAAAAACGAACCTGTTGATTTGATATTTTTAGATATTGAAATGCCTGAAATGAGTGGCATGGAATTTTTGAATAGCTTAAGTACCACTCCTCAAATTATTATTATCTCATCAAAAGAGCAGTATGCTTTAGAAGCTTTCGAGTACGATGTTACCGATTATCTTTTAAAACCTATTAGTTATAGTCGGTTTTTTAAAGCGGTTAGCAAAGCAAATCGTCGCTATAAAAACAGCGAAAGTTTTATGCAGGATAAAAATGAGATTTTCATAAAAAGTAATTCGGCATTGGTTCGTTTGAATTACGATGATATTTTATGGATTGAAGCTCTGGAGAATTATGTGGTGGTAAATTCCTATCATGAAAAATACACCATACATTTTACTATGAAGGCAATTGAAGAAAAGATGCCGGCTACTCGTTTTTCTCGAATTCATCGTTCCTATATCGTTAATTTGAGTAAAATTGGTGTTATTGAGGATAATTCGGTTGTAATTGAAACCGAAGGCGGTCAAAAAGCAATTCCAATCGGAAAATCTTATCGCGATAAATTATTAGGAGATATTAATTTAATGACACGATAGTTTTTTTATAGCAGGATTTTTATTGAATTTTGTATTTTAATAAAAATCTTGTTTATGATTACGAATCGACAATTATTTCTGCAGCACATAGCTACAACCTCCGATTTTCCTATTGCATTGGAAATTGAGAGGGCAGAAGGTATATATATGTACAGCCCGGACGGAAAGCCATATTTGGATCTCGTATCGGGCGTTTCTGTTAGTAACCTTGGGCATGGTCACCCAAAAGTGAAACAAGCCATAAAAGATCAGGTAGATAAATACATGCATTTAATGGTGTATGGTGAGTTTATCGAAACACCTCAAGTTCAATTTGCCAAGCTATTAACCGATCAACTTCCAGAGCGTCTAAATTCTGTTTATTTTGTAAATTCGGGTAGCGAAGCCAACGAGGGAGCGTTAAAATTAGCCAAAAGATATACGGGTAGAACGGAGATTATCACCTTTAAAAATGCTTATCACGGAAGTACACATGGTGCATTAAGTGTATTGGGTGACGAAGAGATGAAAAATGCTTTTCGACCATTACTACCAGATATTCGAATGATAGAATTTGGGAATATTTTGGATTTGGATCAAATCTCGGATAAAACCGCTTGTGTAATATTAGAGCCAATACAATCTGAAGGAGGTATGATAATTCCATCAAAAGAGTTTATTCATACTTTACGTGCACGATGTACCGAAAAAGGAGCTTTACTAATTTTTGATGAAGTTCAAATGGGATTTGGCAGAACCGGCAAACTTTTTGCTTTCGAACATTTTAATGTGGTTCCGGATATTCTTTGTTTAGCGAAGGCAATGGGAGGAGGAATGCCAATTGGGGCATTTGTGTCCGATAAAAAAATACTTGACACGTTTAAGAGCAATCCAATGTTAGGGCACATAACAACTTTTGGAGGACATCCGGTTTGTTGTGCTGCAGCCAAAGCTGCATTGGAGGTGCTTTTGGAAGAAAACATAGTTGCCGATGTGCAACGAAAAGGAGAGCTTTTTGTGCAATTATTAAAAGATCATCCGATGGTGAAAGGATTTCGTCAATTGGGGCTTTTTATTGCTGTAATTGTGGAATCGCAGGAGTTAATGCTTAAAATTATGAAGGAAGCCTATGAGCTTGGAGTTGTGATGGATCCTTTCCTTTTTTGTGCAGGAGCATTTCGAATTGCACCTCCTTTAAATATTACCGATGAGGAAATTCATCATGCATCCAATTTGCTGATTCAGGCTATGAATAAAGTCAAAGTTTAAACATCCACGAAAGTGGGCCCGTAACGAAAGAAAACTAAAAAAAAATTGATGAGAAAATTGCTGGTTTTATTTGTTTTTGTGCTTACCAATTTGAATTTGTTTTCTCAGCCTAATGTTGTAGAAAAGGAACAGGAAATTAAAGCGAAGTTTGAAAATCTGGTTCAAGCGAAAATGGATTCGTTAAAACTTAGTATCTGTAAAGAGATTGAAAAATTATTTACGGATGTATTGACTGACGAGATGAGTTTTGATTATTCGTTTTCAGAATTATCTAAAATGGGAAAGTTGACTTCTACAGATCAGAAATTTCGAATTTTTAATTGGAATTGTGTGCTGAGTGATGGAACGTATCGATATTTTGGCTTGTTGCAAATCAAACAAAAAGATACCATTCAATTAGAAGTTTTAACAGATTCCGCTGTTGCGACAGACATGTTTCATCAGTACAAAACGGAAGATTGGCCAGGAGGCTTGTACTATCAAATTATACCGTTTAAAAGGAAAGGAACAAGTTCTTATCTTTTATTGGGGTGGGATGGAAATAATTTTCAGACCAATAAGAAGGTGATTGAAGTGCTTACAATTGATGATAATGGGAATATTTCATTTGGTGCACCTGTTATTTTTTGGAAGGGAAAAATGCTGAATAGGGTTGTTTTTGAATATGCCAAACAGGCCAGAATGACTATTCAGTACAATGAAAAAGAGGAACAAATTATATTTGATCATTTGGCACCATCCTTACCAAAGTATCAGAATCAATTTGAATACTACGGACCCGATTTTTCTTACGATGCATTGGAGTATCAGAAAGGAAAATGGGTGTTGATAGAAAATATTGATGTAAGAAATATGCGAGTAAAAAAGTGAATGCTTATCAATTTAAATGCCTTTTTTTTGATTTTAAATATCCTGATAAAGGAATAAACAGATTTGTTTACAATAGAATTAATAGATAGTGACTTATGAGTGAGACATTTCAATATCAAACCGAACAGTTTGCTGATATAAAAATATTAAGATACCAGGTTCCCGGATTTTCGGAGTTAAGTTTAAGTCAAAAAGAATTGATTTACTATTTGGCGGAAGCTGCACGTTGTGGTCGCGATATTCTGTTCGATCAAAACAATAAAAATAACCTAAGTATTCGTCGTACTTTAGAAGCTATCGCAAAATCGTACGATGGTGATCGCGAATCTGAAGGATTCAAAAACTTTTTGGTGTATGCAAAAAGAGTCTGGTTTTCGAATGGAATTCATCATCATTATTCGATGGATAAGTTTATGCCAGAGTTTTCCGAAGAGTATTTTGGGGAATTGTTGAGCAATACAAATTACGAATTGTTACCGTTGTTGGAAGGAGAAGATGTAATTGGTTTGTTAACAAGACTGGTTCCTGTGCTGTTCGATGAAGCGGTAGATGCAAAAAGAGTGGTATTGAATCCTGAATTGGATTTAATAAAAGATTCTGCGAATAATTATTACGAGGGCGTTACTGAGAAAGAAGTAGAGGGATTTTACGCTAAAATGGAAAAGGGAGATCCTGAACGGCCAATATCTGTGGGATTGAATTCCAAGTTGGTGAAGGAAAATGGGAAACTGATTGAAAAAACATGGAAAGTAGGAGGAATGTATTCTGCTGCAATTGAACAGATTGTGTTTTGGTTAGAAAAAGCGATTCCTGTTGCAGAT
This sequence comes from Labilibaculum filiforme, assembly GCF_002843315.1. Lineage (GTDB taxonomy): Bacteria > Bacteroidota > Bacteroidia > Bacteroidales > Marinifilaceae > Labilibaculum > Labilibaculum filiforme. The sequence continues at coordinate 46,654 of NZ_MVDD01000006.1, read as the reverse complement.
AGTGAGTTACAAAAAGAATCATTGATAAAATTAGTGGCGTTTTATAAGACTGGTGATTTAAAAACGTTTGATGACTATTCTATTTTATGGGTGAAAGATTTAGATGCTCATGTAGATGTGGTAAATGGTTTTATAGAAGTTTATGGCGATGCTTTAGCTATTAAAGCTAGTTGGGAATCCATGGTAAATTTTAAAGATAGAGAAGCAACAAAACGTGCGGTGATTATTTCCGATAATGCACAATGGTTCGAGGATAATTCTCCTGTTGATGAGCGATTTAAGAAAAAAGAGGTGAAAGGAGTGAGTGCAAAGGTAATTACGGTTGCTATGTTGGGAGGCGATTGCCATCCGGCAACGCCTATTGGAGTTAATTTGCCAAATGCAGAATGGATTCGTAAAGAGCATGGAAGTAAGTCCGTAACCATCGATAATATAACCCACGCCTACCATCAATCTTCCTTAAAAGGTGGAATGATTGAAGAATTTGCTTACAGCAAAGAAGAAGTGGAACGGGCCAAAGAGCATGGATATTTAGGAGGTAATTTACATACTGATTTACACGAATGTTTAGGGCATGGATCGGGACAATTATTGCCGGGAGTTGGGATGGATGCTTTAAAAAATTACCATTCGACCTTGGAAGAGGCTCGTGCCGATTTATTTGCATTGTACTACATGATGGATCCTAAAATGGTAGAATTAGGATTAATGCCAAGCTTGGAGGTTGCTAAGGCAGAATACGATGGATATATTCGTAATGGATTAATTACTCAACTAACTAGAATTGAGTTGGGAAAAGATATTGAGGAATCGCACATGAGAAATCGCCAGTTAATTGCGAAGTGGGTGTACAAAAAAGGCCAAGCAGAGCAGGTAATTAAGCAAGTTCATGAAAATGGCAAAAGTTATTTTGTGGTAGATGATTATCAGAAGCTTAGGTTATTGTTTGGTGAGTTGTTGAAGGAAGTGCAACGGATAAAATCGGAAGGAGATTTTAAAGCAGGAAAACTATTGGTGGAAGATTATGCTGTTAAAGTAGATGCAAAATTGCATGCAGAAGTAAAGGCACGATTTGAAAAACTGAATTTGGCCGCTTATGCAGGTTTTATTAATCCAGATTACCAACCGGTTTACGAAGGAGATAAAATGGTAGATGTACGCATTACCTATCCAATGGATTTTATGGAGCAGATGCTTGAGTATGGAGAGAGATATTCTTTTCTACCAACAATTAATTAACACCGATTGTTGTTTCGTAATGAAGCATAAATTTGCAAGCTCATTTACGATCCAACTCAACATACATCGGCATTATACCAGTCAAGACTAACGTCCATTTGGTATAAGATATAGGAGATGATTTTTCATCTCCTTTTTTCATCTTGAAAATGTGCGGGTTTGTCGAATAAGCATTATCGGTTTTCTTGCTTAAACGATCTTTTGTTAATTTTAAGCACAACCTAAATCAGACAAAAAATGATAAAAAGAATTACCCTATTTGCTGGCCTTGGATTAGTCTGTCTCAGTGCTTTTGCACAGGATATGAATTATACCAAACAGTTGGTCGAAAAATTAAGTTCTAAAGAATTTCACGGACGTGGTTATGTGAATAAAGGCGATAGTATTGCGGCTGTATATTTATCGGAAGAGATGAAGAGCATTGGATTAGAAAGCTTTTCGGATAATTATTATCAGCCGTATACCACTTCGATTAATACTTATCCCGAAAATCCTAAATTAATTTTGGATGGGAAAGAGTTAGTGGCTGCAAGTGAATACATCGTGAATCCAAATGCAAAATCGTGTGCAGGAGAGTCCCAATTAACATGGATTACAAAGGAAGTTTTAACCAATTCTCGTGTATTGGGCGATTTTATGAAGAAAGATCATTCCAATTCGTTTTTGGCAATCGATTCAACAGGATTAAATAATAAGGATTTGTATAATTTCGCTCAAAGCATGTTAAAAAAGAATGTGTTCGATGCAAAAGGCATTGTGCTGATTGATGGGAAATTAAAATTTTCTGCACGAACCAAAACAGTTGATTATACAACTTTCATGGTAAAGTCGGATGTGATTTCGGCTGATGCAAAGAAGATTACTTACGATATAAAAAGCGAATTTATTGAAGACTATCAAACGCAGAATTTAATTGGTTATTTGCCGGGAAAATCGGATACCTGTATTGTTTTTTCGGCACATTACGATCATTTAGGACATTTTGGGGATAATATGTATCCAGGAGCAAACGACAATGCCAGCGGTGTAGCCATGGTTTTGAATTTGGCAAAACATTTTAAATCTTTAAAAAAGAAACCTAACTACACACTGGTATTTGCCTTGTTTAGTGGAGAAGAAGCGGGATTGTTAGGTTCTAAGCATTATGCAGGAAATCCAATGATTGGCTTAGATAAAACCAAAATCAATCTTAATTTTGACATGGTGGCAACTGGTTCGGAAGGGATATATGTTATTAATGGGAAAATGGTTCCTAGTGAAATGGCGAAATTTGATGCCATTAATAAAGAAAAAGAATACGTGTTTAAAATGTTTGGAACAGGAGAATCCTCTTCTTCCGATCATGCTTCCTTTCACGAGAAAGGGGTAAAAGCAGTTTTCTTTTACACGCATGGCGATAACTCAGATTATCATGAAACAACCGATACTGCCGATAAATTACCCTACACACAGTTCGAAGGGATTTTTAAATTGGTGAGAGACTATACAGAAATGAAATAATTAGACTATTTATGAAACCTGACAGGTTATTTTGGTGTTGTACTTTAACCTGTCAGGTTTGCGTTTTTGTATTGTTTTTACAAATTAAACTTCAATTTAATTCCAGTATCTCGGTGATTCTTTCCATCGAAACTCCAGAATACTTCTACATCTAACAAAAGAAATATTTGCGATAAGCCATAACCAACTTCCCAATAATTTTGTTTGTCGGCATGAGTCAGGTAATTGGCAAATAACTTTTCCTGAATTACCAATGAGTTATTCAATATTGGTAATCGTTTTAGCAGAAACCGATCCGATGAGTATTGTACGTGTGCTTCCAAATAATCCTCAGTTGTTGAGTGTTGGTAGTAATCTAATAATCGGAAAGTATCCCATTTACTGCCGAGCATTATGCTTGGTTTGCTGGTGTTAAAATGACGATAATCAGCAAAGAAAGTCTGCTTGTTCGATAAGTAACTACCAGCTTTCACATTGTATTCGATTCGATCGTTAAAGCCAATATCAAAAGCTTGTTTTACCGAGCCTTCCAGCAAGGAATAGTCGGTTTCCGAATCGAGAACATCTTTAATTCCTTGTTTGTATAGCAAACCGAAAATTGGTTGGGAATGGTAATTCACCATATTTTTAACCCCTTTTTTTACAGTATATCTATGGCGAGGAGTGTATTCCAATTCGGCAATAAAAGTGAACGCTTTGTTGTCTCGAATCAATTCAGGATTTACTCCTGCTGGCATATTGGGCGTGTAGGCATTCTCTTTCGGACCCGTGATATAGAATTTATTGGTATTGTAAAGCTGTTTTCTATTGGCGTACTCCAATTCGGTGTAGAGGTTTAATCCATTTGCCAAATCGTATTCGTGCCAAATACTCACATAGTTTTTGTCGTACAATTTTAAATGATTGTCTTTATAGTATAATGAAGTCATTGCATTCAGCATCGGATTGATTCCCGAGTCTTCATTAAAATCGACAGCTTTACTTCCAGCCTCAAAAGCAATCCAAGCTCTTTTCATTCCATTGTAACGGTAGCTGCTTCCAATCGAAAAATCTAAATGTTCTCTCGAGAAAGCGTAGCTTGGGGTGGATCTTAATTCGAAATAATGTCCTAAAGTATCTTTTTTTGAATAAAGGAAAGGAGCATCGAAGGTAAAGCCCTGAACGGTGTTGTAGGAAATTTTATCGAAGGCAAGAAGACCTGGAACAGAAAGGCTAGCATTTTCTTCTTTGTACTGATACGTTTTGCCAAACAAAACATGTTTCATTTTAAATTTCCGATTTGCGATACGCACCGAATCTTTGTATTCGGGAGTATTACGAACAATTTCGATCGAATCTTTTTTCGTAAAACTTATTTTTTCATCTTCCGATAAGGGGATGGGTCTCATTTGCGTCCAGTATAATGAATCTTTGTCTTTGGCATCTTTGGCAATTTTCAGCTTTTCGATTTTTATTTCCAAAGGTTCTTTCACTTTCTCTACTCGCTTATCCTGATTTTCTTTTTCCATCAATCGGTATAGCTTTCGCATGTCCGAATTGTCCATGTCGTCTTTTTCGAGAAGATTTTGAATTTCATCCTTCCGTTTTTTCTCTTTAACAGATAGTATTTCAGATTCTTTCTGATTTGTAAGATCATTAACACTTTCAGCCTCTTGTTTTCGAGCAAGTTCTTGTTGCTTTAAATAATCATGATCTAAATTGGGGTTTAAAACGATTTTATAATCTTTAATCGAAGCCACATAAACCATATTCATGCCAAAGCCCATGCCTTTAAAATTCACATCGAAATCGAAACTTACCGGCATCCAAACACTTTCGCTTACCGGAGCATATAGTTGATGCATGTGCACATCGGTCATTGGTAAGGAGAGTTTTAAATCTGCAGAATGAATGTTCCAGAAATTTTCGGCAATATTCAGAAAGCCACGAAACAAATCTTTCCCTTTACGTTTGGGAATTACCTTAATTCGGTTAATCATTCTGTCCTGATCCTCAAAAACCGATTCCAACTCAAATTTGTAAACCGAAAATGCTGTTTTATCTAAAGGGGAGATGAATCCATCCTGCTTGGTATCGTATAAGTTGGCGGTAATAAATTGCATTGGGTTGGTGTCTTCACCTAAGCCCGATGAACGAACTGATATTACTTCCTCCTCAATTTTATCGGGCAATTCGAAGTGGATTTTTGATATGTTTTCGGTTACAAAAGTCTTGCCTTCTGTAATATCTTGTTCTGCTAATTTCTTTTTAAAAAGTCGAGGAACGCTGGTAATCTTTCCCGATCCTTTTAAGTACACAGTATTGTCGTACTCGCTAACCTGTTTGGTATAATAATCGCCCATAGCGATTGCTTTTCGCATTACGTAATAGGCAGGATCTTCGCCACTGGCTAACACTTTAACTTCCTTTAGTTGATAGGTTTGAGATGCAAGAGCAACATTCAATTCCACATCTTTGTCGTGGATGTTCACCTTTACTTCTTTGGTTTTAAAACCCAAATACCGGTATTGAAGTTCCCATTCTCCTTTTGGCAGTTCTAATTGATACTTGCCATCTATATTTGAGGTGGTTCCGGTGGCAAGCGCCTTTATATAAATGTTGGCAAAGGGAATTGCGTTTCCATCGGTATCGGATATTGTACCCGTAAGTTGTTGAGAATATCCTGAAAAAGATAAAAGGCAAAAAAATAAAAGGAGTAAATTTTTTGTCATGATTTGGGTTTTACTTGTAATTTTTATGTGACGGCTTCGTTTTTATTTTTGTTACACTTATACTTTTTATTTCAGTATTTGTAAACAATTATTAGCGGCTCTATTTAGTAGTAATGCATTTTTTAGGAATATGGTTGCCTGTCATAAGTTTTAAATTGATTGATTAGAAAAAGATATAGTGTTATTTAAGTATTGAATAGAAATAGAACAATATATTTTATAATAGTAAATGTGAATTTAGATAAAAAATGGATGACGAATAAAAGGTAGACTATTATTTATGTTTTTTTAACGGCTTATTATTAAAATGTAAGTAGTTAAATATCAAAATAAAAACCAGTTCGTAAAAGGTAGTTTTTGGTTCTAATTCAGAACTTTCTCCCAAGTTATTTTTCGATAGGATCGGAAATTGAGATAGACTAAAGTTAGCAGTATTGGGATGGCTATAAGAACACTGTACGGAAGGAAACTTAATCCGTAATGAATACCGCCGATTACTGCTATTGACAGCAATAATAAAATTCCTTTTACAAAATTTCCACCTATATCTTGAGTTTCTCTTTCGGCAGTGAAAGGCAATTGTGGTTGTTGCCAGGATTGTATTAATGAAGTGAGCAAAATGATGCACAAAGCGCTGTAAATTAAATCGTCGAGTATGGAATATCCCCAAATAAACAGGCAAATTATGGCGATGACAATATGAACCGGCAGGTAATATTTCACCATGCCCGATTTAAAGGAACCTCTCAAAATAGTTCCTGGCAGTGCCAATGGCAAAGCGCGGTAAAACCACGAGGATTTTGCCTGATCGCTGTAGCAAAGATTTTGGGTGACTGCAAAACTTAGGAAAATAGGCATGTAAATAAAGAATAGATATTTTTTACTGGCAGCCAATGCTTCTAAACTGAATGTTTCGTTCGATTTTAAGAGAAACATGAGGATGAAAATAAAAATGTATCCGAAAGCAGGGTAGACCGTTTGTTTAAATTTTCGTTCGCGACCACTCATCAACCATACCATTTTAAATACCGTAGCTTCTTCGCTATTTTTAGTGAAAAGAGTAGCTAATTGGTCAATAAAATTAGTTTTATTCTTAGTTTCAACTTTCGATTTTACTTTTTTGTTACTTGCTGTGTCTAATTGCGATAAAGCTTTGTTAAATTTTGGCGCCAGAACTTTGATAACAAAGAATAGACTGATGAGTGGAACAAAAAGAGCCAATAGGAAAAAGATAAGGGAGGTTAATGTGTAATTGGTGCTGATGTAAGCATCGATACCAGCACTCATCCATACGGGCGGAATAAGATAGGAATACCACTCTATATTCATGTGAATATTGCTAAGATCATACATCTCCATCATTCGTGGCACTAATTGGTATGCTCCCATAAAAAGGATGGCCATGACTATCTGAAAATAGACAATGATATCTTTTAATTTTTGACCATTCACCACATTCATTAATCCCAAATAGAAAATATTGGTTAAAAACAAGGTAAAAAGAGCACTAAGTACAAGGAGCAATATTAAAAGGAGGCTAGCCACAAAACCATGACTAATTAGCGTGCTTACAAGCATAACCAAAGATAAAGAGAAGCTGAGGTGAAGCATGTAAAAAGCAATGTGCAATATTTTTGCCAGAACCAAGGTGCGGCTGTTTATGGGGCGAGGCATTAATATATTATTGTCTCTGGTATCCATTAAAATAGTTGTAAATTCCGATATCATCAGCATGGCAATCATAATCATGATAAAGGCAAAAAAGATGGTGTAAGTAACCAGAATGCTTTCTATCTTCGAAAGAGAAGCTACTAGTATTCCTCCCAGAAATGCATAAACCAAACTTTGCAGCCAAAGCTGATTGTTCGATTCTGTTTTTTTCTTCGAAAGGGACAAACTTCTTCGATTGTCCATGCGAATTTTAATTGTTAAAATGCTGCACAATTGGTCGAAATCGACTCCCATGGCGCGTATGATTCCCCGAAAAGGGAGTAGGATATAGCCTATCATTTTCTCCCGGTTTTAGTTTTCGAATGCGTTAATAATTTGTTCTGCTTTTGCACTATGTCCGGTGGTACCGGTTAGTTCGGTAAAGAGTTTCTCGAGCGATCCGCTATGATCTTTTGCGTTTAGTACCGCAAAACTGCCATCGGCGACTACTTTTCCCTGATCGATGAGGATGATTCGATCGGATATTTTCTCGACTACATCCATAATGTGAGAGCTATAGAAAATAGTTTTTCCTTCTTTCGCTAGTTGAGTAAGTATCTCTTTTACAATAATTACCGAATTGGCATCTAATCCTGACAAGGGTTCATCCATAAAAATGATTTTAGGGTTGTGAATAAGCCCCGAGATAATTAGGATTTTTTGTCGCATACCTTTCGAGAAGGAGTTGAGGCGTTCATCGGCATGATCTTTCATATCGAATAAATCGAGTAATTTCTCAATTTTTGTTGGGATAGTATTTGGATTTATTTGGTGCAATTCTCCTACAAACTGAAGATATTCTCGAGGCGTTAGAGTATCGTAAAGTGCGGCATTTTCGGGAATGTAGCCAATGTGTTTTTTTATTTCGGTTGCATCTTTTCGTAAATCGAAGCCTAAAATTTCCACATCTCCTTCGAAATCGGGCAACAATCCGCACAAAATTTTTACGGTAGTCGATTTTCCAGCTCCATTGGGCCCGATGTAGCCAATAATTTGTCCTGGTTTTATTTCTAGGTCAATGCCTTTTAGCACTTTATTTTCGATTCTGCCATTTTGGTAGCTTTTCTCTAGATTACGAATAGAGATAATTGCAGGTAATTTTTCCAGCATAAGATATTGGTTTCGTTTTGTGTGACATAAAATTAGAGATTCAAATGATTTAAGTCAACTTTTAGTAGGGTTATTGTTAAGCTTTTCGACTTAAGGCATAAAATGATAGAGTAAATGTTGTTTTTACACGTTTTATTGCGCTAAACTGACAGTATCCGGTATTTATTTCTTATTTACTGTCTAATTGACAGAAAAAATCACTTGGCATAGGCTTTGATTATTCCCCTCCGAAAAATTGTAATTCAAAATTTAAAAACGATATAACTATGTCAACAGGAAAAATTGGTGTTACCAGTAACGATCTGTTTCCAATCATTAAGAAGTTTTTGTATTCAGATCACGATATCTTTTTACGTGAAATTGTTTCCAATGCAGTCGATGCGACTCAAAAATTGAAAACTTTGGCTTCGACCGGTGAATTTACGGGAGAAGTTGGTGATTTAAGAGTTTCAGTAAATATCGATAAGGAAGCCAAGACGATTACTATTTCGGATAAAGGAATTGGTATGACTCAGGAAGAGATTGAAAAATACATCAACCAGATTGCTTTTTCGGGAGCGGAAGAGTTCATGGATAAATATAAAGATCAGGCGAATGCTATTATTGGTCATTTCGGATTGGGTTTTTATTCATCGTTTATGGTATCCGATAAGGTGGATATTATTACACTTTCGCACAAAGAGGGTGCTGAAGCAGTAAAATGGAGCTGTGAAGGAAATCCGGAATTTACTTTGGAGAAGGCTGAAAAAACAGAAAGAGGAACCGATATCGTAATGCACATTTCGGAAGAGGAAAAAGGTTTTTTGGAAGAAAGTCGTATTCAGGAATTGTTGAACAAATATTGTAAGTTTTTACCTATCGAAATTGCTTTTGGAAAGAAAAAGGATTGGAAAGATGGTAAGGAAGAAATTACGGATGAAGACAACATTATTAACGATACAAATCCGGCTTGGACGAAGAAACCAGCAGATTTAAAGGACGAGGATTACAACGATTTTTATCGTCAGTTGTATCCAATGGGCGAGGATCCTTTGTTTCACATTCACCTGAATGTTGATTATCCTTTTAACCTGACAGGAGTATTGTACTTCCCAAAAATTAAGAATAGTGTTGAAATTCAAAAAAATAAAATTCAATTGTACTGCAATCAGGTATTTGTTACCGATTCGGTAGAAGGAATTGTTCCTGAATTTTTAACACTTTTGCATGGGGTAATCGATTCTCCGGATATTCCATTGAACGTTTCTCGTTCGTACCTGCAAAGTGATGGCAATGTGAAGAAAATTGCGAATCATATTTCTAAAAAAGTTGCGGATAGCTTATTCGAAATTTTTAAGAGTGACCGTGCCGACTTCGAGAAAAAATGGGATGATTTGCGCATGTTCGTTCAGTATGGAATGCTAACAGAAGAGAAATTCTACGATCGTTCTAAAAAATTCATGCTATTTAAAAATACCGAAGGAAAGTATTTTACCTTAGAAGAATATGAGGCGATTATTAAAGAAAATCAAACCGATAAGGAAAGCAATATCATTACTTTATATGCTACAGATGTAGATGCTCAATATACTTATATTGAAGCTGCAAAAGCAAAAGGATATGATGTTTTGGTAATGGATAGCCAGTTAGATAATCACCTGATTAATCATTTGGAGCAAAAAACACCAACTACAAAATATGTTCGTGTTGATTCTGATATTATTGACAAATTGATTCAGAAGGATGAGGTGAAAGCATCGAAGCTTTCCGAGGCTCAAAGAAATGACTTGATTCCTGTTTTCAATGCTCATTTACCTTCGGGAAAAGTAAATTATATTGTTGCTTTTGAAGCATTAGGAGAAGAGGCTCAACCATTACTAATTACGCAATCGGAATTTATGCGTCGTATGAAAGATATGGCTGCTATGAATGCTGGAATGGGATTTTATGGTGAAATGCCTGATTCTTACAATTTGGTAGTGAATTCCGATCATGCTTTAATTGCAACTATCCTTGCCGATAAAGATGCTAAAATGGGTGGGAAACTTGCTGAGGTTTCGGCAAAATTAACTCCAATTTTAGAGGAGAGAGCACAATTGGATGCTTTGAAAAAGGACAAGAAAGAAGACGAAGTTCCTCAGGAGGAAAAAGATAAAATGGCCGAGGTTCAAAAGCATATCTCAGAAGTAAATGCTGAAAAAGAAGCATTGCTAAAAGGATATGGCAAAGACAATCAATTGGTGAAACAATTAATCGACCTTGCATTGCTTGCCAACAATATGCTGAAAGGCGCCGAGTTAGCAAAATTTGTAAAACGAAGTGTGGATATGATTAAGTAATTAGTCGTAAACCTATAAAATTAAACAGCCGGACTATAATCGTTCGGCTGTTTTTTTGTTTTAGCAAATGCCGGTGAAAGGCCAGCGCTTGCTGCTTGCAATGGTTTGAAGAAAGGAGCGTGAAGCTATTAATCAACTTGGCGGTAAGAAAAAGAGTAGGAGAACAATTATTTGTTTTTTGTAATTGGTAAAGCGGACTTGATTGTGGGGCGAGCTCGAAAAACAACTCAGAAAATGGCTTTGATCGCGGGTCAAGCTCGAAAAACAACTTAAAAAACGACTACGCAAGTGGTGAAGGTCGTTTTAGAAGTTAAAAAATGGACTTGATCGTGGGTCGAGGTCAAAAAATAATTTTAAAATGTATCTGATCGTGGGTTTGATCCAAAAAACAATTAAAAAATGAGACTGACCGTGGGTCAAGCACAAAAAATAATTTTGAAAACGACCGCGCAAGTGGTGAAGGTCGTTTTAGGTCTTAATTTAATGACATTCGGAAAGCATGACTTTTTTGCGTCGGAATGGTAATAAAGTAAATACCACTTAACCACAAAGGTGACGAAGGACGGTACGAAGAACACAATGATTTTTATCTGAAAAAAAATATAAAGGACCAAATCTGTCTTCTTTTAATGAATAGGCCATGTTGGTCTCAATAATTTCATTTGTAGAGTAGTATGAAGTAGTTGGTAAGAAATATCGAAGATTATTTTGGAAGTTGAAATCTATTTTGCAATTTTGCCAAATAGAAAAATGCTTAAGATGTAAAATCATCGAAAAGCCGAAATGAAAATCGAAGAAATGAAAAAACTACAGTGTAAAGGTACAATTGGGTTTACCGCAGATGGCATAAACGGATGGAGTTATGCTAGATTTAAAGCAATCAGCACTTAAAAAGTAGGGATTATGAACAATGACATAGAAAAGGAATTTTTAGAACAGGCTGAGGTTTTTAAAGCTTTAGCACATCCAACTCGCTTATTTATAATTCATGCAGTGAAAGATAAAAAGCTGTCGGTAAAAGAGTTAACGGAGTTGGTTGGTGTTGACATATCCACAATGTCGAAGCATCTTGATATTCTTAAAAAGAACAAAATAATTAAAGGAGAAAAAGTAAAAAACTTTATTTATTACCGCTTAATGATTCCTTGCGTTCTTGAATTTATGCATTGTGCTAACAAAGTAATTAACAAGAAATAGAAGTTTTACATGATTACGTAGAATTTTTTGTGCTCAAGAAGTTGGCTATTACGCCAATTTACAAATTAGATAGAGATGAAAAGACGAAATGCTATCAAGCTGGTAGCAGGTACTATTGCTGCAGGAGCGGCAGGTGTTACAATACTGACCCAAGCATTTAAACCGGAAAAAGGTCCGGCAATTTCACCCAAAAAAGTAGAAGCCAATACTGCCGAAACAGAATGGAATTATACAATTTTAGATCCTGCAACAACAGCAGCTCACGCATACGAAAATTTCAATATTGGGAGCTGTATGTATGGGGTTTTTAGTAGTATAATTGCTCAGTTGGGTGAGAAAATAGGAGCTCCTTATACATCCTTTCCTGTTCATATGATGAAATACGGACATGGCGGTATTGGAGGAACAGGAACAATTTGTGGATCTTTAAATGGAGCTACGGCCATTTTTGGATTACTAATTGACGACAAAAAAATAAGGGATATTCTTACATCTGAAATTCTTTGCTGGTACGAAATGAATCCCTTTCCGACATTTAAACCTGTTGAGCCAACTTTTGATTTTACACCAAATACCTCCATTTCAGAATCGGTACTTTGTCATGCTTCTGCCGCTAAATGGGTTAAAAAAACAGGGTACAGAATAGACAGTAAAGAACGCGTAGAACGCTGTCGTCGCTTAACTGCTGATGTTACTGCTCACACGGTTGAAATGCTTAATTCTTATTTCGATAATACTTTTGTAACCCATTATCAGAATAATGAAACCGTAAATGAATGCATGGCATGTCATGGAGGACATGGTAAATTAGGAAATTCTACAGGAAAAATGAATTGTACATCATGTCACGATAAGACCGTTGGACACAGTTTGTTTGGTGATGTTCATTACCAGATGATGGATAAAAAGTAAAAAGGACTAGAAACAAGAATGAAATCAGAATTCTATTGTAAAGTCTGTTTAATAAGTTATATATGAACGATTTAGAAAAAGTGATCGGTGAAATGGATTTCCAATATTTTGGAAATGGAGAACACAAAATGGAAGTAGAACAATTCCTTTCTGCTGAAAATACAGTTTTTTTAGATGTAAGAGCAAAGGAAGAACAGGAAACGGTAAAGTTAACTTTGTCGCATCATTGTAAAGTTATAGAGATACCAACCAATGAAATTCCAACAAGAATAAATGAAATACCTAAAGACAAAACGATTGGTATTTTCTGTTCAGCGGGTGTGCGGGCAACGATCATTTTTGTTTACTTAAAAAGTAAAGGGTATAAGGATGTAAAAATTATTCTTGGTGGTTACCCTCCATTGATGGCTGCTGTAATGCCTGGAAAATTATATAAAACACTTAATAAATAAAACATGAACGTTTGGATATTAGCTGTCGTTATCATGTTAATTGCCTTTTTAATGACCATGACAGGACGAGGAGGTGGAAATTTTTATGTGCTTGCCTTGGTACTATCTGGTGTTGGAATGAATATTTCTGCTTCAACAGGACAATTTATTTTGATGTGTTCCTCTCTCATGGCAACGATTCTTTTTAGCAAGCAAAAAATGAATCATTGGAAGTTAATTATTCTGTTGGGAATACTGATTTTTGTTTCGGCCTTAAGTGGAGGATTTTTAGGTCAATATTTTAACGAAAAGTGGCTGAAGGGAATATTTGCAGTGGTGATGTTTTTTGCAGCTTTGTTGATGTTGCGAAAACCAAAACAACAAATTAAAAGCGATCGTAAATGGGTTATCTCATTACAATCAAATGGGGAAGAATATCAAGTAAACCTTTTGGTAACTGTTCCTATAGTGCTATTAACTGGGTTTATTTCTGGTATGGTTGGAGTTTCGGGCGGTTCTTTTTTAGTTCCTCTAATGCTTCTTACAATGAATATTCCAATGCACATTGCTGTTGGTACATCCACTACTTTAGTTACCGTTTCGGCTGCTGCCGGATTTTTTGGACATCTTGGAGCAGGAATTTTTCTTCCTCATTTAGCTATTCCTCTTGCTATAGGAGGTTTGATAGGTGGATTTTTAGGGGCTAAAATGGCTTTGAAATCAAAACCTAAGAATTTAAAATACTTATTTGCAGGAACTCAATTGGTTGCGTCTGTAATAATGATTATAAATGTTTTTCAATAACTCTAATACTAAGAGATTTGTGGAAAGTAGCAGGAGAAGTATTTTTCTTTTGTTGCTTTCTTTTTTTTATGCTCTTAGTGCGAATGCTCAACAGGACAGTTTAAAAGAGAAAAACTATTCGTTAGAATTTCAATTATTCGCAAATACCACTTTTAACAATGAAACATCGCACCAGTTAAAATCCGATTCTGAAATTAAAAGAACATTGATTGTATATCAGCAACAGCTATTAAAAAATTTTACTGTTTGCTTGGCGGGAGATACATATGTAAAAGAGAATAATAGAACCTACAATAGGACTCCCTATTTAAAAAGAGCTTATTTACAATATCACAATCAAAATTTATCTATTTTGACTGGTCTGCTTGTTTCAGAACAGTTTAAGTATCAGCGTAAAATGTGGCAGTTAAGATATGTCAGCAAAACATTCCAAAATAAATTTAACTATGGCAAAAATCGAAATGTTGGGGTCTTGCTTAAGCATAAATTGAGTAATCGATTTTCATACGATGTTGCGATTTCTTCGGGATACTATACGCCTATAGATGATTCTTCCAAAAAGTATCAATTAATGGCAGGGCAAACATTCACTACAAATTTTTGTTCGTTCAGACTGTTTAATCTGATTTCTTTACAGGATCATTTTGAGCATACGCTTGCTTTTTTTATTAGCAAAAAATTAAGAACGAGTAGTTTAGGTTTAGAAGTGGCGAGAAAAAACAGCAATAATGAAATTGCAGACGAAGATCAATTTGGTTTTTCAATTTTTGGAAATTGTATTTTATATAAAAATTGGATGTGTTTTGCGCGTTACGATATGAATAAAGAATCTGTGGAGCCAAAACCAAATACGATTATTTGGGCAGGACTTCAATATTCATTTAAGAAACACCTTAAGGCTTCTTTATTCTATAAAAGTAAGGACTATGAAAGCAATTGTTATGGTTTAGGAATTTTTATCCATTAATTTAAAGTTCAGTTTTTTGTTGCAGATCCACTTCTGTAAATTTACGTCCACTTAAGCATAGGTTCACAAGCATCGTCTTGAACTCTTTATCATACTTCCGTTTTACTTTTCTTAACGTAAAGATAAGGGCTTAATTTAATGTCCAGCCAAATGTATCTATTCCAATGGGAAACCACTGGGTTAGCTATAGGAAATGGACTAAGTGATATTTCTTCTTCCTTTTTATCGCCATAAGCCATTCGCTCGTAAACCCATTTTCCATATTTATAAATTAGGTATCCTCCAAAAATAACTGGTGAGCTCATAAGGGCACCATTTACAAATTTAGCATTTGGTTATAGTTCCCTCGTTTTTACCTAAAGTCTTTACCAGATGATAAAGCGAATGAATTCCCTTATGCATATCTACTGGTTCGCGAAAAAAATAAAAACGTGTCGTGGCCGTAAAATTGAAAATCATAGTACATCCTTTTTATGTGAATTTTAAGAATGTAAAAATCAAAAGTTTTTTCTCAAGAAACTATGCGCTATTGCGGAGACGGATACCATAAATTCAAGAATACAAAAAAGCTTGACATTTATGCCAAGCTGTATTTGTTGTTTATCAGTTATTACCACACGAAAGGATTGATTGCATCGTACTTCGTTTCGTGCGGTAGGGGGGACAGTGTCAATTATTTATCTATACTTTCCTATTAACTATTTTCATTCATACTTTTCAATAAGTTGTAAATTATTTTTAATTATAGCGTAATAAGAGAAACTCCTCTCAATATTTCCATTATATGTATAATCCCACTTAGAAATTTTCTTTTTATAATCAATCCAAGTAACTTTATAATACCAGTCAACATTATGAATGGAAATTTTAACACCATTCTCTAAGTCTTCAATATTTTCTATTTTATACAGAGATGATTCCATTAAATCTAATTGTATTTCATTTTCAGTAACAACAATCTTTCTTATCCATTCAGAGGATAATGGTTGAAAATCATCACCTTTTTTTTCAACCTCAATCCATTCTGAATTTCTTATACTAAATGAATCATCTCCTTTTTTATTTTTCACTTCTTGACTCTGACAAGAAAGTGATAATGTGATCATTAACCACAAACAATAACGTTTTAATCTCATATCAATTATTTTTTCTTACTTGAGTAACTGTATACTTATGTTTTGATGTATAAGCAGTTGATCCTCTTAATGAATTATCCGACTGAATATAAAGCTTGTTTTCATTACTAATTCCATATCGTTCAAAAGAAGTTCCAACTTCATAAAAGAGATAATATGATCCTTGAGTATCACTCGATCTTCCAGCTAACACAATAAAATGATCTGTTGTTAAGTCATTATTAAAACCACCTTTGTATTTATATGTATGGTCAACTCCTACTAATATTGGTTTGTCCGCTTCTAATTGTTCATCAATATACTCAATGCTTTTTTTTGCAATATTTTCATCTACAACTAACTTATTGTTAGATTCTGTGGCAATTTGAAAAAGAGCAGTACCATTAACTAAATTTCCTCCGTTAACATTATGATTGGCTAGGACAATCATACAGGATCTCCAGCATGCAACATTTTGTTTGTCCTTATTTCCAAATTTTGAATCAAATTGTGTTTGCCATTTATCACGTTTTCTAAGATCAATATCTTCTTTCAAAAAAACCCTCCTCATCTGCTCTACAAAAGCCACAGGGTGAAAATGGGTAACCACTGGATTAGCTATAGGGAATGGGCTTAATGGAATTTCTTCTTCCTTTTTATCGCCATAAGCCATTCGCTCGTAGACCCATTTTCCTAATTTGTAGATTAGATATTCCCCCATAATAATCGGAGAACTCATAAGGGCACCATTCACAAATTTAGTTCGGTAGCTACTTTTTCGAATTTCAACACCTTCCCAAATTTCTAAATCGGACACTTTTGCTTTTAGAGCATCTAAACGCTCTTGTTTTATTTCATGTGATACTACAAATTTAGCCTTTGGCTACCACAACAAGTGTGGCTTTTCTATCTTATTTATATTTTGCCTATTATATTGGGAACATTTCGGCGCAAGCTTCTGCAAGGAACATAGTCGCATAAATAATCCAAATAACAATTATAGTTATTAGATTTATGGCACATAATCTCCCCAACCAACATTATTGTATTTTGGGTTTGGCATAAATTCAGAAGCTCCAACATCTAAATCTCCCGAACATGGGATTCTATATTGCCCCCAATTACAAATTGATGAATTATTCGTTTTGTAACTTGTCCACGTTCCTATAAATTGATAATTCCGACTCCCATCATAACCATCAAACAAATCACAGTAGGTAGTATTTCCTTCTTCATCTTTATACCAACATACCAAAATTTTGCCATTAAAAGTTCCTGTGAAACACAACCGTGGATCCTCTGCTAATGTATATTCCAGTATTGAAAAACCATATTTCCCTTTTTTATTAATTGCATAATCATCAATTGGCTCAAGGAATACAAAATGATTTTTCACTGTGAAGCTACCACTAAATGATCTCAAGTTTGTATTACGTACTGTTGTTGCTCCTTTAACAAAAAAAAGTTTCTTAGTTTCATCATCTATAATTATGGAAGTAAAATTTATTCGTAATCGTTTCTTTTTATGACCGATAAAACCAATAAATTCATGCTGATCGTATCTTAGAACACTTTCTAAATTAACATCTTCCTTAGATTCTGAATACTTAACATCCTGTATTATTGTTTTTTCAAGCACATCCTTGATCGTACAGTTTTGGGCTTGAGATACAAAACAATTAAAGAAAATAAGTATTAGCAAAATAATTTTATTCTGTTTCATCTGTTATAACAAGTTTAATGTTTTCAATTCCCGTTTCTTCTATTTGATTAAAAATTTTATGTAAGGTTTCTACAGAATCTGCCATTGTCATATTCCATTTATCTAAATTTCTATCTTGCTTGCTACTTGGTAATATACATCCTTCAGTCCATCCACCATCTTGTCCTGCATGCACTAAAATACCTCTACTTTGAGGTACACTCTCATTGTATACAAGCAACACTCCATGTTTAAAAGAAGGATAATCTAAATGCCATTTTTTCCCAAGTTTATGTTGTAATGTATATTTATTTTTAGGATAATTGCCTGAAACATGCCATTTTACATTATAAATTCCTGCAGGAATACGTTTATCTTTTCCTCTTTCAGTTGTTTCATCTCCATATGGTTCACAAATAAAACCTTCAAGGCTACCAAACACAAAAGTTCCAAATGTCATACTACTCTTATTAGTTCCTGTCCACCTTTCTGCTTCTCTTGTTATCCTAATTGTATAAGGATCATCTCCCATCCTCCTCATCTGCTCCACAAAAGCCACAGGGTGAAAATGGGTAACCACTGGGTCATCTATAGGGAATGGGCTTAATGGAATTTCTTCTTTCTTTTTATCGCCATAAGCCATTCGCTCGTAAACCCATTTTCCGTATTTATAAATTAGGTATCCTCCAAAAGTAACTGGTGAGCTCATAAGAGCACCATTCACAAATTTAGTTCGGTAGCTACTTTTTCGAATTTCAACACCTTCCCAAATTTCTAAATCGGACACTTTTGCTTTTAGAGCATCTAAACGCTCCTGTTTTATTTCATCTAATTCTTTCTGATTGGCTAAAGCTTTTCCTTTTGCGTCTTTTTTTACTGCTTCTTTAAAAAAGTTATATTTCTATCACTGATTATAAAGGACTGTATTCCAATCTTCAAAAAAGCTGAAGTCATGGCGTTGTAAAAAAGCACCATCTAATGATCTTCGAAAATCACAAAAAAATTATAGAGGCTGAATCGATATTGATTCAGCCTCTTTTATTTGGGATTGAAGACTCAGGCTTAAATGCCTAAACTTAAAATTTTATTTAGCCATTTGTGGGATAGTGCTCTATATTATTTAAAAAGGTAACTGCATGCCTGCAAACTTAAATTCCTCTTCTACTTTAATAATTCTATATGTGTTACTGAATTCATATCCATTAGGCATTTTTATATCAATCCAATACATTTCTTTTACCTTATCAGATTCAATATTAATAGCATATTTCAGATTTATAAAACTTTCATACACTTCGCTTGAAAATATAAAACTTTCAAAATCAGAATAAGATATTTCTTCACCTCCAACTGTATACCCTTCGAAAGGGAAAAATAAAACAGATTCAATTTCATTTTGATCACCTTCGACAATTATCCTTATTACGTATTTGAGAAAATCATCTACATTAATTTCATTTATTTTTGAAGTATCTTTTTGATTCACTACTTCTTCAGAAGTTGTAGATATAGAAGTGTCATTCTTTATGCTTTGTTCAGTAGTGTTTTTACAACTGATAATTAAAAAAGCTAAGATTAAAATTTTACCTAGTTTGTTCATTTTGTAATGTTATAATACCTTTTGATATTTGATTATTTAATTCTGTTAGATTATATGTCATTAAATTTCCATTTGAATTTTCGGGATAGTTTATTGGAATAAAATAGCCATTAAATTTTTGCTCTAAAGCTACTTTTTTGTCCTTTCCAATATCCATGGTTAGGGTACCACTAATTCCTTTGGCTTTATATCTAGAAAATTTAATAGTTTGACCTTGATTACCTCCTAAACATAGTAAATCCCCATCAATATCAGTTCCGTACAAAAATGTAACATGGCCAAAACCTGTTTTTTTACCATTATCTTTTCTATGATTAGTCATAACTACAATAGCTCCAAACATAGGTTCTTTTATTCTTTTAAATAGAGTTCCTTCTTTCCAAAGTATACTTTGTGAACCGGCTGATTTTGCTCCCTTATAATCTGTTTGATCCAAGCACCAATTCACAAATGAAGCACACCATGATAAATCTTCATCTTCGATTATTTTTAATGTTTTTGGATTATCTTTAATACCACAATAGTTATGATATTTTTTAACCATTTGAATAGTAGGTTTATTATCCTCGTGAGTTGCCTTTGCAATTTTAGCTTCACTCAAGGCTACGACTAACCATGGAGGGGTGGTTAGCGCAGTAATCCTCCTCATCTGCTCCACAAAAGCCACGGGGTGAAAATGGGTAACCACTGGATTATCGATAGGGAATGGGCTTAAAGGTATTTCTTCTTCTTTTTTATCGCCATAAGCCATTCGCTCGTAAACCCATTTCCCATATTTATAAATTAGGTATCCTCCAAAAGTGATCGGCGAGCTCATTAGGGCACCATTCACAAATTTAGTTCGGTAGCTACTTTTTCGAATTTCAACACCTTCCCAAATTTCTAAATCGGACACTTTTTCTTTTAGAGCATCTAAACGCTCCTGTTTTATTTCATCTAATTCTTTCTGATTGGCTAAAGCTTTTCCTTTTGCGTCTTTTTTAACTGCTTCTTTAAAAAAGTTATCGTACTCATCAACTAAACCTGCAATGTATTTACTCCCATAGGCCCACTCGTTAAAATGTTTACAAACTAAATGAGAGAGTTTATCAGCTGTATAATGATTGCTTAAAGCTCTTTGTAGTTCGTATGGTTCCAATATACCATCGCCATCCTCATCTACTATTTTGCAGATGTCCGAGAAAAAACTTGTTGGTTTATCTAAACTGTAAATATAGTTGTTAGCAGTATCTTCTTTTAGCTCAAATCCAAACTTAGTCCAATCGTAGGGCGAAAAAATTTCCTCCAAATCATCTTTACAAACTAAGCCTTTGTACTTAATGGCGACTCCGTTTTTTTGTACTCCTATAGGTTCAAGCAAATACCATTCCTTTTCATCCTTGTCTTTATAAATTTTGCCTTCTTTTATATTTACAATTACATCGGCTACTATTTTGGTATTTACATTTTTCTCGTCAGGTGCAATCAGATATACTTCCGATATTTCTTTGTTGAGCCTATTGTATTTTTTCGTTTCAACAGTACTTTTTGGTGCCGGGGGTGCAAGCACCGCAACATTAGATGTATTGGTAGTTTGGCTCGTAGCTTTAACTGCCGAAGCTTGTTGTATCGTAAAGCTTAGTGTTTTTTCTTCTATATCTTCACTTTTTACCCAAAATGTAAATCCTTTATTTACATTTATATAGCTTACTCGCCTCTGAACTCCTTCAAGCTCTTTTTCAAGTTTTACTGTATCACCCATTTTAGCTATATCGCCTACTATTTTATTGAAATTGGCAAGCGCACTAGTATTTGCAACTTTACTCGAGCCGGAGTCTTTGAAAATATAGAATCCACCATTATATTCAGGCAATTCTAATCCTCTATCATTAACAATTACTTCAAGATTCTCAAGTTCGACCTCTGTATAAGCTTCAGTAGTTTTCCCTGTTTTTTTTACGGGAGTGTTTTTAATCACTTGTAAAGGGTACTTCTTTTTAAGCTCCGTTCCTTCTGTCAGTTTTGTAAAGTTCTTATTTTTATCGCCATCTTTATTTTCATTTTTTAAAAAATTAGTTACGTCATCTGGCGTAAATACCTCCACATGAACTCCTCGATAGGCTTCCTGCTTTTCAAATCCATTTTTCCCTGTAAAACCAATAATATCACCAGCTTTAACTTCTATACAAGGATTTACCACAGTGTCTAATTGATCGTTGGTAAGCGTGAATACGTCTACTTTTTTTAAAGCACCACTATTGCAGTAGCCACTTACTTTTTCATCTCCAACTTTAGTAACTTTTAACCATCCTGTTTTGCCACGATCTTCTTTTGCAATTTCAATAGAACTACCTCTTACTATAAGTTGCTTAATTTCTGAACTATTTTTTGCTTCTTTATAAAGATTCGCACCATATTCGTTATCTCCATCATTGCCTTTAAAACTCTCTGCTAATACCTCTCCACTTGTTGCATCAACAATTTGTACGGTGTTAAATTTTGCCACATAAGTTTCACCTACAATAGACTTTCCTTTGGGTGTTTTATACTCAACTTTTCTTCTATCCTTATCTTTATCATCGGCCAGAAACTTAAGCTTAGTGCCCATTGGTGCTATGGCTAATAAATTACCACTTGCATCTTTTATTTTAGCACCTTTTACCTCCTTGGTATCTTTAGCTGTATCTTTTACCGAATAGGCATTAACTTTAAAAATAGCTGGTATTTTATTGCCAATCATTTCCTGAAAAAAAGACAAATGATTGTACAGGGAATAAAAGCATAATTTTTGTTTGTTAGGACTTTCGTACTGATGCTGAATCAATACAAAACTATTGGAGAAGGATCTCTTTTTTCCATCCTTGTCGATATCTGAACAGACTCTATATGCAATGATATTGCCATCGGAAATCGCATGTATTGCATTATCTCCTTCGTAATGAATTCCACCATGCCAGGTATTCATTCGTCCTATAGGATAATAACCGGTTCTATTGGATGCACCTTTTAAATAAAACAGTTTATCATCATTTCCGTTTTTAGGAGTAACTGGATATACAAATTTCATAATTGACTCTTTAATTAATGGCTAAAATCAATATCTGGTAAAAAACCATGCTTTTTCGCCTCTTCCCGCAATGTTTCCTGATTTTCTTGTGCTTCCTGAAGGTTTGCGGGACTATCGCCACGCACAATTTCTACCACGCTTGAAGCCAGTTTTTGTGCAATACTTATTTCGGGAAAAGGAATTTCCTGAATTGGACTGGTTACTTGGGGGTTGGGGGTAGAGGTGCTGATAAGAATGTTGGCTTCGCCAGACATTACGATGCCACCATGAGCTGTCATATCGCCCTGACAAACAACGGGTACGCCATTAATTAAAACGGATGGATTTCCTTGAGCGACCACATCGGGCGGGCCAACGCAAACACACATATCGCCCATAAGAGCAGCGGGTTTTCCGTTAATTAATACATTGGGTGCTCCGGGACCTGCTATTGGTCCACCTACATGGGGCACAAGTCCACTGCACATCGGACAAACGTGCATACTACCTACTGTTGCAATTGGTTTTCCTGCCATAATACTTTTCTATTTAAACTAAGAATAGCGAGTAATCGACTTTGTTTATGGTTAAATTTTTGTAAAAATAGTTTCGCTTGCCTACTAATTAGTAGTTAAATGAAAAAGGATTACAAAAATAAAGTTTCTAAGATAAGTATTCTACTTTATATAACAATTTACAATAAGCACATTAAAGTGTGTATTTTACCACACAATAAGTCTTTTGTGCAAAATATTCTATTAGGATGTATGTGTGTATTGTTCTGATATATTGGCATTTTAGTTTCCTGTTGTTTGGTTTAATTGTGTGTTTTTAATCCTATAAGAAATTATCGTAATACTATAATAACTTAGGCTGTTGAACCATAAAAAAACTATTGCCTTAAGCGAAAAAAGATTGTAAATAGGCTAGAGTTTTATCATAAAAAGGGGCATAAATACTCAAGGATGCAGCGTGAAGGATTGTAGCGAAAACCCCACAGCCTGGCTTCAAAATTTGAGAGAGGAAATAAGTGGTAGCGCTGTGTGGCTTTTGATATAAAACACGAAAGCAATCAGGCGAGGAGTTGCAGTGAAAAGCCTGACCCGAAGAAGTGAGGGACACGCCCTAAAAAAAATGCCGTTCCAACTGAATGAAACGGCATAAATAATTCTAGCTTACCAACTAGTGGAGTGATATTTACTATTTCTTCGATTTCTTTTTACGATTTCGTTTCTTATTCTCAATACCCTTTTGTCTGCCTTTGGAACCCGATGGGGTTTTCATGTTTTTTGCAGCTTTTTTATGAAAGGCACCACTGGATAAGTCTAAGCGAATGGTATTTTTTATTTTAATATTTCGAGTTTGAATTTTTTCATCCTCAAGTAGTTGGCTGGTAAAAACAACTTCGATAGGAACCGCTCCAATTTCGATTGGTTTCTTAATTAAGGCTTCTACTTTTACCATTAATTCTTCCTCGGCGGCATTTACAAAACTAATAGCGGTACCTTCTTTCTCGGCACGACCGGTACGACCAACACGGTGAACGTATTCTACGTAGTCCGAAGGAATATCGAAGTTAATAACGTGGCTAACATTTTCGATATCGATACCACGGGCGGCAACATCCGAAGCAACTAATACTCTTGAAGTTCCATCTTTAAAGTTATTTAAAGCTTTAATCCTTGTATTTTGTGCTTTGTTCGAGTGAATTACACTTAAGTCTTCGCCTAGGAAATCTTCCAAACGGTCAACAATTCTATCTGCATTCTTTTTAGTCTCGGTAAATATCATCACTTTTTTAAATACCTCTTTATCCTCTAAAAGGTGCTTTAAAAGTGCGATTTTACTTAAAATATTAGGGACCTGATATTGAATTTGATGAATGTTTTCAACTGTAGAAGCCTGAGGAGCAACCTCAACACGTTCTGGACTAATAAGAAAATCGTCGGCTAATTGAGCAATAGTATCCGAAAATGTTGCTGAGAATAGAAGGTTTTGATGCACCTCTGGAATAATTTCGAAAATTGCTTTTAGCTGAGGCATAAAACCCAAATCCATTAATTTATCGGCCTCATCAACAACAAGGGTTTTAATTAGTGTAAATTTAAGGATTCTAGTCATGTAAATATCCATTAAACGACCTGGTGTTGCTACAATAATATCAATTCCTTCGTACAGTTTTTCTTTTTGTGTATTGATATTTACTCCACCGTAAATTCCAACGGCTCTAATGTTTATGAAAGGAGTAAGTAGTTCAATAGTCTCAATTACCTGCAATACCAACTCACGGGTTGGCACAATAATTAAGGCTCTTGGATCGAATCCTTGGGCATAGTTTAGCTTCATCAAAATCGGCATCAAATAGGCCAAGGTTTTACCTGTACCTGTTTGGGCAATCCCAATTACATCTTTACCTGCACGAATAGGGGAAAATACTTTCTCTTGTATTTCTGTTGGTTTCTCGAATCCCGCCTCGTCAAGCGCCATTCTAATTTGTTTGCTTAATTTGATGTCGTCAAATGAAATCATTACTATGGTATTTGAAAATTTGTGCAAAAATAGGCAAATAAACCGACATTAAAGTGCTTTCCTTGTTTATCCTCCTTATTTGGATGACTATTCAGTGCTTCGTATTAATTCCAGATTTGCTGAATTTCTTTCTTTAATGCTGAAATTGCGACGGAGATAGCAGGTTTTTGTTGTTGCATGTGCGATTCG
The DNA here is from genome assembly GCF_002843315.1 of Labilibaculum filiforme. GTDB lineage: Bacteria > Bacteroidota > Bacteroidia > Bacteroidales > Marinifilaceae > Labilibaculum > Labilibaculum filiforme. The sequence continues at coordinate 21,595 of NZ_MVDD01000006.1, read as the reverse complement.
ATAATTGCTTTGCATAAAGCAATGGAGGAATCGGTGCCAGCTATTTGTGCTGCTTCGGTATTAATTAATCGGATGGTATTTTCTTTGGCATTTTTTAGCAATAACCACGATTCATCGGTAACATATAATTGTTGAGCAAGATTGTGTTCGTATTCGTTTCGAATGGCAAGAATTAATTTTTGCTGCAAATCTAAACTGCTTAATTTGTTGGTGTTTTCTCGAATAATTAATGATTCGGGATGAATTCGTTCCAGAAAAATAATTAATCGCTCACAAGCTTGCAGTCTTATTGGAGTTATTTGTTTTTGGTTCTTCAATAAAATTTGATGTTTTATTTTACGTTCCTCGTGTTTTAAAAACTGTTTAATTAACAAATAAGCTGTTGCAAAAACTACCAACGAAGGCAGGATATACTTACTAATTTCAAAAATGTCTTTCATTTTAAATAGTTTCTTTAGATTTTTCGATGTTTATGGATTTCCTATGTATTTAAAAACTGTATCTTTATCCACTGAATTGATAATTCGAAGATAAACTAATCACACCGTTTATTTTGTTTATCAGGGGGAAAAAACAACAAACACAAATGTATTAAGCAATTTACTAAATCCCTAAATTAATTAACAATGTTGAAAGTTTCGGATCGAATTGCAGGAATGGAAGTGTCTCCAACTCTTGCTATGTCTCAAAAAAGTAGAGAAATGAAAGCTCAGGGGATTGATGTTATCAATCTGAGTGTAGGTGAACCTGATTTTGATACTCCAGATCACATAAAAAAGGCAGCAAAAAAAGCCATTGATGATAATTATTCTCATTATTCGCCAGTTCCGGGGTATATTGAGTTGCGTCAGGCAGTAGTTAATAAGCTGAAACGTGAAAATAATTTGGAGTATACTGTCGATCAAATTGTAGTTTCGAATGGAGCTAAGCAATCTATCACCAATGTTATTCTGAGTATTATAAACGATGGAGATGAGGTTATTATTCCTTCGCCATATTGGGTAAGCTATAGCGAAATTGTAAAGTTAGCTAACGGAATTAATGTTTTTGTTTACGCGCCTATTGAGCAGGATTTTAAAATTACTCCAGCACAGTTAGAAGCTGCAATAACACCAAAAACAAAGGCTTTTTTATTTAGTTCGCCAAGTAATCCAACGGGAAGTTTATATTCAAAAGAGGAATTAAGAGCCTTGGCGGATGTTTTTGCAAAATATCCTGATATTACGATTCTTTCGGATGAAATTTATGAGCACATCAATTATGTTGGGGCTCATGAAAGTATTGCGCAGTTTGCCGACATTTTTGATAAGGTAGTTGTGATTAACGGCGTTTCGAAAGGTTACGCTATGACAGGTTGGAGAATTGGTTACATTGCAGCTCCGCTTTGGATTGCAAAAGCATGTAATAAGTTACAAGGTCAAATGACATCTGGAGCATCTTCTATTGCACAAATTGCTTCTGTAGCAGCTTTAGAAGGAGATCAATCGACTACTGTAGCCATGAGAGAAGCTTTTCACAAACGAAGAGATTTGGCTTTAGCTCAGTTACGCGAAGTGGCAGGTTTCGAAACTCGTGAGCCAAACGGTGCATTCTATCTATTTCCTAAAGTTTCTCAACTATTTGGGAAAGCAAATGGAACTTATACCATTAACAATTCTACCGATTTAAGTTTGTATTTGTTGGAAGATGCTAATGTGGCTACCGTTACAGGTGAGGCATTTGGTTCTCCTGAATGTTTGCGATTATCGTATGCTACCAGCGAAGAGCAAATGGCGGATGCTATTCGCAGAATTAAAGCATCGGTTGAGAAGTTGAAGTAATCTATCAAAATAATATATTGGAAAGGCCATCTCGTTTTAAACGGGATGGCCATTTTTCGTTTCTGATAAAATAATAGTGAGTTGCTTAAGTGAACGGAGGTAATTAGTTGTCCTATTTATGAAATAGATTCATAAAAGGTCAATCATGAAAAATAAACTTCTTTTTTTAGTAATAAGCTTTAGTTTTTTTGCCAACTATTCTGTCGCGCAATATACCTATGCAAAGCCAGTTGAGAAAAATGAGATTAATATCGACCGAAAAGATAGTTTTGAGATAGGTTTTAATTTTGGTACTGCATGGACGCTCGGAAAGGCAAAATATTTTGCAAAATCGGGGACTGCTTTTAGTTTAGATTTGGGTGTAAATTCGAATAATTTGTATTTCGGTACTGAATTTACCGTTACCTCTTGGCGAGATTACCTTGATAATGGTGATGCTGGTGATTTGAATTTTGAAAAGACTAATTTTTTATGGCTCATTCATGCCAAAATATTTTTAGGTGACGGAAAAGTAAAACCCTATTTTGGTGCAGGAACCGATTTAATATCTTTGGCATTAGCTATTATTCTTTCGGAAGATGAAGATGATTTCTATTATTCCAATTGTAATGATGATCGGAAATTGAATTATAATGCTTGGTTTGTTCCTTCCTGTGGAATAAGATGGGAAATGGGACCCGATATTAGTGGTAATATTGGTTTTAGTGCAAACTTTTCGGATAATTATGATTTTATTCGCCTGCAATTAGGGATTGTATTTTAATGGAAAGGTACCGAGTACCGAGATATTTGTAGCAAGCTTGCATAGACGTAAAATAGGTGCTGAGCACCATAATATTATTCTGATTAAATTGAGAGAATAATCAATCGATTATTAATCAACACAATTAGAAATTATTTTTTAATCCACTTGATGGTATTTGAATGCTATATAAATAGGTGGGTTGTATCATTTTTATCGTATCAACTTGCAAAATCGATATTTTAAAGCTTGCTTTTCTCAGGCTTTATGTTTTGTCTTCAAGCCAGACGGGCTTCTACTTTTGATTCATTCTTAATTTTAACAGGTATTCATGATCTTTCTTCGTTCGGTACTTTGGATGAAAAAGTAGACAAAAAATCATCGAAAACGTCCTCAACCACCCGTTACTAGTTCGAATGCTACTCGCTGCGTTCAAACAGCTTTTTGTTTTTAACGCATTCTTCACTATACGGGTCCCGGTCTCAATTTCGAATTCTACATTTGAGCAGATTATAAAATAAGGTGCAATTGGTATCCTTCCCAGTAGGGGATAAATATGTTTTAACCGTCAACAATGATCCTTTGTTTCAAACACAAAAAAACTCCCCCAAAAGTGGAGGAGTCCAATATATCGAGTACTAATTTTCTATTTGTAAAGTTCTTTTAAACGGCTTGCCATTCCTTCAGCCAAAGCTTCGCAAAGATCAAAATCTTCGGCATTAGGAGCACAAAGCGCTTCTGGTGTTGCCTCAATAGTTTCCCATTTAATATCTTCAGCAAATTTATTCAAGCGTTTTAATCCGCCACCGCCCCACGACTTGGAACCAAATACACCCAAAACGTGATCTTTAATGGCAATGTGTTCTAATTCATTAATTACTGTCTCCATGGTTGGGAAAACATCACCATTATAGGCACAGCTACCTAAAATTACACCGCGGTATTTAAAAATATCGTTGATGATATAAGATGGATGTGTTTTGGAAGAATCGTGAATACGAACTTTCTTAATTCCTTTTTTAACCAACTGACGAGCAATGTTATCAGCCATTTTTTCGGTATTTCCGTACATCGAAGAATACACAATTACGCAACCTTCATCGGTTTTGTACTGACTCCACTTATCGTATTTTGCAATAATATCGGCTACATGACTTCTCCAAATTGGACCATGAGTAGCACAAATCATTTTAATATCAAATCCAGCTAATTTTTTCAGTGCATTTTGAGTTGGCCGACCATATTTTCCAACAATATTGGAATAGTAGCGGCTAATTTCTTCATCTAAATAATCCAAATCCAATTCATCATCGAAAATACCACCATCCAAAGTTCCGAAAGCACCAAAAGCATCTCCCGAAAAAAGAATGCCATTAGTCGATTCGAAGGTAACCATGGTTTCTGGCCAATGTAACATTGGAACCATATAGAAATTTAGTTGGTGTGCACCTAAATTAATCTGATCTCCTTCCTGAACTTCAAGAAGGTTTTCTTTAATTCCGTAGAAACGCTCCAGCATTGGAAAAGTCTTCTTGTTTCCAACAATTTTCATGTCAGGATATCGCTCTACCAGAGAACGAATAGATCCTGAATGATCTGGTTCCATATGATTAATGATCAAATAATCTGCTTTGCGACCATCCAATACTTCGCTAATGTTGTCTAAATACTCATCCATAGTACCTTTTTCAACAGTATCTACAATGGCTATTTTTTCATCAACAATAACATAGGAATTGTAAGCTACGCCTTTTGGCAATGGCCAGTAATTCTCAAATAACTGTGTTCTTCGGTCATTTGTTCCTACCCAGAAAATTTTGTCAGTAATGTTGTTTTTATTGTGCATTCTTTAAAGTTTTGTCGAATTAGCATTTTCAGACCTTTCTATCTCATTGTTGCAACTAATTTAGAGCAGGAATGTGAATTTAAGATCTCATGTGCTCTGATTTAGATCAAAAAAAACAGAACAATTTGTTTACAGTGCACAAAATTAAGAATATTTTTATTTTGGAAATACTTCTACAGCATCTTCTTTCACATTTCTTACCTATTGCTGTAAAAGTCGGATGAGTTTTTGCCTATTTAGGATTTTTATTTCTCTTCTGTTGATTTCAATTAAACCTTCCTGTTCCATTTCCTTTAAGCTTCGAGCAAACGAAGGGCGGGTAACGCCAAAAAAGTTAGCCATTTCGGCCTGCGATTTTGGTAAGGTAATGAATGTTTTATCAGGAGCGGCAAGTTTTAAAAGATAGTTCGCCAACTTTCCTTTAATTGTTTTAAAATTCAAAAACATTAGTTTGTTGGCTAAAAACTGACTTCTGTTGGATATGGAATTTAGGTAATTGGTAAGAAATACCTTATTTTTTTGAAAGAGTTCGATTACCGAGTTTTTCGATAGATAGAAAACTTCCACCTCCTCGTTTGCCGTTACGTTTACCGGAAATTCATTTCGCTGACCAAACAAGAAAGCCGAAGCAATCGGGTAGGGCGCCATAATGTCTTCAATTTTAATGCTTTTTCCAGATGGATCGAGCATTTCACCTTTCACACTTCCTTTTAAAACAATCATCAGATTCTCGCACTTATCCTCGCGAAAAGCGAGCATGTCGCCTTTTGAGAATTTTTTGATTTGATATTGAGAGTCGATCAGCAAATTTTCCATTTCGTCGGGAGAAATACCTCTAAAAACTGGCGATTGCGAAAGTTGTTGATATAGCATTGGCATGATGAATTTTTAATTTCCTCTCAATATTAGCTGTTTCTTCTCAGTTTGCAAAGAATAGGGGATGAATTGGTCTTAATTTTCGAAGATCTTCAGCCTTCTTCAAATTTTAATCCCGTCTTTCTAAACCATTTTTAGCAAATTTCTTTTGAAACTAACCACCGAAATGGTGGTAAATAAAATGCCAATTCCCAGTAAAACGATTAGTTTGGGATAAATTTCCGAGAGCGGAAGTTGTCTCCAGAAAATATCGAAAAAGCCTTCTATTGCCCAGTAGTTAACAGAAATAACGGCTAGCTTTTGCATGATTGCAGGCATAAAAATAAGAGGCATCATACTACCGCCAAGTGCCGAAATTACCAATATTACCAGAGTTGATAAACTTTCCACCTGTTTTCTACTTTTGCAGATAGAAGCCATAAAAATTCCGAAACTGGAACAGGCAATTGCTGTAACGAGAATCATTAAGAGTAAAGCCGGAAGGTTAATAAAAATATCCAATCCTAACACGAGCCACGAATACAAAAACATTACGGTGAGTTGTAATATGGCCATAAATAGAGTCGATAGCATTTTTCCGTATAAAATACTCGATGGCGAGATAGGGGCGACCAATAGCCGGCGAAAAGTGCCATCTTCTTTTTCTTTTAGAAGGGAAGCACCACTACCAGCTACACTAAATAGTAACATCATGATGGCGACTCCGGCAATTGCTTGAATTAGTCCGAGGTTCCCATTTTTTTCTTCGCTTACTATTGCAGTCATTGGTAAGTTTGAGTTTTCTTCCAAGGTTTCGGAATCTTCCGATTGTTCGAAATCGCTAAACTGCTCATCAATTTTGGCTTGAATATCTAGAAGTTCAGTGGTATCTAAGTCTGGATTTTTTTCACGAATCCAGCTATTTACTTTCCCCTTCATTCCTTTTTTCATGGTAATGCCAAAAAGGTTCGACCATAGAGCTTGTTGCATTAGCCCCATTTCAATTTCTTTGGCTTCATCGTAAAACAGTTCCATAGGAATTTTATTTCCGGCCTCCACCGAATCTTGAAAGCCTTTGTAGAGAACAAGAACAGCGCTGTTTTTTCCTTTCTTAATAAGCTTACTTGCTTCATCATAGTTTGTGGTGAGAAGTTGTATTCCACTTTGCTCGTTTAAAGTGGAGTATACTTCTTTCGAAAGTTCGGTATTATCCTGATCCGTGAACAAAAGGGTGATAGGGCGGGATTTTTCAGATTTGCCGATTCCTCCGTACATCAAAGCAAAAATGGTAATTAATACGATTGGTAGTAATAAGGATAGTAAAACTGCGGTACGGTCTTTAAAATATTGTCGGATGCCTTTCAATGCGATTGTAAACATGCTTTTGGGGGTTTATAGTCGAATGGTGAATAGTAAAATAGTGAATGGGAATGCTTTCTTTAATCCCGTAAGGATTTCCCGGTTAATTCCAGAAAGATACTCTCTAAACTTAAGTTTTTTACCTGAAGATGTTCCAAAGGCAAATTTGCATTCGTACACAATTGAATTAATTTTGGGAGATCGGTATTGGCTTGTGAGGTGGATAGAACCAGTTGATTCTCCTGAACTAAAACTTGGTTAGGAAACGAATTGTTAATATTCAAGAGGTCTTCTTTTGGAGCGTTTGTAAACTTTACATGAATTTCCTCTTTAATAGTAGATGCTTTCTTAAGATTTTCAAGACTTCCTTCAGCAACAATTTTCCCTTCGTCAATAATGCCGATTCTATCACAAAGACGCTCGGCTTCCTCCATATAATGAGTAGTATATATCATGGTAAGACCCCGGGAATGTAGCTCTTGAATGACTTCGAAAATAAGGTTTCTACTTTGCGGATCGATTCCTACGGTTGGCTCATCCATAAAAACGATTTTTGGATCGTGAAGAAGGGCTGCAGTAATATTAATTCTCCTTTTCATTCCACCCGAATAGGTTTTTATTTTATGATTTTTTCGATCCGATAAGCCCAGAAAAGAAAGAAGCTCTTCTGTTTTTTGTTGTAGTTGTTTGCCTTTTATGCCATACAGAGTTCCCCAGAATTTTAAATTCTCTATGGCGCTTAGTTCTTCGTAAAGCGCAATTTCCTGAGGAACCACACCAATCATTTTTTTGCATTGGTTAAGATTTTCGAACAAGGATTTCCCATGATAAAGAATTTCTCCGCTATTCGGCTTAAGCAACGAAGTTAAAATATTAATTGTGGTAGTTTTTCCCGCTCCATTTGGTCCTAACAAACCATATAATTCACCTTCCTGAACCGAAAGCGAAACATTATTGAGCGCATGAACTTCTTTATAGGATTTGTAAAGGTTTTTTGCAACAAGCATGTAAAAGAGAAGATTAGTGAATAACAAGTCTAAAGTTACACAACTTATCCAATAAAGAAAATAGTTTTATGTTTGTTAGCGAAGAAGCGCTACGTTTCCTTTTTTTGTAAGTGTTTTCCCATCCAAAAAAGTTACTTCCAGTACATAAATATACACATCAATATCCTGCAGCTTACCTTGAAAAAATCCATCCCATCCGGTGTTTACATCGGTAGTTTCAAAAAGTTTGTGCCCCAGACGGTTGTAAATAATTAAAGTTACTTCTTTTACATCCTCTCCTCGAACAAATAGTTTGTCGTTATGACCATCGCCATTTGGCGAGAAAGCTTTTGGCAAGCCTACAAAAGGATAATTCTCTAAAAAAGCTACATCGATGGTATCGCTTGCGGTACAGTTCGAATCGGTAGTAACTTTTACCCAATATTTGCCTTCGGTTTGAACGGTAATTTTTTGTGTGATATCGCCGTTAGACCATTTATAGAAACAATTTGGAGTTCCCGCATCGAGAACAATTTTTTTATTTGCATAACTTTCTAAGTCTTTGCCAAGGTCAATTTTTGGAGTCGATAAAAGAGTAATCTCCAAACAGTCCGATTCGGTATTACCATTAGCATCAGTTACTTCCAGGCAATAATGACCATTGTCTTTTAAGTAGACTTCGGGAGTTGTATTCCCTAGTCCGAGCCATTTGTATTGCAATGGATGTGTAGGTTTTCCTTCTATTGTTGGAATAATTAATAGAGAATCTCCTGCACAAATGGAATGGTCTTCGCCTAAAAACAGACCAAATTTTTCTCCAATTCGGTGGGTAACGTAAAGCGTATCTTTATTTAAACAACCGTTCGTGTCTTTTACTTCCACCACAAAAACGCCGCCACTATTTACATTTATTGTTTGGGTGTTTTCACCTGTATTCCAGATGAATTTGGCTCCTTCATTTCCCGCATCTAAAATTGCACTTTCCCCATCCCATAAGGTAATGTCGGTTCCCAAATCGATAATTGGATTGGGGTGATAAATTACATTCGTATAGGCAGTTTGCTGAAAACCATCAGGGTCTGTAATTTTAACCCAATATTCATCAGCCTTGTCGATGGTAATGGAAGGTTCGGAAGTTCCATTTTTCCATTGATATCGGTATTCCTGATTGATGGACAAACCAGGTTTCAAGTTGATTTTTTGATTGCCGCACATTTGAACTACTTCCGGAAGGTTGATTTCAAAAAGTTCCGATTTTAGTTTGGCCTTAAATGATTTTGTGGAGGAACAACCATTTTTAGAGCTTACTTTTACAGAATAGGAGCCTGATTTAGTGATTGGAAGTTCGGAATCGCTAGAACCATCGGACCATAAATAGGTAGCTCCTTTTTCAAAAATATCGAGAATAGGATTTTCATCATCTATCACCACATGATCTTCGATATTAATTACAGGGCTTGCTTGGCTAATAACTTCTACTTTAGTTTTTACAATTTGATTATCGCGCAAATCGGTTACGGTAAGTTCGTAACTTCCTTCCTTGTCCACGCTAATATCTTTTGTGGTTTCACCGCTACTCCATAAAAAGGAATAATCAGATGGTAAATCGATAATGGGAGACAGGTTTAAGCTACTTCCTTCGCAGATTGTTTTGTTTTCGTCGAAAGTAACCTGAAAACTTTTCACCACTTCTAATCCAGCAAAAATAGTGTCGCTGTTACAGCCAAAAGCATCTGTTTCTATCAGTTTAAAATAGTTGGTTGCTTCGTGGTTCGGCCATTTTATACTAATTTTAAGTTCTTGTCTGTTGTTCTCAATTACACTTTCGTTTTTCAGCAAACTTGCACCTTCGGGCACCAAAACCGAATAGCTCGAATTTTTACCGATTTTTGCAGCATATTGTTGCGAAGTGTTCATTTTTACTTTTGGGTGATAATCTTCCACCTCGGGAGTTGCTAAAGGCAGCACCTGTATTGTTGCTGTGTTTTGGTCTTCAGGAATAACGACAGGAGTAAAATCTTCCAGCCATGCCTTTTTTAATTCTATGGTGTAGTTTTTTACCTGTCCCGAAGTGTTCTTAAAAAAGAGAGACATGATATATTCCGCAAAGTTGATCCCTTCTTCGCCATTTAAAATCATTGTAGGACTATTGTTCACTGAAAAGCTTACAAACCATTTTTTTCCTTTCGGACCTTCTAACGGAAGTTGTATTTCCTGCATAGGCAAAACGCTGCCATTGGTTGCCGAGCAATACATGATTTGGTAATCGGAGAGAATGCGAACCGTATCGTTTTGAGAAAAACCGGAAACAGCAACACATAGTAGCAATGCAACAAGAAATAATCTTGTTAGTTTTTGCATGAATAGAGCTTTGTATCTGGTCATGATTTTCGTTTTTTACGGAATTAGAACTAAAAAGAATCAATTTTTACTGATTTAAATATAGTTCAAAATAATTGGATGGACGATTTTAATCTATTAAAAACAACCACTAATCATTGTAAAACTTTCTTTCGTCAGGTATTTTACGGTAAAGATTCCCATTTTGTTTAGTTTTTCGGGAGCTATTTTCAAGATGTGTAACATTGGTTACATTTTCTGGAGGCGATGAGTTCTACATTTGTATCAGGAAATCATTAAAAATTCTGTTTGAAAATGGAGAATCAATATTTTAAGACCACAGATAGTTTGCTTGACATTTGTACTAAATATCCGGAGACAATTAAAATTTTTGTTTCTAACGGATTCAAGCAATTGGAGGATGAAGGGAAAAGGGCAATTTTTGGTAAATCTCTTTCTTTGGAGTTGGCTTTGAAAATGAAGAAATTAAATGTGGATACTTTTTCTGCATTATTGATAGAAGGAATTGATGGAAACAGAAATCAGGTGGATGGCGACCTGAATCAAAATAGCAAAGCACAAAAAGCAGATTCAATACATGTACAGGGTTTATTGCCTTGTCCGGTTCGTATTCCTTTGGTTGAAGGAATTGATGCTTTTATTCAAGAATACGAAAAGGAGCATGCTAACGAAATTGTTTACGATTTAAAAGCTGCTTCGATGGGATTGGATTGGTTAATTGATGATGTGATTAACCAAGAGAACACCGATAATTTAGCAGATATATTTATTTCAGCCGGTTTCGATTTATTCTTCGATGAGAAGTTGATGGGGAAATTTAAGAAACAAGGGGTTTTTAAAGATAGTACAGGTTTTGAGCGTTTGAATAAAGATTTTGATAACGATGAAATTTCCTTGAAGGATCCGGAAGGACATTATTCGATGATTGGAGTAGTGCCGGCGGTATTTTTGGTAAACACTGCCGAACTAGGCGATAGACCAATTCCTCGCACATGGGCAGATATTTTTAAGCCCGAATTTAAACGTAGTGTAAGTTTGCCAATTAGCGATTTCGATTTGTTTAATTCCATGTTGTTGCATATTTACAAGGCATACGGAGAAGAAGGAGTAAGAGGTTTGGGAGCCTGTTTGTTGGAAAGTATGCATCCTGCACAAATGGTAAAATCGCACACAAAAAAGAACGTTCGACCAGCAATTACCATTATGCCTTATTTCTTTACCAAGATGATAAAGCAAGGAGGACCAATGGTGGCAGTTTGGCCAGAGGATGGAGCTATTATTAGTCCTATTTTCATGTTGACAAAGAAGGATCAATTAGAGAAAACCCAGGATGTTGTTGATTTCTTTGCATCGAAGAAAGTAGGTGAGATATTGTCGCATCAAGGTTTGTTTCCAAGTATCAACCCCGAGGTTGACAACCGATTACCAAAAGAGAATAAATTTATGTGGTTGGGTTGGGATTACATTAATAGTAACGATATTGGGACTTTAATAAAGAAATGCGAACGAATTTTTAATAAGTCGATACAAGATGAATCGTTTGCAAATTTAGGACCGTTGAATTATACGCCAAGCAAGTAATTATTGACTGTTCTCCTTTTTCAGAGAATGCCGAAAGCTTCTGCGGAGCCGAAGGACAGAGCGGGTTGTAATGCGTACCCGAAAATATTAATTAAGAATTTAAACAACATCAGATATGAACTTAGTTACAGTTTCAGGACCTCCTTCATCAGGAAAAACAGCAGTGATTTTAAAGACCATCGATTCGTTACAGAAACGTGGATTAGAAGTTGGTGTGGTGAAATTTGATTGCCTTTATACCGATGATGATATTTTGTATGAAAAGGCAGGAGTGAAGGTAAAGAAGGGATTGTCGGGTTCACTTTGTCCCGATCATTATTTTGTAAGTAATATTGAAGAGGTAACGCAGTGGGGAATTAAGGAAGGTTTGGATTTATTAATCACCGAAAGTGCTGGTTTGTGTAATCGTTGTTCGCCTTATGTGAAAAGCATTACTGCCGTTTGTGTAATCGATAATTTGAGTGGGATTAACACACCAAAGAAAATTGGGCCGATGTTAAAAAGTGCTGATATTGTGGTTATTACAAAGGGTGATATTGTATCGCAGGCTGAGAGAGAAGTGTTTGCATCAAGAGTAAATCAAGTGAATCCGGGCGCAAGTATTATGCATATCAATGGATTAACCGGGCAGGGAGCTTACGAACTAAGCACTTTGTTATACGATGAGAAAGTGGAAATAAAGACTCTGGTTGGAGAAAAATTGAGATTCTCGATGCCATCGGCACTTTGTTCCTATTGTTTGGGCGAAACCAGAATTGGCGAAAGCTACCAAATGGGGAATGTTCGCAAAATTGATATGAGCGACAAGAAGGACGAAAAGTAGAAAGGCATCAAGGAAAGAATCAAGTTTAGTTCACCCCTTGGCCTATCGGCACTTCCCCTGGAAGGGGAAGAAATCGATTCGAAGATGCGAAAAGAAAATCAGGGTTTTCTCCCTTTTCAAGGGGATCCAGGAGTGTTAGAATACGATATAACAGTTACAAAATCGACAACATGATTACAGTTCAAGATATACAAAACCAGACTATTGCCGAATTATTCGAGCAATACCCTTTTCTTCCAGGATTTTTTGAGGAGAACACGCTTCAGGTTAATGGGCAGATTGACGAAAAATTAATTGATTATCTGAAGTTTTTGGATGATGAAGAGGAAGTAGAGAACAGAGCCATTGATAAAGACCAGTTGTTGCTTTCGATGACAACTTACATTTCTCAGATGTTGGAGTTTTTAGGCGAAGATGAGGAGGATGGCGTTCATAGCATCACTATTCTTCCCGGAACCAATAAATCGGGTGAGGCGGAGCAGTTTGGGGAATTAAAAATCAGCAAAAGCGAGATTGTTTGTATTGTTGGACCAACCGGATCGGGTAAAAGTAGATTGTTGGGCGATATAGAATGGGTTGCGCAAAACGACACTCCAACTTCACGAACCATTTTGGTGAATGAAGAAATGGGAGACAAGAAATGGAGGGTGAGCTCAGGGCATAAATTAGTAGCTCAGCTATCGCAGAATATGAACTTTGTAATGGATTTAACTGTTTATGAGTTTCTGGAATTGCACGCACAAAGTAGATTGGTTGAGGATGTTGAAGGAGTAATTGCGAAGATAATTGAAGAAGCCAATAAGCTTGCCGGAGAAAAATTTGAATTAACGACTCCTATCACAAGTTTGAGTGGGGGACAATCGAGAGCATTAATGATTGCAGATACTGCTATTTTAAGTAAGTCGCCGATAATTTTAATTGATGAGATTGAGAATGCAGGTATCGATCGTAAAAAAGCGCTTGATTTATTGATTGGTGAAGAAAAGATTGTTTTGATGGCAACTCACGATCCGATGTTGGCTTTAATGGGCGATAAACGAATCGTAATTAAAAATGGCGGAATTCACAAAGTGATTGTGACCAGCGATGAAGAGAGAAAACTATTGGTGGATTTGGAACGGATGGATGCTGTGGTTCAAAACATGAGAACAAGACTTCGTAACGGAGAAATCATTAAAAAGGAAGACATTGGGTTCTAATTAGTAATTATGAATTACGAATTAGTAATTAAAAATAGCATGGCATTTGTTTCTTATTTAAGAAACAAATGATAGTATAAGAGTTCTCCCTTTTTGAGGGGAGATGGCGATAGCCAGAGGGGTGTTTTTATTAGAAATTAATACAAATTATAAAATCAGGTTTTGAAATGGGATAATTTCTAAGATCTCCAATTTCAAACCTAATTAAAGGGAGGATAAAATTATGCATGACGGGTGCGCAGGAAGTTTCGAGAACGGACAACAGGTAGTTGATAAAGTTAGAATGATGGGTTTTTCAGAGCAATTAATGCCAATGCCTTTGGATATTGAATGCCATGGTTGCAAGGAAACCTTCACAATGGAAGAATTTGAAGGACATTGTCCGAAATGCGATATGGTACATGGGGTAACACCTTGCCATGCATTCGATCCAAATAATATTATGGCTGCAGGTATCGGTTATTAATGAATTGCCATGAGATTTATCTCGTGGATCTTATAAAATAATCCCAGTAGAGCTAATTGTTCTATTGGGATTTTTTTTGTTATTTTTCGCAAATTGAGTCTAATCTTAAAACTGGAAATACAATGAATTTAAATTTAGTGGATCAATTATGTCTTCTCGCACTCGACGATGAAAAGGGAAGTTTTGTTGCCGATTCGTTTTCGTTTGGATACGCTATGGCTGGAGCTATCATTTTAGAACTTTCTTTGCAGGAAAAAATTGAGATTCGAGACAAAAATATAGAGGTGAAATCGCATAAGAATTGTAATGATATGCTGCTCGATCATTTTATGGAGGAAATACGAAACTCAAAAAAGAAAAGAGGTCTGCAAGCTTGGGTGGAGATAATCGGAAACAAAGAAGCCTATATTAAAGAGGAAACACTAAAGAAACTGATTGCTGATGGTATCTTAAGCAAAAAAGAAGAAAAGATTCTTTGGGTATTTTCAAACGATAAGTACCCAACCCTAAATGCAAAACCCGAAAACGAATTAAGAAAACGCTTAAATGAGATTCTTTTAAACGATCGTAGTTTGGAGATGAAGGAAAGTATGCTGATTAGCTTAATAGACATGTGCTCTTTAAATACAGAAGTGTTTGGAAAGGAGCGAGCCAAGAAATATGAAAAGAAAATAAAGACAATCGTTGAAAATGCACAGTTAAGTTCTGAAGTGGGAAATGTGGTGAAAGAAATTCACGAAGCATTAATGGTGGTAATTGTAATGATGCTGACAACGACTACAATCATAAATAATTAAAAACAAGCTTTATTTTACAAGCTCATTCTACTTTCTCTTTTAAACTGGGAAGGCTTATTTTGGAACTGATTTCAAAAAACATCTATCTTCACGGGCGTAATACCAAAAAAGCATAAAAATGAATCAGGAAAATATTATTAGCAGCACGGTTGAATTCGTAAAAAAAACCCTTGCCGATGCCGAAGGCGGACACGATTGGTGGCACATTTACCGGGTATGGAAATCGGCAAAAGAGTTGGCGAAAAGCGAAAAGGCAGACCTATTTGTGGTGGAGTTGGGTGCTTTGCTGCACGACATAGCCGATTCTAAATTTCATGATGGCAATGAGGAAATTGGTCCGCGTTTGGCCCGTGAATTTCTTTCTTCCCTTTCGGTTGATGAGCAGACCATTCTGCATGTAGAGAATATCATCAACAACATTTCGTTTAAAGGCGGCAAAGAAGCTCAAAAATTTACATCGCCCGAATTGGATGTGGTGCAGGATGCCGATAGAATGGATGCCATTGGTGCCATTGGCATTGCGAGAACCTTTAACTATGGCGGTCACAAAAACCGCGAAATATACAATCCTACCATTCCTCCCAACCTAAACATGAGCAAAGAGGAATATAAAAACAGCGATGCCCCAACTATTAATCATTTTTACGAAAAATTGCTCTTGCTAAAAGATCGGATGAACACCCAGGCAGGAAAAGCAATGGCCGAAAAACGACATGCTTTTATGCAAGTGTATCTCGATCAGTTTTACAGCGAGTGGGAAGGGAAGTAAAGTAAAGAATTTCGAACGCTCTGTCGCAATTTATTGGGAACCGAATAACTTATAAAATTACAATAATATGGAAAGTCTAAATCCTTGCAGTATCGTCGAAGGAAACAATTCATTTCAGCTGAATGCGAATGCTAATACCGATTTTATTTGCAAGTATGAAGAATATGTGAAGGATAGTGCCTCTTTTTACTATCAAACAAAAAAGGGAGATTTTACCATGCTTGCTAAGCTTACAAGTATGGGTGGTAATGCATTCGATGCCGCATTTTTAATGGTGAGGCAAGATACGCGAAAATGGATAAAATTAGCTGTTGAATTGGGTGTTGACCAAAGCTACAATGTTGTTTCGGTGATTACAGATCCTTGGTCGGATGATGCTAATGGTGAATTATTAGATGGAAATTGTTGTTGGTTACGAATAAGCAGAAAAAATAATTTTTTTGGATTGCATTATTCTCTGGATGGAAAAAAATGGAGATTCGTAAGAGCCTTTGGAATGGAAATGAATGCATCCATTTCTGTCGGATTTGGCATTCAATCGCCAAAAGGCGATAATTGCAAGGGAATTATCGAGGAATTTTCGCTTAGCAATCAACCGGTAGATAATTTTAGAAATGGCAACTAACAGGATGGGCTAAAATGAAAACAGAGAAACAAAAAATGCTTGCCGGAGAATTGTATCATGCCGCCGATGCAGCACTTGCCGAGGAACGATTGCAAGCCCGATTACTTGTAAAAGAATTAAATGATTCGAGAGAGGATGCCGGCGAAAAACGGACCAAAATACTGAAGCAATTATTGCCAAATGCCGGAGATAATTTAGATATACAAGTGCCTTTTTACTGCGATTATGGTTCGAATATTTGCTTGGGCGACCATGTGTTTTTTAATTTTAATTGCGTGATATTAGACGTAGCAAAAGTAACAATTGGCAGTAGAACTTTGCTGGGACCCAATGTGCAAATATATACAGCCACGCATCCGGTTAATTATAAAGAAAGAGCCTCGGGACTCGAATTTGCCAAGCCAATTACAATTGGGGAAGATGTTTGGATAGGAGGAAGTGCAGTAATTTGCCCGGGAGTAACAATCGGAGACCGAAGCATAATAGGAGCGGGCAGTGTAGTAACAAAAAATATTCCATCGGATGTTTTTGCTGCAGGCAACCCATGCCGAATAATACGGGAACTGGAACAATAAATCATTTTCTGCTATAAAAGAAGCTTTTTCGGGAGACGAACCCGCATTCTAAAAAAAATAAGACGCATTACTTGAAGGTTACTTCAAATTTTGCGTCTTTAATTGTATTGGAATCAGTACGATAGATACTAGTTTTGTTCTAGCTCAAGTGTAGTTTCCGATTCATTTTTTGTCGATCTAGAGCGAACTTTCGTATTTACCGCTTCGATATACTTGATTATTGATTGGTAAATTCCTTTGTAAGTAGCTGGATTTACCCGTATCATCACCTCCAAATAGGGCAATAAGTCTGAATTAATGATATCGCGAACCTGCTTTCGCTGAAGCGATGCTGCAATTTGATCTTCTTTGGTCGCTTTTGCCTCATTACTTTCTCGATAAGTGCTCATTAAAGCATCGTTCGAATTTTTTGCCAAGATTAAAGCCTCACTTGCTCCAATCAGTGCTTCAATTAAAAGCTTGTTATCCTGCCTGTCTAATTCTGCAAATAGCGAGGTGGCCGACGAAGTTTGCTCTTCGTAACTTAAGCGATAAAGATTAAGATTGTGAGCATCAATAAGCTTCCAAATTTTAGTCGCAGCCTCCACTTTGTTCTCATCTCTCATGTACCTGTTTGCATCCACAAACTTTTTAAAACAGATAATATCTCTATCGAAAATGGCATCTTTTTTCGATAGTTCTTCGGTAAAATCACTAGCGCGTAACTTCCCAATTGAATTTTTAAGAATGCCGTGGCTTTTTAACAGTCTCGAGCTAATTTCGCTTAGGTATTGATCGGCGCTCCAATCGGTTTTTGCAAACTCAAATAAAATGTTTTCGGCAATATTTTCTACCTGTTTGCTTGTGTAATCACTTAAAATTTGTTCCATTGTTTTTTACAATTTAATTTTGATGATAAATAAAATAGTTCGGAATTTACTGTAAAATACAATAGGTAGTTAGTTAGAATTTGTATTCGTGTATTGTGCAGATAATAAGATTATAGTGTGTGATGCTTGAGTTTATTAATAAATGTGTCAGTTTTAGTTTTATGCTTAGTGTGTAAAATAAATAAATATCTGCGGAAATAGATTATATTAGAAAATGCCTCCCGATAAAATGTAAAGCTGTTTTTGGCATCCAAATGACCTCTCGACAATATGCAAAGACATTTTTCAGCCTAAAATAAGCTTCCCTCAATAGAAAATGGTCATATCGATTCTCGAACAATCGCCCAATAATTTGTAAAGGCCTATTTGACCGTAAAAATGATCTCTCGACAATGTGTAAAGCTGTTTTTGGCACTAAAATAGTCTCTCGACAATATGTAAAGGCATTTTTGGTGCTAGAATGACCTCTCGCGACTTGAAAATTAACTTTTTGGCGCTCGAATAAGCTCTCGACAATATGTAAAGGCCTATTTGACCGTAAAAATGATCTCTCGACAATATGTAAAGCCGTTTTTGTTGCTCGAATAAGCTCTCGACGAAATGTAAAGGCATTTTTGGCACTCCAATAAGCTCTCGACGAAATGTAATGCCATTTTTGACGCTCAAATTAACTCTCGACAATATGTAAAGGCGTTTTTGGCGCTCGAATAAGCTCTCGACGAAATGTAAAGCCGTTTTTGTTGCTCGAATAAGCTCTCGACGAAATGTAAAGCCGTTTTTGTTGCTCGAATAAGCTCTCGACGAAATGTAAAGGCATTTTTGGCACTCCAATAATCTCTCGACGAAATGTGATCCTCTATATTTATAGTAATACTACCTATGTGAAATAATCATCCTGATTCTTTTGATTGGATATTATTGTTTTGTAGATTCGTTCATTGAATATAATAAGTGTTCATTACTGCCCTATATGGGTCGGTAAATACACTTTTTAAAAAAATATAAACGAAATAAAGCCCATAGCACTTACTAACTAGTTAGGGCACATACGAAACGAGCAATACGAACTATTTAAATAGAAAGAATGGAAGCAATATATTTAGACCTTCATATTCACACCTCAGTAGATTCGAATAACCTGAGTGACAATTATGATATTGAAACATTGATTACTAAAATTAAAAGTGTCTCAAAAGATTCAGCTTATCTAATATCACTTACAGACCATAATATCATTAACAAAAGGGCTTATCTAGAGGCAAAGAATAAGGTGATGAATTTGCTTTTAGGAGTTGAGTTGCACATTAGGAATTACTCAGAATGCCCTCCATATCATTGTCATATTTATTTTAATCTCGATGAAATTACAGAAGATGTTATTGATGAATTAAATCTAAAACTTGACATATTGTATCCTATTAAAATGGTTAGTACTGCCGATAAGATTCCAACCTTGGAGGAAGTTATAAAAACTTTTGACAGCTATGATTTTCTTATTTTACCTCATGGGGGTCAATCACATTCAACATTTCCTAAATCTATTCCAAAAGGTGTGAAATTTGATAATTCTATTGAGCGAAGTATTTACTACAATCAGTTTGACGGTTTTACCGCAAGAGGTAATACGAAGCTTGAAATAACACAAGATTACTTTAAACGGCTCGGGATTAATGAATTTGTAAACTTGGTAACTTGTACGGATAATTATAGTGTTAATAGTTATCCTAATGCAAAAGCAAAAAAAGCAGAACCATTTATACCAACTTGGATGTTTGCTTTACCTACGTTTAGTGGGTTAAGGTTATCGTTGTCTGAATCTTCAAGATTAGTTTACTCACATGATAGACCTTCAATTTGGTCTGAACATATTAAATCGGTAAAGTTAGATAATGAAAAAATAAATATTGACGCAGAATTAACGTCAGGTCTTAATGTTGTTATTGGAGGCTCATCTTCAGGGAAAACTCTTTTTGTTGATTCATTGTATAATAAAATAATTGGTGATTTTTCTGATAGTAAGTATATTCCTTTTGGTGTGGAACAGCTACATGTAAATAACCCTTCCATGGTGAAACCTCATTATTTATCTCAAAATTATATAATGCAGGTGGTTAGTGATGCGACAGAAGACAAAATTGATAATATTGAGATTGTTAGAAAGGTTTTTCCTGGTGATGAAACGATTAAGCAAACAGTAAATAAAGGACTTTTAAGTTTAAAAACTGACTTAACAGATTTAATTGGATGTGTGAAAATATTGGAAGAGCAAGTTGAAGAATTGAGTCACATCCCATATTTAACGCGTTTAATTACAAGGAAGGATATTCAAAAGAACGTTATAGATAAATTCCGACCTACTGAAGAGGAAAAAAGAAAAATTAAATATTCTCTTCATGATTTTAAAGAACACAATGAGTTCTTAGACGAAATTGATGCTAAGTTGAAATCTAATCCTTTTGTTAGCCACGATGAGAAGCTTGTAATAGAGCTTAAGAAGGAAATTGTAAAGGCTTTTGATTCATCAAGTTTTGCAGAAGATATAAAAAAGGTCATTGATTCAGAAAAAGAACGTTATGACATGGATTTAAAGTCTGCTAATACAGAGGAACAAACAAAAAGACAAAACTTTGAAAAACTCATTTTGTGTGTAAAGATTTATTCTCAAAACTATTCTAAATTTTATAAAATACTAGAAAAAGTATCCAAGTATTCGATAAAGTGTGATTCTGAGATTGTGGAATCAATGGGTCATAAACTCTTCATTGAAAACGATTTTGAACTAAATAAAACAAAACTACTTGAGGTAATTAACAAACTACTTAAGACAGGTGACAAAATACTTTCCTTTGATAATATTAGTCCTGAATCTTTATTTAAATCAAAATATAAAGGACAAAGTCCTAAAGTTAAAGGCTATGATGATTTTGAGAAACGGATTTATACAGATTTTGAGTCTTTAAATAAAAGAAACTACAAAATAATTACCTTGAATGGAAAGAAATTTGAAGACCTAAGTGCGGGTTGGAGAACATCTGTACTTTTAGATATAATATTAGGTTTTGAAGGTGATATAGCTCCGATTATTATTGACCAACCAGAAGACAACTTAGCAACAAATTATATCAATGAAGGTCTAGTAAACGCAATTAAGAAAATTAAATCCAAGAAACAGATTATTTTAGTTTCTCACAATGCCACAATTCCGATGCTAGGTGATGCTCAAAATATTGTTTTGTGTATTAATAACGACCAAAAAATAGAAATTAAATCCAACAGGTTAGAAGGTGAATTGAACTCTAGGAGTATAGTTGATTATATTGCTGAAATAACTGATGGTGGTAAGCCCTCAATAAAGAAAAGAGTAAAGAAGTATAACCTAAAAAACTTTAAAGAATAGCTATGAAACTAATTTTTAATAAAGAAAACGATAATATATCAATTCAATTAATAAAAGGAACTACGACTATTGATTTTACTTATGTTGATATGATAAAGGAATTATTAACAGACCCTAAAATTGAAGATTCTACTTTTGAAGGCGATATTAGCGACGAAGAGAAAGATAGAATAAATGAAATGCTAAAAAAGGTTCAAGATTCAATAGTTGTTGATGATATTGAAGAATAAAGTACGATGCCCTAACAAAATGTATAGTTCATAGCGGTTTAATAGTAAATCCAAACATCGTAGCTAATATTGGGCACCGCCAAATCTGCCGATTTGACTATTTTAAAGGAAGCAAATTTGGCTCATTGTGTAATTTGAATATTATCGCTTTTAAGTCCGCTACGAAACCATAGTGTGCCGAGAAGCAGAACATCGGCGAAACAAAGTTCTGCATGCTGTAAATAAGATGGTGGATGCATTTGTAAGCAGACCCACCAATGTCGCATTTCAGGATGAGGCATTAAACCACCTAAAG
>NZ_MVDD01000005.1 GCF_002843315.1 Labilibaculum filiforme | reverse complement strand
AATTCCTAAAAGACAGTCGTTACTGCCTCTAAAAGCGGTTGCAAAGATAAAGACTTTTTAAGCTCATCTGCAAGAAAAAAGTAAAGTTTTTTTTTATCTTTTTTTTTGCCGGTGTAAAACCGTTTCAACCACAATCTTGTAAAGAACTTTTGCCGTTTAAAGCGGGTGCAAAGATAAAGAATTTAATTCCTAACCTGCAAATGTTTTTTCAACTTTTTTTTAAAGCTAATTGCACTCCTAAGCCCCATGTTTCCTAGTGACTCGTCGAGTTCGTTAACCCTTAAAGCGGGTGCAAAGATAAGAAATAAAAATCTACATATCCAAACCCAAAGTGAAAAAAATTCAAAGAAAAATAAACTCCGGTTTTTGTGAAACAAAAATCACTCCCTAAATCACTCTAACCGTTGAACACTTTCCGTTGAAAGCGGTGCAAAGATAACCTATTATTTTTCCCACTTCCTAATTCTTTTGAAAAGTTTTTTTTAACTTCCTCTTAACGTACTGGTAACCTGACTGAAAAAAATAGGAACCTCAAACTTGTTTCCCCAATTATTTCCAATTAATAGCTATTTTTTAAATTTAGAATTAAATTTACTGTCCTTGGTTTATATCAACATTTATAGAGTTAATCGTTGAACAGCATTTAAAAACCAAGTTGTAAAAATAACTTCAGCCATATTCGCGTTAAGGATTGGAGGGAATACCCCGCAGCGGTGCATAAAATCATTCGACAATTGGTGTGAGGCAGATGAATTAATTTACTGATACTATATAATAAGAAAAGAGTAAAGCGAGGAGTAGTAACGGAAAGCCTGACCCGAAGTTATGAGGGAAACGCCCAATTGATAATATAAAAAAACCTTCTCGAGAGGAGAAGGCTTACTATTTTATTGGTCTTTTTGTGATTTCTTTTTATCGCGATCGACTTGCCAAGGAAAGTTATTGCCGTGTGGAGCACCAAATTCTTTGGCGGTAAGCTCTTCGGGTTTTAATCGATACACCTCAACATTTTTTACAGCTGGGGAGTTGTAGGTAAATTTTTTATCGGTGTACTGCGCCATTGTAATATTTAAGGCATCTACTTTTTGATCGAAATCGGTGATAAACTCAATTTTTCCTCGGGCAACAACACTTTTTCCTTTCATACGATAGCTACATGCAATATGAGCATCCTGAAAAGCCAGCTCGGGCGGTGTGCAAAAAGTAATGCAAACTTCGGGATTCGCTTTCAAACAATCTATAAATTTACCAAAATCGGCGCCGTGCAAATAGATATTTCCATTGTGATAACCAAAATTCATTGGTACTACGTAAGGTTTGTTTTCCAAATCGATAACTCCCACATTACAAATATCACACGAATTAATAATTTTATCTATTTGTTCTTTGCCTTCTATAAATACGGTTCTCATTTAAATAATTTTAATAAATTCTATGATATGGTTCGGTTTCCCAGTTCTTTTGAAATGGCATTTTTAATTTGATCTAATACCATTTTTTGTCGCATCAACTCCATCATTCGGTCGGAATCGCCGGTATCTTGAGCTTTTTGCATTTCCTGCATTACTTCCTTCATTAATAAACGAACCTTTTTGCCTTTGTATTCATTCACCAATTTAGGAACAATTTCTTTCAACTTCATTTCCTCCGATTCAACAACACTTTCGTTTCGAGTCCACAAACCACTTAATTGGTGAGGCTCACTGAGGATATCAGCCGCCAATTGGTTCACCTTTTCGTTGGGATGATCGCGAAAGAATGTTTTTGTGTTGAAAGCTTCCTTCACCATATTTTCGCCGTATTGGTCAAAAACTAACTGATATAACGGGTTCACGGATTCTAGTTCATCATTGGAAAGTTCGGTAATAATGTATTGTCCGACCAATAACTTTTCTTCTTTTCCGGCTTCGTCTTTCTCACTAAACAGAATTTCGTTTCCAAAATTGAGCAAAACTCTAACCAGAGCACGTTCTTCCAAATCGCATTCATTTGCCGATCGAAGAAATGCAGAATTCTCTGCTAACTTATCGGAAGCACCATCTTCGGGAATATTTGATCTTTGGTCATTTTTCCAGGTGTCTTCTTTTACTTTATGGATTATTTTATTGATTTCGGTGTATAAAACCCTTTCATCAACATTTAGGATATTGCTACATTCCCGCACATAAACCGCCCGAATAATTCCATCGGGAATTATCGCGATGGAACGTACAATATCGATAATAAGATTGGCGCGTTTCACCGGATCGTCTTTTGCATCTTTTAAAAGCAGGGTGGTTTTGAATACAATAAAATCGCTTTCGTTCTTTTCGATGTATTCCATTAATTCGGTAGCACCCATGGTACGGGAAAATGAATCGGGATCTTCGCCTTGTGGCAATAGTAACACTTTTACGTTTACTTCCTGTTCCAATACCAAATCGATTCCGCGCAAAGAGGCTTTAATACCAGCAGCATCGCCATCGTATATAATGGTAACATTATTGGTAAATCTTTTAATCAGACGAATTTGATCGGCAGTAAGTGCTGTTCCTGAAGAAGCAACTACATTCTCGATTCCAGCTTGATGAAAAGAAAGAACATCGGTGTACCCCTCGACCAAAAAGCATTTATCGTTTTGAACAATGGATTTTTTAGCTTGAAAAATACCATACAAAATTCGACTTTTATGATACACCTCCGATTCGGGTGAATTTAGATACTTGGCTGCTTTGGCATCATTTTTAAGAATTCTTCCTCCAAATGCTTGAACACGACCGGCAATTCCGTGGATTGGAAAAATTACCCGGCCTCGAAAACGATCGAGCAATCGGTTTTCTTTTTCGATACTTAATCCGGTTTTCACCAGATATTCCTTTTTATAACCAGAATCAACCGCATAATTCGAAAAAGCATCCCATGCCTCTAGGCAATATCCAACCTGAAATTTCTTAATGATATCGTCGCGAAAACCACGTTCTCGCATATATCCCATTCCTATGGCCATACCTTGTGCATGTTGGTGCAAATTCTGCGTAAATGATTTTTGTGCAAAAGAATTCACAATCATCATACTCTCCCGATCATTCTTTTGTCTTTCCTGCTCGGGCGAAAGCTCTTTTTCTACTACCTCGATATGATATTTTTTAGCCAAATACTTTAAAGCACCTACATAATCGAGATGCTCGTGCTCCATAATAAAATTCACAGCGTTTCCTCCTTTTCCGCAACCAAAACACTTATAGATGCCTTTGGCAGGAGAAACAGTGAAGGAAGGTGACTTTTCGTTATGGAAAGGACACAAACCTAAATAATTTACACCTCTTTTTTTAAGAGTCACGAAATCGGAAACTACTTCGGAAATTTCTGCAGAGTCGAAAATTCGTGCAACTGTTGACTGATCAATCATACCAACAAAAATAGGAAACAAGATTGAATTAAATTGAAAGATTAACACATTTTAAAAATTCTAAATTAAATCCAATCCTAAAAAACCAAAAATCATCTTTTTATTAATGCTTCCCTCTGTAAAATATTACTGTGCACAATTCGTTAACAATTTTGATGGACATAATTAATTTGATTAAATTCAATATCTGAAATATTTTTTCATCAGAAAAGAAATGATAAAGAAAACCAATGTATCTAACTACTAATAATGTATCACACAATGAATAGGATGATTACATGCCTAGTAATTTGTTTAGCGAGTTTCCAACTGTTTTCGCAAGAACACTTACCACATGCAACAGATTACAAACACTTTTACACTACCAAAACACTTGTTGTATTGGAAGACAATCCCTTTTGTGAGTATAATTATAAAATTAAAGAAGCTGTTGAAGAAAATTGGAAGGCTACAGCTTATGAATTTATTTCGATTGATGAATTTCAGAAGAAAAAACACGAACGAAACTATTCCTTTTTAGTGACTAGCACGGTTACTTTTAATAAAGATAAAACAAATGCCCAGTATCATTTTTTGAGTCTGGTTTTAGGCGGACCAGCCGAAGAGATTGGGAATATGCCCGACCTTTGTTCTATTCCCCTTTCGTATGTTAATGTGGATGAAGCAACATACATCTATAAACTTAGTTCGATTGTAGAATTTATGCAAAATCACATTGCATTAGTAAATAAAAATCCAGAAATTATTACAGAAAACATTCTGAAATATTACAATAAAAATAGTGCTGAAACAAAATACAAAACACTCTATTTACTTAAGGATGAACTGTCTTCCGAAATAAATACCTTAGCCAAAATCAGCAAAGTATATTCCGGAAAAGTAAAGTTGGTTACTGCTGATGAAATTGAGGAAGCGATTCGGAATAAAAATAGTCAAGTAATTTTTTTGCATAAGGTTGGTCCTGAACATACCAAAAGTAAGGCCAGATGTTTTAAAATATTAATAGGCGCAAGCGATGCAAAATTTTATTATTTTGATTTTCATATGGTTAAAGGAAATGAAGCAGATGGCTTTTTAAAAAGTGATTTTAAAAAAATAGATTAGTAACTTTATTTTATTAGAAAATAAAGTTGAATTTAGCCTTAAACCACTTAAATGGCATGAAAAAATTAGTTGTTTTGAGCGGAGCCGGCATAAGTGCTGAAAGCGGAATTCGAACTTTTCGTGATATGGGTGGGCTTTGGAAGCAATACGATATAATGGAAGTAGCTAGTCTGCAAGCTTGGAAAAAAAATCCACATTTAGTGCATCAATTTTACAACGAGCGCCGTAAACAGTTATTCGATTGCATGCCAAATAAGGGACATTTGTATCTTGCAGCACTCGAAAAACAATTTGAGCTTAGTATTATAACCCAAAACGTAGATGATTTACACGAAAAAGCAGGTAGTTCGAACGTGTTGCATCTGCATGGTGAATTAAAGAAAGCAAGAAGTACGGTTGATCCTGATTTAGTTTATGATTTAAAACACTGGGAGCTTACTTTAAAGGATACCTGCGAAAAAGGTTCGCCACTACGACCGCATATTGTATGGTTTGGAGAAAGCGTATGGGAAATTAACAAAGCTATTAATATTGTAGCCAAAGCAGATATTTTTGTAATTGTTGGAAGCTCGCTAAATGTGTATCCGGCAGCAAGTTTAATCGATTTTATACCGAATGAAACTTCTGTTTACATTATCGATCCAAATCAGCCATTTGTGCAATCAAACAGAAATATTACTTATATTAGAGAAAAAGCAAGCGTTGGAATGGAAAAACTATTCGAACTTCTTCATTAAATAATATTTAGATATGAAAACACAAGTGCTATTACTATTATTGGGAATATTAGTTATGACTTCTTGTAATCATTATGAATCGAAAGTACCAATATCCTCTCCGAGCAACTCTATAATAGAAGAAAGTTTATTGGGAGAATGGATTCTTTCCCCAGAAAGTAAATCAGAAGAAGCATCTGGTTATTTGGAAGTAATTCCATTTAATGACAACGAATACCTTGTGCAATTGAAAGAATATGCCGATTCGACCAAACATATTGAATCAATTATAAATATTCGGATGTTTGCATCGGAAGTAAGCAAGAATACTTATTTCAACTTGCAATTTATAGGTACGGATATCGATAAAGGTTTTATGATATATCGTTTCAAACCTGTTTCAGGCAATCGCTACAAGGTTTTCTTTCTTTCAAAAAATGAGTTTAACAAGACATTTCCTAATTCGAAAAGCTTTCGCGAATTCGTTGAAAAAAATCCAAAAGAATTTGATAAATATTTTGAGATGGAAGGCATACTCGAACGAAAAATTAAATAATTTTCACTCCCCAAAAAGCGACAAAAAATTAAAGAATTCTATCGGATTTACACCGATGTTCGTAACCTAACAAAATTAGAAAGGGCATCCAAAAATTTGGATACCCTTTGTTTATTTAAAATTCTTTTCAATTATAAATCTTCTTCGGTACTACTACTACCTGCTCCATTCATGGTTGTAAAATCACGAGAAGCTTTTAATAGATTTCCTAAATAAAGAACCAAGTTTTTCGTTTCATTAAGGATTCCCAAATACAGAACTGAATTTCTTGTTCCTACTTTCTCGGCCTTAATTCTTCTAATTTGTTCTTTTCTCGCTTTTTTTAAGGTAGTCAACAAATCCTTTTGCTTTACAAACACTACTTCGATTTGATC
Source organism: Labilibaculum filiforme (assembly GCF_002843315.1). Classification (GTDB taxonomy): domain Bacteria; phylum Bacteroidota; class Bacteroidia; order Bacteroidales; family Marinifilaceae; genus Labilibaculum; species Labilibaculum filiforme. The sequence continues at coordinate 335,873 of NZ_MVDD01000005.1, read as the reverse complement.
CAGATCGTAATTAGTATCCTTTAGTAATCGATTTATCGTTTTGAAAAAATCCTCCAGCTTTGTTTGTATTGTATTTAATTCGTCGATTTGCTCTGGAACCAGCGATTTGTGATTATTATCCACATATTCGAAAGCAGGTTCGGCAATATAATTAATCGAGTGAGCAATTTCCCTTAAATAATCAAGTAATTGAACGTAGAATGGTCCGGTAGTAATGCTATCCTCCGAAAGTTTCTTCACAACCAAAGGAACCTTATCTTTTAACGATTTTGCTTCCTTATCGAGCTTTCTTACCTTTTTAAGAGATTCTTTAAGCGTATTACGCTCTTCGAATGCCAAACCATTCACAATTTTAGCATAAACCTTAGGTATTTTATTTGTTACTACCGAAACGGCATAGGTTAACTGTTCTAAAATTTCTCCTTTACTGATAATAGACGCATCTTCTTCATCGATTTCTTCTGTTGTTTCTTCCTCTTTTGATTTGCGATTATGAAACACATGAGAACGAACAACGAAAATAACTGCTAAGCTTAATAAGCCAATAATAGCATATCCGCCCAACCAATTAATTAAACCAGAAAAAATAAAGGCTGCGGTAAAAGCGCTAAATGCAGTAAAAAACCATCCTCCAATTACAGTAAGCACACCAGTAATTCGATAAACAGCAGAATCTCTATCCCACGCTCTATCGGAAAGTGAAGACCCCATTGCAACCATAAAAGTAACATAGGTAGTAGATAAAGGTAATTTTAAGGAGGTACCAATAGATATTAAAATACTTGCCACGGTAAGGTTTACCGAAGCACGAATCATATCAAAGGCTGGAATATCCTTTTTATCTATTCCTACCGGAGCTGCAGGTTTCTCGAATCGCTTTTGAATTCCTTCCTGAAACTTACGCGGTAAAATATTCTTAATACTACTATTTGCTGATAAAGATCGTCGCACTAAAAGTCGAGCAAAGAAAGACGATCCAAATTTTTCATCTCCTTCGTTCTGATTACTCAAGCCAATTTCGGTTTCGGTAACCGTTCTTGCTTTTTTAGAGAACCACAACGTGATAGTCATGATCACGCCTGCAATAATTAAAAGGTAAGTTTCGGTATGAACTTTTTCGGCCAAAATTCCCATAGTCATTCCATAAGGATCTGTACCTGGATTAGCTATAAATGCTTGAAATGATTTAAAACCAGCTAAAGGAACTCCAATAAAGTTAACCAAATCGTTCCCTGCAAATGCCATTGCCAAAGCAAAAGTACCTACCAGAACAATAACTTTTAAAATATTTAAACGAACAAACCACACTAAAGCTTGCAAAACGACGGTCCAACCAACAAAACAACCCAATATAATGCTTAGTGTATTATTATGAATCCAATTAAGCGTTTCCTCGCTAATAAAAGAAGAACCTTTGGCTCCTTTTATTAAAATAAAATAGGTGATGGCAGTAATTGCAAAACCACCAAAAATAGCCCCAAAATACTTAAAAGTTTTCTCGAATCGGTAGGTAAAAATAAATCTCGTAACCCACTGCACCAGTGATCCTGACATGAATGCAATAACCACACTCATCAGAATACCGGTGATGATGGCCAATGCCTTTGCAGAGTTAATGTAACTTCCTAAATCAAGCATTGTTTGATCGGGAGAGTTCATAATTTTTACCACAGCAACCGCAACAGCAGCACCAAGCAATTCGAATACAATCGATACGGTAGTTGATGTTGGTAAGCCAACGGTATTGTAAAAATCCAACAGAATAATATCTGTTAACATTACCGCAATAAAAATAATCATGATTTCTGCAAAGTAGAACTGATCGGGATGAAATATCCCTTTACGGGCTACTTCCATCATTCCACTGGAAAAAGTTGCTCCCACCAAAATTCCAAGACTGGCAATCGTCATAATAATCCAACGAGGGGCAACCTTGGAACCAAATGCGGAGTTTAGGAAATTAACGGCATCATTACTAACCCCAACAATAAGGTCAGAAATAGCCAGTGCAAAAAGCACTACTACAATAATTAAGTAAAAGTTCTCCATCTTATTAAGTTCGTAAATTCCTCGCAAACATACAAACACATAAAGTGGCTAATATTTCACTAATGTTATCTTTGTGTTAATTTAATGTTAACAGACTTACTCTTCTGATTTGTTGAGCTTTACTAAATAGTCGGCAGTAGCAACATTTAATGCCATCGGTACATTATTTAATACACAAGTTCTAATTAATGTTTGAATATCGTGCTCGTGTCCGTGTGGTGTTTCCGCATCAATTAAGAAAATAACTTCATCTACTTTCCCTTCCAATATTTGAGCAGCTAAAAGAATATCTCCGCCATTAGGTCCATGGCCAAAACCTTTCACCTCTAAATCTAAAACCGAATTTAATAACTCAGAAGTATTAGTTGTACCAATTAATTGATGCTTTTTAAGTTCATCTCTGTGTCTTTTTACCCAAGCAAGCATTACACTTTTCTTTTGATTGTGGGCAACCAATGCGATTGTCTTCATATATTTATTTTTTAAATGATTCGTTATTTACTAATTTTTACAAATTATGTTTTGATCATCTTTTTAAAAACCATAATTACTACTTATATTAGTCATTCGAAAAATATTCGTGCATTAAAAAAAATGACAGGAAACAAAGCTAAGCTAGAAAAACTGCACTGTCCTTCTTCAAATCACAAATAAACGAAGTATTATTGAAATCATTAATAAAATTGTAAATTTGTTAATATTATATTAATCCTACCCTTATGAGAAAATATATTACACCTGTATTTATTGTTTCACTTCTTCTTTCTGTTGGTCTTTCGGCTTGTAAGGACGAAGCAAAAAATCCGGTTAAAGAAGAGCTTAGTAAAAAGGAAATAGCTAAAGAAAGTACAAAACCAGAAGCCATAACCGAACCAGTATCTAAAAAGAAATTAGAACCAGTGGTAGAACAAGTTCCCAATAAATATTTTTTAATAACAGCAAGTTTTCAAAATATAGATAATGCGGAACGTTTGCAAGACAAATTAAGCAAAGAAGGTTATAGTTCGGAAGTATTTGATGCCTCAAATGGTTTTCACCGAGTTTCTTATAAAGCTTTTTCGGATAGAGCGATTGCTTTTCAGGAGCTAAAAGTAGCAAGAGCGAGCGAAGAGAGCAAAGATAATTGGCTGTATATAAAACGATGATTTGAAATATAAATTCGAAATGGTAAAATTTAACTTCTTTTTAATTCTTGTATTTCTTCTTTTTTCCTCTTGTAAGGATAAAAAAACAGTTACTCCGGTAGAAAAGGGAAATATTGCTGAACATACAGTAAAAAGATCGGTTCCTGATATAACACCAGAATCGGATAACAGCAAAACAGAATTTACAAGCGAACAAATCGCCACAAATAGGAATTCGTTTGATTACCACATTGTAGCTGCTAGCTATAATAACAATAATCAGGCTGAAAGATTTAAAGACCGATTGTACCAAAAAGGATATCCAAGCGTAGTATTGGAGCAAAATGGTAAGTTTCGGGTTGTAATTCAATCCTTCAATAAAAAAGAAACTGCCCTAAAAGAACTAATTCGATTACGAGAATTAAATAAAACACCAGATTTGTGGTTGTTGCACCAATAAATCGATAGAATTTACATTAGAAGCAGACAAGAACAGATGCTTACTAAACCAACTATAAAACCTGTATAAACCTGAGAAGGAGTGTGCAGGTTTAATTTTAACCGGGAATAAGCAATTAATCCTGCAACAATAATTCCTGCCATAAATACAAACTTTAAAGAGCTGGAATAAAGTATTGTAAAAGCAATTACCATTCCCAAAAAGCCTCCAATTCCCGCCATATGAAGACTAATTTTCCACTTTAATGAGATTACCGTTACAATAAATATAGAGATAATTGCTGCAAGCTGTAAATGAGCAACTATTCTTGTAATTGGAAACTTAAGCAACATATAGTAGCCCAAAAAGTAAAACAGAATAGTTATTGCTAAAGGAATAAGTCTTTCGCGACGCTTCTCTAAACCTATATCCGAAATAATATTCATATTTTTTAGTAATGGCAATATACTCATGGGAAGTAATACAGTTGAGATAGCAACTATTAAATAAATTACCCGCACTAATTGGTGTGGTGTGAAATCGAGATAGGTTCCGGAATGAAATATTACAAAAACAGAAATTAATGGCATTAACATCGGATGTGCCACTCCTGAAATTATTCGAGCAAAATTCATAGTTACAGTAGATTGTTGGCTAGGGGAAATGAAGGTGAAAACTACCTATATCATCTGCCTAAGCCCATTAACAAAACAAAAGTGCAAAGATAATTGTCTTTGCACCAACTCATTTATTCTTTAACAAAATTTATAATTCTTTTCTTAATCTGGCCACAGGAATATTTAATTGTTCGCGGTATTTTGCAACTGTTCGCCGTGCAATTAAATAGGATTTCTCCTTTAAAATAACCGCTAATTTATCGTCGGTTAATGGCTTCTTTTTATCCTCAATATCAATACATTCCTGTAATATTTTTTTAATCTCACGGGTAGAAACCTCTTCCCCAGAATTGGTTTGTAAACCTTCGGAGAAAAAATATTTGAGTGAAAAAATACCAAAATGCGTTTGTATGTATTTTGAGTTCGACACTCGCGAAATGGTGGAAATATCGAGCCCAGTTATTTCTGCAATATCTTTTAAAATCATCGGTCTTAGTTTGCGTTCATCCCCTTCCAGAAAATACTCTCTCTGAAAATCCAGAATTGCATTCATACTAAGTAGTAATGTATTTTGCCGTTGTTTAATCGCATCGATAAACCATTTAGCAGCATCCAATTTTTGCTTCACAAACATCACTGCATCCTTATTTTCTCTCGACTGATTTTTCTTATTGCCCGAAAAATCCTCAATCATCTCCGAATAAGCTCTGCTAATATGCAATTCGGGAACATTTCGGGAATTTAAACTGAGCAACAAATCACCGTCCTCTTCTTCCAATATAAAATCGGGAATAATAGTAGGCGATGCTTTATCTAATGGGTTATTAAATGTACTTCCTGGTTTCGGATTCAATTTTAAAATTTCGTCCACAGCACATTTAAAATCTTCATCACTTACCCCAACTCTCTTTTGAATTTTATCGTAATGCTTTTTGGTAAATTCCTCGAAATTTTTTTTCAGAATCAGCTTAGCTAATTTTACATCGGGATTAAATTTGCCTTTCCGCTCTATTTGCAATAGTAAACACTCCTGTAAATCTCGTGCGCCCACTCCTGCTGGGTCAAAATCCTGAATTACGCGCAACAATTCTACTAATTCTTCATAGGTAGTTTCCACCCCCATTGAGAATGCCAAATCGTCCACAATACTTTCAATTTCCCTTCTTAAGTAGCCGTCTTCGTCAATATTTCCAATTAAATATTCGGTTAAAGCATATTTTTCGGGAGTAAGAATACGTAATCCTAATTGGGATATCAGTAATTCATGAAAAGTGGTTCCTCCCGAGAAAGGAATTTCTTCGTGTTTATCGTCCTGCGAATAATTTTGTGCAGAAAGTTTATAAGAGGGAGTATCTTCATCGTTCATATAATCTTCTAAAGAAAACTCTTCCTGATCTTTGTCTTTTTCGGGAGCTTCATCGGACTGGCTATCTTCATGATAATCCTCTTCGTTATTTCCCTCTTCCAGAACAGGATTCTCTTCCAACTCCTTTTTAATTCGTTCTTCGAGCTGCAAAGTTGGAAGCTCCAACAATTTTATCACCTGAATTTGTTGAGGTGATAACTTCTGCAATAATTTTTGCTGTAAACTTTGCTTTAGCATACTGTTTCTGTTCTATTTTTGAATGAAGCAAGGTACATATTCTCTTGTGAACTTACAAGAAGATAAACGTACAAGAACAATTTTCAAGCCAAAATGAGTAAGTATCAAAATCTTAAGTACAAAAGGAAGAAGTAATTTATTCAAAATAAGTGATTTACTTTCTTCCGATTTTCCTAAAAACCTTTGTTAAACAACTCCTTATCGGAATAAAATAAGCAATAAAATGGGACGTTTATACTCATTTTAATACCTATTAAAGCAAAAAAAAAACCGTACTACATATGTAATACGGTTTCCTATATCAAGTGATTATCACCAATTAAAATTCAGCATTTTTTGGTGTTCTTGGGAAAGGAATTACGTCGCGAATATTACCCATTCCGGTAACAAACAACATCATTCTTTCAAATCCCAATCCAAATCCACTATGAGTGGCTGTACCAAATCTTCGAGTATCTAAATACCAATCCATATCTTCGGCAGGTATTCCCATTTCCTTCATACGAGTCACTAATTTATCCAAATCTTCCTCTCTTTGCGATCCTCCAATAATCTCACCAATTCCTGGGAAAAGAATATCCATAGCCGCAACTGTTTTTCCATCCTCATTCTGTTTCATGTAGAACGATTTAATTTCTTTCGGATAATCAATTAGGATAACAGGTTTTTCAAATTTCTTCTCTACCAAATATCTCTCGTGCTCCGACTGTAAATCGGCTCCCCATTCGTTAATAAGATATTGAAATTTTTTCTTTTTATTTGGTTGACAGTTACGAAGAATCTCGATTGCCTCTGTATAAGTTAAACGCACAAAATCGTTCTCCAAAACAAACCTCAACTTTTGGATCAACTCCATAGATTTCTCACTGTCTTTTTTCCCTTTTTCTTCCTCTTGTAATCGCTTACTTAAGAATTCCAGATCTTCCATACAGTTATCCAAAGCATATTTAATCATATACTTCAAAAACTCTTCGGCTAAATCCATATTATCAGTAATATCATAGAAAGCCATCTCTGGTTCTATCATCCAAAATTCAGCCAAGTGACGGGTGGTGTTAGAATTTTCGGCACGAAATGTTGGACCAAAGGTATAAATCTCCCCTAAAGCCATAGCACCTAATTCCCCTTCTAACTGACCCGAAACGGTAAGATTGGTTTCTTTTCCAAAGAAATCCTCCTTATAATTAATGCTACCATCCTCGTTTAAAGGTGGATTTTTAGCATTTAAAGTACTTACACGAAACATTTCACCAGCACCTTCGGCATCCGAACCGGTAATAAGAGGTGTATGCATATAGAAAAATCCTTTTTTATTAAAGAATTCGTGTACTGCAAAAGCCATTGCATGACGAATACGGAAAACCGCACTAAACGTACTAGTACGGAAACGTAAATGCGCTTTTTCTCTTAAAAATTCTAACGAATGTTTCTTTGGTTGTAAAGGATATTTTTCGGGATCTGCTACCCCTAACACTTCAATTCTAGTTGCAGAAATCTCTACACTTTGTCCGCTTCCTTGCGATGCGATAACCTCGCCAATAACAGAAATAGCTGCTCCGGTAGAAATTTTCTTTAATAAATCCTCATTAAAATTAGGAACATCAACAACAATCTGAAGATTTTGAATCGTAGAACCATCATTTAAAGCGATAAAATTAATTTGCTTATTTCCACGCTTAGTTCTAACCCAACCTTTCACATTTACTTCACTGCCAACTTCATTTGAAACTAACAGGTTCTTGATCTTAATTCTTTTCTGTTCCATTTTATATTACTGGTTAATGAGATAATAAGTTTACAAAAATATAAAATTGGATTCAATTATGAAGTCTACGGCTATAATAATAAATAATACTCCATTAAGTATTGCTTTAATTTTCAAATTCTTCGACCAAATCACCTTCCTGATAAGCTTAAAAAATATCATCACTTCCCAAAACAAAAATCGCTAAAAGAAATAACTAAAACTAAGTTTCAGAAGAAATTTACAGAGCTATATTACTATCTATCAGCCCATAGCGATGATCTTAAATAGGTATATCCTTTTACAAATAAGGGACAAAAAAGACAATCACCAAACAGTAGCTACATTTTATTCAAAAAAAAAGAAAACCATTACCAACTATAAATAAGTAAACCGAATTGAATACCTATTTTTTTCTAGAATTAACTTTTGGATGCAAACGATTGATTTCATGATACTTATTTAAAGCAACAAGAATTTTAACACAAGTATGATTATGAAATTTTAGAAGGATTAGTATCTTTAGGCCCTTCAAACAATCTAGTAACTATATGAATCAGAATAAGTTAATAAGTTCAATTAGCAAATCTATACATAAAAACTGGGAGTACCCGGCATTTACTAATTACCAAAAAGACACAATAACTTATCAGGAAGTTGCCCAAAGAATACAGTGGATGCACCTCCTGTTTAAAGAATTAGGAATAAAAAAAGGAGACAAAATTGCGCTTATTGGTCGTAATTTAAACAATTGGGCAGTTACTTATTTAGGAACAATAACCTATGGTGCCATTATTGTGCCTATACTTCCCGATTTTAACTCCAGCGATATTCATCACATCGTTAATCATTCCGAATCTACCCTACTTTTTACTACCGAGAATATTTTCAATAAAATTGATGATTCAAAAATTGAAAAACTAAAAGGCATTATTTCTTTAGAAAACTATGATGTTTTATGCTCATCGTGCAATAAACTAAAAAAAGCAATTGATAAAGCAAATATTGCATCTCAAGAGAATAAGGTAGATAAAGAAAAGTTGGGCTATGCCAATCCTAAAGATGAAGATATTGCTGTTTTATCCTATACATCGGGCACATCCGGCTTTTCGAAAGGGGTAATGTTGGCCTACGAATCTTTATATTCTAACGTAAAGATTGGCTTCGATCATATTGATTTACGTCCACAAGATAAGGTCGTTTCCTTTTTACCATTAGCACATGTATTTGGCTGTATGTTTGAATTCCTAACCGAATTTTGCTGTGGTTGTCATGTTACATTCCTTTCAAGAGTTCCTACTCCACAAATAATAACCAAAGCTTTTCAGGAGGTACAACCTCGATTAATTTGCTTGGTTCCTCTTATTATGGAGAAGATTTACAAAAAAAGAATATTGCCTGTATTGGAAAGCAGAAGAGTAAAGTTGATGCTGAAAATTCCATTGTTGGAAAAGAAAATTTACAAAAAAATCAGAAACACACTTTTAGAAACTTTTGGAGGAAATTTTATTGAAGTAATTATTGGTGGTGCAGCTTTGGGAAAAGAAGTGGAGGATTTTTTGAAAAAAATTGAATTTCCATTTACCGTTGGTTATGGCATGACCGAATGTGGCCCCTTAATAAGCTATAGTCCAAGTCAAAATTTTCGCTCCCACTCTTGCGGTAAGGTAGTTGATAGAATGCAAGTTAGAATTAAATCTAACGACCCTTATACTATTGTTGGAGAAATTCAGGTAAAGGGTGATAATGTGATGAAAGGCTACTATAAAAACTCCGAAGCTACTAAAGAAACACTTAGTAAAGATGGTTGGTTAGGCACTGGAGACCTTGGAATAATTGATAAAGAAGATAACATTTACATAAAAGGAAGGTGCAAAAATATGCTACTTGGACCTTCGGGTCAGAATATATACCCCGAAGAAATTGAGGCGCATTTAAATAACATGCCATTTATTCAAGAATCGATTGTGACCGATGATAAAGATCATAAATTAATTGCTTTGGTTTACCCCGATTACGAAGCTTGCGATGCTGAAGGATTAAGCAAGGACGAAATTGAGGAGGCATTGAATAAGGACAAACAAATTTTAAACAAAAGTTTTCCTGCTTATATGAAAATATCGCGAGTAATTGTTTTTCCCGAGGAATTCAAAAAAACTCCGAAACGAAATATAAAAAGGTACTTATATACCAACTTATATCACCAATAAACAGAAAGCCATTCCTTACAGAATGGCTTTTTTTATTTTTTAAATAAACCTCTTTGAAGCCTGGTTTGATGGCCAAATTTATACACAAAATCGATCACTGGCATTGCTAAAAACTGAGAACCATAATTAGAATCTAAATAGTACAATTTATATCCTCCTGAAACAGAAAATTTACTGTTACGATGCCAATGAATTTTCCCTTGACTTTCGGCTGCCCATTCCCCATTAAAATCGATAGAATAGTAATCAGCATTAATCGAGAAATTAAAATTTTTATATACATTTCCATCCAACTCCAATCCTATAAAATAAAGCTTTTGGCTATTGTGATAGGATGCTGTTCGATGATACAAGAAATGATAATCCAACAAAGGAAATTCAGCATCTCCTGTTCTGAGCGAAAAATCAAATCCTAATCTACCCGTTAGCACCAAGTCGGGGATTTTAACAAAACAATCTTTAGGTTGTGGATTAATAATATGACTAACAATTAATTCGTTTCGGAAAGTGAAAATATGCGGAATTTCGGCCGATTTAGGAATTTGATCTTCAAATCCACTACTTCTTGCCCATTTAAGTCCTAAAGTAGGATAATAAAAGGTATGCTGACTAGAAACGATTGTATTTTTACCAAACCATTCATGTTTCACTCCCACATTCGGGGCAAAAGGAAACAGTAATAATTGGGAATTAATTTCTGTTTTAGGATAATTTCCATATCGACTAACAGCCAATGCGCTTAAATGAATCTCTCCGAAAGGAACCACTTTAGCAGTTCGTTCGGTCCAGGAACTATAGTAGTCTGTTCGCTGAACTCCAGGACTAGAGGACCTTGTAGTTTCAGTAGTTTGCGCTGATTGAGACTTTTTCCCGCCTGAAGATTGCGCACTCAACTGTCCGGTAACCAGAAATAATAGTATCGTTAAAGTTGCTTTCATTTGTGTTAAATTTTAAATTTTTGCAGTATACAACTTGCCATATAAATTAATCTTTATGTGGAGAAAGCTTTCTACCTAAACGTTTCCTATTTGCAATTATTACAACAAATATACCGGATTCCATTTTGTTTAGTTAAGTCTCGGAAACAAATTAATTGCCATTTACCGATAAAAACCTTCGAATTACCTATTTACAAAAGAAAAAACGCCTTCACATTCTTATTTTTACATTTACAAATAGTTCGTGCCACTATAAAATAAACTGCTAACTCAACTTCAAAAAAAGATCAGGAAACTTTTAGTACAATAATAGTTTCCATAGTTTTTAAAAGTTTATATTTGCATTTATGAATGAGCAAAAAATAAATATCATTACTACTAGTTGGACTTTATTTTTCCAATACGGCATTAAAAGTATTACAATGAACGATATTGCCTCTAAAATGGGCATTTCGAAAAAAACCCTGTACCTATTTTTCTCAAACAAAACCGAATTAATAAATCAAGTTTGTGACTGGGAAATAAAAAACCCACAATTTTCATTTACATCCAAAGAGTTAATAGGCTTAAATGCACTCGATCAATATTTTGAATTTTTCGAATTTGTAAATAAAATACTTCCACAAAAAAGCGATTCTTTAGATTACGATTTAAAAAAGTATTATCCTGAAATATGGATGAAATTGAAAGATGCTAAGATTAAAAAATTACAGCTTGAACTTCATTACAATTTGCATAAAGGAATTGATGAAGGATTCTATCGACCTGAACTAAATATTGATTTTATCAGTAAAAATTTGGTGAGTTTTTACCTAAACCTTAGAGTTACAGAATATCAGGTATTTTCACCCGACGAAGTTTTTAATAAAGATATGCACCAAGAATTAACCATTTATCATCTTTATGGTATCTGCACAAATAAAGGAATAGAATATTTTAAAAATAAATTTAAGTAATACAATGAAACACATCCTACTAATTTTTATGGTGATTTTACTTGGTTTCAGTCCTGTTGCGAAAGCACAAACTGAATTCAACCGACAATTCACCTTAGCCGAAGCACAGCAATATGCTTTAGAAAATTCGTACTCGGTAAAGGGAGCTGCGTATGATTTACAAGTAGCCAGAAAGAAAGTTTGGGAAACAATTGCTGATGGTTTACCACAAATTGATGTTGCTGCTGACTACAGTAACAATCTTGATTTATCGGTTTCGTTGTTGCCTTCCGAGTTTTTTGGAGGAACGCCAGGCACTTATACGCCAATTAAATTTGGGCAACGTTATACTAGTTCAGCATCTATAAGTGTGAATCAGAAAATTTTCGATGGATCGTATATTGTTGGTACAATGGCTGCAAAAGTATTTGTTCAACTATCAAACGATCAAAAAGAAAAAACTGAAATTGAAATTATCAATACCATTTCGCAGTCGTACTTTACTGTTTTAGTAGCCGAAGAAAATTACAAAACCATTCTGGAAAATGTAGAAATAAATGAGAAACTATTAAACGAAACCAGTGCGTATCATCAAAATGGCTTTAGAGAGGAACTAGATGTTGATCAAATTCGACTACTACTAAATACCAGTAAAAATAAATTGGCCGATGCCAAAAGAGCTATTCAAACTTCACGAATTATTTTAAATTTTGGTTTGGGATTAGCAATTAATGAAAAGCTTGAATTAACGAATAGTTTAGAGGAACTTGTTGATCCTATTCGCACAGAATCGCCTGTTATCAACAATTTTAATCTGTCCAACCATATCGACTTTAGAGTGCTCCAAACTCAAATGAAAGCACAAGAATTAATAATTAAGAAAGAACAAGCAGCTTATTTACCAACTATATCAGCCTTTTATAACTATGGAAAAAATACAAGTTCCGATTACACCAATGTTTTCAAATCGGAAGTACCATGGTTTAAATCCTCGGTTTTAGGTTTTCAGTTAAAAATGCCAATTTTTTCGGCAGGACAAAAACGATCTAGAATTAAGCAGGAAAAAATCAATTTTATGAAACTGGAAAATCAACAGGAAATGACACAACAAAATCTACAAATGGATGTTAGTCTGTCTTTTACCAATTTGTTGAACGCACAGGAGAAATATGAAAATGATAGAGAAGGTTTAAAAATAGCCAAGCGAATTTTCGATAGAACACGAATCAAATTCAACGAAGGAATTTCGACCAGTACTGAACTTTCTGAAAATGAAAAACAATATTTAGATACGCACTCAGCTTACATCAATTCAACACTCACGCTATTAAATTCGAAAATTGCATTCGAAAAAGCTTTGGGTAATTTATAATATCTAACACTCCACAAAAAATAATATAAAATGAAGCACTTAATTATAGCCTGTATTATTCCATTACTTTTTGCGTGTTCTGCTCAGAACGCCAAAGAAAATGAAAACAAAGCCGAACAATTAAAAGAATATAAATCGGAGCTTGTTTTACTGAAAGAAAAAATTTCTGATTTAGAAAATGAAATTAAAAACGCGAGTGATGACGAAGAAACCATAAACGTTTTGGTAGAGAAATTGACCCCTTCGAAATTTGAACACTACATACAGATAACCGGTAATGTGGAAGCCGATAAAAACATCACCATAACACCAGAAACTGCCGGAAATATTATTTCGATAGATGTAACGGAAGGACAGCATGTAAATAAAGGAGATATTCTTGGAAAATTAAATACCTCACAAATTCAGCAACAAATTGACGAAGTAAAAACAAATTTAGCGCTCAACACTACTATCTTCGAAAGACAATCGCGTTTGTGGAATCAAAAAATCGGGTCCGAAATAGAATACCTGCAGGCAAAAACAAATAAAGAAGGTCTCGAACGTAAATTGGAAGGTTTAGAAGCACAAAAAGATATGGCAATTATTAAAGCTCCTTTTAACGGTATTGTGGATGAAATACATCAGAAAAAAGGAGAATTAGCAAGCCCTTCTATCCCTTTCGCCCAGCTTGTAAATATCGATAATGTATATGTTGAGGGAGATGTTTCCGAAAGCTTTTTACCATATATAAAAGCTGGCGAACTTGCAGCATTAGATTTCCCAGCAATTAATTACCAAACCGAAGCAAAAATATACCGAACATCCAATGTTATTGATCCAGGAAACCGAAGTTTTAAAATTCGAATTAATTTGACCAACCCAAAGCACCTGATCAAACCAAATTTAATTTCAGTAGTAAAAATAAAAGATTATGAAGTTAAGGATGCAATAGTTATTCCTTCCATAATTATTAAAAAAGACTTTGAAGGAAACTACCTGTATGTAGCTAAGCAAGAAGAAAAACATCTTGTAGCCAGAAAAACCTATGTAAATGTATCCAAAACCTATAACAATGTATCCCTAATTGAATCGGGACTAACACTTGGTGATCAAATAATTACAGAAGGATACTCTCAAGTTGTGAACGGATCGCTGATTAGCACCAAATAATTTCGAATAAAATGGATAAAATCAAAGATACCAGCACTGCCGAAGAAAATCAAAGGCAGTTTAAACCAACCTACAGTGCATTAAAAAATAAGAATTCTATTTTTATTCTAACTGCAATTCTCTGTCTGTTTGGATGGTTTTCGTACCAAAGTATGCCTCGGGAATACTTCCCCGAAGTGGTGATCCCAAATATTCTGATCACGACTCCTTATCCAGGAAATTCACCTGTTGATATCGAGAATTTAGTAACCAGACCCATTGAAAAGGAACTAAAATCACTTAAAGGAGTAAAAAAAATGTCCTCTGCCTCTTACGAGGATATGAGTTTGATTGTAGTAGAATTTAACACCAATGTAAATGTAAAACAAGCGCTACAAGACACTAAAGACAAGGTAGATAAATCGCTAAGCGAATTGCCTGATGATTTAGATGTAGATCCTATCGTTGAGGATATTGATATCGCCGATTTTCCAATCTTAAACATCAATTTATCTGGTGATTTTGGTTTAGACGACTTAAAAGGTTTTGCCGAAGACCTTCAAGATAAGTTTGAAGCTTTACCCGAAGTATCTGAGGCAGATATTAAAGGTATTGATGAAAGAGAAATAAAAATTAATGCCGATTTACACAAAATGGAGGCAAATGGTGTTTCTTTTCATGACATTGAAACTGCTATTGGCGACGAAAATGTAACTGTAAGTGCCGGTACTTTAATAACTGATAACACAAGACGTAGTATCAGGACAAGTGCCGATTACACGAACATGAAACAAATCGAAAATACCATTGTTAAAGTTACTAATGGCAGAGTTGTTTACCTAAAAGATGTAGCCGATATTGAGGATGGTTATGAAGAACTTTCCTCTATTTCCCGTTTAAATAATAATCCTGTTGTTTCCCTTTCCATTTCTAAAAAATCAGGAGAAAACCTACTCGCAGCCACCGACGAGATTTATAAAATTATCTCGAAAGAAAAAGAGTTGGGAAACCTACCAAGAAGCCTAAAAGTAACCGTTACCGATGATACTTCAGAAGATGTTCGTGGCCAAGTTAGCGATTTGGAGAATTCCATTATCATGGGAATGTTATTGGTGATTCTGATTCTTTATTTGTTTATGGGCTTGCGTAATGCACTATTCTCAGGTTTGGCAATTCCAATGTCGATGTTTATTTCCTTTATCCTGCTAAATAAAATGGGATACACCGTAAATCAAATGGTTCTGTTCTCTTTAATTTTGGCTTTAGGAATGCTCGTAGATAATGCGATTGTGGTAGTTGAAAATGTATATCGACTACACCAAGAAGGACTCTCGAAATTAGAAGCAACCAAGCAAGGAGTAAGTGAAATTGCCGGACCAATTATTTCCTCGACAGCAACTACTCTAGCCGCTTTCTTTCCATTGCTATTATGGACCGGAATTATGGGTGAATTTATGAAATACCTGCCCATTACATTAATCATTGTATTGTCCTCCTCTTTATTTGTTGCATTAATTTTAAACCCTGTATTTACTGCCACTTTTGTTAAAATAGATGATATTTCCAAAAAGATTAATTCGAAAAAATTTTTACTAATTTCAGGATCCTTCTTTCTTGCTTCTATCCCATTTTATGCATTTACAGTATTTGGAGTATTAGATACCTATGTACTGGCAAATTTGCTTTCGTGTGTAGGAGTTTTAATTCTCCTAAATCTGATAGTATTAAAACCATTTGCACGTTGGTTTCAACAGTACTTTTTAGTAATACTTGAAAACTCCTACGAAAAAACGCTTCGGTATGCACTTAAAGGTATTCGTCCCTTGCTTTTCTTTTTAGGAACCTTCGCGCTGATGATTTTTTCTGTTATTTTCTACTTCCAAATTGGTAGAGCTCCTAAGGTCGTTTTCTTTCCCGATAACAATCCTAAATCCTTGTATGTAACCATGGAGCTTCCTTTGGGTACAGATATTCATAAATCGAACGAAATATCGTTTCAGGTAGAAAAAATTGTGAAGGAAACTATGGAACCTTATAAGACTATCATTCGATCCATTTCCACGAATGTTGGATCCGGTAAAGGTGGCATGTTTGAAGGTTCCCGATCTGCAAATAAATCATTAACAAGTATTTCTTTCGTTGAATATAAGCAACGAAATGGAGTTAGTACCTCGGAAATAATGAAGCAGTTAACTGCTAATTTTCATGGTTTTGTAGGTGCTAAAATTTTCGTGGAAAAAAATTCCGACGGACCGCCAGTAGGATACCCAATTAATATTGAAATTTCGGGAGATAATTTTGAACAACTATTGATTCAGGCAAATCGTGTAAAACAAAAATTAGACGACGAACGAATTTCTGGAGTTGAAGAATTAAAGCTCGATCTGGACCAAGGAAAACCAGAAATGCTAATTAATATAGATCGTGATAAAGTAAGACGATTTGGTTTATCAACCAACCAAGTAGCACGTGCCCTTCGTAATTCGCTGTATGGTTTAGAAGTTTCGAAATTTAAAGATGGAGAAGATGAGTACGATATAATGCTTCGTTTAGCAGATAAATACCGTTACGATGTTCCATCTTTAATGAATCAGAAAATAAATATAATGAGTCCAATTAACAACCAAATGGTTCAAATTCCCATTTCGGCAGTTACTACTTATAGCTACGGTTCCACCTACGAACGAATCAATAGAATAGATAATACACGTGTTGTAACCCTATTTTCGAACGTAGAAGAAGGCTTTAATGCCAACGAAATAAATGCGAAAATTAAAACGGTTTTAGCCGATTTCGAAATGCCAAAAGGCTATACGCATAAATTAACCGGAGAACAGGAAGAGCAGGAGGAAACATCTGCCTTTTTAACTCAAGCGCTACTATTAGCACTTGCTTTAATTACTTTGATATTGGTATCCCAATTTAATTCTGCAATTAAGCCATTAATTATAATGATTACCGTACTATTTAGTACCATCGGCGTATTTCTTGGTTTAGGAATTTTCAACATGCCATTTGTAGTTTTAATGACAGGAATTGGTATTATTTCCTTGGCCGGAATTGTAGTAAACAACGGAATTGTACTTATCGATTACATTGATTTATTGCGGAAACGTAAAATTGAAACAAGCGATATGAGTAATCGGAATTATTTAACTTCTGCTGAAGAAGTTGAATGTATTGCTCAAGCAGGTAAAACAAGATTACGTCCGGTAATGCTTACTGCAATAACCACGGTACTTGGATTATTTCCTTTGGCACTGGGAATGAATTTCGACTTTTTTACCCTGTTTAGTGAATTTAATCCTCATTTATCATTTGGAGGTGATAGTACAGCTTTCTGGGGACCAATGTCATGGACAATTATATTTGGACTAAGTTTTGCAACTTTTTTAACCCTAGTTATTGCGCCGGTAATGTTCCGGTTATCCACACAAATAGAACATCGTTTATACGATTTATTCTCTAAAAAATAAACACAAAATCATTGCTAGAAAGAAGCCGACCCTATGGTCGGCTTTTTTTAATTTAAAAAAAATAATACTGTTTAATTTCAAATTCATTTTAGGAAATAAAAAAAGAAACAGATTTGGAAACAATCTGAACACAAATTTTATCTTATAAACATAATTTTTACAAGCGCAATTTTACCAAATTTGCCACTTAATTTATAAAAACTTAAAATCATTTTTTAGTCCCGAAAAACAGTCTGTTTATCCAATAAAATCAACGATAAATAAAAACAGGGATTCTAGTCTTGTGTACCAACATAATATTTCGTAAATTTTTAATTACAAACTTGTTACAAGTTTTCAACCTTAGTAATCATATGTCAAAAAATACAAGCCATGGAAACCACCTCAATCCTATTACAGATTTTAAGCTTGGCGGCACTCGCTTTCTTAATTTTCTATTTAATTCAGGAAAAGAGAAACACTATTCAAGTTGCTAGCGAAACTGAAACAAAAAAAGACTCCAAAAAAACTCCTGCCGCTACTATTATATCCACCGAAAAACGCGAAGAATTTCTCCGAATTAATGCTTTTTTCATGAAGATATTGTGCGAAAAAAAGAGCAAAAGTAATTTTAAAAAGCTTCAAAAAGAATTCCTAGAATTAGGCACAAGATTGTACTACTTAGCCTCGGAAAAAACCATTAAAAAATTTTTAGAGTTTAAATCTCTTAGTTCTTTCGTGGAAGGAACTGTGCACGAACATAAAATTGCATTGTTATGGTTTGCCGAATTCAATCTCCTACTAAGACGTGATTTAGGTTTAGAAACCTCTCCGGAACTAATTAAAGATTATCTGAATATTATTCTTACCTATTGGGATGAAGAGGAAATGGAAAAAGAAGAGTTGGATGATTTAAAATCTCAACTTGCCGATTCAATTGATAATTACTTTAGTGTATTTAATGTTGGAACTTCACTAAATTAAAAAAGTGCCCATTTGAATTGGGCACTTTTTTTATTCCTTTATTTTGTAGCATCTTACCCAATCAATTTCGAGTGACGCATTTACGTTTGCTTGTTCTTTAGTAATACCCATGCTAAAATTTAAATACATTGGATCTTGCGGAACACCTTCGGTTTGTGTTTTTACTACCACATCATTAATTTTCCAAACCAACTCATTTTTATTCCAATCTAAAGTATAAATAAAGTATCCCTTCGAAATATCAACTCCTTTAATTTTAAACTGTTTTGAATTGATTTGATTCTCGGCTCCCCAATAATTCCCTATCTTAATTTTACCATCGTCAGAGGTCTTTAAAACATCAATATGTGGCATATTTTTATCGGCTACCATCCAAAACGAATGGGTTACCTGATTCGGGTTTGTTAGCTTAATTTTAGCCTCGAAACGACCATATTTTTGGCGAAATGACTTTCCTGTATTGATAATGGCTGAAGTATAATCAAATTCTTTAGGCGCAAAACCAATTGCTGGATTCCACAACAAACCTTCTTGTTTTTCTTTGCGCGCCTGCAATAAAATGGAAGAAGCAGAATAATCGATATTTTTTCCTTCGGTAAAGGTATGTAGGTCGGAATTCAAACTATATCCTTTATTCAACAATTCCTCAGCCCAAAAATATTTATTGATCCATTTTTCAGAATCTAATTTTTTAGAATCGAATTCTTCCGTAAAGCTTAGTTCCCACTTGCTTACTTCTGCAAAAGAATTCTTTTTCTTTAATGCAAAATACTTTTTATACTTATCCGACTCCTTCAATTTTAAATATTCTTGAAGTTTTTTATAATCATCGGTTTTTTCGAATCTCTTTTTATCCAACAAATCCGCTTTTTCGGAACGAAACTCCTCTGAACTTATTTTTTCTTCCAATTTCAAATAATCTTCCAATTCTTTAGAAGCTTGAAGTGCACTAAAAATTTTGTAGGATTTTGATTTTTCGAATTTGAAAAAATCCTTAATACGTTGCGAATTCTGCAATTTCTTAAACTCGTTCAATTCATCAGTCTGTTCTTTCTTATTAAAACTCGCCGAATGAACAATCTTATCTAATTCTTTAAATCGGGAAATTTCCTCTGATGCTTTAGTTAGCTCAAAAGTAGACAACTCGTTCGAGTCCTTCACACGAAAATAAGTTTTGAATTTTGTAGATTTTTGAAATCGCTTAAAATTCTTTTCTTCTTTAAAAAGATCACTCTTTTTATAGCTCTTACTTTCAATCAATTTTCTATTTGATTTAAATTTTTCGGACAAAACCGTTGCTTCCAAATCATAATAATCTTTCAATTCATCAGAAATTGCAAAAGATTCAAATTCTTCAAAGTCTTTTCTAAGGGCATCTCTTTTACGTTCAATACCAACAGTATCAGAAGCTCTACGAAGTTTGTATGCTAAAAAAAAGCTCATAGTAAAATATTTTTTTAATAAAAAAACGAGTTCCCAATTTATATAATATTGGTTAATAATCAATATTATATTTTTATGCTATACCAATAAACCATATTAATAGTGTTATTGCTTTACAAAATGATAGGTAATTTTACCAATTTGTTCTTGCGGTGCACTTGTGCTAACATTAAACCTTGTTCGCCGAGCAGCCTGTAAAGCTGCCTCAAATAAACAATCATCTTCCACTCCCGACTCCTTCGCCAACACCTCCGCCTCAACTACTCTTCCCGCCTGATTCACTGTGATTTGAACAACAACTATTCCTTCTCCTTCACATTTAAATACAGGGATAGGTAAATAAATTTTATGTCGACCTTCTAAACTATAGTATACACTACTCGGACCGCTATATTCAATACTTTCCAAAGCATCCAATAATTTTTGTTTTTCCTTTGCCTCGGCAGCTGTTAAACTATCCTTTTTAAACTCTTTCAAATCACCGGAACCACCTGCAATATCATCCGAACCATATTCCTCCAAACCTTTCCGAATCTCTTCGATCATTTTATCGATTTTTTGAGCTGGATCTGCTTTCGATTTTGCAACGTTTTGGTTTACGGCAATTGACCGAAGAAGTTCGTCAACGCTTTTAGTTATTTCAGAATTTTTTTCTTCTAAGGCCTCCTCTATCTTTTCTTTATCCTCTTTTAAAAATTGTTCTGCCAGCTCAGGGGGAATATCAATCGTAATTTCTGCTTCTAAATAAGCCTGATTAGTATTCAATTTAAAAGCCAATAAAATTATTATTAACAGCATATGAAAAGCCAGTGTTCCCATCACGCCATATTTATTCCTTCGAAGAAAATCAGCGAATTCG
Source organism: Labilibaculum filiforme (assembly GCF_002843315.1). GTDB lineage: Bacteria > Bacteroidota > Bacteroidia > Bacteroidales > Marinifilaceae > Labilibaculum > Labilibaculum filiforme. The sequence continues at coordinate 314,970 of NZ_MVDD01000005.1, read as the reverse complement.
GTAAACAGAAAGCGAATGGATTGCACCAACCAGTTTTTACTATTTCGTACTATTTGATAAAAGGAAATCATTAAATTTTATTCTATTTTCGGATTGCTATAATTATAGTAAGGCTGCTATTGCAAAAATATTAACAATTTTGAGGTATTCATTACAATCAATTAGAATAAACAAAAAAAGCCGCTTAATTTTTATTAAGCGACTCGTAGAGAACTATTATTGTTGAATTTACTAAAACTTACGTTCTTTTAAAAGATTTCCATCTTTATCCCAAATATACCAGATGCCAATTTTCTCTCCTTCACTATATTCCATTTCGTACCTTTTAACGCCATTATTGTCCCAGATGTACCATTTTCCATGCTTTTTATTCCGTTTATAGGTTGCTTCCGCAATTTTCACAGAATTATCATTCCAGGTAATCCACGTGCCATCCATTAATCCAACAACATAAGAGCGAACCTCCTGAACTTTTTCATTTTCGAAGTAAAGCGTAATTTTTCCATTTCGCTTCCCCTCGTCCAAATTCATTTCAATTCGTTTATTTCCGTTGTCGTAAAATTCGGTATAGGTTCCCGTATAAAGATCGCCTGTTGTATCGTAATACAATCCTTCCACCTCCTTAATCACCTGCGACACAGAGTGATTTGCAATCAGACAAAATAAAATGCCAAAAACAACTGTTAACTTTCTACTCATGTTTAAAAATTAATCCTTTTTTAAAACCAAGCGAATAACATTATTAAGCCCATTCACATTTACATCTTTTAATTTATTGTCGCTATACGAAATGTAACTCGACAAAATATTATAGTTTCCAGGAACTACATTGGCAATTTTAAAATTCCCATCAAAATCAGTGTAAACTGTTTCGTTCGAACCTTCGAAACGAATTGCAACGCCTGTTAAAGCTTCGCCAGTTTCGTTATCCAAAACAACACCAGATAAACTTGTTGTTGTTATTGCTGCCATTTCGGCAACTTCCATTTCTTTATCGCCCACAGGCGTAACTACTTTTACCGCCTGACTTTCAAAACCTAAAGCAAGTAGTGCAACAAAAAGGAATACAAACTTTTTCATTTTTTCTGTTTTTGAATTTAAAGAGCGTACTTTCTCTCCAAGTATTTTTTAATTAACTTAATTTATTACTTTTAGAATAACATTTTAAAACTGATTAATTGTTATTCTCTTACAGCAACAAATGTAGTTTAGTAGCCTTTAAAAGAGATTAGCAGAAGCTTATTAAAGTATTAAGTATGCGTTAACTTTTTATTGAGAAAATATTACAAACTAATCCAAATGAAAATTAAAAACACGATAGCTACTTTTTTAAACGACTTTTTAAATTTGTTTTACCCCAGATTGTGCGAGGCTTGTAGTAATTACCTATTTAAAAATGAAGACACTATTTGCACCAAATGTTTATTTGATTTACCCAAGACTGATTTTCATTTGAATAAAAATAATCCTGTTTCCATTTTATTTTGGGGAAGAGTAAATATTAGTTACGCTGCTTCGTATTATACATTTAGCAAAGGGAGCCAATTTCAAAAACTGATTCATAAATTAAAATATCACAACAAAAAAGAAATTGGAATTGCTTTGGGCAGACACTTTGGGGAAAGTTTAAAAAAATCGGAATTTTTTAAGGATATTGATGTAATTATTCCCGTTCCGCTTCATACAAAAAAAGAAAAAATAAGAGGGTACAATCAAGCCGAAATGGTAGCTATTGGTCTTGGTACTGCAATGCAAAAACCAATTGCAATAAAAAATTTAGTTCGCCTGATTCATACAGAATCGCAAACCAAAAAAAATAAATTAGAACGATGGCAAAATGTCGATAATATATTCGACCTACTTGAACCATCGAGTCTAATTAATAAGCATATTTTACTAGTAGATGATGTAGTAACCACAGGATCGACTTTGGAAGCATGTGCCCATGCATTACTAAAAGCAGAGGGAGCAAAAGTTAGTATTGCTACCCTGGCATATGCTTAGTCTACATCAACAAATTTGTATCCTACCCCTTTAATGGTTTGAATAAAACGTTCGCCTATTTTCTCGCGAAGTTTTCGAATATGAACGTCGATTGTTCGATCGCCAACAATTATTTTTTCGCCCCAAATAGCCACATAAATTTCGTCGCGGGTAAATACCTTTTGTGGTCGGGATACCAACAATAGCAGTAATTCAAATTCCTTTCTTGGTAACGAGAATTCTCTTTCATTTTGAATAATAAGGTAGCGCTCGCGGTCAATGGAGATATTACCAATTGTAATTATTTGAGAATTGAAATTGGAGGTATCATCAGCTATTCGACCAGCTCGCTTCAAAAGAGCATTTACCCTGCTAATAAATACTTTTGGTTTAATTGGCTTATTGATATAGTCATCGGCACCAGCTTCGAAACCGGCAATTTGAGAATAATCTTCACCGCGTGCAGTTAAAAAAGAAATTAATACATCCTGAAAATCAGGAATAGACCGAATTTTTTCACAAGTCTCAATACCATCCATTTCTGGCATCATTACATCTAAAATAATTAAATGAGGATGGAATTTTTTTGCCTTTTCGATGGCTTCAATACCATTTCCAGCTGTGGCAACCTGAAAACCTTCTTTCTTCAGATTGTAACTCAAAAACTCTAGAATATCAGATTCATCGTCAACCAATAAAATCTTGTAATCGCTACTTTCCATTATACTTTTGGTTATTTAGTTTATTTCGCTTTATCAAGTGTAAACGTAAAACTTGTTCCCTCTCCGTAGGTACTGCTAACATTTATGGATTGATTATGAGCATCAATAATATGCTTAACAATGGCAAGGCCTAAACCTGAACCGCCCATATTTCGGGATCTACTTTTGTCCACTCTAAAAAAGCGTTCAAAAATTCGAGGCAAATTATCCGACTCAATTCCAATACCGTTATCCCGCACTTCGATTAAGAATTTTTTATCCATACTCATAACTTCGATATGAGTTGTCCCTTTGCTTTTTCCATATTTAATAGAATTTACAAGCAAATTATTTACGACTTGAAAAATTTCTTTTTTATCGGCATACACAAATTTAGAACTATCATTTTCTTGAGAAAAAACGAGCTTTACACTATTTTTTTTCGCTCTAATTTCCTGCATCTCCAGCACCTCATTTATTAAATCGATAATATTAAAACGTTCGAAACACAATTTTAATTCGCCAGATTCTAATTTTGAAATAACTTCCAGATCCTTAACAATTGTAATCATACGATTGATGCTTTTCTCGGTTCGCTCTAAATACATTCTGTTAATGGATTCATCTTCCAAACCTCCATCCAACAAGGTAAGAACATATCCTTGAATATTAAAGATAGGAGTCTTTAGTTCGTGGGAAACATTCCCAATAAATTCTTTCCGATATTTCTCTTGCTTTTTAAGTTGAGCAACCAAGGATCCACGATTCTCACTCCATTCCACCACTTCCATTTCAACAGCATGCAAGGCATCGGTACTTTGCACTTTTTGAGCTAAATCCTTATCAATTATCTGAGTATCATGAATAGTTTTATACAATATTCTGATTTTGGAATATAAAAATCGATCGACAAGATATCCAGACATGAAAAAAACCGACAGTCCCATTCCCCCCACAATCAACAACAAATACAAAACACTAAAAGGTACAATATATCCAATGCCATATATTACTATACTTAGCAACGCGACAAATAAACTTAAATAAACAGTAACTTTTTTCGATGAAATCAATTTCATATTTATCTCAAAATATTTTTAAAATATTTAATAATACTCCTATTAAACAGTCAATTACGCTTTTAAAAAGGAAAACTTATCTCTCTTTATATATCCTTCCTAATACACAGGGCAAATATTTAAATAAAAGTAGTATAATATTGAAAATCTATGTTAAGTTTTCATTAATCTTCTTGTAATTCAATAGCTTAAATATTAATAAAATCTTAACAATAACGACTTAAAATAAGTTCATCCAAATAAATTAGTCCTCGTCTGGAACAAAAATTTTTGGTACCATTTTTCCACTGATTTTTTCCGTAAAAAAATTTATATATCAAAAATAAACTGCCAGTAAAAACACTGTAACTATTCCGTAAAAGGATTGTAATAATAATGAAACAACTAAAGATAACACATTAATTACATACTATTTACCAGTACGAGCAAGCATTCTACTAAACACCCAATTAACGCTCACTTCACATTTGTTTTACAAACGAAGCCAAGGCTAACCTAAAGTTAACATCAACCGTTGGTTTTGATAATTTTTACTTAAAACACTCTTATCATTCTAATCACACAACTTCCCTAACATCGCAATGTGATTAGAAAGTAAAAACGTATTGACTTATTTTTTAAAAAATGATTAAACAAGTAATCTTAGTTTTAATACTAAGCATTTCATCGGTTAGTTTATTTGCGCAAAAGGGAAGTGCAACGGGAAATGTGAAGGATGGAAAAACCGGAGAAGCATTAATTGGAGCATCGGTATATGTAGATGGTACTACAATAGGAACAGTAACCGATTTTGATGGAAATTACACCCTATCGAATATTCCTACAGGTATAGTAACTCTTAAATGTTCTTTTATCTCCTACGAAACCTTATCAAAAGAGAATATCACTGTAAATGAGGGAAATTCGGTGACTATTAATTTTGAATTGGGAAGTTCGACTGTTGAGCTTAATGACGTAAAAGTGATTGCAAAAGCCAATAGAGAATCAGAAGTTGTTCTATTAATAGATCAAAAAAAGTCGATTGAAATTAAACAATCAATAGGAGCTCAAGAATTAGAATCGCTTGGTGTTTCGGATGCTGCAACTGCCGCCTCTAAAATTTCGGGTGTTACAAAAAATGAAGATTCGGGAGATGTATATGTTAGGGGTTTAGGGGATAGATACTTATCCACCACCATGAATGGTTTACCAATTCCATCGGATGATGTTGAAAAAAAGAACATCGATTTGAACCTATTCTCAACAGATCTTATCAAAAACGTAAGTATTAGTAAAACCTTTTCGGTTGAAAATTACGGAGATCTTACTTCAGGAAATATTGATATTGTATCGAAAACTTATAGCGAAAAAATTTCCGTTGGTGTTTCGGCGAAAGCAAATACAACTGTTCTTAAAAGTGACGTTTTCAATAAGTTTAAAACGACTCAAAATTACAAGAATCTTACTCTTGGTTTTAACAATGAGTCGTACAATACAATTAATGCAATCAATCAAAAAAGTTGGAATACTGAAACTAGAAACTTTCCATTGGGTTATGATTTCTCCATTTTAGCAGGAAAGAAATTCAAACTATTTGAAAAAGATTTGTCCATTTTCGCCACTCTTTCGCACGAAAATGAGTCTGAATATTCAGATGGAGTATTTAAGAAGTATCGTTCGAATGTATTGGACAATTCTTTTACTGATGCCGAAACCTACCAATCAAAAATTAATACAACAGGTCTTTTAAATCTCACTTACGATTTTAATCCTAATAATAGTATTCATGTAAATACTTTGTGGGTACATAAAACTTCTGATGAATTATATGAGCAAGGCAGAAACGGACAAGGTTATGTCTTCGACCAGGATCCACAAGAAAATGGAGCATTCGTACGAGATCAGAACATGAAAGAAACCGACTTACTGATTAGTCAGCTACTTGGTACTCACAAAATCACTAAAAATAACAAATTAAATTGGGCACTTGCTTACAATTTAGTTGAGTCGGATGAACCAAACCGTATTCGAAACGAAGTAAATATTCTCGATGAAAACACCGTTCAGTTTGCTCATGTAGGAGATTTTCAGCAAAGAAAATCACAACAAAATATTAAAGATTCTGAAATTAATGGATACTTAAAAGAGGAGCTAAAATTCATCGATCAAGACGATAGAAAATTAAAATTGAATTTTGGCGGAAACTTTAGAAAAAAAGAAAGAGATTTTAGCTCTTTATTTATTGGAATTAGAGCCAAGGGTGTTCAAGTTGCCTCCATTGACAATTTTAATGAAGCATTACTGAATCAGAGCTTGTATAATAGCAATGATTTAATCGTACGTGAAAGATCCGCAGATACTTACAATGCAAACTTAGAGGTTTATGCTGCTTATGCAAATACAGCTTTTCAATTGAATAAATTAACTGGAAATGTCGGAGTTCGTTACGAAAAAGATGAACTTGATATTGATTGGGATGTAGCCAATTATGTTGGACGAATTGGGGTTCTTGAAAACAAGTACGACCATTTTTTTCCAGCCCTTAATTTAAAATATCAGCTAACAGATAAGGGTGCACTTCGATTGGCCGCAAGTAAAACAATTACACTTCCGGAATTTAAGGAATTAGCTCCCTTCGAATATGTATCTCCAACAGGTCGTGTTACAAAAGGAAATCCTGATCTTAAAAATTCAGAAAATTACAATCTAGATGTAAAATGGGAAATGTTCCCAACTCCTAAGCAATTAATCTCGGTTTCTGCTTTTTATAAAATGATTAACGATCCTATTAACCTTGCATTAACAAGGGGATCATCGGGAAATTTTATTTATGAGAACACCGGTGATAAAGCAGATGTTTATGGGCTTGAACTCGAAACAAGATTTGCTGTTCTAAAATCAAAAGCTACAGGAATGCCTGAACTAAACATGGTTTTTAATGCCACCAAAATGTGGTTTAAACAGGATCTTCTTAAAGCATTTCAATACAATAACAAAACCGAAACTGACCTGCAGGGAGCCTCCGATTTAATTCTGAATGGTACACTTAGTTTCTCCAACAATAAAGCAAAAGAATTTCAGGCAGCCCTTACAGCAAACTATTCTTCCGATAAAATCTTTGCCTTAGGTGCGCCCGAAGATAACACCTATAGCGACAGATTTTTTAATAATGAAATTATTGAAAAAGGATTTGTAACTCTTGATATGGTAGTAAGCAAAAAACTATCCGATCGATTCTCTATTAAGCTTTCCGGTAAAAATTTATTGAATCCAGAAATCAAACAAACTCAGGAGATTCAACCAACTACAGGAAATGCTTCCAACGAAACTATTAAGTCCTACAAAAAAGGCATCCGCCTTAGTTTAGGTCTAAAAATAAATTTGAATTAGAAAACTAAATAACTTTTTTATATTCCAAAATTGAAATTAAAATGAAAAAATTAACAGTTAAAATCTTAGGTCTTGCAATTTTAGCAATACCGTTTTTATCAAGTTGTTCGGATGATGATGATGATCCAGTACCAACTCCAGGTGAAACAGTAATAGAACTACTAAAAAGTGGTGAAATGAAAGGAACATTAACCGAGGATTATACCCTTGATGCAAGTGTTCAGTACGACCTTAGTGGTTCCTTTATTATCCCCGAAGGATTAACTCTTACCATACCTGCAGGAACCGAAATTATAGCCGATAATGGTGGAACAGATGTTTATATAGCAGTTTTAATGGGTGCTAAAATTAATATTAACGGTACTACTTCTAGTCCAGTTGTTATGACTTCGGCTAGCAAAAATTCTGGCGACTGGGGTGGATTAACCATTTGTGGAAAAGCTACAACTACTGCAGGAGCTAATTCAGAAGCTGAGGTTGGTGGATTTATCTACGGTGGTACCGACGATGCTGATAATTCAGGATCTATCAAAAACCTTGTTATAACAGGTACCGGTGCTCAAATTAACTCAGAATCGCAATACAACGGAGTCTCATTTTACGCCGTAGGTTCGGGAACAAGTGTTGAAAATATTGCTGTAATTAACGGTGCTGATGATGGTGTTGAGTTTTTTGGAGGAACTGTTTCTGTTACAAACTTATTCTTGCAAAACAATGAAGATGATGCTATCGATTGGACTGAAGGTTGGAGCGGAACCATTACTAATGCCTATGTTGAGCATACTATTGAAGATTTCTCTACCGTTATTGAAGGAGATAAAGTAAATAATAATCCAAAAATTATAAATCTAACTGCTGTTTCTACAACAGGAGGTACTGCTTTACAATTCAAAAAAGAATCCGGTGCTACCATCACTGGTTTATCTTTAAGCGGATATGCTGTAAGTATCGATATGAAAGACAATGGTCCTTTAGCAAATGTTGTAATTGAAGGTGTTGCCGCTGAGCTTACCAATAGTTACAATGCTACTGCTACTGTAGATCCATCAAACTGGACTTGGGTAGATGCTGAAGTTGCTATAGTTGAAGAATTATCAGGAAACGTAACTGGAGATGTAACTTTAGATGCTAGTAAAGCTTACCGTTTAACTAGCTCTTATATTGTTGAAGATGGTGCTTCTTTAACCATTCCTGCAGGAACAAAAATACACGCTACTGCTGGTGGAACTGAAGTTTATATTGCGGTATTAATGGGAGGAAGTATCCACATTAATGGTACTTCAGAAAAACCTGTTGTTATTGCATCCGACTTAGGTCAACCAGGCGACTGGGGTGGTTTAACTATTTGTGGTAAAGCTACAACAACTGCAGGGGCAAATTCTGAAGCTGAAGTAGGTGGTTTTATTTATGGTGGATCTACCGATGATGATAACTCTGGCTCTATTCAGTATTTAGTAATTAAAGGAACTGGTGCTCAAATCAATTCTGAATCACAATACAACGGGGTTTCATTATATGCTGTTGGTTCTGGTACAAGTATCTCAAATGTTGCCGTTATCGATGGATCTGATGATGGTATCGAATTCTTCGGAGGAACCGTAGCTGTAAGTAATCTATATTTAGAAAATAATGAAGATGATTCGGTTGATTGGACAGAAGGATGGAATGGAAAAATAACGAACACCTACATTTCTCATACTATTGAAGGATTCTCGACTGCTTTTGAAGGAGATAAGATCAATAACAATCCACAATTCGAGAATGTAACTGCAATTTCAACAGTTGGAGGTACCGCTCTACAATTCAAAAAAGAATCCGGCGCTACAATCACTGGCTTACACCTTGTTGGTTACGATATAGATCTTGATATGAAAGATGCTGGTGCTTTAACAAACGTTCAAATAGAAAGTGCAACTGCTGACGCAAATCTATTAACTGGTGAAACTAGTAAGTACCAATTAAACAGTGGTAAAGATGCTGAAGCACTTGATATCAGCGCTTGGTCGTGGATCGAAGCCAGCTTATAAACTGGAAATACACACCTATTAAAAAAGGCAGATCTTTTGGGATCTGCCTTTTACTTTTTAGCTGTATATCTAGTAAAAGCTCTTTTTTGTATAAAACACACTTTCAAATATTCATTACTCACTTTGCAGCATCGCAAAAGCATTTATTCCAATCCAAAACCACTTTCCAACCAAAAATCCAATCCTCCATCTAAAGAACAAACCGAAATTTTATATTTTTCGTTAATCAGTCTACCTGCATCAATACTTCTATCACCATATTTGCAGTACAAAAGATAAACCCTCGAAGTTCCAAGGGAATCAATCAAACGATATAATTCTTTTGAATCGATTGCTAAATGAGCACCCATAATGTGCCCTTTTTTAAACTCTTTTTTCGCCCGTAAATCAACAACTACCGACTCCTTATTTAATTGCATTACCCGATTAAAATGACTTGGATCTAAAATCTGAATGGAATCGTTTTGTGAAAATACATTGGCAACACCAAGTCCAATAAACACAAGAAAAAAGGAAATAAATATTTTCATCCTAAAAAGAATTATTAATCGTAAGTAATGCAGTACTATTTATAATTTAAGCTACTATTCTTCCTCCACCCAGAAAAAATCCGACATAATATCATTCGATACAAAAACCCCTTTATCATTCAAAATAATACTATTTTTTTCCTGTCGGATATGTTCCGAAGAAAGGTATTTTTTCGTTTTTAAGATACAATGTTGATACAATTTTTCTCCAAAATCGGTACGTACCAATTCTAAATCCATTCCCCAATAAGTTCGAAGCGAAGTCAATACAAAATCATTAAACCTATCGTATTCGCTCAAATCTTCCTTTTCAGAAAAACTCTCGTTATTCCGAATTGCTGTTATGTATTTATAATTGTTTGCAATGTTCCATTCTCTTTGTTCTAAATTGTAAGAATGTGCCGATGGACCAATTCCTAAATACTTTTTCTGTTTCCAATAACTAGAATTGTGCTCAGAAATATACCCTTCTTTCGAAAAATTAGAAATTTCGTAATGAACAAATCCATGTTTTCTTGCAACGTCTATTAAATAGTTAAACTGCTCAAAACTATCTTCTTCATCCATTTCTACCAATTGCCCTTTTTCCAACTTTTTCGTAAAAATTGTATTTGGATCAAACATTAAATGGTAGGACGAAATATGCTGCACATTTAAATCGAAAACCAATTCTAATTTCTCCTTCCACTTCTCCATAGTCAAACCAGGAACTCCATAAATCTGATCTACAGAAATATTATCGAAACCAAAAGCTTGCGCTCTGCGAATAGCATCAAAAGCCTCTTTCCCAGTATGTCTTCTGTTCATCAAAATCAAATCTTCATCGTGAAACGATTGAATTCCCACACTTAGTCGATTTACACGAGTTTTAGCAAGCTCTTGCAAGTATTTTTCGGTGAGATCATCTGGATTTGCCTCTAATGTAATTTCGGCATTGGGCTCAATAATAAAATACTTAGCCACTTCTTCAATTAACGATTCAATTTCGTTTGCTTGATACACCGATGGCGTTCCTCCTCCAAAATAGATAGTAGTTAAAGAATTATCTCCTAAATAATCTTTTCTAAGCTTTAATTCCAATTTTAAACATTCCAGCATATCCTCTTTTGCCTGCAAAGAAATACTTTTGTGAAAAGCACAATAATGGCAAAGTTGTCTACAAAATGGAATGTGAAAATATACTCCCGACATATCAATCATTTTTTTTTTTTTGCAAGTTAGATTCATTTCACAAACTTTCCTCTTCAACGGAAAAATAATTAAAAATCTTGCTAAATTTTCGATAATAAAATGAATCACTTTATAAAATAAATGCAACACTTGTATTCTTAAATGTGTCTTTACACCAACAAAGCTAAACCCAACTTTTTTAAAAATAATAGTTATGAAATATATTTCAAAAGCAATCTCGTCCCTATTAATCCTGTTTTTCAGTTTTATAAGTGTTCTTCCTGCACATGCCGATGGGATAAAAGGCAATGGCAATGTGCAAAGCGAAAATAGAGAAGTTCCTGCCTTCGAAACCATTAAGGTAAACGGAGCTTTTACCATAATTCTTTCGCAAAACGATGATTATAGCTTAAAAGTAGTTGCCGACGAAAACCTAATGGAAATAATTAAAACCATAGTAAAAGGAGATGTACTTTATATCTCTACAGAAAAAAGTATTTACAAATCGAAAGAGCTTAAATTATACATTGGTTTTAAACACCTTAGCGGATTAAAAGCAAATGGAGCTATAAGCTTAAAAAGCGATCAAATGCTTAGATTCGATGAATTAGACATAGAAATAAATGGTGCCTCTTCGGCCAATTTAGAACTTACAGCCAACCAATTAAGAATTGATAATAGCGGAGCATCAACCGTAACACTTGCGGGCAAGTGCGACGAATTTTCCATTGATATTTCCGGAGCCGGAAGCGTAAGTGCCTACGATTTAATTGTTAAAAAGGGAAGTATCGATATTAGTGGTGTTGGTAGTGGCAAAATCTGTGTAGAAGAAAATCTTCGAGTAAGTATTTCTGGTATTGGTTCGGTAAAATACAAAGGTAACCCGAAAATCACTAGTGATATTTCCTTTCTTGGTAGTCTAAAAAAATATTAAATAAAACACAATATAACGTGAAAAAGGAATCCCAAGGATTTCTTTTTTTTTGACTGTTTCCTTTTAGCACTTGCTTACTTTATCCTAATACAGCTATATATAGAACTTAGTTTATTACTATATCTTAAGCTTATAAAACAATAAACGGCTAAGTAAATTATCTTAATAGTTGAAAAAAGTATTGCTTTAAAAAATTAAAAATCTTAAAAATGCGTAGTACCTTTGAATAAATTTCAGGCAAACTTTATGAATACTAAATTATTTTGGCGTAACATTCTCTGGGCAATAGTCATTTTTATTCTCTGCTCAATTCCTGGCGATGACCTTCCAAAAACCAACATCGTAAAAATACCACACTTCGATAAAATTGTTCATTTCGCAATGTTCTTTATCATGGGTATTTTTCTTTTTGCAGAACTAAGTATTCAAACAAAATGGAAACGCCTACACATAACAGCTATTATAATTTCATTAATAGCCCTTTACGGCGGTATTATTGAATATTTGCAACAAAATTTCTTTACCAATAGAAGCGGAGATTATTGGGATTTAACCGCTGATATTTTGGGCGGAATACTTGCTGTTATTTTATATCCTTGGCTAAAAAAACAAAAGGACTTGCTGTTAAACCGCAAGCCCTTTAGTAAAATATCTTTTTTAAAGAAAATATTATAAACTAATAAATTCTTCCGTTGTTCCCATTTCATCAATTAACTGACCAATTGTTTTGCCGTTAAATAAATCATAAATAGATTGTCGGATACTACCAAATTGATTGTGAACCGGACAAGGAGCTTGCTTACTTGTATGAGATTTACACGGCCTCATTCCAATTAAACAATTCTCGAACATATCTAAACCATCCACAATTTCAACAATATTCATCAAGGTAATTTCTGATGGCTTTTTGCCCATACCAAAACCTCCATGAGGTCCTTTTGTTGAAGTTAGTAATTTTTGTCTGGCTAAACTTTGCAATATTTTGCCCAAAAATGGAGTAGGAATTTCTAAATCTTCAGAAATCTTTTTGATTCCAATTTTCTTTCCTTCAGTGCCATTCAGCGATAAATAAATTACTGAACGAATTGCATATTTACAGGTATTCGATAACATTATTTCTATTTAGTATTACTCTCACATTTATCTAACAATCAGCACAAATATAACAATATTTACTACTAATAAAGCATCTTTAATTCTTTAATTCCTTATTTAGATTCTGTTTATCAAAACATTAAAATCCTATTTTAAAGGAATCTTATCAATTCTAGTTTGATGTCTACCTCCCTCAAAATCAGTAGATAAAAATATTTTTGCGATCTTTTCAACTTCTTCATAAGAAATGAATCGAGCCGGAATACCACATACATTTGCATTGTTATGCAATCTTGCTAATTCAGCAATTTCTGCATTCCAACATAAAGCAGCACGAATTTTTTGATGCTTATTAGCGGTCATCGTAATTCCATTACCACTTCCACATAAAGTAAATCCAAAATCAAACTCCTCAGCAGCAACTGCTGCAGCCAATGGATGTGCTGTGTCAGGGTAATCCATACTAGCTTCCGAATCGGTTCCGAAATCAGTAACCAAACAACCATTTTCTTTTAAAAATTCTCCAAGTTTATTCTTGAATTGATAACCTGCATGATCTGATGCAATAGCAATTTTTAATCCTTTCATAGTAGTATTTTTTCAAAAAAAAGTAGATTAATAGATTCTAAATTTTAGAATCTAAATCTTTTAAATCCGCAAAATATATTCATTATTTAAGCTTACAAAACTAAGTAAAATTACTCATTAGAGTAATAAAAAGCGACTTTTATATACCCTCTTTGATTGGAGTAATAATATAATTGTAAAATACTTAATATAAAACACTTACATTAACGCATTCTCACTATCAACAGTTTTGTTCACATTCAGTTAACAGACTGTTAATTTTTCCTTACTAAGTTTTACAATCTTTTATTTGGAGGATACAATTTCATCCTGGTATAGAAAAAATAGCTTACCCATACAACTTTATTTTTCATTTCAAGATTCACATCTCTCAACAGGTTTTCAACAGACTGTTAATATAGTTTAACGAAATTTTTATCACAACAGATCGTTATTAACAGCTTGTTAATAACCTCAGTATTTTATTGAATATCAATAGTGTTAAAATTAACAATCACTGTTAACTTCCTGTTGGCGGATACAATTATTGCGAAAAATCAATAAAAATTCAAAACTGTTACCAACACTATTAACAGGATATATTAATCATTATATTCTTTTAAGAAATTTAAAAAAATAAATAATAATATAAAGCTTGTTGATAAGAGTGAATTTCCTGTTTAAAGCTTAAATTAGATGGAAATCTTTAGTTCGCTTAAGTACTTAGTTTTTGTAATGATTTTCTTATCTTGCGACCTATTGAAAAATCCACGAAATAAAGTATGAGCTGGGAGACAAAAAACTATTCCATTTTATTGGTTGAGGATAATAAGCTAAATCAAACGGTTGTTAAATTTACTTTAAAACGTTTTGGTTATTTTATTGATGTTGCCAATAATGGACTAGAGGCAATAGAGAAATTTAAAAATGGCAATTACGATTTCATTTTAATGGATATCATGATGCCAGAGATGGATGGAATAGAAGCTACAAAAGCAATTCGAAATTTAGAAGAGGGAAAGCTTATTCCAATAATCGCTTTAACCGCCGATATCATGATTGCTAATGAAGAAAAATGTCTTAACAGTGGTATGAACGGACACATAGCTAAACCTTTTGAAATTGATAATCTGTTTAAAGTCCTTAAAAGTTTAAATCTTTAAATAAATTTGTAGTTTCAGTTTTGCCTCCAAAGTATAAATGCTGTTAGGAGAAAACGATCAATAAAAATTCTAATACTTTTTTTGTATTAATCACTTCATTGTTCACGAATGAGTGTAATCAAATCTTGTTTCTAATGGAGGATCATCTGGATATCAGAGATAATAACTTTTCGGATAACGAAAAAGAGTATGAAAAAAAATTAAGACCACTTCAATTTAGCGATTTTAGTGGGCAGATGAAAACGGTCGAGAATTTAAGCATTTTTGTAGCTGCTGCTAAAATGCGAGAAGAAGCTTTAGATCATGTTTTACTTCATGGACCTCCAGGTTTAGGAAAAACAACTCTGTCTAACATTTTAGCCAACGAATTGGGAGTAGGATTAAAGATTACTTCGGGACCGGTAATGGATAAGCCTGGAGATTTGGCTGGACTTTTAACCAATTTGGAACCTAATGACGTTCTATTTATCGACGAAATTCATCGTTTAAGTCCGATTGTAGAGGAGTATTTGTATTCTGCTATGGAAGACTTCAAGATCGATATAATGATTGATAAGGGGCCGGCTGCGCGTTCCATTCAGTTAGAATTAAATCCTTTTACCTTAATTGGAGCTACCACTCGTTCTGGTTTACTAACTTCTCCTTTGCGTGCTCGTTTTGGAATTAACTGTCATTTAGAGTATTACGACCTTCCGGTTTTAACTAAAATTGTAGAACGATCGGCAAAAATTTTAAATGTGGAAATTTCTCATGAAGCTGCTGGCGAAATTGCTTCTCGAAGTAGAGGAACTCCTCGAATTGTAAACGCACTTTTAAGAAGAGTTCGCGATTTTGCACAAGTAAAAGGAAATGGAAATATCGATTTAAGTATTACAAAATTTTCTTTAGAAGCTTTAAATATTGATAAGCACGGTTTGGATGAAATGGATAATCGAATTCTAAATACGGTAATTGATAAATTTAATGGTGGTCCGGTTGGAATTTCAACTATTGCAACTGCAGTTGGTGAAGATAGTGGTACCATAGAGGAGGTTTACGAGCCATTTCTTATCAAGGAAGGATTTATAAAAAGAACTCCGCGGGGAAGAGAGGTGACTCCCTTGGCATATTCACATTTGGGAAAAAATAAGTTTACGGATCCCGAACTGCTTTTTTAAATAAAAATATCGATGAAGAAGATTTTACCAATTATTTATACCATTGCCACCATACTTATCATTGTTGGGGCTCTATTTATTTTACAAGCGGAAGAATATGGTTTAAGTATTTTAAGCCTAGGACTTATTTTAAATGTTTTTTATCGATTGGGGACTACAAATTATGAAAGTATAAAGTTGTTTAAATTCATGGAGATTTTACGTTTCGCAAATATCATATTTATGATTGTTGCTTGCCTGGGATTTTTTCTTGATTGGGAGCAAAAATTTAATTTCTTGATTCTTACTATCGTATTTGACCTGTTACTTAATTTGAAAGAAATATCTTTTAAAAACAAATAAAAAAAGGAGCTTGTGACCAGCAAGCTCCTCTCATATTACCTAGTAACTTCCCTAAATAGCAATATTCTTTTTAATAGTTGATAAAGAATATATATCGTTAATATTAAGCTTTAAAATAGCTTCTATTTGTTCTTTTAAGATAACGTCCGATTCGGAATATTTTAAAGGAATTGTAAAGTAAAAAATGGAACCATGTCCAGGGTGAGAATCGATAAATAATTTACCACCCAACAAGCATACAATCTCTTTACATAAACTCAAACCCAAGCCAGCACCAGAATAAATTCTAGTGTAGGAATTATCCACTTGCGTGAATTTGTTAAATATTTTTTCTTGTTCGGCTTTTGGTATTCCTGGTCCAGTATCTTTCACATAGAAAAGAATATTATTTCTGTCCTGAATAGCACAACCAAATTCAATTTCTCCTCGTTCAGTAAATTTCACTGCATTTTCGAGAAGGTAACTAAGAACCTTGTTCAGTTTATCAAGGTCTGTAAATATTTTTATTTCTTGAAGATCTTCAGAAAAATTTAGGCTTAAATTTTTCCTCGTTTCACTAATAGTTTGTCCAAATGTAGAGTATAGTCGGATGAATAAATTGTGTATCGAAATTTCCGATTCATGGAAATTCATCGAACCACTTTCTAGTTGAGAAAGTTCAAGTATCCGATTAAATAAGTCAAGCAGTTCCTTACTGCTAGAATTCAAAATATTGGTGAATTCATTTCGCTCTATTTTAGATAGGGAGTCATCGCGTAACAATTCGGAAGCACCAATAATAGCATTCATTGGGGTTCGAATTTCATGCGACATGTTTGCTAAAAAAGAATTTTTTAGCTCTTCTGCCTTAGCAGTTTTGGCTTTTTCTTCTTTCAGCAGTTGTTCCAGTTCTTTATATGTTGGACGTCTCTCCATGTAAATGAATATGGTCTTAAAAATAGAGTCGATTAGTTTTTTGTTTTTTAAATCAAAAAAAACAAAAACTTATTTTACTTGTAAAATATGATTTGGGAAATATAATTAAGTAGTATTTAAACAAGGCAATCATCCATTATTGGAAGATCAGTCATTTCGTTGATACCACCTTTTGTATTCTGTAATTCTTCCAGAGAAACTATTTCAAAATTTTTCATTGCTGTTTGGTCTTTTTGGTCAGTACTAGGTTTATTATAGGAAAATGGTTTTTGGTCAATTTTTGGTATTATTTAAACAATACAATCATCCAAAATAGGTCTATCGGTCATTTCGTTGTAACCACCTTTTGTATTTTGTAATTCTTCCAGAGAAACTATTTCAAAATTTTTCATTGCTATTAGGTCTTATTGGTCAGTACTAGGTTTATTATAGGAAAATGGTTTTTGGTCAATTTTTGGTATTATTTAAACAATACAATCATCCAAAATAGGTCTATCGGTCATTTCGTTGTAACCACCTTTTGTATTTTGTAATTCTTCCAGAGAAACTATTTCAAAATTTTTCATTGCTATTAGGTCTTATTGGTCAGTACTAGGTTTATTATAGGAAAATGGTTTTTGGTCAATTTTTGGTACTATTTAAACAAGGCAATCATCACAGATAGGTCTATCTGTCATTTCGTTGATACCACCTTTTGTATTTTGTAATTCTTCCAGAGAAACTATTTCAAAATTTTTCATTGCTATTAGGTCTTATTGGTCAGTACTAGGTTTATTATAGGAAAATGGTTTTTGGTCAATTTTGGTATTATTTAAACAATACAATCATCCAAAATAGGTCTATCGGTCATTTCGTTGTAACCACCTTTTGTATTTTGTAATTCTTCCAGAGAAACTATTTCAAAATTTTTCATTGCTATTAGGTTTTGTTAGATTTGAATTGTTTAAGTTTTTAATTACACCCCTTTATTCCCCTTTTTCGAAAAAGGTAACCCTGTAAAAAGACTTTTTTTTTAAAAAAGTTAAAAAAAGACAGTATATTTAGATTTTTATTGGTCTAGATACCTGACTTAATGAATTGTTAGTAAGAACATTACAAAAACTGTCTATAGCGTGATGAATTTTCAAAAAAAGATATTTATTTTTCTTCTTTTACCACTTTTTCTTCTCTTACTTTTCACTGGGAGTATCAATTCTAAGTCGAATTCGGTGATAGATAAACAGAAAAAAGCTGAAATAGTTAATCGGGATTCGTTACTTCAAGAGCAGTTTAATGGAGCGATTGTTTTTTTAAATGAGGGAGAGTTTGAATATTCGGTTCAGTCTTTTGAGAATGCAATTCAAACAATCGAACTTGGTGGATTAGTAGACAACAATTTAATTTATCGTACCTACGTCAATTTTGGAGTTTTATTAAATAGAGTTGGAGATAGAAAAAGAGCCTTGGAATTTTATAATAAAGCGGAGGCTTTTACTTTAAAAATTTTTGGGAAGAGTACTCCAAAACTAATTCCTATTTATGTAAATAAAGGAAATATTTTTAATAATTATGGTGACCTAATCAAAGCCCAAACTTATTATGAAATGGCATTATCATTATTAGAAGTGGATGGAGATTCCAAGTGGTTATCTCAAATTTATAATAATTTGGGTGTTAACTTATATAAAAAACAAAAGTATTCTGAAGCATTAAAATATTACTTAAAGACATTAAATGTAAAAGAGGAAAGTAATTCGCAAAATCTTTCATCTACCTATAATAACATAGCAAGCTGTTATAAAAAAATAAAAAACTACGAAGCTGCAGATTCCTATTATCAGAGAAGTATTAAGGAAATAATCAAGATGCATAATACTGATTATTACCTTTTGGGGAATTGTTATCTAAATTATGCGGTGTTTCAGAATGAAATGAAAAATAATACTAATGTATTACCATACCTAAATAAAGCTTTGGTTATTTATAGCAGTAGTTTTGGCTATAAACATCCAGATACCGCACATTGTTTGAAGAATTTTGGTGACTTTTATTCTAAGTCTAATGATCATTTAAATGCGCTTAAGTATTATCAAAAGGCATTGATTGCTGAATTGGATAATTTTAATAATAGTACGGTGTATGTAAATCCGTTTATGGAGGAGATAGATCCACAACTTTCTATTTTGGAAATATTAAAGCCTAAGGCAAATACTTTGAAAGAGTTATATAGCAAGACCAATAGTATTTCTGATTTGGATTTTAGTTTACAAACCTATGATCTTTGTTTGGATATTATTGATAAAATTAGAATTGCCTATCAGGATGAAGAAAGTAAGTTTGCACTTTCAAAAAATGAAAAAGAAACCTATAATCAAGCCATTGAAATAGCTGCTAACCTTTATAAACTTACAAAGGATAAAAAATACAAAGAAAAAGCTTTTCGTTATTCAGAGCGATCTAAATCTGCAAGTTTATTGTCGTCTTTAAACGATGTTAATGCTAAAGATTTTGGTGGTATTTCTGCAGAATTACAGGAGCAGGAGAGAAATTTAAAATTAAGTATTTCGAAATATCGTGAGTTGGTTCATGAGGAGAGAAGAATGCAGGTTCCTAATCGGGATTCTATTAGTAGCTGGCAAAATGTACTTTTTAATTTGAATGAAGAATTTACTAGTATGGTGTTGCGTTTCGAGAAAGACTTTCCGGAATACTATTCCTTAAAATACGACACAAAAACCATAAGTATTAAAGATTTACAAAATAAATTAGGGCAAAATGATTTATTAATTGAATATTCTATTTCCGATTCAGCGCTCTTTTCCTTTTCTATTACAAAAGATAGTTTAGATTTAAAACGGCAGGTTATTAATAAAGATAGTTTCGATTATCATTTAGAGGAAGTTCGTAGTTGTTTAAAAACTAATGATTTTACAACAAATAGTACAGATTATTATAGGAGATATACCAAGTCAGCTTATCATTTGTATCAAAATTTATTAAAGGACAAGGAAAGTTTATGTATCGGTAAAAATTTATTGATAGTGCCCGATGATAAAATGGCATATATTCCTTTTGGTGTATTGTTGAAACAAGAAGCAGATTCTACGCTAATGAATTATCGTAATTTGGAATATTTAATAAAGGATAATACAATTACTTATAATAATTCGGCTACTCTTGGGTTTAAAAAACATTCTAAAAGTTATGGCTTTTCTTTTTCTAAATCTGTTTTAGCTTTTGCTCCCTCCTATAACGACGTGAACGATTCTATTCTTATTTCAGAAAGAGCCTATCGTGATAAATTATATCCACTGCCTGGAGTAAAAGAGGAAGTCATTAATATTTCCAAAGTAATGCCTGGAGATTTATTTGTTGATGATTTGGCTACAGAAGCTAATTTTAAAGCCAATTCGAGTACTTATGATGTGTTACATTTAGCTATGCATACTATCATTGATGACGAAAATCCGATGTATTCTAAATTGGTTTTTACTCAAAATTCCGATTCCTTACAAGATGGTTTACTCAATACGCATGAAATATACAATATGAATTTTAATGCTAGGATGGTGGTTTTAAGTGCTTGTAACACGGGGGATGGTAAGCTGTTAAAAGGAGAAGGGGTTATGAGTTTGGCCCGTGGTTTCTTCTATGCAGGTTGTCCTAGTGTAATTATGACTTTATGGACGGTTGAAGATAAAACAGGCTCAAATTTAATGAGTAATTTCTATACTTTTTTATCGAAAGGATTAAAAAAGGATGATGCGCTCCGTCAGGCTAAGTTGGAATATTTACAAACTGCTGACGCTCTAAAATCTCACCCTTATTTTTGGTCTGGATATGTTACATTAGGTGATGTGGAACCTTTGTACGATAATAGTTTATTCACAAAACTGATGTACATTGCTTCTGGTCTTATTGGTATTATTCTATTGGTATTAATTGCGCTAAAAATGAAAATAAGACGAACAGTTAGTCTTAGTTAATTTTTAGTAAGCGAGGATTCGTTTTTATAGGGTTTCCATTATTGAGTAGGGATGAGTTCTAAACCTTTACTAAATACCTAAAATATAAACTTTTAGAGATTGATTTAATTTTAGATATAGATCAAAAAAGCCATCCAATTTTGGACGGCTTTTACTTTATTTTGATGAATGATGAAATGATCTATTCTAATCTATTAATAATTTCTAAAGCTTTTGTTTTATAGAAACTATTTCCTTTTGCAATTACATGAAATTGTTTTAGAGCTTTTTCTTTCTCATTTGTCATGAGATAACAGAAACCAAGATACCATTCAGATTGCTCAATAAAAAGGTTATTCTTGTGTTGAAGTACTCTGGTAAAGTTTTTATTTGCTTTCGAGTACTCATTAATTTCGATATTGGAAATACCAGAATAAAAATTACCAGTGATGTTGGTACTATCTTTGTCTAATATTTTCTTGAATAAAGTCAGAGCAGTTCGATAATCTTTTGTCTCGTAACTTTTTAATGCCGTCACCAGTAAATTATCAATCATAACGTCCGACGAACGAGTATTGATAACTACATTGTAAGGCTTGTAGTAATTACTAAAAACTTGATCATTTGAATAGGCGGATTGGTTATTCATAATATACATCAAACTTCCCAGACCAATTACTAAAGCCAAGGATGCTGCTGCAATATTCCACTTAGTCAAAAACTTCAGCTTTCGTTTCTGAATCGTATTTTTAGGGACTTCAATAGCCTCTAATTTACTTCTTAGATCCATAACGTCTTGTTCCATTATGGCATCATTAACCTCCCTATGAAGGTCTAGTTCCATTTGAAGATCTGAATCGCTGAGCAACTCCTGCTCAAACTGCTTCAACTGGCTTTCTGTTAGATCACCGTCAAGAAAATCCTCGATACGGTCAAAGTCCATTTCATTCATCATATACTTCTTTAAATTCATTATCACTTTTAATACTTTCCATCAGTGCTTGCTTGCATTGATATTTTTTCTTTTTCGCATACTTCTCACTCTTGTATCCCATAATTTCGGAAATTTCCTTTAAGGAAACCTTTTCAAGTGTTAACTGAAGTACTTTTTTACAATCTGAGCCTAATAGTTTGAAGTGCTTTTGATACAATCTATACCTTTCGGTTTGATCGTACGTTTCAGTTGCTTCATCTAGTCGATTATCCAAAATAGCTTCTGAACTAATTTCATTGCTATTTTTTCTTTTCTCAAGTTGTTTCAACCATAAAAGTC
Organism: Labilibaculum filiforme; assembly: GCF_002843315.1. GTDB lineage: Bacteria > Bacteroidota > Bacteroidia > Bacteroidales > Marinifilaceae > Labilibaculum > Labilibaculum filiforme. The sequence continues at coordinate 292,721 of NZ_MVDD01000005.1, read as the reverse complement.
TACAAATTGAATAGACATAGGTTTTAAAATTACAATTCAGAACCAAAGGTTCTTTTTTCATTTTACGGTAGATTACAATAATCGCTTCTTGAAAAAGATCCCTTGCATCTTCTTCGTTACCGTTATTATTCTCTATAAAATTTCTAATACTAGGGAAGAACTTTTTGTAGATGTAGTTTAATACATCATTATTGCTCATACTGATCCCCTCAAGTATCGCTTCCGTAGTGTAATCCATATTTCCTATCCCTTTATTCCTCTAATGGCCAAAAGGTAACCCACAAAAAGTAAAAAAAAGTAAAAAAAAGTGCACTTCATAATGTAAGTGTCTGATTAAGTGTCTGATAAAATAAAAAATAAACTAATGTTTAAAATTTAGAAAATAATCTATTAACATAAACCGATCCAAGATACAATATTCTTTCAAATTTGTATGGTTAGAAGAAGCCTATTTTTTTGACCAGATATAATTAATATACGGTAGATGGAATAAAAAGATTTACGAATGAGCAATTAGGACCAAAAAAAAAGATCAAATTTTCTAATGAAAATCTGATCTTTTCGTGGGCGATATAGGATTCGAACCTATGACCCCTTGGGTGTAAACCAAGTGCTCTGAACCAACTGAGCTAATCGCCCGATTATTGGGAATGTGTGCTTTTAAATAGTGGGCGATATAGGATTCGAACCTATGACCCCTTGGGTGTAAACCAAGTGCTCTGAACCAACTGAGCTAATCGCCCTTGCCCTTAAAAGCGATGCAAATATAAGATGGAAATATTTCATCTGCAAGAAGAATAATTAAAAAAGTGAAAATATATTTCTACAGTGCTTTAAATATAGTCAGAAAGCTTTACTTTTAACAGTCATAAAAAATTGATACTATGGATAATAATTTAGAAAGGGACTGGAATAAACTTTTATATAAAATTTCTGAAGATTTTAATGTGGATGCCGATTTAAATGGCACTTTACTCCTAATTGGGATTCAGGAACGAGGAAAAGGCTTTCAGGAAAAGTACGAAAAGGACGAAAAGATGGACCACATCAATTTGGCTACTTGTACGCTGTTGATGAAATGGAATTACTATCAAATGGAAGGTTCGGATGAGAATGGTTGGCCAATTTTTAAAAAAAATAAAATGGTACCTCCTTTTTCTAAGGAAAAAGAGGAATTATTGCTAAAATCGTCCATTGTTGAGTATTTCAAAGACATGGACTATTTGGAGTCGGAGAATTTAGAATCAGTAAAGCAAAAAAATATTTAGTAAAGACCTATGAAAAATCTTATTTGTATTGCTATTGTTTTTCTTTTTGTATCCTGCCAGGAAAAGTTGGAGTTGGGGAAAACAAATAGGATTGTTGAAATTGAATCGCAGTATGGAACTATTAAAATTCGTTTATATGACGAGACTCCTGTTCATCGCGATAATTTTGTAAAGTTGGCGTATGGAAAGTATTTCGATGGTACTTTGTTTCATCGGGTAATTAATGGTTTCATGATTCAGGGTGGTGATCCGGATTCGAAAGCGGCGAAATTAGGCCAACGCCTGGGAGAAGGCGGACCAGGCTATCAGATACCAGCAGAAATTAGGGAAGGTTTATTTCATAAGCGAGGTGTTTTAGCCGCGGCTCGAGAAGGAGATGCGATCAATCCGGAAAAGAAATCAGCAGGATCGCAGTTTTATATTGCTCAAGGTAAAGTTTACACGCCTGAAGAATTGGATTCTTTACAAATGAAGCTAAACGAAAAATTGAAGACTTCGATTTTTCAAAAGGTGCAAACAGAAAAGGCCGAACTTCTTGCTAAATACCAAATGGAAGGGGATTTAGATAAATTATCGGAAGCGATAGACCACATTACGTTCGAAGTGGATTCCTTGTTTACGGACGAGAAAATTGTTTTCACCAAGGACCAAATAGCAGCCTATACTTCTCTTGGGGGAATTCCGCATTTGGATGGAAATTATACGGTTTTTGGTGAAGTGATAGAAGGACAGGAGTTAATTGATTCGATTGCCAAAGTGGAAACCGATGAATTCGATCGTCCACTGATGGATATATCGATGAAAATAAAAATAGTAAAATAAAGAAAGTAGCAGATGTAAAAAGGAGCTTCGTTATTAAAACGAGGCTTTTTTTGGCTTTCACTGTTGCGATATTTATCTTAGTCGGGAAATTGTAAACAAATACCTTGAATGAATCTAAGTAAGAAAATTTTAGTTGGAATTGTAATTTTACTAATTGCGAAACTCTCTTTCGGGCAAGCTACTAACTCTATTATTTTGATAGAAACAAATATGGGTGATATCAAATTGATGTTGTATAAAGAAACTCCAAAACACAGGCAAAACTTTCTGCAATTAATCGAAAATGGTCACTTTGATGGAACCTTATTTTATCGGGTAATAAAAGGATTTGTGGCTCAAGGAGGATCGCAGGATTCTAGAAATGCGCCTGCAGGTAAAATGATTGGTTACGGAAGTTCGAACCGGACGATAGAATCGGAATTCAACCCGAAATTTTTTCATAAAAAAGGCGCAATAGCAGCACCACGTAAACCCGATAAAGTAAATATTTTTAAAGAATCGGATGTATCGCAGTTTTATATTGCCCATGGCAGAGTATTTAGCGATGAAGAATTAACACTCATGGAAAAAGAGGTGAATGTTCCTCTGCGAAAGCATATTGTAAAAAAGTATTTAACTACTAGTAAAAGGGCGCTTTTAGATTCATTAAAAAAAGCCGGTATGGTGGATGAGTTCAGAGCTATAGCGAAAACCATTAAGGAATCTATCGAGTTTGAATACAACAGTACCAATAAAAAGCTGGAATTCTCGGAAGCAAGGCGGAAAGCATACACAACAATTGGCGGGGTTCCGCACCTCGATAACAACTATACGGTTTTTGGGGAAGTAATTGAAGGTTTGGATGTTTTAGATAAAATTGTGAACCTTAAAACAGATGCAAACGATCGGCCTTTCGAGGATGTAAAAATGAATGTGAAAATTCTCGAATACTAAAAGAAGAATAAGTTTATTGGAAATAATTAAGGAATCTTCCGGCTAAAATAGAAACCTCAGTAACAAGGAGAAAAAACTTTTTGTAACTTTGCCGACTATTGGATTTCAAAAGATTAAAAATATGTTAGACAAAATAAAGAATTTACTGGAGGAGCTGAATGGATTTTCGGCAACTACGCTAGAGGAAGTTGAACAATTTAGAATCAAACACCTTAGTAAAAAAGGAACTATTGCTGTTTTGTTTGCAGATTTTAAGGACGTTCCGAATGATCAGAAAAAAGCAGTAGGACAAGCGCTTAATGAGCTAAAAACAACTGCATTAGATAAAGTAAATTCTCTAAAAGAGACTTTCACCAATGTAGATTTTGGAAAGTCGGGCTTGGATTTAACCTTATCGGGCGATCCGGTAAAATTAGGTTCCCGTCATCCGCTATCTTTGGTGAAAAATGAAATCACTGAAATTTTCTCTCGTTTAGGATTCACAATTTCCGAAGGACCGGAGATTGAAGATGATTGGCATAACTTTTCCGCTTTGAATTTTCCAGAAGAGCATCCGGCGCGTGATATGCAGGATACTTTCTTCATCGAAAAAAATCCAGATGTAATTTTACGTACGCATACCTCTTCGGTTCAAGCTCACGATATGTCTGAAATGGAATTACCAATTCGATGCCTAACACCTGGTCGTGTTTTTCGTAACGAAGCTATTTCGGCACGTGCACACTGTATTTTTCATCAAATTGAGTGTTTGTATATCGACGAGAATGTTTCGTTTGCCGATTTAAAACAAACGCTTACTTATTTCGCGAAAGAATTTTTTGGAGAGAAAACAGAAATTCGTTTGCGACCATCATATTTCCCATTTACCGAGCCATCGGCCGAGGTTGATGTTACTTGTTCACTTTGTGGTGGAAAAGGCTGTAATGTATGCAAGGGAACCGGTTGGTTAGAGATTTTAGGCTGTGGTATGGTCGATCCAAATGTTTTGGAATTAAACGGAATCGACAACAAAAAATATACAGGTTTTGCATTAGGAATGGGAATTGAACGAATCACCATGCTAAAATACGGCATTAAAGATCTTCGTTTATTCTTCGAGAACGACATCCGCTTTTTGGAGCAATTTTCAGCTGCAGGATTCTAAATTAAGAGAAATGAGATTTCAGATGTGAGACTTGAGATAGACTCATATGATAATATAAAAGTGCTTCTGATTGCAGAAGCACTTTCTTTTTGTAATCTCAAATCTATTATCTCCTTGCTCACATCTTATTGTTCGTGGTAAATGATTTGCGAAGTAACAGGAATCACCTGTTTGTACATCGCGCTTACGCCACATTGTGTTTCTTCGGATAATTTTACTGCCCGTTCCAATTTTTTTTGAGGTAAATCCTTGCCAAAAAACTCATAGGTAATGTGCATATTTTTATAGTAGGAGGGTTGTGTTTCGCTTAGTTCACCTTCTACGGAGACTTTAATATCTTGAATGTCGAGTCTCATTTTCTTTACAATTAATGCGGTGTCGATACCAGTACATCCCGCTAAGGCGGTCAAGAGCAGTTTTTTAGGACGAAAACCTTTGTCTTCGCCTCCCACTTCAATACCAGCATCGGTAATCATTTTGTGCCCGTCCATATTCGTTTCGAAAGCTAAATTTCCTTGCCACGATAATTCTACTTTGTGTTTCATAATTGCTGTATTTTTAGTCTTTTTACCTTTTGCATAAGTAAAACTTAAATTTGTATATTTGATCCTGTTACCATTTTTATTACGATGGTAATAAAAGTAGGAAAAACCCTTCAAATCCAATAATCTTTTTAACGACTTTATGGGGACCGAAGGTTCGATTAATCGAATTGTTCTTGAATTAGTACTATTGATTTCAGTTTTAATTTGAATTTAATGAAGCAGCATCCAGTTCTTCCAAATTGTAACCAACTAGCCGAGAAATTCGGGGAAAGATTTCATAATTTGAAGCTTGAAGATATGAATCTTTTATTTTGGGGTGAAGACGTTCATTTCTATAAAAGAGGCAGTATTATTTATTCCGAAGGCGATTCCGCGAAAGGATGTTACTTTCTTTTTTCGGGAGTATTAAAGGTTTTTAAAACCGGTATGGAAGGCAAAGAACAAATTATTCGTTTCGCAAAAAATGGCGATTTAATCGGATTTCGTTCAGTGCTCAGTCAGGAGCGAGCTTGTACATCGGCAAAAGTGATCGAAGATGCAACAGTTTGTTTCATTCCTGGAAATGTGCTCACCAAATTGATTCGGGAAAATTCGGAATTTGCCATGGAATTAATGCAGATTACCTGCAAAGAACTTGGCGAAGCAAACAATTACATTACTGATATTGCACAAAAAACCGTACGCGAGCGCTTAGCTGAGATATTAATTCAATTGGAAGTAACTTTTGGTTTAACTGAGGATAGTACGCTTAAAATAGCTCTAACACGCGAAGAGCTTGCCAATATGGTTGGCACGGCTACCGAATCGGTTATTCGTTTACTTTCCGAGTTTAAATCCGATAAGTTGATTGAGTTAAACGGCCGAAAAATTAAAATTCTAAATAGTAAAGCACTAAAAAAAGTAGGCGGAATCTTGTAATCCTTGCTTAAAATAATATTTCAAGCCCATCTGGTTTTTCCGGATGGGTTTTTTTACATCTTTTTTTTGGTAGCGATTATTATCTGGAAATATGATTAATACTTATATTTTCGCTATTGTTAAGCCATAATAACATGTTCAATTAACATTAATTCGTTTTTTTTATTTGGGATATTTCGATAGGATGTTTCCCTTTCAGGGAAACTTTACCTTTTTTTTAAGTAAAATGAAAAAATTCCAAAATAAATACCGCATTCCCTCGGCTCGTGCTGTGTGGTGGAATTATTTCAACGAAGGCAGGTATTACGTGACTATCTGCAGCCATAACAGGCAGTGGTTTTTTGGTTCTATTTCTGATCAGAAAATGGAATTATCTTCCATTGGAAAGCTGGCCCATCAATTTTGGTTCGGGATTCCTGATCATTTTCCATTTGTAAAATGGCACGCATTTGTGGTGATGCCCAATCATGTGCACGGCATTATCGAAATATCGAATGCCGTAGACGTTGCATGCAACGTCAGTACACTGCAATTTATTTCACATATTTTAACAATTATTAGGGTTACCTTTTCTCTTTTTACGGAATTAAGTAGCGTATTAATCAATGAAACATAAAAGTAAATTAAGATTTCATTAAAAGAGTTGCAGTTCCTTTTTTAGTGAAATAGTTCTTGGAATAATTTTAAAATTATTTTTTTTTTAATATGAATATAATGTCTAGTGTTATGAAAATGAAACGTGTACTAATTGTATTTTTTTGCTGTTTAAGTTTATCGGCTTACTCTCAAAATTCTGATCCGTTTGCTGCAGTGAATGATACCTCCTATTTTAACGGATATTTGAAATTAAAAACTGATAAAAGTTTATATCTAAATACGTCGTATGAAAGTATTTATTGGCAAGCCTACGGAACCTTGTATTCTTTTTTGGGTAGATATGATGAGGCAAAAGTTGGATATGATAATCGATATGATCAAACAACTCTTTATAAGGAAGATTTGAATTTGGATGGAAAACAAAGTTCTCAGGAGGAATTAAATAAATTGTATTCTAAATTCAATGTATGCATGATTAATGAAGCTCATCATATGGCACAAAATAGAGCTTTTATGTATTCGCAATTAAAGCACTTAAAGAAAGCAGGTTATAAGTACTTGGCAATTGAAGCCTTAAATGCTGGAATATATATGGATAGCACATTAGTTGACAGAGGATATCCATTGGTACAAAAGACGGGAGTTTATATTAGTGAGCCGATATTTGGTATGCTTATAAGACAAGCGTTAGAACTTGATTTTATTTTAATTCCTTATGAATCTTACGAAAAGGAAAGAGAATTAGGGGAAGCAAATAATATTTATAAATTGTATGATCCAGAAAAAGGTAAGTTGGTTGTTTATGCTGGTTATGGTCATATTTGCGAAGATGAAACTAGCCCCTATATGGCTAGTATATTAAAAGGACTTTTGAAGGAAGACTTTCTTACGATTACTCAAACATTACCAAAGCAATGTAAACCTATAACAGATGGAAATGACACTTGTAAGTTTTATTTGTTGCCACGATCTAATGAATGCTACGATTATACTGTAATTCCAAATTTGCAGGCGAGTGCTACAAATATACCTTATTGGTATGATTGGATGAATTGTACTTATCAAAAATTAAAGAGCTTCTACAAACCAGAACTTACAAGTCCAAGTTTGGTGCAACTATTTCGTGCTGAAGAGTGTGAAAATGCGGTTCCGGTTTACCAGTATTTAATTGAGAAAGATGATGAGCAGGATATTACATTACCATTTATTACAAAAGGAAATTATAGATTAGTGATTGTAAGTGAAGATAAAATAGTGAAAAAGGAAATCTTTGTCGACTAACTTTTATAACATTAAGTAATTATAAATTAATAATGGGCAATTAGCAATTATCAAACGAGCTGTATCATAGTCAATTGTAAATAATAAAATACGACAACACATTACTCATAGTACTTAGAAAACATTTTAACGTAAGGATTATAATCATGTTGAATTATTTTTCACATCTAATTATTAAATTATTTGGCTATAAAAGGGTCGAATATGAATTTTTAACTGGGATTGCAATATGTTTCTATTTAGTCCGTTCCAACAATTTTATCTACTTTTAGATTCATTATAAACAAAATAGTAAAACGTTAAGAAAAGTAGGCGGAATCTTGTAATCCCTGCTTAAAATAATATTTCAAGCCCATCTGGTTTTTCCGGATGGGTTTTTTTGCTCCATTTCTGCTGAACTAATTATTTTTGTTATTGGTTAAACCATATGGGCTATCAAGTCTGAATAAAATTAACATATTTTTTGTCATTTTTACTTTTAATGTTTTATATTTATGTTTAGTTTCAGAAGCACTATTCGGAAACATTAGAAATTATCACGTCTCTTACGAGATGACTAATAGTTGAAAATGAGAATATTGTGCTGGAATTGGTAATTATTTATACTGGGCATTTTTAATGTAAAATGCTATAGTTAGGTTGCGTGCAATCTCTCTATCTTAAAAAACTATACAATGAAAAAGTATTTATTTATCAGCCTACTGCTTATGGGAATAAGTATTGTTGGAAATGCACAAGAGAATTACATTGAGTATCACAAACAAGTAAACCAAGCAAAGCTTCAAATTACACTTGAAAATTTTGAGTCGGCATTAGTAACTTATCAAACGGTATTTGCGCAATATCCAAAGCATTTTTACCGAGATGTTCACAACGCTTGTGTTTGTGCGATTCGTTGCGAAAAGTACTCCGAAGCTGAGACTTTGGCTAAAGAATTGGTAGTTCATGGTTATGAGTTGGAAGATTTTGAACAATCAGCTTTTGATGCCTTTAGAAATAGTAATAAATGGAAGTCTTTCTCTTCGGAGTATACGAGTTTACGTAAGGAGTATGAAGAGGGATTGAATGTAGGATTAAGAAATAAGTATTATCAGTTGTTCAAAGAGGATCAAATGCTTGCTAGTTCTGGGGGCGGGTACGGAACTCTAAAAAATGATAAAGATTTTCTTGAACTTTCAATCAGGCTAAAAACCTATTATGAACTCGATGGTATTCCAAACTACGTACATAATAAGGATACATTGAATTTAAAGTATTGGATTTTGTACCGTCATTATTTTGGTATGAAAAATAATGCAGATAATCATCCAGAAATAAAAGAGAATTCGAATTTATACAAAAGTGTGGATGCTCTAAATTGGCAGACAATTCTTCTTACAGAATTACGAAACGGCAATATTGAACCTCAATTTTATGCCGATGCGGTAGTATATCACGATCCTACTCGTCCGTTTGGAAAACCTGCTTTAAAAGTCGATTTTGAGAAAGAAAAAGTATCCTTGTTTATGAATATGAAAGAAGAAGAGCGGAATGAAATAAATGCAAATAGAGAGGCTATTGGTTTATTTGCATTGAATGAAGAGAACAGTGATATTCTTCGTACTAGTTGGTATGGAAATTATCCTTTTCAGCAAATTAATGATTCCTTGAAAAGAGTTACAAGTTCTGATCCAATGGCAAAGTTGAAGGTGATCAAAAAATATGAAGCGGATGCTAAGAGTTTGTTTCAAAAATCGAGTTTAGATGATTTCTTTTTAGGGGATTATAAAGAGATAAAGGAGACTCACTTTTTTGGATTGTAGTTACAAAAATGAGAAGAGTAGAAGGGGAGGGTATTGATAATTTGCTCTTTTTATCAAGCTAAATTTTGATCGACAGAAATTCTTTTACATTAATATTTGTAAAGAACAGGAATGCGATAAAATGGCAAATACAAGAATTAATTTTTCTGGAGAATTTAACGAAAATATATAGGTTGTGTGCAATCTCTCTATCTTAAAAAACTATACAATGAAAAAGTATTTATTTATCAGCCTACTGCTTATGGGAATAAGTATTGTTGGGAATGCACAAATGAATTACATTGAGTATCACAAACAAGTAAACCAAGCAAAGCTTCAAATTACACTTGAAAATTTTGAGTCGGCATTAGTAACTTATCAAACGGTATTGGCGCAATATCCAAAGCATTTTTACCGAGATATTCACAACGCTTGTGTTTGTGCGATTCGTTGCAACAAGTGGAATCAAGCTTTGGAATTAGCTAAAGAATTAGTATTGTTAGGTTATCAATTGGAGGATTTTAAAACTGCAACTTTTACAGACTTTCGAATGACAAAACAATGGAAAGAAATTGAACAAAAATATCCAGAATTAAGAAAACAGTACGAGAATAGCTTGAATCCGTATTTGTATAAGAAGTATTCTTACATGCTTGCGGAAGATCAAAGAATAACTGCTATGAATGATTTCAAGGAACATAACATGGCTATTTATGAATTTACATCTCTCTTAAAAATGGATTATGAGATGAATGGTATTCCTAATTTTGTTCGATTTAAAGATCGTTTGAGTCCTGGTTATTTTGCCTTTTATCGGCATGTTTATGGTAAAGTGGGTAGGTGTTTATTAAGCGCTAAAACCACAGAAGATTACGATTTTATTAGAAGGTTAAATTCTTTAGGGATAAAAGATTTACTGCATAGGGAAATTTTTAAAGGAAATTTATCTCCAAGGTTTGTGATAACTGCAGAATCTTACTTTACCAATGAGTATGGAATTAATTCTGAGATAGAGATTCGAAAAGATTTTACTAACGAAGAGCTTAGTTTCGTTCCTACTGATAAAAAGACTTATGATTGTATTCCTCCTTATCCACCGATTGATTTTGTTACAATTGATGAGAATCGGAAATCATTTGGATTGTTACCATTACAGCAAGAGTGCAAATTATTTTTAGCGGGGACATGGTACACTGTATACCCGTTTAAAGAAATTAAGGAAGCTTTAGCTAAATTGAGCAATAAAAATGCTGAGTCGGTGAAGAAAACAATACAAGAGATAGAATCAAAAGCCATAGAAACTTATTCAAATACTCTTCAAGATGATTTTTTCCTAACCGATTATCACGCATATAAACATTCAAAATACATAGGATTAGATCAATAATCTGCATGGATTTCGTACAACGTATTGCCTGTTAAGTCTATAATCAGTGATAAGTGAAAAAATCGATCCTATTAATTTTATTATTCTTCGTACTATTTTTGGTTTCTGCTCAAATTTATAATCAAAAGAAGATCTATCAATTTGAGATTGTGAAAACAGATGCTTCTGGTTCCATTCAGAAAGAAGATTTATTTTTGGTTTGTCATGGGAAGGCATGGAAATTAGATTCGATAAATCAATTCTTAGCCGTTTGGTGTCCGGCAAATGTGGATGTGTTCGGCTTTAATTATCAGACTGGTATCATCGAAAATGAAAATAGAATTTGGTTGCATCCACCTCGAAATGACCAGTACCAAATTCACGAATACACTCCTTTTCCCGAAGTTAGATTTCCTCTTAAAGTTGGAAGTAAATGGGAAACCGATTTTGGTTTTGAATGGCAGGAAGGATTTCACGATCACATCATTTGCGATGATCAAAAATACCATCGAATTGCAAATTATATTTCTAATAATCCCCAGAAATGGGGCGAAGATAAATTTAATGAATAATGGTAAAATGCATGATAAAGACCTTGCATGTAACCTCTATCACAATCCCGGTCGGATGCAAAATATGTACGTGACGAAATATTTATAATAGATAGGCATTTTACATTGTAGTTTAAGAAGTTGTGAGCTGTTTCACATATTTTAACAGATATATGGGTTACCTTTTCTCTTTTTGCGGAATTAAGTAGTGTAGTAATTAACCAAATCGAAGCCCCTATGAATATTACCCAAAATAAAGAATTAATAGAAAGAGTCATTTATCTTGCAAAGAGAAAAGCAACTGGAACCCCAATGCAGTTAGCTGAAAGGTTGAGTATTTCGGAAAGAAATTTATATAGAATATTGGAATTTTTAAAAGATTCGGAAAAATCTATTTCCTATTCTAGAACCTTGCAATCATATATTGTAGATTAATTACAAATTGAGATATTTGTTAAATAAAACAGTTCACTGCCAATTTTGGCAGTGAACTGTTTTATTTTAGTGTACTTAAAAGAACAATAAATTTTAAGAATAAAGTCGCTCCGGAATAAAAAAACAGATATCCGTTCTCACTCCGGAAACGACTTTGGTAGCTGAGCTACTCTGATCAAGGGCAAAGCTACTAAAATGAGAAGAACCGCGCAAGTTTGACTTGTGGAGGAAGGGCTAATTAAAAAATTATTATCATGAAAAAGAAAAGTTTAAACAGTAAGTTGGTTTTAAAAAAAGAAACAATCTCTAATTTAAACATGAGTGAAGTAAAAGGGGGGCGTCTTCCTGGGGGGCAAACTGGGGATAATGGATGTGATGGTACCTGGGTTTCTGTACTTTATTGCGATGATAAACCAGCGACTGCCATGGCCTGTAGCATGCCGTGTGCAATTGAAAAGCGCCCAACATTTGCGCTTTGTTAGTAACAACATTCTAGAAACCTATTAAATACCAAATCAAGAGCTAATACATTGTATTAGCTCTTTTAATTAAAATTATTATGGATTGGGAGAAAATACCTGAATTAAATAGAACAAAAATTGAATCAAAACTTTCCCAGTTTGAAGAAATATTAATATCGCAAAAGGAAGTATATGAGAGTGGGCAAGGACTTATGGGGGGTAAGTTGGGAGTTGCCTTGTTTTTTTTATATTATGCTAAATTAACAGATAAGCAAGAACCATATGATTTTGGATTAGAATTAATATCTAAAGTATTTGATGATATAAATAATGGATTTAATTTTCATACTCATGCAAGTGGTTTAGCTGGTATTGGTACATCATTAACTTTACTTACTGAAGCAGATTTGTTAGATGCTGATTTAAATGAGATTTTAGATGGGCTTGATGAATACTTGTATACTCTAATGATATCTGAAATTAAGAATGGTAATTACGATTTCTTACATGGAGCAGTTGGTTTAGGTTTTTACTTCTTAAAAAGAAAAACAAATGATTCAAAAAAATATTTAGCTGAATTCATAAAAGAATTGAATAAAATTGCTATAAAAGACGAAGAAGGAACTAGATGGATATCAGTTTTAGATCATAAGAAACAAACAAAAGGTTTTAATATTAGTTTATCGCATGGTTTGGCAAGTATCATTGCTTTTTTAAGTAAGGTTTATTCTGCAGGTATTGTTAAGGATAAAACAAGCGAGTTGTTGTCAGGTTCTGTAAAATATTTATTAAATCAACAACAAGATACTAGTGAAAATATTTCCAACTTTCCTTCTTATGTGTGCGAAACAGAAACTTCTGCTTATAGTCGTCTTGCTTGGTGTTATGGCGATTTAGGAATTGGAATAGCATTGTATGTGGCAGGATTAAATGCCAATAATGAAGACTGGAAAGAAAAAGCTATAGAAGTTGTTTTACATTCTACAAAAAGAAGAGAAGAAAAAGTCTCAGGAGTAGTTGATGCAGGAATTTGTCATGGAGCTGCCGGTAATGCACATATCTACAATAGAATGTATAATTATACTCAACGAAATGAATTTCAAGAAGCAGCAAAATATTGGTTTGAAGAAACTTTGCAAATGGCAAAATATAATGATGGCTTAGCAGGATATAAAGTTTGGAAAACACCAGAGCATGGAGGTTTGCAAAATGAATATGGATTTTTGGAAGGAATTGCGGGCATTGGTTTAGTACTTATAAGTGCCGTTTCAAATATTGAGCCGAAATGGGATGAGTGTCTCTTCTTGTCTTAATTTTGTATACAACTAGTTTATTAATACTGAAGAATATCATATGAATAATTTTAAATATAAGAGTTTTGATAATTTTGTTCTAAGAGTGCCTTTGCTATCATTAAATTATATACAGTCAATTTTTGTAAATAAAAATACTTCTGACAAAGATCTAAAAAAGATCTTCGAAAGTTCAAAAATTCAAGAAGCTATTTTCCTTGCATCTCCAGTATTGCATAGCCAATTGTTAAAATGGTTAAATAATGAACTTTCAAAAACAAAAGATATTGAACGATTAAAAGAGTCGCTTACTAAGTATTTATTAAGAATGGGAAGCCGATGCACGCCATTTGGTTTATTTGCCGGTTATGGTTTGGGAAAAATTGGTGATAAAAATAAAATTGAGCTAGACGATGACCAAAAGTATTATGCACATCTAAGATTGGACATGAACTATCTTTGTGCATTAGCTATAGATTTATCTAAAATTAAAGAGATCAAAGAGCAAGTCAAATTTTCCCCTAATTCAAGTATTTATAAATCAGGAGATAAATTAAGATATGTAGAGTATCGTTACAATAATAGTAAAAGGAATCATTTTGTAATAGCTGTTGAAGACTCTGAATATTTACAACAAGTATTAAATGCTTCAAAAGGAGGTGCTAAAATTAAAGATTTAGCAAACCTCTTAGTTGATGATGAAATTTCGTTTGATGAAGCTAAATCATTCATAGAAGAACTTATTGATAGCCAATTGCTAATTAGTGAATTGGAGCCATCAGTTACAGGTACAGAGTTTCTTAATCAAATAATTGGTATTTTAAAACCTCTTAAAAATATTGATGATATTATTGATTTACTTCAAGAATTTGAAAATGATATTGTCAATATTAGAAATAAAGCAATAGGAATGTCTGCAGATATCTATAAAAAAATAATAGAGAAACTGTCAAACCTTGAATCGAAGTATGATATAAAATATTTATTTCAAACTGATTTAGTAATTTCTGCCAAGGAATTAAAATTGAATTCTGATATTTCAAACGATGTATTAAAAGGTATTGAATTAATGAACAAATTGACGCCTAAGAGAGCTAATGAAAATTTATTAAAATTCAAAGAAGCGTTTTATGGAAGATACGAAGAGAGGGAAGTCCCTTTATTACAAGCATTGGATGTTGAATCAGGAGTTGGTTATATTCAAAACACCGATAATGGAGATCTGAATCCATTAGTTGATGATATTGCATTACCTGTAGGTAAACTACAAAATGATTATAATATAAAATGGAACAAACTACAGTCTCTTTTACTTAAAAAATATAATGAAACTTTATCAAAAGGATTAAGTGAAATAGAAATTACCGACGAAGATGTTAAAGATTTTAATGCTGATTGGGATGATTTACCCTCCACGTTTAACGCAATGGTGGGAATTATTTCATCATCAGGGATTGATGAGAAACCAATAATAAAATTTAGTTCTGTTGGAGGATCTTCAGCTGCTAATTTATTAGGAAGGTTTTGTCATAGTAGTTCCGATTTATATAGTTATGTAAATAGAATTACCGAAACTGAAAAAGACATATTTCAAAATTCTGTTTTAGCAGAGATTGTTCATTTACCAGAATCAAGAACTGGAAACATCTTACTAAGGCCTCAATTAAGAGATTTTGAAATATCTTATTTGGCTAAATCTTCGGTTTCTAAAGAGAATCAGATTTCTATTAAAGATATAGTGGTATCAGTTAAAAATGGAAAAAAAATAGTTTTAAGTTCAAAGTCTTTAAATAAAGAAATTATTCCAAGATTGAGTAATGCTCATAATTTTTCTTTTAATGCATTACCTGTTTACCAGTTTTTATGTGATTTGCAAACACAAGATTTAAGAGCTGGAGTTGGTTTTAATTGGGGAGGATTATCAAATGAATATGGTTATTTGCCAAGAGTAAAATATAAAAACATTATATTATCTGAAGCAATTTGGAATATTAAAAAAGAAGAGTTTAAGAAAGTAATTAAAGCTAGAGATGATGCAAATATTGAAAAAGAAGTCAAACTATGGAAAATGGAACATAGTTTACCTGACTATGTATTATTAGCAGATGGAGATAATGAACTATTATTCCACTTAAATAATATGTTGTGTATAAAAACATTACTGTCATTAGTAAAAAAACGATCAAGGTTTCAGTTAAAAGAATTTTTATTTAAACCCGAAGATGCAATAGTAAAAAGGAGGACAGACAGTTTTATCAATCAGGTGATATTTTCGTTTTATAAGTCTCAGAACCAAAGTAAAACGGACAAGTAGAAAATAATTTTTAGTAAGTTATGATTAAATCACAAAACACTGTAAAACGCACTTTTATACTGGGAGATGAATGGTTGTATTATAAGTTATATTGTGGCCCTAAAACGGCTGATGATATCCTAGCGCAAATAATAAAACCAGTAGTCGAAGAACTTCTTTCAAAAAAGATAATTGACAAATGGTTTTTTATAAGGTATTCTGATCCCAAAACTCATTTGCGGGTCAGATTTCATTATAATAATCCGCAAAAAATTTATCATATAATTAGTTTGGTTAACAATACATCACTTTCATTTATTGAAAACGATTTGTTATGGACAATTCAAACAGATACATATCAACGAGAAATAGAAAGATATGGTGAAAATACTATTGAATTGGCTGAAGAACTCTTTTTTCATGATAGTGAAATGATTATTAATATGATTGATATGATTAAAGGAGATGAAGGAGAAATAATCCGATGGTTGTTTGCTGTTAGAGCGATAGATAGTTTATTGGATGATTTTAATTACGATGATCAACAAAAATTACATTTGCTGGAAAATCTAAAGGAAGGTTTTGGACGAGAATTTGGCATGAATAAAATGCTAAAACTTCAGCTAGATAAGAAATTCAGGAATGAACGACAAAATATTAGTAATGTATTAAATAGAGAAATGGATTCTAAAAGTGATATGTTACCCTTATTTGATTTACTTCAACAAAAATCGATTAGAACGGAGCATATCTCAAAGAAAATCATATCAATAGATAAAAATAAAAAACTACCTCGAGCTTTAGATGATTTAATGAGTAGTTATATTCACATGCTGGTGAATAGATTATTTAAATCAAAACAACGATTACATGAAATGGTGATTTATGATTTCTTATACAGATATTACAAATCGGAAATTGCAAAGAATAAATATAAACCTTTTTTGCAAAAGTTTTCTTAAAAACCAAATTACCCAGATTGTCTTAGTATAGACTAATGGTTCGTTCTAGTGTTTTTCACTCCCTCCTGTTTTTAGAAAAAATATAAATGTTTTTGTAGTGCTATTATTAGTTTATGATGTGGATAGTTTTCGTAGTAAATTTACGGATGTTTTATGCTGAAGGGGAGTAGTATACTAAGTTACTTCAATGATACATGTTTAGTCTGTTCCAACAATTTTCTCTACTTTTAGCTTCACAATAATAAATTTACTAACCACCCGATTGCCTTGAAGAAAAAATTTCCCCATTTCCGCCAATTGGATGCCATGGATTGTGGCCCGACTTGTTTGCGAATGATAGCCGCTCATTTTGGTAAGAACTTCAGTTTACAATCATTACGCGATAAATCGCACATTACCCGCGAGGGAGTTTCGATGTTGGGCATTGCCGATGCGGCGGAAAGCATTGGTTTGCGAACCATAGGGGTGCGCATTAGCTACGAGCAACTGCAAAACGATGCTACCCTGCCAGCTATTTGTCATTGGGGACAAAATCACTTTGTAGTTGTTCACAAAATCGAGGTAAGAAAGAAGACAACAACGGTACATGTTGCCGATCCGGCATCCGGTTTGCTAAAGTTTACCAAGGAGGAATTTATTAAGTCGTGGGCAAGTACACAAAGTCAGGGGGAATTGAAAGGTCTTTGTTTATTGGTGGAAACCACACCCGATTTTTTCGCTCAGGGCGATGAAGATCTTTCCCGTAAAAAGAGCATAGGTTTTCTGTTAAAATACTTAAAACCTTATAAGAAATTCTTGGTGCAGTTGGCGCTGGGAATGCTATTTGGTTCTTTATTACAACTTATTTTTCCATTTCTTACCCAGTCAATTGTTGATGTTGGTATCAACACCCAGAATCTCGATTTTATCTATCTGGTATTAATTGCTCAATTGGTACTATTCATATCCCGAATGTCGGTAGAATTCATCCGTAGCTGGATATTGTTGCATATCTCCACCCGAATTAATATTTCATTGATCTCCGATTTTCTCATCAAGTTAATGAAATTGCCCATTGGCTTTTTTGATATTAAGATGATTGGTGATTTGTTGCAACGAATTCAAGATCATACCCGAATCGAAAGTTTCCTGACATCATCTACCTTGAGTATTCTATTCTCGATGGTGAACCTGGTGATTTTTGGAATTGTTTTGGCCATTTACGATCTACAAATATTTCTTGTTTTCGTTTTTGGATCTGCTTTGTATATTATTTGGGTGAACCTTTTCCTCAAAAAAAGGAGAGAGTTGGATGGAAAACGATTTGCCCAATTGTCGAACAATCAAAATACATTGGTTCAGTTAATTACTGGCATGCAGGAAATTAAGTTGAACAATTGCGAGAAGCAAAAACGTTGGGAGTGGGAACAAATACAAGCCGAATTGTTTAAGGTGCGTACCAAAGGTTTGGCTTTGAATCAGTATCAGGTTTCAGGTTCTGTTTTCTTTAACGAGACCAAAAATATCATCATCACCTTTTTAGCCGCAAAATCGGTTTTAGACGGTGGCATGACCTTGGGTATGATGTTGGCAGTGTCCTACATTTTAGGTCAATTGAATTCACCCATCGATAATTTGGTGCAGTTCATTCATTCCTGGCAGGATGCAAAAATATCGCTCGAGCGATTGGGTGAGATCCACGAAATGAAAGAGGAAGAAATGCCTAATGAGGATCGCTTAACAGAAATTCCCGAGGAAAAAACGATCGACATCGAAAAGGTATTTTTTCAATACGAAGGACCACATTCCGAAATGGTTCTCGACGATGTAAATTTGAAGATTGAAGAAGGAAAAACGACGGCAATTGTTGGTGCTTCGGGTAGTGGTAAAACCACATTAATTAAGCTGATGCTGGGCTTTTATCCGACCACCAAAGGCCGTATTTCATTGGGAGGAGTGTCGCTCGATAGTTACAGTTCCTCTATGTGGCGACAAAATTGCGGGGTGGTAATGCAGGATGGTTTTATTTTTTCGGATACCATTGCTAAAAATATTGCGGTAGGAGTAGAGCATATCGATAAAAAGAGGTTATTGTATGCCGTTCAGGTGGCTTGTATTGGCACGTTTGTGGAAAGTTTACCATTGCGTTACAATACTAAAATTGGCGCCAATGGTCATGGCTTAAGTCAAGGACAAAAGCAACGGGTGTTAATTGCACGGGCAGTTTATAAAAACCCTCAGTTTTTGTTTTTTGATGAGGCAACTAATGCTTTAGATGCCAACAACGAAAAGGCAATCATGAATAATCTCGACGAATTTAATAAAGGAAGAACCGTAGTGGTTGTGGCGCATCGATTAAGTACCGTACGAAGTGCCGATAAAATTATTGTTTTGGATAAAGGGAAGATCGTTGAGGAAGGAAATCACCAAGAACTGACAAAATTAAGAGGAGCTTATTACGAATTAGTGAAAAATCAACTGGAATTAGGAAACTAGTGGACGCAGATTTTTAAGATGACTATGATTAAAAATGATAATTACAAACACAGTGAAATAACAGATAAAATTTTAGACGCTTACTATACTGTTTACAATAATTTAGGTGTAGGATTTCGCGAATCTGTTTATGAAAATGCATTATTGATTGAGTTAGATAAACGATTATTAAAATTCGATCAACAAAAAAATATTAAGGTTCACTATGAGGGGCAATTAATCGGTGATTTTTATGCTGATGTTATAGTTGAAGATTGTGTTATTCTTGAACTAAAAGCGGTAGAAACACTCAGGGCAGAACACGAAGTGCAGTTGGTTAATTATTTGAGAGCAACCAAGGTTGAAGTAGGTTTATTATTGAATTTTGGGAGTAAACCTCAGTTCAAAAGAAAGGTGTTTAGTAATTCACGAAAGAATCTTAAACATCATACTGAATCATAAAAGTCAGTGGTACGAATTGATCTTTGGAGAAAGAAGCAAATTGATGCAGATTATTAGGTTGGATATGATGAAAAATGATAATTACAAACACAGTGATCTAATAGATAAGGTTGTTGAGTATCAGTTTATAAAATTGCATGATGTTTGAATTTCATGAAAGAATCTTAATCATCATACTTAAATTTTTAAAATTAATGGTGTGAATTGGTCTTATGAAGAAAGAAACAAACTAATGCAGATTATTAGGATGGTTATGATGAAAAGTGATAATTACAAACACAGTGATCTAATAGATAAGGTTGTTGAGTATCAGTTTATAAAATTGTATGATGTTTGAATTTCATGAAAGAATCTTAATCATCATACTTAAATCTTAAAAATCAGCGTCATAAATTTAATCAGCATCTACATCTTATGGAGAAGGATACAAATATTGAATTACGATCGGATGAAGTAAAGGAGATTTTGCAACGAATGCCTAGTTGGATTATTCGTAGTGGAACCACGCTTTTCTTTGTCGTGATTATTGCAGTAGTAGTTGGAAGTTGGTTTTTCCGGTATCCGGATATTATATACTCCAAGTTGGTTCTTACTACGCTTAATCCGCCAGCCGAGTTAGTTGCTCGTTCATCCGGACAAATTCAAAAATTATATGTTACCGATAATCAAGTGGTGAAAAAGGGGGAGCTGCTTGCGATTATAGAGAATCCTGCAGTGAACGAGGATGTTTTTCTGCTAAAAGAAAAGATGAACGAATTTCATACTCATCTGTCGGGTATTGAGGGAATTGAGTCGAATTTACTGGAGGCTAACCTTCGCTTGGGCGAAATTCAAGTTTATTACAATAGTTTTTTAAAAGCCTATGTTGATTATCAACGTTTTTTCGATTTGGATTATTACGATCGCAAAATTATAGCTTATAAGGATCAAATTAGTAAATACAATTTATATTACAACAGGCAATACCAACAAAAAGAGATTTCGGAAACAGAGTTAGGTATTTCTAAAAAACAATTTATTCGCGACTCTAGCTTATTTGTTCGAGGAGTAATTTCACATTCCGATTACCAAAATGCGCGAAAACAATTTTTGGAGCAAAATTATTCCTTTCATGGAACGCGTTCTTCGTTAGCAGCTACCCAAATTAATATTTCGGAAGTAAATCAGCAAATTATCGATTTAGAATTGCAAAAGGAAAGGGAGCGAAAAGAGTTGCAAAATCTGCTTATTCAAGGCTTCGATAATCTGAAAGCGCAAATTACTATTTGGGAACAGCAATATATTCTTACTTCTCCAATCGATGGGAAAGTTACTTTTAATCGTTTCTATAGTTCCAATCAAAATGTGAAGTCAGGAGAAAGAGTTTTCACTGTTTTACCATCAGATGCTACCAAAATTATAGCTAGAGTGGAATTGGGAGTGCAAGGAGCCGGTAAAGTAAAAATAGGACAACGAGTGAATATAAAACTTAATAATTATCCTTATCTTGAATATGGGATGCTGGAAGGAACCATTCGATCCATATCTAAAGTACCAGAGGATCAGAAATACAGTTTAGATGTTGATTTCCCAAAAGGCTTAGTTACCAACTATGGTATCGAGCTCGACTTTGCACAACAAATTGAAGGTCAGGCAGAAATAATTACGGAAGATCTTCGATTATTGCAACGTATTTTTAATCCGATTCGGTCTTTAATTAAAGAGCGTATGTAGCTTTATATCAGATTAATATTAGGAATATCGTTGGCTTTTCTATTTCCCATAAACTTGGATATAAAATCAAAATAATATGCAAAAGCTAGCGGTTGGGATAGATATTGGTGGAACAAATACGGTTTTTGGTTTGGTCGATAAGAAGGGGAATATACTTGCTGAAGATTTTATTTTCACAAAAAAATATTCGATATTCTCTATTTTCATCGACGATTTGTGCGACCGCATTTTATTGCTCACGCAAAAGTTAAATTGCGATTTGGTGGGAATAGGAGTTGGTGCTCCCAATGCAAATTATTTGGATCAGTGCATTCAGGATGCGTCTAATTTACCCTGGAAAGGACGATTCGAACTAGGAAAACTTTTGAATCAACGAATTAAAGTTCCGGTGTTTGTTACCAACGACGCAAATGCATCTGCCATGGCCGAAATGTTATTTGGGGGAGCCGTGGGAATGAAAAATTTTATGGTCTTAACCTTGGGAACAGGTTTAGGATCAGGAATTGTGGTTAATGGTGAATTGGTATATGGACACACTGGTTTTGCAGGGGAAATGGGACATATGATTGTTCGTCCGGAGGGAAGACATTGTGGTTGTGGAAGATTGGGATGTTTGGAAACTTATGCATCAGCTACCGGAATTAAAAGAACAGTAAGTAAACTATTCGCAAAGTTCTCCTATCCAAGCGAATTAAGAAATGTTCCTTTTAGCAGAATGAGTGCTAAAAGATTGGCAATTGAAGCTCATGCTGGCGATAAAATAGCAATAGAAGCTTTTGAATTTACCGGGAAAATTTTGGGAATTGCTTTGGCAAATGTAATTGCATTAAATAATCCAGAAGCAATATTTCTTTCGGGCGGATTATCGAAAGCTGGCAGTTTGCTTTTAGAACCTACATACTACCACATGGAACAGAACCTTTTATCTGTTTTTAAAGGGAGAACACAATTACTACTTTCTTCAGTGGAAGGTAATTCTGGGGTAATTGGAGCTGCCGCTTTAGTATGGAAAGTTGTTGAATAATTTGTAGATTTGACACTTTGATTCTATTTATCAGGCCCAAAGTGTTCATGAGGAGTATCGGATTTTTTTTTTTAACAATTGTATTTTTTGCTAATTACGCACATGGTCAGCACGCGGTGAGACCGGTTCAAACGCATAACCAAGGTCCATTAGTTCACTTTTTTGCCATTCCTACCAACTCAGGAGGAGCAGTTCTCGAAAAGAATGCCTTCTTATTCGGCAACTATTTTAATATAGCCAATAATGCCACTAGCGCACAAATAGAGGAAGAAACTATTTATTTGGATGGCGAAATGTATCGAAACGAGCTTGTATTTAGTTATGGGCTGTTTACCAATTTTGAACTTGGAGTTTCTATACCGGTAGTTAAACATTCGGGCGGTGTAATGGACGCATTTATAAGTAATTGGCACGAAGTGTTCAACTTGCCTGGTAAATCGAGAGTATTGATGCCCACGGACGAATTAGCTTATTTTTTCATGGAAGAGGAGGAAGTGGTTTTTGAGATGAATAAAAGTAAATTAAGCATTGGGGATATTACTTTTAGCATGGGATTACCTATTGTGACAAACCAAAAACACGATCTTTCTTTACGTTCGTTTCTTAAAGTTCCCAGTGGCAATAAGAATAATTTAGTAGGTAGTGGAACGTGGGATTTCGGGGCTCAGTTAGCTGGTACAATTAATTCTATACCACAGCGAAATGAATTCTCTTTCTACTATTCGGGAGGATATTTGCGAATAAGTAAAGGAGCACTTTTACAGGATAAATTATGTGAAAATGTTGGTTTTGGAAGCTTTGGCTTGGTTTTTAATACCAACAACCACTTGTATTTTAAATCGCAAATAGACTTTCACTCAAGTTTTTACGGAAAAACTAATTTAAAACAATTGGGTAAGTCTTCGGCACAATTAGTAATTGGAACAGAGTATTTTATTAAGAAAGAAATTGCGTTATCTCTGGCTTTCGCCGAGGATATTATTGTAAATACTGCTCCAGATTTTGTGCTGCAATTCGGAATTACATTTCATTATTAATAATTATAAAAAGAAATATAATGAGTTTAATTGGCAATATTATTTGGATCATTTTTGGGGGTATATTCATTTTTATCGAATACATTATATGTGGATTCTTAATGTGTTTAACGATTGTCGGAATTCCATTTGGTTTAAAAATAATACAATTATCCATATTGGGGCTTGCTCCTTTCGGACAAAGAGTGGAACACAATGAGCATGCAGGTGGATGCTTAAGTATTCTTCTAAATATTATCTGGATTTTTATTGGAGGTTTGTGGATCGCTTTAACGCATTTGTTATTTGCACTTC
Source organism: Labilibaculum filiforme (assembly GCF_002843315.1). GTDB lineage: Bacteria > Bacteroidota > Bacteroidia > Bacteroidales > Marinifilaceae > Labilibaculum > Labilibaculum filiforme. Next base: position 269,088 of record NZ_MVDD01000005.1, on the reverse strand, counting down.
TGTTTGCGATTACAATAATTGGAATTCCTTTTGCTATGCAACATGTTAAGCTTGCAGGTTTTGCTTTAACACCATTTGGAAAAAGTATTCGATAGGCTTTATCAAAAATACAAAGGGCTATAAAAAAGAAGAATCCTGACCGAGAGGCCAGGATTTTCACAAAATACTTAAACAACAAACACTAACATAAACGTTCCTTAACGCGTATGGCAACAAAAGTGAAAAAAATAATTGGGATAAAAAAGTGTTTCAGTCGGTTATAAGACTCAAATTATCAAATATTTCCATCGAAATCGTTTGTGTAAGGCTTATTTATTTTTGATATAAATACCGAACGGTCTTTTTCTTAGAAAAAAAAGAATTGCTCCACGTGGAACAATTACGAATTCATTTTCAGGCACTTTACAAAATGAAAAATAAAATTATCATATATTTGCCAAGTTTAACGCACTAAATCATTCGATTTGAATCCTCTTAAAAAACTTGCCGGCGAAACCGCTATTTATGGGATAAGTACCATAATTGGACGATTACTAAATTGGTTATTGGTACCATTGTACACGAAATTATTTATTCCGGAAGACTATGGAATTGTTACCAATCTAATGTCCTATGTTGCCATACTGCTAGTTGTTCTAACCTATGGAATGGAAACTGGCTATTTTCGATTTGCAAGTAGGGAAAAAGAGAGTGACACTACTTTTTCAACGGGATTTATTTCTCTAATCACTACCAGTTTTTTATTTTGGATTGTAATTGCAGGTTTTTTAAATCCACTTTCTGTATTTTTCGACGTTCCTACAAATAAGAGTTTTATTGTATTGCTCGCGCTTACATTAGGATTCGATGCAATAACAGCATTGCCATTTGCAAAGTTGCGTCAGGAAAACAAAGCGTTTCGGTATGCCGGATTAAAGTTAATTAATATAGGAATTAACTTAGGAATAAATCTTTTCTTCCTTGTGCTTTGTCCTTGGATTTACCACCATTTTCCTGAAGTGCCAATCACAAAAGTCTGGAATCCTGAATTTGGAATTGGATATATCTTTCTGGCCATATTTGTTTCTAGTTTCATAAATTTACTTCTGTTGTTACCTGATATTTTAAAGGTGAAGTTATGCTTAGATCGTAAATTGCTTTTAAAAATACTTGCTTATTCATCGCCAATATTAGTGGTGAGTATTTGTGGAACGCTTAATATAAATTTGGATAAAATGATCATGCCGGAGTTAATTCCGGAATCTCAAAATCCTTTGTATCAAACAGGTATTTATGGAGCAAATTACAAATTAGCCGTAATTATGACTTTGTTTATTCAAGCATTTCGGTATTCTTTCGAACCCTTTTTCTTTTCACAGTCTAAGGAGCAAAATTCAAAACAAGTGTATGCCGAAGTCTTAAAGTATTTTGTCATTCTTGGTCTAATTATTTTTCTTGGCGTGATGTTTTACCTCGATATTGTAAAAATTCTGATTGATACTCGTTATCACGAAGGATTAGGAATGGTGCCTTATGTGCTACTCGCCAATCTATTTTTTGGAATCTTTTTCTCTTTGTCCTTATGGTATAAGTTAACAGATAAAACCAGAATGGGAGCCTATATAGCTATTATTGGAGCGGTAATTACCATTGCATTAAATGTACTCTTAGTCCCTATATTTGGATACATGGGAGCAGCATACGCTGTTCTAGTATGCTTTGTCTCAATTACGGTGATATCCTATATCGCCGGACAAAAGTACTATCCGGTTCCATACGATTTAAAACGAATATTACTCTATTTCTTACTGGCTGCAATTTTATTTGTTGTGGCTGGCTATATACCATTAGAAAACGAATGGGCAAAAATGGCTGCAAAAACGCCTTTGCTTTTAATTTTTATTATTGTAGTAATTCAAAAAGAGCACTTGTGGCATTCTTTAGGAAAAATAGTTGGGATAAAAGGAAAAGGAAATAAGTAGGTAAACTTGCCTTTCATAAGAAATTTGAAAAATGTATCTTAGCCATTCGAAAAAAAAATCAAACATTCTTTAAGCTGAAGTCATTAGATAGAAGCCATGTATCACGTTATTTATATTTATAAATAGAGAATTATAAAGTAAGTTCCGTCGATCAAATAATAAAAATAAAAAATAGATGAAAGTTAAAATCGTTAATAAATCGAAACACGATCTACCAAAATACAGTACCGAGTTATCTGCAGGTATGGATCTAAGAGCTAATCTTGATGAGCCTGTTATTCTAGAATCACTAGAACGAAAATTGATAAAAACAGGATTATTTATTGAACTTCCTGTTGGATATGAAGCTCAAATTCGTCCTCGTTCTGGAATGGCTTTAAAAGAAGGCATTACCGTTTTGAATTCACCTGGAACTATTGATGCGGATTATAGAGGGGAAATAGGTGTGATTCTTGCAAATCTCTCCAATAGTTCCGTAGAAATAAAAGATGGCGATCGAATCTGTCAAATGGTTGTTGCTGCACACGAAACTGTTAGTTGGGAAGCGGTGGAGGATCTGGAAGCTTCTGAAAGAGGTGCCGGAGGTTTCGGACATACAGGAAAAGCTTAATGCGTTAAAAATTATTAATTTGGATCAAAACTAATTGCAAAACTGTACATTTGATCCGTTTTTTAGTTATTTTACAATTCACTACTACTAGATATTTTAAAAAGATGAAGATAATTGTTCCAATGGCTGGAATGGGGAAACGCATGCGTCCTCATACATTAACAGTGCCAAAACCTTTAATTCCTATTGCAGGAAAGCCTATCGTTCAACGACTTGTCGAAGAAATTGCAAAAGTTTCCGACGAGGCAATTGATGAAATAGCCTTTATTATTGGTGATTTTGGCAAGGATGTTGAAGATAGATTACGTGGTATTGCTAAAAATATTGGAGCAAAAGCCAGCATTTACTATCAGGAAGAAGCCTTAGGAACGGCTCATGCTATTTTTTGCGCAGCACCTTCTTTATCCGACAAGGTTGTTGTTGCTTTCGCCGATACTTTGTTCAAAGCCGATTTCGTTTTAGATGCCGAAGCCGATAGTGTGATCTGGGTGCAAAAAGTTGCCGATCCATCTGCTTTTGGAGTGGTGAAAATTGACGACAAGAATAATATTACTGACTTTGTTGAGAAGCCAAAAAATTTCGTGTCCGATCTTGCAATCATAGGAATCTATTATTTCAAAGATGGCGATAATCTAAGAGATGAATTAGAATACCTATTGAAAAATAAGGTGCTTGTAAATGGTGAATATCAGCTTACAGATGCCTTGGAAAATATGAAAAATAAAGGGTTAACCTTTAAACCAGGACAAGTTATTGAATGGATGGATTGTGGAAATAAAGATGCAACAGTTCATACCAATCAACGAATATTGGAATATCATAAAGAGGATGAATTGGTTTGTGCTTCGGCTACAGCCGTAAATTCTATTATTATACCTCCATGTTATATTGGAGAAAATGTGAAAATTAAGAATTCTGTAATTGGACCGCACGTTTCGGTAGGTGCAAATACAACAGTAAGTAATACTTTGGTTCGTAACTCAATTATTCAGCGAAATTCAAACCTTGAAAACTTAAACCTCGAAAATTCTATGATAGGTAATTTTGTGGATATACAAGGAGATGTTTCGGAATGGAATGTTGGTGATTTTGCGACCTTTTCAAAATAAAGATGGATGAAGGAGGGATGTAAATTTTTGATAGCAATTCTTGTTAGTAGTTTGACGTTGAGCTCTGTGTTTGCAGGGGGAATTACGGCTATGCCTAAAAAAGAAAAAGTACAGAAAGAGGTGAAATTAACTGAGGCTCAAAAGTTAGAGTTTGATTTTGCTTTTACAGAGGCAACAAAGGCTGTATTGTTGCAAGAGTTAGATAAAGGTCTCTCTTTGTATGCAACCTGTCTAAAAATTGATCCGTCGAGTGCTGTTGTTCGTTACGAATTGGCAAATATCTATATGAGTCAAGAAGATTTTACTAGTGCATTGGAGTTATCCCGAGGTGCAGTTTCTTTGCAACCATTAAATATCTGGTATCAAATTCAGTTAGCGAATATCTATCAGAAAAAAGGAATGATGGAACAAGCTTGCGCTGTTTACGACGAGTTGGTTGAAATGCATCCCGAACGGTACGACTTTTACTATATGCAGGCTGCTATATTTGCTTCGGTTGAAAAATTCGACGAAGCCATTGAGGTGTATGATCGTTTGGAGAAAAAAGAAGGTATTCAGGAAGGTGTTTCCTTAGAAAAAGAGCGTTTGTATATTGCTGCCGGTAATCGTAAAATGGCTTATGCCGAAATTCAAAAATTAATCAAGAAGAATCCATATCGAGCTGATTTTTATGGAATGTTAGCCGATTTATATACCGAGGATAAACAAGAGGAAAAGGCATTTGAACAGTACGAAAAAATACTGAAAATTGACCCGGAAAATGGGTTGGTTCATTTCTATTTAGCCGATTTTTATCGTAAAAAAGGCGAAATAGAAAAAAGTAATGTGTCTCTTTTTAAGGCGTTTAGTAATTCTGAAATTGAATCGGATCAAAAAATTCAATTCCTAATTTCCATTTTAATGAATGGTGAAAATGAAAGCTTGTCCGATGAATATCTGAAAGAATTATTAGACAAATTAGTCGAAGTTCATCCTGGTCAAGTACGAGTTCATGCCTTATATGCCGATTTTCTTCGGAAAAGAAAAGACAATGAGGGCGCCCGATTTCATTTGCGAAAAGTACTCGAAGAGGAGAAAACAAACTATGTGGTTTGGGAAGAATTGCTTTTAATCGACAACGACATGTTGGATTTTGAAAGTATGTTTAAGGAAAGTTCAGAAGCATTAAAATATTTCCCTAGTCAACCACTCCTATATATTTTTAAAGGTGTTGCTGCGGCTCAAAAAGAGGAGTATAAAGTAGCTATTGAAACTTTAGAGGAAGGGTTTGCTTACATTGGTGGAAATGTAAAATTACGGGTACAGTTTAAAACATACCTTGGCGATGCATATTACCAAATGGGCGATGCAAAAAAGGCTTTTAAAGCCTACGATGATGTATTGCTATTTGAACCCGAAAATGTTGTTGTATTGAATAATTACAGCTACTATTTGTCGGTGAAAGGCGAAGAATTGGAAAAAGCTAAAAAAATGAGTTCTCTTTGTGTAAGTCTAGAGGCTGAAAATTCTACTTATCTGGATACACATGGATGGGTTCTGTTTCGGATGGGAGAGTTTCAAAATGCGAAAACGGTGTTAGAGAAAGCGCTCGAATTTGGTGGAGGAGAATCTCCTGTAATTGTCGAACATTACGGAGATATACTTTTTCGTTTAGGCAGTAAAGAAAAAGCCTTAGAGGAGTGGAAAAAAGCGAAAGAAATAGGTGAAGGTTCAATGTATTTGGCCGAAAAGATTAAAACAGGGATTATTCCTGAGGAGACGGAACAAGATGAGCAATAAAATTAATACAAAAACTGTGGTGAGGGCTTTAATTGTTATTATTGCCCTTTTTCAGTTTTCCTGTAAATCTTTTTATGAGTTAGGGGTTGAGAAGGCAAAACCAATATCCGATAATAAATTATATACTGAATTACTGGATAGTAGTTTAAATTATAAGAGTTTGTATGTGAAACGTTTCACTGCAAGTTTTTCGGTGGATGGAATAACAAAAAGCTTTAAAGGCTCGATCAAAATTGAAAAGGATAGTATTATTTGGATCGATATAACAGCTTCTGTTGGAATACCAGTTGCCCGTTTACTAATTACCCCCGATTCGGTAAAGATGATTGATCGGTTGAAGAAGACTTACTTTATTGATGATTTTGGCTTCTTTTCGGATAAATTGAATCTTGATTTAGACTTTTATTCTTTTCAAAGTATACTTACCAATTCTATTTTTAGAATGGATAATGAAGAGAAAGAAAAGGCATTTATTCGATCGTTTAATGGAAAAATTATCGAGAATAAATATGTTTTTATATCCGATAAGGCCAGAAAGATTGATCGAAAGTTAAAAAAGGATAAGCTCGAAAAATTGAATCGGTTTAACTATCAAAGAGTAGATATTGATCCTTCTTTAATGAGGATTACCGATATTAATGTAAAAGAATTTGATGCCTCGAGAGACATTGCTGTAAAGTATCGGGATTTTACCGTTTTTGAAAACAGGAAGTTTCCTCAACGCTTAACTTTTGAAGTAAAGGATCCAAAACATTTATTATCTTGTAACATTAAATTTAACAAGATTACATTTAGTGAAGAACTGCGGTTTTCGTTTACAATCCCCGAAAAATACGAGCAAATTTATCCATAAAAGTCCTATGGGAATTAGAGAATTAAGCTTTAATAAAATAGTCTACTTAGTAATTGCATTGCTGTTTCTAGTTTCAGTAGATGCTTTTTCGCAACACGATCTTTCTACATTGAAGAAAAGAAAGGATCAGAATGCGAAGGATATTGCATATACCAATACTTTGCTTTCCAATACGCTAAAGAATAAAAATGTAACATTAGGGCAATTAAATATATTAACTCAAAGAATTAAGTCGAGAGAAGCTTTGATTCAATCCATTGAGAATGAAATCACGTTTATGGATGCTCAAATTGTAACTATTAATAGCGATGTAAAGGAGCTGGAAGAGGACTTAGTGAAACTAAAATTGCAATATGCAAAAGTAATCCAGTACGCATATAAGCAGCGAAATTCACACGAGAAACTAATGTTTTTATTGTCTTCGAAAGATTTTAACCAAGCATATAAACGTTACAAATACCTACAACAATTTTCGGAGTATAGCAGAGAACAAGGTAAATTGATTGGTTCTAAAAGAGAGACTCTAAATTCAAACTTGTTGCAGTTAAAAACTACGAAGAGCGAAAAAGTTGTTTTATTAACTGATAAAACAAAGGAAAATCAAAGTTTAGCTGCAGAAAAATCACAACAGTCAGAGATTGTTTCGAAATTGAAACAGCGCGAGAAGCAGTTAAGAGATGATTTAAAAACACAGCAAGATTACACTAAAAAGTTAGAGAAGGAAATTCAACGGATTATTGAAAGTCAGGCTAAATTAGCCGCCAAGAAAAATAATGGGGAAGGAAAATTTGGCTTAACTCCCGAGGAGAAAATTCTCTCCGATTCCTTCGATCAAAATAAAGGAAAATTACCTTGGCCAACCAAAACCGGGTTTATCTCCGAAAAGTTTGGGGAGCACAAGCATGCAGTATTAAAGCATGTTAATGTTCGAAACGACGGTATAAATATCACGACAGATAGCAATGCAGAATGTCGTTCTATATTTAAAGGAGAAGTAACACACATTCTCTCTATGCCAGGTCTCAATAATGTCATCATTATTCGTCACGGAGAGTTTTTCTCTGTTTATTCAAACCTATCCACGGTAAATGTAAAAAAAGGGGATACGGTTACTTCTAAAGAAAAAATTGGCGTGGTGTATACCGATCAGGCACAAAGCCAAACTGTTCTTAAATTCCAATTATGGAAAGGGAGTACAAAATTAGATCCTGCTTTGTGGTTGTATCGGAATTAACTCTTTTACGTAGTAGTTACTATGGGTTCTAGTCAGGAAATTTTTATAAATAAATTAGACCGATTTATTCGCAAATACTATCAGAATCAACTTTTAAGGGGAATTCTGCTAAGTGTCGTTCTGATTTTGGCTTATTTTCTGATTGTAACTTATACCGAATATCTACTCTACTTTTCAGTTTCCATCCGCACGTTTCTTGCTGTTTTTTCGATTTTATTAGTTCTTTTAGTGACTGGGAAACTAATTATTTTGCCAATAATTGGTTTGTTGCAAATTGGAAGTCGAATTAGTTATCGACAGGCAATTAATATCATTACACAATATTTTCCCGATTTACAGGATCGATTAATTAATACTTTGGAGCTTACCGAACTTACCACTAAAAGCGATGCTCATAACGACTCTCTTTTAATGGCTAGTATCAACCAAAGAATGGAATCTATTCAATTAATTCCTTTTCGACAAGCAATCTCCTTTAAATCGAATCTTAGTTACTTAAAATACTTTTTTCTTGTCTTTGTAGCAATTGTAGGAACCTACATTGCCTTGCCAGATATGTATTCCAGTAGCGCTAATCGTCTAGTTCATTTTAGGCAGGAATACAACCCCCCAGCCGATTTTAAATTTGTTATAGCACAACAATCCATGAAAGTGGTTAGAGGCTCGGATTTCGAACTTGAAGTACATACAGAAGGTAAATATGTTCCAGCTGAGGTTTATTTGATAACCGAAGGGAATCAATTTCTATTAAAAAAGAAGGGAAGTAATGGTTTTACCTATCTTTTCAGGAATATAAATAAGGAAATCAACTTCTATTTACAGGCAGGTAAAATAAATTCTTTAACTTATAAATTGGAGCTTTTATTAAAGCCTGGAATAAAGACTTTTGAACTTGCGGTAGTAGCTCCTCCATATACTAAATTACCAGTAAGAAAAGAGCAAAATTTAGGAGATATAAGTGTTCCCGAAGGTGCCAAGTTAACCTGGAAAATAGAAGGGGAAGATACTAATTCGGTACAGTTGGTCTTTAACGACACGCTCAATCAAATTAACGAACAAAACGAAGGAAAAACGTTTATTTTTTCAAAAACAATCAAGCAAAAGAATGCCTATCAGATTTATGTAGGAAACGAACAGTTCGAAAAACAGTTATTTGCAAATTACTCTATTGATGTTATTCCAGATCTTTATCCGCAAATTTCGGTATCGACAATACAAGATTCATTAGTAAGAACAGCTTACTATTTTAAAGGCGTTTTAAAAGACGATTATGGATTTTCGAACCTACGGTTTTGTTACCTTATTAATGATCAGTTACCGGTTTATATCCCTATAAATATTAGCAAGAATTTAAGTGTTCAAGAGTTTTACTACGCTTTCGATTTCGCAACTGTAGAAGTAAATGAAGGAAGCCAAGTGCAGTATTATTTTGAAGTTTTTGATAACGATGGGGTGAACAAACCAAAAATGACTAGCTCGCAACAATTTTCATTATTAATTCCAGACTCCAAACAGTTGTACGATCTAAACACAAGTATACAGGATAGTATTTCGAATCGAATCGAGAAGGGAATTGATTTGAGTCAATCTATTCAGGAGGATATAAAACGACTGCAGAAAAATTTATTGGACGGAACTGGGGACAAATGGCAACAGCAACAAATTTTTCAACAAATCGATTCTAAAAAGAAACAATTGGAGGATTTGCTAAATAACATCAAGCAGGAGAATCAAAAAAAGAATCCATTACTAAATTCTTCCAATCCGAAAGATTCTTTGCTAATGGAAAAGCAAAAGCAAATTGAAAAGCTTCTCGAAAATGTTATGGATGATGAGTTACAGAAATTATTCGAAGAATTTAACAAATTGGCCGAAGATTTTAAATCGGAAGATTTAAACAAGCTTGGAAACCAAACTAACATGTCGTTCGACGATTTTCAGAAACAAATGAATCGCAACCTAAGTTTGTTAGAACGTTATGATATTGAGGTTAATATGAATAAAATTATCGATAGGATCGATAAAATAGCCGATGATCAGGAAGAAATTAGTACCCTAGGGCGTAAGCAGGAAGAAAAAATGAATTCTCAGCAAGTTGAGGAGAGCAAAAAATGGGAAGATTTGAAAAAAGATCTTGAAAATCTTTTGGAGAAAAATTCTGGTATTTCTGATCCTTATCAATTTCAAAATCCATCCGACGATCTTCAGTCTATTTCTGAAATGATGAACGAGTCAAACAATTTGTTAGAGAATGGAAAAAATTCGAAGGCTGCCAATAATATGAAAGCCACTTCGAAAAAACAAAAAGCGCTTGCTCAAAAATTAAACTCTAATTTATCCAAAAGTATAGGTGCTCAACTTTCTGTCGATATCGATAATTTAATTCGCTTGATGTATAACTTGATGGAATTTTCGTTTCAGCAGGAATCCATATTAAACGATTATAAAATGGTGGATTACCGAAATCCTTTATTTGTAAAAATGATTGAACAACAAGGAGGCTTAAAGGAGGAGTATTTATTAATTCAAGATTCTTTATTAGCTTTATCTTCCCACTCACCCCAAGTGGCTGCTTTAATTGGAAATAGAATATTCGATATTAGTAATTATCTTGATCAGGTTCTTGACGAAGCCAATAACCGAAGAAAAATTCAAGCGAATATTACACAACAAAAAGTGCTAACTGAAGTTAATGAATTAGCATTGTTTCTTTCCGAAGCGTTAAAGCAACTCATGGAACAAATGGCAAATGCCATGCCTGGAGATCAAATGGGGGACAAAAAAGGAGGGAAACCATCTTTTTCAGGAATGCAATCGGAACAACAATCTTTAAAAAAGATGCTTGAGGAGATGATTCAGGAAATGAAAGCTGGAAATGGTAAAAATTCTTCCAAAGAGAAGTTGGGCCAGTTCTTACAAAGACAAGAAATGTTTCAGCAAAATTTGAAAGAGATGATTCAACAAGGTGGCGTTGGAGATGAAACGGAGCAAATATTACGTGAAATCATGAAAATGATTGACCAAACAGAATTGGACATAACAAATTTTTCTCTAAATTCGAATACCCTAAATCGGCAGAATAGAATTCTTTCTCGCTTGTTAGAAGCAGAAAATGCCCATAGGGAAAAAGATTTTGAAAAGAAAAGAGAAAGTAATTCTGGAAATATTATAAAATTGAGTAACCCTACAGAAATATTTGAGTATAAAAGAATACGAACAGATTTTGAGGGTGTTTTCGATGACTCTTATGTAAAAATGCTCGACTACTATAATAAATTGTATTTGGATTACATGATCAAAATAAATAATGACTAAATCAGAAAAATTGCTAATCTTTCCTTCCGAACTAGAGAACATAAGCCGAGTTGAAAAGCTCATCGATGAAATTTCTTCATCGCACAAGCTTAGTGCAGAAGTTTACGGGAAAATTTCTGTTGCCCTTATTGAAGCAGTGAATAATGCGATCTTACATGGCAACCAGCTAGATGTCACTAAAAATGTGAAAATCGGATACAATGTGAATGACGATTCGATTAGTTTTGTTGTATGGGATGAGGGGAAAGGATTTGATTTTTCGAATATTCCTGATCCTACACTTCCTGAAAATTTAGAGAAGACGCATGGTAGAGGTATTTTTTTAATGAATCATCTTGCCGATAAAATTGAATTTGGGGAGAATGGTGCAATAGTAGAAATGAAATTTATTTTTGGATAAAAACAATGTTGATTACTTACGATACGTGTGAAACTAGTATTCCCGCGATTGATCAGAAGCGTTTAAGCGAATGGATCAATCGCGTTGTTGTTAATAATAGTTTCGAAATAGGAGAGATTAATTACTATTTCTGCTCCGATAATTACTTGCTTGAAATGAATCGTGAACACCTAAATCACGATTATTTTACCGATATCATAACCTTTGATTACACGGTTTCCGATATAATATCCGGAGATTTATTCATAAGTATTGATACAGTGATGGATAACGCAAAGGAATATGGATGTGATTACTTTCAGGAATTACATCGTGTAATGATTCATGGAGTTCTTCATTTAATGGGGATTGATGATAAAACAGATGAGGATCAGGAAATAATGACCCAAAAGGAAGACGAATCATTAGCATTACTTTCCAATATTGATTAAATTTGTGAAATTTTTTTAGTTTACTGTTCTGAATATTAGATGTTTATTACGAATGTGGATATTCGTAACGTGCTGATATTTAGGAGTATAGGTAAATGGTTACTTTTGCCTTAATCAAGGAATAATGAATACAAATATCTTTTAATATATGTTGCCAAAGTATGATGTTATAGTAGTGGGTGCCGGTCATGCCGGATGTGAGGCGGCAACAGCTGCGGCAAACCTAGGTTCTTCGGTTCTTTTGGTTACCATGGATATGAATAAAATTGCGCAAATGTCTTGTAATCCTGCTATTGGCGGAATTGCGAAAGGTCAAATTGTGCGTGAATTAGACGCTTTGGGCGGGTTCACAGGGATTGTTACAGATCGATCATCTATACAGTTTCGTATGCTTAATCGCTCTAAAGGACCTGCTATGTGGAGTCCAAGATCACAGTGCGATAGAATGATTTTTTCTTCGGAATGGAGGAAAATTGTGGAAAATACAGCTAATTTGGACATGTGGCAGGATGCCGTTGTTGGAGTTATTATAGAGGATGGCAAGGCTGTTGGAGTAAGTACCAAATTAGGAATTGATATTACGGCTAAAACGGTAATATTAACCAATGGTACATTTCTTAATGGATTAATGCACATTGGAAAAAATCAAGAAAAAGGGGGTAGAACAGCAGAACCTGTATCGGTTGGAATTAGTGAACAATTAAAGGGAATTGGCTTTGAGGTTGGTAGAATGAAAACCGGAACTCCTGCACGTTTAGATGGTAGAAGTATCGATTTTTCGGCAATGAAAAGACAGGATGGGGAAGAAGGATTTTACCAGTTTTCATACCTAACCGATCATGTCGACCGTATTCTTACTCAAAGACCATGTTATATTACCTATACGAATCTTGAAGTTCACGATAGACTTAGAGAAGGTTTTGAAGAATCACCCATGTATAATGGAACTATTCAAAGTACTGGTCCGAGATATTGTCCGAGTATTGAGTCTAAACTTTCTACTTTTGCCGAGAAGCAAGAACACCTACTCTTTCTAGAGCCAGAAGGGGAACATACTCACGAGTATTATATCAACGGGTTTTCGTCAAGTCTTCCTTGGGATGTTCAGTTAAAAGCACTTCAAAAAGTTCCAGGCTTAGAAAATGTAAAAATGTATCGTCCGGGCTATGCAATCGAGTATGACTATTTTGATCCAACACAGTTACATCATACTTTGGAAACAAAATTGGTAGCGAACTTATTTTTTGCTGGTCAGATTAATGGTACTACTGGTTACGAAGAGGCGGGTGCACAAGGAATGATGGCAGGAATAAATGCCAGTTTATTGGTACAAGGAAAAGAGGCTTTTACTTTAAATAGAGACGAAGCTTATATTGGTGTTTTAATCGATGATTTGGTTACTAAAGGAGTGGACGAGCCATATCGGATGTTTACCTCGAGAGCTGAATATCGAATATTACTAAGACAAGATGATGCTGATTTTCGTCTAAGTCCTAAGGCTTTTAAGTTAGGATTAGTAGGACAGAAAAGAATGGATTTACTAGAAGAGAAAATTGAATATAGAGATAAATTAGTTACCTTTTGTAAAGAGTTTAGCTGTAAGCCGAAATTCTTAAATCCAGTACTCGAGAAATTGGGAACCTCTGCATTAAAGCAAGGTGTGAAGTTGTACGATATTATTCTTCGTCCTCAAGTGCAAATAATGGATTTGGTGGAGGATATTGCACCATTAAAAGAAATGGTGGATGCAATTCCGAATAGACGAGAAGAAATTATAGAAGCGGCTGAGGTTCTAATTAAATATTCTGGATATATTAATCGAGAAAAGTTAATCGCAGAAAAGTTAACTCGTTTGGAAAATATCAATATAAAAGGGCGATTTGATTACACAAGTTTGCAATCAATTTCGACGGAGGCAAGACAAAAGTTAGATAAAATACGGCCTCAAACTATCGGTCAAGCGTCCCGAATATCGGGTGTTTCGCCTAGTGACATTAATGTTCTTTTAGTGCTAATGGGACGATAACGTTCCACGTGGAACTAAGGAGTATTTCGAAATAGTTTACTCCTTAAAACGCCCGAAATTGACTTTTCATCTCTTGAGAAGCTGATTTCGGGCGTTTTTGAAGGTGTCATTATCCTTTTTTAGCAAGTCTGGTCGTTGTGAGTTTTTAGAAACGATAAAATTTTAACTATGACAAGTAATAGTTTTTCAATATCAGGCAAAGTAGTAGATGTTATTTCTCGTGAAATAATTAATGCGGAAGTCGTGATTGAAGAGGGGAGAATTATCTCCATAGTCAGAAGAGATTTCGTCCCAGATAAATATATTTTACCAGGTTTAGTTGATGCACATATGCATATCGAAAGTTCCCTACTTATACCAAGTCGGTTTGCAAATTTATCCGTACGCCAAGGTACTTTAGGTTTGGTTACCGATCCGCACGAAATTGCAAATGTACTTGGTGAAATTGGTGTTGATTTCATGATTAACGATGCAGGGAAGGTTCCATTAGAAATTCGTTTCGGGGTTCCATCATGTGTTCCTGCAACTCCGTTTGAAACTTCTGGTTTTATTTTGGATAGTAATATTGTGGAAAGCTTACTAAAGCGAGAGGAGGTGGTTTGTCTGGCAGAGGTAATGGATTATGTCGGGGTTGTGAACGACGATCTCGAAGTACTTAAGAAAATAGTTGCTTGCAAAAAGTTGGGGAAGAAAATTGATGGTCATGCTCCCGGATTAAAAGGTGCGGAGCTCAAAAAATATGTAGCTTCTGGTATTTCGGCAGATCACGAATGTTCTACTTTGGAGGAAGCCTTGGAGAAAATTTCACTAGGAATGATGATTCAAATTCGAGAGGGAAGTGCTGCAAAAGATTTTGATGCTTTGTATTCTTTATTGGAAACACATCCCGATAAAGTAATGCTATGTACTGATGATTTGCATCCCGATGATTTGATCGAGAAAGGGCATATTGATCATCTGATAAAAAAAGGATTGAAAAGAGGTCTTGACTTATTTGCTTTACTTCGAGCTGCAAGTTATAATCCAATTCGGCACTATGGATTGGATTTAGGTTTACTTCAAGTTGGTGATGCTGCCGATTTTATCGTGATTGATAATCCGAAATCATTTGTGGTGGAACAGGTTTTTCGAAAAGGAATATGCATCTATAAGGACAAGAAAGTTTTATTTCAGGTGAAAAACGAAATCATCTTAAATAATTTTAGTCGCAAACCAATTGAGGTATCCGATTTGACAGTTGAAGCGAAAAGTGGTTTGTTGCGAGCAATGGTAGTGACGGATGGGGATCTTATTACAGATTCTATGTTGTGTAATGCAAAAGTTGTTGATGGTAATGTTGTTTCCGATGTGAATAATGATGTTTTAAAAATGGTGGTGATGAGCCGATACGATAATGGTAAGCCCGTAATGGGTTTTGCCAAAGGTTTTGGTTTTACTAAAGGTGCTATTGCCGAAAGTATTGCACACGATAGTCATAATATAATTGCAGTTGGAACTAGCGATGAAGAATTACTACATGCAATAAATACTTTAGTTGAAATGAAGGGTGGTATTGTTGCTGTAAATAATGGAGAAAGTGAGTCGGTTCGATTAGAGGTTGCAGGATTGATGTCGAATAAAACAGGAGAGGAGTTGGTGAGTGATTATATGCGTTTAAGTAAATTTGTAACCACTCTTGGTTCCCAGTTTGAATCGCCATTTATGACCCTTGCCTTTATGTCCTTATTAGTAATACCTAAATTAAAATTATCGGACAAAGGGCTATTTGATGTAAAACAATTCAAAGTGGTTGATCTTTTTAAAGAAGACTAAGCTATATTCGTAAAAAGTAAATTAGGTGATAAAAAATAAAAATATAGACTATTTGAAAACTCTGGTGGCTGCTCTTCCGGAAGAGCCAGGAGTGTATCAGTTCTTTAACGAGAACAAAGTAATAATATATGTAGGCAAAGCGAAGCGACTCAAACGAAGAGTTGCTTCCTATTTTAATAAGGTTCATGATTCTGCCAAAACCAATATAATGGTTCGTAAAATTGTGGATATCCGTCATATTGTAGTGGAGTCGGAAGAGGATGCTCTTTTACTAGAGAATAATTTAATAAAGAAACACCAACCGCGCTACAATGTGCTTTTAAAAGATGACAAATCTTTTCCTTGGATTTGTATTAAGAAAGAAGAATTCCCAAGAGTACAGGTTACTCGTAATTTGGTAAAAGATGGTTCGGAATATTTTGGTCCCTACACTAGTGTTAAAATGGTAAGAGTTTTAATGGATATGATTAATTCTTTGTATCAGTTAAGAACTTGTAATTTGAGGCTGACCGAAAAGGGGATAAAGGAGCAAAAGTTTAAGCTTTGTTTGGAATATCATATTGGTAATTGTAAGGCTCCTTGTGAGGGAAAGGAAAGTTTAGGAGATTACGATTCCAAGATTGCAGATATTCGAAATATTTTAAAAGGAAATATTGGTAGTGTTACTTCGGTTTTGAAAGAGAAGATGCAGGAGTTGGCAACTGATTTTAAGTTTGAAGAAGCTCATGTAATTAAAGAGAAATTAGAACTGCTTGGAAAGTATCAAAGCAAATCAACCATTGTAAATCCCTCTATTGATAATATTGATATTTTTTCTATTCTGGATGATGAAGATGCAGCTTACGTCAACTTTTTGAAAGTTGTAAATGGTGCGATAATACAAGCTCATACTATTGAACTGAAGAAAAAGTTGGACGAGAGTAAAGAGGACTTATTGGTGTTGGCTATTACAGAAATTAGACAAAAGATTTTTAGTACCGCTAAAGAAATTTTAGTTCCTTTTGAACTTGATTTATCTATTCAAAATGTGCGATTTATAGTTCCTCAACGTGGCGACAAGAAGAAATTACTGGACCTATCGCTTCGCAATGTGAAATATTACCGCCTCGAGAAGTTAAAGAAAGGCGATAAAACGATAAAACAGACGCATGCAGATCGAATTGTTGAAACAATGAAAACTGATTTGCGTTTGAAAGATGCACCCGTTCATATTGAATGTTTCGATAATTCCAATATACAAGGAACGAATCCCGTGGCTTCTTGTGTAGTTTTTCGAAATGCGCGACCTTATAAAAAGGACTACCGGCATTTTAATATAAAGACAGTTGTAGGAGCTAATGATTTTGCTTCTATGGAAGAAATAATTTACCGACGTTATAAAAGATTACTGGAAGAGGAGAAAAGTTTGCCACAGTTAATTGTTATTGATGGAGGTAAAGGTCAACTAGGAGCAGCCTTGAATAGTCTTGACAAATTAGAATTAAGAGGGAAAATTTCGGTAGTCGGAATCGCTAAGAAATTAGAAGAGATTTATTTTCCCGGCGATCCATATCCTTTGTATCTTGATAAGAATTCGGAAACTTTAAAAACGATTCAGTATTTACGAAATGAATCGCATCGTTTTGCAATTACTTTTCACAAACAAAAGCGGTCAAAAGCATTCATCGGTTCCGAATTGGATAAAATTGAAGGAATTGGTCCTAAATCGGTTCAAAAGTTGATTCAAAAGTTTAAATCTGTTGAGTATGTGAAAAAGGCCACGCTTGCAGAGTTAGGGATAGAGCTGGGGAATGCTAAAGCTTTAACTGTTTGGAAATATTTTAATGAATCCTCTTTACTTAAAAAATAGTTTTTGCTTTTTTTATCAAAAAAAAGCAGATAATAGCTGTTCTTGAGTTATTTTTTTAAAGTATAAGTTTATAGGAAGCGTGTTAAGCACTTTATTTACAGACTCTTTGTTATGGTGTGTGTGGTGCATTTCTTTTTTAAAGCTTAAAACCTGCTTGTTTTCAATGCAATTGCCGAATACTTCTAGATTTTTAATAATTCCTTTTTCAACTTGCAGGTTAAGTTCCAAGATGGCACCTCCTTCGAAATTGGATAGCTTTTCAAAATTATAGTTCGGGGAATAGCCATAGTTCCATTCCCAATTATCGTATTTTTCGGACATTAAATTTTCTACATTTTTTAGGTCGATAGAAGAAAACTCAAATTTTTTGGATTCTGGGAATTTTTGTTGCAGATCTTCAAGGATCAGATGACTGAATTGCTCCACCGACAACGGATGGGAAAGATAGTCGCTAATATTGGTCACTTTGCTTCTAATCGATCGTACGCCACGATCCTTAAACTTTAATGGATTAACCTTTAGTAGTTGATTTAACTGCTCTAAATCGCTTGAAAATAGCATTGTTCCATGTTGCATTACTTTATTCTTATACACATGCGATGCATTGCCCGAAAATTTCTTTCCAGCGATGGTTAAATCACTTTTTCCTTCAAACTTAGCATTTACATGTAATTTTTGAAGCGTATCAATAATTGGTTGACTGTATTTTTGAAAATTCACCAGTTTCCCTTTTTCCCCTTTTTTAATAAAACAGTAGTTTAAATTGCCTTCATCATGGAAAACGGTGCCTCCGCCCGACAGACGACGGTACACAGGAATGTTTTCCTGTTCTGTTTTCTCTAAGTTAATCTCGGCAAGGGTATTTTGGTGCTTACCTACAATTAGGGCAGGAGAGTTACGGTACAAAAAAAAGAAATCTTCATCGAAATTTTTAAGTAAATATTCTTCGGTTGCTAAGTTAAATGCTGGCTGATGAGAGGAACTAATAAAATACAACATGCTTTGTTTGTTTATTTTTGAGTTTACAAATATCATTATTAATTGGGAAATATTTTAATTTAGAATCAATTTTAATAGGCTGTTTGTTTTTCAAATCAGCTTAAGCGAAAGCTTTTTACTTGTTGATGAAGTATTATATTTGGATAAAATATTTATTTGTAATTATAAAATATATAGTATGCGTGTTGTAGTTCAGCGTGTTACGGAAGGTTCTGTGAGCGTGAATTCGGAAATAATTGGTGAAATAGAACAAGGTTTAGTCGTATTGGTAGGGATTGAAAATTCGGATACTCAGGTAGATGCTCAATGGTTGAGTAAAAAGATCTGTAACCTGCGTATTTTTGACGATGAGGAAGGAGTGATGAACAAATCCGTATTGGATGTTGACGGTAGTATGTTGGTTGTGAGCCAGTTTACACTTCATGCGAAAACGAAAAAAGGCAATCGTCCATCCTATATTCATGCCGCAAAGCCTGAACTTTCTATCCCTTTGTATGAGAACTTTGTTACTTGTTTGGAGAATGAATCTGGAAAAAACGTGAAAACTGGCAAGTTTGGAGCCGATATGAAGCTTACATTAGTTAACGATGGACCGGTAACCATTATAATGGATACAAAAAACAAAGAATAGATCATGAATGAGATTGGAATTAAGGAAGCGCAGGAAAAAGTAGATTGGTGGATTAAAAAATATGGAGTTCGTTATTTTAATGAGCTAACCAATATGGCCATTTTAACCGAAGAAGTGGGAGAGGTTGCTCGAATAATTTCCCGAAAATATGGAGAACAATCCTTTAAGGAGAGTGATAAAAAAGTGGATTTGGCAGATGAAATGGCCGATGTTCTTTGGGTGTTAATGTGTTTGGCGAATCAAACAGGAGTGGATTTAAATGAGGCTTTTCAGAAGAATTTGGAAAAGAAAACCAATCGCGATAAGGAGAGGCATATAAATAACACTAAGTTATTGTAGGTTTTATTTAAATTTCTTATTCTGAATAAGTTACTCGATTCTTAATTAGTCCATTGAAATATATTTTAAATTTATCTTAGGCCAAAGTCATCATTATGAAGACTTTGGCCTTTTTATTTGCTTTAGTGTTTAGTTAGTAAATAGTCTGTAAGGATTAGTATATACTGTTTGGTTTAATGTTATGTTATATGCTTGTTTATGTAACACATTGAAACGTTCGTCACCAATATGAGTATAATGGTCATTCAATTAAAAGTAAGTATCTATGTAAATACATGCAGTAGTAGTGTACTACTTAGTTTAAAAAAAGTGAGAATATCGAAACAGGTAGTCTCTCCTAAAATGTAAAACCTTAAAACAGTTATATGAAACATTTTTACTCCAACCTGGATAATGGTAATGATCGATTTATTTCCAAGTCAAAATTCAAAACTACCATGAAGAAAATTACTTTTCTACTATTCTTTTTTGCCATTATTTTATTTAGTCAAAATTCTTTTTCACAAACAGCTGGAACGTTTACCTCTGCAACAAATCCCGTCGGTACTGTTGGCGCAACCACTGATGATGGCGATTATCGATTTATAATTGATATTGATTATGATTCAGATGGAGATATTGACTTTATAGCTTATGATGGTGATAGTTATGATTTTTATATAAATAATGGAAGTGGTGTTTTCTCTAAGATAGTACCAAATGTTACTCTTCCTCTTAAGAATGGAAGTGAGTACTTAGTTGCAGATTTCGATAATGATGGTGATGATGACATTTTTGCTCCAACAGGCTATTTTACTAATAATGGAAGTGGAATTTTTACATCAGCAACAAATCCCGTAGCTACTGCAGGTGCAAGTCCTTCTACCGATGACTATCGATTTATAATTGATATTGATTATGATTCAGATGGAGATATTGACTTTATAGCTTATGAAGGCAGTTTAATAAGTTATGATGGTGATTATAATTTCTATTCTAATAACGGAAGTGGTGTATTCTCTAAAGTTGTACCTAATATTACGTTGCCTCTTAAGAATGCAAGTGAGTACTTAATTGCAGATTTTGATAATGATGGTGATGATGATCTTTTTTCCCCAACTGTCTACCTTACTCAAGACTATGCACCTCCTGTGTTATCATCATTTGCACCATCTGATAACGCTACAGGAGTAGATGTAAATACTAATATTGTGTTAAATTTTAATGAGGCAATAACAAGTGCAGGTCTTGGGACAATAACGATATTTAAAACAAGTGATAATAGCACTGTAGAATCCATTGCAGGAAATGATGCAAAAGTTACGGGTGTTGCTACTTCAACAATAACTATTAATCCAGCTACGACACTTGATGCAAACACTGAGTATTATATTCAAGTAGGAAAGGCAGCATTTTATAATACCTATGGAATGACTTATAATCGTTTAAATAGTGTTAATAAGACGAGTATGAGTTTTACTACGGGCACTTCCAACGCCGCCCCAACAGCCACAGCCCCAAGTGCTCCAACAGTAGCCGAAGATGAGACAAATGTTGTTTTAGCTAATGATATTCAAGTGGTAGATGTTGATGGAGATGACCAAACTCTTACATTCACAATAACCGGAGGAACGCTTACAACTGGAACTACAGGTATTACGTTTGGAGGTAGTGGAAACGGTTCAACTAGTTTTACGGCAGCTGGTACGTTGGCTAATATAAATGCTGCATTAGATGCCGCAACTTTTACACCAACTGCTAATTTAAATGGAACCAATGCAGGTACGATTTCGTTTACGACTAATGATGGAACGGATACCTCAAGTGCTGCATCGGTTAGTTTTGATATAAGTGAAGTAAATGATGAACCTACTTTGACAGCAACAGGAAACAATCCTACATATACTGAAGATGGAAGTGTAGCCGTAGTATTTATTGGCGCATCAGCTTCTACAGTTGAAAGTGGACAGACCCTCTCTGCTTTTACAATGAACCTTACCAATGTAAATGATGGTTCCAGTGAAAAATTAAATTTAGATGGAACAGCCATCACACTTACAAATGGGACTTCGGGAACCACAGCTACAAATTCTCTTAGCTATAGTGTTTCTGTAAGTGGTACAACAGTAACATTAAGTCTTAGTGGAGGTACCTTAAGTTCTGTTGGCTTACAAAGCTTAATCAATGCAATTTCCTACCAGAACAATAGTAATACACCGAATACATCTAATAGGGTAGTGACTATAACTAGTTTAACGGACAGTGGTAGTAATATAGGTAGCAATGATAATATTGCGGTACTTTCAATTGCTTCTACAGTAACGGTTCAGGCAAATAATGATGCGCCAACATTAACAAGTTTTGCTTCCGTAGTTGAAACAACTAATCAAAATACGGAGATAGAAATTACCCTTGCTGAATTAAAAGCGCAAGGAAATGAGACCGATGTAGATGGAACCATTGATGCCTTTATTGTAAAAGCCCTAAGTTCTGGAACATTGAATATTGGTGCAGATTCAGGTTCTGCGACTTCTTTTAATGCAACAACAAATAAAACCATTGATGCTTCGAATAATGCCTATTGGACACCTGCGAACAACCTTATAGGATCGCAAAATTCCTTTACAACTACTGTTCAAGATAACAATAGTGCTGAGAGTACGGGCGCGGTTCAAGTTAGGGTAATGGTTAATGATGTTACCAAACCAGAAATTAGCAGTATAAGCATCAGTGGTTCTCCAGCTGTTACGGCTACTTCAATCACTTTCGTTGTCGAGTTTAACGAGTCGGTTGTGAATGTAAGCGTTGATGACTTTTCTTTGACAAAAGTTAATACTGCCAATGGAACTATTGCTTCGGTGAGTGCTTCTTCAGGCACAAGTATGAATGTAACTGTGAATGGAATTAGTGGGGCAGGAACATTACGCTTGGATTTAAATGCTTCAACAAATATTGCAGATGTATCGGCTAATACTCCACCTGCAACCTATAATCTTGGTGCTGTACACACGGTTGACCTGGTTAATCCTACTTTAAATTCATCGGTTCCTGCTAATGATGCTAATAGTATATCGACTTCAGCTAATATTACCTTAACCTTCAGTGAAAATATCGAATTTGGTACAGGTAATATTCAGATAATCGACTTGGATGATGGATCGAGTACCGTTACTATTGATGTAGCTTCTCCGGGAGCCCAAGTTTCAATTTCAACTAATACCCTTACCTTGAATCCTACTAGCGATTTGGAAGAATATACCAATTATGCTATTCAATTGGCTTCCACCTCAATTGATGACAGTAATGGAAACTCTTATGCGGGTATTGTAGCCAATACAATATTGAATTTTAAAACTTTAGCAAAAATAGCCACTGTGACCACTCAGTCAATTTCCAGTATTACAACGACAACAGCCACGGCAAATGGAAGTATTCCTGATCTTGGTTCGCCAAATCCAACTCAACATGGCGTTTGTTGGAATACATCGGGGACACCAACAGTAGCAGATAGTAAAACCGAAGAAGGTGCAATTACTGCAACCGGAGCATTTGACTCAGATATAACAGGTTTAATAAGCGGTACAACTTATTATGTTCGTGCTTATGCCACCAATAGTGCTGGGACAAGTTATGGTTCTCAAGTTAGTTTTACAACGGTAAATAAACCAACAATTACTACAACACCAGAATTAACTGTAGCTTACGATAAGCCATACGCTTATAGTATTGTTGCCACAACCGAGGGGGAATTAGAAACAATAATTTCAGCACCAACTGTACCTGCCTGGCTTACGGCTAGTGCTGATGGACAAAATCAAGCAAGCAGTTTTGGTGATATTCCAGAAGGCGTTTCTATTTCTGGTGTAGCTGGCGACGATGAGGGTAATATTTATGCGATTACCAATAATGGAACTACAATATATAAAATTACTCCTGATGGTAATACTACATTGTGGAGGAATGATTTAATTTCAGGGCAGGTTTATGCTCTCCATATCGCAAATGGGTACTTGTATATTCCTCGTTATGGTAATTCAAGTCAGTCGATTACTCGTTTGCCTCTAGATAATTCATCAGCTATCGAAGAAACAATTGCCTCGATAGCAGGAGGAGCACTTTCATTAACAGATAAAGATGGCTGGATTTACGCTGCTGATTGGAATTCAGCTACTATCTCCCGAATAAATGAAGATTCTAAAGCAGTAGAATTATTATTAGATTCATCAGATGGCGTACCTAGTGGTGGACCTTTTGGTTTAACTTTTGATCAAGATGACAATCTATATATTGCTACTTGGAGTAAAAAATCAATTTTAAAGTATGATGGAAGTAGTATCACAACTGTTCTTTCGGGTTTACCAAATAATGTTAGTTCAATTAGGCAGGACAAAAGAGGAAATTTTTACCTTTCTATGTCATCTGGTGGGGTACGGAAATATACTCAGGATTTTTCGTCTTATGAAGATGTATCATTATTAACGAATGACAATATTTGGAGTTTGTCATTTACATCTTCAGGAGCACTTGTTTATGCGAAGTTTGGAACCAATGAAGTTTACCGTTTGCAAACCGGTGCAATATTATCAGGAACCCCTGCTAAGTCAGATTTAGGAGATCACTCAGTTGTGATTAGAGCCACTAATGATGCTGGATATGTTGAGCAAGCCTTTACCATTACGGTTATAGATACCATAAAACCTATAGTATCCGTTTTTAGTCCACTTGATAATGCAACAGCTGTGAATTTAAAACCAAAGCTATCGGTAAGCTTTGATGAAGAAATAAATCTTGCATCAACAGGTACATTTTCTTTGATTAGTGAAGAATCAATTTTGAAAACTTACGATTTGTCTGTACTTGAAGATAAAAATGCAATTATACAGTCTGCAGATAATAAGACTATTAGTATAGAAATAACGGAGAGTTTACCTGTAAATAGTTTGATTTCCATTGAGATTAGTTCTGGTTTCGTGAAAGATGTAAGCAATAATGGGAATTCTGAAATCACGGTAGCGTCAAGTAGTTGGAATTTTACTACAATTAACACACCCACTGTAGCAACAGCAGCGATTACAATTTTTGGAGCTACAACTGCTACAATGGGTGGAGAAGTAACAGCCGATGGAGGAGCTTCGATTAGCGAACGAGGAGTTGTTTATTCTGAAACGGCAACAAATAGTAATCCCGAAATAGGGGGAACTGGAGTAATTAAATTTGCGGAGTCTTTGGGTACGGGAACAGGTGTTTTTGATGAAAGCATTACTGGATTAACGGAAGGAACATCGTATTCGGTAAAAGCTTATGCTATAAATTCTGCAGGCACTTTTTATGGTTCTGCAGTTGTGTTTAAGACTCATGCTATTCCGGTTGTTACTGCAAGCCAAACATTCAATGTAAATGAAAATGCTGAAATCAATGCTAGTGTAGGAACTGTTTTAGCAACAGATGACGATGCAGGTACGACTTTTAGCAGTTGGACAATTACCGCAGGTAATGAAGATGCAATTTTTGTGATTCATGAATCAACAGGAGCAATTACGATTGCAGACAATACGAATTTGGACTTTGAAACAACAACTACTTACACTTTATCCGTAACAGTAGGCGATGGAGTAAATACCAGTTCTGTTCAAACAGTAAGTATTAATGTAACTGATATCAACGATCAACTTCCTGTTATTACGGCTTCACAGACTTTTAATATGGATGAAAATGCAGTAAATAATACAAGTGTGGGAACGGCTTTAGCAACCGATGCTGATTCAGGTACAACTTTTAGCAATTGGATGATTACAGGAGGTAATACAGATGCTATTTTTGCTATCGATTCAGGAACTGGAGAAATTACGCTTGTAGATAATACAAATCTTGACTTTGAATCGACAACTGGTTACATCCTATCGATATCAGTAAGTGATGGAACTAATACTTCAGCAGTTGAAGATGTTGTAATTACAATTATGGATGTGAATGAAGCTCCTAATACCATTCAACTTTCAAATTTAACTATTGCTGAAAATTTAACAGTCGGAAGTGAAATAGGAATTTTAACGGCTAGTGATGAGGATGCCAACCAAACCTTCACTTTCACAATGGCTGAAAATGAGAATTTCGAAATAGTTGGAGACAAGTTAATTACTAAATTAAGTTTAGATTTTGAAGCTCAGAATTCTTATTCTGTCGAGATTACAGTTGCAGATCAAGGTGATTTGAGCTACTTAAAAAACTTTACGATTCAAATTACAGATGAGAACGATTCCCCAACAGCAATTCAACTATCAAATGCAACAATTGCTGAGAATTTAGCTATTGGAACTGAAGTGGGAACACTTACAGCTACCGATGAAGATGCAAGTCAAATGTTCACCTATACAATTGTTGAAAATGAAAATTTCGACTTGATAGAAAATAAATTGGTAAGCAAAGCTGTTTTCAATTATGTAGTTGAGGATTCTTATTCTGTTGAAATAACAGTAACTGATCAGGGAGGTTTAAGCTTTAAACAGAACTTTACAATTGAGGTTCTAAATTCGAATGAAGCACCTACAGCAATTCTGCTATCGAACTTAACAATTGCTGAAAATGCCGCCGTTGGTACTGAAGTTGGAGTGCTTACTACAACAGATCCTGATATCAATCAAATTTTCACCTATAAGTTGGCTGAGAACAGTTATTTCGATATAGATGGAGATAAGATTGTCTCTAAAGCGTCTTTTAATGCTGAAGATCACATTAGCTATTCTATAAAAGTAACAGTAACCGATCAAGGCGGATTAAGTTTCGACGAACGATTTACGATCAATATTGAGGATGTGAATGAGGTTCCCGAATTTTTATCAGAACCAATATTGGAAGCTAGAGTAGGGGAAGAGTATACTTACACAATAAAGTATCAAGATGTTGATGGCGATAAATGTAATCTTTCAGCTTTAGAAATGTCAAGTTGGTTGTCATTGGTTGATTATGCAAATGGTACCGGAACATTATCTGGTATCCCAACAGAGTCTGACGTTTTCAATGTCTCTTTAGAGCTTTCAGATGGTCAACTTTCTGCCAGTCAAGAATTCGAAATTAAAGTAGCAATAACAACAGGAATAGACGCTGTTTTTACAGCGGCAAAAGTGAGTATTTATCCAAACCCAACTGCAGATGAATTGCACATCGATTTGTCCGATTTTGCCAATCGTGAATTTAGTATATTTTTGTGCGATATGACCGGTAGTCAGGTGTTTAAAGAACAATGTAAAACGATTGGTGGGGAAGCTAAAATTCATAAATCGATCCAACAATTACAGAGTGGCCTATATTTGCTGGTAATTGAATCGGAAGGACTACGAAAAGCATTTAAAATTGTAAAACAGTAAAATATAGTTTGTTTTGAGTTAGAAGAAGGCCAAAGTCATCATTTCGATGCTTTTGGCTTTTTTTGCCGCAACAATTCTAAGTTCAAATAAATTAATATCCTAGAAATAGGGGAAGAGTAAAAAATAGATTAGTTTTGTTGTTCTGAAAAGTAGCACAACAGATCTTTCTGTTATGCAGATGGAAAAATCAGCGGAAACGTCCGCAACTGGTTTATTTTTATTTATTTACATTATGTAGCGACAAGTATTGGATTTGACGCTCCATCCTAATTAAAACTTAGCAAGGATGAAAAGAAACATTTTAGAGATCTTGAAATCGTACAATTTAGAATTGAATGATCAAGAGGTTAGTAATCAGGTAAAACAGATTTTAGCTTCCGATTTTGATTCTTTGTACACGGTTGAGAATTTAAAAAAGAATTTTTCGTTGATCGATTTAACAACTTTAAATTCAACCGACACACATGCAAGAGCCAAAAGTTTTGCCGAAAATGTAAATAACTTCCAGAACGATTTTGACATGCCAAATGTTGCCGCAATTTGCGTATACCCATACCAAGTGCCAACATTAAATGAAAACTTAAAAGCAGAGGGCGTTAATATTGCCTCTGTTGCCGGTGTTTTCCCATCTTCTCAATCATTTATAGAAGTTAAGGCATTAGAGTGTAAAATGGCTGTTGAAAAAGGAGCTGATGAAGTTGACATTGTCATTTCAATTGGTGCTTTTTTAGAGGGAAATTATCAAACTGTTTACGACGAAATTGTAAGTCAGAAAGAAGCTTGTGGAAAAGGACACTTAAAGGTGATTTTGGAAACAGGAGAGTTAAAAACAGCAACTAATATTCGTACTGCATCTATTCTTGCAATGGAGGCAGGTGCCGATTTTATTAAAACATCTACCGGTAAAGTTCCTGTAAACGCTACCTTAGAGGCTGCTTATATTATGACACAAGCCATTAAAGAGTATTTCGATAAGACCGGAAAAATGGTTGGCTTTAAGCCAGCAGGTGGCATTTCGGTTGGGAAAGATGCAATCGAGTTTTTTGCGATATCCAGAAAGAACTTGGGCGAAAAATGGTTAAACAATAAATATTTAAGAATTGGAGCTTCAAGTTTGGCTAATAAGCTGTTGTCAGAAATACATTTTATGGAAACCGGTGAGCAGAAAGAGATAAAATATTTTTAAAACATACAATAATTAACTTAAAAGTCGGATCATTTCCGACTTTTTTTATTTACTTGCAACAAGTTTATTTAACATCACCTTTTTATTTCCCAATTGTACATGCACAATGATTCCCATGACCTGTTGAAACGTCGAATTCAAGAGCTGGAAAACGAAGTTGAAAGATTGAGGGAACTCATTCCATCGGCCCCGAATCCTGAAGTGTTCGATGCATCTAAATCTTTAGCGAAAGGTAAGGATGGCTTTTCAGTAATTGATACCAATTTCACCATCGTGGAAGTGAATGAGAAGCGACTATTAGGAACTAAGCTAAAACGATCCGACTTAATTGGGCAGAAGTGTTATCGTATTTTTTATGGATTAAATGATCCTTGTTCAGAATGCGTTGCTAGTCAGGTTATTGATAATGGGAAGTCGAGTAGTTTTTTAAAATCATCTACCGTAAATAATAAAATAAAGTTCGAAGAGAAGTATTTATTTCCTATTGTAAATAAAAAAGGGGTAACAGAGAGGATTGTTGTAAGTAGTAAAGATATATCTAGCTACTACAATTTGGTCGATCACATCGGACAAAGAGAAGAGTTCTATAAAAATATATTCGAATCAGCTGGTGATGCTTTCCTAGTTCACGACGAAAAAGGAAGTTTGGTTGAATTTAGTTCCCGTTTAAGTGATTTATTGGAATATTCTAAAGAGGAACTAGCTCAATTAAATATTACAGATATTGATGAACCCAGTTGTTCTATGGATTTTAATCTTCGTTTGAAGGATATGGAAACAAATGGTTTTACGTTGTTTGAGACCAGTTTAATTAGTAAATCCGGTAAACGAATTTCTGTAGAGGTAAGTGCAAACTTAATTCGAATTTCGAGTGCAAAAATTTATTTTGTTGCCATCAGAAATATAGAAAAAAGGAAAGTTGCAGAAAGTAAACTACAGGAGAGTGAAGAACGTTTCCGAAGTCTTGTTGAAAATGCTCCCGATTTAATTATGCGATTCAATAAAAATCACAAGCATCTTTTTGTGAATTCGGCAACCTTACAATTATTGAAAATTAAACCCGAAGAATTTATAGGGAAAACTCATTACGACATGGGATTTCCCATCGATAAGTGCAAATTTTGGGAACAAGAAATTGATACTGCTTTTAAAACCAAAAAGCCACATCGA
This sequence comes from Labilibaculum filiforme, assembly GCF_002843315.1. GTDB lineage: Bacteria > Bacteroidota > Bacteroidia > Bacteroidales > Marinifilaceae > Labilibaculum > Labilibaculum filiforme. The sequence continues at coordinate 240,041 of NZ_MVDD01000005.1, read as the reverse complement.
GTTGATTTTAGCATTTGTGTAGCAGGTGAAATTCTTCATTTTGAGTGGCAATTAATACCTGAATTTAATTTAACAGGCGAATGCGAAACTCTAATGGCAATTGCCCGCGATATTACCGTCCGGAAACAAAGCGAAATAGCTTTAAATGAGGCTATTATTACTAAGGATAAATTCTTTTCAATTATTGCACATGATTTAAAGAATCCATTTAATGCCTTGCTTCCAATAGCGAAAAATCTGCATACAAATTCTAAAGAAATGTCCGAAGCTCAGATTCATGAGGCTTCTGGAATTATTCTATCGGCTGCCAATCAGGAATATAATTTATTGAAAAATCTTTTGGAATGGGGCAGGTCTCAAATGGGGAAAATAGTACATGCTCCCAAACAAATTGATTTATTGAATTTAGTAGAGTCGAATGTGATGCTTCATCAGGCCAAAGCCAACCGAAAAAATATTGGTGTTGTAATTACTAAAAAAGGAGATACAAAAGCTTTTGCCGACGAATACATGATTGATACTGTCATTCGAAATTTATATTCGAATGCGATAAAATTTACAAACCCAGGTGGAAATATTCGAATTAATATTGATAAAACAGTTTCCAAAGCACTTATTTCTATCGAAGATGATGGAATAGGAATTAGTAAAGAAAATCAGAAACGATTGTTTCGTATTGATACAAATTATACCAGGGTTGGAACTTTAGAAGAATCAGGAACAGGCTTAGGATTAATACTTTGTCACGAATTTATTACCCAAAATAACGGAACCATATCAATTGAAAGTACGCCAGGGAAAGGAAGTGTTTTTACGGTTCAGCTGCCAATAAATTAAATGGTTAAACTTTTCTGTTAATAGTATAATCAACCAATTTCAGTAAGGATTCTCTTGCTTCCGAATCGGGAAACTCATTTAAAATATCCAATGCTTTTTGTTTATATTCAATCATTTTTTCACTAGTATACGCAATACCACCCTTTTCTTTTACAAAGGAAATTAGCTCGTTTACTTTTTGCGAATTTTTATTGTGTTTTCGAACAATTTGAAGCGCCCAACGACGTTCTTTTTCCGAAATTTCTTTTAACACATAAATAAGCGGAAGGGTTAGTTTCTTTTCTTTAATGTCGTTTCCTGTTGGTTTTCCAATGCTTCCTTGTTTTTCGTAATCAAATAAATCATCTTTCATTTGAAAAGCAATTCCCAAATATTCGCCAAATTTTTTCAGCTTTTGCTGATCCGATTCACTTGCTTTTGCCGAAATAGCGCCAAGTTGAGTGCAGGTAGCAATTAAACTTGCTGTTTTTTTATAAATAATATCGAAATAAACTTCTTCGGTAATGTTTAATTTTCTCGATTTTTCCAACTGAAGAAGTTCCCCTTCGCTCATTTCCCGAACCGCTTCCGAAAGTACTTTCAACTGTCCAAATTCATTATTGTCGAGCGCAATAAGTAAACCCTTCGAGAGCAGAAAATCACCAACTAACACAGCAGCTTTGGTTTTCCATAAAGCATTAATCGAGAAAAAACCTCTTCTTTCGTAGGCTTCATCTACCACGTCATCATGAATTAATGTAGCCGTATGTAATAGTTGGGTAAGAGAAGCTGCAGTATAGGTCGATTCGTTAATTTCGCCACTAAGTTTCGCACTTAAAAAAACAAGGATAGGTCTTATTTCTTTCCCTTTGCGTTTAATAATATAGCGGTTAATGATATCTAGCAAACGAATTTTTGTTTTCATTGCATCCTTAAAAAAGGAAGCAAATTGCTCCATCTCCTTCTTAATTGGAGCTTTTATATCGCTGATACTGGTTTTTTTCACATTCATAGCAACCAAAGTTAATCATTTCTTGCTCTCCTAATACGCTTCCTAATTCAAATATTCGGATTTATAATTCTAGTTTTTATTAAGACTTTAACTAAATTATATACAAAACGAGAAATTTAACTATTTCAATATGTCTATTTTAGACTATTCAAGGAAATATTTATATATTTGCATTTGATACTTTACTTGAATAATAGTTGTGTATGAAAATTAGAGAATTAGAACCTGCTAAGCTAGAGCAAGCAGCTAACATGCTTAAAGCAATTGCTCATCCAATGAGAATTGCAATTTTAGGATATCTGGAGGATGGAAAAAAGCTTACAGTGACTGAAATTCATGAATTATTAAAAATAGAGCAATCTACAACTTCTCATCATTTGGGAATTTTAAAAGATAAAGGCGTTCTTTCTTCAAGCAGAGAAGGCAAGAATACTTACTATTTCCTGAAGCACTGTAGTCTAAGTAATATTGTTGATTGTATCAGCAATTGTACACATGGATAAGATAAACAAGAACCAGTATATTGCTGGTTTTTTTATACAATGTAAGTAGATGGCGAAAGTAAGATTAACCAAAGAGTTTCGTTTCGAAATGGCTCATGCCTTATGGAATTACGATGGGCTTTGTAAAAATATTCATGGGCATTCCTATATTTTGTTTGTTACCGTTATTGGAGAGCCAATAACTGATACCAACAACTCTAAATTGGGAATGGTAATGGATTTTGGCGATTTAAAAAAAATTGTTGCCGAAGAAATTGTAGATCAACTCGATCATTCCGTTGTTTTAAGTAAGGCAACACCAAATCTCGAGCAATTGAATATCGAACAAATGTTCGATCGTTTTTTTATTACTGATTATCAGCCAACTTGTGAAAATATGATTGTTGATTTTGCAGAAAAAATTCGTATTCGTTTGCCTTTAGAGGTGAAACTACACTCCTTAAAACTGCACGAAACTGCCACCTCCTTTGCCGAGTGGTATGCCGATGATAATGAGTAACAAAAGAAAATATTAGTACGAACCCGGAAGAAATTCCGGGTTTTTTATTGTCTAAATTTTGTGGTATTGCAACTCAAATTTGGTATTATTCAGTAATAATTAGTAATGGATAATTGCTCAAGAGCGATTATCTTGTACTTTTGTTTGAATCCAATTATTAATTGAAATTATATGCACTCATCCGTTACCCATTCTGGTAAAAAACTTTTTTTACTCGATGCTTTTGCCCTGATATACAGATCGTATTACGCTTTCATTAAAAATCCGAGGTTTACCTCAACAGGAATTAATTCTTCCGCAATGCTCGGCTTTACCAATACGCTACTCGAGGTGTTGGAAAAAGAGAAACCATCGCACATTGCTGTTGTATTCGATCCAATAGGACCAACTTTTCGGCACGAGATGTTTAAGGAGTATAAAGCACAGCGTCCTCCAATGCCCGACGATTTAAGAAAATCAATTCCTTATATCAAATCAATTATACAGGGGTTTAATATTCCCGAGTTCGACGTAGAAGGATACGAGGCCGACGATGTAATTGGAACCTTGGCAAAAAAAGCCGAAAAACAAGGGTATACCGTTTACATGATGACTCCAGATAAGGATTATGCACAGTTGGTAAGCGAGAATATATTCATGTTTAAACCTAAAAGTTCTGGAAAAGAAGTGGAGGTTTGGGGCGTTCCCGAAATAAAGGAAAAGTTTGGGGTGGAGCATCCCGATCAAATTGTCGATTATTTGGGCTTAATGGGCGATACTGCAGATAATATTCCTGGTTGTCCGGGAATTGGTCCTAAAACAGCTCAAAAATTAATCGAGCTCTATAAAGATATCGATGGTTTGTATCAGAACACCGATAAGCTAAAAGGAAAACAAAAAGAAAGAGTCATTGAATCGGAAGAACAAGTTCGATTTTCGAAAGTGTTAGCAAAAATTGCTTTGGATGCTCCTATAGATTTTGACGAAGAGAATTTTAAATTGATAGATTTTGATGAAGTCAAGTTAAGAGCCATTTTTAAGGAATTAGAATTTTTCACTTTGGCCGAACGGGTTTTTAAAAATCAAGGGAACCTTTTTGCCGAAGAGAGTGAAAAATTTACGGACAAGGATACAGTTGAACGTAAAGAAGTGATTCTAAGAGATGTAAACGACTTATCTTGTGGCTTCTTTGTGCTTGAAAATCAGGCTTCAAGAGCCGATTTGAAAGCAGAATTGTGTGTTCAGAAAGAATTCTCATTTAGAACAATTCTGTCCGATTCAGATCCAAATACCTCTCAACTTCTTGGTTTGACTTTTTCGTATCGAAACGACAAAGCTTTTTTTGTTCCCTTCCCACCAAATTTCGAAGCGGCAAGAAAAGTAGCTCAAGAATTTAAATTTATTTTCGAAGATGAAAATATTTTAAAAATAGGTCACGATATAAAACGCGACACTTTAATATTGCGTTGGCATGGGATAGATGTGAAAGGTCCAATTTTCGACAACATGATTTCGCATTATTTAATTCAGCCCGAATTAAAGCACGATTTTGCATTTGTGGCTCATTCGGTTTTAAATTATCAGGTAATTGCGAACAACGACAAAACAAAAGGCAAAAAAACGCAACTAAGTTTAATGCTCGAGCAGGAACCTATTAAGCATGAAGTGTATTGCGAAGAGTGCGTTTTAAATTTGGAGCTAAAAGAGGAGTTGGAAAGTCGCATGAAAGAAAACGAATTACTGGATTTGTTTCGCGACATTGAAATGCCTTTGTTGAGTATTTTGGCAGATATGGAGTTTACCGGTGTTAGTATTGATGTAAAAACCCTGAAAGATTATGCTTTGGTGCTAAACCAAGAGGTAGATAGCATCGAGAAAGACATTAAAGAAATGGCTGATGCCGATTTTAATGTGGCTTCACCAAAGCAGTTGGGAGATATTTTATTCGATAAAATGGGGCTCGATAGTAAAGCTAAAAAAACCAAATCGGGACAATATTCTACTTCCGAAGATGTTCTTTCTAAATTGAAGGATAAGCATGAAATTATTCAGAAGATATTGGATTTTAGATCTTTAAAGAAATTAATTTCGACCTATGTAGAGGCTCTTCCAACTTATATCAACGAAAAATCAGGAAAGATACATACCTCTTTTAATCAGGCCGAAGCCGCAACAGGAAGGTTAAGTTCTACCAATCCTAATTTGCAAAACATTCCTATTCGCACCGAGCAGGGAAGATACATCCGAAAAGCATTTGTTCCATCCTCCGAAAAGCACACCTTTCTTTCTGCCGATTACTCGCAGGTAGAATTACGACTAATGGCGCACATGAGTATGGATCAGAACATGATAGATGCTTTTAACAACGAGGCCGATTTCCATACAGCTACCGCAGCTAAAATTTACAAACTACCAATCGAGGAGGTTAGTAAGGACATGCGAAGCAGAGCTAAAACAGCTAATTTTGGAATTATTTACGGTATTTCGGCTTGGGGATTGGCCGAACGCCTAGGAATTAGTCGGAAAGAGGGAAAAGAGCTCATTACAGGCTATTTTGAATCGTATCCGGGAGTTAAAGTGTTTATGGATGAAAGTGTGGAGAAAGCTCGCAAGGATGAGTTTGTAGTTACTTTGCTATCTCGTCGCAGATATTTAAAAGATATTAACTCAAGTAACGCAATAGTTCGCGGAGTAGCCGAACGAAATGCGATTAATGCTCCCATTCAGGGATCGGCAGCCGATGTTATCAAAATAGCGATGATTAATATTCATAACCGGATGAAACGGGAAGGAATGCAATCAAAAATGATTATTCAGGTACATGATGAATTGAACTTTGATTGTTTGTTGTCCGAATTGGAGCCTATGAAGCTGATTTTAAAACAAGAAATGGAAAATGCCATTCAACTCTCGGTTCCACTTACCGTGGATATGGGAGTAGGAGAGAACTGGTTGCAGGCGCATTAATTAAACAACAGATAAAAATTTAAAAGCTCATTCTTATAGCAAGAATGAGCTTTTTCTTTATTTCGATCTCCGATTACTCTAATTTCTTTTCAATTAAAAAGCTGGTAACAAACCATAATAAAATAGAGAATAGGTAAATAATGATTCCATAAAATGTAGGGATCATGGAAACTTTTAATCCACCATAAATTACATTTGGAGAGATATCTACGCTTTGTTGTATTACCGAGAAGGCATTAAATAACCCAAGTAATTGTCCAAGTATGCCAAAAATCATGGCAAATAATCCAATTGATTTTCCATACTGCAATTTCCGAAGCGATTTTTCCTGTAACTCATTCTTCGAAAAATAAGCTAGGAAAAAATAGTAAGCAATCCATGCTAGCATCGCAATAAGAAGTAGGCTAAGAATTCCCATAAAGAGTGCTCCTCCCATAAAAAACAAATCTGTCATATTTTTACTTTTTAAAGATTAATATTATACCTCCAAAGTAAGGCGATTCGTGTGGTGCAGGCAAGGTCGAATACGGGTCTATACCTGTCGTTTATCCACTTTGTTTAGATATCTTTATTTTCTGTGCTAAATTAGTTGAAACTTTACCGAGCAGTCAAATATTAGCTTGCTCCAGGCTAAATCGTAATTTGTTCTACAAACAATAATCAAGTATTTGCAAATGATTAAAAAATCGTCGAATCCATATTACCATATCTTTTACTGGATTTTTGTACTTCTTTCTTTAACGTTGGTTTTTGGTGTGTCTTGGGGGAATAATATCGCCGCATTTTTCTTTATAAGTATGTTGTTCCCGATTGTTTTGGGTACGTCGTACTTCTTTAACTATTTTTTGGTTCCCCGATACTACATGCAAAAGAAATATGTTCGCTTTGGCTTCTATTCGTTTTATACTGCTGTGGTATCGATGTATCTGGAAACAATAGTACTGATATTCTCTTTTATATATTTGGGAAATTTTAATTTTAAAAATCTAGGACCAAACGCTTCCAATACATTTCTGTTGGCGGCACTACTTTATTTAATGGTATTTGTTGGTTCCTTTCTTTTAATGAGTCGGCAAATTAGAGAAAAGCAACAAATTATTCAGGAATTTTTGCTAGAACAGGAAAAAATGAAACAAGACTATTTGGAGATTATATCCAATCGAAAAACAATTAAAATTAAATTTCCTGATATCATTTATTTGGAGAGTTTATCCGACTATGTACGCATTCATACCAGTACCGAGGAAATTAAAACGAAAGAAAACATCAGTAATTTAGAAGATAGGTTGCCTCAGCAGTTTTTACGCATTCATCGTTCCTTTATCATTAATAAAGATAGACTGAAGCGTTTTTCTAACAATCATATTTTAGTGGAGGATATCCAATTAAATATTGGAAGAACCTATCGAAAACAAGTGAAAGAAACCTTAGGAATGCAATAACTAGCTTGTGTAAGGCAAAAAAAAACCATCTCTCAACAGAAAGATGGTCTTTTATATTTTATGAAACGTCCATGACAAGGGTGTTTTGACACACAGAGAGATGATTATCCCAGCATGGTAAGTTCCATATGGCGACTAAAAATCAAATAATAATCATATGAAATTTGTTTTTATTTTACTTGTAACGCATGCAAGCCAATGCTTCCGTCTAAAATGCCTAGGTATTCATTTTTATCCTGTAGCACTTCAATCGCTTTCATAAGCGTTTTATCTTCTTTTAAACTATATTCTATTCCACCATTTTGGTAGTAATATCTTTTAATAATTTCGTGTGCCAGTAAATCGCTGATTTCATCTTTAAATCGCTTTAAGTCACGATCTAAATTAGGAGCTAATTTTGCAGTAAGTGCATCAAACTCACTCGACGAAATGTCATAGTATTTTTCTTCTTTAGCCGCTGTTTTAAGCGCATCTAGAATTTCGGTACTTTCCGATTCGTATACAAACTTCTGTTCTTTAATGAATTGGGAGAATTTTTCAAATTCTTGATCCGAAATTTTAAATTCTTTCGCACTTGCTATTTTTTCGTGACTATTAGCGAATAAAGTTGCATAATCAAAAACCAGGAAGTTGCGAATCAGATTAATAGTCAGACTACTGTAGGTCTCCGATTCAATTTTTAAATCAGGCAGAACACCACCGCCATCAAAAACAGAACGACCATTTTTAGTATGAAATTCAGTGATTAAAGAATCTGCAATTTTTCCAACACTTCCATCTTCGTTTCGGTGGCTGTAATCCAATGCCTGAATGCATCTGCCACTAGGAATGTAGTACTTTGCGGTAGTTACCTTTAATTTTGCGTTGTAGGTCAAATTTCTTGTGGTTTGAACCAATCCTTTACCAAAGGTTCTTTGTCCTATTACAACTCCTCTGTCGAGATCCTGTATAGCACCCGAAACAATTTCCGAAGCCGAAGCCGATCCTCTGTTTACCAAAACTGCAATTGGAATTTCGGCATCAAAAGGAGTTTTGGTGGCAGTATAAGATTTGTCCCATTGCGAAACTTTTCCTTTGGTGCTTACAATGTCTTCTCCTTTGTTTACAAAAAGGTTCACAATCTCAATTGCTTGATCTAATAAACCTCCTGGGTTTCCTCTTAAATCCAGAACAATCGATTTTGCATTTTGTTCTTTAAGCGTTTTTAAAGCTTCTTTTATTTCACCAGAAGCCTTGTCGGTAAATTGATTTAAAAGAATGTATCCGATCGAATCAGAAACCATTCCGAAGTAGGGAACCGATTTTAACTGAATGTTTTCACGCACTAATTTTTTCTCCATGGTTTTATCAATCCCAGGTCTCTTTATTTTAATGGTAAGCGGAACATTTGGTTGTCCTTTTAAAAGGCTGCTAACGTCATCGGTAGTCTTTTTTGATACCGATGTTCCATTTATCTCCAACAATACATCACCAGCTTTTAATCCAGCTTTAAAAGCAGGAAATCCTTCGTAAGGTTCGGCAATTATTACTTCATCCTTGTGTTTACTGATTAATGAACCAATACCAGCATATTCGCCTGTGGTCATTAATTTAAAATCTTCTATTTCCGATTCGGAGATGTAAGTGGTGTAAGGATCAAGAGTTGTTAACATGGCATCCATACTTTTCTTTACCAAGTCGCCCGGATCAATCTCATCTACATAAAATAGATTCAATTCTCGAAATAAAGTATAGTAAATGTTTAAGTTTTTGCTGATCTCAAAATTTCTCTCGTCTCTGCTAAATCCCCAGAAAACTGCACTACTTAAAAGTAAAACAGCAAGTAGCCAGATGGCTCCCGATTTTTTACGAAGCTTCATATGTTTTTGTTTAAATTGATATTTAAAATAACTCTCCCCGCAGCCTAGCTGTTGCTATCCCTAACGCACGAATTTACAAATAAGAAGAAATAAAATATAATGTAGGTTGAAACAAATATAATTATTCCCTTTTTAAAACAATTCACTTTAACATTTGTTAACCCTAAAGCACTTTCATTCTGCAAGAAAACAAAATTGGGAAAAGGAATAAACTTGTTGTACGTGAATTTATTAAGAATTGTTCTAAATACAGTAAGCGAATTCCTTTTTCTTCAGAAATAAAAGCTAAGGAACAGGATCGTGTCCATGTCCACCCCAAGGATTGCAGGAAATAATTCGTTTTATTGCAAGGTAGCTTCCTTTAAACGGGCCGTATTTTTTTAGCGCTTGTATGGCATATGTTGAACAGGTAGGGTGATACCTGCATGCCGAAGGAGTGAGTGGTGATATTGCATATTGATAGAACCTAATTGGCAGTATCATGATGTATAGAATCACCTTTAGCAGAAGAGTTAGAATGCATTTCATATTCTTTGGGTATTCTCTTTAAGGCTTTTACCAGTTTGTGCTCCATTTCGGAAGTGGTAAGTATTGTTTTTGGTAAATATACCACCATAAAAGCAATCTGTATTCCTTTGTGCTCCAATTCCTGATAAAATTCTCGTTTTGTAAGTCGATAAATTTCGCGGATTCTTCTTTTTAACAAGTTGCGAGTAACTGCTTTTTTAAAACTTCGTTTCGAGACGGTAATCGCTACCTGTGCAGGAAATTCAGAATTTAGTTTCGCTTCTTTCCATACAATCCGAAAAGGGTAACAAATAAATCCTTTTCCTTCAGAAAATAGTTTTCCGATAAGGATTTTATGCGTTAATCTTTCCTCCTTTTTAAATGTGAAGCGATTCTTTTCTTCCATAATTACAAAACTCGACAAAAAAAGAGGAAATTATTCCCCTTTTTGTTTGATTCTATTTTTAGAGATAACACCTATTTATTATCCTTATTAAACTTCTTAATAAACTGATCTAGAGCCATTGTCATTGATGGCGCTTGTGGCATCGGAGCTTGAATATCAAGTCGTAAATTATTCGATGTTACCGCTTCTGATGTCGTTGGTCCAAATGCTGCTATAAGTGTACTGTTTTGTTTAAAATCGGGAAAGTTTTGAAGCAATGATGCAATTCCTGAAGGACTAAAAAATGCTAATACATCATAATTCACATCTGCTAAATCCGATAAGTCACTACTAACAGTGCGATATAGAACAGCTTTAGAATATTTTATTTTGCTTTTTGTAAGTAATTCAGGAATGGATTGTTTATGAATGTCCGAAAGAGGCACTAAAAATGTTTCTCCTTTGTGTTTCAAAATGATTTCCATTAAATCTTCAAATCGTTTTTCTCCAAAGAATATTTTTCTTTTTCGATAAACAATGTATTTTTGAAGGTAGAAAGCCGTTGATTCTGAAATACAGAAATATTTCATTTCATCGGGTACAGTAATTCTAAGTTCTTGACAAATTCTAAAGAAATGGTCAATTGCTGTACGACTAGTAAAGATTACAGCACTGTGATCCAATACATTGATTCTTTCTTGTCTAAACTCTTTGGCTGAAATTCCTTCAACTTGAATAAATGGTCGAAAATCAATTTTTAAATTATATTTTTCGGCCAAATCAAAATACGGTGACTTTTCAGTTTGTGGTTTTGGTTGCGAAACCAGGATCGTCTTGATTTTCAAAATAGTAGAGTTTAGTTCAACAATTTGTTAACCGACCTATACTAATAAATACAACAGTTTGTAAATCATTAGCAAGGGCAAAATTTCCAGTGCACAAAGGTACAAAATCATATAAAATATTGCCACATGTTGGCGAAATAATATTTTAAAGCCTCTAAATAGTCTAAAAACATAAAAAATAAGGCATAAAACTAAGCCTGTGTTTAGCAAGATTGGTACAGAGTGTTGCGCTATAAACGGAGCACTGATGGTAATAGGCAAAAGAATTACTCCTAAATTTTTATTGTAGATAGATACTGTGTGTAAATATTCTTTACTTTCCTTAATTCCGTTAAAAACGTAGCCCACAAACCGAATGAACAGGTATTTTGTATTGTATAACGTTACTAATCCGGCAAAACAATACAGAAAAATGAGAATGTTATTGTACTCTCGATTAAGCGAAAGTATATAAATAAAGTATTGTACTACAAATAATGCGAAATTCACATAGAAAAGAAGGTTCAAGAAAATAGATCCTCTTAAGTTCCTCATATTTTTTTCTAATAAAAGGTTAGAGGAAGTTTGGTAGTTAATGGTGGAATCGAAAACTCGCAGTAGGAATTTACTAAACGAAAATCGTACAATCGCCATTAAAATCAATGCAAAAAGAAGTATTCCAACCATCCAATCGCTATTGCGGGAAGCAATAGGAATTCCGTTTTCACGGATAATTTGTATGGTAGGTTTTATTTCAATTATAGGAATGCTATCCGAAACAAGTAAAGAGTCCATTTGAAATACGGTAAGCGACCTTTGCTTTCCCTCAGCTTTCGGGCCTACTTGTGTTGGTCCTGTTTGTTGTGCATAGTGGAAAGTGAGAGAATCCTTTAATTCATTGTTCGATAGTTTCAATGAATCTATTAAAGGAATCTGGTTCACAAGTAAAAGGTGTGAATTAATTTGCGCCATGCTTCGTCGGGAACTTATTGAATTGATTTGTACAAAGATAATTTTATTTTTCGTGGAGATATATTTCCACGAAAAAGAAAGCCCGATTTTTTTTTTCGGGCTTAAATCTTGATTACAGTTCTTCGTATCCTATTAAGCGTTTCTTTCGCAATTTTTCTTTTTCGGATGCATCCAATTTGGTTTTACTTTTTAGTACTTCTTTTTCCCAAGAACCGTACATTGGATTTGGTAGAACAATAAATCGATTTCCAAATTCAGCCTGCATTTTATCTACTTTAGAAAAGCCAAAATCAGTAGATCTATCCTCTAAAAATTCATCAAAATCGCCTAAATTGTCGCCTGCTAAAATTAATATTTCATGAGATTCTAATACCTTATTTCTTCGTGGCGTTTTTACACTTGTATCTGTTTTTAGTAGAACGTGTTGTTTATCCGCAAATGGAAATCCTAATTTTTGAAGGTTTTCGATGGTTTTTGTTAAGGCCGAAGTATCGCGATTGGAGATATAGAAAGTTTCTACTCCTTTTGTGGCAGCATAATTTAAAAACTCAAGAGCTCCTGGTGTTGGAGATGCTTTTGCCATGTCCGTCCACTCTGTCCATGCTTCGCTGGTAAACGATTGGCCAGTTCGAATGGAATTGGTTTCGAAAGGACTGTTGTCTAAAACAGTTTCGTCAATATCAACCACTACAGCTTTTGGCAAGCTATTTTCATTCTGGGATGCCAATTGATTATCCAACGAAAGTTTGGCTATATTAAACGCTTGGTAATAAAGTGCCCTGCATTCAGAAGCTCTTTGAAACCAGAGAGTTGCCATCACCAAATGTTCATTGGTATTATTTTCCTGCTTTTGGGTATAAATAGATTTGGAGCAAGAGGAAATTAGGATGGGTACTGCAATTAAAGCAAAAAATATTTTTCTCATATCAATGGTTCGTTTAATTTTAGTAATTCTTTATAAAATTGTTTTTTTTATAAGTTTTTTGAAGATGAGTTTCAACTTGCAGATTAAATAAAAATGGTTTCGAATATCGAAGATAATAAAAAATTGCCTGTAACTTTATTTTAAGTGTATACGTCCTAGATTTGATTGCCACCAAATATGAACCAGAACGAATACAATACAAGCGTAGATCAGCATGCTGACGGAATGTTTCGGTTTATCCTCAAAAACATTAGAGATGAGGATAAAGCGAGGGACGTTGTGCAGGATAGTTTTGAGAAATTGTGGCGTAATGTGGAGAATGTAAATTTCCTGAAAGTAAAATCTTATTTGTACACTACAGCTTATCATACCATGATCGATTTGATTCGACGGGAAAAAAGAAAAGAAGATTTTGAGAAGGTAGACGTTCGGGAATATGCTCATTCCGAGCATTATTCTGATTTAGGCGAAATTTTAGAGGAAGCTTTGGAACGACTATCGGAAGTACAAAGGTCGGTTGTTTTATTGCGCGATTACGAAGGTTATTCTTACCTCGAAATTGCTAAAATTACTGATTTAACAGAGTCGCAGGTGAAAGTTTATATTTATCGGGCAAGAGTACACTTGAAAAATTACATTGGTAGTATCGAATCTATTGTATAAAGAACATAGGAGATGAGAGAAATTACACGATACAACTACGAAGAATTTTTCCTTGACTATTTGGATGGAACATTAAATTCCCTTCAGACTATCGCTTTGGAAGAATTTTTGATCAAAAATCCGGATCTTAAATTAGAGCTGGAGGAGATGGATTGTTCTTTATTTGCAATGGAGGATGCTGTTATGGATGCTGAATACTTAAAGGAAATTCCTTTTCGAGAAAGTTTCGATGATTTTTGTATTGCTCGTTTAGAGGGAGATTTATCGGTTGAAAATGAAATTGCTTTTGATGCTTTTGTCGAAAAGCACGAGAGTTATCGACAGGAGAATCAGCTTTATAAAAAGACCATTTTACATGCCGATACTGGTGTTGTATTTCCTGCTAAGGAGAAGCTGAAAAAAGAGGCTCGAAAATTGGTTTATTGGACTTATTTTTCACGAATAGGAGTAGCTGCTACAATCATTCTACTTTTTTCGCTTTGGACAACTTTGTATCAATTCGAAGGAGACCATTCAAATATCGAGAATGTTACCGCAAAGGCAGAACCTGTGATTAGTAAAACTAAACCGGTTCCGAATACTAAAAAATCAGTTGGTAGTCTAAATTCTGTGATTGTGGAACAAGCGAAGGTATTACCTGCAGAAAAATCGGTTCCAGTATCAAAATATCAAAAAGTAGTATCTATCCGCAATAAGGAAATAAAGACTGAAGTGATTGAGGAGATCGAAAAGCGAGTGGATCCATTGGCTATTTCTTTAGATACAAAAATGATTGCTCTTACAAATTCAGAAGATTTTAAACAGGAATTAGATATTCCTAAGGAAGAACTTCAGGTTAGTAGTATGGTAAATAACGGACTTGCACAACTAGGTATGTCTTGGAAATCGAGTGTGCCCGAAAAGAATGCTCAGAACTCGGTGTTGTATGCAATTGCGAAATATGGGGTGGATAAATTGGGCGAACTAGCAGGAAAAAATGTGCAATTAGAGAAAAAATATGATTCTACTACCGAGAAAACCAGAATAGATTTTAACACTGTTGGCATCGGTTTTTCGAAAACAATTAAATAGACTGTAACTATTCATTCACCACTTCGTCTTACCCATAGAAATTAGATAAAGACACACCTGTGAAATGTTGCTTTGTAATGCATTCTTCGCTCTGTACGAGTAAGCTGATTTGCAAATGTGAATTTTATTTGGGAGGAACAAGAAAATTAAAATCTTATGAAAAAAATATTTTTATTAGCCATGGCCGTTGGGCTTGTATTTGGAAGTAACGCACAGCAAGTTGTTGATACGTTAAAAATGGATACTATTACTAAGAAAATCTTAATTGAGGATTCTTGGTCGAACAAAAAAAAGAAAACCGAAAGTAAAGAAACCGTTAAGGTACAGTCTTGGGAAACTAGTGCAGATACTACGAAAGTTAAATTTCTCGAAAAAGATTTGGTGAAAGTGGTAGAGGATGATAAAGGTATCAAAGCAAAAATTGGGAAAATAGGTAAAGTAGGTTTTGAAGAGGACAGAGATACTACTAAAATAAGACTAGGAGGAAAACAAATAAATATAATTGATGGCTGGCACGGAACCAGAATTCGGATTCAGAAAGTACATCCTTGGGATGCCAATCAAGATGAATTTTTCTTAGAGGAGGAGCAGGGCTTTCGAGGACATTGGGCTGGTTTTGAAATAGGTGTAAATGGGTTTGCTGATGAAGACTATAGTAGCTATCCAAATGATCAACAAGACTTTATGGATTTAGATATGGCAAAGTCGTTAGGTGTAAATATAAATTTTCTTCAGTACGACATTAGCCTACAAAAAAATCGAAATACTATTGGATTGGTTACAGGAATGGGTTTAGAGTGGAATAATTATCGTTTCGATCAAAATATTACTATAGGAAATGATGATTCTGGTGTTATTCAACCACTTGATTTTGATCCTGATTGGAGCATTAAGAAAAGCAAATTAACAAGTTTGTATTTGACAGTTCCTTTATTGTTGGAATTCCAAATACCAGTAAAGTATAAGTCAAGAAGAGTACATGTATCTGCTGGAGTAGTGGGAGGCCTGCGAATAGGTTCTCACACAAAAGTGAAATACAAATCGAACGGAAATATGCATAAAGATAAAGATCACGATGATTTTAACCTGAAAACACTTCGTTACGCGGCACAGGCTCGTATCGGGTATCGTTCCTTAAACTTTTTTGCAACTTATGGATTAACCGATTTGTTCGAGAAAAATGATGGTCCGGAGTTGGTTCCTTTTACTGTCGGATTAACTTTAATTAGTTTTTAAGATACTATTAATCGATAAATTTAATTATGTCGGATTCTATTTGAGTCTGGCATTTTTATTTTGTATGCTCTGAGTTTTGACGAGTATTGAATTATGTGACATAAAGTAGTATATTAGGGGCATGAAAATTAATTCTTGGCTTTTAATTTGCGTTTTTTCGGGACTCTCGACTCTGCCTGCGTTTGCTGATTTTCAGACAAATTTAGATAGCTTAACGAATCGCTATACTAAAGTGTTTGGTCAGGAAAAACTGGAGACTTTATTAGAGATGAGTCGTGCCTATTGGGAAACGGAACCAGGAAAAGGAATTGAGATTGCAACAAGAGCACTTGCAACTGCCCAAAGTCTCGGATACGATCCGGAAATAGTGAAAGCCATGTATTATTTAGGGACGGCTTACTATAAAGACAACCAGTACGATAACGCTCTTGATTATTTGTTGCAAGCTTTTCGTGCCGCCGAAAGGTATAATTATAAAAATCAGGTTGCTGCTATCAGTCAACAATTAGCCACCGTATACTATCAATCTGGAAAGTTTAGTAAAACTTACGAATACACCGAAATTGCCAACGATATTTATGAGAGTGTAAATGACAGGGTTGGTATTGCCAGATGCCTAAATTTATTTGGCGTTTATTACCAATCTACTCGAGATTACGACAAAGCCATTGATTATTTACAACAAGGACTAACGCTAGGAAAAGAAATCTCGCACCGACCAATAGTCGGAGAATTACTGAATGATATTGGAAGTCTGTATACCGAAATGGGAGACACTTTGAAAGCTATTCGAACCTATCGAGAGGCTGTAGATTATTATAAATCGAATGTGTCAAATAATAAGACTGGAGTTTTTGAACTGAATATGAGTGATTTGTATTTGCATCATAATGATCTTGCTAAAGCAAAACATCATCTAGATAAAGGATATGCAATCGCAGAACAATTAAAGTCGAAGAGATTATTTCGAGATTATTACAAATACCTTTCGCGTTACTACACCAAACAGGGAGATTATGAAAATTCTGTTGCTGCCTATCAAAATCTTCAAGCCTATCAGGATTCCATTTCTTCGGAACATTTATCAAATAAAATTGATGATTTAGATTCTCGTCATGTGGAGGATGTAAAAGAGTACGAAAATCAAGCTCTTAGAGATGAAAATCAAACGCAACAGTTAGAAATTAATCGCCAGTATACTATTGGATTATTGATTTTATTGGTGCTTTTGGTAGTGATATTCTTACTGATGTTTCGTTATCGTAACAATCTGAAAGACAATGAACTTTTGTACTTGCGTAATCGCTTGGTGAGCCAGCATCAAGAGGAGTTGATAGGAGCCATGAAGCGACTGAAAGAGAGTGAAGATAACCTTCGAACTGCGAATGAAACGAAAGATAAAATGTTCTCCTTAATTGCTCATGATCTTCGTGGTGCTATTGGAAACATTAGCAATGGATTACGAATGATGCTTACCGATAAAGAGTTGGACCTGTCGGAGGAGGATAAAACAGAGTTTTTAGAATCCTTGTTTCATTCTGCCGATAATTCTTTCGAACTGCTTGAGAATCTTCTGTTTTGGGCTAAAAATCAGACTTCTACTATTTCGGCCAACCTACAAATGGTCGATGCAAGTTCAATCGTTAGTTCCAATATTGGACTTTCTTCCGAATTGGCGAAAATAAAATCCATTCGTTTAATTGTAAGTGCCAATCCTTCAGTCGAAGTATATATCGATTGGAATATGATTAATACTGTTCTTCGTAATTTAATGTCAAATGCCATTAAGTTTACCAATAAAGGGGGCGTAATCGAAGTGAAGTCGGAAATAGGAGCGTATTTCGTGAAAATTTCGGTAATCGATAATGGTATTGGAATGATGCCAGAACAAATCGAAAATATTTACGAAGGGAAAACAACCGATGGAACGGCTAATGAGAAAGGTACAGGTTTGGGAATCACATTGTGTCGTGATTTTTTAGTGAAAAATCATGGCGAAATGATGGTAGAAAGTGAAGTGGATAAGGGAAGTACCTTTTCGTTTATTATTCCTCGCAGACCAATGAGTGATGATAAATTTAGAGAATTTGTGAAAAAAGAGAAGGAGATTTCAGTAGTAAATAGTTAAATTTAGAGCTACTTAAACTAAATTCTACATAAATGAGATTATTATTGATTAGTAACTCCACCATGGCCGGGGAAGAATATTTAGATTATCCCAAAAATAACATCAAAGAGTTTTTAGGAGAAAAGCCAGTTAAGGCTTTATTTATCCCCTATGCAGGGGTAACTGTTTCTTTCGATGATTACGAAGCCAAAGTAAAAGCTAAATTTAATGAAGTAGGACACGATGTGGTGTCAATACATCATTTCGATGATCCTGTGAAAGCCGTTGAAGATGCTACCGCAATTGTGGTTGGTGGTGGAAGTACTTGGAACATGCTTCATTTGGTGCATAAAAATAAGCTAACCGAGGTAATTCGTAGGAAAGTTATAAGTGGAAATATGCCTTACATTGGATGGAGTGCAGGTTCTAATTTGGCTTGTCCAACCATTAAAACTACGAATGATATGCCGATTATCGATCCTTTGGGATTTGATGCCTTAAATTTAATTCCGTTTCAGATTAATCCGCACTATCTGGATAAAAATCCCGATGGTCACGGAGGAGAGACTCGAGAAGATAGAATTAACGAATTTATGGTGGTTAATCCAAATATATATATTGCCGGTTTAAGAGAGGGAAGTATGTTTTTGGTTGAAAATGGAAAAATAAAATTGATTGGTAAACACAATTGTCGAATCTTTAAGAAAGATGTGAAAGCCTACGAATTGAGCCCGAAAGACGATTTTAATTTTTTGTTGAAATAAGCTCTGCAAAATAATCTTAAAGCGGTTGAATTTTTTTTCAACCGCTTTTTTTAATTTGATTTTTTACCTTTGTGCTCCTGTAAACAGATCAGTCTGTACTTTTCATATTCTTCAAAAAAAACTTCTTAATGGATTTATTATCATCTAGCTATTTTGTCTTATTTTTAATTGTTGCAATTGGTTTTATAGTTGGAAACATCAAAGTTAAAGGGATATCTCTGGATGTTTCTGCTGTAATATTCGTAGCTCTGGTCTTTGGACATTATGGTGTTACTATTCCAATCGACATTCAAAAAATAGGATTAACATTATTTATTTTCACCATTGGAATTCAGGCTGGGCCTGGTTTTTTTGAATCCTTTAAGAAGAATGGGAGAGAATTAATCCTGCTTGCTTTTATTTTGGTTGGTAGTGCGTCCTTAATAACTCTTTTGTTTGTTATTGTATTTCAGGTAGATATGAATATTGCTATTGGTTTACTTACAGGCTCCTTAACAAGTACACCTGGTCTGGCCGCTGCAATTGAATCGACTCAATCGCCATTGGCATCTATCGGTTATGGTATTGCATACCCTTTTGGAGTAATTGGAGTTATTTTATTTGTAAGGTTATATCCTAAATTTACTGGTGTTGATATTCAAAAAGAGGCAGAGAATTTAGAGAAGGAAGTGTTGGAGCAATATCCGGAATTAGTAAATAAAAATCTGATTGTTGAGAATGAAAATATAGTAGGTAAAAGCATTAAAGAGTTAAAGATTCGTTCCATGACTCAAGCCAATATTTCCAGAATAATGCACCAAGGAAAATCTATTGTACCCTTACCAACCACTATTCTCGAAAGAGGAGATATTGTAAAGTTAATTGGCACCGAACAAGCTATCGAAAAGGCAAGACTTATTATTGGTGATGAAACGAACGAAAAAATTCCACTGAGTAGCGATTATGTGGTGGAATCAATTCTGGTTACCAATAAACAAGTGGTAAATAAAACTTTAGGACAATTAAATGTTTTAGCCAATTACAATGCTCGTGTTACCAGAATTCGGAGAGCGGGAATTGATATTGTTGCAAGTTCCAATTCTGTAATTCGTTTTGGAGATAAGTTGGTAGTGGCGTGCGGAACTGCAAACATCAACAATATTCATCATTTATTTGGGAACGACAGTAAGAAATTATCCGATACCGATTTTTTTCCTGTAGCTGCAGGAATCGTATTAGGGGTTTTAGTTGGTAAATTAAAAATATCCTTCACCGATGAGTTTACTTTTAGTCTGGGATTAACCGGAGGTGTTTTAATGGTTGCCTTAATTTTAAGTAGAATTGGAAAAACAGGACCTGTTTTATGGACCATGTCGGGTTCATCGAATCAACTGCTACGCCAATTAGGACTACTAATGTTTCTTGCTGTGGTTGGAACAAGTGCAGGATCTCATTTAGTGGAAACATTTAAAGAGTCTGGATTTATATTATTTGCAATTGGTATTGGAATTACTTTGTTGCCAATGATTATAACAACCTTAATTGGTCATTTTGTTCTAAAAATGAACATTCTAAATTTATTAGGAACCCTTACTGGAAGTATGACTAGTACACCCGGTTTAGCAGCAGTTGATGGAATGACCGATTCTTCCGCTCCTTCTATCGCCTATGCAACGGTTTATCCTATTGCCATGGTCTTGCTAATGGTTTGCGTACAACTGTTGAGTATGTGGTAAATAGAAAATCCCGAAAAGGAAAGGCTTTTCGGGAGCTTAATTTTTTTATACCGAAAATTAAAAATCTACTTCAACAACAATCGGACAATGATCGGAATGAACAACGTCGGCTAATATGGAACCTCCTTTTAGTTGCTCGCGAAGCGATTCGCTAACCATGTGGTAATCAATCCTCCATCCTAAATTTTTCCCTCTAGATCCTGCTCTGTAGCTCCACCAACTGTATTTATCTGGAGATGAATCAAACAGTCTGAAACTATCAATAAATCCACTCTCAAGAAACTGGCTCACCCATTCTCTTTCTTCAGGTAAGAATCCAGAAACTCCTTTTTTCTTTTCTGGCTTACTGATATCTATTTCTTTGTGGCAGATATTATAATCGCCTCCAATAATTAAATTAGGTCTTTCTTTTTTTAGTTCAGTAATGTAATCCTGAAAATAGGCCAGCCATTCCATTTTATAATCCTGTCGTGGGCCTCCGGTAGTTCCTGATGGGTGATAGGTGCTAAAAACCGAAACATCTCCAAAATCGGCTCTAATTGCCCTTCCTTCCACATCATATTTTGCGTTGTCCACTCCAACAACTACCTTGTCGGGCTTCACCTTACTCAAAATTCCAACGCCACTATACCCTTTTTTTACTGCCGAAAACCAGTAGCAATGGTAGCCTAATTCCTCAAAAAGAGGAGTTTCTATTTGTTCTGGTTGTGCTTTAGTTTCCTGGATAAGAAGAATATCCGGATCCTCCTGTTTTAACCATCCAATAAAGTCTTTTCCAAGGGCGGCTCTAATTCCATTTACATTGTAACTTATTATTTTTCGCATAGTGTATGTTTTATTTAAAGCGAATAAAGATAAAAAAAAGAAAAGCCTTTAGTGGTTAATTTCACCGAAGAGATAAATTAAAAACTCAGAAAAAGCAATACATTTGTTTAAATTTGCTTCAAATCAACTACTTTTGTAATAAAAATAAGAACATTGAAAGAAGGATTAGTAATCAAATCGACAGGAAGTTGGTATACCGTAAAATCCAACGATGGGAAAATTCATAATTGCCGTATAAAAGGGCGGTTTCGAATGGATGGAATTCGCACAACCAACCCGATATCGGTTGGGGATAAAGTAGATTTTGAAGAGGAGCCTGAGGCGAACGTAATTGTGAAGATTCACGATCGGAAGAATTACATCATTCGTAAATCTTCCAATTTATCAAAGCACAGTCAAATAATTGCGGCAAATATCGATCAGGCATTTTTAATCGTTACAGTTAATTATCCACTTACTACGACTACGTTTATCGATCGTTTTTTAGCTGCTGCAGAAGCTTATCGAATTCCTGTAAATCTTATTTTTAATAAAATTGATAGGTATCGTCCCAATGACGTAAAACGATTGGCAGAATTAAAAAATACCTACGAAAAAATTGGCTACAAATGTTACGAAATTTCAGCCAAACAAGGGACACATTTAGAGGTTATTAGAGGTGTTTTAAAAGGGAAAATAAATTTATTATCAGGGCATTCTGGAGTTGGTAAATCCACTTTAATTAATGCCATACAGCCTGGACTGGATTTAAAAACAGGGGAAATTTCAGAAGCGCACTCTCAAGGAAAACATACTACCACTTTTTCCGAAATGTTTGAGTTAGATTTCGAAGGGTATATTATTGATACTCCTGGAATTAGAGGTTTTGGGACAATTGATATGGGAAAGGAAGAAATGTCTCACTTTTTTCCGGAAATTTTTAAAACTTCAGCGCAGTGCCAATTCAACAACTGTACACATGTTCATGAACCAAGATGCGCTGTAAAGGCTGCGGTTGAAATCGGAGATATCTGTATCACCAGATACGAAAGTTATTTGGGGATGATTATGGAGGATGAGGATAGTAAATATAGAATCTAAAAATTAAGAATTAGAAAAAATTTACATCGGCTTAGTTAACTCCAACCGATTTTGTAACTTGTTGGGAAAATTAGTAAAAGACTTAGTAATACATTCTTAATTAATAACTCATCAGAGACAAATGAAATCACACGAAGTAGATTATAAGATATTTGGAGATGACATTCAGTTAGTGGAAATTGAGTTGGATCATAATGAGACGGTTATTGCCGAAGCTGGTGCCATGTCGTACATGGAAGAAGGAATTAGTTTCGAAACGAAAATGGGCGATGGCTCCGAACCAGAAAAAGGCTTATTTAGTAAGCTCTTATCGGCAGGTTCTCGTCTAATAACCGGCGAATCCCTATTTTTAACTCATTTTACACATACCGGACCAGGAAAATCCAGAGTAGGTTTTGCAGCTCCTTATCCAGGCACAATTATGCCGATCGACCTAAGTAAAACAGGCGGATCTTTAATTGTTCAGAAAGATGGCTTTTTGTGTGCTGCTTTAGGTACAAAAGTGAGCATTACCTTCAATCAAAAAATAGGTTCCGCATTATTTGGAGGCGAAGGGTTTATACTGCAAAAACTTCAGGGTGACGGGAAAGCGTTTGTGCATGCCGGAGGAACGGTTATTGAGAAAAGTTTACTAAATCAAACACTTCGGGTGGATACTGGTTGCGTTGTTGCCTTTGAAGAAGGTATCGATTTTTCGATTGAAAAGGCCGGAGGATTAAAATCAATGATATTTGGTGGTGAAGGAATATTCCTGGCTACTTTACGAGGAACGGGGAAAGTTTGGTTGCAATCCATGCCAATTCGAAAACTGATAAAAGCAATTGCGCCCCGAGGGGAAAATCGCTCCAAGGGCTCCAGTTCAATACTAGGCGAGTTTCTTGAAACCTAGTTTAAAAGATAATTTAAATTTAACAGCACGTAATCACTACGTGCTATTTTTATTGATAGAATAAGGAAAAAATGGCTACGATACTTGATCCAAAAGAATTTCTTGAGATGGGTAAATCATTACCTATGGTTGATGTTAGAACTGCAGCAGAATTTGAGACTGGACATATACCCGGTGCTCATAATTTACCAATTTTCACCAACGAGGAAAGAGTTGTTGTAGGTACTAAATATAAAAGAGCAGGGAAGGATGCTGCTGTTTTGTTAGGCTTGGAATTGGTAGGACCAAAATTGGCACGTTTCGTAAGACAGGCAAAAAAAATAGCTCCCGGAAAAAAAATATTGATACATTGTTGGAGAGGTGGTATGAGAAGCGGAAGCATGGCTTGGCTGTTCGAGACTGCTGGGTTTACAGTATATCTGTTAAATGGCGGTTACAAAGCATACAGAGGCTATAATCGGGAATTGTTTGAGGAGAAAGCTGAGATTGTTATTTTGGGAGGAATGACAGGAAGTGGCAAAACAGAAGTGTTGCACGAAATGATTAAATTGGGACACCAAGTGCTCGATTTAGAGGGAGTGGCAAATCATAAAGGGTCAGTTTTTGGAGCTTTAGGACAGGCCGATCAACCTACAAATGAGAATTTTGAAAATGAGTTGGCCAGAATTTGGTCGAGCTTCAATTTTCAAAAAACCATTTGGATCGAAGATGAAAGTAATGCCGTAGGATCTGTTTGGATTAATGATGTGTTATTTCTTAGAATGAGAAAAGCTGGTGTTGTTAATATGCAAATCCCTAAAGAAGAGCGAATTGAGAGGCTGGTGAGAGAGTATGCTTGTTTTCAAATAGAAGATTTAAAAAACCTGGTTCTGAAAATTGAGAAAAGACTGGGTGGATTAAATGTGAAGAATGCATTCGAGAGTCTCGATAGAGGCGATTTTCATACTGTTGCAGATATTACCTTAACTTATTACGATAAAGCGTATTTGCACGGACAGCAGAAGCGAAAAAACCAAACGATTTATTCCATCGCACTTGAAAAGGATGATCCGAAGGAAAATGCAAGAGCTATAATCGAATTTTATGCCAACTTAAATAAGTAGTTTTCTTGAGATAAGAAATAAACAGATTTGTCGTTATCTTTATGTGAAACCTTAGCACTCAAACATCTTGGATATCTATCTGAAAAATCGGCATTGGAAATTTTATTTTTTACTAATTGCCATCGTAATCGTATTTGGATCAATTGTTTACACTAACACTTTGGTGGGGAAGTTAGCCAACGAAGAGGTGAAGAAAATTGAATTGTGGGCCGAAGGAATGCGTAGCTTGCAATTGAATCCCGATCAGGATGTTTCACTGATTAATCGAATTTTAGAACAAAATGAAACTATTCCGGTAATCCTAATCGATGATGATGAAAATATTGTAGATCATAGAAATATTAAGTTATCGAAAAGGAACGAAGAGGTGGTTTTAAAGGAAAAACTTCAGGAAATGAAGAAGGCTGAACATTTTATTGAAATAGAGCTTGTTAATGGAAAAAACTACATCTATTTCGATGATTCGAGTCTTTTAAAACAATTAGCTTGGTATCCTTTTATTCAATTAGGAGCGATCATCACCTTTATTTTGATTGCATTTTTAGCATTTTCGTATTCAAAATCAGCCGAACAGAATCAAGTGTGGGTAGGAATGTCAAAAGAAACTGCGCATCAGTTAGGAACGCCCATTAGCTCTTTAATGGCATGGATGGAGCTGATAAAATCGGGAGAAATCGACCCACAGTTGTCCGTCGAAATGGCAAAAGATGTGGATAGGTTGGAGGTGATTGCAGAGCGTTTCTCAAAAATTGGTTCAAAACCCGTATTAAAGGTTACGAATATTTTGGAGGTACTTAGCAGCAGTATTGAATATTTAAAAAAGAGAACTTCCGATAAGGTTGATTTTAGTTTGGATATTGTTGGCGTTGATACTGCAGAAATTCCTCTAAATAAAGAATTATTTTCGTGGGTGATCGAAAACCTGTCGAAAAATGCCGTAGATGCAATGGAAGGTAAAGGAAGTTTGAAATTTATGGTTTTAAATAAAGCAAATCAATTGATAATTGATATCAGCGATACCGGAAAAGGGATCGCTAGAAACCAATTTAAGACGATTTTTAAGCCCGGATTCACCTCAAAAAAGAGAGGATGGGGGCTAGGATTGTCTCTTTCGAAAAGAATTATTGAAAATTATCATCGTGGAAAAATATTTGTTGTTAGCTCAGAAATGGGTAATGGTGCGGTTTTTAGGATTATTTTGCCTTTAAATTGAACTGTTTGATTTTCAAATAGCAGTTTTTTTTTTGAATCTACCAAAGATCTACCTATTTTTGCAGCCCGTTTTCAAGGGAGTTTTGTCATTGAAACTGTAATTCAGTTTAGTAATTGATCAAAATTGCTAAAAAAGATGTTGAGATTTATGAAAACGTATGATTAATTTTTATACTTTTGCAAAGTTTTATTAGAATATTTTGGATTATCTAGCAAAATATACGATTCCTTTCAAAGGATTAAAAGATGGTAAGCATGTATTTGATTTTACTATCGATGAAAAATTCTTTGAGCATTTTCAACAGGAAGATGCATACCAAGTTGATGCCTCGGTGAAAGTCACTCTCGAGAAAAAAACTTTGGTGATGACTCTTACCATTGAATTGGATGGGATAATGAAAGTGGCCTGTGATCGTTGCCTCGAAGAATTTAATATGGAAGTAAGTGGAGAAAGCTCTGTTTATGTCAAATTTGGAGAGGAGAATGAGGAGTTGGCCGATGATGTTATTGTGATTTCTGAAGCGGTAAACGAATTGGAAACAGCACAATATATCTACGAGTTGTTTTCACTTAGCTTGCCTTTAAGCTTTGTTCATCCCGAGGATGAAGATGGAAATAGTACTTGTGACGAAGAAATGATTCAGAAATTGAATGAACATACAGTGAACGATGAACAAGTCATCGATCCAAGATGGAATGATTTAAGAAAATTGATTGATAATAATTAGTTAAATAGGTTGAAAAATGGCACATCCAAAACACAGAACGTCGAAGCAGAGAAGAAATAAGAGAAGAACTCATCTTAAAGCGACTCCAGCTACTTTAGCATCTTGCTCAAATTGTGGAGCAACTGTTAAATATCATACTGTTTGCCCTGAATGCGGTTACTACAGAGGTAAATTGGCGATCGAAAAGAAAGTTACAGCATAACCTAAGTTAAGTTATTTAGGTTAAACGCAATATGTGAATTTGCTCCTCAGGTACAACTTGGGAGCAATTTTGCTTATTATACAGTTTCATTTTACAGATTAAAGAGGATTTTTATTGCTTTGTTCCGTTAGTGGGTTGAGTTGTAATTGGTCTCGGTTATATTTGTTTTTAGTGGATTTCTGTGTAAGTAGAACGCTGAATCTATCTGATAAACACTAAGTAAGCTAGAAGAATGTCAAAAATTAATGCAGTAATAACTGGTGTTGGAGCATATGTTCCAGACTACGTTCTTACCAATGAGGAATTAAGCACCATGGTTGATACAACCGATGAGTGGATCATGACTCGTATTGGTATTAAGGAAAGAAGAATTCTAAAAGGCGAAGGAAAAGGATCTTCAGATTTGGGAGCAAAAGCGGTTGAAGAGCTTTTGAGAAAAACCAATACTTCACCTGAGGATGTGGATTTGTTGATTTGCGCAACAGTAACTCCTGATATGCAATTCCCGGCAACGGCTAATATTATAAGCGATAAAGTAGGCATTAACGATGCATTTAGTTTTGATTTAAATGCAGGTTGTTCTGGGTTCTTGTTCGCATTGGCTACTGGTTCAAAATACATCCAATCTGGAATGTATAAGAAGGTGATCGTTGTTGGTGCTGAGAAGATGTCCGCTATCGTTGATTATACAGATCGTCAGACTTGTCCGATATTTGGAGATGGAGCTGCAGCAGTTATGTTGGAGCCAACTACTGAAGATGTTGGTATTATTGATGAAATGTTGCATACTCAAGGTTTTGGAAGAAAACATTTGCATCAAAAAGCGGGTGGCTCTTGCAGACCTGCTAGTCATGAAACAGTAGATGCTCGCGAGCATTTTATTTATCAGGAAGGAAATCATGTATTTAAGCATGCTGTTTCCAATATGGCCGATGTTTCTGTTGAAATGATGGAAAAGCATAATATGACAGCGGATGATTTAACCTGGTTAGTACCACATCAGGCAAATAATCGTATTATCGAAGCTACCGCAAAACGAATGGGATTAGCAAAAGAGAAAGTAATGATCAATATTGAAAGATATGGTAATACTACCTCAGCTACAATTCCATTGTGTTTATGGGAGTGGGAAGATCAATTAAGTAAAGGCGATAAGCTTATCCTTTCGGGATTTGGTGCTGGTTTTACTTGGGGCTCTATTTTTATAAAATGGGGTTACGATCCAAAATAAATTACAACTAAGCAAGTATATAATAGGGCCTCCAATTTTGGGGGCCTTTTTTTTGGTGGAATCATTTTAAAAGAGTGGTTTTGTTCATCCAAATTTTTATATTTGTAAGGCTTGTAAATGAATAACACAAGTTCTTTTTTAATTCAAAAATACTTTTTTTTATAAAAGGGAGTTGATTTGTTATTACAGATGAAATTAATCGAAAGCGAAACTTTGGTGAGATAATAGAAGAATAGCTTTTTTCGTAACAAAAATACGACTTCGTTAGTGATAATGAATGTTTTAACAATTCAGGTTTATAAATTCAATGGGATATTAACATGTTTAGCAAAAAAAATAAAATGAGCAAAAACAACGAAGTACAACCAACCGCGGTTAATTTAATCTGCGACGGAACATCAATAACAGGAGATATTCAAGCATCTAGAGATATTCGAATTGATGGATTTTTGAATGGGAAAATGAAAGTGAATGGAAAAGTTGTAGTAGGAAATACTGGTAAAATTCAAGGGGATGTACATTGCAAAACAATTGATGTTTCGGGAATGGTAGAGGGCAATATTATTGCGTCGGAAATGGTTAACTTAAAAAATACTGCAGTTATTTTAGGAAATATTACCACCGATAAAATTTCTGTTGAGCCAGGTGCCAAATTCACAGGAACCTGTAAAATGGGCGAGCCAGCTCCCAAAAAAGATGAAAAAAAGTAAAGAAGAGTCTAATAACTCCATCGAGAAACGAAAAAAGCAAGTAAGCAGTTTAGCAAAATATTCTGGTCTTGCATTTCAAATGATTGCTATAATTCTTATAGTATTGTTTGGCGGAATTAAATTCGATGAATATCTGAAAAATGAATTTCCTTTATTCACAATTATTGGCGCTTTTGGTGGAGTTGTTTTATCTTTATATTTCGCGTTAAAAGATTTTTTTAAAAGTAAGTAGACGCAGTTAAATTCGACTATGGAAAAATCAATTAAAAAATACATTCGAAACTTAGGAATTATTTCGGGAGTTCTATTACTCCTTTCAGTTGTGATGTATTTGACACTATTAAAACCATGGTTCAACTATGTTTTTCCTTTTGTTATTTTGTATTTTTTCCTAATTAGTTCCCTTCAGCACTATCGATTGCTTAAAACTGCAAAGGATAATCCTAGGAGTTTTAATACAAATTATATGGCATGGTTTGGAATAAAGCTATTTTCACATCTAAGTTTTGTAATCTTTTTTGTATTGCTGAATCGTGCACAAGCATTGAGTTTTGTTCTGTTTTTTGGCTTTTGTTATGTGGTGTACACAGCTTACGATGTGGTGTGCTTATCCAATACTTTAAGGTCTTAAAATGTTAAATAATTTTAAAAAGTCTAATGCATGCGTTTTTTTATTAAATTTGGATGACAATATTAAAAAAGCCCCGTTTTATTTGGAAAATGCTAAGGTGTAACGAATGAGTAATCATTTTACAAATTAGCATTCATCCGTAACGGTTTTGAATTTATTTTTTAACCATTCAGATCTAATAAGCCTCGAACAGTTTCGTTTGGGATTTGTTTCAAGCCAAACTTTTTGGCATCTATTAAAAGTAAGTCATTTACGTATGAAAAATATTCATCGATTTCTATTGGTTTTCTTCTTAGCAGTAAGTGTTTCTACGGTTTTTGCCTCTAGCGATGAGCATGCAGAACCTGCATCCCAAGAGACACACGAAAAAGAAAAGTTTGAGCCAGGAAGTTTTATAATGGATCATATTGCTGATGCCTACGATTGGCATGTTTTTAGTATTGGTGATTTTCATGCAACCATGCCTTTACCAGTGATTGTTTATTCCCAGAGTTCTGGTTTTCATATGTTTCTGTCTAGTAATTTTCATCATGGACACGCTAGTTACAAAAATTTTTCAATAGCCACCGAAGGCGAATACAGAAGTAAAGTGGTTGAATTAGTGAACGGACAGGAAGTTCGTCCATTTGATATCTCCATGACCAAAAATGTGGTTGCAATGCTAATAAGTATGGCAATACTACTTTGGGTGTTTATCTCGGTAGCAAAAGCATATACTATCCGAAAAGGCAAAGCGCCTAAAGGGATGCAATCGGTAATGGAACCTATTATTCTTTTTGTGCGTGATGAGGTTGCAAAACCTGCTATTGGAGAAAAGAAGTACGAGAAATACATGCCGTATTTGTTAACTATCTTTTTCTTTATTTGGTTGAATAATTTAATGGGAATGGTTCCATTTTTACCAGGAGGTGCAAACGTAACGGGAAACATTACCATTACAATGGTATTAGCCTTGTTTACTTTCGCAATTACATCTATTAACGCCAATAAATCGTATTGGAAACACATCGTAAATACACCTGGAGTTCCTTGGTGGTTAAAATTTCCGATTCCATTGATGCCTTTGGTGGAAGTGATGGGTGTTTTCACAAAACCATTTGTATTGATGGTTCGACTTTTTGCCAATATTACGGCAGGACATATGATTGTGCTGGCATTTGTTAGTTTGATTTTTATTTTCGGACAAATAAATACTGCATTGGGTTTAGGAACCTCTGTTGTTTCTGTACTATTTGTTGTATTCATGAATTTGCTTGAGCTTTTGGTAGCCTTAATTCAGGCATATGTATTTACGCTTCTTTCTGCGCTTTACTTTGGTATGGCAACAGAAGAAGAACATCATTAAGAATTTTTCACTCCTTAAAGAATAGGAGCTTTAATAGTTTTTTATCATTTAATTAAAAACGCTATGATTACATTATCAATTCTTCTTCAGGCTGCTGCAAGTATGGGCATTGCCAAAATGGGTGCTGCTTTTGGAGCAGGTTTAGCTGCTATTGGTGCTGGTATCGGTATCGGTAAAATTGGTGGTTCTGCTCTTGAGAGTATTGCCCGTCAACCAGAAGCTTCTGGAGATATTCGTTCAAACATGATCGTTGCTGCCGCCCTTATTGAAGGTGCTGCATTTTTTGCGATTATCATTTGTTTGTTAGCTATCGTATTGTAATAGCATTATCCACAATTTACCAGAGGGGATTGCCTGCGGTAAATTGTGGAATCTATTTGGATGTTAACATCACTTTAAGTGAATTAAAAATAGAATAACATGGGCTTGGTAACACCAGAATTAGGAACTTTTATTTGGATGCTTTTGGCATTTGCCATTGTATTATTTATCCTGAAAAAGTTTGCTTGGAAACCGATATTAAGTGCATTAAAAGAACGGGAAGACTCCATCGAGGGTGCTCTTCGTTCTGCTGAGCGTGCTAAAGACGAAATGGCGGCATTACAAGCTGACAATGAGCGAATACTTCAGGAAGCAAGAAAAGAGCGTGAGGCAATGCTTAAAGAAGCAAAAGAGATGGGTGGTAAGTTGGTGAGTGAAGCTAAACAAAAAGCGACTCTTGAAGCGGATAAGGTGATTGAGTCGGCTCGATTAAACATTGAAGGAGAAAAAGCTGCCGCTTTGAATGAAATTAAAGCTCAGGTTGCACTTCTTTCTGTCGAAATTGCCGAGAAAATTCTTCGCCAGCAATTTGCTGATGATCAGCAACAAAAGGATTATTTCAAAAAGTTAATGGACGAAGTAAAGTTGAATTAATTAATGAGTTAATCAGGATTTGTTCAGCATAAATTTGTCGCTGTAAATCATTTTGATACTTATTACTCATATCTAAAAATATGAACGAAAGTAAAATATCGGTTCGTTATGCCAAAGCTCTTTTTGAGTTAGGAAAAGAAGAGAACTTAATAGAGTCCGTAACTAGTGACATACAGCTGGTAGATGAGGTTTGTAAAACAATTCCTGAATTTTGGCTTATGGTGGAAAGTCCGGTGGTGAAAACCTCTCAAAAACGAGCTGCGATAAAGCAGCTATTTGGAGAGAAAATTAACGAGACAACACTTAAGTTTTTAGATTTAGTGGTGCAGAATCGTCGTGAAATTTACTTAAAAGATATCTCGCGTAATTTTTTAGCATTGTGTCGTAAAGACAAAGGGGTTCTAGCAGCAACACTTACATCAGCAATTGCTGTTGAGAAAGATAGTAACAGCAAGTTGAGCGAGTTACTTTCCAAATCTTTTAATGCAAAAATTGAGTTGAAGGAAGTCGTTGACAAAGAAATTATTGGTGGATTTGTGCTTCGAATTGAAGATCAACAGTTGGATGCTAGCATTAGCAATCAGTTGACTCTTATTAAGCGCGAATTGCTTTCAAATCATATGAAATAGAATTTCAAATCGGATTAAACTCTGACTAAATAAAAATTAAATATGGCTAGTATTAAACCTGCAGAAGTTTCGGAAATCCTAAAGCAGCAATTACAAGGATTAAAAACCGAGGCAGAACTGGAAGAAGTCGGAACCGTATTGCAAGTTGGGGATGGTATCGCCCGCATCTACGGTTTATCGCACGTTGAATCCAACGAGCTGATTGAATTCCAAAATGGCGTTTTAGGTATTGTATTGAACCTCGAAGAGGACAATGTCGGAGCTGTACTTTTGGGAGAATCTCAAGGTATTAAGGAAGGTGATGTTGTAAAACGAACCAAGCGTATTGCCTCTATTAATGTTGGTGAGGGAATGTTGGGACGTGTCATCAATACCATTGGTGAACCATTGGATGGAAAAGGGGAAATTAAAGGGGTGACCTACGAAATGCCATTGGAACGTAAAGCTCCAGGAGTATTGTATCGTCAGCCGGTAACTGAGCCTTTACAAACAGGTTTAAAGTCGATTGATGCGATGATTCCAATTGGACGTGGACAACGGGAGTTAATCATTGGTGACCGTCAGACTGGTAAAACTGCAATTGCAATTGATACCATTATCAATCAAAAAGAATTTTACGACAAAGGAGAGCCGGTTTACTGTATCTATGTTGCTATAGGACAGAAAGGTTCTACCGTAGCAAATATCGCTCGAATTCTTGAGGAACATGGTGCGATGGCCTATACGGTGATTGTGATGGCAACAGCTGCGGATCCAGCAGCATTGCAGTTTTATGCACCTTTTGCAGGAGCTTCCATTGGAGAGTTCTTCCGCGATACAGGTCGTCCGGCATTAATTATTTATGATGATTTATCGAAACAAGCGGTATCCTATCGTGAGGTTTCTCTACTACTTCGTCGTCCACCAGGACGTGAAGCATATCCAGGTGATGTATTTTACTTGCACTCCAGACTATTAGAGCGTGCTGCTAAAATTATTAATTCGGACGCTATTGCTCGTCAGATGAATGATTTACCTGAGAGTTTGAAAAATGCAAAGGATAAAAATGGCGAATCGATTATTAGAGGAGGAGGTTCTTTAACTGCACTTCCTATTATCGAAACACAAGCTGGTGACGTATCGGCTTACATTCCAACCAATGTAATTTCAATTACTGATGGTCAGATTTTCTTAGAGTCGGATCTTTTTAATTCGGGTATTCGTCCGGCAATTAACGTTGGTATTTCGGTATCTCGTGTGGGAGGTAATGCGCAAATTAAATCGATGAAAAAAGTTGCCGGTACTTTAAAGTTAGATCAGGCACAATATCGTGAATTAGAGGCTTTTGCTAAGTTTGGTTCCGATATGGATGCAGCAACCCGAGCAGTTTTGGACAAAGGTTCGAAGAATGTGGAAATCTTGAAACAAGGACAATATTCTCCATTTACTGTGGATAAGCAGGTTGCTATTTTGTATTGTGGATCACAAGGATTGTTGCGTAATGTTCCTGTTAATAAGGTAAAAGCATTTGAAATTGAATTTCTTGATTTTATGGCGATGAAACATAAAGATGTGTTGGCGGAGCTTGGATCGGGAAAATATACTCAAGAAGCGCAAGATATTTTGAAATCTGTTGCGGCTGAGTTATCTGCAAAATACAAATAGTTAAAAATAAGTAATTAATAATGAGTAATTTAGGATGTACTTGATTACTCATTAATTATTAATTGGAATAGATGGCTAATTTAAAAGAAATTCGTACTCGTATTTCGTCGGTTCAGAAAACCAAACAGGTTACTGCTGCGATGAAAATGGTTTCTGCTGCCAAGCTAAAAAAGGCTCAGGATGCTATCGTACAAATTCGTCCGTTTGCTGATAAATTACATGAGATTTTGTCCAACTTAACTGGGAGTTTGACTAATTCGGATGATAATTTGTATGGTGTTGAGAGAAGGCCTGAAAAGGTTTTGTTGGTTGCGATAACTTCTAACAAAGGTTTGTGTGGTGGGTTTAATGCAAATGTAATTAAGCAAGTTACCATTTTAGCGGGTAGTACTTATTACGAGCAATATCAGCGAGATTCTCTTCATGTATTAGCAATTGGAAAACAAGGGTTTGAAATTCTGAAGAAGACTTATCATGTTGTTGGAGAGCACAATCATGTGTACGATAATTTGAGCTTTGAAAATGTTTCAGCAATTGCTACTTCGGTGATGAAGGAGTTTGTAGAAGGGAAATATGATAAAGTAGAATTAGTTTACAATCAATTTAAAAATGCGGGAGTACAAATATTAACTACCGAACAGTTTTTGCCTGTGGTGCAACCCGAAGAGGATCTGAATAATCAGACAGAATATATTTTTGAACCCAATCAGGAAGAAATTCTTGGAGAGTTGATTCCAAAATCATTAAAAACACAATTTTTTAAAGCAATGCTTGATTCTTTTGCATCAGAACACGGAGCAAGAATGACAGCAATGCATAAGGCTACAGATAATGCTTCTGATTTGATTCAGGATCTGAATTTGACCTACAACAAAGCTCGTCAGTCGGCAATTACCAACGAAATTTTGGAGATTGTTTCCGGAGCAAATGCATTGTCTAGTTAATGCTATTTTAAATACCATATTTAAACGATTTATAATTGCTGCAAGCTCACCTTAGGGTGGGCTTTTTTTATACAGTAAAGTCATTCTGCCAAATATATTTAGAGAATTAAAAATTATTGCATAAATTTGACATGTTCAAACATATGCACAAAATGGAATTGAAAATAAATCACAGCAGTCCGCTTCCTTTGCACGCTCAAGTAGAGAGTTTGCTAAGAGAGATGATTGAGCTCTCAGAGTATAAGAATGGTGGCTTTTTGCCGAAAGAGGTTGATTTGGCGAAGCGTTTGGGGATTTCGAGGAATACTTTGCGACAAGCAACCAATAAGTTGGAATACGAAGGTTTGCTGATTCGTAAAAAAGGAATTGGTACCAAAGTAGCTGAGAAAGGAATCACAACCAATCTAGATAATTGGCAGAGTTTCACTCAGGAAATGACGGACAAAGGCGTTGATTTTGTGAATTTTTTGATTGAAGCGAATTGGGTAAAAGCATCTGCTAAAATTGCGCGTTTTTTTAATATCCCAGAAGGCGAAAAAATTCTTTGTTTGTCTCGATTAAGAGGATTTTCCGATGGTCCGTTTGTCTATTTCGAGAGTTATTTTCATCCACGAATTGGTCTTACGGGTAAGGAGGATTTTAAGAAACCATTGTACGGTATTTTAGAAAATGACTACCATGTTGTGCCATCTATTTCCAAAGAAGAAATTAAAGCGAGACTAGCTACTAAAATTACAGCCGATCGTTTACAAATTAAGCAAGGTGATCCGGTTTTGGTTCGCGAACGTTACGTGTCCGATCCAGGCGATCGTGCTTTGGAATACAACATTGGTTTTTATATCGCCGAAAAGTTTACCTATTCGATTACCATAACACGATAATTCCATTTGAGCATGAAAAATAAAATATCCATTGGTGTTGATGTAGGAGGAAGTCATATCAGTTGTGCGGCCTATAATTTAAATAATAGAAGCATAATTGCTGATAGTATTTCTGAGATATCTTTAAATAACCAAGGCAGTAAAGAAGAAATTGTATCTGCATTTGGAGGCTTATTGCGATCGTGCATAGCCAAGATTAATGCAGATGAACTTGTGGGAATTGGTATTGCGATGCCAGGACCCTTTGATTATGTGAATGGAATTGCACTGTTGACAGGGGAGAATGCTAAGTTTCAAAACTTATACAAAGAGAATTTGCGACTGGCAATTCAGAAAAACTTGGCTTGGGAAGACTTGCCCATTCGATTTATAAATGATGCCACTGCTTTTGCCATTGGAGAATATTTTTCAGGCGAACTAAAAGAGGCTAAACATTCTTTAGCAATCACCTTAGGAACTGGTTTAGGCTCCGCTTTTCTGTCAGAGGGAATTCCGGTCATTACAGAGGATACAGTACCTAAGAATGGCTGTATTTGGCATTTGCCTTTCGAAAGTGGTATTGCTGACGATTATTTTTCTACTCGCGGTTTGATTAATCGATTTTTCGATCGTACTGGGATTAAAACAAGTGGCGTAAAGGAAATTGCAAGTTTGTCAAAAGAGAATAAGGAGGCAAAGGAATTGTTTATGGATTTTGGGGAGAAATTGGCTGTTTTTTTAAGTCCGTGGATTACAAAATTCAATGTGGAAGCCATTGTGTTTGGAGGAAACATTTCAAAAGCATCCTATTTATTTGATCATGCAATGAATGAGAAGTTTAGTGAGTATCACTTTAAGTTGAAGGTTAAATATTCAACGCTTCAGGAGACTGCTGCTTTTGTGGGCGGAGCACAATTGTTGGACGAGGAATTCTGGTTGTTGGTAAAAAGCCAATTGCAACACATGTAATTCTGTTTCTTTGCTGGTTTTTATCTGATATAATTAAAAATCTTATAAATATGGGGCTTTTTCTTTTTGTTAAAAACGTTTGCTCAATAGTATGTTCAAACATTAGAACAATGAATTATTTTCTTTTGTTTGGATCTCTTTTATTTTTTGGCTCCTGCAATACAAAAGAGGATTTAGTGAGCTATGTTGATCCAAATATTGGAACGGCTCATAGCAGATGGTTTTTTTATACGCCAGCCGCTCTTCCTTTCGGGATGGCAAAACCAGCACCATCAACCAATGGCCACTATGGAAACAAATGGGGTTGGGAAGCAGTTGGATATGATGATAGACACGAGTCGATTGAAGGTTTTGCCAATGTTCATGAATTCCAATTGGGAGGAATTGTTTTGATGCCAACTACGGGAAAGTTGATCACAACTCCTGGAGAATTGGAGAATCCAGATTTAGGTTACCGTTCCAGATTTAATAAAGAAACGGAAATTGCTCAACCAGGTTATTATAAAGTTGATTTGGCAGATTACGAAATTACTGCCGAACTAACGGCTACCCAACGAGTGGCGATTCATCAGTACACTTATCCAGCAAACAAAAAAGCAAACTTGCTGTTTGATATTGGAAATCAGCAAGGAGAAAGTGGTAAGGTGGTAAATGCTGAGGTGAAAAAAGTTGATGATTTTACGGTTGAAGCTTGGGTCGAAACTGCACCCGAGTATGTGAAGAAATATCAAAAAGGCTCTACGGTTTCCATGTATTTTGTTGCCAAGTTGAACAAGGCAATGACGGATTTCGGTTCGTTTCGAGGAGATTCTATTTTTACGAATCAATCAGAAATATCTGGTAAAGGAGCAGGTTTCTATTTTTCCTTTACGACCAAAAAGAAGGAAATAATAGAGGTTCAGGTGGCTTTATCGTATACATCGGTAGAGAATGCTTATAAAAATTTGGAAGCTGAGGCAAAACCATTCGCTCAAACCAAAGAAGAAGCCAATGGAATTTGGAATACGGAATTGAATAAAATTTTGGTAAAAGGCGGTTCTGAAACCGATAAAACAAAATTTTATACTGGACTATATCATGCTTTGTTGGGCAGAGGAGTTGCAAATGATGTGAATGGAGCCTATCCCAAAAATGATGGAAGCGTTGGTCAGTTACCCTTAAAAAAAGATGGAACACCACAATTTAATTTTTACAATACCGATGCTGTTTGGGGAGCATTTTGGAACTTGACTCAGCTTTGGACTTTGGTTTGGCCCGAATATTACAACGATTTTGTTCAGACTCATCTTCAGGTTTATAAAGATACGGGATGGTTTAGCGATGGCTTGGCAAACAGTCGATATGTTTCGGGTGTAGGGACTAATTACGTTGGTTTGATCATTGCTTCGGCTTACAATTGTGGCATCAGAAATTACGATACTGATTTAGCATTTGAATCAGCTTTAGCTAATGAGTTGGCTTGGGAAAATAGACCACTTGGCGCTGGTAAAATGGATGTGAAAAGCTTTTTGGAGAATGGCTTTATTCCGCATCAGGAAGAATGGGGAGACATTCCAGAAGCAAGTGCATTTTCAGCATCTCACGTTCTCGAATATTCTTTTTCGGCGCATGCTGTTGCTCAATTTGCCAAAAAATTAAACAAAACAAGCGAGGCGAATCTATTAAGCAAGCTCTCGGGGAGTTGGCAAAATATATTCGATTCCTCTACTGGATTTATTCGTCCGAAAAATGAAAATGGAGTGTTCATTTCTAATTTTGATCCTTTAGAAGCTTGGAGAGGATTTCAGGAAGGAAATTCGTGGCAATATAGTTTCTACGTTCCTCATGATGTTCCCAATTTGGTGAGCAAGATTGGACAAGATCGCTTTAACGAAAGGTTGGATTCTATATTTATTACATCGCAAAAGAATGGCTTTGGTGGCGGAAAAGAAATTGATGCATTTGCTGGCGTAAAAACCATTTACAATCATGGAAATCAGCCAAGTTTGCACATTCCTTGGTTGTATAACTTCTCAGGAGAACCAGAAAAAACACAATTCTGGACTAGAACAATTTGCAACGAATTTTATGGAGCCGATCCAATTCATGGATACGGTTATGGACAAGATGAAGATCAAGGTCAGTTAGGCGCTTGGTATGTTATGGCATCAATCGGTTTGTTTGATGTAGCTGGTTTAACGAGTGAGAATCCAAGTATGCAAACGGGTAGTCCGGCATTCGATGAAATTACAATTCAGCTTAATTCGGATTATTACTCAGGGAAAAGCATTCAAATAAAAGTAGAAAATAATTCTCCAGAACGATTTTTAGTTGAATCAGTAAAACTGAATGGGAAAGATCTGGAAAACAATGTGGTTTTATTCAAAGATTTGATTGAAGGAGCAAAACTAGAATTCAAAAAGAAAGAAAATAACGATATCTATTAAATAACTGAATATGAAGAGTGTTTGTGGTTTACTGTTAGGTTTATTTGTTTTGGTAAGTTGTGGAAACAACTCAAAAATAAGTCAGGAATTAAAGCAATCTGTAGTGGAAAATAAAGATTTTGCTTTTGTGAAAAAGAAAGCATTGGAAGTGGTAAAAACTGGCTTTAATGCTGGTGATGGATATGGTGAAGTTTGGATTCGCGATTACAATACTTTCATCGAGCTATCGGCCGAAGTTTATCCTAAAGAAGAGTTGAAAGAGAATTTGCGCGTGTTTTTCCGTTTGCAAGGCGATGATGGAAATATTATCGATGGATTTATCCCAAAGGAAAAGGCAGTAGATGTGGAAGGTGGATATACTTACATCTATAATGATTTAGAGCCAATTTATTGTGGTCATAAAAATACGGTTGAGACCGATCACGAAGCATCATTGGTTCAGGCAGTTTACAAGTACGTTCAAAAAACAGGAGACAAGGAATTTTTGAATGAAAAAATTGGCGACAAAACAGTCGCTGATCGTTTGGAATGGGCGATGGAATTTCTAATAAACCACCGTTGGAGCGATGAACATGGATTGGTTTGGGGAGCAACGACTTCCGATTGGGGCGATGTTCAGCATTGTCATCCTTGGGGCGTTTACATTACAGAAGACACAAAGTACTGTGTTGATATTTATGACAATGCTATGTTTTTAATTGCCATTGATAACCTGATAGAATTAGATTCTACAAAAAAGGAGAAGTGGCAAACAATTCATGATAATATCGCAAAGAATACCATGAAACATTTGTGGGATAAGGAAAATCAGAAGTTCATTCCTCATGTTTATTTGGATGGATCTCCATTTCCAGCTTCGTTCAATGAAAATGAGATTTTTTACCATGGCGGAACAGCAATAGCTATCGAAGCGGGTTTGTTGAAGCAAGATCAAATTAAAGTTTCCTTAGATAAAATGATTGCTAATGTAAAAGCATCGGGTGCTGGTTCTATTGGTCTGACCGTTTATCCTCCTTATCCAGAAGGATCTTTTGAGAACAAAGGAATGGTTCCTTACGGATATCAGAATGGTGGCGACTGGACTTGGTTTGGTGCTAGAATGATTCAGCAATTGGTGAAATATGGTTTTGTAGAAGAAGCCTATGAACAATTGCAACCCATGACAAATAGAGTGGTTGTGAATGATGGTTTTTACGAATGGTACACCGAAAAAAATGAGCCAACAGGATCGGGAACTTTCCGAGGTTCGGCAGGAGTGTTGTACAAGGCGATTGAAATGTTAGAAGATGCAGTTGAAAAATAAGTGGTATTTAGTCTTGTAGTATGAGTCAGTAAGTGAGAGGATTATGGTCATGGATTCTTAGTTTGTTATGATCTTGATTCTTACTACTTGTGTCTTGTTACTAAATAGAAAAAGAATAACGTGATGGAGAAGAGAAGAAAAACAGAGCAGTATTTACTTCCACTACAAAGAAGTGAATCAGAAAAAGGGAAATACGATTTGTATCCATCTTTGCAGATGGAAGATGACAAGATAAATGTTGGTTTTGAGCTTTTGGCGCAAGAGTTGAAAAATGAGAAAACCATTGTAATTGATGGATATGTAGGTGTTTTTTACGATCAGATAAAAGAGAAATTAAGTTCGGAGTTCGATAAGCTTGGCAAGAAAGTGAATTGGGTAAATGTTGTTTCGGCCATGAAACCTGAAGCTGAGATTGATGAGCTGATTGAACCATTTTTAGGGGGAGATGATCCTATTTTTGGAACAAAAGCAAGTATTTCCTTATCGGATTTCTTTGATCAGCGAAAGCTGGAGAGTTTGGAGGAAGATAAGAATGCAGACATTAATGTTATTTACGGTGTTGGAGCTTCTTTAAGTAATTGGAAAGGCAAATTAATTTACATTGATTTGCCAAAGAATGAGCTACAATTTAGAGCACGTGCGCAAAGCATTACCAATTTGGGAGCTAGTACAGCATTTGAAGGCAAACCGATGTACAAACGCTTCTATTTTGTCGATTGGGTAGTTTTGAATAAGCACAAACAAAGGCTTCTTTCTAAAATCGATTTTGTGATTGATGAACAGCGTTTGGATGTGATCACTTGGATGAAAGGAAATGATTTACGCGCAGGTCTGCGAAAAATGGCAAACAATATTTTCCGTGTTCGTCCTTGGTTCGAACCTGGTGCTTGGGGTGGACAATGGGTAATGGATAAAATTGATGGACTGAATAAGGAAGTTGTCAATTATGCATGGTCGTTCGAGCTGATTGTTCCTGAAAATGGTTTGTTGTTCGAGAGTAGTGGAAATTTGTTGGAAGTATCCTTCGATTGCATCATGTTTCAGGAAACAGAAGCCGTTATGGGAAAACATTCCAAGCAATATGGATTTGAATTTCCAATTCGATTCGACTTTTTGGATACTTTCGATGGAGGAAATCTTTCCATTCAATGTCATCCGCAACCGGAGTATATCAAAGAGCATTTTGGGGAGAGTTTAACTCAAGAAGAAACCTATTATATTTTAGATGCAGGAAAGGATGCCAAGTGTTATTTAGGATTTCAGGAAGATATTGATCCGAAGCAATTTGAGGCTGATTTGCAATACAGTTATCAGAACAAAAAGGAGATTGACATTACCAAACACGTGCAAATTCACGATTCGCACAAGCACGATCTGTTTTTGATTCCTCCGGGAACCATTCACGGTTCGGGAACGGAAAATTTGGTTCTAGAAATTAGTACAACGCCATATATTTTCACCTTTAAAATGTACGATTGGTTACGTGTCGATTTCGATGGAAAACCTCGTCCAATAAATGTAGAACGCGGAATGGAGAACCTGAATTTCGATCGCAAAGGACAATATGTAAAAGACAAGCTGATCTCTCATCCATACTTATTAGAGGAAGGAGCGGATTGGAAGCATTACCATCTGCCAACACATGAGAAACATACCTACGATGTACACCGATATCATTTCAATACGGAAGTTGCAATTAATACCGAAAACCGATGCAATGTACTTTCATTGGTCGAAGGACAAAGCATAATTGTAGAGACTGAAAATGGCATGCGTCAGCGATTTAATTATGCAGAAACTTTTGTAATTCCAGCCGCAGCTGGATCTTATAAAATCATCAATGAAACCGAAGAAGAAATAATGGTCGTGAAAGCGTTCATGAAATAATCCATAAGCTCAAAACATTACCCATTATGAGAAACACCATTTTATTAATAACACTTACAGCTCTGATAATCTCATCCTGTACTTCTCCTCAAAAAACAATTTGGCAAATAGGAGAGAACGACAATTCTAGTGCTGAATTTGCTTTGTCGAACAATGAATATCAAGATTATATCGCCCATGACTTTGGATGGGAGGACAAGTATTTTTTGGTCGGAACATCCGATGAAAAGAAAGATTGGCCTTATATCATTCCTGGAATTAGTGATACTTGGGGAGGAACTTGGGGAACATCAGGTTGGAGATCAAGCACCTTAAACATTTTGTTTGGAATAAACGAAGTCCCAAAATCGGGAGAATGGAAATTAACAGTCGATGTTTTAGACTGCAATTCGGCCGATTTGCCTCTTTTTAAGGTTACCGTTAATGGAAAAGAATGGAAATATAGATTACCTGTAATTAATTCGGATTCAAAAATTGAAGTTTCGCCTAAAGATTCCTCAGAATATTTGATGGTAATTCCTTTGTCCAATGACTTGATTAAAAAAGGAGGAAATGAGATTTCGCTAAGCACCATTGAAGGTTCTTGGTTAAAATTCGATCAAATTAAATTGGAAGGTCCGGGTAATGCTGAGCTTGTTGAGAATAAAACAGTTCACTTGCGTGATGTTGCTGTTACAGATTATGAAATTGATTTGAATGGAATTTCTTATCAAGCATTGTTGGTGGATGTGGAACATTTATCTGGGAAACCAGAGCTAAAAGTTTTACTCGATGGAAAAGAAATTTTGAGCGAAAATGTCGAAAAAGGCCGATACCAGTTTGAAGCTCCAATGCCTTCGGTTTCTTCCGAGTTAACTAGTGAATACAAAATTTTAGCTGATGGGGTAGAACTTGAATCGGGTGAAATTACTCGAATGCCATGCGATAGCATTACGCCAGCAGAATATGTGGATACCAAAATGGGAACCGGTCATTCGCGTTGGATGATTGCTCCCGGACCATGGATGCCATTTAGTATGGTAAAACTGAGTCCAGATAACCAGAACGCAGCTTGGCAGGGAGGATACGAACCAAATTTTGAATCGATTGGCTGTTTTAGTCATGTTCATGAATGGACGGTTGCTGGTTTGGGAATAATGCCAACCAATGGAGTCTTGCAAATAAAAGTAGGAGATGAGAAAGATCCTGACAGTGGTTACCGATCGAGAATTGACAAAACTACCGAGAAAGCACCACTTGGCTATTACACGGTTGAATTAAGCGATTACAATATAAAAGCAGAACTGACTTCTACCACTCGATGCGGGCTTCAGAGATATACGTTTCCAGATTCTTTGGAGAA
This sequence comes from Labilibaculum filiforme, assembly GCF_002843315.1. GTDB lineage: Bacteria > Bacteroidota > Bacteroidia > Bacteroidales > Marinifilaceae > Labilibaculum > Labilibaculum filiforme. Next base: position 196,920 of record NZ_MVDD01000005.1, on the reverse strand, counting down.
CAGAATTCTGATCGATTTGCAAATTCCTTGTGAATACACCTATCAAAATAAAGAGGTAGAAATCACTCAGGTTAGCGATACACGAATCGAAGGATTCAGTCATCAATTAACAGAAAATACCTGGGCCGGAGGAATCGATCAGGAGTATACGATTTTCTTTGTCATTGAATTCGATCAGCCGATAGTAAAAAGTGGCTCTTGGATTGATGATGCCATTATGGAAGCTACAAAAATCAGTCAAAAAAATCCTAAGGATGCTGGTTTCTATGTCGAGTTTGCTAAACAAGGCAATAATGAGGTTCAGGTTCGCACGGGAATTTCTTATGTGAGTATCGCCAATGCTTCGGAGAATTTAAAGAAAGAAATTGCAGATCCTTTCGATTGGAGTTTCGATTCCGTAAGAGATTATCATGTCTCCGAGTGGAATAAACTAATAGGTAGAGTTCATATTTCTACCAATGATAGAGGTGAGAAAAAGCGTTTTTACAATGCTATGTACCGTTCCATTTGCAGTCGAAATATTTTTTCTGATGTGAATGGAGAGTGGCGCGATGCTGATGAAAAGATCCGGAAAATGGATGATCCATCTTCGCCAGCCTTAGGTTGCGATGCTTTTTGGAATACTTTCTGGAACTTAAATCAATTCTGGAATTTGGTAACGCCAGAATGGAGCAATCGTTGGGTAAAATCGCAATTGGCGATGTACGATGCCAATGGTTGGCTGGCAAAAGGTCCTGCAGGAATGGAATACGTTCCAGTTATGGTTGCCGAGCACGAAATTCCTTTAATTGTGGGTGCGTACCAAATGGGAATTAGAGATTACGACGTTGAAAAGGCCTACGAAGCAGTAAAGAAAATGCAAACAACTCCTGCGCGAGAAGTTGGTGGTGGTTTCGCTGGTAACCGCGATTTGGTAACTTATCTAAAACATGGCTATGTGCCTTACGATGAAGGTCGTTTTTCAAATTCATTAGAATATTCTTTTGATGATTGGACGGTTTCTCAGTTTGCAAAAGCTTTGGGAAAAGATGCTGATTACAAAACATTCTTAAAGCGAGGATACTACTGGAAGAACATAATTGACAAAGAGATGGGCTATGCTCGTATGAAAGATGCAAAAGGAAACTGGAAAGCAGATTTCGATCCATATAAATCTGGTGCTAATCATCATTATGTGGAAGGAAATGCATGGCAGTTGACCTATTTTGTTCCGCAGGATGTTCCTGCTTTAGCCAAAGCAATTGGGAAAGATCGTTTTATCGAGCGCTTGGACTGGGGATTTACCGAAAGTGATAAAACCCGTTTTAACGGACTGAACGATCAGTATTGGAACTATCCGGTGATGCAAGGAAATCAGCAATCGATGCATTTTGCTTTCCTATTTAATTGGGTTGGAAAACCTTGGTTAACGCAAAAATGGAGCAGAGCAATAGTCGATCGTTACTACGGAAATGGTGTTTCAAACGCTTATTTAGGCGATGAAGATCAGGGACAAATGAGTGGCTGGTTGGTAATGGCTTCCTTAGGATTATTCCAAACAGATGGAGGTACAAGTACGGAACCGATCTATGAAATTGCCAGTCCACTATATGAAAAAGTTGAGATTGATTTAGGCCAGCAATTTGGACGTGGAGACAAGATCATTATTGAAGCTAAAAATGCTTCTCGTTTGAACAAATACGTTCAATCAGCAAAACTAAACGGGAACGTTTTACAAGATTTTAAATTTCCGGCAAGTGAATTACTAAAAGGAGGTAAGTTAGAGTTGGAAATGGGTGCTGAACCTAATGAAAAGTGGGGAATCGTTCAGAAGTAATAGTTAGCATTAATAGCTCACCTTCGGGTGAGCTATATTTAGTTCAGAATTCAAGCATTAATTAAAAATAGTAAGGATTAACCTGATTTTAATCTAAAACTAAGTTGGATCAATTATAATTGCAGAACAGACAAGAACAGATCAAAATTAAATTATCAAACTTCAATAAACACCATGAAAAAGATTTATCTGTTGTTATTGGCAACAATATTATTTTTTGGATTTACCAGGAAAGATAATTCTCCTGCCTATAAAAATGCAGACCTCGATATTGAAACCCGTGTAGCCGATTTGGTAGCTCGTATGACTTTGGAAGAAAAAGTGATGCAACTGGATATGTATTCTGCTGGCGACCTGGTTGTTGATGGAAGAGTAGAGCCGGTGAGAGCTGCAAAAGCATTAAATGGAATGAGTGTTGGCTCTGTTCATGATTATTATCCGGAAACGGCTGATCATGCCAATGAGCTTCAGAAATTCATCATTGAAAATACACGATTAGGAATTCCTGCCTTATTTATAGAGGAGGCATTGCACGGTTATCAGGGTAAAAAGTCAACGGCATTTCCGGTATCCTTAGGTTTAGGAAGCATGTGGGATGTTGATTTAATGGAGAAAGTTGGTAAGGTGATTGCAACGGAGACGCGTTCGGTTAATGTTCATATGGTATTAGGACCAGTTTTAGGAATTGGTCGCGAGCCTCGTTGGGGTCGTGTTCAGGAAACCTATGGTGAAGATGCTTATTTAGCGGCTCGAAATGGAGTGGCAATTATTAAAGGAATGCAGGGCGATGATTTAACTGCAGATAATGCAGTAGTTGCAGAACCTAAGCATTTTGGAGTTCATAGTATGCCTTCAAAAGGATTAAATACAGGAACTGTTTACATCGGAGAACGAGAAGCTCGTAGTCATTTTTTATATGTTTTCGAAAAAGCTTTTAGGGAAGCAGGAGCATTGGGAGCAATGGCGGCCTATCACGAGTGGGATGGAATTCCTGCAGCTGGTGATCCATGGTTATTGAAAGATTTATTGAGAGATGAGTGGGGATTTAAAGGTTTTGTTTTATCCGATCTTGGTGCTATTGCCAAACAGCACAACTCTCACCATACTGCAAAAACAGATGAGGAAGCAATTCTGAATTCAATTCGTTCTGGTTTAGACATGCAGTTTTATGATTATACCCATGAGAAATTTCAGAAGACGCTTATTGATGCAGTAAATAACGGAACTCTTGAAATGAAAGATGTTGACCGTGCAGTTTCGAGCGTTTTGTATGTGAAATTTAGATTGGGACTGTTTGAAAATCCTTATGTAGATACCAAATTAAAAGAGGAGAGATACCACTGTCAGGCTCATCAGGACCTAGCTTTGGAAGTGGCGCAAAAATCGATTACTCTATTACAAAACAACAACAACACTTTGTCTTTCGGCGATAATGTAAAAAAAGTGGCAATTATTGGCGATATGGCTGATAAGGTTTTATTGGGAGGTTATTCACCAAAAGAGGTGGAAGGGACTTCCATTGTTGAGGCTTTTAAAAATACAGCTTACGAAGTGAATTTTGTAGATGTAGGAGTGCCTACAAATACAGCAGAACAAATCGATTCTAAATACCTAGTGACTGAAGATGGAGAAGAAGGTCTGCTAGCAGAATATTTTAATAATACCGAATGCTCTGGAGTACCGGTATTTTCTCAGGTCGAAACAAATTTGGCTAGATACTGGCATAACCTTAGTCCTGCCGCGGGTGTGGTTGATGATAATTTTTCAATTCGATGGAGCGGATATATTGTTCCTCCTTTGACAGGAACTTACGAGTTTTCTTTAATTGCTGATGATATTGCAAGATTCTATATGAACGGTGAGCAGTTGAACGACAATTGGGACAAGGAAATGATAAACAAGTGGACAAAAAAGAAAATCCGTTTGGAGAAAGGAAAGAAATATCCTATAAAGCTTGAGTTTGCAGAATTTGACGCTTATGCTGCTGTTTTTCTTCACTGGAAAATTCAACCAGAAGTTTCGAACAAGGAAACCATGTTTACAAAAACAGTTGAGGCAGCAAAAAATGCGGATGTTGTAGTATTGGTTCTTGGCGAAAAAGAAGAAGAGTGTGGAGAAGGTAAAGATCGACAGGGTTTAGAGTTAAACACTTATAGCAAAAGATTGTTGAACGAAGTTTCGAAAGTAGGAAAGCCTATTGTTTTGGTACTTCAAAACGGAAGACCTTTGGTATTAACCGAAGAGTACCAAAAAGTAGATGCTATTTTGGAAAGCTGGTATGCTGGTGAATTAAGCGGACAAGCTACCGTTGATATCATTACGGGGAAAGTAAATCCATCTGGAAAACTACCTATTACATTTCCACGCAGCGAAGGGCAACTTCCTGTTTTTTATAACCATCAGCGTTCTGCAACCCATGATTATGTAGACGGTAGCAGCAAACCGTTATTCGCATTTGGTCATGGTTTAAGCTATAGCAAATTTAAATATTCTGATTTGGTTATTGAGAAAGCAGAAATTGCTAAGGATGAAAATCAAGTGGTTAAAGTAAAGGTGAAAAACATTTCAGACCGAGATGGAAGTGAAATTGTTCAGCTTTATATTACCGATTCGTATAGCTCGGTAGCAACTCCGGTAATGCAGTTAAGAGGCTTTAAGAGAATAGAACTGAAAGCAGGAGAAGAAAAGGAAGTTTCATTTACTATATTGCCTGACGATCTCGCCCTTTGGAACAGAGCAATGAAACGAGTAGTTGAACCAGGCGAGTTTCAAGTGAAAGTGGGAGCAGCCTCTGATGATATTCGTTTAAAAGCTTCATTTCAGGTGAAATAGATTAGTTCATAAAACAAAATAACATTTTATCAAAAATCGTAAAAAGCTCACCTTTGGGTGGGCTTTTTCAATAAAGAAAATATCTACCTTTGATAAAAATTAGTTGAATTCGCATTAAATACGAGGAAATGAAGGAAATTGAAGAGAAGGCTATCCATTCGTTTAATAATGGAATGAACTGTTCCCAATCGGTACTAACAGCTTATGCAGATCATTTGAAATTTGATCCAAAAATGGCTCTGTCAGTAGCTACTGGTTTTGGAGGAGGCATGGGAGAAATGCAAAAGACTTGTGGAGCAGTTACTGGCGCCTTTATGGTGTTGGGTATTCACAATTCGAAAAAACACCCAGAAAATACAGAAGCGGTAAAGGCAACCAACGAAATGGTGAAAAAGTTTTCTCACTATTTTAAGGCTTTATATGGATCTCTTGATTGTAAAGGCATTTTAAATTGTGATTTTACAACAATTAGTGGAGAGAAGGAATTTAAGGAAAAGGATATGAAAAAGAATATTTGTTCCAAATGTATTTCCGATTCTATTCGGTTAATTGAGCTAATAACCAAAGAGTAACTTAAGTCAATTCTGAACTTAATGAAAACAAAAAATCCTCACTAATAGTGAGGATTTTTTTATGCTAAAAGCTAATGGCCAAAGGCTAAAATCTTTTTTTATTCTTTTATCTCGTTAAGCGCTTCACTTACGTTGATGCAGTAATCACCAATTTTTTCACATTCCGAGAACATATCATTGTAAATAATACCAGCTTGGTATTTGTATTTATGTTCCTCTACATTATTTAAATGTTCTGTTTTTAGGGCGGTTCTGTAATCATTTATTTCGCGCTCTACTTCCCAGGCTTTCTTAATTTGAACTTCTATAAATTCTTTCTTGGTATTTTCATGCATTACATCTAAAGCATTGTCAACCAGACTAAACATTTTGTTGATATTATCTCTCAACTCCTGAGGGAACCATGCTTTTTGTTCGCGTTTTCTTTTCATTGCTTTCGCAAGATTTAGAATCGAGTCTCCAACACTTTCAATATCACTTACCATTTTAAAATAAGCACGAACCCTTTCCGAGTTTTTAGCACTTAGTCGGGTTTCAGATACTTTGGCAAGAAAGTTGGCAATTTCAACTTCCATGTCATCACTCTCATCTTCTCTTTTGTCTATTTTTTCGAAAAGTTTATTGAATGTTTTCTCGTTGGTCTCATTAAATGCCTGCTTGGTATAGCTAAACATTTTTTTAGTACTTTTTACATAGGAACTAATTTCTTTTTTAGCTAAAAACAGGGAAGCTTCAGGAGTGGAAAGAGTTCCAGTTTTAATATGTTGCAATTTGAATTCCTCTTCAACATCCTCTCGAATTGGAACCAATTTGGTAACCACTTTTACAATAAAGTTGGCAAACCAAATTAGGAATACAACATTCAAAATATTAAATGCAGTATGAAACAAAGACAAAGAAATTGGTACAGCAGCAGTACTTGTAAACGGATCGCCACCACCTAACATGCTCATGTTTACCCAAGCAATTCCTTTCAGAAAAAATGGGAGCGAAATCAGCATCCAAATAACACCAAAAGTATTAAAGATAAGATGTGCTCGTGCGGCTCTTTTTGCGGATGTATTGGCAATCATAGCAGCAAGGTTTGCAGTAATGGTAGTCCCAATATTTTCTCCCAAAACCATAGCCGCAGCCATTTCGAAACTAATCCAGCCACTATTACACATTACTAAGGTAAGTGCCATGGTTGCCGATGAGGATTGAATTAAAATGGTAAGAAGTGTGCCAATAAAAAGGAATAGTAGAGTAGAAGCAAATCCCATGTCCGTATAGCTGGTCAAGAAATTTAGAATCTCAGGATTACTTTTAATATCTGGCATTGAATCCTTTAGAAATTGCAAGCCAATAAAAAGCAAAGCAAATCCCATGATTAATTCTCCCCAGTTCTTCTTTGCACGATTTTGAGAAAATAGGAATGGCAAACTTAAACCAATTAAAGGCAATGAGATTGCACTCATGCTAATTTTAAATCCCAAAAGCGAGATTAACCAGGCAGTAACCGTAGTACCAATATTGGCACCCATAATTACTCCTACCGATTCTACTAACGATAGTAATCCAGCATTTACAAAGCTAACTACCATTACAGTGGTTGCCGATGAAGACTGAATAAGGGCTGTAATTAACACACCAGTCATTACGCCTTTAAATCGGTTGGAAGTCATTGCGGCGAGAATGCTTCGCATTTTGTCCCCAGCAACTTGTTGAAGAGATTCACTCATCAACTTCATTCCGTACAGGAACAAGCCTAAAGATCCTATGAGCGTTAAAATATCCGCCAATCCGTAATCCATAATTTGATTAATTTTATTTGTTTTTCAAGAGATTAGTAGCTGTTAAGGCGGCAAAAATAGAAGATATTTGCAAAACCTCTAATTTTTTGTTGACTTAACTAGGTATTAAGAAATAGTAAAAATAAGCATGAGAAATTAGTATGAAACGATAACGCTCTTAATTTTTATAGTTTTTTAACGCTTGCTAATTGTATTGATGGTAAGCTATTTACGGCTTTGTATGAGCCTGTAAAAAATGGTTTTTATCTCCATTTTCTTCGAAATTTAGGAATAATTACGAACACAAGCACTAAATAATGCATTTGCAAATTAATTAGTTTGTTAAAAACCAGCTGTTTTCGTCGATTTTACCTAATTTTAAAACTTGGTATGCTCAAAGCATGTATATTAGTATTTCATCCTATCAGCATCTTTTGATAAAATGATTATTAGTAGTATTTTCGCCGAAATCTAAAACAAAATCGAGATCTCTTTATAGAAGGATAATAGTATGTGGAATAGAATTGCAGGATTAATTCTTAGGAATAGAATTTTACTTTTGGTGATAATTGGACTTATCACAATATTTATGGGATATAAGGCTCGATTTGTAGAGATGTCCTATCAGTATGCAGCCCTCCTTCCGGATGATGACCCTGCTTCTGTTGAGTACGAGCGGTTTAAAAATACTTTCGGACAGGAAGGAAATGTGATGTTCTTTGCAGTTCAGGATCCGGAATTTTATGAGCTCGAAAAATTTAACGATTGGATCGCTCTTGGCGATAGTCTGAAAGCTTTAGATGGAATTGATGCTGTCGTTTCTATTGCTCACACTTATAATATCAATAAAAACAGTAAGGCAAAAAGGTTCGAGTTCGAAACCATATTTCCTAAAAAAGTAAATTCTCAACAGGAATTGGATAGTCTGGCGATCATTGCAGAGTCTTTGCCATTCTACCAGGGAAGTTTATTCAATAAAGAAACAAATACTTTCTTAATGGGTATTACGGTGAACGCGCGAATCATTAATTCGAAAGCGCGCGAACCAATGGTTGTTAAGGTACGTGAAATTACCGACCGTTTTACCTCCAAATATAACTTGGATATGAAATACTCGGGACTTCCATACATCCGAGTAGTTACCGCGCAAATGATTAAAAAGGAGATGAACATGTTTATTTATCTCTCTCTTTTAGTTACTGCAATAATTCTATTTCTGTTTTTCCGCTCTTTTAAGGTGGTTTTCTTTAGCATGTTGGTAGTAGGTTTAAGTGTTATTTGGGCAGTAGGATCCATGGTTTTGTTCGATTACAAAATTACCTTGCTTACCGCGATGCTACCGCCTTTGCTGGTGGTAATCGGAATTCCTAATTCCGTATTCCTCATCAATAAGTACCACGGAGAATACATTCGGCATAATAACAAAATTAGAGCCTTACAGCGGGTGGTGTCTAAAATTGGGAATGCAACCTTCTTAACTAATTTAACTACGGCATCGGGTTTTGCTACTTTTATTGTAACCTCAAGTCAGATATTAAAAGAGTTTGGAGTTATTGCCGCTTTAAATATCATGGTGGTTTTTGTTCTTTCCCTACTTCTAATTCCTATTATTTTTAGCTTTTTAAATCCTCCAGATCAAAAAGCAACCAGTCACTTGGAAAATAAAATGACCGTTTGGTTTGTAGGCAGATTGGTACGTATTGTACTGAATAAACGTACCATTGTTTATAGTATAAGTGTTATTTTTCTTGCTTTGGGGATTTTGGGAATCAGTAAAATGAAAAGTACTGGTTATATGGTGGACGATTTACCGCATGATAATGTAATCTTTCAGGATTTAAAGTTCTTCGAAAAAAACATGGATGGAATTATGCCTTTGGAAGTAATGGTGGAAACCAAGAAAAAGGCAGGCGTTTTAAAGTTATCTACCTTAAAACGATTAGACGCGCTTAACGATTCCCTAAGCACTTATCCCGAAATATCATCCTCGGTTTCAATTGTGGAGGCTGCAAAATTTGCTAATCAGGCCTATTTTAATGGCAAAGAAAAATATTACGATCTACCTAGTAATCAAACTCGTAATATAATTATGTCCTATTTGGCAAAAGCCGATACTGGCGACGATTCAAAATTGTTTAGCACTTTCGTGGATTCTACTCAATCCATTACCCGAATGAGTTTTCGGATGAAGGATATCGGGACTACCAGAATGGAAGAAATGGAACAGAAAATTCTTAAGCATGTAAGTACTATTTTTCCTGAGGATCAATATACAGTCCACGTAACCGGATCGAGTATCATCTTTTTTAAAGGAAATAAATACCTAATCAAGAATTTGTTTATTAGTCTTGCTTTGGCAATCTTCTTAATTGCATCGTTCATGGCTTGGATGTTTTCCTCGAAAAGAATGGTGGTAGTTGCCTTGCTTCCAAACTTGTTGCCATTAATTATTACGGCAGCTTTAATGGGTTTCTTTGGAATCCCGATTAAGGCATCCACTATTTTGGTATTTAGTATTGCCTTTGGTATTTCGGTAGACGATACCATTCACTTTTTAGCAAAATACCGACAAGAATTAAAAGCCACAAATTGGAGTATTCGTTCATCGGTTGTGCTAGCGCTTCGCGAAACGGGACAAAGCATGATGTACACTTCTATTATTTTATTTTTCGGATTTGGTATTTTTGCTTTGTCAGATTTTGGTGGAACCGTTTCTTTGGGAATTTTGGTGTCTTTAACATTACTTTCGGCAATGCTTTCTAATCTAATTTTATTGCCATCCTTATTGTTAACACTCGAAAAGTTCATTACCAACCGATCATTTAAAGAACCATTGCTTCAAATTTTCGACGAAGAAGAAGATATTGAGTTGGATGATCTTCGAATTGCTCCAAGTGAAAACAAAGAGGGAAAAGAAGATGCTGTGAATTGATTTTTTTATATTTTAGTGAGCTGTTTCTGAAAGCTATTCTTTAATTGCTTTTAGCGATCTCTGATTAAAACACAAGTATCATTAGAAGTTTTTGGAGTGTCCCTATTCGATCTCCTATTTTAGCTTCTTGTATCTAAATTCTATAAAAATGTATAGTTTTAATGAACTTCAGGAAATCATCGAAAAAGAAATAGATGGATTGGAGTTTTCGGCTCCGCCAGAAGGCCTTTTCGAACCAATGAAATATATTTTAGGCATAGGAGGGAAGCGACTTCGTCCAATTCTTGTTCTATTAGGTGCTAATTTATACAAAGATGATCTTTCCAGAGTTTGTTTACCTGCTATTGGAATTGAAGTATTTCACAATTTTACGCTCTTGCACGATGATGTAATGGACAACGCTCCAATTCGCAGAAACAAGAAAACCGTACACGAGAAATGGAACAGTAACGTAGCAATTCTTTCCGGTGATGCCATGTCTATTAAGGCTTATCAATACATCGGATCTTGCGAAGATAAATACTTGCGCGATGTGCTTACTGTCTTTAATCAAACCGCATTGGAAGTGTGCGAAGGACAACAGTTCGATATGGAATTTGAGGAAAGAAACGATGTTGAACTCGATGAGTATCTAAATATGATTCGACTAAAAACAGCAGTTCTTTTAGGAGGAAGTTTAAAAATGGGCGCAATTATGGGCGATGCTAGCTCGAAGGATGCTGAATTGTTGTACTATTTTGGAGTAAATCTGGGAATGGCATTTCAATTGCAGGATGATTTGTTAGACGTTTTTGGTGATGAGGCGGTCTTTGGAAAGAAAATTGGAGGAGATATTTTATCCAATAAGAAAACTTTTCTCTTGATTAAAGCTTTGGAAACTGCATCGAGTGAAGTTAAAAGTGAATTGAAATCTTGGATTACCAAGAAAGATTTTAATCCGGAAGAAAAAATAAAAACAGTTCGCGCGATCTACGAAAAACTAAATGTTCGCGAATTCTCAGTGAAAAAGATTGAGAATTACTTTACCTTATGCCTGGAATACTTGGATAAAGTAAATGTAGAAGCCGAAAAGAAAAAGGAACTTTATTCCTTAGTAAAGGGTTTAGTAAATCGTTCCGTTTAAGAATGTTAAAATTTAAGATAAGATTCTCCTTTATTGACAAAAAATTTTAAATTTGTTGTCATGCGATATTAATGATCCAAAAAAATAATGTAAATGTCACAAAATACAGGCAAAATTGTTCAGGTTATCGGACCTGTTATCGATGTAAGTTTTGATAAGGAAGGAACCAAGCTTCCTGAAATTTACGATTCTTTAGAGGTCGTGATGGAAAATGGTAAAAATTTAGTTGTTGAGTGTCAGCAACACATTGGTGAGAACACTGTTCGCGCCATTGCAATGGATTCAACCGACGGATTACGTCGGGGAATGGATGTAATTGCAACAGGTTCGCCTATTATGATGCCTCCAGGAGATAAAATTAAAGGTAGATTGTTGAATGTGGTTGGAGAAACCATTGATGGAATTGGAGAGGTTAGCAGAGAAGGTGGTTATGCCATTCATAGAACTCCGCCAGCATTCGATCAGTTAAGCACCGAATCGGAAGTTTTCTTTACAGGGATCAAAGTAATCGATTTAATTGAACCATATGCAAAAGGTGGTAAAATTGGTCTGTTTGGTGGTGCTGGTGTTGGTAAAACAGTATTAATTCAGGAATTAATTAATAACATTGCTATCGGTCAAGACGGATTATCTGTATTTGCCGGTGTTGGTGAGCGTACCCGTGAAGGAAACGACTTGCTTCGGGAAATGATTGAATCAAGGGTTATTCAATACGGCGAGGCCTTTGAAAAAGATATGGAAAAGGGAGGCTGGGACCTTTCTTTAGTAGATAAAGAAGCTTTGAATAATTCTCAAGTTTCACTCGTGTTTGGTCAAATGAACGAACCACCAGGGGCACGTGCTCGTGTTGCTCTTTCGGGACTAACTGTTGCGGAAAGTTTGCGTGATGGGGATGAAAAATCAGGTGGACGTGATATTCTTTTCTTTGTTGATAATATTTTCCGTTTTACGCAAGCTGGTTCCGAAATTTCGGCACTACTTGGACGTATGCCTTCGGCAGTAGGATATCAGCCAACTCTATCAACAGAGATGGGAACGATGCAGGAAAGAATTACTTCTACAAAAAGAGGATCAATTACATCGGTACAGGCGGTTTACGTTCCTGCAGATGATTTAACCGATCCTGCTCCTGCAACAACTTTTGCTCACTTGGATGCTACCACAGTATTAAACCGTAAGATTGCAGAGTTGGGAATTTATCCAGCGGTGGATCCTTTGGATTCTACTTCTCGGATTTTGACAGTTGATGTTGTTGGCGAAGCTCATTATAAGTGTGCTACAGATGTAAAAGAGATATTGCAACGCTACAAAGAATTGCAGGATATTATTGCAATTTTGGGTATGGAAGAACTTTCCGAAGACGATAAATTGGTTGTTCACCGCGCACGTCGTGTACAACGATTCTTATCACAACCTTTCCACGTTGCCGAGCAGTTTACCGGTTTAAAAGGATGTTTGGTTAGTATTGAGGATACCATTAAAGGTTTCAATATGATTATGGATGGAGAAGTAGATCAATATCCTGAAGCAGCTTTTAACTTGGTTGGTACTATCGAACAAGCCATCGAAAAAGGGGAAAAACTATTAGCAGAAGCTAAAGAATAATAAGATTTTAAGTACTTAAAGTTTTAAATGCCTAAAGTTATTTTTACTTTATTTGAAGCTGTAAGTACTTTGAACTTTAACCTTTAAGTACTTTAAACTTAGAAAATATGCATTTGGAAATTGTTACACCCGAAAAAAAACTGTACTCCGGAGAGGTTGAATTAGTTCAGCTTCCAGGGAAAAACGGATCGTTTGAAATATTGAAAAACCATGCTCCGATTGTTTCTACTCTCGAGAAAGGAACAATTAAACTAAAACCAGTTGGAGAAAAAGAAATTTTCTTTGAAGTAAACGGTGGTGTTGTTGAGTGTAAGAAAAATGTGATTTCGGTATTGGCAGATAAATAGATTATAATTGCGGGTAATTTTTTGCCTTCGAATAGAATAAAACACAAGCTCGGAAATCCTTCCGGGCTTTTTTTTAGTTAGGGGAACAGAGAAACAAATTTTCATATGAATAATGCCTTTAATTTAGAATCTTCAAAATAGAATTGCTTATTTTTGCATTGTTGGAATCTCAACTCTAGTATCTCACATCTCATATCCGAAATAAAAAATGCCAAAAAAATTCCTGATTATACGATTTTCTTCCATAGGTGATATTATTCAATGCATGACCGTGATAGATGGTATTTTAAATCAGTATCCAGATGCCGAAATTCATTGGATTGCCAGAAAAGATATGTCCTCTTTCTTAGCTATGGATCAACGTATTTTTAAAGTTTGGGGATTTGATAGAGGACAAGGGTTTAAAGGACTTTTAAAGCAGGCCGGAGCGCTCAAAAAAGAAAAATTCGATTATGTGTACGATGCGCATAGTAATATCCGATCGATCGTATTAAAAACAGTATTGGTGCCACGTTGGAAACGTTGGTTTGGTATCGGTACAAAATTTACAATGCGAAGCAAAGACCGAATCAAAAGAATTTTGCTGTTTAAGTTTGGTGTGGATCGCTTCCCAATGCCTTTTAAAGGGATGTTATCGTTTCGGAAACCACTTGAGAAATGGGGTTTAACCGATTATTCGAAAGTAAATAGCAATTGGTATTTTCCAGAGGAATTAAAACTCAAAATGAAGGAGGAGGTTTTTTCAAATCTGAAAGGGGAGGCATCTAAATTAGTCACTTTGGTTCCTTCTGCCGCATGGATAATGAAACGCTGGCCTGTTTCTCATTGGCAAAAATTAGTGCAACAATTACCAGATTATAATTTCATGATTTTAGCTGGTCCTGATGATGTGTTTTGTAAAGAAATTGAAGCTGTTGCTAAGGAAAGAGTTTTGAATCTTGGTGGGAAAACGAATTTATTGGAGTCCTGTTATTTGGTGCAAAAATCGAATTTGGTTATTTCAGGAGATACAGGTTTTTTGCATGCCGCAGATAAATTCGGAATACCTGCTTTATCATTAATGGGACCAACAGCCTTTGGATTTACTACAGGAGAACATATAAAAACTCTCGAGGTGAACATGAAGTGCCGTCCGTGCTCAAAAGACGGATCGGGGAAATGTTCCCAAAAAGTGTATCAGCAATGTATGGTGGATATAACGCCAGAGTGGGTTGCAAATGAAGTACGAAAGCAAATGAGCTAATAGTGCTTTCTATCGAAATAAAAATTAACAAGCATTTAACGATTTTGAATAGGCTGGTCTGAATAAAAAAGTTATATTTGTATCGCACGCGACATAAATTGTAAGGATTTTTTCGAAATGCAAAACAAACACAAACAATAAAAAGGATAGAAACGAGACGATGCTAAAATGAATCACCTAAAGGTGGCATTATTGCAGTAAGTTTCATTAGGAATCATTAAAATTATGAAAAAAATAGCTTTACTGCTGATTTTTACTGCTGGTCTGTTTTCTACTCAGGCTAATGCACAAACAGAATCAAAAACAGCCTGTAAAAAGGAATGTAGTTCTAAAGAGAAATGTATGAAAGAGAATTTTTATGGCTTTAAAGTAGCCTCTTTAACAGGAGATGAAGTTGATTTAAGTCAATATCAAGGAAAAGTGGTTTTAGTGGTTAATACAGCAAGTAAATGCGGTTTAACACCACAGTATAAAGGTTTGGAAGCAATGTACCAAAAGTACAAAGATCAGGGATTGGTAATTTTGGGTTTTCCGAGTAATCAATTTTTAGAGCAAGAGCCGGGAACATCGGAAGAAATAGCTACTTTTTGTGAGAAAAACTATGGTGTAAGCTTCCCGATGTTCGAAAAAATTGAAGTTCGCGGAACAAATGCGCATCCACTTTACAAAATGCTATCGGAAGAAAAGCCGTTTTTAGGTTTTGATGATTCGGAATCGGGACAAAAATTCAAGGGGTTTATTAGTGAGAAGTTCCCTGAAATTTATGCAGGAAATGGCATTAAATGGAATTTTACCAAGTTTATTATCGATAGAAACGGGAAAGTGGTAAAACGAATTGAGCCGAATATTGCTCCAGAAGATTTCGATGCAGAAATAAAAGAAATGCTATAATTCTGATAGTCAATATTTAGACATGCAAAAGAGGTTCCAATTGGAGTCTCTTTTTTTGTTTTCAGCCAATAAAGAGTTTTTTTATTGATTGTCGAACCAATCAACAAAGCGTTTAATTCCTTCTTCGAAACTCACTTGGGGATTGTAGCCAACAACTTCTTTTGCACGAGAAATATCAGCATAAGTTTGATCTACATCACCTGCCTGCATGGGTAATTTGTTTATTTGAACTTCGCATTTTGCCATTTTTGCAATAACATTAATCATATCTCGTAAAAGAATCGGGTAGCTGTTTCCTAAATTCAGAGTTTCGAAAACTTCCTCGTGATCGAAAAGATACTTACAGCATTTTACAATTCCATCCACAGTATCATCCACGTAAGTGTAATCTCTTGCCGTTGAACCATCACCAAACATTGGAATAGCCTGTTTGTTTCTAAATAGTTTTAAAAATTTATGAATAGCTAAATCGGGACGCTGGCGAGGACCAAAAACGGTGAAAAATCGCATGTTAATGATATCCAAATCGTATAAATGATGATAGCTATGGTTCAGAATCTCGCATGATTTTTTTGAAAAAGCATAAGGGGATATCACATGATCAACATTGTGCGATTCGGAAAAAGGAACTTCCTTATTATTTCCATATATGGATGAGGATGACGCAAAAGCCAGTTTTTTAATTCGTTTTTTACGCATAAAATCCAATACATTTCTACTTGCAGTAATGTTGCTGTTGATATAAGCCTGAGGATTTTCTATGGAAGGTCGTACGCCTGCCTTTCCGGCTAAATGCACCACCAAATCGATTGATTCTTCGATGAGATCCAGGCTCGAATCTACTCGTAAATCTATTTCGTAAAATGTAAATGTTGCCTTTGAACGAAAGGAATTCATATTTCCTTCTTTAATTCTTTTCGGATAAAAGGGATCGAAATTATCAATTCCAATAACGCGGTATCCTAGTTCTAAAAATTTTTCAGTTAGGTGAGAACCTATAAAACCGGCACAGCCTGTAATTAATATTGATTTCATTATTACGTGTTTAAGTCAAAATCATTTGGGATGAATTACGGATACATATTTTTGGAAATAAGTTTTGTTGCGATGTTTACCTTGGCTGTATCGGTTGTTGTCATAAAAATCAAGAATTTTGATATTTACCTTATTTTGTATGCTTTTTGGTATAATTTCGGTAGGCGGGCTACTTGAAAAAACTACAAATGCCTTATTTTCCGGCAAACCTGATGATTCCGTAAAGTTCCATTCCTTTACTTCACGACCCACTTCCCAAACTAATTCAATTCGAAATCCTTCTTCGCCAGTGCTGTAAAAATTTAAATCAGTAATCTCTTCAAATCTTCTAACGCCACGAATATCTTTAAAATCGGGATTTCTGTTTAAAATATCTGGAGTTGCGGGAATGATAAATAGTTCGGTAATTAGCATTAAACTAAGCATTCCGAACACTAAGTTTAAACTGTTTTTGTTTTTCCATGCTCGCACTAAAAGAAGAAAAATTCCTTCGGAGAGAAGACTAAATAGGATAAAATCAGGTAATGAAATTTGTTGTTCCTGATAGAAAAAGATAAAAATTCCAACAGGTAGAATAAGTGCAACAAAGGCAATTAACCAAAGGTTAGCTCCGAAAATTAGAATATCCCATTTATTGGCTGTTTTGTTTTTAAAAACCCGAAATAAGTGTTGTACTAATTGGCCAGCTAGTAGGGCACTTGGGATCAATACGGGGAGTAAATATCTGTCTTTTTTTTCTGGAATAAGCGAAAGTAAAATTACAGATGCCAATGTCCAAATTAGTGCAAATTTGTATTCTTTTACGGCTTCGAATCGTTTTAATGCATAGGGGAAAAGTAAGGCAGAAAAAATAAGTAGTGTCCAGATACCCGATTGTATCGGAAAGTTCCAATAGTAATAGAAGGGGCGAACATGGCGATTCATCCAGGAACCAGATTCAAGCTTTGCAATTGTAGTAGCTTCATGGACATGAACTAAAGAAATAAAAACAGGCCACCAAAAACTGATTACAATAAATATACCACCACTTAGTAGGAGAGGTTGCCATTTTCTCAGAATTACTTGTCCATCATAAACCCAAACATAAGCAATTAGAAATGGAATTAGAACTGCAAAAAATGCAACAGGACCTTTGCTTAAGAAGGACAAGCCTAAGAAAATACCGGCTCCAATAAAAAGCATCCAGTTTTTACTTTCTGTTTTCCATGCTTTGTGAAACAGCAGAATAGCACCAAGCATAAAACTATGGCAATAAATATCCCAGGTGCCATTTCGTCCCATGAAAAGAACATAGAAACTACTTGCCAGAATTAAACTATTGGTTAGTGCGGCTATTCGGTTCTTGTTTAATGAAATAGTGAAAAAATACATGAATATCACCATGAAGCTTGCCATGATTCCCGATGGGAAACGGAGTATGCTAACATTTTCGATTCCAAACCACATGCCAAATACGGCAGTAATCCAGGTTGGGAGTGGCGGTTTAGCCAATCGCAATTCGCCATTCATTGTTGGTACCAGCCAGTTTCCTTTTTCGATCATTTCACGGGCAGTCACAAAGTTTCGTGCCTCCATAATGTTCACAAAAAAGCTACTATTGGCGAAGAAGAATGAAAAATAGCAAACCACTAATAAAAATAGAATATGAATAATAGTTTTGTTCTCAAAAAGAATACGTTGAATCATTTTTGTAGAAGTTTAGTGGTTTAGCTGTTGAGTTTGCTTTCGAATAAGTATCATGTTACGGCAGTAAACTATCATTCCAAAACCTTGACCTAAGAAAAGAACAGGATCTTTTCGGTAAAGAGCGTAGGATAAGATCATGACGGATCCAATGATACTAATCACCCAAAAACCCATAGGAAGTAACGATTCTCCTTTTCGCTCCGAATAGATCCATTGGTAAACAAAACGGAAGGTAAAAGTAATTTGTCCAGCTACTCCCCAAAGTAAAAGTAGAGTAGGAATGTCCTCATTTTTAAATAATTGTTGATGGTGAAACTCCCAATTTTTTAGCATAAACAATAAAACAACAATAGGAGTAATTATTGCGATTAATCGAGTTGTTATTGGCAAATTTTTCCAATTGTTTTGAAGATGTAAATTTCGGATGTAAATGGAATAAGCAATCACCTGACCCAAAATAATCGCAAAATCATTGCGTAGCAAGCCATAAATAAAGAGCATCCACGAAGCCAAAATACTGATTTGCCAAAACGATACAGGTGATAATGTTTTTCCGGCTTTTTCAGATTTTACCCACTGTACAATTAATCGCGCTGAAAAAAGAGCTTGCGCAAAAAAACCAATGGTGTAAATGTATAGGTTATCCATTAGTTACGGGAAATAATTTCGTAGTCAATGTAACGTTTTTTCATCCAGCGGTAAGCGAAACAATCTTTAAACGGACCAACCAATCGATTGAAAAGATGGTATTTAGCTTCGCCTGCAATTCTTGGGAAATGGCGAACTGGAATTTGCTTTATTTCTCCTTTTTGCAACATAATTAAGGCGGGAATAAAACGGTGCATCCCAGTAAAGAATGGCATTTGTTTTGCGTACTCGGTTTTTATTACTTTTAAAGGACAACCAGTATCTTCGGCAGTATCTTTGGTCATGTAGCGACGAAAACCATTTGCAATTTTCGAACTCATATTTTTTACAAACGTATCTTTTCTATTCTGGCGGATACCTGTAACCAACGCAAATTCATGGCGATGTTCCATTAATAAATCAAAATCGAAAGGTGTTGTTTGAAGATCAGAGTCTATATATCCTACAAAGGGTGTTGTTGTATTATCGAAACCGGCTTTAATTGCCGCACTTAAGCCGTGATTTTTATTCAATTCGAGATAAAAGAAGTGATCAGAATCTTTACAAATATCTTCAATCATTTTCTGACTTCCATCCGAGGAACCATCGTTTACAAACAGAACTTTTGATTTGTATTTTGAACTTGCAAAATAGGCCGTAAATTCCTCTTGTACACGTTGCATATTGTCTTCTTCGTTAAAAACAGGTACAATAATTGTTAATTCAAATTCTTTATTTTTGTGAATCATATTGTTGATGATTTTAAAATATGTAAGAGAACAAGTTTACACCTAAAATCCCATTGTTTTGTTTGTATGTAGCTCTTATTAAGTGTTATAATGATTTAAGTTGCTATTTAATTTTTAGTTATCAAAAGAATATTTTTTATTGTGAAAAAGGTAACTGGCTGTCTGATAGTAGGTGATAACATCCTTTAATTCGTTGGGATTAATTTTTGCAGTATTTTGTTCTTCTCCTGTTATACTAAAACATTCCGTTTGTTTTACGGGTAGTTGAAGCACTAACTTGTTACTCTGCAAAAGACCAACGATTTGATAAGTCCCCATTAAAGCACGATTTGGTTGGTCGGTAAGAATATCTTTTCCAAAAAATTTCGAGGTGTAATCCATGTTTAAAAGTCCCATAATGGTTGGGGCAAAATCAATTTGAGAAGCTAGCGTATTATTGGTAGCTGGCTGTATAATATGTGGAGCATAAATAATAAGTGGTATGTGATACTTATCAACAGGAAGAGATGATTTGCCAGCACTGGAAGCACAATGGTCAGCAACAATCACAAAAATGGTATTTTTGAACCATTCGTGATCTTTCGCTTCGCGAAGAAATTTTGCAATAGCAAAATCAGTATACTTAACAGCACCTTTTCTTCCGGAGTGTGAAGGAATATCGATTTTTGAATCGGGATAGGTGTAGGGACGATGATTGGATGTGGTCATGATAAAATTATGAAAAGGCTTTCCCTCTTTATAACTACTATCGGCCACTTGAGTTGCTTTTGCAAATAAATCTTCATCGCAAACACCCCAGGCATTTTCAAATGTAACTTCATTATCCTTAAAATCTTTCCGATCTACCACTTTATAACCATTGTTTTCAAAGAAGTAGTTCATGTTATCGAAATAACCGTTTCCGGCATAAATAAAGCTAGAATTGTAGCCTTTCGAGCTTAATACATTTCCAAGCGTAAACATGCCTTCGTTATTTGGTCGTTTCACGATCGAAAATCCTGGTGTTGGAGGTAAGGAGAGCGTTAAAGCTTCCATTCCACGCACAGTGCGAGTACCTGTTGCATAGAAATTGGTAAAAAAGAGTGATTTTTGAGCAATGGTATCCATGTTGGGAGTGATATTGTCTTTATTCCCAAATTCGGTAAAAAAGGAAGCGCTCAGACTTTCCACTGTGATTAGCATTACATTGTAGTTTTTATCAGCTCCGGGATAGGTAATTTTACGACTTACATCGAAAACATCTTCGCTGGTAAATTCGCTGTTGGTTGTTTTCATTAGTTCCCGGAGGTTTGTAAAAGCCTCTTTATCAGGAATAGATTGATAGAAGGTATTGTAATTCAGCTCATTATTTCGAAAGGCCGAGAATATTTGATAAATTCCATTGTGAGCCAACTCGTTGGAGTACGTGTTCTCTGTTATTGTAGCAGAACTTTTAGTAATTGTGAAAAAGGACACAAGAGCAAAAGACAATAGAATAAAACCTATTCCAAGGCGAGATACGAGACGAGATTCGGATTGAAAAATAGCATCGAAATGTCTTTTAACCAAAGCAAATATTCCTCCTGATATCAATAGCATACCAGATAAGATTAAAGGCATCGGATAGGATTCGCGGATGTTTGAAATAACTTCGTGAGTATAAACCAGATAGTCAACTGCTATAAAATTGTAACGAACGCTAAATTCTTCCCAAAAAAACCACTCGCCAATTCCAGAGAAAACCAGAATACCAATAGTAATAATAAAAATCACATACGAAATCCAACGATGAATTTTGGAGTTGAAAATTTTATCGGGAACAAAGATCAAATACAGAACATAGGGGATGATAAAGTAGGAAATGCATACTAAATCGTAAAACAGACCAATGCTGTAAATCTGTATAAACCGAATAAAGTTTAGATCTATATTTTGTAAATCGGTGATTAATAAGATGGTTCGAACCAAAGTTGAAATGGCAAGGAAAATAAAACCAAATAGCACAAGGCCGCCATATCGACTGTGTAGGATGTTTTTAAAAGTCATATTTTATAAATTATAATACGATGTAAAAAAACAACCCGATTCTAACAAAAAGCTAACAATCTTCTAACTCGAATGTGAATATGTGTTTAAAATCCTTAAATGTGTAGTCGATATTAATTTTATAATGGTCTGCAATCTTTTTTAGGATAGCCAAACCAATTCCTGTTGATCCAATATTTTTACTTTCGGTATAAAAACGATTAAAGATTAAATCGGGTTGATCAATGGCTTTTTCGCCCGAATTAGTAATCGTAAAGGCATTTTTGCTAAAAGAAATAGCTATCTCTTTACCATCTTTACTGTGTTTAACCGAGTTAATAAAAATATTCTGAATAAATAAATTAGCTAATCTTTTGTCCATTAATATTTGACAATTTCCTGTTGCCGAGATTGTAACAGATAGGTTTCGATCTTGTAAAACATCCTGAAAAGCATGCTGCCAATAGCTGAAAATTTCATTAAAGGAGACTCTGTCTTTTTCATTAAATTGTCCGTGATCAATTTTTGCGAGAAGAAGTAATGCTTTGGTAATACCCGAAAGTTTATCGGTAGAAAGATAAATATCATGTATCGTTTCAATGGTATCCTTGTCTAAATTGGAGTTTGAGAATAAATTTTCGCATTTATTTCGGATAATAGCAAGTGGGGTTTGCAGTTCGTGTGCAGCATTTGCCGAGAATTCTTTTGTCGCAGTATAATCTTTTTCCAAACGACTCGACATCATCGAAAGTACCTCATTTAATTCATCAAATTCATTGATTCCAGTGGTTGCCAATTCCAATTTAGTAGGGGGAGTTAAGGAGTAGTTTTTAATTTTATCAAGATTGCTGTTAAAAGCTCTCCAGAGAGATAGGTTTAACTGGCGGGTAAATAGCAGTAAGCCAATAAAAATAAGCACTAAAACAATGGATATTAAGGTGGTAAAAATTGCGAAAATGTCATCAAATTCCATCAACATTTGTCTGGTTGTAATTCTATAATGCTGGTTGTTAATTGATGGATAGAAGGTGAACTCTCTGTAGGGAACAAGTTCATTTTCGTCTCTGTCAAATATCAGGGTATCTTTTTCGCTACTAATTTTTATTTCCTGAAAGGAGATAGGCGTGACAATGTCGGTAGGATAAATACTCTGGAACTCGCCTCTTTCTTTCAGAACTTCAAAAATCTCTTTTGCTTCAAGTTGTAGTTGTTGGTCGAGTTCATCCTTTAAAATGTAATTTGCAACTGCGATTATGGCAATATCTGCTATCAGAAATACCAATAAGCCATATTTTAAGTAGGACCGATTAATTTTTGTTAGGAGTCTCATATTTACTGAATGTCAAGTTTATATCCAAATCCATGAACGGTTTTTATGTAATTGGAACCAGTATGGGTTTTGATTTTTTTTCGAATGCGATTAATGTGCGTGTAAATAAAATCGGAGTTGTCCATAAAAACCGAATTTTCTCCCCACACATGTTCAAATAAGCTCTCTTTAGTGAGAACTCTATTTTTATTTTCGATAAAATAAAGCAGTAAATCAAACTCCTTTCGACTAAAATCAATTAGTTCATTTTTTATTTTTACCTGATTAGAACTAGTATCAATTTCTATATCACCAAAGTTTAAGATTTGATTCTCGTAATGAATGTTTCTTCGCAAAAGCGCATTAATTCTTGCGTTTAGTTCCGATAAATGAAAGGGTTTCACTAAATAGTCGTCGGCACCTAAATTTAAGCCATCTACCCGGTCTTCCAATTTATCTCGAGCCGAAATAATAATAACGCCTGTATCTTCCCAAATGGATTTGATAAAGGAGATACAATCCAAACCATCACCATCGGGTAGTCCCAAATCAAGTAAAACAATATGAAAAAATTTTTTATCGAAAAAAGATTTACCTTCTTGAATTCCCGATGCACAAGTACATTGGAATCCAGAATTTGAAAGGTAAGTAGCTAAAGTTTTTTGCAAGGAAAGGTCATCTTCAATAATTAGAATTTCTTTTTTCATGCGAATGAGGGATAAAAAGTCAGTATTGTTCTTACAAACTTAAAAAAAGGGTAGAACATTTCTTAGCAGATAAAGATTTTTTACTTTTTTGAAAGAATCAAAAGTGAAGATTTTGAAATTATTGGTAAATCTTTGCCTTTTATGTAAATTCGAACTCATAAATTACTAACTAATTAGCAAGAAATGAAGAGTATTCGTACTTATATCGATATAATAATGAATTTTTTAAGTCGTGGTGTGTGGAACATGCGCTTAAAGGAATTATCAGGACCTCGTTATTTTTTAATTCGACAACTACGAATTTATCTTTTAGCGATTAAAGGATTTTACGAAGATAAATGCCAATTGCGGGCATCCGCTTTAACTTTTTACTCAGTACTATCGGTTGTGCCGGTGTTGGCAATGGGTTTCGGAATTGCTAAGGGATTCGATTTGGAAAAGAAATTGGAAAAAGAACTGATAGCTAACCTTTCGGGACAGGAAGAAGTGCTGAATTGGCTGATTGAGTTTGCAAATAAAATGCTTCTAAATACAAAAGGATCCTTAATTGCTGGGTTGGGATTTGTCATTTTATTTTGGTCGGTATTAAAAGTCTTGGCGAATATCGAGGAATCGTTTAACGATGTTTGGCGAATAAAGAAGGGGAGAACCTGGGGGCGAAGATTTAGCGATTACACTGCAATTATGATTTTTGCACCCATCTTGCTAATTGGTTCGAGTGGAGCAACTGTTTTTTTAAAAACCATGATTAAGCAGGTAACTCAAGGGAATACTTTGCTCGAATCCGTTGGGCCATATCTTAGTTTTCTGATTAATTTGACACCTTATTTCCTAGTTTGGACCTTATTTACCATGCTGTATACGTTTATGCCGAATACACATGTGAAATTTAAATCTAGTTTGTTGGCAGGTATCATTGCAGGTACAATCTATCAATTGTTTCAGATCTTATATATCGAGTTTCAGGGAATGGTAACTACCTACAATGCTGTTTATGGTAGTTTTGCAGCCTTGCCATTATTCTTGATGTGGTTGCAAATGAGTTGGTTGGTTGTTTTATTGGGAGCCGAAATTTCTTTTGCCGAACAAAATGTTGAAAATTACGAATTCGAAACAGAAACCTCCGAAATAACCTACGACTACAAGCGTTTACTAAGTTTATATGTACTTCATTTAATTATCCACAATTTTAAAAAGGACGAAATTCCTATGCTTTCGCAGGATATCTCTCACCGATTACAGATGCCTATTCGTTTGGTGCGGGAAATTCTTTTTGATTTAACAAATGCCGGCTTGGTGGCCGAACTAGTCACCGATACCGATAAACAAATGGCATATCAACCTGCTTTTGATATTAATGGCATGACGGTAAACAAGGTAATTGATATTTTAGAGAATACCGGATCCGAGAAGATTCCTGTTTTAGAAACACAAACTTACAAAGAGTTAAAATCTATTTTGAAAGATTACCGAAATTCAGTTTCATCGGATCAGAAAGAGACACTTTTAAAAGATATTAAATTAGTGAAGGAGTTTCCAACAACGGAAAACTAAGAATATCACAAAGTACACAAAGAAAAAAGGATAATGCTTTCTGAACTTCTCTCTTTCCAGCGAGTCCAGAGCCTGAAGGGCTCGAATTCCAATAGCCTGGGGCAAAGGAGCGAAGCGACTGCCACCCCGGGTATATGTGATGTAAAGTAAAATCGTCGCCAGTAAAAATTTAGATCGAAGAGGTGCTCCAACAAGCGACGAAATTGCAATGCGATTCATAAATCAGGCGTCAAGTCTCAAGAAGATAAGGAGTAAGCTATTTTTTTAGAATGCTGAGCCTGAAGGGCTCAAATTCCAATAGCCTGGGGTAAAGGAGCGAAGCGATTGCCACCCCGGGTATATGTGATGTAAAGTAAAATCGTCGCCAGTAAAAATTTAGATCGAAGAGGTGTTGCCCCACGCGACGCAATTGCAGTGCAATTCATAAATTAAGTATCAAGTCTCAAGAAGATAAGGAGTAAGCTATTTTTTTTGAATACAGAGCCTGAAAGGCTCAAATTCCAATATCCTTGGGTAAAGGAGCGAAGCGATTGCCACCCCGGGTATATGTGATGTAAAGTAAAATCGTCGTCAGCAAAAGTTTGGATCGAAGAGGTGTTGCCCCACGCGACGAAATTGCAGTGCAATTCATAAATTAAGTATCAAGTCTCAAGAAGATAAGGAGTAAGCTATTTTTTTAGAATGCTGAGCCTGAAGGGCTCGAATTTCAATATCCTTGGGTAAAGGAGCGAAGCGATTGCCACCCCGGGTATATGCGATGTAAAGTAAAATCGTCGCCAGTAAAAATTTGGATCGAAGAGGTGTTGCCCCACGCGACGAAATTGCAGTGCGATTCATAAATTAAGTATCAAGTCTCAAGAAGATAAGGAGTAAGCTATTTTTTTTGAATACAGAGCCTGAATGGCTCGAAGTCCAATAGCCTGGGGTAAATGAGCGAAGCGATTGTCACCCTAGGTATTTGCGATGTAAAGTAAAATCGTCGCCAGTAAAAATTTGGATAAAGGATGCGTTCCCCCAAGCGACGAAATTGCAGTGCGATTCATAAATTAAGTATCAAGTATTAAGAAGATAAGGAGTAAGCTATTTTTTTTGAATACAGAGCCTGAAGGGCTCAAATCTCAATAGCCTGGGGTAAAGGAGCGAAGCGATTGCCACCCCGGGTATATGTGATGTAAAGTAAAATCGTCGCCAGTAAAAATTTGGATCGAAGAGGTGTTGCCCCACGCGACGAAATTGCAATGCGATTCATAAATTAAGTATCAAGTCTCAAGAAGATAAGGAGTAAGCTATTTTTTTTGAATACAGAGCCTGAAAGGCTCAAATTCCAATATCCTTGGGTAAAGGAGCGAAGTGACTGCCACCCCGGATATATGTGATGTAAAGTAAAATCGTCGCTAGTAAAAATTTAGATCGAAGAGGTGTTGCCTCACGCGACGAAATTGCAATGCGATTCATAAATTAAGTATCAAGTATTAAGAAGATAAGGAGTAAGCTATTTTTTTTGAATACAGAGCCTGAAGGGCTCAAATTCCAATAGCCTGGGGTAAAGGAGCGAAGCGATTGCCACCCCGGGTATATGCGATGTAAAGTAAAATCGTCGTCAGTAAAAGTTTGGATCGAAGAGGTGTTGCCCCACGCGACGAAATTGCAATGCGATTCATAAATAGCAATGTCAACAATAATTAAATCAATGAATAACGCATAAAATCAGAAAACAGGATACATATTGACTCTAATTAAATTTTTTTTTGCAAGACTTAGTTTATTCCTAAAATCAAATATTATCTTGTAAAAATTATCCCAAACCCCTTATGGGACTAATTAAAATAGCAATATGATCTTCATTTTCGGAGCCAACGATAAAGTAGTAGAAAAGCAACAATGTTATATACAGGAACATTGTTACCATTGCAACAATACCACCAACTGGATATTGGAAAAGAATGCCACTTTTGCAAGTCTGTTCTTCATTTCCGTTTTTCCAATAAAAACTAGATACATTCATTATTGTCCGATTTGCCACAATGGAAACCCATTAAATCAAGAACAATATAATTTGAAAAAAAATGGACATTAAGTGACTCCGGTTGGTTGTGCGATTTGAAAAATAGGATGGTGTTAATTGCTGAATGGCATAACATTATCAACTTTATTTCTTTGGTTTTTAAGCAAGGTATTTTTACTTTTAAGCATCGTATTGTACCTATACTAAATTAAAAATTGATGAAAAATATCTTTTTATTACTAGTTGCATACAGCCTATTTTTTGCATCCTGCAAACCTATTGGTCCAAAATCAGAAGCACACGATATTAAATCGGAAGCAAGTGGAGAATATCCCGAAGTGGTTGAATTCGAATCTTTAGATTCCTTGAAGATTACTGGACATTTGTATCAGATTAACGAGATAGCTCCATTCATTTTACTCTGTCACCAGGCACGCTTCAATAAATTTGAATATGCGGGCATCGCCGAGCAATTAAATGCGATGGGTTTTAACTGCATGGCTATCGATCAGCGATCGGGTGGTCCTATTGGCAATACTCAAAACGAAACTAACTTAAGAGCTATTAAAATGACAAAAAGCGTAGATTATATCGATGCTGAAGCAGATATTATTGCAGCGCTTGATTTCTTGACTGAAAAATATACCTCAAAAGTAATTCTGTGGGGATCTTCGTATTCCTCCACCTTGGCATTGTATTTAGCTGCCGAACGGGAAGATGTAAATGCCGTTATCTCCTTTAGTCCGGGGAATTACATGGCCGAAACCAAAGGGTCTTTAGTGGATGTTTTGGAAGATTTTAACAAGCCGATGTTTCTAACCAGCTCCAAGAGCGAAGCAAACAATATTAGCGATCTGCTTCAAAAACACAAATTGCTTGATAACCAAGTGCAGTTTATTCCCGAAGGAGCTGGGCATCATGGCTCAAGAGCTTTGTGGATCAATCAACAAGGAGGAGAGGAATATTGGAAAGCTATTAGCGATTTCTTAAATAAATTAAAATAAAAACATATTGGCAGAGGCGTGTTTGTTCAGGAGTAAGTCCCATGTAACAAATAACAAGTATCAAAGAAGAAAAGTCTAAGGCTACCTTTCTGAACTTCTCTTTTTCCAGCAAATACAGAGCCTGAAGGGCTCAAATTCCAATAGCCTGGGGCAAAGGAGCGAAGCGATTGCCACCCCAGGTATATGTGATGTAAAGTAAAATCGTCGCCAGTAAAAATTTAGATCGAAGAGGTGCTCCAACAAGCGACGAAATTGCAATGTAATTCATAAATCAGGCGTCAAGTTCCAAGTATCAAGAAAAAAAAGATGATGCTTTCTTTCTGAACTTTGTATTTTGTTTGCAAATGCTGAGCCTGAAGGGCTCAAATTCCAATAGCCTGGGGTAAAGGAGCGAAGCGATTGCCACCCTGGGTATATGTGATGTAAAGTAAAATCGTCGCCAGTAAAAGTTTGGATCGAAGAGGTGTTGCCCCACGCGACGAAATTGCAATTTAACCAAAAAGGGAACTCAAAGAAGTCAAACTTTTTTCTGGTAAATCTTTTATCGAACGAAAAAAAATAAGGTTTTTTTATTGCAGCTAAAAAAAAGCTCTTATATTTGTTCGTGAATTTACGAACAGAGATGAATATAAAAACCGTTACAAGCGACAAACAAATTAGGGCAGCCCGATATGCTAAAGCCTTGGGACACCCAGTACGTATGTATGTTATGGAATTGTTGTCGAAGCAAAGTTGTTGCTACAGTGGCAATTTAAGCGACGATTTGCCTATTGCAAAATCAACCTTATCGCAACATCTAAAAGAACTGAAGGATGCTGGATTAATTCAGGGCGAAATTGAATCTCCAAGAATTAAGTATTGTATCAACAAAGAAAACTGGAAAGAAGCCCAATTGCTTTTTAAAGAATTTCTTGGAATCTAAAAAAATTTGAAGACAAAGTTCGTTGTTTTGCGAACTGCGAATGGATAGTATAAACAAGATAGATTTAAATAATTTAAAACGTATAGGTATGGAAATTAAAGTATTAGGCACAGGTTGTTCAAAATGCAAATCGCTTGAAAAAGCAACTCAGGAAGCTGTTGCATTAGCAGGAGTAGAAGCTACTATCACGAAAGTGGAAGACATTGTTGAAATTATGAATTTTGGAGTAATGACGACTCCTGCCCTAGTTATTGACGGAGAAATTGTAGTAAAGGGGAAAGTACCTTCGGTAAATGAAATTGTAAAATTATTAAGCAAATAATAAAACGGATCTCAAAATGAAAAAGTTAATAAGCACCTTAAGTATCCTTCTTTTTGTAGGAGTAGTTGCCGTATCGGCACAATGTTGCAAGGGCGCAACAGCAAATAATTCAAGCAGTACAAAAGTAACTTGTGACGAAAATCAGAAAACCAGCGAAGTAAAAGTTTACTATTTTCATGCTACTCGTCGTTGTGCTACCTGTGAGGCAGTAGAAGCGGTTTCGAAAGAAGCAGTGAAAGAATATTATGGCGATAAGGTAGTTTTTCAATCGATTAATCGAGAAGAAGAAGTAGAAAAAGCTTTGGTAGCAAAATATAAAATTAGTGGTACTTCACTTTTAATTGTAAAGGGAGACAAAATGGTAAATTTAACCAACGATGCTTTTTTAAACGCTCGTAGCAATCCCGATAAATTAAAAAGTAAACTGAAGTCCACTGTTGATTCAATGATGTAAGCATGGAGGTATTACAAAGTTTTCTCGAAACATCGCAGTTTCCAATATTCACGGCATTTATACTGGGACTTATGACCGCCATAAGTCCCTGTCCTTTGGCAACCAACATCACTGCAATTGGTTTTATCAGTAAAGATATTGTGAGCCAACGTAAGGTTTTTATAAATGGCTTGGTGTATACTTTGGGACGAGCGATTACTTATACAACAATTGGTTTGCTTTTCTTTTTTGGAGCCAGTCAATTCGAATTTGCAGGCTTTTTTCAGGAGTGGGGCGAAAAAGTATTGGGTCCACTTTTAGTGATCATCGGATTGTTTATGCTTGGGGTTCTCAACTTTAAAATCCCTGGAATAGGTTCGTTGACCGAAAAAATGGAAAACAAAGCGAACAACAGTTTTTGGGGAGTTCTTTTACTGGGAGTAGTGTTTGCATTGGCATTTTGTCCTTATAGCGGGGTTCTTTATTTTGGCATGCTTATGCCTATGACCATCAGTAATGCAAGTGGTTTGTATTTGCCTGTGTTTTTTGCCATTGCTACTGGAATTCCGGTGATTATTTTTGCATGGCTTATTGCATTTAGTGTTGGTTCAATTGGTTCCATTTACAATAAACTGAAAAATTTTGAACTTTGGTTCAGACGAGTAGTTGCAGTAGTTTTCATAGTGGTGGGTCTGTATTATATGATCACGATTTTTTTCTAAAAAATTTACATTATCAGTTCGTATTTTAACGAACTACAAAAAAATAAACAATGGATAAGTTGAACATCCCTACAAAGAATAGAAACAAAGCAGAGAGTGTGGCTTATGCTCTCGATAATTCTGATGAAAGGAATCAAGAGGTGAATAGCAAAGCACGATTAATTGCTTCCATAGCAGTTGTTTTACCGCTTATAATAGCCTTGTATCACTATTTACCGCATATCATTGATGCCTTTGCTTTTGATTTGTTGAAGTTGAATCCTGAATCTCATTTAGGAGCAGCAGTTAACTTCTTTTTTTACGATACCATAAAAATTGTAATTCTGCTATTTATAATTAGTAGTTTAATGGGAGTTGTTAATGCTTATTTTCCGGTGGACCGATTACGGATTTACCTGACTACTAAAAAAATGTATGGATTGGAATATTTCTTCGCCTCTTTTTTTGGTGCAGTTACTCCATTTTGTTCCTGTTCATCCATACCATTATTTATTGGTTTTGTAAAAGGAGGTATCCCTTTAGGCGTAACTTTTGCCTATTTAATAACTTCCCCTTTGGTGAACGAGGTAGCTGTAGCTA
This sequence comes from Labilibaculum filiforme, assembly GCF_002843315.1. Lineage (GTDB taxonomy): Bacteria > Bacteroidota > Bacteroidia > Bacteroidales > Marinifilaceae > Labilibaculum > Labilibaculum filiforme. The sequence goes on along the minus strand of NZ_MVDD01000005.1, from coordinate 166,129 downwards.
TGTTTTTGGGCTTATTTGGCGTAAAGGCCACCGTTATTTATGCGGGAACAGGTATTTTAATGGGGATGTTGGGTGGTTTTGTATTAGGAAAACTGAAGCTCGATAAATACTTAAGCGATTGGGTACGAGAAATACAGGATAATGCAATACAAGAGCAGGAAGAATGGGACGCTGAAAAATTATCCTTTTTAGATCGTCTGCCTTCCATTATTAAAGAAGGATGGGATATTGTTCGAAAAGTATTGTTGTACGTGATTATTGGAATAGCCATTGGAGCGGCCATGCATGGTTATGTGCCCGAAAATTTCTTTACCGAGTTTTTATCTGCTGATAAATGGTATGCTGTTCCATTAGCGGTTATCCTTGCTGTTCCTATGTATGCAAATGCCGCAGGTATAGTTCCCGTTATTCAAGTGTTTGTTGCAAAAGGAGTGCCACTAGGAACCGCCATTGCTTTTATGATGGCAGTAGTAGGCTTATCATTGCCCGAGGCAACTTTATTAAAGAAAGTAATGAAGTGGAAACTGATTGGTATTTTCTTTGGTATCATCACTTTATTCATTATTATTTTGGGGTATTTATTCAACCTCGTGCTTTAAAAAGATGTTCATATTTGTTTTAGTTCCTTTTTCTTCCTCTCTTACAGGAGTAGATATCAAGTATCAATAAGATAAGGAGTAAGCTATTTTTTTAGAATACAGAGCCTGAAGGGCTCAAATTCCAATAGCCTGAGGTAAAGGAGCGAAGCGACTGTCACCCCAGGTTATTGTGCGTAAAAGGAATTGGTAGTAGTTAAAAATTTAGATAAAGGATGCGTTCCCACATGCGACGAAATTGCAATGCAATTCATAAATCAGGCGTCAAGTTCCAAGTTCCAAGTATCAAGTATCAAGTAACAAGTAACAAGTAACAAGAATCAAGAAAAAAAAGGATCATACTTTCTTTCTGGAATTCTCCCTTTTTTAAGGGGAGATGCCGACAGGCAGAGGGGTGCGTAGCTACAAAATAGTTTACCACAAAGTAAATCAAAGGGCAACCCAAAGAGCACAAAGGAAAAAAAAGATGATGCTATCTTTCTGAACTTTGTATTTTGTTTGCAAATGTTGAGCCTGAAGGGCTCAAATTCCAATAGCCTGGGGTAAAGAAGCGAAGCGACTGCCACCCCAGGTATATGTGATGTAAAGTAAAATCGTCGCAGTTAAAAATTTAGATAGAGGAGGTGTTGCACCAAGCGACGAAATTGTAATGCGATTCATAAATCAGGCGTCAAGTAACAAGTATCAAGTATCAAGTATCAAGGAAAAAAAAGGATCATACTTTCTTTCTGGAATTCTCCCTTTTTTAAGGGGAGATGCCGACAAGCAGAGGGGTGCGTAGCCTACAAAATAGTTTACCACAAAGTAAATCAAAGGGCAACCCAAAGAGCACAAAGGAAAAAAAAGATGATGCTATCTTTCTGAACTTTGTATTTTGTTTGCAAATGCTGAGCCTGAAGGGCTCAAATTCCAATAGCCTGAGGTAAAGGAGCGAAGCGACTGTCACCCCAGGTTATTGTGCGTAAAAGGAATTGGTAGTAGTTAAAATTTAGATAAAGGATGCGTTCCCACATGCGACGAAATTGCAATGCGATTCATTAATCAGGCGTCAAGTTCCAAGTATCAAGTAACAAGTAACAAGTAACAAGAATCAAGAAAAAAAAAGGATCATACTTTCTTTCTGGAATTCTCCCTTTTTTAAGGGGAGATGCCGACAGGCAGAGGGGTGCGTAGCCTACAAAATAGTTTACCACAAAGTAAATCAAAGGGCAACCCAAAGAGCACAAAGGAAAAAAAAGATGATGCTATCTTTCTGAACTTTCTATTTTGTTTGCAAATGTTGAGCCTGAAGGGCTCAAATTCCAATAGCCTGGGGTAAAGAAGCGAAGCGACTGCCACCCCAGGTATTTGCGATGTAAAGTAAAATCGTCGCAGTTAAAAATTTAGATAGAGGAGGTGTTGCAACAAGCGACGAAATTGCAATGCGATTCATAAATCAGGCGTCAAGTTCCAAGTTCCAAGTTCCAAGTTCCAAGTCTCAAGAAAAAAAAGATGATGCTTTCGTTTCTGGAATTCTCCCTTTTTTAAGGGGAGATGCCGACAGGCAGAGGGGTGCGTAGCCTACAAAATGATTTAACCTCAAAGTAAATCAAGTAACAAGTATCAAGTTCCAAGTATCAAGTAACAAGGAAAAAAAAGGATGATTCTTTCTTTCTTTCTTTCTGAAATTCTCTTGTTTTTTGATAAAACAAGCCGTGAACAAATGTTAATGACTCCCTTTTTCGGTAAAGCAAGCCGTGAACAAATGTTAATGACTCCCTTTTTCGGTAAAGCAAGCCGTGAACAAATGTTAATGGCTCCCTTTTTTGATAAAGCAAACCGTGAACAAATGTTAATGACTCCCTTTTTCGGTAAAGCAAACCGTGAACAAATGTTGATGGCTCCCTTTTTTGATAAAGCAAGCCATGTACAAATGTTCGCGAGCTCTCTTGTTTTTGCAGGGAGCAAAAAAATCCCCTTTTTGGGGATGTAGCTGGAAAGAGGAGTGCGACAGCATAAGCTATTTTAAGAGCTATTCTTTACAAGTGCTTGTATTGGCTTGCTATTTTAAACGACTAGCAGAAAGATTACTGATCTCTTTGGCGAAACAGAATAATTTCCCTAACCTACTAAGCAAATAATAATTGCTTAAAATATATTTTATGTGTACAAAGCAAGTTGGCAAGTTTGACAGTATGAATCTTAGTTGAAATTTGATACTTTAGAGGAGTTTTTACATATGACATTTCGTGTTGTCATCATAATTAGTGTTAATTACCGATCTATTAGGAACGATAAACACACTTTTTAAAGTAGTAAAAATGAAATAAAGGCCATGGCTTTAGTTATAAGTTGTATGCAAGCTTAAATAAACATAGAATATCAAAATGAAAATAAAAATTCCACCACATGCAGATCCAATAATAACAGAAGAATCTTTGGCTAAAATATCCCCATCCGAATTAGCAAATAACGATAATTCCAATCACAACAAATCAAATAATTTCATTGTTATAGCTAAACATGAAGGAGAGAAAGAACGAGTATATCAAATGTTAGGAATAAAGCATGATGAAAAACAATTCATATCAGTCCTACCTAGCCCTACTCATTTATTCTTAACATCTTCTCTAGAATTTTTTGAGGTTTCGCAAAAAATTAAATCAGATGAATTTATCAGATTTGGCAAACGTGGTAATGATACAAACTTATTTATCTTGGATTTTAGCTACGGTTGTACAAATCAGAGTTACACAAGTTATATTAAGGCAGTTACTAGTAGTGTTATAATGCTTGTTAGTGCATTAGAAAGTTTTATGAATCAAATAATACCTACTAATTTTTCTTATAAAAAAGAAAATAAACACGGTAAGACAAATTACAATCAGAAGAAGATTGAGAATGGTATTTCATTTAAGGAAAAATTAGAATCTGTAGTGCCGTTAGCTATAAAACAAAATGATTTCTGGGAAACAAGACGTGAAAATTTAGAAGTTATCAATGAATTATATAATCACAGAAAAAACATGATTCATCTAAAGACTAAATCAAAGGACGAATTAAATAGGTATTCAGAAGTTTTCAGTGAGATGTTAAGCTTTGATTTGTTTAAAGCAATAAGCGCAACAATAAATGTTTTTAATAGTATTGAGAAAGATTTCGTTGAGATAGAGGAAGAATGAAGAAAAGCCAGCATACAACAACTAAGCGTTTGTGTGGCAGGAACTGCACCCCCGTTAGTGCGCGATTGTATCAGGTTCTTTGATAAAAAGATAAAAGCCACACGAAAGGATTCGTTCGGTAGCTGGCGTTAATACAAACGAAAACAAGCTTTGAAAAATAACATATTACAATCCATTATTTACAAAACCAACTTATGAAAAAAGCATTATTACTACTCCTAGTTTTAGGATTTACTATGTCGGCATTCTCACAAACTACAAAATGGAGAGCAAGTTACTATAATACAAACGAATTCGGATTTGCCACGTTTACAGATAGCAAGTTTTACCCGGAAATAAGAGTGAAGGCAAATGATGACTATTACAGTGTATCGGAGTATTCGTTATTATTGCGAAATGATTTTTCGTTTAAAGAAGGATCCGATATTAATCTATCATGGGGAATAGGAGCTTCCATATTTGATGGGGAATTTGGTTATTTTCGTTTACCATTATACTTGTGTAAAAACAATATTATAAGTGAAAATATTACTTTACTATTGGGAGTGGAGCTTAAAACGGATTTAGAAGATGACACAAAATTACTCCCTAAAATAGGAATCAGTATTAATTTTTAAAAGAATGAAACCACTAAAGGGTAAAGTGGCTCTTGTTACAGGAGGAACATGTAATGTTGGAAAAGGAATTGGGTTTCATGAGAAATTGGAACAATTTGAATGTCCTTCATGTAAGAAAATTTGGTTGATTAAAGAAGTTTATGATTCTCACAAAGGTTATATGAGAGATTGTTCAATATTGAATGAAAAAAAAACTATTCGTATCAACCTGACTTTGAATTTGGACGTAAGTCTTCCCGAATTTGATGATTTAAATAGTTTTGAAAAGATTAATAAAGTAGAGATTCCCGACCCGAATCCACAACTTGAATATAGCAAGCAAAAAGAACATGAGTTTAAACTGCTTATTTCAAAGATAAATAACAGTGCCACTGATATTTTGATTGGGTATGCATTTTGGAATATTGATGACCTTAAATTGATTCAAAAAGAGTTAAATGTATCTGGTAAAAATATTAGTGGAGTTTACCTTCCTTCAATAACACGTAGAGAAAAGATTCTAGAGCAATCTTTGAAGGAATATGCAGTTCACAATAGATGGACTGATTATCCTCCTGGATATATTGAACAACAATTTGAGAAATCAAGTGACAATATCGAAAGTATAAAAAATGAACTAAAAAATAGTAATATTAAAATAATAGAGATTTAATAACGGCTGCTAACACGGTCATAAAATATTGGGGGTGTTGCGGTTATTCGAGCATTCTGCCACGCATCAAGTTAGGTGTAACTCGACAGGAAAGTGCCACGAATTCGGCTATCATTTTTATCTCCAAAAGAATAAAATTTGTATCTTCTTCGGCATAAAAATACTTGCCATGAGATACTTACTTGTCATCAGCCTATTATTTGCAACACTTTCCTGCTCCAATAGTCTCGAAAAGGAACGAATGATGGATTCCGAGAAATTGACTCACCTAATCTCCCAAAAGAACAAAACAATAGTTTACATATGGACAACTTGGTGCAGTGGCTGTCGAAAGACACTGGCCGAAACGCTTCCCCAACTGCAGGAAAATATCGACACTTCCGAATATCAGATACTACTAATTGCAGCAAGTAAAAATAAATCAGAAGTAGCTTCTCTGCTCTCCAACACTAACGTACAAATAAATTCCTATTTTCTCGATTTCGCGGGGCCCGACAAAGGCATATTTCAAAATTTGGGCATTCAATTGCTATTAGAAAAAGCTTTTCCCGGGGAGGAGATTTTTACCCGAGCCATTCCGGTTCTTTTTTTGGTGGATAGAAATGGAAAAGTGCTGAATAAAAAGCTACCACATAACTACAATGAGGTAATAGGTGTTTTAAATCAGTACTAAATCTAAAAACTTAGCTTAAATTTTAAGCTGTTTAAATTAATTGTTGATCTAATATATAGGCTTCTGGCACGAATAAATTTGGATTGTTTTTTGTTGTAAGATAATCGGTTAAGAATAGAATTGATGTTACGAAAAATGATAAATTTGACTACAATTTGCATAAATAAATTAGTTATGAAGTTAAGAGTACTTGTGTTTGTGTTGGGAATTTGTTTTTGGGGAATTGTGGCTCAGGCACAACCGGTTTCCAATCTTGAAATCAGCAAAATGATTGAAAGTTTTAAGAAGGATCCGAAAGGCCCTTATCAGCAAATTATGTGGTTTTGTCCCGATGGATCGATGGTGGCCCCTAAAATGCGCTGTCCCGAACCCGGAGGCGTTCAACGTGCAAAATACAAAGATGCAGTAGTTCGTTTGGCGCAAACCAACCACGTGTTTTTAGGTCAGATTTTGGCAACCACTCCCAACGAGGATTTTTGGGATGCTTCCAATCAACAATCCCGATTAAAACAATATTTGTTGGAGAAATATTTACAAGCCACCGATAATGCTTGGGTACTTCGTCGCGGGCAATTTTATCGGGGAGCCATTCAGGCAGAAGATGAAAATGCGTGGGGAATTAAATTTTGCAACTGGTTGCTGGCGAATGAGGATGCACTTAAAAGTCAGTTTTATTTAGTGCGCGAAGCCGTTCGTGGCCTTCCTCATATGCAGGAAACCAAAAGTCTGCAGAACATTCGCTCCTTGTCTTTGCTAATTGCAGATAGCGATGTGGAGTTTATGGATGCGCGGATTAAAATTCACGGACAGCCCGATCAATCGGATATTGAACGAGTAAAAGCCTACAAAACGAAAAAGTACACAAAGCTCGAAGCGGACACCAAAGAACAGGTCGATAAATTGATACGCGAACTGGAAGTTTATTATCAGCCAATTCATTTAAAAGATTTAGAACGATACTTGGTAAAAGTTCCTGTTAGCTCGAAATTAAAGCAAAGCATGCTTAATTTCACCAAACTACAAGCCAATACAAAAGGAGAGCAACGGGTAAAAGCCGTTAGCGATATGTTATTCGAAATTCGGGAGAATCTGTTGCAGGAACTTCCTGCCAATCGTTTGGCCTTTTTAGATGTTTCGATTCAGTTAGAAAGCATTCTGTTTTATGAATTAACTAGTTGGAAACCGCAAAGTTTAAAGGGAGTAATTAACTTGAATGAAATGCTTGCCAAGGCTGCAACGGCATGCGGATATATTGAATTATGGGAATGGCAACAAGTAAAAAATGATTTGCAGGCTCCCGATGTTTCGGATATTTCTTTGGAAACCATCCGAAAAGTGCACGATTGTGCGCGTAGCATTATAGAGTGGGGAACCGGAATGAATACTGCGGTTTTCGACGAAACCATAAGTACTTTTGGTGCTTTTGAACCACTTACCTATCATTTTACCGACGATCGTATTCGCTCTTCGGTTTTGCTTCCTTTGGGTGCTTCGGTAAGCCGATTGGGCGATTTTATGAATTTGATTTCTATGCAGTCCAACGAGGTGATGGATATCGAAAATCAAAGTCATTTTAGAGGTTTAAATCCTGGTTTTGCCAAAGGAGAATTAGTGGTGGTTGAAGGTAATGTTGACAAGATCGAAGTATCGAAAGAGAAAATATATTTGTTTAGCAAGCCACCTTCCGATTTAAAACCGGTAGCCGGTATTGCAACTGTTTCGGAAGGAAATATGGTATCGCACGTACAACTTTTGGCTCGTAATTTAGGAATACCAAATGCGGTACTCTCGCAGCAAAACCTTACCGATCTTAAAAAATATTCGGGAACATCGGTTTTTTATGTGGTATCGCCGAAAGGAAAAGTGATTATTAAGCCAGAAAGTAGGATGACCGATGAGGAGAAGAAATTGTTTGTGGTGAAAAAACGAAGCGAGGAAAAAATTAGAATTCCGGTAGAGCAAATTGATCTGAATCAAACTCAATTGGTAAATCTCCGAAAGGTAAATGCTGCCAACTCAGGAAAATTATGTGGTCCTAAGGCTGCAAATTTAGGACAACTAAAGCAATTGTTTCCCGATCAGGTGGTGGAAGGTTTGGTAGTCCCTTTCGGGATATTCCGAAAGCATATGGATCAAGCAATGCCAGAAGTAAATCTTTCCTATTGGCAGTTTTTAAACCAAACTTTTCGCGTTGCAACGGAAAAACAAAAGGCTGGACTTCCTGGTATAGAAGTAGATGAGTATGTATTGGGGCAATTGGCTACCTTAAGCGAAGCGATAAAAAAAATGCCTTTACTACCTGAATTTAAGGAGGATATAAAGCAACAGTTTATTTCCGTATTGGGTAAACCGATGGGAAAAGTACCGGTTTTCCTGCGTAGCGATACCAATATGGAAGATTTAAAGAGCTTTACAGGAGCAGGTCTTAATTTAACACTATTTAATGTGCTCGATACTGAAAAAATAGTGCAGGGAATTAAAGATGTTTGGGCTTCGCCTTATTCCGAAAGAAGCTATAAGTGGAGACAAAGTTATTTGTTGAATCCTGAGAATGTTTTTCCTTCTATTTTAATAATCCCGAGTGTAGATGTGGATTATTCTGGCGTGTTAATCACCAAAGGCGTGCAGTCGGGGAATACCGACGAGCTAACAATTGCTTTTAGCAGAGGTGCTGGTGGTGCGGTAGACGGACAAGTGGCGCAATCTCATGTTTTGGAGGCAAGTGGCGTAAATAAATTATTGTCGCCGGCACGAGAGCCTAGCTATAACGGTTTGCCTTCAACGGGTGGCACTTTAAAGCTGAGCAGTACTTTCGAAAAATCGATTTTGTCGATGGAGAATCTGCAAGAGATTCGTGTTTTTGCAAATAAATTGCAGGAAAAATTAAAAACGACCGAAGGGGTTCATAGTAATGGTCCTTGGGATGTTGAGTTGGGTTTTAAAAATAACAAGCTATGGTTGTTTCAAGTACGTCCTTTTGTTGAGAATAAGCAGGCAAAAGCTTCGGCTTACTTACAGTCTGTTTCTCCCGAGGTTAAATCAGTTCAGTCCATTTCACTCACTACAATTTTAAAATGATGAATCGTAAAAATTTACTCATAATCGTTTTCTTGTTTTCTTCCTTTTTCACTTTTGCAGAAGGAAGCGGGGAGCCTTATCCAATTGATGGTTACAAAACTACAGGGATAAGACGTTTGGTGCGTTTGCAAAAAATTATTGATGGACAAATTAAGGATACAAAACCAATTCCAGGTGCACTTAAGTCCATAAAGGATATCAAATTGAATTTACTGGGAGTTCGGGGCGATAGTTTGGAAACTTTTCCTCAGGCCGATAAAAAGTTGCAGCAAAAGCTAAATAATTTGTTTCCCAACCTGCACGAAAGCTATTCGGTGGCATTACTTGATATCACCAATGGAAAAAAAATAAGATATGCTTCTCGCCAGGATACCAAAGGTTTTCAACCAGGTAGTGTGGGTAAGTTGGCGGTAATAGCTGGCTTATTTAATGAGCTGGAACGACTTTATCCTAATTCGTATGAGGATCGGGTAAATTTGTTAAAAACGCGATTTGTAAAAGCCGGAACGTGGGGAAATTACGACGAACATACGGTTCCTTTTTTCGACACCATCACAAATGTTTTGGTGAAAAGAACGGTTAAGGAATACGATATTTTTTCGCTTTACGAATGGGTAGATCATATGCTTTCGGTAAGTAATAATGGTGCTGCAAGCATTGTTTGGCGCGAAGCGGTGCTAATGCGTGCTTTCGGACAAGATTACCCAAATCTTACCGAGGAACAGGCTTCCGAGTATTTTAAAACAACTCCCCGGGCTAGTTTGCAAAATTTGGCCAACTTGCTTGTAAATGAACCTTTGCTTAAAATTGGAATTAGCGAAGAGGAATGGCGATTAGGGAGTATGTTTACGCAGGGAGCTAAACGCATTATTCCAGGTTCGGGCGGTAGTATTGGCAGTCCGCGTGGTTTAATGAAGTTCTTAATTGCTTTGGAGCGTGGTAAAATTGTAGATTATAATAGTAGTCTCGAAATTAAAAGAATGATGTATATGACCGATCGACGAATTCGCTATGGTGCTTCGCCTCGCTTAACCAATGCAGCTATTTATTTTAAATCGGGAAGTTTGTATCAGTGCAAACCCGAAGAGGGATTTACCTGCAAAAAGTACATGGGAAATGTACAGAACTATATGAATTCCGTGGTAATTGTTGAACAACCCGACGGAGCAACCTACATGGTGGTGGTAATGACGAATGTATTGAGAAAGAATTCCAATCTCGATCATATGGGATTAGCTAGTAGTATTGATGATTTAATTCGGAAGCCTTAATTAGTCAGCTATCATTGCCTTATTTGCTTTTTGAGCAAATGTTCTAATTTTTAAGTTTTCGGAATTCAGGTAAGTTTGAACCAAAGGCAAAAACTTTGGGTCTGCTAGTTGTTCCAGTAAGTAGAATACAGCTAATTTCAGTTTCACATCAACACCTTCTAAGATAAGTCGGTAGCATCCAAATTCATCGGGTTCTTTTTCGGCAAATAAACTAAAAACCGGTTCAGCCATACTATTTAAAATGGCTGTTTCCAGTACTGGAATCAGGATCTTTTTTAAACGAGCTTCCAATACATTATCTAAGAATTCAATTGCATTCATCCTAAGATCAGTCTTATTGCTTTGAATGCCTTTGTAAACGGTTAGTATATCTTCCGGAGGATATCGCAGCTCTAACAGACGGAAAATACGCTCTAAGCTACCATCAAGTCTTCGTTCTAATAAATGAATTAAACTATTTCGTGCATCCATAATTTCTGCAGGAATAGAATCGGTATCTACTTTATTTACAAATTTTGATTTTAACACCACTAAGCTATTCTGCGACAAGTGTATTTCCTCTACAATAAGACTCATAACCAGTTTCTTGTCAAAAAACAGATGGGGAAAGCTTTGTTTAAGATTATTTAAAGCTTTCAAGCTTTCCAAGTGAACCATATAGTCCTCGTAATCAAGTAAAAAGAAAAGAAAATCAATTGATTTCTGACTGTTTATTTTTTGTGCAACCACAGGCAGTTTTCGGACTAATTCGGCCGAAATTTTCTCCTCTTGAATTAGTTTTTGGAATACAGAAAAGGCTCTGCTGCCGTAATTTGCTAAAGCCGTTTGTGCCGTTGGTAAAAAAGTTTTCTGATTTAAGAAATTCAATAGTACGCTAATGAACTGAGGGTGTGCAGTATTCCCAGCAGCTTCAATCGCTTTTGTAACAATTTCTTCTCTTTCGTGATGAAAAGCATTTTGCAAGTAACTAAAATATCCAGAAGCACTTGAAGCTCCAATCACTTGTATAATATGTTGGTGTAATTTGTCTTTCTCGTTTATATCTTCTGTTTTATTCATTTGTTGTATTCGCATCTGCAAGCGATCTCCAAATGAAAACCAGTTCTGGAGCTCTTGGTTTCCACGAGTTTCAATTGCTAATGCCAATAAGGCCGATTCCCGAATTTTATCGTCTTCATGTTCCAGATACGACTCAATTAATTTTACACGGTTGCCAGGCGCTAGTGCGATTAAGTATTCAAAAGCCTTTACACGAACTTCCTGATCCTCATCATTTACCAAAAGTAGCATGTCGCCCGATAAATTGTGATTGATATAGGATTTAAGATTGGTAATTACCTCGGCTCTAACCTTACTTGATGGATGCGAGAGCAGGTGTTTAAGTCGTAAATAGAACTCTACTCTAGGTATTTCTCGTGTTTTCTGAATAATGTACAATAATTGATTTTCCTTAGTGCTTTCCAATTGCTTTTGCAGATTACTGATAACCGATTCGGTGGTTTCAGCCTTTTTTTCTGCTTTCTTCCGGCTAATTTTTTTACTGATCTTTAGTTTAAATGATTTTAGATATTCTTTTCTTACTTGCAAGGCAAAGTAGATCCAAAGCGCAAGCAAACCAATAATCATTAAGCTGATCCAATTCGTAGAGAGCTGTAATCCATTAACAAGGAAAAATAAAAGCAATCCTCCAATTCCGGAAGCAACACTATCTACAGTTACATCGATATAAGATTTGGTTTTACTCTTAATTTCGAGTGGAATGGGTAAAGCTAAGAGTTCGGTGGCCGATTTATTAATAGATTGTTTTAAACTGCCATCACATAACTTAATAAATATTGCGGCACCAAGTATAGGAAAAAACAGCATGCTTAAAGCTCCTAAAAATATAGCGCCGGGAAGAATTAGTAGGGAGCTGCCCACACCAAATACACCAACAATTCGTCGGGTAAGAAACAATTGTATGAATAAGGATAAAAGGTTAAAGTTCGAAAACCAGAACCCAAAAAAGGCGGTTAATCGATCCGGATCGAGGATGGAGGTAGAGGCGATTGCGCTAAATTGGTAATCTACCAGCTTGGCAACAACAACACTTACTCCAATAATGCCTGCCATTAAACTTAAATGTCTCGACTTTTTAATGATTTGATATGGGTTTTCGGGTTGGTGCTCTTCCTGTACTTTTTGTTGTTGCACCAGTTGCTGTTCGCTGTCTCTTTCGGCCCATATTTTTTTAGTAATCCAAATGCTTGGCAACAATACCAGCATACTAAAAAAAATAAGATTTTCGCTACCAATTATTGGAGCCATAATGGAGGTTAGGTAACCACCAAAAATTCCTCCGGCAATTGCACCCGCACCAATAAAACCAAACACTCGTTTGGCTTCTCGCGCATTAAAAATAATGTTGGCCAATACCCAAAATTGAGAGGAGGAGACTACAGCAAAAAGGGCTACCCAAACATAAAACAGTAAAAGCACCACTTGTACCAGTATGTTTAGGCGAAGCAACAATCCAAAAACAAACAGGGTTATAACCGAAATTAGAAGCGTTCGAGTCATAATTTTATCGAATGCGAATTTCGATAACAAGCGGGAATACAACCTGGAAATAGCAACCGCAAAAATAGAAACGATAATGAATGCTGTAGGAAGATAAGAATAACCGAAGGAGGAAAGAAATAGCGAATTAACAATTGGCTTGATGATCAAAAGAGTAGAGATGATCAAAAAGATATTGACTTGCATTAAAACAACCCTTCGATATTCACCTACTCGAATATCGAACGATTTGTTTAAGAAGTATTGAAAAGCTTCCTGGAAAACATTTCTAACAGAACTCTCAAAATTTTTCATTCGGTATAATCTGGTAGTATATGGTTAGGTTTAAAAGTCTTGTGTTACCCTTACGTTTAAAACGATATTTTATTAAAAAACAAAATTGAGAAAAAATGTTAAGTTCTTTCTCAATTTAATAAAATATTTTAACGGGAGCGAAGTAGTTTGCAAAAGCAATCGTAAGTATCAAGATGTTAGATGCTTTGGAGTTATTTTGCCCATAGTATTTAGTCACTTAAGGACTAGAGATCAGGGAAAAACAAAATTTCACCTTGATTTTTCAAGCATCTAGGTGAAGAAAAAACAGATTCTCAGTATTTTAAAAATAAGTTAGAAGCTGTTTGCTGCACAGTAAAAAGGGAATTTACGATTAGTTTATATCGTCTAATACATCTTCAACTTCTAAAACCAGCTGTCTCAAAATTCTTTCGCCATCATCATCTTGAAGTAAACCAACTAGAATGAATCGATCCTCTTTTCCCCATACCAATATCGAATCGGCATGAAAATTTTTCCAGGTTCCTGATTTTCGGAACAATTTGGCATTGGGACGAACTTTTTCGATGGTATTTACAAATTTGTGATGAATTTCAGGATCTACCATCATTTCTAACATTTGACTGGATCGATCAGGACTAACCAATTCCCCATTGATTAGCATATAATAAAAACGACAAACCTGATCTGCAGTTGCTGCATGGCTGATTCCTTTAAGAGGTTCAGGATATCGTGCTCCTGTTTTTGCATACCTTTTCCCAACCCATAAGCCTCCACCTTGTTCTTCATCATACAATTTGTAGGTAGGATCCATCAATACATCCTTAATTTTTTCGTATCCCAATAGGTCAATTAAGCGGGTAGTTGCCTGATTATTCGATCGACTCATCATAAGTCTCATGTCGCTCAAAATAGCTGGAGTTTCTTCTATTTCTCCTTTTTCCAGAGCATCTGCGGTTGCTAATAAAACCGCAATTTTTGGCAAGCTAGCGGCGTACATGATATTATCGCCATTTACGCTAGCAAATCGAATGTTATCTAAATCTCGTAAATCGACTAAACCAACAGCCATTTTCTTATTTTCGATCAAACGTTTCCATTTGCTGTTCTTTTTTAGTTTTATATCGAGTTTATTCTGTAAATCGCTGTTTTTTAGTTCCTGCAAAGGAATTATTTGGTCGGCTGACCGTAACGGTAAGGCCATTTCTTTTTTTACAACCTGTTCATTAATCGATTTGTTTGCACAACCAAAATATACAACAACCAATAGAACTGTTACTACTATAAATCGCGTTTTCATACTATCAACTTCCCTTTAAAATATACACTTATTCTTGCTTTCCCTAATTTAGTGCGCTTTGCGCACGATAACATTATTGTATAATGTTTTATTTACATATTTTTTAACTATCGCGACCCTTAAAATGTATTAGTGAGAACTGCTCAAATGTACTAACATTTTTGAGTTTCCATCATTATTTTAAAATAATTGCAATAGTAGGTAATGTTCAGTATTATAGATGATTGGCTTGTGTCGTTAACTTCAATTAACGGGAATTAACTCAAATTAACAACTTCTGTTTTTTTATTCAAATTATAGCACTTTCTTTTTTATTTTTCTGATTCGAAAAGAGAGTGCTTGGGAAGCTTTGGAATTATTGTTTTGCCTTTCATTTGATTGCCTATTTGTTTTGCAGGAATGGCTCATAAAGATTACTTTTGCTGAGAATCAGAAAGAAAGTGTTTGTTGGATAAGCTTTGTTGTTAACAGGCATTATCAACTTACAAGGGAAGTTTTTTATTTTTTCGAGTGAAAGGGAATTTTTTAAATGAAGAGAAACGAAATTGAGTTAATGGCTCCGGTTGGTTCTTACGAATCATTAATGGCAGCGATACAAGGAGGAGCCAATTCTATTTATTTTGGCATTGAGCAGTTGAATATGAGATCGAGATCTTCGAATAATTTTACCATCGAAGATTTACACAATATTGCATCTATTTGTAAAGAGAATAATATCAAGTCGTACCTAACAGTGAATACGGTTTTGTTCGATCATGATATACAGGTAATGCATAAAATTGTTGATGCGGCAAAAGAAGGCGGTGTAACAGCGATTATTGCTGCAGATGTTTCTGCAATCATGTACGCCCGCAGCATCGATGTAGAAGTTCATATATCTACACAATGCAACATTACCAATATAGAAGCAGTGAAGTTCTATGCTCAATTTGCCGACGTAGTAGTTTTAGCCCGGGAATTAAATCTGAATCAGGTGGCAGCTATCTATAAGCAAATTGTTGAAGAGGAAATTCGTGGTCCGAAAGGGGAGCTGATTCAAATTGAGATGTTTGCGCACGGAGCATTGTGCATGGCAGTATCTGGAAAATGCTATTTGAGTCTGCACGAGAAAAATTCTTCTGCCAATCGCGGAGCATGCATGCAAACTTGTCGAAAAGCCTATATCGTTACCGAAAAGGAATCGGGAAATCAGCTCGAGATCGATAATGAATATATCATGTCGCCCAAAGATTTGTGCACCATCGGTTTTCTGAATAAAATGCTCGATGCAGGAGTTCGTGTCTTGAAATTTGAAGGCCGAGCCCGCTCTCCCGAATATGTAAAAACAGTGGTCGAAAACTACAGCGAAGCAGTCGATGCGTATTTGGAAGGAGATTATACTCGCGATAAAATTGACCAATGGATGACAAATTTGGCTACTGTTTTCAATCGAGGTTTTTGGGATGGTTATTATCTCGGACAAAAAATTGGGGAGTGGAGTGAGGAGTACGGCAACCGTGCTACCAAACGTAAAATGCTAATTGGCAAGGGCACAAATTACTTTGCCAAGATTAAAGTGGCTGAGTTTTTATTGGAATCGCAGGAATTAAAGGTTGGCGATCATATTTTGATTACCGGACCAACAACTGGTGTAGTTGAAACTACCATTAAAGAAATTCGTGTAGATTTAAAATCGGTAGAAAAAGCTGTGAAAGGAGATAGTTTTTCCATTTCACTGGATACAATGATTCGCCGATCGGATAAACTGTATAAGATTGTAGAGGTTACCAACGATTTAATTCAGTAGAAATTTAAGAGTTTAAAGGTCTAAAGGTCTAAAGTCTAAAAGGTCAAAGGTCTTAGGTCTTAGGTCTTAGGTCGAAAAGTCTAAAGTTGAAAGGTCGAAAAAGTATAATATAGCACAGGGCAGGCCTGTGTGATCGGTAATAGTTGTAAACCGTCGCGCACTATTATTTTAATTGAGGAAATATTGTTATTCGCGACGGAAAAGGAAAGAATATATTATTGACAATAATTCGTTATGTATTTCGAAATGAATGTATTGTTAATCGGTCTCATGTCTCATATCTAAAATCTAACGATCTATTGTTATTGATGTAAATAAAATAAAACATGAAAAAAATATTCATTACTCTGTTGGCAATTATTGCTACAACAACACTTTTTGCACAGGATGATTATCAAGGATCTTTGCTGAAAAATGGCGATCAGATTCCTAATTTTTCTGTTCTTACTTTGGATGGGAATGAATTTGTTATCAGCGATTTAAAGGGAAAAGTGGTTCTGATTAATTTTTTTGCTACCTGGTGCGGACCATGCATGAAAGAACTGCCAGAAGTTGAAAGTCAGTTATGGCCTAAATTTAAAAATGAAAATTTTGCAATGATTTCTATTGGTCGCGAACATACCAAGGAACAATTACTGGAATTCAATAAGAAAAAAGGCTTTACATTTCCCATCGCTCCCGATTCGAAACGTGAGGTGTATGCAAAATTTGCAAGTCAATACATTCCTCGTAACTTTATTGTTGATAAAACAGGAAAAATTATATGGCAGGGAGTTGGCTTCAATCAGAAGGAACTCGATCATATGATGAAAGTGATTCAAGAGAATTTATAAAAGAGAATTGAATGCAAAAGCAAGGAAATATCAGTAAAATGCGAACTGATCTTAAGGATGTAGTTGAGTATCAGTTGCCAATAGGCGAGGATTTAGTTGAAATGAATCCTTTGGTAGGTAAAAAGCTCAGCTTTACTTATTTAGGTCAAATTAATTGTATTCATTGTGGAAAAATAACAAAAACATCTTTCTCGCAAGGATACTGTTATTCCTGTTTTACCACACTTCCGCAGACCGACGCAAGTATTCTTCGTCCGGAATTGGATCTTTCGTATTTAGGAATTTCTCGCGATATGGAATGGTCAAAAAAGCACACGCTTCAGCCTCATTTTGTATATCTGGCCTATTCTGGAAACCTAAAAGTTGGAGTTACACGAGAATCACAAGTGCCTACCCGATGGATGGATCAAGGAGCCAGCAAAGCAATAAAATTAGCCAAAACACCCAATCGTCATATTGCAGGTGTTATCGAAGTAGCCTTAAAAGAGCATTTCTCAGATAAAACCAATTGGCGAGCAATGCTAAAATTAGACAATGCTGATGGCGTTGATTTGTTATCCGAAAAACAAAAAGCTTCTCAGCTATTACACCCAGAGTTGCAACAATATATTTCTGATGAAGATCAGGTATTTGAAATGATTTACCCAATGGTTTTACAACCAGAAAAAATAGTCAGTTTTGGATTCGAAAAGGAGAAAGAATACTCGGGTATTTTAAAAGGAATTAAAGGACAATATCTTATCTTTGACGACGGAAAAGTTCTCAATATCAGAAAGCACAGTGGATACCTTATTGAACTTTCTGTTGAAGACTAAGTTTGCTATATTAAACACAAACACAATAAATATTCTTTACTAATCGTAAAATTCTTAATTAAAGATGGAAAACATAGACTGGAAACAATTTGGTTTCGGTTATACTAAAACCGATTACAATGTTCGTTGTCACTTTCGTGATGGAAAATGGGGAGAATTAGAAGTTTCTTCTTCAGATCAGGTAAATGTACATATTGCAGCTACTGGCTTGCATTACGGACAGCAGGCATTTGAAGGTTTAAAGGCTTTTAAAGGTCCTGATGGAAAAGTGAGAGTATTTCGTATCGATGAAAATGCGAAACGTATGCAATCTTCTTCTCATGGTATTATGATGGCGGAAATGCCGATTGATTTATTCGAAGAAGCGGTTATTAAAACGATTAAATTGAATGAAAGATGGATTCCACCATACGAGTCGGGAGCCTCTTTATACATTCGTCCGGTACTTTTCGGAAATGGAGCACAAGTTGGTGTAAACCCAGCTCCTGAATATACTTTTGCAGTATTTGTAATGCCAGTTGGACCATACTTTAAAGAAGGATTCAAACCAACCGATTACGTGATTTATCGCGAATACGATCGTGCTGCTCCACAAGGAACAGGAACAATTAAAGTGGGTGGTAACTATGCTTCTTCACTTCGTGGAGGAACTCGTGCACATAAGGAAGGATTTTCTGCAGTATTATTTTTAGATGCAAAAGAAAAAAAATACATCGACGAATGTGGTCCTGCTAACTTCTTTGGAATTAAAGATAATTCTTACGTAACTCCAAAATCAAATTCTATTTTGCCATCGATCACCAACAAAAGTTTGTGTCAGATTGCTGAAGATATGGGAATGACTGTGGAACGTAGAAAAGTAACAGTGGAAGAATTAGCTGATTTTACCGAAGCTGGAGCTTGTGGTACCGCTGCTGTAATTTCTCCAATTCGCAAAATTGTTGATGCCGATAATAAAGTAGATTATTTTTATGGCGATGAGGCAGGAGAAACCAGTTTAAAATTGTACAATACGCTTCGTGGAATTCAGTACGGAACGGTTGAAGACAAACACAATTGGAATACAATTATCGAATTCTAAGAATATAATTGACAGTTAGTCAACTATATAAACATATAAAGAGGAAATTTCAATTTTGGATTTCCTCTTTTTTTATTGAGTTTTTTTAAGTGCTTACTTCTAGATTAAAGCATGTTTTTTTTGCCACGGAGAAAACGAAGGAGCCAATACATTTTTCCTGTATTATGAAATAGGAATCAAAAGGGTTTCAATTTTTTTTGCTGTTGTTCTGTAGTGATATTTTCAATAAGTTATTTTGAATTTGTAATATCTTCATGTTTAAATGCTTGTGGTAGGGCACAAGGTATTGTTACAAATAAAGAGGGAATTCCAAACGGAATTCCCTCTAATCTCAATGTAAGGTGAGAATTAGGATTTATAAATACTAAAAAAATGTGTTTGATTCCATTAAAAAGGATCAAACCGTTACGCATTTACTTTGTTATTCATCAACAATTTAATAGATGCTGCTAGGCGTTGCACTCCAATTCTGCTGTGTTCTTCATCTACATACGAAAAGTTGATTCTCATTGTATTTTTACCACTTCCATCGCAGTGGAAAGCCGAACCTAATACGAATGCAACATTTTTTTGAATAGCAATTTCAAAAAGATCTTTGGCATCCATATCTTCCGGTAAGTTAAGAAAAAGAAACAAACCACCCTCAGGTTTTGTCCAGCTAACACCTTTTGGCATAAATTCTTCAAAGGCTGCCAGCATAATATCACGTTTGCGGTGATACATCTCAATAATGGTTTTCAAATTTTTATCGAAAAGCCCTTTTTCTAAATAGCTGGCTGCTATTTTCTGAACAAACGCCGAAGTGCATAAATCAGTCGATTGTTTTGCTTTCACAAATTTGTCGATAATGGTTTCGTGAGCAATTACCCAACCAATTCTAAAACCAGGCACGAATATCTTTGAGAAGGTTCCCAATGTAATTACATGTCCCGAATTATCTAGTTCGAACATCATTTTTTGTGCTTTCCCTTCGAATCGTAATTCTCGGTAAGGACTATCTTCAACGATAAGAATATTATATTTTTTGGCTATTGAAATGATTTCCAGTCTTCGAAATTCAGGCATGGTAATGCCAGCAGGGTTCTGAAAATCAGGAATTACATAAATGAATTTTGGTAGTGTTCCTTCCTTTAACATCGCAGCTAAAGTTGCTTCAAGCAAGTCGGAACGCATTCCAAACTCATCAAATTTAATTCCAACTGGAATACCTCCATAGCTTGAAAAAGCACCTAAAGCACCTAAATAGCTTGGTAATCCGCAAATAAATTTATCTCCCCGGTTCAGAAATATTTTTCCAGCTAAATCGAGTCCTTGTTGCGATGAAGTAAGAATTACCAGGTTTTCGGTGGAAATTTTTAGTCCTTGTTGCTGATATCTTTTGGTAAGAATTTCCCGAAGTTTAGTATCTCCTTCGGTAGCTCCATATTGCAAGGCCGCAAGTCCATCTTCCTCTAAAACTTCATTGCTTATTTGCTTTAATTCTTGAATAGGAAAGGTGCTTGGAGCGGGAAGCCCGCCGGCAAAAGAGATAATTTCCGGTTTTTGTGTCAATTTTAGTAACTCTCTGATAACAGATCGTTTCATGCCTTTAGCACTATCAGAAAGAATGTCTTCAAGATTTGTAATCATTATTTCCCCTTTTTAAAATTGTTTTTTAGATGAAATACTTCTGTAGTATTCTACTATTAAATTTACATTGTTTTGCTGGCTAAAACAACGAAATTGAAAATAAAAAAGGCTTTTAGCTTGTAATTTATAATCAATAAGCCTGAAAAAAATGAAAATCAATTAAATCAGTTCGCGAAGTTTATCGAGCTGGCGTATTTTATTTACATCTCTCATGTTACGAGCAGTTTCTGTAAAGTATTGATGGTTTTCGATAAATTTTATTTGTAGACGATTCCAGTCATCAATACTTTTAATTCTGCCATGTTCTTTTAGTTCTCGGTATAAGTTGCCGGAAACAGGAATAAAGTCGGTCCGACCCAAATAATCCAAATCGGCATCACATATTATCTTTTCCAGCTTAGTTTTTGGTTGCGGTGGAAATTTCGTATTCATAATTAGGTTCGAAACTTCGTTGATTTGTTGCTCGGAATAAAAATATTTGGGAAGAATGTGTCGCGCCATTTTCACACTACATTCTTCATGTTCGTTATAGGAAAGAATAAAGCCGGAATCATGAAACAATGCAGCGGTTTTAATGGTTAGCATTTCAGCATCCGAAATGCCTTCTTTTCTACCAATTATTTCTACTTCGGTAATAACATCAATGGTATGTTTTAAATTGTGATAGTACAGATTCTTAGGCAATTCATTCTCTAGCTTAGTAAGAATTGCTTCTTCCAAATCGTCATAACGAAGCATTTGAAATTGAGTAAGAAAGTGCTGATTAGGAACTAATCCTTTTAAATCGCTCGACATATTTGGCTTAAATCCCTTCACAAAGTACATGTCAATATTTCCTTTGTATTTTACGGGCATTCTTCCACGGTATTCACAAATAAAGAAATCTTTAATTAACATGTAGGTCATGCCCGAGATATTAATTTCGCTTACCGAACCCGAAGATTCCATTCTACTGGCAGTATTAACTGTATCGCCCCATATATCGTAACTAACTTTTTTAGTGCCTACAACCCCTGCAATTACAGGACCTGTGTGAACTCCAATTCGCAATCCCCAAATGCCTTTCTTACCTGCCTTCGAGTTTATTTTCATGCTTTTCATGTACTGTTGAATTTCCATTGCAGCCAAAATAACTTCTATAGGATTTGTTCTGTTTTTATTGGGAATACCACCAGCACACATGTACGCATCCCCAACGGTTTTAATTTTTTCGATATTAAATTTATCAACTATTGAATCGAAATGCATGAAAAATTTGTCCAGTTCATCAATCAGATCTTCTGGATTCATTTGTTCCACAATTTTGGTGAACCCATGAATATCCGAGAATAAAACGGTAACCATTCTGAATCTTCGGGAACTTACTTTTCCGGTAGATTGTAATTCTTCGGCAGTTTGTTGGGGTAATAAGTTGGAAAGAAGTTTTTCGGCCTTATCTTTTTGAAGAATTATCTCTTGATTTTTATCGTAAAATTCATTTTCAATCTCTCTTTTTTGTTTTATTAGTTTCCATTTAAACCATAAATACATGAAAGCAATAAGGAATAATTGCAAAATAGCCAGAACAATCATGTTTTCAGAAATAAAATCGAACGCATTTCCTCCTAAAGATACAAGTAGATATTGCATGCAATCAGTTGTTGGAAAGAGTGTTACATTGTATAGTACTAAGGTCATTTGTTGTAAGTTATAATTCCTGATAAACAATGTTAATAAAAATAGCCAAGAAATTTTAAATAATGTACTTTAGCTGTAATTAATACAGAATAATGTGAGTCGTTGTTAAAATTTGCTAGTTTAGTAGAAATTAGCTAAATTGTAGCACGGTTATGTTAAAACTATTTACGACCATCCTCTTTTACTATAAACTATGGAAAACATTAAGAGATCAATACTAGTGGCGTGGGATTTTTCGATTGTCGCGGAGTACGCATTGGAACACGCTTTAATATTTGCTGAGAATGTAGATGCAACGGTTACGTTGTTGCACATTATCAAAAAAGGCTCTCAGTTAGATGAAGCTAATGCCAATATGGCCAAGGCAGTTGCGCAAATTGATAAGGAAAGGGGAGTTCGCCCTGCAGTAATTGTTCGTGAGGGAAGTATCTTTACGTCTATTAATGATATTGCCAAAGAAATGAATTCCATGTTAGTACTTATGGGTACACATGGTATTAAAGGAATGCAGAAACTTACCGGAAGCTGGGCGCTGAAGGTGATTGTTGGATCTCGTGTTCCATTTATTGTGGTTCAAGCACCACCAGTTCATAAAAAGTACTCTTCGGTAGTGTTACCTGTCGACTTTAAAAAGGAAAATAAAGAGAAATTAAGCTGGGCCGAATTTTTAGGTAAATTCTTTAAAGCAAAAATGCGGATAATTACTCCTAAGATTCCTGAAGGACAAATGCTTCAGAGAACAAAAGCGAATTTAGTATTTGCGAAAAAATATTTAGAAAACAGAGGCATCGATTATGAGATTGATACTGCGGACGGAGGCAATGATTTTGCCATGGAAACTGTCGAATTTGCTAAGAAAATTGAAGCAGATATCATTTTAATCATGACAACAAAAAATATTTCTTTTCAGGATTATATGTTAGGAGCACATGAGCAGTTTGTGATTGCAAATTCGGCTCATATTCCTGTAATGTGTGTAAATCCACGAACAGATCTTGCCAAATATGGCAGTTTTTATTAAAGCATGAATTGGAATTTATATATTTGAACAACGGTTATATAGCCGTTGTTTTTTTATATCCTAAAATTAAGACACAGTATGAAGCTTGTATTTGCAACTAATAACCTAAATAAACTTAAGGAACTTCAAAATCTTTTAGGCCAAGAGATGGAACTGTTAAGCCTGGCAGCTATTAACTGCAAGGAGGAGATTCCTGAAGATTATGAAACGCTGGAAGAAAACGCTAGTCAAAAGGCTCGATACGTTTTCGATAAATTTAATGTGAATTGTTTTGCAGATGATACCGGTTTGGAAATAGAAGCTTTGAACAATGAGCCTGGAGTGTATTCTGCCCGTTATGCAGGAGAAGAAAAGGACGCAAAAGCCAATATGAAAAAGGTTTTGGAGAACCTAAAAGGTGTGAAAAATAGAAAAGCTAGGTTTAGAACCGTAATCTCCTTAATAATTGATGGTAAGGAGGTGCAGTTTGAAGGGATTGTTTCAGGAAATATCCTTGAAAAAGAGCGAGGAATTGATGGGTTTGGTTACGATCCAATTTTTGAGCCAGGCGGATATGGAATTTCGTTTGCAGAAATGGATATGAAGGAGAAAAATAGAATTAGTCACCGAGGTTTGGCGGTTCAAAAATTGGTGACTTACTTATTGAGTCTTCACAATTAATTTCTTGTATTTAAATATTTCGTTTACGTATAATTTAGTACTGGTAAAGTATGATTCAACGATTCCTTTCCGTTTTCACTTTTTTATTTTTACTACTTATCAGTAATGGTCAAAGCCAGATAAAGATTGGGGAATGGAGGGAGCATTTGCCATATCAAAAAGCAAAGAGCTTGTTAAAAGGCGGCGAAAGTTTGTATTGTTTAAGTGAATCGGGTTTGTTCTCCTATTCCCTAAACGATAACGAAATTGTTGCTTACAGCAAAACAAAAGGCTTATCGGAATCGGAAATTTCAGCCATAGGCTGGCACGAAGGTTCGGAAAGCTTAATTGTAGCTTATAAAAGTGGTAATCTGGATATTATATCGAAGGGAGTGATTTCAAATATTGCAGATATTAAAAAGTTTGGACTCATTGAAGACAAGTCGATTAATGCAATTGTTAGCACTGCTGATTTGGTGTATTTGGCAACAAATTTTGGGATTGTAGCGATTAATTTGGATAAAAAAGAAGTGGCCGACACCTATTTTATTGTTAGCGATGGCGGGAATTTACGAGTAAATGATATTGCGATTAATGCCAATAAAATTTGGGCAGCAACCAATCAGGGAATTTACACAGCTTCGTTAACGGGCTCGAATTTATCCGATTTTAATAATTGGAGTCGAGAGATAGGATTGCCTGATTATCAAAAAGAATGTGAGCATTTGGTACTTGTAGAGGAAACAGTAATCGCAAGTAGATTTGTATCCGAAACGGCAAGTGAGTTGTATCAAACTAGCAATGGAGCGTGGGTAAGTTTTTCGGGGAGTTTTGCAAAAGTTTATTCTTTAAGGGAGATGAATAATGAATTGTGGGTGGTGCAGACCGATAAAACTCGGATATTTAGTTCGAATGGGAATGAAAAAACATCCGTAAATTATTCTGGTCTTACCGAAATAAGGGACGTTTTGGAAGTGGAGGGGAGAAGCTTTGTTGCGGATAATCAGAAGTCATTGTGCGAAATAAGTACGACTGGAGCAATTACAATTAAGCCAGATGGTCCGCTAAGTGGTTCTATCACGAACCTATTTTCAGTTGCCGAGCAAACCTGGGCGGTTGCTGGTGGTACTGGTGCGACTAATGAAGGATTAGGAGAACTTGCAGGATTGTTTTTGTTCGAAGATCAGGAATGGAATAACTACTCGAAAGAAAATACAACAGCTTTTCAGAATAAAATGGATTTGCATTTATTAGCCGGGAATAAAAGAGAACCGTCCTTGGTTTATGTTGCTAGTTGGGGGGCTGGAATATTTGTATTTGAAGATAAAGAATATCAAGCCAATTGGAATTTTGAGAACTCGCCATTGGGAACGAAAGGAATAAGTGGAATGGATTCGGATGAGGATGGTATGCTATGGATTTTAGATGCTAATTCGTCGGCTCCGGTAAAAGTTCGTTCCATGGAGGAGGAATGGACGAGCTTGACGTATACGGCACTTGCCAATCGAGTAGATATGCAAAAAATTCTGTGTCTGGATAATGGCGATAAATGGGTTTTAAGTGCTCCCGGACAAAGCCTTTTTGCGTTTAATGAAAATGGAACACTCGCCAATCAGGACGATGATGCAATTGCTTCCTTTTTGATTCGTGACGAAAATAATTCGATCATTAGTTCGAAAGTTTTCGATGTAATAGAAGATGATACGGGCGATGTGTGGGTGGGAACTTCGAATGGTGTTGCGGTTTATTCCAATCCTGGAACTATTTTTAGAACGGGAGATTTTTTTGCTTACCAACCAATTATTAGTATTGATGGCTCTACCCAATTTTTATTGGGAACCGAGAGTGTGAATACCATCGCTATAAATGGTGCCAATCAAAAATGGATGGGAACGGCAAATACGGGAGCTTTCCTGATATCAGAAAATGGTGATGAGCAATTGGCTCATTTTACAAGTGAAAATAGCCCATTGCCTTCCAATGCGGTCGACAAAATAAGTGTAAATCCCAAAACAGGCGAAGTCTTTTTTATTACTGATAAAGGAATGGTTTCCTACAAAGGGGAAGTTACTGCGGGAAATGAATCGTACAACAATTTGTATGTGTATCCGAATCCGGTTCGAGAAACTTATCACGGAGATGTTGTTGTAAGCGGTTTAATTGCCGAATCGACGGTGAAAATCACCGATATTAGCGGGAATTTGGTGATGGAAGGAGAATCGGAAGGCGGGCAGTTTATTTGGGACGGACGCAATTTTAACGGATCGCGTGTTCACACTGGAGTGTATTTAATTTTCTGTTCCAATTCCGATGGTTCTAAATCGAAAGTGATTAAATTGTTGTTCATTAATTAAAAGTGATTCAATTTATGCTTGAGTTCTTGTTGGCTGTAAGTAAACTAGTTTTAGCTTAAAAATTGTGAAGCAGTAAGATTCGAGAGTATCAAGAAAAATATCACAATTTGTAGCTCAAGACTTAATTTGTTGATGCTTCTGACTTCAGTGAAATATGAAAAGCTAATGGCTAATAGCTTGTTTACAAAAAGATATGTATTGCGATAATTATGGAATGTTTAAAATGTACATGCATTAATTGTAAAGAATATGATTCATAAGACCAAAGGCATTGTTCTGAATCAGATTAAGTATGGAGAAACCAGCTTGATTGTTCAGGTGTATACCGAAAAGTTTGGTCGACAAACGTATATGGTAAAAGGCGGAAGGTCTAAGAAATCAAGTAGGAAAAGTAATTTATTTCGGCCGTTTTTTCTCTTGGAAATGGAAGTTTATCATCGCGAAGGAAAGAATATTCAGTCGTTAAAGGAGGTTCGGCTTTGCGAGAATCTTAATAATTTGGTTTTTGATGTGTACAAGAGTACTATGGTTTTGTTTCTAACTGAAGTATGTTCGAAAGTACTTCGAGAAGAAGAGCAGAATCAGGAACTATTTGTATTTCTGTATAATAGTATTCGTTACCTCGACTTGAGTGAAGAGCCAATCGGACGATTTCATTTGTATTTTTTAAGTAAGCTAAGCGGTTTTCTTGGTTTTTATCCACAACTTAATTGGTCCGATCAAAATGCCTTTTTCGATTTAGATAATGGCTTATTTGTAGTGGAGGAGAGGAAGCATGCTCACTGTCTCGAAAAAGAGGTAAGTGGAAGGCTTTATTCTTTATTCTCTACTTCAATTGATCGTGTTAACGATCTAAAAATGAATAAGGAGGAGTTGGATGTTCTTTTGCGAGCAATTTTGAACTTTTACGCGCTCCAAATTGATGGTTTTAGCAATTTAAAATCTTTATTTGTCCTTTACGAACTGTTTCAGGAGGAGCAATAATTCGGCGATGCAGTTTATTTATTTGAATCCTTTTTGCAATTGTTTTGCTGATTAGCAAGATTTGAATATTTTTGCATGTTCTTTGGCCCCATAGTTCAAGGGATAGAACAAGTGTTTCCTAAACACTAGATACAGGTTCGAGTCCTGTTGGGGCTACTAAAATACTGATAATCAAACGATTATCAGTATTTTCATTTTAATGCTGTTTTAGTTCCATTCTGAACTAGCAAATTATTAAAAAAATATTACTCCTTTTGAAAACAATTTAGGCATGTTATAACCAGTTAACTGCTTAAATATGCCAAACCCTTACAATTTATTCATTTACTCTGAAAGTCCTTTAGAATTGGGAAAACCAGCTTAATTTACATTCCGTTATTTAGCTGCCAAATTGATTTGTTTTGCTATCAAAAAGATCGTTTAAGTAGGGTAAATGATCGATATGGAAGCGGGATAAGTGATCGAGATAGGAACTAGATAAGATCTGGATAAATAATTCTTAAGAATCCTTTATAATAGCGAGTAGTATCCCATACATTGTAACAATCATATTACCCCTGCTCTTCGAAGTTTTTAACTTCGCAAAGCAGGGGAGTGTTATTCCCATTTCTTAATAATTGAAACCAATTAAATTATAATACATTAACCAAGGAATAAATAGCAAAGTTGCAACAACAATTACAGATTGATAAATTAAATCGGAAGTTTTCAGCTCCTTATATCTAAAGGCTTTTATCACTAAGTATACTGAAGCAAATTCCAATGGAATAATTAAAAAAGGGATCACTAATGCCATTTTAATGAGCAAAGGTATTCCGTAGAAAAATTCAAAAGGGTCGGTGGTAAATAAAGCATAAGAAAGCACTGCAATAAAAAGGAGAACTAAAGAGGCTAGCGAAAAATTGATTTTTTTAAGCAAATGACTGTTTCTGTTGCGCACAAATAGTTTACGCACTACACTTGTAATTATATAAAACAATAGAAAAAGGACAATACTACCTATCCATAAACGTTGAAATTTAATAGGTTCGTACCATTTTAATTTCTGGTAAGAATAAGAATCTGTAAAAAAATAAGAAATTTCGCCTTTCGTATTCTTGCCAAAAGCTAAGTATCTATCATATATTGAATGGAATGTTAAATCGGATATAGGAACAAGTTTATCGTTCCATTCTACTATTTCAAGTGTATTATCTTTTGATACAATTTCAATTTCAGGCGTCAATCCAACTAAAACACTCACTTTATCGAAAGTTGTATGTGCATATCTTGTAAATCGATACGTGCCGGTAAATATCTCTAATGGTTCATCAACAGCGCCCACCTTGGGCGAAACTGTTGCCTTTTCTTTTTTAACCAAACATTCTGGAATGAGTCGTGTAAACAAATCGTTACTAAATTTATCCATAAATACTCGACTTTTCTGTTGGTAAAAATTCGAAGAATTGACAGAAATAAACAAACCTAAATTTTTTTCCGGTATCAATGTTAATTGACTAGAAAAACCTTGAATGCCACCACTATGACTAACCGTTCTTATTTCATACCAATGCGAATCCTCAAAACCTAACAGCCAACCGAAATTAGCCTTTTTGTAGTGCTTAAATCCTGTTTGATGCATTTTAATAACAGTGGTGGAATCTAAAATTTGAACTCCATTAAATTCCCCATTATTCAGAAACATAGATATGTAGTGCCCCATGTCATTAGCTGTTGATCGAAATGAGGATGCGGGGTAGAAGTGATGAAAGGCAGGCTCGTATGGAATTAGTTGCTCGTTCTTTTGCAAGTAACTGGTAACGTAGTTTTCTTTGAGTTCGGCTTGTCGTCTATAACCACTATAATTCATTTCCAAGGGTTGCAAAATCATTTTTCTAACGTACTCATGAAAGGGTATGCCAGTTACTTCTTCAACAATGAGCCCTAGTAAGGCATAACCCTTATTAGAATACGATATGACCTTACCTGAAGGGCGTATCTGTGGTGACATTCGTTTTTCTATATATTGGGCTAAGGGAATTATATCTTCCTCAGCATGAGCTATAGTGCCTATATTGCAATCATCAAACCCAGCCGTATGCGTTAAAAGATGTCTTATGGTAATCGAGTCGTTGAATTTATATGCTAATTGAAAGGATTTGAGATAATTATTAACATCCCGATCCAAATCTAACAGTCCAACCTCAACTAATTTCATGACAGCTGTACCTACAAACGTTTTTGAAATAGAGCCAATTTCAAAGATAGAAGAGCGACTACTCACAGGCGTTTTGGATTCAATGTCTTCTACGCCATAACCTTTTATATGAAGAATTGAATCTCCCTGCATTAAAACTATGGTAGCCCCTGCAATATTAAGGGAATCTAAGCCTTCCGTAAATTGAGAATCGATCCAAGTGTTTAAATCAATTGGTAGCACATCTGTATTTTGAGAATATATTTTATTCTCGAATGAAAAAAATAAATATAGAATTAGAAATGCAATAAGTAAGTGTTTCATAATATTTGATTTAAAAATTAAATGTTAGGGTATAGGATGCCCGTCGGTTGGCAGACCGAGAACGCATATTGAAGTATTTAAAAATTGATAGGGAGCTTAAGCGGAATACTGATTTTCTTGCTTTTTCTCAATCAATATTGATGATGAAAACCATAACAATAGTGACAAAAGATAAATGAGAATTCCATAAGATGGAACAATTGTAGTAGTTTCTAGTCCTTCAAATATTGCTGATGGCGCATAATTAATTGATTTTGCTACTCCTTCTTCCAATATTATAAACATGCTAAAAAATCCAAACATTTGACCCAAAATTCCACTCATTAGTGCAAATAGTCCAATTGATTTTCCGTATCCAAGCTTTCGTAATAGAACCGCTTTATCTGTTTGTTTGGAACTGTAAGCAAGTATAAAATGATAAATAATCCAAGCAACTGTAATAATTAATAAAAGAGTTAGAACCCACATAAAAAAAGATCCTCCCGTAATAAATAAATCTTTCATAAATAAGTAAATTTGCAATTAATACTTCTGCCAAATTATGTGAGATAAGTAAATCTATCAAGGTCGAATCCGCTTCTTAATCGGTTGTTTGTCGACACTAAATGGTAATAACGATATCTTTGCCGAAATTAGCCCGAAATAATTAAATAGAATGTATAAAAAACCAAAAAATATTCATTTACATATTGCTTATTGGATTTTTGTTTTACTCGTTCTAATCCGAGCATTCGGATTTTCGTGGGAAGACAGGATCAATGCCTTTTACTTCGTGAGCATGATTTTTCTAGTTGTTATAGGGACCTCTTATTTTTTCAACTATGTGCTTGTACCTAGATTTTACTTTACAAAAAGGTACAGGAGGTTTGCATTTTATACTTTTTGCACAGCTATTATTTCGTTTTACCTCGAAATGTTGGTTTTATTGTTTACTTTTTTCTTCTTGGTAAATATGAATTATCAAAGTTTGGATACTGATGCTGCTAAACCGATGCTTTTAGCAGTTGTATTGTATTTGCTGGTATTTGTTGGTTCGTTTCTCTTGATGTTTAATCAAATAAATGAAAACCAACAAGTAATTCAACAACTTTTGGAGGAAAAAGAGAAAATGAAGAAATCATTTCTTAAAATCATGTCTAATCGAAAAATGACCAAAATAGCCTACGACGATATTGTTTACATCGAAAGCTTATCGGATTATATCAAGGTGATTACTAGCAACAAAGAAATTACAAGCAAAGAGAAAATAAGTCGACTATCGGAAAGATTACCCGATACTTTTTTAAGAATTCACCGTTCATTTATAATCAATACTGATAGAATTAAAGAACATTCTCTTGATGAAGTTTTAGTAGATGATATTAGGCTAAATATTGGCAGAAGCTATCGAAAAGAAGTTAAAGAATTGTTGAATAATAATGCGTCAAATTAACTAACAACCCCAGCCACACAATGGCTCATACATCATAGGCTTGCCACAGGTGCAACACAAACTTACGCTGCATAGCCGGTACGTCAGACTGTCTAAAAAGGTAAAACTTGATAGCAATTTATTTAGATTAATTAGAGAGATTGCCGTAAAACCCAATATTCAATGAATATTTATAAGGGGGACAAATAAGGGGATTTTCACCTGAGAAAAACCACACAAAAAACTAATAAAGAGTTGTTTATGAGTTCTAAATTGGGTTCTGTTGGGGCTACTAAAAACCCTCATAATCATATGATTATGAGGGTTTTGTTTTTTTTTAGTTGAGCTGTTTCGTAAAATGTTTTCCATTTTTTTAGATTTTTCAACAATTCATTTTTGTATGCATGGAAATCAAATCTCGTAGAGACGCGATTCATCGCTTTTTTTATGTTTTGGGAATTTTTATGGATTGGATTTTATTAGAACTGATTGTCATTTTAGACGCGATAAATTGCGTTTCTACGGGGTGAAAATCAATAATAATGGCAGATAAATTTCAAAATTCATTTTCTGTAAGGCTTGTGTTTAAAAACAGGATGATTTAAATATTTCTTTAACAGGATATTAAAAAAAACAGTATACATTTGTCTCGATTTTGGTGTTCTACTCGAACTATCGTTGGAGGGAATGAAAAGGGAATCCGGTGAGAAACCGGAACAGTACCCGCTACTGTAAATCTCATTCTGCAATGTGCAGAATATGGTTTTTACACCGCAAGCCACTCTCGTAAAGGGGGGAAGGCTGTAAAAACTGAGATAAGTCAGGAGACCTGCCAAGTCGTAACTAATATCATTTTGCTTCCGGGAATCGAAGTTTATGTATTGGACTTGCGTGTGTGTTCAGTATTTACTACTCTAAAATTCTTTGTTTTGTAAACTTTTGGAAGCAGGATGTAATGTTTTATTAAAAAAAACTATTCTATCATGCAGTTTAAAAGTTACCTACTGATTTGTCTATTTTTAGGATTAAGTCAGGGTTTATTTGCTCAAGTTGGGGCATTGTCTGGAACAGTTACAGAAAAGGACGGGACTACTCCTTTGATTGGTGCTAATGTTTATTTTTATGGAACCACCATTGGAGTGGCGACCGATAGTGAAGGATATTATTCGTTTCGCAATTTAAAAGTAGGAGCTTACGAAATAGTTGTTTCCTATTCGGGATATGGTAAAACAAAAGAGATGATTGAAATTAAGGACGGAATTAACACCCTTAATTTTCAGTTAGAGAAATCGGAAAAAGAAATTGGGGAGGTGGTAATTACTGGTACAGGAACTCCCCATCATTTAAAAAATGCACCGGTTCAAACCGAATTAATTAGTAAGAAGTTGATTGAAGCAGTCGCACCAAGCGATTTTGCTGATTTAATGACAGGAGTAAGTCCCTCTTTTGATTTTAGTCCGGGAAGTATGGGTGCATTTATGCAATTAAACGGATTGGGCAACGATTACATTCTTGTGTTGGTGGATGGAAAAAGACTGTATGGAGATATTGGGGGACAGAATGATATTAGTCGAATCAACCCAGATGATATTGAGCGATTAGAAGTGGTAAAAGGAGCATCATCTTCCTTGTACGGATCGGAAGCTATTGCTGGTGTTATTAATGTAATTACAAAAAAATCGAAACGAAAAGTTGCTGCAGAAAGTAATTCTCGTTTTAGCGAATATGGAAACAGACAGTATTTTAATAAAGTAGGTCTGAACTTAGGTCGTTTTTCATCGCTAACCACCTACACCAGAAAGGAGTCGAAGGGATGGCAGGTAAGCAAGTTCGAAATACAAAACGATATGGATACCGAAGACACATCGGATGATGTACTTGTAGCTACAGATGCCAAGCAGGTAAATGCTTACGAGGATTACACCATTAGTCAGCGTTTTGATTATGCACTAACAAAAAAATTGAGTGTTTATGCCTTAGGATCGACTTACGAAAAGGATGTATTGTATCCTGTTACGGTAAAAAAATATGGATATTACTACAAAGATTTTTCGTATTCGGCAGGAGCAAAGTACTTACTGAATAAGAAAGATTACATCAGTCTTGATTTTAACTCCGACGAATACAAATACTACTACAAGTACAATCAGGAGGATATTTCTTCGAAAACAGGGGAACAACTTCATGCCTTAGGCGATAAAATTCTTAATACCAATCAAAAACGCGAGGATGTAAACCTAAAATACATTTTCAAAATCAGAAACTCTCACCAGTTTACTTTGGGTGGAGAGTATGTTAACGAAAGTTTGGAATCGGATGGCAGATTAGTAAGTGCCAAAGAGGAGGCTTATACTTTTGCGGCCTTTGCTCAGGATGAAATTAAACTAATAAAAAATCTTTCGTTGGTAGCTGGTATTCGCTATGTGAAGCACAAAGAATTTGGAAGCGATTTTACCCCGAAATTATCAACTTTGTATAAATGGAATGCCTTTAATTTTAGAGCAACTTATGCGAAAGGATTTAAGGCTCCAACTTTAAAAGAGTTGTATTATCATTATGAAAAAAGTGGAACTCTTTACCTGGGAAATGTTGATCTTGATGCGCAAAAGTCCGATTATTATTCTTTTTCGGTAGAATACATTGTTTCCAAATTATCACTTAGTGTATCGGCTTATCAAAATAGTATTAATGATATGATTTCCTACCGAAGCATAGAGACTAGTGCTTCCGACCTAGCCGAAGGAGTTAAAAAGACCCGGGAGCATTACAATATTGGAGAAACTAAATCGCAGGGATTTGATTTTTTGTTTAATGTGAAAGTTGGTGCAGGTTTTACGTTTGGTGGTGGTTATTCTTATGTTGATGCGATGAATGAAACAGATGATATCCGTTTAGAGAATGTTGCTAGGAACTACGTTAATTTACGATTACTATACGATAGAAACTGGAAAGATTATGCTTTAAACGTAAGCTTAACAGGTAGAATTCAGGATGATAAATTTTACGAGGGAGAAAAAAATGCCGAGGGATATAACCTTTGGAAATTGACTACTGCACATCGTTTTACCGGAGCAGGTACATCTTTCGAAATTACTGCCGGGCTTGATAATATTTTCGATTACGTAGACGATCGTCCATACGGATCTCATTACGGAACTCTAAATCCGGGTAGAACCGTATTTGTTGGTTGTAACATTAAATTTGCAAAATAGAATACACATTTATCTGCATAAAGCAAATCTCCTGAACTGTTTAAAAATTAGAAATTTAGGATCGGGGGATTTGCTCTTTGCCAATTTTGATAGCTTATTATGAGCAGATTAAAAAATCTTATTTTATCTATTCACGATCTAACGGGCAGTGTTCTTAGCCTGATGTTTGTGATTTGGTTTTTATCAGGATTTGTCCTGATTTTCGCTGGTTTTCCGCATGCTTCCAAAGAGGAAAGGTTCTTACACTTATCCTCCTTAACAAAGGCTGATTTTGATGCTATTCAGGCTCCGTTGGATATTTTTTCGGGAGAGATAGAATTGGAGAAAATGAATGGAAAGCCTGTTTATAGAGTTTATTCCGGCCGTAAATCTCAAGAAGTGTATGATGCTATCTCATTGCAGAAATGTAAAAATACCAGTGAGGATGAAGCAGTTTATTTAGCCGAAAATTTTTGCAAGGCAAAGCTGTCTTCGCTTGTAAAAGTACAACAGTTAGATCAATGGATTCCCTGGTCGTACTACCGAAGTTTTCTTCCACTATACAAATGCTATATGGATGATGAGGCACATACTCAAATCTATATTTCGGCAAAAAGTGGAACAATTGTTCAGGAAACCAATAGACGAACCAGATGGGCAGCACGCTTGGGAGCTATTCCTCATTGGATTTACTTTACATCGCTTCGTTTGCAAGCAGGACTTTGGACCAATGTAGTTGCCTGGATATCCTTTCTAGGTATTTTGGTGAGTATAAGTGGTTTAATTGCTGGTTTTATACGGCTGAAAAAAAAGAAAAAAAGTGCGAAATGGACTGCTTTTAGTCCTTATAAAAAGTTTTGGTACAAGTGGCATCACCTTAGTGGATTTTTGTTTGGTTTTTTTGTATTCACCTTTATATTGAGTGGATTTTTCTCGGTGGTGGATATTCCTACAGCTATAATTCCTGTGCATGCGAAGGAAGTTCCGTCTAAAGTTTGGAACCAGAAAACAGATGTGAAACAGCATGCAGAAGTATCCTTCCCCGATTTGTGGAAGGTAATAAAAGGAGAAAAACCCATTCGAAAAGTAGTTTGGAAAACGGTAATGAATCAAGCCTGCTTTTGGGTGTATCGCGATAATTACGAGTTGCCAGATACTTATGTAATTGATAGTGATGGGATTATTGCAAAAGAAGTTTATTCCAAGCAGGAAGTAAGCATTTGGTGCAATCGTGTATTTGCAAATACCAATTACGAGCTAAAAGAGCTAAATGAATTTGATTCCTACTATCAGCAATCAGGAATGTGGGGACGACCTTTACCAGTATGGCAAATCAATTTACAGGATGCCGATAAAACCAGCATGTACATCCATCCGCAAACGGGAGCGCTTTTAAAAAGCTGCAATAGCAACGACAGGGCGCACCGTTGGTTGTACAGATCCTTACATACTTTGGATTTTCCCTTTTTAAAACAACACGAATGGTTACGAAAGTTCCTGCTCCTATTTTTATCCTTAGGAGGAACAGTGCTAAGTGCAACGGGTTTGGTGTTGGGAGTAAAATGGATGAAGAGAAGCGCTAAAAAGTCACTTTCGGCACCAGCGAAGCTGGTTAAAAATAAAATACAATGATGAAAAAATACCAATTCCCTAATTTTTGCAAGATAGGCTTGTTCCTATTTTTACTAATGCCTTCCTTTATGGCGGTAGCCCACACACAAAAATCGAATAAAACTGGAATTTTGCTTGTTTCGTTTGGATCCAGTTATCCCGAAACCAGAGAAAGTTTTCAACATATCGAAGATAAAGTGAAAGCAAGTTTTCCCGATCGGGAGATACGTTGGGCTTTTACTTCAAAAATAATTCGCAAAATTCTTCGCTCGAGAGGTGAACTTATCGATTCACCTGCAGAGGCCTTAGCGAAAATGGGTGAGGAAGGTTTTACTAAGGTTGCGGTTCAATCCTTACACGTAATTCCAGGCGAAGAATACGAAAATCTGAAAAAGACGGTTGTGGCTTTTTCGGGAATTCCGAAGGGAATTGAGGTGGTGAAATTAGGCAAGCCTTTGTTATTTCACCAAAAAGATGTGGAGAAGTTAGGCAATGTTTTGTTGGAAAATTTGCCTAAAGAAATGCTCGAGGGCGATGCGCTTGTTTATATGGGACATGGAACCCATCATTCTTCTAATATTTATTATCCTGGCATGCAGTACTATTTGTGGGAAAAAAATCCGAATGTTTTCCTAGCTACTGTCGAAGGCTATCCCGAATTAAATCAGGTGATGGAAAAGCTATTGAAACAAAAAATAAACAAGGTGTATCTACTTCCTTTTATGACGATTGCTGGAGATCATGCTCGAAACGATATGGCAGGAACAGAGGAGGAGTCTTGGAAGTCGGTATTGGAGGCAAAAGGTTACCAAGTAGAAGCAGTTTTAATAGGAATGGCTGATTTGCCAGGAGTTGTTCAAATTTGGATAGAGCACCTGCAGGAAAGCTTAAAGGAATTAGAAGCTTAAAATTGAGAAGTATGAAATACTTAATTAGTTGGTTGTTTTTGATGCATTGCGTGTTGGTGAACGGGCAGGATGCGAAGGATTACGAGGTTTCGAGCATTGGGAAGTTTGTTTACAATGAAAGTGGACTACGTACTGAGAAGTTGAGTTTTGATGCTCACAATATTTTGACCAAAAGGGTGGTTTATTCTTACGATGATAAGGGGAATAAGATAAAAACGGAGAAATATTTAGCCGATGGCACTTTGTTGGCTACTTATGAATATGAGTTTAATGCACAAAATCAGAAAGTTGTCAGCCAAAAAACAGATTGGGTAAAAAGCTCGAAAAGTGGTAAGGTTTATCGCTACAATAGTTTAGGGCAGAATATTGAAACGGAATATGATAACAATGGCCAGTTGACGAAAAGAGTGTATTATAAATACAACAAAAATGGCGATCAGACGGAGTATAAAGAAAGCAATGGGAAAAATGAGCAGTTGGTGCTGTTTTTTACCGAAAACAAGTACGATGCAACCGGCCGATTGATTGAAAAGTACAAAAGGAACGACGATGAAGAATTGGTGAAGAGTAATGCTTATTCTTACAATTCGAATTCCCAACTAGTAGAAAGCTTCGCGAGTTATAAAACAGGGAGGCGCGGCGATTCAAAACACACCTATTCGTATGATAAAGAAGGGCGAGCGATGGGTTTTGTTAAATATATCAAAAAGGGACTAGAGCATTAAGAAAAAGATGATGAAACGTTTATGGTAAAGGCGTTGGCACCTAAAGGAAATTGATTGTTGTAGCGTGTTAGGTTCCATAAGGTAAAAACATAGAATGATATGAAAAGGAATTATTTTGGATGGTATATTTTGATTGTACTTCTGTTTTCGGTAACAGCTTGTAAACCTAGTGCTAAGAATTTAGATTCTAAAGTATCGAAAACATACAAGAAGGAAAATTTGGAGCATGCTAAGGGCTTCGAAATTTTTCATTCCCAAGAGGATAAGTTACTCAGAATTTACAAGGATAAAGCAAATGATTCTACATATCAGGAATTTAAGTTGGTAAAAAAGAAATTAGCAGGCGATAAAAGTACCACAACTATTCAGGTTCCTTGTAAAAAAATAATCTGCCTTTCGTCAACACAACTTACCTACTTTTTTGCCTTAAAGGATATCGATAATATTGTAGCGACCAATAGTAGTCGTCATTTGTTTCACGAGGGAATAAGCAAACGAATTAAAAATGGAAGTGTGAAACGGGTTGGAAAAGAAGGTCACTTTAATGCCGAATTAATTGCCGGATTAAATCCAGATTTAATTTTTGTATCGCCCTTTAAGTCGGGTGGTTACGATGCATTAAGAAACTTAGGGATTCCGTTAATTCCAATGGCTGCTTACGATGAAAAAACACCTTTGGGAAGAGCTGAATGGGTAAAGATGATTGCTCCTTTTATTGGAAAAGAGGAGCGAGCCGATTCTTTGTTCCAAAAAATTTCTATTCGCTACGATTCGCTGAAAAACCTTACCGAAAATGTAAGGGTGCGACCAACGGTATTTTCGGGGAAAATGAAATCGGGTACTTGGTATGTGCCCGGAGGGAAAAGCTTTTACGCCAATTATTTTCGCGATGCAGGTGCGAAATATATTATTGAGGACGATCAGCAAGGCGCCTATCCATTGGGCTTCGAAAGTGTTTACACCAAAGCTGCTAATGCCGATTTTTGGCGAATTTTGGTTCCAGAGCCAGTTGGTTTCGATCGGGAAGCTTTGGTAAAGCAAGATGCACGATATGGCGATTTTAAAGCTTATAAAAATGGAAATGTAGTGATGTGTAACATTCGAGAAAAGCCTTATTACGAGCAAAATGCTATGAAACCAGATGTGATATTAGCAGATTATATTCATTTTTTTCATCCTAATTTATTGCCCAACTATCAACCGGAGTTTTATGAGGTTTTAAAGTAAAAAAATATGCAGAACAACTTACTAAGAAAATCAATTCTCATTCCATTATCTCTCGGTATTTTGCTGATTTTACTTGCTTTAAACTTAGCAATGGGGTCGGTAAGCGTCCCTATTTCCGAAGTTTTTGATATAGTGCTTGGGCATGGCTCCTCGAATATTATTTGGGAGAATATTTTATTGCGCACCCGTTTGCCACAAACCATTGTTGCTATGGGAGCCGGAATGGCTTTGGGAGTGGCTGGCTTGTTAATGCAAACACTTTTTCGTAATCCCTTGGCAGGTCCCTCTGTTTTAGGAATCTCATCGGGTTCTAGTTTAGGGGTTGGTTTTGTGCTATTAATTGCCGGACAATTTTGGGGTTTTTCTTTCTCTCGATTGGGTATTTGGGGCGATTTAGCAGTAATTATCGCTTCGCTAGGCGGTGCTTTTGCAGTATTGGCTATTATTTTATTTATCTCCCATAAAATAGGAGGAACGCTCAGTGTTTTAATTATTGGGGTGATGATTGGTTACCTTTCCAATTCGGTGGTTGGGGTGTTAAAATTTTATAGCATGGAAGAAGATGTACACAACTACGTAATTTGGGGTTTGGGTAGTTTTTCACGTATGTCGGTTGATCGGGCTTATTTGTTTGCGATAATTACCATTATTCCTTCGCTACTTGCTTTATTTTTAAGCAAATCGTTAAACCTAATGGCTTTAGGCGATCGGTATGCCAGTAACCTGGGATTAAAAATTAAACGAGCACGTTTACTAATCATTCTATGTGCAGGAACTTTAACAGCTATTGTAACTGCTTTTTGTGGACCCATTATATTTATTGGTATGGCTGTTCCGCATTTGGCCAAATTGGTGTCGCGTACAAGCAATCATTTTTATTTAATTTGTAATGCCTGTATTTTAGGGGCGATAACTGCCTTATTGTGCAATTTATTGGCTCGTCTTCCCGGAATAGATAGTGAATTGCCAATTAATTCGGTAACTGCTTTTATTGGTGCTCCGGTGGTTATTTCGGTAATCTGGAAAAAACGCAAAGAAAACTTTTAGCTTCTGATATGAATAAAAATCTATTGCAAATTAAAAATCTTTCGATTGGTTATGGGAACAAACTTGTTGCCGGAAATCTATCTGCAACGATTCCAGCCGGGGAGTTAATTTGTCTGTTAGGATCGAATGGAACAGGGAAAAGTACTTTAATGAGAAGTATTTGTGGTTTTCAGCCTATTTTAGGCGGTTCTGTTCTTATTGATGATTTGGAAGTGAATCAGCTAAGCGAAAAGGAATTATCGAAACGAATTGCGGTTGTTTTAACCGATAGGGTTGTTGTTCCAAATGCCAGTGTTCAGGAATTGGTAGGTTATGGGCGTAGCCCTTACACGGGGATGATGGGACGATTGAATGCTGCGGACAAAATTATGGTGTCGCGGGCGATGCAGGAGTGTGGTATCGATCACAAAAAAGACAGCTTACTTTCATCGTTAAGCGATGGAGAAAGACAAAAAGCCTTTATAGCTAAGGCGCTTGCGCAGGATACTCCATTGATTATTTTGGATGAGCCAACGGCGTTTTTAGATTTACCTGCCAGGGTAGAAATTATGCAGCTATTGCGAGATATTGCCAATACCTCCCAAAAATCAATTTTAATGTCGACTCACGATTTAGATTTGGCTTTGCAACTATCCGATCGTTTGTGGTTGTTACAAAATGGTGTTCCCCTAATTACTGGTAGTCCCGAAGATTTATTATTGCAAAATGCCTTTCAAAGAATGTTTCAGCACAAAGGAATCGTGTTCGATAATAAAACGGGATTGTTTAAAGTAATGCACGATCAACATTCGCAAGTAGCTGTAAAAGGCCACGGTTTCGAATATGTTTTGTTAAGAAGAGCATTATCCCGCAAGGGAATTAAGGTGATAAGGGCGAATGAGGAGGAGAGTAGTTGGTTAGAGGTGAAAAATGACTCAAAAGAAGCATTTTCCCTGTTTGTAGATGGTGAATGCATACAAACAGAAAGTTCGCTGGAAGTTTTTGTGAATCAGGTAATGAAAATGCAAGTTTACCTAGAGGTGAAAAGTTCCTGTACTATTTTTTCGGAATAGGAAAAAAGGGACTCAATAATTTTCGCTTCGCATTCTGTTTACTATATTGGCAGTTTAATTTTTGTACCAGTTTTAGCTTCGTTGGTAAGAGGGGCGGTAGAACTAAATTACGATCAGTATTATTTTATAAGTCATTAGTTTTATGCTTTTTAATAGTTAAAAAACAGCTGGTTATAAAAAGGTATTTTGATATTAAATTGGTGTAATTCAAGGAAGATCTACATGATAAAAATAAGCGAAAGCCTTTCCAAAGCAGAAGCCCGAAAACTAGTTTTGTTATCACAAAAGTTACCGCCTGCAAAGGAAACAGGTACGGCATTAGATGCCACGCTTTTGACTATTGAGCATCTTTCTTATATTCAAATCGACACTATTTCGGTAGTGCAACGGGCGCATCATCATATTTTATGGGCACGAAACCCACGCTATCAAAATACTCATTTAGAGCAGTTAATCTGCAATAAAAAGGTGTTTGAATATTGGTCGCATGCGGCAGCTTACCTACCGATGTGCGATTATCGCTATAGTTTGGTGCGAAAACGAGA
Source organism: Labilibaculum filiforme (assembly GCF_002843315.1). GTDB lineage: Bacteria > Bacteroidota > Bacteroidia > Bacteroidales > Marinifilaceae > Labilibaculum > Labilibaculum filiforme. The sequence goes on along the minus strand of NZ_MVDD01000005.1, from coordinate 124,913 downwards.
AATTGCAAGTGGGAAGCAGAGCCATTGGTACGATAGGGACGAGAAATTGATGAAACAAGTACTAAGGCGAATTCGCAAGGAAGGGCCTTTGCTTGCGAAGGATTTTGAGCATACCGCGAAAAAAAAGATGGATTGGGAAAGCAAACCTGCCAAGCGAGCCTTAGAATATTTGTTTATGCAGGGCGATTTGATGATTCCTTACCGGAAAAATTTTCATAAAGTTTACGATCTTACCGAAAGAGTATTACCTGATAATATGGACTGCTCGACGCCTTCGCAGGAGGAATACGCTCGTTTTTTGATACTGCGCTATTTACAGAGTAACGGACTGGGACAAGCCTCTGAAATGGCTTATTTGCTAAAAAATACCAGGGCTTTAATTTCTTCTACTTTGCAGGAAATGCATATTGCCGGCGAATTGTTGCGAGTAGCAGTTGGCGAAAACAGCTATTACGCTTTGCCTAATTTACTAGAATTACTATCTAAGCCATTGCCGCTAAGTAAATTAAAAATTCTTTCTCCCTTCGATAATTTACTGATTCAGCGCAAGCGAATGAAAAATATTTTTGATTTCGATTATCAGATGGAATGTTATTTCCCTGCAGCAAAACGCCAGTATGGTTATTTTTCGCTGCCTATTTTATGGGATGGCAAATTAGTGGCACGAATGGATTGCAAAGTAGATCGAAAAGAATCGATATTGCATATTAATCATTTGGTGCTGGAATCGAGTTTGGTGAAAAGAGATGCGTTTGCGGAAGCTTTGTGTAAGGAACTACCCGATTTTATGCAGTTTAATGCGTGTAGTACTATGGAGCTGCATAAAACCACTCCTAATGATTTTACCATATAGTTTCTAATGAATTTTGCGCTTTTGTTTTGGCAAATAGCAGCATGAATTGCAACCAGTTATGTGGTAAATTCCGAATGCGAAATGCGCGGTAATTAAACCTTTTTAGGGCTTAATCGTAGTATGCGAATAATGGCTAATTACTTCTCCATTTTTAATTCAAAAGATATGTTAACTGAAAAGATAGGTTGCAATAAGATAACTTTGTCTTTTCAGGAAGGTACTGAAGTATTATTTCGCAAAACCTATTTTACAAATTCCATTCTGCAACTTAGAATTGCCATTGTTTTGGTGATGTTTTTATATGGATTGTTTGGTTTTTTGGATCTATTAATCTTTCCTCAATACGTTGATTTTTTTCATGCAATTAGGTTCTACATTGTCATTCCTTTAAATGTTTGTATACTTCTTTTATCCTATACAAAACTTTTCGAAAAAATTTGGCAGTTAGTAATTACATTCGATTATGTGCTTGGTGGAGTGGGTATTATATTTATGGTTTTGTTGGAACCGAAAGTGCATACTTACTATTCGGGCATGATGTTGATATTTTTTTCGGGTTATTTATTTCTTAAACTCCGTTTTTTATGGGCGACATTGGGAGGATGGTTAATTTTACTAATTTTCAATCTTCTTTCTATATTTTACTCCCATTCTTCGCTCGAAACAATTATCAGTTCTAATTTTTTCTTTGTTAGTGCAAATCTTATAGGAATGTTTGCAGCCTACTATATGGAGTTGCAAAATCGACGTAATTTTTTCCTGAACCGAAAATTAGATAGGGATAAATTAACGGTAGAAGAACAAAATAAAATTTTAGAACAAACAGTTGTCGAAAGAACAAAAGAATTGATTGGTGCGAAAAATGCGACAGAAGTTATTAATGCAAATATTACCTCAATAATTGAGGGAACAGGGGATAGTATTTGGGCTGTAAACCGAGAGTATGAAATTTTGTACCTCAATCAGGTTTTTAAGGAGGAGTTTTACCAAGCTTTTGGGCTTCGTCTTGATGCCGGAGATTGTATTATTGATCACCTTCCAGATTCTATAAGAAGCAAATGGATAGCACGCTATAATAAAGCATTGGCAAATGAGCAATTTACGGTAGAGGATAAATTTGAATTAGAGAATGGGCATATTTACTTCGAAGCTACTATGAATCCAATTATTAAAAGTGGGAAGGTAGTAGGGGTTTCTTGTTTTGGAAGCGATATTACTTATCGGAAATTGGCCGAATTAGAACTTGTAAAAGCGAAAGAACAAGCAGAGGAAAGTGATAAGTTAAAATCGGCGTTTTTGGCGAATATGAGTCATGAAATTCGCACTCCAATGAACGGAATACTAGGGTTTTCAGAACTACTTAAGGAACCCGATCTTTCGGCCGAAACCCAGAAAGAGTACATTAATATTATTGAGGAAAGTGGAAATAGAATGCTTATTATTATTAATGATATTATTGATATTTCTAAGATTGAAGCTGGACTAATGGATGTGCATATGTCTGATGTAAATGTGTATCAGTCCATCGAATATATATATTCCTTTTTTAAACCCGAAGCCGAAAGTAAAGGTTTGCAATTGATTAGGACCATACCGGAACAAGGCGCGATTGTATCTCTAAAAACAGATAAAGAAAAATTGTATGCTATTTTAATAAACTTAGTTAAGAATGCAATTAAATATACTTTTAAAGGAGCTATTGAATTCGGGTTTATTATTACGGCTGGCAATGTTCAATTTTATGTGAAAGATACTGGAATTGGTATTACTGAAGAAAAACAGGAGCGAATTTTTGAACGTTTTATACAAGCCGATGTTTCTACAACAAGAGTTCACGAAGGTGCCGGTCTTGGTTTAGCAATTTCGAAGGCATTTATCGAGATGATGAAAGGTGAAATCTGGTTGGAAAGCAAATTAAATGAGGGAAGTACTTTCTATTTTACCTTGCCCCTTTAATCTCTTTCGCTACCAATTTTTGAAACCATTTTCATCTTACTCATAATGTATTCGTAAGAACCTTTTTCATGCGGTAACGTACAGTCGCTGCAGTTTTTAAATCCATTGGTATATTTAAAATTACCTCCACATTTATCTTTTAGCATGTACAATGGGCAATAGCAAAACAAGCAATTGAAGTCCTTCTCGTTTTCAATTTTATGACAGGGAAAGTATTCGCACTTTTTATTTTGGAAAAACTTATAATTTTCGGACATATTACTAACTCATTTTTTTTGAAATCTTCAATTTATTCGATACAAAGCTAAGCTTTGGAAGTAATTATTCCAACCAATATCTTTTTTTTTCATGGAAAAAATAACCCATAGCTAAGGATACTTGATCATTGGAAATAGGGAGAAGCTATATTGAAATTCGAATGGTAATTTACAGACATAAAAAAACACCCCAAACGAGCTATCGTATCTGGGATGTAGTTTATTTTTAATTAAGTATTACATTGGTAAACTTCTTTTAGGAAGTCAAAATAATCCTTTCTAGTTAGTTGCGTCCCATGCTATAAAATTGCTCATCAGGATGAACGGCTAAAAAGCTCATTAATCGGTTCGACATGTTGTAAAAAGCGGTAATTCCATTAATGTCCCAAATATCCTCGTCGCTAAAACCGTGACCTTTCAATACTTCAAAATCTTTTTCGTTTACCGAAGCCGAATCAAAAGTTACTTTCATAGCGAAATCGATCATTGCGCGCTCACGTTCAGTAATATCGGCTTCCTTATAGTTAATGGCAACTTGGTCGGCAATGTAAGGATTTCCCGATTGCACGCGAAGAGATGCTCCGTGTGACTGCACACAATACGAACAGCCATTTTTTGCAGAAAAAGCAACAATAATCATCTCCTTGTCGGCACCACTTAAACCACTTTCTTTGTTCATTAATGCATCATTGTAGGCCAGGAATGCACGCAATTCTGCAGGACGATGAGAAAGTGCTTTTATTACATTAGGAACAAAACCAAAATGCTCCTTTGCACCATTTAAAATGGTTTGAATGTCTTCTGGTAATTCGTTTAATTCCGGTACTGGGTATCTGCTAATTTTTTTTGTCATGATGTTTATTTATTAGAATGTTTTTTACTACAGGTTGACTTTTGTTATTTAATGCCTAACTACTACATCCTTAGTGTTTGTGCTTCTTTCAATGTAGCTACAAAACTTTCGCAATGTTCCGCTTTGTTGTAAATTTTATAATAGAGTAATAATTTCTTTTTCTGGGAATCTGGATTTTGGTAATTCTGCATTAAAATCAGTCTCTTTTCGATATCCTAAAGACACCACAGCTAAGGCTGTATATCCTTTTTCACGTAAGCCAAACTCTTCATCCAAAGCTTTTACATCAACACCTTCCATTGGACAAGCATCTATACCTAATGTTGCTGCACCTACTAAAAGAGAACCCATATTTAAGTAAACTTGTTTTTCCATCCAATGAGGTAAATCTTTAAGGTCGTAACGGTGAATATCTGCAAACAACATACGGGCACCGTGCATTTGATCTTTAAATTCTTGCGTTGCAAAACGACCATCTTTATCTTCTTGTTCTAAAATGCTTTTCATGTATTTTTCCTCTGCATCTACTCTTGCCGCAAAAACAATTACGTGAGAAGCATCTAAAACTTTTGGGGTGTTAAATTTGAAGAAACCTTCTGTTCCTTTTGCAATACGTTCTTTACCTTCTTTTGTGTTTGCAATTAAAAAATGCCACGGTTGTAAGTTAACGCTTGACGGACTTAAGCGTAATAATGCTTTTACTTGCTCAAAATCTTCATCCGAAATTGTTTTTGAAGCATCAAATTCTTTTACTGTATATCGTTTATTTAAAACATCTATTAAATTCATACCTATATTTTTTAAAGTGTAACAATTATTTTTCCAACGGTTTTTCCTGATTCAAGTTCTAAGTGTGCTTCCACCATTTCTGCAAATGGGAATGTTTTACATACATGAGCTTTTAATACGCCTTCGTCTAGTAATTTTTTAGAGTATTCAGGTCTTTTGCGCTCGACAGAACTAACAAAAAGGATACATTACTATTTTTTTGTAAGGCAAAAAATTTTAAGTAGAATTGTTTCCTACTACTTGCCTTCAGTCATACTATCATTTTTATAGTGACAAAAGTATGTATAGTTTTAATTCCTCACAATAACGGTCAAGAAGTATAGTAGGCAGGTGTGACTTCAATGCTCGGTATATCAACATTGTAACATATTAAAAAAAACTATAAAAAGTATAGTTGCAAAACTAAGTGTAGTTATATATCTTTGTATTCTACAGTCAGATTAACTAGGGATTTATTATGGATCGAAAAGAATTACTTGAGAAAAAACCGATGATAAAACTTCACGAGAAATTATTTCTTTGCCCAACAAGCGCGGCTATGGAATTAATTGGAGGGAAATGGAAAAGTGTTATTTTAATACATTTAATAGATGGAAAGAAACGTTACAATGAGTTAAGAAAAGAATTGCCAATGATTACAGAACGTACGCTAAGCTTACAACTAAAGCAGTTGGAAAAAGATGATTTAGTAGTAAGAAAGGTATTTACGAAAACACCACCATTGAAAGTAGAATATTCACTTACTGATTTTGGCAGAAGTTTGATTCCTGTATTGGAAGCAATAACGGATTGGGGAATTTTTGCCGCTGAAAAAAAAGGAGCGTTTATTTTTGAAGAATAGGTGAAAATAATTTTAGTCAAGCTAATTTTAACATTTAGTAAGATTTAAATTTTTAAGCATAAATAGTTTCGGTACTGTAAGGCTTAACTTAAGTACACAAAAAACAAATCCTGATCAAAAGGAAAAGGAAGTAAAATCCGCTAAGAATACATCTCGATTTGTATTCTCAGCGGATTTTTTTGTTCTTTTTCGTATGCTAATTGTAGCAGTTAAGCGGAAATAAAAATACGAAATGCTTGAACTTTCATGCAGATAAAGAGGGTTTGAATTGTACAAATAGGTTCTACACAACAAATAGTAAAAATGTTTAAATTCCTGCAAAAAGGGATGACTTGCGTGTAAATTTGGCATGCTTAACATTATTGTTAGTAAGTGTTTTATATGTTTATGGGAAAGCGAAGCCGCTGCTTTATTGGGTTTTCGAATTAATTCGATTACTTTTGTGGTGTAGAAACAATTAAAGCTTGATGGATAAAATTGTTTCATTTCTAATAATAAATAGACAGTTAATATAAATAGATTTTTTATGGTAAATTATAAAACATACACTACAGTTGCGAAACCCAACGCTACAGAACAAGAAGCTCTGGTTAGCTTTTTGTATAAGCATTTAGGGGAGTATGGCGACGATAAGGAAGATATCGAAAAGGCAGTTCTTTATTCTCTCTCAGCAGATGCATCAAAAGGTGGTTTTATTCTGCTTGCAAAAGATGATTCCGAAATTATTGGCTGTGTAGTGGTGAATAAAACAGGAATGGAGGGTTATATTCCTGAAAATATTTTGGTTTATATTGCCGTACATGAAAAAACCAGAGGCAAGGGAATTGGAAAAAAATTAATGAAACAGGCAATTAGCACGAGCGATGGCGATATTGCGTTGCACGTGGAGCCTGAAAATCCAGCCAGATTTTTATACGAAAAAATAGGATTTCAAAATAAGTATCTGGAAATGAGATTAAAAAAATAAATTGTATTATGGCCTTTATCACATTAGATTCCGTAAAATTAAAAGAGAATTACGATTGGTTAAACGATTTGTTTGTAAAGAAAAACATTAAGTGGACAGTAGTTTCTAAATTGCTATGTGGCAATAAGAAATTTTTAGAACAGTTGATTTTGTTAGGTGTTAAGAGTCTGTGCGACTCGCGTGTTTCTAATCTTAGAATGATTAAAACGCTAGCTCCAGGAATTGAAACTATTTATATTAAGCCACCCCCAAAAAGTTATATCGATAAAGTGGTGATGTATGCAGATATCAGTATGAATACTGAATACAAAACAATTAAATGGTTGTCGGAAGAGGCAAAAAAGCAGAACAAGCTTCATAAAATCATCATCATGATAGAGATGGGAGAATTACGCGAAGGAGTAATGCGGGATGATTTTATGGAATTCTATAAAAAGGTTTTTGAATTGCCAAATATTGAGGTGGTTGGTATTGGAACCAACTTTACCTGCTTAAGTGGCGTGCTTCCAAATGAGGATAAATTGATTCAATTAAGCTTGTACAGACAACTTGTAGAAGCCCGGTTTCAAAAGAAAATCCCATTGGTTTCGGGTGGAGCTTCGGTAACAATACCTTTAATTTTTAACGATTCGCTTCCTTCTGGCATTAATCATTTTCGGGTAGGAGAAACGCTGTTTTTAGGAACGGATGTGTACAACGGGGAAGACATGGAAAGTTTAAATACCGATGTATTTTGCTTGTATGCCGAAATTATTGAACTGATTGAAAAGCCAATGGTTCCTACCGGCGAACTTGGTACTAATCTCGAAGGAGATCATATCGAATTCGACAGCGATAATTCTGGTAAAACATCTTATCGAGCGATAATCGATTTGGGTTTACTAGATGTAGATGAATCTCATATTAAACCGAAGGATAAACGAATCGAATTTGTTGGAGCAAGCTCGGATATGTTAGTGGTTGACTTGGGGGAAAACAATCAGGATTATAAAATTGGTGATTTGTTAAGCTTTAAGCTCGATTACGTGGGAGCTTTGCGTTTATTAGGTTCAAAGTATATCGATAAGAAGGTGATAAACAGTTAGGAAAAGTAATTGTTAGGTTTCAACGAGAGCATTAATAGTAATGGTTAGGTGCTGTTCCATTTTTTTTGGAATAGAGGGACCTTCAAATTAAATTAGCTATTGTACCAAATTAACATCAAAATAGATCTTATAAAATGTTTCTTTTTCGCTGTGTTTTCGTTAAAAAAGACGCAAGTTAACTTGGCTATCTCTTACTTTTTTGAATTGATACAGCAGAAAATTATTCCATTTTATTTAAAGATACTTTTGAAATTAAATTGGTATTATTTTTGGAAAGTGTGCCGTTGATTAGATGATGACGAATGGATTATAAGAATATTATAGTTAAAATTAGACGAATTGTTCGATCTATTAACCTGGAATCAAAAAAGATTCAAAAGGATTACGGAGTAAGTATTCCGCAAATATTGTGCTTGGAATGTCTTAAGAATTCACCCAATTATCAGGCTACTCAAAAATCGATTCGAGATCAGTTGAATCTTAATTCAAGTACCGTTACCGGGATTATAGGACGATTGGAGAAGAAAGGGATGTTGGCTCGTTTGCCAAAAGCTGGCGACCGACGAACCACCCTAATTGCTTTAACTTCTTTGGGAGATAACCTTTTACAGGAAACTCCCGATTTGTTGCAACAAAGGTTGGCGTTAAAGCTGAAAAAAGTACCTGGTGAAGAATTGGAATTAATTAGTAAATCATTGGATGTGCTGGTTACTATGTTAGAGATTGAAGATTTGGAAGCTTCACCTTTGCTTACCGCCGAGGATGTTATTCAGGAGGAATTAAAGTTGGGAAATACCAACGAAGCTTCGCAATAACTCACTATTCGTATAGATAAAAAAGGACTTTTCAATTCGAAAAGTCCTTTTTTATACTTTACAAGCTTCGAGTCGATAGGCTTCTATTTTTTGCAGCAACAAATTCCGAAAGGGTTCCAATTCTTTTTTTCGTTTTTGAAGAAAGGAAAACCGGAAAGGAGCATGCTTTTCTATTTTACGAACAAAATCGACACTGAAATCTTCCTGATTTTCGAAAATAGAAGCTAAAAAGAGCAATCCAAAACTCTTTTGAACCAAGCCTTGAAAAGTCAATTGATTGGGATATAAATTGGAGATGCTTTCATAAAAAGCTTTGCCAAGAAAATAAGTTTTGCAAAGTATTTTATCGAGATTTTCGTAGGGAAGCTTTCGCGAAAAACAAGTCATGATTCCATCCAAATAATCTTGTCGTGCATCCTGCAGGTCGTCTAAAATTTGCAGATAAGCTCCGTATTCATAAAGAAAAACCAATTGTTTTTCATCAATATTTCCGAGTACTAAATAACCATCGGCAATTACCGAACATGCTCCTTTCTCGATGCAGATTTTAAAGGTTTCCTTTTTCGACAAGCGAGGTTTGCAGCTTACCAATGCCAGTCTTTTTGTTTGTGCATCGTGAATGGCAAGCAAACTAAGATATACTTCGGGATATATTTCTCGATCAAACTCCGATTCGATTTTAGCAACTAAATCGTAGATTCTCGATTCCGTTCTGGTTTGTGCTTCCACTTGTTTTCCATCCAATCGCGAGGCAAATCGCTTGCAAAAATTAAGCTTTTCTTCCTTTCCAACCGATGCATCATCCATTAAATTGTCGGTGTAAGGATACAAAAGACTGTAGGCTAAAAGCGAAGGAGTAATTACGATTTCTTTCCCGAAAAAAGATTGTAGGCCAAGCATGATCCAAACGTTACGTAAGGCCTGAAAAATTTCATGATTCGTTAATTGAGGATCGAAATGCCAGGCTTGCTGAATGAAATCTTTGGTGGCAGCGGTCATATTTTTCGAAAAGATCAATTCAAGTTGCTCGTTAGAGTATGCCAAAGCTTCCTGAAAAAATAATTTGCATTGTTGTGTAATTTCGGATTTGTTTGGATGCTCATGCTTGGCTTCATATTGCACATACTTCATAAACCGGTCGAATTTCGATTCCCAGATTCGCTTCTCGAAATAGGAAAATCGCTTTTTCGGAGCAGGAAAATGCTCTGGACAATTTTCCCAAGTAGCGATAAATTGATTTTGCACTTTACGGTAAAGTGCTGCATGATTAATCATGATAAATAAAATATGGAACGGTTAATTAGCAACAAGTTCAAAAAAATACTTGAGACAAGAAAGTAAAAATCGTTAATCGAAACTTATTGCTTGTTAAAACGGACTTTTGCATTGATGTTGAAGAATAGGAACTAAGCCATTGATAGTGACAATTGATTTTTTTACTTTGGCTTGACTAAAATCAGCTTTAATTAAGGAATACTTTTGTTTTACTTTAAAATAGATACGATATGAAACGTCCATGTATAAAGCTTTCTACACACAGGGAGATGATTATATGGTAAGTTCCATATGGCAAAAACATAAAATAATAATCATATGAAACGTCCATGTCAAAGCAATTTTGACACGCAGGGAGATGATTATCCCAGCATGGTAAGTTCCATATGGCAACTAAAAAACAAATTATAATCATATGAAACGTCCATGTCAAAGCAATTTTGACACGCAGGGAGATGATTATCCCAGCATGGTAAGTTCCATATGGCAAAAACATAAAATAATAATCATATGAAATTTTCTATACTGGAACCAATTGGCATTACCGCCTGCAAATACGAAGAGTTAAAACAGGAATTTAAGACTCTTGGACATGAGTTGATCTTTTTTACAGATAGAAAAGAGCAGGAACAAGAGTTAATTAAACGTGCCGAAGGTGCCGATGCAATTGTTGTCAGCAACATTCCCATCACAAAAACTTTTTTAGATGCCTGTCCTAATTTGTCGATGATTTCGGTTGCTTTTACCGGAGTAGATCATATCGATATGAACACATGTAGAGAGAGAAACATTTTGGTAAGTAATGCAGCAGGATTTTCGACCGAATCGGTGGCCGAATTAACTATCGGCATGATTTTATCGGTGTACCGAAAGATTGTTTCGGGCGATGCAATTACTCGCTTTGGTGGCGATAGAGCCGGTTTTTTAGGAACGGAGTTAAATGGCAAAACAATTGGAATTGTTGGAGCAGGTGCAATTGGTCTGAGAGTGGCCGAGATTGCAAAAGTTTTTAATTGCAGAGTGATTGCTTTTAACCGAAGCAAAAAGAGCGTAGAAGGCGTAGAATTCGTTTCTATGGCTACTTTATTAAAAGAAGCCGATGTGGTTTCGCTTCATGTTCCCTTAACAACTGAAACCAAAGGTTTAATAGGGAAGGAAGAATTTAAAATAATGAAGTCTTCGGCTATTTTGGTGAATACCGCCCGCGGACCGGTTGTGGATAGCGATGCACTTTGCGAAGCTCTCGAAAATGGCGAAATTGCCGGAGCCGCAGTGGATGTGTACGAAAAAGAACCACCATTGGCGAAAGAACACGTTTTGTTTGCCGCACCAAACCTAATTATGCTGCCGCATTTGGCATTTGCAAGTCACGAATCCTTCGATAAACGCATTGATATTGTGATGGAAAACATTCGCTTGTGGTTACAAGGAAAACCACGGAATATGATGAATTAGGAGCCATAATTTTATAAAAAGGAGAAAGTGCGAAGAGGTATTGGCATTTTCTCCTTTTTGTTTTTTTGTTGAAACCATTAATAATGTTGTAATGAATAGGAAAACAAGATTCGCACTTTTACTATTGTTTTTTTTTGCGCTGCTGTTTTTGTAAACCAAATAAGGCTGGAACTATTTAATGGGAAATTTTATACCTCCCTGCTATTCTTTCTTGCTTTCGCCACCTTATTCCTAGCCCTTCTTTTTAGGGCCATTCGCAGAGGCAAACTTTAAACAAAAAAGATTTTGTACCGATAAAAGCAAGTAGTTAGGCTTTTATCCTAGTTAGTAGTGGTGGTTTTCATTGAGAGCAGCTAAACTTGGTTTAGCTGCTCTTTTTTTTGCCCATACAGGAGAGATTTCCTACTCTGCATTTGGGATAAAATAAGGGGGAAAGCAGCTGGCACCAATTGGCAACAATACACCATAATAAGAAAACGGAATACACTGGCCAAACTTGGCTATATAGAAAATCATTAAATTTACTTAATTGTTGAAATAGCAAGCGAATAAACACAATCTTGTTTATATTTGTGTTTGCATCTCATGTATTGGGAAGTATACAAAACGATTATATAGAAATAGAATTCCAGCATTTGGAAATAATGACATAAAAAAAGTAGAATGACAAGTACAATACAAAGAGCCGAGTTACAAGCGCAAATTTGGAAAATAGCCAACGAAGTGCGTGGCTCTGTAGATGGATGGGATTTTAAACACTTTGTGTTAGGAACGCTATTCTATCGCTTTATTAGTGAAAATTTCACTAGTTACATCGAAGGTGGCGACGAGAGTGTGAACTATGCGAATACCCCAGATGAGGTAATAACCCCTGAGATTAAAGCGGATGCCATTAAAACAAAAGGCTACTTTATTTATCCTAGTCAGCTTTTTGTAACAATTGCTAAAAATGCCAAAACCAATACAAACCTGAATACCGATTTAGCAGCCATATTTGCAGCCATTGAAAGTTCTGCCAATGGTTATCCATCCGAAGAGGATATAAAAGGATTGTTTGCTGATTTTGATACGACCAGTAATCGACTCGGAAATACCGTTGAAAATAAAAATAGCCGTTTAACTGCTGTTTTAAAGGGAGTAGAAGGATTAAAAATGGGCAATTTTGAAGACAACCATATTGATCTTTTTGGCGATGCCTATGAGTTTCTGATCTCTAATTATGCAGCCAATGCCGGCAAGTCGGGAGGAGAATTTTTTACGCCACAACATGTCTCAAAACTCATTGCACAACTGGCCATGCACAAACAGGAGAGCGTGAATAAAATTTACGACCCTGCCGCAGGTTCCGGCTCTCTGCTTTTGCAGGCAAAAAAACATTTCGACAATCACATTATCGAAGAAGGGTTTTTTGGTCAGGAAATCAACCATACCACCTACAACCTGGCTCGTATGAATATGTTTTTGCACAATGTGAATTACGACAAGTTTAATATTGTGCTTGGCGATACCCTTATGGCTCCGCAATTGGGCGACGATAAACCCTTCGATGCCATTGTATCCAATCCTCCCTACTCGGTAAATTGGGTGGGCAGCGACGACCCAACCCTTATTAACGACGACCGTTTTGCCCCCGCAGGTGTTTTGGCTCCCAAATCGAAAGCAGATTTTGCCTTTGTGCTGCATGCACTTTCTTACCTCTCCAGCAAAGGGCGAGCAGCTTTGGTCTGTTTTCCGGGTATTTTTTACCGGGGTGGTGCCGAACAAAAAATTAGAAAGTATTTGGTAGATAACAACTTTGTAGAGACGGTTATCTCCTTAGCTCCCAACCTTTTCTTTGGAACCTCCATAGCAGTAAATATTCTGGTTCTCTCCAAACACAAGAGCGATACTACCACACAATTTATTGATGCCAGTGGGGAGAAATTCTTTAAGAAAGCAACCAATAACAATGTGTTGGAAGATGCCCATATCGAGGCCATTATGCAACTGTTCGACAGCAAAAAGAATGTGGACCATGTTGCCAGGTCGGTCGATTTTGATGCAATAGCCAACAACGATTACAACCTATCGGTAAGCTCTTATGTAGAAGCGGAAGATAATCGGGAGAAGGTTGATATTGCAGTGCTGAATACTGAGATTGCAAAAACTGTAGAGAAGATTAACGCACTGCGTACCGATATTGATGCAATAGTAAAGGAGATTGAGGCATGAGCGAAGAACCCAAAGAAGTAATCATATATAAAAGTTCTGACGGACTTTCTGAACTTTCTGTTCATTTAAAAAATGAAGATGTTTGGTTAACTCAAAAACAACTTGTTGAATTATACCAAACGGCAAAGTCAACTGTAAGTGAGCATGTTAAAAATATTTATGCCGACGAGGAACTAAATCAAGAGGCAACTGTTCGGAAAATCCGAACAGTTCAAAAAGAAGGCAATAGAGAGGTGTCTCGCGAATTAGATTACTATAATCTTGATTTGATAATTGCTCTAGGATATAGAATTAATTCAAAGATTGCGACACGTTTTCGCCAATGGGCTACCCAACGCCTAAAAGAGTATATTATAAAAGGTTTTACGATGGACGATGAACGTCTTAAAAACCTTGGTGGTGGCAATTACTGGAAAGAACTGCTCGATCGTATTCGTGATATTCGTTCCAGTGAAAAGGTTATGTATCGTCAGGTACTTGAATTATATTCTACAGCAACCGATTACGACCCTAAAGGTGAAGAGAGTATCACCTTTTTTAAAATCGTTCAAAACAAACTCCATTTTGCAGCCCACGGAAATACTGCCAGTGAGGTTATTTATCTGCGTGTTGATAGTGATAAACCCTTTGCAGGGCTAACCAGCTTTAAAGGTAGTCAGCCAACACAAGCAGAAGCGATGATTGCCAAAAATTATTTGAGTGAGAAAGAACTGAAAGTCCTTAATAACCTTGTTTCAGCCTATTTTGATTTAGCTGAATTGAATGCCATTGAAGAAAGAGAAATGAAAATGGCAGATTTTGTTAGGGAACTAGATACCATACTCTCGTCAGCCAGAAGAAAACTGCTAGAGAATGCAGGACAAATCTCTGCTAGCAAAGCAAAAGAGAAAGCTAAGCTTGAGTATAAGAAATACCAAGCCAAAACACTGGATAGTGTAGAAGAAGAGTATCTAAAAACAATTTCTCTATTGGAAAAACAGGCAAAAAAGCAAAGCCGTAAAAACAACAATAAGGCATGAGTGTAAAACCAAAAATGAACACAGATAAACAAAAATTACAATTGATAGAAAAACTCCTTGACGGTGTGCAGGTGGAATGGAAAACTTTAGGGGAAGTATTGAAAATTAAAAACGGGAAAGATTATAAACAATTTCAAGTAGGGAATATCCCAGTTTATGGCTCTGGAGGTGTGATGAAATATATAGATACAGCAGTCTACAATAAACCATCAGTTTTAATACCTAGGAAAGGTTCACTTGGCAATTTATTTTATGTCGACTTTCCTTTTTGGACTGTAGATACAATATTTTGGACAATAATAAATACTGATGTTATTGAACCAAAATTTGTTTATTATTTCCTACAAACGCAAAACCTTGAGAAATTAAATAAAGCAGGTGGTGTACCAAGTTTAACACAAACTATTTTGAATAAAATAAAAATTCCCATCCCCCCTCTCTCCGTACAAAAAGAGATCGTTCGCATTCTAGACACCTTTACCGAGCTCACAGCCGAGCTCACAGCTGAGCTTACAGCTCGTAAAAAGCAGTATAACTACTATCGGGAGCAATTGCTGAGCTTTGAAGATGGCGAAGTCGAATGGAAGACTTTGGGGGAAGTTTCAGAGAAAATCTATTCTGGGGGAACTCCTAAAACAGGGATTTTGGAATATTGGGTAGATGGAACAATTCCATGGATGAGTTCAGGTGAAGTAAATCTTGAAAATGTATATCAAACTGAAAAATTTATTACTGAATCTGGTTTGAAAAATTCAAGTGCGAAACTTGTTCCTGCTAATTCAATAGTAATTGCATTAGCAGGGCAAGGTAAAACTCGAGGTAAAGTTGCACGTATTAGAATTGAACTAACAACAAATCAATCGTTAGCCTCTCTTACTTTTGATAAATTTAAGATTAATCCTGACTATGTTTATCACTTTATGAAAACACAGTATGAGAAATTCAGACAGATTTCATCTGGTAGTGGGACTCGTGGAGGTCTTAATCTAAAGATGATTTCAAGTTATAAATTACCAGTGCCGTCGCTAGCCGAACAATCCCGCATCGTTTCCATTCTCGACAAATTCGATACCCTCACGGCATCCATCAGCGAAGGATTGCCAAAAGAAATAGAATTACGCAAAAAACAATACGAATATTACCGCGATAAATTATTAACATTTAACAAACCGTAGGGGCGACCCTACGTGGTCGCCCATTGATAATGATGGTCGCCCAAAATAAAATGGTCGCCCATTGATAATGATGGTCGCCCAAAATAAAATGGTCGTTCCAAATAATGAAAAAGGTAACCGACGGGATTGCCTCAACGAATAAAAAAAATAAAAATGCAATACAATCCACAAAAACACCACCGCAAATCCATCCGATTAAAAGGGTACGATTATTCGCAGGCAGGATTCTATTTCATTACCATTTGCACGCAAAACCGGGCCCGTATGTTTGGCGATATCAATAATGGGAAAATGATTTTGAATGACGCAGGCAAAATGATTGAAAAATGGTATTACGAATTGGAAAACAAATTCCCCGATATAAAATGCCACGAATTAATAATAATGCCCAATCATATCCATTTCATCATCCAAAATACCGGAATTAACGTAGGGGCAGACCTATGTGTCTGCCCTAATAAAACGAACGATGTTCCGACATCGGGCGCACCCGCCAATGTATCGGGCGCACCCGCCAATGTGTTGGGCGCACCCGCCAATGTATTGGGCGCACCCGCCAATGTGTTGGGCGCACCCGCCAATGTATTGGGCGCACCCGCCAATGTATCGGGCGCACCCGCCAATGTGTTGGGCGCACCCGCCAATGTGTTGGGCGCACCCGCCAATGTGTTGGGCGCACCCGCCAATGTATCGGGCGCACCCGCCAATGTGTTGGGCGCACCCGCCAATGTATTGGGCGCACCCGCCAATGTATCGGGCGCACCCGCCAATGTATTGGGCGCACCCGCCAATGTATCGGGCGCACCCGCCAATGTGTTGGGCGCACCCGCCAATGTGTTGGGCGCACCCGCCAATGTATTGGGCGCACCCGCCAATGTATTGGGCGCACCCGCCAATGTATTGGGCGAACACACAGGTTCGCCCCTACGGCATATCATACAATGGTTAAAAACGATGACCACAAATGAATATATTCGTGGGGTAAAACAAAACAATTGGCCACGATTTAATGGTAAATTGTGGCAACGCAATTATTGGGAACATATTATTCGTGATGAAAACGAATACCAACGCATTTCGCAATACATAATTGATAATCCACAAAAATGGAAAAACGATAAATTAAACGGTGGTGATGGAAATGTTGTGATGGAAACACCAACACCATATAACGAAGAACCCTGGATGATATAACATTATGAGCAACTACAAAACCATAGCCGAAACAAACAATTTTATTGTTTTAGACAACTACACGAAGTTTTCGGAGGTGAATGAGGCACCTGTAATCTATCAAAGCGAGGCAAGTTTAGAAAAAGAGTTGATTCAGGATTTAAGCAATCAAGGTTATGAATACCTGCCTAAGCTTACCACTCCCGAGGCAATGCTCGCCAATGTAAGGCTGCAGTTGCAAACGCTCAACAAAATGGAGTTTAAAGAGGGAGAATGGTCTCGTTTTGTGGAGGAATATTTAGACAAACCTGCTGATAACCTTATCGACAAAACAAAAAAACTGCACGATAACTACATCTACGATTTTGTATTTGATGATGGACATATTCAAAATATTTACCTGGCAGATAAAAAGAATGTTGCTCGTAATAAAGTGCAGGTCATCTCACAATTTGAGCAAAAAGGGACTCAGGCAAACCGTTACGATGTAACCATTTTAGTAAATGGCTTGCCTTTGGTACAAATAGAACTAAAAAAACGAGGAGTTGCCATTCGCGAAGCCTTTAATCAGGTGCACCGTTACACCAAAGAGAGCTTTAACAGCGAAAATTCTCTTTTTAAGTACTTACAAATTTTTGTGATTTCGAATGGTACCGACAGCCGCTATTTTGCCAATACTGTAGAGCGAAATAAAAATAGTTTCGACTTTACCATGAACTGGGCGAAGTCGGATAATTCCCTTATTAAAGACCTAAAGGATTTTACGATCACCTTTTTTCAAAAAAGAACGCTTTTAAATGTTCTTTTTAACTATTCGGTATTCGATATAAGCAACACGCTTTTAATAATGCGCCCCTACCAAATTGCTGCTACCGAACGAATTTTATGGAAGATAGCAAGTTCCTATCAAGCCAAAAAGTGGTCTAAATCGGAAAGTGGCGGGTACATCTGGCATACCACAGGATCGGGAAAAACCCTTACCAGTTTTAAAGCAGCACGTTTGGCTACCGAACTGGAATTTATCGATAAAGTATTTTTTGTGGTCGATCGAAAAGATCTCGATTTCCAAACCATGAAAGAGTACCAACGATTCTCTCCCGATAGTGTGAATGGTTCGGAGAGCACAGCGGGCTTAAAAAGAAATATCGATAAGGAGGATAATAAAATTATTGTAACCACCATTCAGAAGCTGAACAACCTGATGAAAGGGGAGAGTGAGCTCCCAATTTTTCAAAAGCAAGTGGTTTTTATTTTCGATGAAGCGCACCGTTCACAATTTGGCGAGGCACAAAAGAACCTAAAAAAGAAGTTTAAAAAGTACTATCAATTTGGTTTTACAGGAACGCCTATTTTTCCCGAAAATGCGTTGGGTGCCGAGACTACGGCCAGTGTTTTTGGTCGCGAATTGCACTCCTACGTAATTACCGATGCCATTAGAGACGAGAAAGTATTGAAGTTTAAGGTAGACTACAATAATGTTCGCCCCCATTTTAAGGCTTTTGAAACCGAACTAGATGAGAAGAAGTTAAGCGCAGCAGAAAATAAGGAAGCATTGCTTCACCCAACTCGTATCAACGAGATTTCTAAATATATTCTGCAAAACTTTAGGCAGAAAACCCATAGAACACAAGGAAGTAAAAAAAGGTTTAATGCCATGTTTGCTGTTAGCAGTGTTGATGCTGCAAAATGCTACTACCAAGCAATAAACCAGCTGCAGCAAGCAAGCGATCAAGCTCTAAAGATTGCCACTATCTTCTCCTTTGCCGCCAACGAAGCACAAAATGCCATCGGAGAAATTACCGATGAGTCTTTCGAAACCGCTGCTATGGATACCAGCGCAAAAGAGTTTTTAAGCGCGGCTATTAATGACTATAATGGCATGTTTAAAATGAATTATGGCATCGATAGTAAAGGCTTTCAGGACTACTATAAGGATCTTGCCAAGCGGGTAAAAAATAAAGATATTGATCTGCTTATTGTAGTGGGAATGTTTCTAACGGGTTTCGATGCGCCAAGCTTAAATACTCTTTTTGTTGATAAAAATCTGCATTATCATGGCTTAATGCAGGCTTTTTCGCGTACCAATCGTATTTATGATGCCACCAAAACCTTTGGCAATATTGTCACCTTTAGAGATTTGGAACAGGCAACGATTGATGCCATTACCCTTTTTGGGGATAGCAGTACCAAAAATGTAGTGCTGGAGAAAAGCTATAAAGAGTATTTAGAAGGCTTTACGGATATTGCAACAGGAGAAGCTCGTCGTGGATACATCGATGTGGTAAAGGAATTGAATGAGAAATTCCCAAGCCCCGATGAGATTGTAACAGAAAAAGATAAAAAAGAATTTGCGAAACTCTTTGGTGAGTATCTTCGCATTGAAAATATCCTCCAAAACTATGATGAGTTTGTGAGCCTAAAAGCGCTAAAAGCACTTAACAAGGAAGATTCTAAAGCGATTGAAGACTTTAAGGATACGTACTTTGTAAGCGATGAGGAAATAGCGACTATGCAGGAGGTAGATGTGCCTACAGAACGAACCGTACAAGACTACCGATCTACCTATAACGATATTCGGGATTGGCTGCGTAAAGAGAGAAGTGGCAAGGAGGCCGAGGAATCGGCAATAGATTGGGACGATGTTGTTTTTGAGGTAGATTTGCTCAAATCTCAGGAGATAGACCTGGATTATATTCTTGAATTGATTTTTGATCACAATAAAAAAATAAAAGACAAAGACTCCTTAATAGAAGAGGTTCGTCGTATGATTCGTGCCAGCATAGGCAACCGGGCAAAAGAGAGCTTAGTGGTTGCTTTTATCCATGAAACCGATTTAGATACCATTCACGATAAAGCAAGTATTATTGATGCTTTCTTTACTTATGCTCAAGCGAAGCAAAAACAGGAGCTTAGCGAAATAATTGCAGAGGAGGACTTAAATGAAGAAGAAGCGAAACGATACATTACCGCCTCCTTAAAGCGGGAATACGCATCGGAAAATGGTACAGAGCTCAATGCTATTTTACCTAAAATGAGTCCCTTAAATCCGAAATACTTACAGAAGAAACAAAGTGTTTTTCAAAAGATTGCCTCATTTGTGGAGAAATTTAAGGGAGTGGGGGGACATGTTTAGGCAAAAAAACAGTTAGTTAGCTCTTTCGGGAGAAAATTTTTTTAAAGCATTGGTACAGCCTGCAAATTTTCTGTTTGCAGGCTTTTTTTGCACAATACAATAGGCAACCAGGAATAAGCAGTTGCTGCAAGGCTTCCTCGAAAAAATACCCATTAAGCTTGGTTTAGAGGGCTCACCAGCTTCCATCAGCCGATGGAAGCTGACGCAAGGCTGCATGGGCCTTCCATCAGCCGATGGAAGCTTGTCGCAAGGCTGCATGGACCTTCCATCAGTCGATGGAAGCTTGTCGCAAGGCTGCATGGACCTTCCATCAGCCGATGGAAGCTTGTCGCAAGGCTGCATGGACCTTCCATCAGCCAGCAAAGCGGTTCTATTTTGCAGCAGTTAACTTTCATAAAAACATAATACAAATATTAAAATTTTTTTTTGTTCACCTAAAAAAACACTATATTCATGCCTGTTATTAAAATTTAAAACTTTTATTATGATCGAAAAAGTAAAGCTGTCGAACTTGCGAAACAGCGAATTCATTGAGTTTTTTAAAACTCTTATTCAGTTGGTTGAGGGTAAAAGCATAAGCGCCTCTCGAGTAAAAGAAAAGCTGAATGAGCTAATTCTATTGGTTAAGCAGGTAGACAGTGTTTTTAAACCAGAATTGGGCAGTAAATTAACCGGAAAATTGCAGGAGGTTGATGCCGAACGCGACAATTTAATTGCGGGTATCGATTTAATTATTGAAGGTTATTGTCATCATTTCGACAGTGCACTTAAAATGAAGGCTGAATTATTATGGAATTCTTTACGCACCTATGGAACAGGAATTCAAAGGCTCGGCTATCAGGAGGAAACTCAGGTTCTCGATAACCTTAGTCAACGTTGGTTAAGCACCAGTGAATTAACCGATGCTTTGGTTTCATTAAATCTGTTCGACTGGGTGAACGAAATAAAAAAACAGAACGATTTGTTCCGGGCAAACTATATCGATCGGGTCGATACGGATGCAAGTCAATTGGATATTAGAACCATTGATCTGCGCAAGCAAATTGCAAAAACTTACGATGATTTAAATGATTTACTGCAAGCCTATGCAATTATTGGCGACGAGCCAACTTATGGTCAGGTAATTAATTCATCGAACGAGTTAATAGGAAAATACAATCAGTTATTAAAAAACAGAAGTGCCAGTCAGGAAGAAACCCCTGTTGCATAAGCTACTTCTTACCAATAAGAATAAAAAAACTACTTGTAAAAATGGGTAGTTTTTTTTTGTTTTCTGCTAGTTGAAGTTATGTTGAAATAACGCCAAACCCTAAAGGGGCTTAAAAGGGTAATCGGTTTGGGAAAGTCCCCTTCAGGGGATTTAGGGGTAATGAGAAGTGAAGTAAAAAGAATAGAAGAGAAGTCGAAGTTATGCATTACCCCAAACCCTAAAGGGGCTTAAAAGGGTAATCGGTTTGGGAGAGTCCCCGTTAGGGAATTGGAACGAAGTGGAAATCGACGAAGTCCATTTAGGGGTAGATGAGATGAGGAACAAGAAACAGGAAATAAGAAAGCAAGCGTACTCCCTCGTACGATAGTATCGTGTGGTTTGTGAAAGATATGTGGTAGGTAATGCAATTAGGTGTTACTGATTAATTGTAATTAATAATCCTACTTTAACTATTTGTTTGAAGTGGGATTATTTTTAGGATTTATTTTCGATTCTAATTTATTTATACAAGAATGAATAGCTTGAAAACAAAAAAGACTGTAAATCCCTTGATTTACAGTCTTTTGCTTTAGGATAAATCCTAAGTTGCGGAGAAAGAGGGAGTAGAACTTATGTTTGACAATGCTTTGATTGTTGGTGATTTGAATGTTCTGAAAGTTGAGTTCACCTGAGTGTTCACTAATGTTGACAATTAATGAATGTCATATTTTCCATGCATCTTTTTAAATTCACCAATTTGGTTGTTATCGTAGCTTAATCCCAAAATAAGTACATCTCCTGTATTAGTAAGCCTAAACATATTGTCAAACATGGTTCTTGCGATCATCGTCGAATAGTGAATAAATTTAGTTGTTACCAAAAATATGTATGTTTCAATTAATTTGGTGTGATGTATCTGTTCATATTCACGATGAATTTGCTTGCCTATTCACACAACTATTAGTCGGAATGATTAGTAGCTCATTTAGAATCCCAATATCTCTATTTTCGTATTTAGATATCTTTTAATTGCAAATTAAAGTTTTATCATTTACAATTCTTCTTATGTAGTTGGTAATGTGTGTGTTTTTGTGTTTTTCTTATTTTATGTATTAACATTTCTAACATATAATGGTATCATTAGTTACATGTCTGTTATCATTTGAACCCTTATTCGTTAACAATTTTTAACAAGTTAGAGGTAAGTCCGCAATATATTTGCAACATGTTTAATAACCGAGTTTTATTTAAATCTGATTTCTATGATGATTAAAAAAGCGAAACAAAAGATTCCGGTGCAATCCTTATCAAGGCAGTTGCTTATTT
Source organism: Labilibaculum filiforme (assembly GCF_002843315.1). Lineage (GTDB taxonomy): Bacteria > Bacteroidota > Bacteroidia > Bacteroidales > Marinifilaceae > Labilibaculum > Labilibaculum filiforme. The sequence goes on along the minus strand of NZ_MVDD01000005.1, from coordinate 102,541 downwards.
TTACTGGAATTGCGCTAATGTTGCTTTCTGCAACTGTGGCATATGGGCAGACAGAACGAACCGTAACTGGTGTTGTTGTATCTGCGACAGACAATACGCCAATACCAGGTACGAATGTAGTTATAAAAGGAACTACGATTGGTGGAAGTACCGATATCGATGGAAACTTTTCTATTCAAGTTAACGAAAACGATGTCGTAGTTTTTTCTTTTATTGGTTTTAGATCTCAAGAAGTTCTTATTTCCAATCAGCAGGTAGTAAATATTATATTGGTTGAAGATGTATCCAACCTTGATGAAGTAATTGTTGTTGGTTATGGTGTTCAACAGAAAAAATTAGTGACTGGTGCTACTTCTCAGATGAAGGGAGATGCAATTCAAAAGCAAAATGCAACTAACCCTTTACAAGCCATGCAGGGGCAAACGGCCGGTGTTAATATTGCGTCTACTTCTGGGCAACCAGGATCTGACATGAGAGTAACAATTCGGGGTATTGGTACGGTTGGGGACTCTCAACCACTCTATATTATTGATGGAGTTCAAGGAGATATCACAACGGTTAATGCTTCGGATATTGAAAGTCTGGATGTGTTAAAAGATGCTGCGTCTGCCGCCATTTATGGTTCTCAGGCCGCTAATGGTGTAGTTTTGGTTACTACAAAACAAGGAAAAGCAGGAAAGGCTCAAATTTCCTTTGATGCTTATTATGGTGTGCAAAATGTAGCAAGAACCACTGATATGCTGAACAGTAATGAATACATTTCAATCATGCAGGAGCAAGCCTTAAACTCAGGGTCTGCTTTGTACGATGCAAGTGTTTTTGAAGGTGGGGCCGATACCGATTGGGTGAATCAAATGTTTGATGACAATGCTGTAACTGAGAATTATTCACTTGGAATTACCGGAGGAACAGATGCTTCTGTTTATGCTATTTCCTTATCCTATATTGATCAGGAAGGTGTTGTTGGCGGATCTGATGTATCGAATTATGAACGATATGGATTCCGTGTTAATACAGAGCACAAATTGTATGAAAATATTTTAAAGATTGGGCAGCATATGAACTTCAATTATATTAAGAATAATGGAGTTGCAGTTGGCAATCAATACAGCAATAGCTTAAGAGGTGCGTTTGGTACGTCTCCTTTATCACCAGTTTATAGTGATAATAATATTTATGAGAGTCCTTATAACGACACATCTAATTCACAATGGAATACTGGCGATGGTAATCCTTACGGAGCATTAATGACTAACAATAAAAATGCTAATGATCAGCAAAAGATGCTTGCTGATATTTATGCGGAGTTAGAGCCTGTTAAAAATTTAAAAATCAAATCATTGTTTGGTTTTAACTATTATGCTTCTGAATATAGAAGTTATTCACCATTGTATCAGTTCTCTATTTATTCGTACAACAATGATCACACTACAGTGAATCAAAGTATGAGTAAAGGACATACCATGACTTGGACCAATACAGCAAGTTATAGTTTTGATATTAATGAAGTGCATAAGTTTGATGTGTTGGCAGGTATGGAAGTTGTTCGATTTCAGGGAAGTGATTTAAATGCTTCGAACTGGGATTTGCTCTCACAGTTTAACAATTTCGGAGGAGCTTATCTTAATAATACAAGTGGACAAGCAGAGTTAGATAAAGATCCGGAAACTGGTGACGTAAAAGGAGTTATTGAGAAACGTACAGTTGGAGGTGGACCGGCGGTAAAATCACGTCGTCAATCCTATTTTGGTCGTTTGGGATACAACTACAAAGAGAAATATATGCTAAATGCGACTTTGCGTGCAGATGCTTCATCAAAGTTTACCAAAGGAAATCGTTGGGGATATTTTCCATCTGTTTCAGCAGGTTGGGTAGCAACAAATGAGTCGTTTATGGAAGGTGCTAATGAGTGGATGGACTTTTTAAAGGTTCGCGTAAGTTGGGGACAAGTAGGGAACCAGTCTATTGATGATTTTCAATATGCAGCACCTATTAATACATCAACTAATTTTTCAGGATCTGATCCAGCGGCTAATTATGTGTTTGGTACTGCATTGGTAAATACACCGGGAGCTTATCCAAGTAGATTATCCAACCCGAATGTAAAGTGGGAAACCTCAGAACAAACCAATATTGGTGTAGATGCTTATTTTATGAATAGTCGTTTGGGTGTTAATGCTGATTTTTATGTAAAAACAACTAAGGACTGGCTGGTTACAGCACCAATTTTAGCAACTGCAGGCGCATCTGCTCCTGTTATTAATGGTGGTGATGTTAAAAATACCGGGATTGAGTTAGCCTTGTCATGGTCTGATAATATAGGAGATTTACACTACCATATAGGTGTTAATGGAGCTTATAATAAAAACGAGGTGGGACAAATTCCTACTGATGATGGAATTATTCATGGCTTATCAAATATGTTGTATGATAATTCACCGGAGTTTTACCGGGCTGAGAATGGTCATGCTATTGGATATTTCTGGGGCTATGAAACAGCAGGGATATTCCAAAATGAAGCTGAGATACAAGCCTGGCGCGATGCGGGCAATGGGATTTTGCAGGACGGCGTAAAACCAGGCGATGTGAAATATGTAGATCAGGATAAAGATGGAATTGTAAATTCTGACGATAAAATAGATTTAGGTAGTGGTATTCCCGATTTGACTTATGGCTTTAATCTTAATTTGGACTACAAAGGATTTGATTTGGCAATTTCTGCTAATGGTGTTGTAGGTAATGAAATTGTACAGTCGTACCGGAACCAGGGAAATAAGAAAGCCAATTACACAACAGCCATATTGCAGCGCTGGACTGGTGAAGGAACCTCCAATAACATGCCACGTGTTTCAGAAACTAATGTAAACTGGCAATTCTCTGATCTTTATATTCAAAATGGAGACTTCTTGCGAATTAGCAATATTGCACTGGGATATGATTTTAGCAGATTAACTCAAAACTCACTATTCAGTCAGTTAAGATTATATGCCGCTGTTCAGAACGCCTTTACCTTTACAAAGTATGATGGTATGGATCCGGAAATAGGATATGGAACAGAAAGTTGGGTGTCGGGTGTTGATTTGGGATACTACCCACGTCCTCGTACTTTCCTGATAGGTGTTAATCTTAAGTTTTAATGTTGATAAAGATTTAGAATTATGAACAAAATAAAATTAAATATTCTAACATTAGGAATGGCGGGTCTGGGATTATTCTCTTGCTCAGAATCATTCCTGGATGTAGAACCGGAGACCTCCATTTTTGATAGTAACTTTTACAAAACAGAGGCTGATTTTGAAATGGCTTTGGTCGGTTGTTACGACGGATATCAGAGAACAACATCCGATGGAGGAACAGCTTTCTACATAGCTTCAGAGCTTCTATCAGATGAATGTTTTGGTGGAGCAGGTGCGGGGGATGATCGAAACAATCAACTTTTAGATCGATTTGATTTAAGTCAGGCACCTTCCTACAACGATATTTTTAACGAGACATGGAAATCCTATTATGCTGGAATTTTTCGTTGTAATAAGTTGCTAACGAAACTGGATGGTATTAGCTGGGAAGGAAAAGAAGATACTCGTAACAGAATAGAAGGTGAGACTCGTTATTTACGTGCGGTATTGTATTTCGATTTGGCACGATTGTTCAATAAAGTGCCCTTGTTGCTTGAACCAACTACCGATAATGTGCCGCAATCGGAACCGGCAGCTATTTATAAAGTAATTGCAGAAGATTTAAAGTTTGCTGCTGAAAATATCAATCAGCCGGCTTACTCCCTTTCATGGGCGACAGCAAATGACGGACGGGCTACTCAATGGGCTGCAAAAGCCGTGTTGGGAAGAGTATTCTTATTTTATACAGGTTATTATGGTACTGCTGACTTAGAAGGAGTGGTTGATAAAGCTTATGTGTTGGAAGGACTTGAGAATGTGATCGACGAAGGAGGTTTTTCATTAGTTTCGGAATACAAAAATCTTTGGGAAGCAGCCTCGACTACACCAGTATCTGAAGATAATACTTTAGCAAGTACTTGGGCCGGAAGAGGAAACTCTGAAGCAGTATTTACACAAAAATTCAATTATACTTCCGATTATAATGGTAATGTTGATGGAAACAGATGGTTGGTGATGATGGGATTAAGAGAAACTACTTCTTCGCCTTATGGTTACGGATGGGGATTATGCACCGTAAATCCAAAAACCGCTCAGAGTTTTGATACTGATGATCAGCGGAAAACTGCATCGGTTATTGATATGGTTTCTGAAGGTGTGATAGAAGATGTTGATCTATCCAAGTGGAGGGAATATACCGGATATTGTAATAAAAAGTACATACCTCTTGCCCTTCCTGATGGAACTAATATTGTTGACGGTTTAGGTGAGGGTGATAACCAAATTTCACAATTTCAGGATTTTATCGTGATGCGTTATTCTGATGTTTTATTGATGGCTGCTGAATTGGGCAGTGCAAAGGCTCAAACATATTTTGATGAAGTGAGAGGACGGGCAGGTTTAGGTACTAAAACCGTAACGAAGGAAGCCATTATGGCAGAACGTAGGGTAGAGTTTGCTTTTGAAGGAATAAGATATTGGGATTTATTGCGTCAGGGAATTGATGTGGCTGCCGCTGCAATTGCAGAAAATAATACAGAGGTATTAAGTGCTAATGTGTCTGATTTTATTACAATCACAGAGGCAAACATCAAAAAAACAAATGGTTTTATGCAAATTCCAAATACACAAATTACTCTTTCGAATGGTGTTTTAAAGCAAAATGCAGGATGGTAGTAGTTTTAAAAATATAATATGATGAAAAAACTATATAATTTATTAACATTTCTGATTCTATCAGCTGTAGTGTATACGAGTTGTACACCTGATAAATACGATCTGGAAAAAACCGATATCAAATCTGAAGATTTGGTGGAAGGCATAGCCTATACGATAACACATGATACTGAAAATCCAAATATCGTTTATTTAACAAGTTTGATGGAATCAAATTATCAGTCTTTATGGAGTCATCCTCAAGGAAGAAGTCAAACGCAAAAGGATACGTTAAAGATTGCATTTCCAGGTGTTTATAAGGTTCTTTTTGGTGTGAATACAAGAGGCGGTGTTGTGTTTGCCGCCGATTCTGCAGAATTTGTAATTGATGAATTCTATTCTGGTTTCGTTGATCATATACTATGGACTAATTTAACTGGAGGTGTCGGACATGAAAAAACGTGGCGACTGGATTATGGTTCTTATGGCCTTGCTGCAGGACCTTTAACTTATTGTGAACCTCAAACAACTTGGGATGAATGGCAAGCCGGTACTGCCTCAATTGGATGGGCTCCTGCATGGGTTGGTAATGAATGGATTATAGAAGAAGCTGATAAAGACAGTAGAATGACTTTTAGCCTGATTGACGGTGCTGAGATAACTACACATAAAGTTACCGAAGGAGTGGATGAGGAAGGAACTTTTTCACTGGATGTAGATAATCATACTATAACTACTACAGATGCTACCATTCTTCGTTCCAACAACTTTATTGCCAATGCAACTAACTGGAACCAGAATTTGGCTATTTTGGAGCTAACAGAAAATCAGTTGATGGTTGGCGTAAGAAGAACAAATGATGAAGGAGATTACCTGTATGTTTGGAATTTTGTTTCTGATGAATACGCGGAGAATTATGTGCCGGAAGATTTACCAGATCCTGAACCAATTTTACCTGATGGATGGCAGGATGATGTTGCTAAAGTAGTGAGTTATGATATTAAATGGGTATTATCTCCTGAAACTCCTTTTAATTGGGCGAATTTAGATGGTTCCTTAATGAATGGCGATTGGGTTTCACCTGAAACATATCCTGATTGGACAGGTTTTAATGCTACTATTCCAGAGACTTATAGTAATTTTTCATTAACAACTAATTCTCAAGATAATACTGTAGAAATGGTATTGCCTGACGGCACAGAATCAAGTGGAACATTTGAGTTAGATGAGAAAGGAATATATACATTTTCAGGTGTTACTCCTGAGTTTAATATCTGCTCATGGGTGAATTTATCTACAACTGCAGAAAATCAATGGAGAATTCTTTCAATTGAAAAAAATCTTTCAGGCGATGTAACCGGAATGTGGGTTGGTGCTTTATCAACAGAAAAGCCAGAATATATGTGTTATAAGTTAGTTCCACAAATGGGTAATTCAGAGGCTGATGCATCAGGAACGGAATTGGATGTCGACAATACAAAATTATTGTTTGGTAATCTGGAAGATAATAATGATAAGTTCCGGATAGAAATTTATAATGAATATGGAGACACACAATCTGCTCCTCCTGTAGTTCCAGCTGATGTTGTATTTGAAAATAGCATTGAAATTACTTTTACACTTCAGGGGATCACTCTGCTTGACGGTGCAGCAGGAAGCTACAAAACAGCTATTCAGATGGCTGATGCTGATTGGTCTATTTCAGATTGGGGGGATGGAACTGGTGCTGGTGAAACAACAATTACTGGAGATGGAACCTATACCGTAAGCTGGACTCCTTCAAGTCCTTACGAAACAGCTCTTGTGTTTTGTGTGGATGTTGTTGATTTAATACCAGACTTATCGGATCTTACTGCAGTTTCAGTAACAGTGGATAAAGTTGTAATGTATTGATCGATGGTCATATAGATCTAATAATAATTAAACTAATCTCGCCCCATTGTGGGCGGGATTAGTTTTAAATCAAAATTACAAACAATGAAATTACACCATATGTTACTATCCATTTTAATTGGGTTAATGGTTTTTGGAGGGTGTTCGAAGGATGAAACCAGTGTGGATCCGGAATTGGTAGTTTCTGTTGATAAGCTGGATATAACAAAAGCCGGGGAAACAAAAACCATTCATGTTAAAAGTAATGTGGATTGGACGATCGAAAGTTCAGAATCGTGGTGTAAAGTTACGCCTGAATTTGGAGGAGCCGCAACAAATCCCGTTCAAGTTGCTGTTGAGGCAAATGCTGATACCGATGAAAGATCAGCTACTCTTACAGTAAAAGCAGATAACCTGATTAAAGAAATTCAGGTGGTTCAGGCTCCGGATTATGCATTATTACTAAAACAAAGTGTTTTCAGCCTTACTGCTGATAACCAGGAGTTAAGTATCGGGTTTCAAACATCAGGAACGGTAGAAATTGCTATTGACGGAGATTGGATTACAAAGAAAGAAGCAAAAAGTATAGTTGATGGATCTCAGACCTTTATCATAAGTGCAAATGAATCTTTTATCGCACGGGAAGGCAGCATCAAATTTACTTTAGATGATATTACTGAAATTGCAACGATTAATCAAAATGGAATCGATGTGAACATTCCTGCTGACAAAACCGGTGTTGAAAGTGATGCCGTGACTTTAGCCGGTAAAATGATAGCTGGATGGAATATTGGAAACTCTTTGGAGGTAACCGGAGGAGAAACAGGCTGGGGAAATCCGGTTGTTTCCAAGCAACTAATAGATGGAGTTAAGGCTGCTGGGTTTAATGCAATTCGTATTCCATGCGCATGGGATTCTTATATTACTGATAGAGAAACTTACAGGGTCTCGGATGCTTGGTTTGTCAGAGTAAAAGAAGTGGTTGATTATTGTTACGAAAATGAAATGTATGCTATCTTAAACATCCACTGGGATGGTGGATGGTTAGAGAACAATCCAACTTACGATAAACAAGACGAAATAAATAAAGAACAATATGCCCTTTGGCAACAAATTGCTGTGTATTTCAGAGAATATGATGAGCACTTACTATTTGCAGGAACCAATGAAGTGCATGCTGATTATGGTACACCTTCAACCGAAAACATTATTGTTCAGCAATCATTTAATCAAAAATTTGTTGATGCTGTTCGATCTACAGGAGGAAAGAATGCCTACCGAAACTTAGTGGTTCAAACTTATAATACCAACATTGCTCATGGAGTTAATTTTCATGAAATGCCTACCGATGAAGTTGCAGATCGGTTAATGCTTGAAGTACACTATTATGATCCTTGGGATTTTTGCGGACAGGAAGAAAGCGGTTTCAAAACCCAATGGGGAGCTGGCTATACAGATGTTTCCAGTTATGGACAAGAAGACTACCTAAATGAACAATTTGGAGCCATGAAAACCAAGTATGCAGATAAAGGTATTCCTGTAATCTTAGGCGAATACGGAGCCATGTTACGTGCTGATTTGACAGGAGATGCATTAACAACTCATATTGAATCAAGGAATAATTATTTGAAAATAGTTACAAGCGCAGCTAAAGCAAACGGAATGATTCCTTTTATTTGGGATAATGGAGGTACGGGTAATAATAGCTTTGGTTTGTTCGACAGGAGTACTGGTAATGAAGTTCATTCTGATGCTATTGACGCTATAATTGAAGGTGCTGGAAATTAGATGTTGCTCACTATTAGCAAACTCAATAATCTAGTTTTTATCTATTTTAATAATAGTGCTTGTAGAAGAATTTAAAACAAAATATAATGATAATTAAGAAAATACGAATAGTCGCATTATGTGGGGTTTTGGGAATGCTGGCTTTAGTCACTTCCTGTTCGCAGTCCAAATATAAAAAGTTAGACAATGGCATAATTGTCTCTCTAAATAAGATTGAAAATACAGATGCGGCATTAGTGAAACTGGAAGTTGTTTCTGACGAGATTATTCGCGTTAGTTCTACTCCTGAAAAATCATTTCCCTCCAGGGAGAGTTTGGTTGTTTTACCTCAATTGAGTAAAACAGATTATACCGTTGAAGAGGATCAAAACCAAATAATACTTTCCACTGCAACTATCAAAGCTAAAGTTTCTCTAGCAACAGGCGAGGTCGCATTTTATGATTTGGATGGTAATGTGCTTTTAAAAGAAGCCGATGGAGTATCTAAAAATTTCACACCTATTTCAGCTGATGGATGTAAAGGATATTCTTTTCAACAGGTTTTTGATTCTCCTGAAGATGAGGCGTTCTACGGTTTGGGTCAGCACCAAAGTGATGAATGGAACTACAAAGGTAAAAATGAGGAGTTGTATCAGTACAATACCAAAGTATCTATCCCTTTTGTTGTCTCGAATAAAAATTACGGTCTTCTTTGGGATAATTATTCGTTAACACGTTTTGGCAACCCTAATGATTACGGTCAATTGTCACAGTTTAAGCTGTACAATAAAGAGGGAAAAGAAGGTGCTTTAACTGCAACATATACAACAGGAAAGGGTGAAGAATTTGCAAAAAGGGATGAAGCAGATATTGATTATGAAAATTTGGAAACAGTGAAGAAGTTTCCTGCAGATTTTCCTTTTAATAATTCCAAAATTGTTTGGGAAGGAGAAATTGAAGCCAAGGAATCAGGTATTTATCATTTTAAATTGTATTATGCCGGATATACCAGTGTTTCGATTGGTGGTAAAGAAGTAGTTGGGGAACGTTGGAGAACAGCATGGAATCCGAATACTTATAAGTTTACCGTTGAACTTAAAAAAGGAGAACGTGTTCCTGTTAAATTGGATTGGAAACCTGATGGTGGTATTTCTTATATCAGTTTGAAAGCATTAAGTCCTCGTCCTGCAGAAGAACAAGGTAAATTGGCTCTCTGGTCAGAAATGGGACAAGAGCTTGATTATTACTTTATTCATGGCGATAATATGGACAAGGTGATTAGCGGATACCGTCAATTAACTGGGAAAGCAACTATTTTGCCTCGTTGGGCATATGGTTTTTGGCAAAGCCGTGAACGTTATAAAACCCAGAAAGAAGTAGTAGGTACTTTAGCCGAATTTCGTAAGCGAAAAATACCGATTGATAATATTGTAATCGACTGGTCATACTGGGAAGAGGATCAGTGGGGAAGTCATAAATTTGATGCTTCACGTTTTCCCGATCCACAAAAAATGATGGATGATATTCATGCTATGAATGGACATGCTATGATTTCTGTTTGGCCTAAGTTTTATACAAACACTGATAACTATAAGGAACTCGATGCAAAAGGATTTATGTATCAGCAAGCGGTAAAAGATAGTGTGCGCGACTGGATTGGGAAAGGACACATTGGCTCATTCTACGATCCATATTGTAAAGAGGCACGCCAGCTTTTCTGGAATCAGATGAAAAGTAACATTTATAATTTTGGAATGGATGCCTGGTGGATGGATGCTTCTGAACCAGATATTGTATCTAATTCGAGCATGGAATACCGTAAGAAGCTAATGACACCAACTGCTATCGGCTCATCAACAGAGTTTTTTAATACCTATGCGTTAATGAATGCAAAGGCCATTTATAACGGACAGCGTAGTGTAGATCCCAATAAGCGGGTTTTCTTATTAACTCGCTCTGGTTTTGCCGGATTGCAGCGATATAGTACAGCAACATGGAGCGGTGATATTGGAACGAGATGGGAAGATATGAAAGCGCAGATTACAGCAGGAATGAATTTTGCTATTTCGGGTATTCCTTATTGGACAATGGATATTGGTGGCTTTTGTGTTGAAAAACGTTACGAAAAAGCTAAAGAAGGAAGTGAAGATTTAAAAGAGTGGCGTGAGTTAAACACTCGTTGGTATCAGTTTGGTGCATTTGTGCCCTTATTCCGTGCCCATGGTCAGTATCCATACCGCGAAGTTTATAATATTGCACCCAAATCTCATAAAGCATATCAAAGTATATTATACTACAACAAGTTGAGATATCGTTTAATGCCATATATCTATTCTTTGGCAGGACATGTATATTTTGACGATTACACCATTATGCGTGCACTGGTAATGGATTTTACCAAGGATACCAAGGTAAATGATATTGATGATCAATACATGTTTGGGCCTTCAATAATGGTGTGTCCGGTTTCTAAATTTAAAGCACGTGAGCGTCAGGTTTATTTACCTGAGGGAAGCGATTGGTATGATGCATACAATGGCTCACTTTTAAAAGGCGGACAAACGATTAATGCTGATGCTCCTTATGAAAAGATGCCTCTTTTTGTAAAAGCAGGATCAATTTTACCTGTAGGTCCGGAGATTGAGTACACCAGCCAAAAGTTAAATGCACCAATAAAGTTGGTTATTTATACTGGTGCTGATGCTCAGTTTGAATTGTATGAAGATGAAGGACTAAACTTTAATTACGAAAAAGGCAAGTATAGTACAATCTCAATCAAATGGTCTGAAAATGACCAAAAGCTGACTATTGGAGAGCGGAAAGGTGAGTTTGAAGGAATGCCGCAGGAACGAATATTTACTATTGTGTTTGCGTCTGAAACCAATAAAGTAGATTTTAATTTTGATGACCACAAAGGCAAAGAAGTTAAGTACAATGGCAAATTAGTTCAAGTTGAATTGTAATAAGCCATAGCAAGTAATATAATCCCGGCAGGCAATTGTTTGCCGGGATTTTTTTAAGGTAAGTATGATGAATATCAGAATAATATTTTTGTTATTGTTGGCAATGCTAATTCAAGTGTCAACTTATGCACAAAAGGAAAGTGTACCCGAAAAAGGATTTGTAAGTTGGCTGCCTGCAGCCAAATGGGAAGATGCTTTACTGTCGGGTAATGGAACTATGGGAGCTATGGTGATGGGGAATCCGTTTGAAGAAACTATTATTCTCAATCATGCTTTGTTGTACTTGCCTAATGAAGCTCCTGTAATACCGCCGGATATGACTCCTTATTTAGACGAAATTAAACGTTTATCTTTTGAAGGGAAATATCAGGAAGTGGCCGAATTAGGTGTGAAAATTTGGAAAGATGCTGGTTATGGTAAGAAAAAATGGACAGATTCCTATGTGCCTGCAGCTAACTTAACTATTGAGATGCCGGCGTCAAACGTAAAGAATTACCGGCGAATGGTAAATTATGAAACAGCGGAAGCCGTAGTTGAATGGACGGACCAAAATGGAACATTTAGCAGGAAAACTTTTGTTTCAAGGGCAGATGGTGTTGTTGTAACTCAAATTAAAGGTACAGCACCAATAAATGCTCAAATCTCTTTGCATCAACATCCGCACACTTGGGAGCAGAATGGTTTAATTGATTCACTGATTAAAAAAACGCAAACAAATATTGAAAGCGATTTGATGCATTATCATGTTGAGTATGCTAAGCCGCATTCGCATTCTCCGGATGGTTATGATGGTCTTTTAAAAGTGATTACCAAAGGAGGTAAGCTTTCAAAAATTAAGGGGTGTTATAAAATTGAAAATGCGCAGGAAATAATTATTCTTACCAGCATTGAACCTTATAAAGGAACCAACAAAGAATCATTGTTAGCCATTAAAAACAGATTGAATAATGCGGGCAATGATTATAATGCTTTGCTGAACAGGCAAATAAGTAGCCATGGTGAATTGTACGATAGAGTTTCTTTAAAATTGAACGTTTCTGAAGAAGAAAAAGAATTGACTTCGGAAACACTGGTGTCTTCAGTTAGAGGTGGTACAAGTCCTGGCATTATGCAGCGTCAGTTTGAAGCTTCTCGATACAATATCTTGTGTTCAACGGGAACTAATCCACCAAATTTACAAGGCATTTGGAGTGGAACTTGGACACCGCCATGGTCGGGAGATTTTACACATGATGGGAATGTGGAAGTGTCTATTTCAAATTTGCTGAATGGCAATATGTCCGAATTGATGATGGCTTATTTTGATTATCATGAGCGCTTAATGGATGATTACCGAATTAATGCCAAACAATTTTATGGTGCAAGAGGCATTCATATTGCAGCTCATACCAGTACGCATGGGTTCAATAATCATTACGATGAAACATGGTGCATGGAGTATTGGAATGGTGGAGCTGGTTGGACTGCTTCTTATTTTTATGATTATTATTTGTACACAAAAGACAAAGAGTTTCTGAAGAAGAGAGCTTTTCCTTTTATGAATGAAGCATTACTATTTTGGGAAGATTTCTTGACAATGGGAGCTGATGGAAAATACATAGTTGTACCTTCTTATTCTCCTGAAAATAATCCATTGGAGCATCGTTGGCAGAATTGTATCAATGCAACAATGGATGTCATGATTATTAAGGAACTAACCCGTAATTGGATATCTGCAGCTAAGGTGTTGGGTATTAGTCGTAAAGAGATCCTGAGGAAAGAAGATTTTTTAAGTCATTTGCCAGATTATCAGATAAGTAAAGATGGAGTTTTGCGCGAATGGCTTTGGGATGGATTAACTGATAATCAAGTTCATCGTCATGCTTCTCATTTATATGGATTATACGAAGTACCCGATCAAGATATATTGGCGTCCGAAGCTTTACAAACAGCGGCTAAAAAAACCATTAATGAACGCATGAATATTAGAAAGCAGTATCAAGGAGGGGAAATGGCTTTTGGAATGTGTCATCTGGGTTTTGCTGCAGTAAATATGAAGGATAAAGCAACAGCTTCAGATATATTGGAATACTTGTCTCGTTTTTATTGGACAAATGGTATGGCAACCACACACAATCCAGGTAATCTCTTTAATATGGATATTAGTGGAGGTTTTCCCTCCTTAATAACCCGTATGATTGTGAATAGCAGATCTGGATATATTACCATTTTTCCTACTTTGCCTGATGATTGGGGAAGTGGCGAGTTATCTGGTGTTTTAGCACGTGGAAATATTAAAATAAACCGCATTAAATGGGATGAACGGGAAGTTAAAATCCAATTGTCATCACAAAACGAACAGGAGGTAACATTGGAAATCGGAAATGGTATTCAATTGAAGAATTTTAGTGTAAATGGAGCAAAATATAAAATAAAAGATGGTAAGTTAATGCTCTATTTAAGTAAAGATAAAATTGTCGAAATTGAGGTTTCCCGTTTAAAGTAAGCGAAAAAAGAAAATTAAAGGAATGAATATGAAAAATATACTATTATATATAGGATTAACACTTGGTGTGATGACCAATGTAAATGCACAAAGTGATGCTAAAATTGAAAAGCAAATTGATGAAATAATCAATCAATTGACACTAAAAGAGAAAGTGGCGATGTGTCATGCGCAATCAAAATTTAGTTCTCCAGGTATTCCTCGTTTGGGAATACCTGAACTATGGATGTCTGATGGTCCTCATGGAGTTCGAGGTGAAATAAACTGGGACGATTGGGGATATGCTAACTGGACAAACGATTCGATAACTGCATTTCCAGCACTAACTTGTTTGGCTGCAACTTTTAATCCAGAACTTTCGCATGAATATGGTGTGGCTATTGGTGAGGAAGCACGTTTTAGAAAAAAGGATGTGTTGTTGGGACCTGGCGTTAATATATACCGAACACCGCTTAATGGTCGTAATTTCGAATACATGGGAGAAGATCCTTATTTAGCATCGCTTATGGTTGTTCCATATATTAAAGGAGTACAAGAGAATGGTGTTGCAGCATGTGTTAAGCATTTTGCACTAAATAATCAGGAAGAATGGCGGGGACATATCAATGTAAATTTAAGTGATAGAGCTCTTTATGAAATTTATCTACCAGCCTTTAAAGCAGCAGTTGAAAAAGGCAATGTTTGGTCTATAATGGGAGCCTATAATCAGCTTCGGGGTGAACATTGTTGTCACAGTGATTTGTTGCTGAATAAAATATTGAAAGGAGAATGGAATTTCGATGGAACTGTAATTACGGATTGGGGTGGAACACATGACACCAAACAAGCCGCTTTAAATGGTTTGGATATTGAAATGGGAACATGGACCAACGGATTAACAGCTTCAACTAAATTTGCGTATGATAACTATTTTTTAGCTGATCCATTTTTGAAAATGATTCAAGATGGTGAAATTGAAGAGTCGGTTGTCGATGATAAAGTACGACGGATTTTGCGATTGATGTACAGAACCAATATGAACTTAAATCGTTCTCTTGGTCGAATGAATAATGCAGAGCATACTCAGGTAGCTCGAAACGTGGCTACTGAAGGGATTGTGTTATTGAAAAATAAGAATGATTTTTTTCCAATTAATCCGGACACGAATAGTAAAATTGCTGTAATTGGTGAAAATGCAACTCGTTCAATGACTGTTGGTGGAGGTTCATCTGAATTAAAAGCAAAATATGAAATATCACCATTGCAAGGCATTAAAAACCGTTTCAAAAATGCAACGATTCTTCATTCCATAGGCTATGCTTCAGGGCCATCAGCTTATGGTCGTGAAATACCTTCCGAATTGAATGCCGATTCGTTGGTGAAAGCCGCAATTGATGTGGCTTCAAAAGCAGATGTTGTTTTATTTATTGGAGGACTCAATAAAAATCATTTTCAGGATTGTGAAGGTGGTGATCGCAAGCATTTTGAATTGCCATTTGGGCAAAATGAGTTGATTGATAAATTATTAAAAGTTAATAGCAATTTAGGGCTTGTTTTGGTGAGTGGAAATGCGGTTGAGATGCCTTGGCTAGAGCAGGTTAATGGATTAATGCAGTCGTGGTACAACGGTAGTGAGGCCGGAAATGCTTTAGCTGATGTTATTTCCGGTGATGTGAATCCTTCGGGAAAATTACCTTACTCATATCCTGTTAAACTAAAAGATAATGCGGCTCATTATTTTGGAGACCTTTCATACCCGGGCGATAGTATTAATCAGTACTACAAAGAGGATATTTTAGTTGGTTATCGTTGGCACGATACAAAAAAAATTAAACCTTTGTTTGCCTTTGGTTACGGTTTATCCTATACGAATTTTAAGATTTCGGATCTTACTACAGATAAGCAGATTTATACCAAAGGGGATAAGATAAAAGTTAGCTGTATGCTTGGAAATACAGGAAATGTAAAAGGTGCTGAAGTAGTTCAGGTGTATATAGGAAAACCAAAATCTAAAGTTAACCGGGCTCTAAAAGAGTTGAAAGGTTTTAAAAAGGTTTCTTTGGGTTCAGGTAACGAAGAACAGGTAGAAATTGAAATATCTGTTGATGCTTTAGCTTTTTACGATGAATCAATATCAGATTGGAATCTGGAAAAAGGTTCGTACGTTATTTATGTGGGCAATGCATCAGATAAGATTATCCAAAAACATAAAATAAATATAGAATAAACAAAATGGGGTGGTATTTGCCATCCCTTTTGTATTTTAATGCTCTAGGAACTTCACAATAGCTTACCATGAAATCATTTGGCATAATTCTACTTTTTGTTTTATCCTGTTTGTCAATTCAGGCTGAAAAACAATACTCCTTTCTGAAGGTTAATAATGTTGATGGATTAGTCAATAATCATGTTAATTGTATTTATAAGGATACAAGAGGCTTTATTTGGGTTGGAACAAGAGCTGGACTAAGTCGATTTGATGGTTTTGAATTTGTTAATTATAGACATACAACAAAAGATTCAGCAACAATAATAGATAACTATATTGAAAACATACAGGAAGACGCTAGTGGGAATTTGTGGATTGGAACTTTGCAAGGCTATGTTGTTTTTGATGTAAATAAGGAGATATTTTATAGGGATTTATCAATGTTTATTGAACCCAAAAGTTCTTCCGAAAATATTGAGGTTTTATACATTGATAAGAATAAACAGAAATGGATTAAGACATATAATCAGAATAATTATCAGCGAGTTGATTCTGCTACAAGTAAATTGATAAGTGTTTTTCCTGAACGTGAAAAAGAAGAATGTTGTGTTGTGAATTTTCAGCAAGCCAATGGAGATTATTATTACCTTTTAAGTAATGGTATTATTGAATGTTACGATGGCGAGAATTACAATCTTAAATTTAGAAATGATCATTTATTAGGGCAGCTGGGAGCTGATAGTTTAAGTACAGCCATATTTGTTGATACCGATGATGATATTTGGTTATATGGAAATAATGAAGGACTCTATAAATACCAAACATCAAATGAAAAGTGGGATCATTACACGGTTCATTCAAAAAAAATACGTTTAACAAGCAACATTGTAAAAAGAGTTATACAAGATGATAAAGGACTTATTTGGGTGGGTACCGACCATGGAGGTATAAATATAATTAATAAGTTTTCCGGTGAAGTAACTCAAATATATCATCAATCCGATAACGATAAAAGTATAGCTCAGAATTCAATTACTGATTTATACATTGATAATAATAACATAGTTTGGATTGGGACATTTAAAAATGGATTAAGTTATTATCATGAGAGTATTCATAAATTTCCTCATTACCGACATTTACTGTCTGACACATCAAGCCTGCCATATAACGATGTAAATTGTTTCGTTGAAGATAAAAACGGGAATTTATGGATCGGAACAAATGGAGGAGGACTTATTTATTTCAATCGTCAGGCAGACACTTTTAAAAAATATCAATATCAAGAAGATAACCCAAACTCTTTAAGTAACAATATCGTTGTAAGTTTGTTTATTGATAGTGAAAATGAACTGTGGGTAGGAACATTTACGGGAGGCCTAAATCGTTTTAATGGGAATATTTTTAAACGATATCAATACGATAAAAATTCTGTTGGAGGAATTTCAGGTAATAATATCTGGTCAATTAATGAAGATCGTAATTCTAACCTTTGGATTGGAATCTTGGGTGGTGGGATTGTAATTTACGATAGGGCTAAGGATATTTTTAAGCCTGTTCCGAATAAAGGCAATGTAAATTTGCCGACAAAATTTGTTAAGCAGATTTATAAATTAAATAATGGCAATTTCTTAATTGGAACAGAGAGAGGTGTCGTGTTTTACGATGTTAAAGAACAACGTTACAAGCATCATCCATTGCTTGCTAGATCAACGCCCCTTCCTATTAGTAATAAGACTGTTAATGCGGTTTATGAAGACACTCGCGGTTTGCTTTGGATTGCTTCTCGTGAAGGTCTGATTGTTGTGAACCCAAATACAGATTTCATTAAGAATTTCACTGTGTCAGATGGCTTATCAGAAGATTTTATTAGTTGTATTTTAGAAGATGAGTTTCAATCAATCTGGGTAAGTAAATCAAGTGGTTTAAGTCAAGTGGTAGTTAATCAGACTTTACCGGGAGAGGAATATTCATTTTCTATTTTTGATTACACCGAGGAGGATGGCCTGCAAGGAAGAGAGTTTAACACACAAGCTGCATACAAAACGTCTAAAAACGAACTGATTTTTGGAGGGAGCAATGGGTTTAATATGTTTCAATCCAAAAATATCAAATACAATCAAATTTCACCAAAAGTTGTATTTACCGACTTTCAAATTTTTAATAAAAGCGTTAAACCCAATAGCCTAATTAATAACAAAATTATTCTTAAGGAATCGATTACCTCAGCTAAATCTGTTGAGATAAAGTACTCAATGAATGTTTTTTCAATTGATTTCACAGCACTTAACTTTTTTATTCCGAATAAAATTAAATATCAATATAAGTTAGATGGATTCAATGATAGCTGGATGTCATTAGATGCTAACCGAAATCGAGTAACCTACACGAATCTTTCTCCGGGAGACTATTATTTTAAAGTTAAAGCATCCAACAATGATGGAATTTGGAATGACAATTATGCTGAATTACATATAGTAGTGCTGCCTCCTTTATATGCAACGCCATTAGCTTATTTCTTATATATACTGTTAATTATGAGTATTTTAGTCTATTTCAGATATTCAATGCTTCGTAAAGAACGCCTTAAGTTTACAATTGAGCAAGAACAGTTACAAGTAAAGCGTAATCATGAAATGGATGAGATGAAGCTCCGATTTTTAACCAATGTTAGTCATGAGTTTCGTACGCCTTTAACATTGATTTTAACGCCTTTAGATAAGTTGTTGAAACAAACAAAATCAATATCGGATAAAAAATTGCTTGATACAATTGATAGAAATGCCAGACAATTGCTCGATTTAGTGAATCAATTGTTGGATTTTCGCAAGTTGGAACTTCACGGGTTACGTTATAATCCATCATATGGAGATATTGTCGTTTTTATAAATGAAGTGATTCATAACTTTGAAGATGCTTTTAATAAAAAGAATATTGCATTCACATTTGAGCATTCGATTGACCACTTTATATTCAATTTTGATAAGGAGAAATTACAAAAGGTTATTATGAATTTGTTATCCAATGCATTAAAGTTCACTCGTGAGAAGGGAAGTGTTAAATTAAGCTTGGAAGTAAAAGATGAAATTATTGAAATTATAATCCAGGATAATGGTGTTGGAATAAATGAAGAGGATATCGATAAAATATTCGTTCGATTTTATCAATCAGAGAGCAATAAAAAACTTGGATTGTCAGGGAGTGGAATTGGATTGAACCTCGCCCGAGAGATGATTCAATTGCACAAAGGAATTATTGAGGTGGAAAGCAAGCTGGGCGAGGGAGCTAAATTTACAGTGAGTTTGCCAATTGATAAAACAGTTGCAATAGATAATGAGGCTTTGGAAAAAGTAGATGAAGATTTTATTAGGGCGGAACAAGAGTTTGAAATTAGTGAGAAAAGCAAAAAACCAATTATTTTATTGGTTGAAGATAATGTTGATTTCAGATCATTTATGAAAGAGACTTTGCAGGAACAGTTTAAGATTTACGAGGCTCAGGATGGTCAAAAAGGATACGATATAGTTCATAAAGTACATCCGGATTTAATTATCAGCGATGTAATGATGCCTAATATTGATGGGCTTAAATTGTGTAGAATGCTTCGTGAAGATATTCGAACATCTCATATTCCGTTTATCCTTTTAACTGCACGAACTGCTGATGAGGATAAAATTAAAGGACTGGAAATTGGTGCTGATGACTATATAACCAAACCCTTTAATATGGATTTACTGATTTTACGGGTTCATAAGTTGTTGGATAAAAGAAGTAAGCTGCAAAAGCAGTTTCAAAAAACAGTCGACATAAACCCAAGTGAAGTTCAAATCACTTCGATGGATGAAAAATTAATTAAAAAGGCAATTGGAACTGTTGAAAAAAATATATCAGAAGCTGGTTTTTCAGTAGAAGATTTAAGTAAGGAGTTAGGGATGAGTCGTGTTTATCTTTATAAAAAACTAGTTTCCATTACAGGAAAATCCCCGGTTGAGTTTATTCGTATCATCAGATTAAAAAGAGGAGCTCAGCTTCTTAAAAAAAGTCAAATGAATATTTCTGAAGTTGCATATGAAGTTGGCTTTAATAGCCCGCGTTATTTTAGCAAGTACTTTAAGGAAGAGTATGGTATGCTGCCAACTGAGTATGTGAAAAAACATGAAGAAGGTACAGAATAGAATTTGTTTGTTGAAAGATTAACCTTTTATGCCTTTAGGGAAATGATTGCTGAGTCGAAAGACAAAGGGCGGTACTACATTATCTACAAAATAAAAATAGAATTATGTGTTTAAAATCTGTAATCAGGCTAAGCTTTGTGCTTATTGTTGTATGCTTATTTTCAAAGCTCGCTTATTCCAATGTTTCAACACCTGCAATTTTTGGGAATCATATGGTAATGCAACAAAATTCTGAAGTGAAATTATGGGGCTGGGGGAAGCCGATGGAAAAAATTAGAGTAATTAACTCTTGGGACAATGATACCCTAAATTCTGTAACCAGTAATAATGCTAAATGGTCGGTTGTATTAAAAACTCCTGAAGCTGGTGGACCGCATTCAATTACAATTCAGGGAAATAATATGGTAGTGATTGAAGATATTTTGATGGGTGAAGTTTGGTTACTTTCAGGTCAGTCGAATATGGAATGGACAACTCGCTTTGGAATTAAAAATGGCGAAGAAGAGGTGAAAAAGGCTTTAAATAATGAAATCCGTTTTTTTTCTGTCATACTTAAAACATCGCCAACAGAATGCATTGATGTTTCCGGGCAGTGGACTAAATGCACACCGGAAAGTATGTTGGATTTTAGTGCTATCGGATATTTTTTCGGGAAAAGGCTGAATAACACACTTAAAATTCCAGTTGGATTAATCAGTTCTAACTGGGGAGGAACGCCGATTGAAACATGGATTCCTAAAAATGAAATTTTGGCTTCGAATGAATTAACAGAATCGGCCCAAAAAGTACCTTATTTTCCATGGGCGCCTAATATGCCGGGCTTTGTTTACAATGCTATGATTGCGCCAATTATGCCTTACCCTATAAAAGGAGTTTTATGGTATCAGGGAGAAGCTAATGTCGATAATGCAGAAACTTATAGCTAATCACTTGAAACTATGGTAAGAAGCTGGCGGGAAGGTTTTAAAACAGATTTTGCTTTTTATTACGCTCAAATTGCTCCTTATAAGCACTATGCCTCAGATGCCGGGGTTAAAGTTCGTGAAGCTCAACGCCGTGCTTTAGAATCTATTCCAAATTCGGGGATGGTTGTAATGAGTGATATTGGTGACACTCTTGATATTCATCCGCGTAATAAAATTGATGCTGGGGAACGTTTTACAAGTCTGGCACTTAATAAATCTTATGGATTAGATGAATTTCCTGCATTAGGACCGCTATTCAAAGGCTTTACGGTTAAAGGAGCAGAGGTTGAAGTTACTTTTGATTATGCTGAAGGCTTGCATTGTGCTAAAGATAAGTTGAAATGTTTTGAATTAGCTGGTGAAGATGGAGTCTGGTATTCAGCCGACGCCCGCATAAAAAATAATAAATTAATTATTCTGTCCAAAGCCGTTAAGCATCCTGTAAATGTACGATTTGCGTGGACTAATACTGCTACACCTAAGCTATTTAATAAAAATAATTTACCAGCTTCTTGTTTTACGACATCGGATTTTTAAAAAGAAAAATAACAATTTATAAAAGAGAATTATGTTTAGAAAGTTTTTTTACCTGTCTCTGGTATTTGTTTTAGGATCTTGTTCTGTTGAGAACAAGAATATTGCATTTGACAATCCAAGCCTAAGTTATGAAGGTCGAATTGGTTTTCGTTCTGATGCTGCAGAGCTTTTCTGGTCAGGAACATCTGTAAATATACAATTTGAAGGAAGTGGTATTGCTGCCATTTTACAGGATTTAGATACGGCAAATTATTATAATGTAATTGTTGATGATCAGGTAATTTCAAACTTGCATACCGATACACTGAAAAGGAAATTCATACTTGCCTCAGGTTTGACGGAAGGAAAACATCAGGTGAAATTGTTTAAGCGCACGGAATGGGATAAAGGGAAAACTTTGTTTTATGGTTTTGAATTACAAGAGGGAGCAAAACTTCTGCTGGCGGAAACGCCAAAAAAGAGAAAAATAGAGTTCTACGGAAATTCCATTACCTCTGCCTATGGAAATGAAGATACTAGTGGAAAAGATCGTCCGTATGGTTATTTTCAAAATAACTATGAATCATACGCAGCTATTACGGCAAGACATTTTAATGCTCAATACCATTGTATTTCAAAAAGTGGTATAGGTGTCATAGTTAGTTGGTTTCCATTAATTATGCCTGAAATGTATGATCGAACCGATCCAAACGATGCAACTTCGAAGTGGGATTTTTCCAAATATACACCCGATGTGGTAGTCATCAATCTCTTTCAAAATGATTCGTGGATAGTTAACATTCCAAAAAATGAGCAGTTTAAAAATAGATTTGGGACGCAAGAACCGGATTCTATTCGCATTATTTCTGCCTATACGGATTTTATAATCTCCATTCGGGATAAATATCCCAATGCTTCAATTATATGCACGCTGGGAAGCATGGATGCAACTAAAGAAGGATCTGTTTGGCCAAAGTATGTGAAGAGTGCTGTTGATCAGTTGAATGATTCTAAAGTACACACTTGTTTTTTCCCATTCAAAAATTCAGGAGGGCATCCCAATGTTAATGAACATCATGCAATGGCTGACAAATTAATAGGATTTATTGAAGACAATGTTGAATGGTAATTTCTATTTAATTCACCTCTGATTTAGAGTGAAAGTATCATTTTAACATACTTTGTTAACATTTGGGACAGTATGCTTCAGGCTTCAGTTTGTAATTTTGCCGGAGATAAATCTAAAATATTATAATATCATATTTTTAGATTGATCTTATTAGCAATTTTATTGGACCAAAGTAATAAAAGGTAGTATTGGGAAATCGGTACTGCCTTTTATTCTGTTTAAATATAAACCTTTTAGGTTTGCTACTTTTTTTGATAGCAATAAGATGAAAAACAACAACGCTTAATAAAAGCGAGGAATTCAGATGGGAAATAGATCTTGACACGGGTTTAGAAAATTCTTAACCTGAATTTGATAAATTGTGTTAAAAAGGAAATTAGAATAAAGAGTTAGCCTCATAAAACTATAGTATGGTAAAGAAAGTCAATTTAGCAGTTTTATTAATAGTTGGTTGTATCGCGTGTTTATCGGCACAGGATTATTTCCCTAAAAAGGATTTGCTGTCTATTGGTGTGTATTATTATCCGGAGCAATGGTCACCTGAACAATGGGAGAGAGACATTAAAAATATTGCCGATAATGGATTCGAATTTATTCATATGGCAGAATTTGCATGGGCTCAGATGGAACCATCTGAAGGCAAGTATGATTTTTCATGGCTCGATAAAGTAATTCAGATAGCTGATAAAAATAAGCTGAAAGTTATTTTGGGTACACCAACCCCATGTCCTCCTGTTTGGCTTGGAATTAAGTATCCTGAAATATACATGCAAGATGGTAACTATCAATCTAAAGAACATGGAACCCGCGCTAATTTGTCATTGTCTAACCCAATAGTTTTGGAGTATACACAAAAGATTGTTGAGGCAATGGCCAAGCATTACGCACACAACAAAGCTGTGTTTGGTTGGCAAATCGACAATGAACCAGAAGCTAAAGAGGATTACAGTCCGTCTGCGCAATTGGCATTTCAGGAATGGTTGCAAAATAAATATGCAAATATTACTGCACTGAATAAGGCGTGGGGAACATCCTTTTGGAGTCAATTGTATTCATCTTTTGAAGAAGTTAACATTCATAATGCTCAAAATGTAGGTTGGTGGGGAGCAAATCCTATTGCTTTATTAGATTTCAAACGCTTTACAGCGGATATGCAAGCATCTTTTTTAGATTTTCAGGCAGAAGAATTACGAAGATATATTGATGAATCACAGTTTGTAACTACAAACTATGTGGCAAAAGGAAACCAGACGGATCCGCGAAGAAGTAAAAAACTTGATTTTGCTTCATTTACAGCTTATCCAAATTATGGCGGCAGTAATATTGGAGAGTTGGGATTTCGCTTAGGTGATCATTCGGTGCTAATGTATGCCAATGATTATTATAAGTCGATAAACGGTATTACAGGAGTTATGGAATTGCAGCCCGGACAGGTAAATTGGGCTAATTATAATTCATTATTGCAGCCAGGTACAGTTCGCATGTGGTTGTGGCATTGTTTTGCTGGTGGGAATTCTTTCGCATGTACCTATCGTTACCGGCAAGTACTTTTTGGAGCGGAGCAATACCATCATGGTATCGTAACAACAGATGGACTTACCTTAAGTCAAGGAGGAGAAGAGTATGTTCAGGTTATTAATGAAATGAATAAGTTAAGGCAGAATTATAGCAAGAATTCTAAAATTCCTGCAAGCATTAAGAAAAGAAAAACGGCTGTTATGTGGTCGTTTGATAATCTTTGGAATCTGGAAAGACAGAAACAAACTTACCAGTGGGATACATGGAAACACATGCAGCGTTATCAGGAAATTCTTCATTCGTTTGGTGCACCTGTTAGTTTTATTTCAGAAGATGATGATTTTGATGATTACGAGTTTCTTGTAGTTCCTGCTTACGAAATGGTAGATGAGGCGTTGGTTCAGAAATGGAAAAAGTATGTTGCAAAAGGAGGGAAGCTTATTATTTCACCACGAACCGGAGCTAAAGATAAGAATGTTCATCTGTGGGAAAGTAATTTGTCTGGAATTATGAATGATCTAATTGGTGGTGAAATCCATTCATTTGATATGCTTCCTGTTGGTAAATTTGGGAATATTTTAATGGATGGAAAAAGTTACAAATGGAGTTCATGGGGAGATTTAATTAAACCAGAAGATAGAACTGAGGTCGTAGCTAGTTATACCGATCAATTTTACAAAGGAACTGCCTGCATCTTGAAAAATGAAATTGGTAATGGGCAAGTTTGGTATATTGGAGCAGAATCTGTTGATGGGGATTTGGAACGAAATCTTTTGAGAAATATCTATCAGAAAAATAATATTGGGGTAGAGAATTATCCCAAAGGTGTTTTTGTTCAGTATCGTGATGGTTTTATGGTGGCTGTTAATTATTCTTCTGAAGAGTATATTTTAGATTATAATGGAGATTACCTTATAGGAGACAAGGTATTGAAACCAGCTGGTGTAGCTGTTTGGCAGATTGATAAATAAACTCTAATATATACTATTTAGAGGATAGAAAATTGATTTATTTAAGAGATTAGTGTTTAAATTTAAAATTATTAAAGCATGGTGGGTTGAACATATTAAATGAGTTTTTCTAAAAAAAAACACTATGACGATTAATCCAACTTATTTTTGATTCAAACAGTGGTATGCTACAATTATCTATCAGCTCTATTGGAGTGATGAAAGGGAAATATTCATGTTAAGTGAAGATCGAAAAAATCGATTTCCCAATGTAGTATTTTCTACTCTTTCGAACGTGGCTATAAATATGTGTCTTTATTCCATGTCTCAAAGATTTATATGGTCAGGATTACAAACTTATTGTGATGTAATTGACTTTGTAAATTCCTGTATACAAGGGAGGCATCCATTTATTGTTAAAAAATTTAGTATCATTAGAGAAAAAAAGGCTTGAAAAATATAGTACCCTCGATTGATTGGACCAGAAAATCTTATTCTTAAGTTGAACTTAAGCAGCATTACAATAGATTAATGCTGGTTTGTTTCTACCGATTCCTTGATGGTCACGATTGTGGTATCGTTCCATCCATTTTTTAATTCCTTGATAAAGATCTAAACCATTATCTGATGGATTAAGATAAATGTACTGGTATTTTATAGTTCTCCAAAATCTTTCAATATAAATATTGTCCAAAGCTCTTCCTCTACCATCCATACTAATTTGTATTCGCTCCCTTTTAAGATACTCGACATATGCTTTACAGGTAAACTGACATCCCTGATCACTGTTTAAAATTTCTGGTTTCCCATGAGTAGCCACAGCTTCTTTAACAACCTTTAAAGAAGAATCAGCATCCAAAGAGTTACTTAGTCCCCAACCCACAATATAACGGCTGTATACATCAATAATAGCTGTCAAATACATAAATCCATGTTGCATGGGAATATAGCTAATGTCAATTTCCCAAACTTGATTGCTTTTACTAATTTCTTGATTGCGCAGCAGGTAAGGATAAATATATTTTTTTTCACCCAAAACGCTAAGATGTTTTCTGGGATAAATGGCACGAATATTAGCCTTTCTCATCAATCGGCGTACTCGTTCGTAAGAGCAATGAACATCATGGTCTTTTAACATTGACTGCATTGTTAAAACACCAGCTGTAGGCTCTTCTAAAATATGTTTATCCATTAATTGCATTACTCTTAAGTTTTCATCAGATTCTCCTTTGGGAACATGATAAAAAGAAGATCTGGCGATGCCTAAATAATCACACTGGTTTCGAATACTGATATTTGAAGTTAAATTTACTAACAGTTTTAAATCTATAGTTTTCCCAATATCTTTAAGTTTTTTTTTAAGAATTCATTCTCCATTTCCAACTTGCCAATCTTTGAATAGAGCTTCTCTGTGTCAATCCCTTCAGTTTCCTTTGTAGTGTTTTTACCTTCGAAAATTTGTGATGAATTCTCTAGAAATTCCTGTTTCCATTGAGAAATTTGGTTAGGATGAAGTTCGAAACGTTCTGCTAGTACTGCTAGTGTTTCTCTTTCTTTTAGGGCTTCTATGGCCACTTTACTTTTAAAGGCTGAAGTAAATTTTCGACGTGTTCTTTTCATTTTTTCCATGAGTTTAATTTACACTATTTTTCAATTAAGCTCCTGGTCCAATTTTCCTAGAGTATTATAGGGATAAAACAATTAGAGAAATGGTTAGCAGAGGACCCAGTTAATGCCGGTGAGTTTGCAAACTATCTGGCTTTACTAAAAGAGAGTAAAACAATTGGGGATTTTGCTGGAATCAAAACAGAACAAGCATGGACTAATATAAGTAAGTCCTTATCAACTTGCCAGGTACAAGCGAAACCAAAAAAAATACACCTGTGGTTGCCTTATGCTGCGGCAGTTGTTGTGATGTGTGTGGTTGGATATTTAATGGTGTATCAGGTTGGGAAAGATTACAATTTCGATGGGAATTACAATTTTGCCGAAATATCGACTATTGGATCTAAAAAGGCAGTTTTAATATTGAATAATGGCAATGCAATGAATCTGGAAGAGAATCTGGATAGCGTAATTGCTGAAGTTGATGGGACTTTGATTCAAAACGATTCATCAAATGCATTAACTTACAGGAAGAGTAATTCACTGCCCAATAAACTAATTTACAATCAGATTAATATACCCCGTGGTGGAGAATATTCTTTAACATTGGCCGATGGCACTAAAGTTTGGTTGAATTCTGAATCGTCGTTAAAATATCCGGTTCAGTTTATTGGGGTAATCCGTAAGGTGGAACTCACTGGTGAAGCCTATTTTGAAGTTGCTCATAATAAGTTGAAACCTTTCATTATTGAATCGCATGATACCGAGGTGAAAGTGTTGGGAACCAAGTTTAATGTATCGGCTTACAATGATGAAGAGGATATTACAACAACATTGGTTGAGGGAAGCGTTCAGGTAAGCAGTCTGGGCAATTCTGAATTATTGGAGCCGGGTTACCAGGCAGTTGTTAAAAGAGGCAGTAATCAGTTTCAGGTAAACAAGGTAAATGCCGTTTTATATACTTCCTGGAGAAATGGAGTATTTCAATTCAAGGATCAATCTTTGGAGGAGATTTGCCATCAGTTAAGCAGATGGTATAATGTTGAATTCTTTTTTACAGAGAACCAATACCGAAATTTACGATTTGCAGGTGCTGCAAAAAAAGATAGATCTCTTGATTTTACTCTGGAGATGATAGAGAAAATGGCTGATGTTAAGTTTGCCATAAAGGGAGATAAAATAATAGTAGGAAAACCCAATTAGCAAATGTCAATTTGCCGGGAGTTGCGGTATTTTGACGGTATATCAATAAAAAAAACAGGAAATGCGGACACATTCCCTGTTTAGTAGACACTATCCATTGAGTTATGAAATCAATGGCAGTATTAATCTAGACCATAAAGTTATGAAAAAAAACCTGAAATGGCGGTGTTTATCACCAGCTGTTAGAAAAACCCTACTGGCTATGAAGCTAAGTTTACTATTAATGTTGGTTTGTACCTTGCAGCTTTCTGCATCGGTATCCCTTGGCCAACAAGTTAGTGTTCAATTCGGAGAATCTTCGTTGGGAACTATTCTGGAAAATTTGAATCATCAAACCGGAAATATTTTCATGTACAACAAAGAGGATGTTGATGATCGCGTAAGTGTTGAATTGAATATGGATAGAGGAAGTTTAGAAGAAGTTCTGGATGAAATCTGCAGGCAAACTCCTTTCAAGTATGAAATTATAGATGAGTTTGTTGTAATTACAAAGAAAGCCCCGGTAATTGAACAAGCCGTTCAGCAAAAAAAGATTATTGGAAAGGTTACCGACAAAGATGGGGCGTCTCTGCCAGGGGTTTCTGTTGTAGTAAAAGGAACTACGATTGGTGTGATTACCGATATCGACGGGAATTATGTTATTGAAACACCTGAGGGAGCTGTTTTAGTTTTTACATTCGTTGGAATGAAAAAAAAAGAATTTAATGTTACCGCTGGTGTTTCTGAAATAAATGTGGTTTTGCAGAATGATGTTTCGTTGTTGGGTGAAGTAACTGTTGTTTCTACGGGGTATCAAACAATGCAGAAAGAAAAAGTAACCGGTTCTGTTGTTACAATTGATGCGAAAGATTTGGAGACTAGGAGTGTAACAAATGTCTTGGATAATTTGGAAGGGAAAGTTACCGGTCTTGTTCGTTATAATGGAACAACCACGATTCGTGGACTTGGAACAATGAATGCAAATTCTGATATACTTGTTGTTGTGGATGGTTTGCCGATAGAAGGATCTATCGAAGATATTAATCCCTACGATGTAGAGAATGTTACAATATTGAAGGATGCTGCAGTAGCTGCTATATATGGGGCACGAGCATCGAACGGTGTTATTGTGATAACGACCAAACGTGTAAAAGGAAAAGAAAAGATTGCCGTAGAGTTTTCCTGTGATTTAACCATTAACGAAAAGCCCGATTACAGTTATATGAACTATATGACCCCTTCTCAGCAGGTAGATTGGGAGAGTGAATATTATAACTGGTGGTTTAGTGAAGGCAATGAAACTATTGAAAACCCAATAACGACATTTGAAAATGATTATATTGCTCAGGGAACTCCCATAACCCCGATACAATATGATTATTACCAATTGGCAAAAGGCATAATTAGTGCCTCTCAGCTAAATGCTCAACTTGCAGATTACAAACAGAATAATTTTCCTCAACAGTTTAAAGATCATGCACTCTTAAATCAAGTGATTCAGCAATACAACTTGGCTATAAGGACTAATAACGAGAACGCTCAGACAAACCTGGTGTTAAATTATAAGACAGATAATTCAGGAATAATCAATGCTTTTAACAGACAGTTAAATATTTTTTTAAATGGCAAATATAATGTAACCAAATGGTTGGATGTTGACTATGGGGTAAATATTGTTACGGGTAAAGTCAGATCCCATAATGATAATTTTGCTACTGACCCTTTTAATGTTCCTTCTTACCTTAAATTATTGAATGATGACGGCAGTAGGGCGCATTATAGCACCTCACGATTTAATATGTATAATCCAATTACCGAAACAACTCCTGAGCTTTACTCTCTTAAATTTAATCATCTTGATGAATTGGAACGGGATTTTACGAATACCTCCACATTAAATATGCGCTATTTTGGAAATCTTACGTTTAGGGTCATGTCTGGGCTAAAATTTAATACAATGTTCCAATATGAAGATAATCGTGCGGATGTATCTTCTTATTCGGAGGCTGAAAGTTATACGATGCGGTGGTTGCAGAATGTTTATACCACACGATTCGGTTCTGAAGGAGATTACTCTTATACTCACTTATTACCTGTAGGTGGAAAGTTGGCTACCTCACAAATAAAAAGTACTAATTATACTGCTCGCGCACAGATCAATTACAAAAAGGCATTTGGGAAGCATGTTATTGATGCTATCGCGGGTACTGAATTTCGTCAAACTCGCGTTCATGGTACCAGAGGAGCTTTGTTTGGCTATGATGAGCAATTGCAAACCCAACAAATTACCAATATGAATTTTGCTGATTTATACAATGTAACTTCTACATTTCTTAGACCTTTGGGATATTCTCCTCGTGATCTGGTTTATGATAAGTATATTTCAAGGGCTTACGGTCTTAATACTGATACCAGACACCGTTATGCTTCAGCATACGTTAATGCAACTTATACCTACAACCAGAAGTACAATTTTTTTGCTTCTGTTAGAAAAGATTACGCCGATTTATTTGGTGGGGATAAAAAATACCGGGGGCGTCCGTTATGGTCGCTTGGTTCTTCTTGGGTTGCTTCCAATGAGGATTTTATGAGCGATGTTAAGTTTGTGAACGCTCTAAAGTTAAGAGCATCTTATGGAGTAACTGGAAACATTGATGCTAAAACAACTAGTGTACTTACGGCAGTAACGGGTATTAATAATGATACACAATTGGTAAATGCAAGTGTAATTAACCCACCCAATTCTAAGTTGCGTTGGGAGAAAACAACAACTACAAATATTGGATTGGATTTTTCTTTGTTTGATAATCGTTTTAGGGGAAGCTTGGACTGGTATCGTAGAAAAGGAACAGATCTTTTTGCAAGGAAACGTCTTGATCCCTCTGAGGGTTTTAGCAGTGTAGTTATTAACAATGCATCTATGCTGAACAAGGGAAAGGAACTAAGCTTGAGTTATGACTGGATAAGGCCAGTTGGCAGAGATAGCTTTGCTTGGTCATCTACTGTGACTGTAACTCAGAATGAAAATAAAATAACTTATGTGGATGAGGTAACCACGAGTCCTTACAGTTTAGCTTCAGGAGATGGCTTTAAAACAGGATATCCTGTAAAGGCTTTATACTCTTACCAGTATGCAGGCCTTAACGATACTGGTCAACCGTTATGGTATAAGGCTGATGGTACTTTATCAGAGACTTCACTTGGAAGTGATGATATTGATGCCCTTGTATTTTCAGGAGGGACAGAACCTAAGCTTAATATCTCATTTACAAACGAATTCAAATATAAAAATTTTAGCCTGAGTGTTTTTGCTGTTTACTACGGAGGACATTTCTTAAGGGCTAGGCCAATACCCGAACCCATATCATATCCATTATATCGTTCTATGCCTTCTTATGTAATGAATAGTTGGACTCCTAATAATACCGATACTGACATCCCTGCTTCTGGTCAATATTACAAAACAGCCAACGCAGTTGCTCAATTGGATTATTCTGATTTTTTAGTGAGACCGGCCGATTTTATCAAGATAAGAAATATTGTATTGGCTTATAATCTGCCCTCTAATATTGCGGCAAAGATTAAGGCTTCAAGTGTTAAACTGCGTTTTCAGATAAACAACCCTAAGACGTTGTGGACAAAGGAAGACAATATATATGTTGATCCGGAAACCCAAGGTTTGCCTATTCCAACTTCTTATGTTTTTGGCCTTAACGTTAATTTTTAAAATAAATTAAAATGAAAAAGAAAATATATCCTTTTTTAGTAATACTCGCACTGTTTGTGGTTTCTGCTTGTGAAAATTACACGGAGATTACACCCAAGGGTAAAAATTTGCTGAATCAAGTACGTGACCTCGATCAATTGATGAATTACGAGTATGGGAGTAATGGTTTCAATTTTATTAAACAGTCTGTATTGGTCAATGATATGTATCCTTATGCAGTAAATGTTCCTAACCTTATTAGTGGGACTGTAAGGAATTGGGATTATACATTGGTTACATACAATGAATCTATTGACAGGAAAGCTTTGACAGCAACAGATGATCCATACGAAGGACTTTATCCGAT
Source organism: Labilibaculum filiforme (assembly GCF_002843315.1). GTDB lineage: Bacteria > Bacteroidota > Bacteroidia > Bacteroidales > Marinifilaceae > Labilibaculum > Labilibaculum filiforme. Next base: position 70,384 of record NZ_MVDD01000005.1, on the reverse strand, counting down.
TATTACAAATGTAGCCAATATTGTTCTAGCTAAAGCAGATGAGGCCAGTGGTGATCCTACTTTGGCTCGGCAACTAAAAGCAGAGGCTTACATCTTAAGAGCTTATATGCATTATTTATTGGTAAATATATATGCTAAAGCTTATAATCCTTCTACAGCAGAAACAGATGGTGGCATTCCTTATGTTCGTGATATTGATGTTGAAGAACTTAACATCAAGAATACTGTGAAAGAAGTGTATGATAATATGCTTTCTGATATTGATGCTGCTTTTGCTTTAGATGCATTGCCTGATCAACCAAATAATAGTATGCGAATTGGGAAAGGATTTGCTTATGCTGTAAAGGCATGGGTACTTATATCTATGCATGATTATGAAGGTGCTTTGGTTGCAGCAGAAACAGGCCTTTCTTATAATGATGTATTAGAAGATCATCGCCCTTTTCTTCCTATTGTTGATGAGGGATCAGGTTTATCAGTTTCACGTGACGGACTCAAAGCTTCTGATAACATATTTTATGCGTATTATGGGAAAAACTATCCTCAATTTTTTACACCTAGTTTCGAAATTCTAAACAATTACTATGAAACTGGTAATATTATTAAAGATCACACTACTGCTTACAACGCTCTATATGGTCAAATTATATCTGGGATGCCTGGTATTTTACTTTGGTTTGCTCCTTATCAGCAGAACTCTGGGGGAATAACTACATCTGATCTGTATTTAATAAAATCTGAATGTCTTGCGCGAACAAATGATTTAAAAGGAGCCATGGATATTATAAACTTTATTAGGGAAAGACGCGTGTACCCATACGAGCCTCTTGCTACACCTGTTACTGAGGCTGAGGTTATGGAGGTGTTAAACAAAACAGCCAGAGTTGAGTATTTGTTTACATGGAAGAATTTTGTAAATATAAAGAGATGGAATACTGAAGGGATTTACGAACAAATAATTACCAGGACTATTAATGGGGTAACCTATACATTAGTACCTGATTCACCTTTATGGATATTCCCATTTCCTATGAGTTCGACGGATTATAATCCTACATTAACACAAAATTATTAACACATTTAACAAAGACAGGGTATTTCTCTATTATGAAAAGTTCCTGTCTTTGTTATAAATTATTATAATTTCTCGAAAAGAATATTTCTCTACGGTTGTACAATAAAAGCAAGAGGGATAATAAAATTTATAAATCAAAGATAAAACAATGAAAAATAAAAATTGGAAAAAAAGTATTTTACCATTATTAGCAGTTTGCTTCGCTTTATCAGTTTTTGGACAAAGTCCTGTTAAACTTAAAGTTGGTGATGTAGCTCCCGAACTTAGAGGAAATTGGATAAAAGGGACTCCTGTTGAATATTTTGAAAATGATAAACTATATGTTGTTGAATTTTGGGCAACATGGTGTGGTCCTTGCAGGGCGGCAATGCCCCATTTGTCTGAGTTGGCAAAAAAATATGCCGACAAGGTTAATGTTATTGGGGTTAATGTTTGGGAAGATCATAAAAATGGAAAAGAATTATACGAAACATCTTTACCCTCCGTTAAAAAATTTGTTCTAAATATGGGAGATAAAATGGCGTACAATGTTTTAATGGATAATAACGACCAGTATATGGCAAACAACTGGATGGTAGCATCTGGTCAATATGGTATCCCGGCATCATTCCTGATAAAAAAGGGAAAGATCATTTGGATTGGCCAACCTACAAAACTGGATAAGATTATTGAAGAAGTAATGACAGGTACTTATAAAATGAAAGCGGATGAATCTAAGAAAAGAGATGAAAAGTTAGAGAGAACGATTGTATCTTTTCAAGATTTAGCTAAACGGGTGAGTGAAGCTATTGCAACTGAAGATTATTCTGAAGCTCTTAATGATATTGATAGTACAATGAGTACAATTGATCCGGAACAGCAGTTACCTTTTTATAGCTTGAAGTTTACAACTCTTCTTGAGTGTGATGTGCATAAGGCTCTTGTATTTGCAAATGAGTGGAAAAAGATGCCTTCTGCCAGTTCTTTCATTGGGTCTATTATTGCTTCAAAGGATGAACTTTCCAAAGAAGTTTATCAATATGGAGTAGGTATTTTTACTGAAATGTTATCTGATAATTCAGTGAAACCGGTCATTTTTCATTATATGGCACAGTGTTATTTTAAAATGGATGATGTAAGCAATGCTATTGCATCTGAGGAAAAAGCCATTGAACTGGGGAAAGAGGCCATAGCATCAGGGGAACTCCAAGGAATGATCAATGATTCAACAATTGATGAATATCAGGAAGCATTGGCTAGATATAAAGCCAGCCAGAAGTGATGTATTATATAGTTATTTGGCTTTGGCACAATTTTGGACTTGTTAAAGAATGATTTGATAGGCGTATATGTTAAAATTTTAAGGGTTAGACTATAATAAGTCTAGCTCTTTTTGTTCTGTAGTAATTTCTGTAATATCGGTTTTGAAGAAGAGTATTTAAATAAGAGAAGTCTTGTTTTTCTCCCTGCTTTCAGATTTTATCATTAGGTAGTGTCTCAATTTTTGTGTAATTGACTTTAATTGATTTTAATATGTCCACATCTGTCAGGGAATGCCATATGAAAATCATTAAGCATAGCCCCCCAGACCGGTATAGGTTGATGCCATGTTTTAGATACCTTAAGACAAGCTAAATATATTGATTTAATAGCAGACTTATCATCTGGGAATTACATTTTGTTTCGAGTGTACTTTCTGATATTCTTATTTAAATTCTCAATTGCATTTGTAGTATATATAATCTTTCGGATTTCATGTGTATAATCAAAGAAGCAGGTCCATAAATTCCAATTAACACTCCAAGGCTTTACTGCAGATGGGTAGCGGTCTAACCATTTTGCTTCAAAACTAACAAGATATTCTTCTGCCATTTCTCTGTTAGGGGCTTTATAAACCATCTTTAGATTATCAGAAAATGCTTTACGCTTTTTAGAAATTATGTAGCCAAAACTTTGGCGAACCATATGAACCACACATATCTGTGTAATGGCTTTTGTAAAAGCTGCCTGAATTGCTTTGGTGAAGCCTTTTAAATTATCAGTTGCTGTAAGTAAGATGTCTTTAACGCCTCTTGCCTTGATATCATTAAGAACTTCACGCCAGAAGGAAGCACACTCCTCTTTCCCAATCCATAAGCCCAATACTTCGTTTATACCCTGCGTATTAAGTCCCATTATAATGTAAACACACTTACTCACAAGGCGATGATTTTCTTTCACTTTAATATGGATACCATCCATCCACAATACAAAATAGAACTCATCTAATGCACGATTACGCCACTTCTCTATACGAGGTAATAGCCGATCTGTAAAGCGGGAAATTGTACTCTTATCGATATCAATACAATATAAATCTTGTATGGTGTCTTGCACATCACGAACACTCATTCTCTTTGAATAAAGAGTTATAACATAATCCTCAATCTGGTCAATAACGCGCTTATGCTTGGGCACTATTTGCGGATCAAAGCTTCCTGCTCGATCTCTGGGTATAGAAAGTGTATACGCACTTGATTTTAACTTAACATTCTTTTTACTACTTCCATTTCTTGCATTCCCAGAACTACTGGTTTCATTTTTAGGGTAACCAAGATGTTCATCCAATTCCGTTTCCAATAAAGTTTGCAGGCCTTCTTGATACAAGTCATTCATATAATCATGAATATTCTTACCTGATTTTTTTTGGGACTCCAAATGAGCCTTTAGGTCTGATTTGTCCATACTTACAGTTTTAGTAAAGATGATAAATTTTATTAATTATAACCTTTACACAAAATCTGAGACAGTATCGTAAAAACTAGAGCGTCTGCTTATTGAAGCCATCAAATTGCCAATAGGAAACAGCTTTTTGCCAATTGACTATCAATTTTTGCCTCGGGGAGTCATCAAATTACTATTTGACGGATGCAACTTGCCAATTCATTGTCCCAAGTTACCAATTGGATGCATAAAAGTCCCGATGGGAGGGTATGAGCTACGTCGAGATTAATAGAATCTGGTGTTTCAGAATTTAATCATTTAGGTATTTATTCCTTTGTTCTTCATTGTTCCAAAACAGATAGCGGCCACACTCACGAATTGAGCTTACCCGCTCCATAAGAAAAGTATAAACTTAATCGTGTAATAATTTATTCGAATTGCTTTCATCTTTTTGCATGCGAAGTTGCACGGGCATTCTGTGAAGAGATAAGTTCAAAACCAATCTTATTTAAAGGATCTTGGTTTTTCTCACCTAAAGCGGAGAATTCAACCATATCTTGTATCATATTAGAATGCCCGCCACCTTCTCGAATTCGTTGTAATTTTTTCTGAACAACTTGTATGTTGAAGTTAGCAAAACTAAAATGATGCAGCATTTCATCACGTAAATCATATGCAGCAGGAGATTGTTCTATCCACTCTTTTTGACCTCTTGGCGAGCACGATACTCACTCATCCACTGTGCCTGGTAAAATCGCGATGCTCCCGATAAAGATGTTAGTTCATCTATTGTAGTCGCATCAAGTCCAGCTTGAATCAATACATCTTTGTTTTTAAGAGCCTCAATTGCTAAAACTTCTGCTCTAGCTGTGTATTCATCAATGGGTTGGTTGGGTAAATTGGTTTCGGAAAGAGGTATATCTTCAATTTGTTTTTCCCACTTCTTATAATCCGTTTTGTAATTTATAATAACCGTCCAAGTTTACGGGGGCACTTCAAAAAGCATTTGATTCACAACAAAAATAAACTCATTATTGGCGGATCAGGATCAGGAAAATCTTTTTTTTTCAATCTTCATTTACGATAATATGCAGGGAGTAGCAACTCCCATGAATACTTTATTATCCTAAGCAAATATTTTGAAGGAGGGGAGTACGATTACCTACTGAACAAATCGATGAGTTCTTTGCCTGTTTTTTTTTATACTTGAACTGGGTAATATTTAGGATCATGCCGTGATATTTCTTTTAGCAACACTGATCATTATGGATATTTTCCTGCAGAAAATGCGAAGACTCAGTGGCGTGAGAAAGGTGATTTGTTTTAGAAGAGGCCTGGAAGGCGATATCAACCCCTCAAATAACCACTTATCTGAAATACCTTTTAAAAATCATTCGGAAATTTTTTAGAGAAGCAATGATGTTTATCCAGGAGGTAGAGGCATGCAAGATGTGTTTTTGTTCCACAAAAACTCTTGTGCCTTCCAGCAGGGACTTTTCATCTTAGGATGAAAAGCTTGATTGTCCAAAGGACAAGATAAGGTAGATTGGGATAAGAATCTTGAAATAGTTTGATGTTGTGTGCTAATTCTAAACCATATTAAATTATTTGGTACTGTCCTTGATACATGCGATCGCAAAGTTGATTTTGGCCCCGATTTCAACAAAAGACTACGGCATAAAGGCGCCCAATTATTTCAAAGCGTTTTTTTTCCAACACACTGGCTTTAGGCAGCAAAAAGCTATATCAGTAAAAAAAACTGATATAGCACTTTGCTAAGCCCACTCAAAACACATTGAAATGATTTTCATTCCAGCGCACAGGCTATTTATTCCGCTTCCTTTTGCCGAAATCATTGCTTTTGATAAAGGGATGCTTACGCAAGTATGAAGGCCTTCTTATATGTATTTATGATTAGGAGGAATATTTAATAAACAGCATAGTCACAATAGAAATAACTGGTTTCTATTAAAATTTCTTTCTAAGTTTGTTCATATCTCTACTTACTTTTTCACTTACAACCTTGGAGTAAATTTGAGTAGTACGAATGTTCTTGTGACCCAACATGGAACTGATGGATTCAATAGGAACACCATTTGCCAAGGTAACAGTTGTCGCAAATGTATGCCTGGCCATATGAAAAGTCAGGTTTTTATTGATTGAGGCCAGATCAGCCAGCTCTTTTAAGTAGGCATTTAGTTTTTGATTACTCAGACTTGGAAAAATAAGGTTCTCCATTTTCTTTCCAGGAGACAATTTATACTTTTTAATTAGTTGTTCCGGAATAGGAAGCAATGGAACATTTGAAGGAATTTTTGTTTTCTTTCGTTGTGTAATGATCCAATTATTGCCATCAATTCCTTTTCTGATATGATCTATCGTTAGATTGGTAACATCAACATATGCCAATCCTGAATAACAGGAGAATAAGAAGATGTCTCTGACAAAATCCAATCGGGGAATCGATAATTTTAGATCCTCAAGTTTTTGAAGCTCTTCTTTGGTTAAATATTCTCTTTTTACTTCCACCAAAGTAGATTTATACTTTGTAAAAGGATCTTTGTTTAGCCATTCATTTTTAATGGCAAGGAGAATGATCTTTTTAAAGTTCTTGATGTATTTATAAGTTGTGTTATTATTGCATTTTCGAACAGTCTTGAGATAGTGTTCCAGATCAATAATAAAGGAATATTTAATTCGGTGTAAGGAAATATCTTTAAGGTTGTATCGATGCTTTAGAAAGTTCTTAACATGATCCAGTGTGGTAAAATACCTTTGTAAGGTAGCAGGGGAGTACGATATGCCAACCAATTCAGATATTTGCTTGTTGTGGTATTCAAATAGTTCCAAAAGTGTTTTTCTACCTTCATCAATGCCAAGAAAACGAGCTTTGAGTTTTTTAGCAGAAATATCCTCTCCATTTTTGACCATCTCGGTATGATGATCGTAAATTCCATTTTTAAGAGCATCCAGAAATTGATTGATTTGAACTCCACCTTTCTTTTTTGGAAAAGCTTTATTCAGTTTACTGTTCCACTTTTGGAGATTAATATATCTTCCAGTTGCAATCTCTACACGTTCTACATCTACAGAGATACGCACATAAATAGGAACCTCACCCTGTTTGTTAGAGCGATTCTTTCTGATTAAGAAGCTGATATTCAGTTTTGAAAAGGTGTTCATGCGTTAATAAAATCAATTCGTACTAAATATGTATTTTTCAGAATCATGATTAATTATTGAATGATGTTTAATAAATTTACTAAAACTCAAGCACAATAAAAATTTTATTTTCGAAATTGATTTGATTTAATCTATTTTGATTCAGTTTGTTATGAGGGTTTTGGTGAACAAGGAAGGGGTGTCGATTTGTTCACCGGATAGTTCTCGTATCTAGTGGTTTTATTTATACTAGATTGAATAGGGTAAAAACAAAAAAGACTGTAAATCCCTTGATTTACAGTCTTTTGCTTTAGGATAAATCCTAAGTTGCGGAGAAAGAGGGATTCGAACCCCCGGTACCTTGCGGTACACATGCTTTCCAAGCATGCACAATCGGCCACTCTGTCATTTCTCCAGACAGCATCTTATTGGATAATTGCGTGGCACAAAAGTAGAATAAAATTGCAGATTATAAAATATTATGCGATAAAAATGATAAGGAACTGCTTGCAGCACCATTTGCGGCACAAGCTACCTCTGTTAAAGTCTTAAAAGGATGTTGTTTATTTGCAAATAAAGGCAAGTGGAATGTTGCTTAAATCGTTGCTTGCAACGCTTGGTTTAAAGATTCTCTACTTGTTTGCCTGCTTCTAATTTCAAAATTTTGGTAACACTTTTTGGTATTTCGTGTTGGTAATGACTCACATAAATTAAACTTACATTGCTGTGTTCGCAAATTTTCTCCACAATATGTTTAAAGTTTTCCTGCTGATGCGTATCCAATCCCTGAGTAGGTTCGTCGAAGATTAGCAACGGAGGATTTTTAACCAATGCACGGGCCAAAAGACACAATCGCTGGGTGCTTGCCGATACCTCTTTAAAGCGTAGGGGAGCTGTGGCTTCAATTTCGAGCAGTCGCATCCATCGTTTCGAAATTTCCGCCTTTTCGGCATTCGATTTTCGGAACAAGCCCAGTGTGTCGTAAAATCCCGATTCAATTACCTGCAAACAATTATTTCCGTTCGGGAAATATTGAAAAAATTCCGGCGATACAAAGCCTATTTTCTTTTTAATATCCCAAATACTTTCGCCGCTTCCCCTTTTCACATTAAAAAGGGAAATGTGATTGGCATAGGCTTGTGGGTTATCTCCATTAATTAAGCTTAGTAAGGTCGATTTTCCCGCACCATTAGCACCAAGTAGTGCCCAACGCTCGCCTTGTTTAATTGTCCAGTTTACACGATCGATAATGGTGTTTTCGCCATATTTAATCACCACATCTTTCATTTCAACAATAGTTCGAAACGTTTGTTGTTTTTCAAGCGTCAAAAGTTTCTCAAGTTCGGGAATATTCATTTCAGGAAGCACCGAAGAAGGGACTTTTTCGGGAGAAAACGCTGCTTTCGTAAGCACTTGTACTATTTTTCCATGGTCTAAAATGGCAATGTGAGTGATGGCATCAGGAATTTCAAAGGGCGACGTGGCCATAATTATACTAATGCCAGAATCAGAAATTTCTGTAATTAACTGATCGATGTCGGTTCGGCTTGCGATATCGAGTCCGGTAAGCGGATTGTCTAATAAAAGCAGGCTGGGATTTTTTAGTAATGCCTTGGCAATTAGCAGTCTTTTTGTTTCTCCGTTCGATAATTTAATCAGGTGTTTCTTTTTTAAGTCCTGAAGACGTAAGCGAAGCAGTACTTTTTCTAATGTCCAGCTTGCTGGGGGGCAAACTGCTTTTGTTTCGGAAAGATATTGCTCAACGGTTTGTGTGTCCTCCGAATCGGAGGAATTAAAACGTTGCTGATAGTAAAAGCTGGTGGTATTGGATAGATTGGTGAAATGATGTTTGGCAGCAAGTTCACTAATTAAATTTTTCCAGTTAAAAAGTGCAGTATTTGGGTTTTCCTTTTTGGCTTTCTGGTTTAAGTAGGGGTGGGTAAAAACGCCTTTCGAAATGTGAAATTTGCCTGTAATAGCTCTTAACAGAGCGCTTTTACCCGAGCCACCAGCACCAACTATAGCCCATTGTTCCCCTCTTTTTACCGAAAGTGTAATATTTTCAAGAAGTATCCTATTGCGATATTGTACGTTTACATCTTCAAAGGAAATAACAGTTTCATGAATCATTCTTGGTTCTTTTAAGCACATCTGGTAAAAGTAGCGATTTTAGTGTATTTAAGGATGTTTTTATCTAAAAACACTATCGTCTGTCTTTTATCTAACGATCTTAATCAGCTCCGTAACGCTTTGCAATTTCCCTTTTTTGTTGTACGATTCATTTCGGATGGTTCCAATGTCTTTCACAATCCAAACCACATTATTCAATTGCACATTTATAAAGCCCATTTTACTTTGCACCTCTTCGCTTATTTTGTAACAAGTAAACGTGCCTGCCGAAGTGGTAATATCTTCGTGGGCTTCCACTTTTCGATTCACAATATTGGTGGTAATGTTCATAATTCCCGAGCCAATTTCGAGATTTATAGAGCCATCTTTTAATGCCATTCCGGCAGAAAGATTGGGAGGGTAAATTAAATCATCGGTAGTAATCTTTACCTCCATACCTTTAAATCCTTCCATCTGTTTCTGATTCAAATATCTTTCCATATCGATGTAAAAAACATTGTCTTTGCAACGAAAGCTTATGGTATCCTGCAGTAGGATATTATCAGATTTTTTTGGATCTCTATGGGTTTGAAGTAGATCATAAACCGTTTCGCCTCCATTATTTTTAATGGAGATTACTTTTTGAGAATAAATAGCATCAATTTTCCCTTTTGCGTTGGTGATCTGATAATGAAGTTCGGTACCAATTTCGCCGGGAATGTAAAGGGTGCAGTCTTGGGCGAATGCCATAATAAAGGAGGCACAGATCACTAATGTCAGGCTAACTAATTTTTTCATAGAATAAGGTTTAAACGGTTAATTAATGTGCTTTGAATAGTTATGGTTTAAAGTGCTTAAACAGGAACTGTCTGCCAAACAATTAAAAAACAGGCTTATATTTTGAATAAATACAGGCATTGGTTTTGTGTCTATTCATAAGTATTCATGCATTTGTAAAAAAAAGGATGAATATAGTGGATTCAATTTAGTAATTCCAGAAGGAATGAAAAAATATCATTTATTGGTGAGGTAAAATTGAATTAGGAATCAGATGAATCTAATTTCTCGATGCTGTGATGGTTTAATTTTCGATCCTTAACAATTAGGGGAGTAACCGGGGCTTTCGATTTTGCATTAAAAATTAGATCGTGCCCCAGGCACAAACCCATCATAATATTTAGCTCTGTGTTTTTTTCTTCCAAATAGTGTGCTTGTCCGGCCGGATTGCAGCTTATTCCTTTGTAATTGGGCACTAAATCCGAAAAAGGTACTTTTCCTATCTTGCAATTTACTTGTTCTACAGTAAATCCTGCTAGCTCAAGAAAGGTTCTTAGCTGGTTGGCTTGTTTGGTAAATGTGGTGCAATGTGCAATTCCAATTATTTTAATATTGGATATTTTGGCAAATTCTATAATTTCCTGAATCCGATCATTATTCCGGTTTAAGGAATCTGCCGCATTTTTCATGATCGAAATATCATGGTCAGAATATAAATCTTTATCATCCATTTTAATTTTTTAAGGAATTGCACATTGCTCTCAAGAGCTATTGATTTATTTTGATTTTATCTTAGCGATTAAAATAAGCTGTATTTTAAGTGGATAAATCGCATCATGTCTTCTACATCTAAAGATACTTCTTCAATGATATTTTCAATCTCACCTCCAAATATTTTCCCCATTATTGCACCATTCATGGTGGATATGAAGACTTGGCCGTCGGCTTTTTCGTATACGGCAAATGATTTTGGCATCATATTACCAATTTTTTTCCGACGGTCGTCATTTAGCATTCGCTCCGAAAATCCCGCATGGCAATACTTTATAATGTGATACTTGCCAATGCCTTTTCCTCCATTGTCGATTATTTCTTGGTTCTGATCGATAATAGTAGTTACATGCCAGCCTTCTTTTGCGTTGATTCTGGTTTTGATTACTTCCACTGATTTTTCAAAATCGTATGGACTTTTAAATTCTTTGATCATCATTTCCCCGGAAGATACACTTAGAGCAATTCCTGTAAATAGGATTCCAAGTGTAAAACCTAGTAGAATGGATACGATTATAGTTATATTTTTCATTCGTGTAATTTTAAAATAAGATATTATTCTTCGTTGATGCATATTTCACCTTGTCTAATTTTTCCGACTGTTTTGTAGGCCACAAAACTAATTGTGAGCACAGCTATTGCCATAAAAAAGAAGGACAAGTATTTAAAAATAGCTTGATGTGAAATTTGAAAAGCAACTACCGAAGCTATTGTTATGGCCATTAGTGGGAACGTGAAAGCCCACCACGATATAAAAAATTCAAGTTTTTTAAAGCTTTTGTGTAACACCAATAGCAATACGGCAAAGAAATAAGAAATCAGCAATAAAAAAACGGCAAATGTGTCCCAACTTTGCGCTATTCGAATGTATGCAATAAAACCAATTGCTGGTGGCGCAATAAGAATGAACAAGGTAGGAACAAATTTTTGTGGTAGCTGATGGTGAAAAATGGCACGGTTTAAGAAAATCGTAAATAGGATGATCCAAAAGAAAAATCCAACTCCAAAGTAGAAAAATGAAAATAGTTTTGGTAGGTATTCCACCCCGGCAATAGGAATTAACATGTTACCAACTATTGGGATAAACCAAGCCGGGTTCATAAATTGAATTTCAAAATTATTTTGTATCCAATAGGCTACAGTGTAAAGCATTAATGCCGTATGTACAATGGTTCCAATCCACCAAAAGCTCATCGATAAAAAGGGCCAATAACTCATGAATGCAATGGATAACAAAAGAATTGAAATGGAGAATGCTGAGAAAAAGTTAATACGAATTCGATGATTAAAATCTATTTTCACCTCTTCAAAATGCCGAATAGCCTTTAATGCATACAAAACGGATATTCCTAAAAATACAAATAGAGTACTAAACAGCATAATTTCGTAGAATATCTTGGGTAGCCATTGCATGTGGTGAAATTTGGCAAATACAATGCTTAATCCGGCAAGTCCCATAACAATAGCATAGGCGGTTATGGGGAAATATCTTAATTTACCTTTCATGTGTAATCAATAACTATTTGTTGCTAGCAGCACTAATGTACAGGACTCTTCTGTTTTTATTCCATGAGAATTCAAGTTCTCTGCAAAGGCAGTATTTTCAGTGCCTGGATTAAAAATTACTCTGCGTGGTTGTAAAGAAATGATGTAGTCGTAATAGCTAACCTGGTTTTTTGCAGATACATACATGGTAACGGTATCCACATCAGCACAAGAAGTTTGTTCCTTTACAATTTCACGATCGAATAGTGTGCCGGCTTTATTGCCAAGCATATAAATATCGTGTCCGTTTTCAAGTAATTTGGCAGCGGCTTTATATGAGTAACGTTCTGGATTTAAGCTAGCTCCAATTATTAAAGTTTTATTCTTCATTGGTAATTATTAATTATTATTGCGTTTATTTTATCGTAGTTTTTAAAGCTCCCGGATTAATAGAGAAAAGCCGGTATTCTGGAGGATTAATTTCTAGTTCGTCGGCAATCCATTTAATATGTTTGGATAGAACCTGAAACACATTTTCCGAATTGCAATTATGAATGGCCACCGGAATAAAATGTTTATTAATTAGTGTAATGTTTCGCCCAAATTGTAAGGATACCAAAACTTGAACATGATTCTTTTGCAAAAGTTTAATAATGGAATCTCCTTTTTTTATGGAACCATGAACGGGTTTTTCATCGAGGTTTTTATACTTATTTACTTGATGAGAAACCAAATTAAAGGATTCGTTAGAATATTCATAGATTAGATATTTATCTACATCACCAAAATGTTTTGCTTCAAATTTATTGGTTCGGCTAACCGCAAAGGCAAATATTATTTTGTAATTATTCATAGCGCAAAGAGATTGTTATCCTTATTTATTCTTGATAAATTTACCAAAGCAAAAATACGAGGAGTCTTATGCGAAAACAAGAAACAGGAAATGGAGTATTCTGTAATTAAAATTGAAATTTGATAACTTTTTTGCAACGAGATAATAATTCTCTTTTCAGTAGTGATATTCTTTTTTTTAACGATTAGCACATTTGTAGCTAATAAAATAGTAAAACGGAATGACTTTGAATGCGATTGATAATAGTAAAGAAAATAACGAGTTAAACGTTGATTGTTTTCAAAATCTGGGACTTACGGATTTAAAAATCATTAATGAAAAGAAAAAACAGGTTAAGTTTTTTAAGGATGAAACTGTTTTTAAGCAAGGTGCATTTGCTCCGCATGTGTTGTTTGTAAACCAAGGTTTGGTGAGGGTATACTTGCAAACGAATAAGAACAAGCAGATAAATATTCGTTTGGCTAAAAAGGGCGATTTAATTGCTTTTTCTTCCATTTTTGGGAAAGACACGTATCTCTATTCTGCAATTGCTTTAAAAGATTCGAATATTTGTATCATTGATAAGCAGGCGTTAAAAGAGTTATTGTTGAGAAATCCTCAATTTGCAATGGAAATAAATTCCAAGAATTGCCATAATGAAAATAGGTATATCGATATTATTCAAAATATCTCCTACAAGCAAATGAGAGGAAAATTAGCTTCTGCTTTGTTGTATTTATCTTCCGAGCGGTTTATAGACGACAATGTTTATGAGTATTTAACTCGCCAAAACATTGCTGATTTTGCATCGATAAGTGTGGAAAGTGCAGTCAAATTTATTAAAGAATTTGAGAAGGAAGGAATAATTTGTTTGGATGGAAAAAGAATTACAATCACAGATATAAAAGTACTGGAAGAAATTAATAGGAGAGGTTAATTGTAAGATTAATTCGGTAGGAAAGTATTTTTATCTACTTGTTTAAGTTTTGTAAATTAATAAAAACTAATAATTTTATCTAACAACGAGTAAATAGTAACGAGATGGAATTAAAAATTAATGATTATCCTTTTGGGGCGAGACCAGAAGTAACTAGGCCTAATAAGGATCTTTTAAAGTATTTGGGAGAAAGTGGTATTCGGAAATTAGTCGATGATCATTATGAATTGTTGAGAAAAAGTAAGTTTAGCCCTTTATTTCCGCAAGATAGAGAGGAGTTTGAAGAGGCAAAGCTTCGTTCATCGGACTTCTTTATTCAGGTATTGGGCGGACCAGAATATTTTAATCAGAATAGGGGAGCACCTAAATTGGTAAACCGGCATGCTAATTTTAAAATTACAGCAGAGGCTCGTCTGGTTTGGATGCAAAGCTACCAACAACTATTGCCTGACTTGGATGTGCCCGAGGAGGTGATTCTTTCTTTCTGGAACTATCTGGATGTATTTTCGAGTTGGATGGTAAATTCAGAAGCATAAAAAAAGAGATCAAATTATTTGATCTCTCTTTTGTGTGTGTTTTCAACAGATTTATGCTTTTACATAAAGTCCATTGCTGTCTTTAAAACTTCCTAATGCAATCATTATAAGATCAATTAAGATCCAAATTCCAAAGCCACCTAGGGTTAGTATCATTAGTATGCCTGTTCCTGTTTTGCCAGTGTAAAAACGGTGAATACCTAGTCCTCCAAGAAAGAAGCATAAAAGCAGCGTAGCAATAAAATTTTTGTCACTTTTTTGAAGCGTAATTTGATTTTCCATATCGAATAATTATTATTGGTTTCAACGAATTTAATAATTATTTATTGTATTGAAACGGTTTGGTTTAATAAAAAAAAAGCTGTTGAAATAATATTCAACAGCTTTTTTTATATCGTATTTTATCAATTAGATAATCAACATTGCATCGCCATAAGTTCCAAAACGATATTTTTCTTTGATTGCTTCCTGATAAGCAGCCATTACTTGATCGTATCCTCCAAATGCACAAACCATCATTAGTAAGGTGGAAAGCGGCAAATGAAAATTGGTAACCATGCTATTGGGAACGCTAAATTCGTAGGGAGGGAAAATAAATTTATTTGTCCATCCTTCAAATGGTTTTAATGTTCCTTGGGTAGATACAGAAGTTTCTAAAGTACGAACAACAGTAGTACCTACGGCACAAATATTTTTCTTCTTTTTCTTTCCTCTGTTTACTTTTTTAACGGCCAAATCGTTAATTTCGATCTGCTCCGAATCCATTTTGTGTTTGGTTAAATCTTCAACATCTACAGTTCTAAAATTACCCAAACCAACGTGTAAAGTAACCTCAGCAAAATCGATTCCTTTAATTTCTAAACGCTTCATTAATTCGCGGCTAAAGTGCATTCCAGCAGTAGGTGCAGCAACAGCACCTTCGTGTTTTGCGAAAATTGTTTGGTAACGTTCAGCATCTTCAGGCTCCACCTTACGTTGATCTATAATTGATCTTGGCAGAGGTGTTTTTCCTAGGCTATATAATGCTTCTTTAAATTCTTCATAAGGTCCATCAAATAAAAAGCGAAGGGTTCTTCCTCTAGAAGTAGTATTGTCGATTACTTCGGCAACGAGTAAATCATCATCGCCAAAATATAATTTGTTACCGATTCTAATTTTACGTGCAGGATCAACTAATACATCCCATAATCTTTGCTCGCGATTTAATTCGCGCAATAAGAATACCTCAATTTCTGCTCCTGTTTTTTCTTTGTTTCCAGATAATCTTGCAGGGAAAACTTTGGTATTATTAAAAACCATAACGTCTTCATTGTCAAAATATTCGATAAGATCTTTGAAGATTTTGTGTTCGATCTTACCTGTATCTTTGTGAAGCACCAATAAGCGAGATTCATCTCTATTGTAGGCTGGATGTAAAGCAATAAGTTCGCTTGGTAATTTGTACTTAAACTTCGATAACTTCATAATGCTGAATGACTTTTATATTGGATTTTTTTTTGATAGGCGATGGTAAAGCTTTTCCTTTTACGAAAAGACCGCAAGATAGTTATAAATTTTCTAAGTATTTTATAAAATCTTCAATTTCAAGTGCATCCTTAATGTGAAAATCGCCGATTTTAGTTCTTTCCAATGCTGTTAAGTGTGCACCACTATTTAGTTCTTGACCAATATCACGGGCAAGTGCTCTTATATAGGTTCCTTTACTACAAACAACTCTAATTTTTAGAATGTCTTTTTCAAATTCAAGCACCTCTATTTCATCAATGGCAAGTGTTTTCTTTTTTATCTCAATTTCCTGACCTTTACGGGCATATTCGTACGCTCTTTTTCCATTAATTTTTACGGCCGAATAATCGGGAGGACGTTGCTGTATTTCTCCGATAAAACCTTTTAATGTTTCATCAATCAGTTCTTTAGTGATATGCTGGAATGGATGTGTTTGATCAATTTCAGTCTCTAAATCGAAGGAAGGGGTTGTTGCTCCTAATTTAAGAGTGGCAATGTATTCCTTCACCTGAGATTGATAACTATCTATTTTTTTAGTGTATTTTCCAACGCAAACAATTAACAAGCCTGTTGCTAAAGGATCGAGTGTTCCTGCATGTCCAACTTTTACTTTCTTGTAATGAAATTGATGCTTTATTTTATACTTTATCTTATTTACTAAATCAAACGAAGTCCATTCGTAAGGCTTATTAAAAAGAAGTAAAGCGCCTTCTTGGAAATCGTTATCGGTTTCAAATTGAATCATTTAGTGTCGGATTTAACGGGAGAGCCCTGTTTTAAAATTAGGCTGCAAAAATAGCAATTAGTCCGATAATCAGACAATAAATTGCAAAATAGATGAGTTTCCCTTTTTTCACCAATTTAATCATCCAGCTGCAGGCTAACAAACCAGAAAGGAAAGCACCAATAAAACCAACTACTAAAGGCATTAATTCTACCGATCCTTGTGCGCTGTAAGTGCCTTTACAAATGCTTAAAATATTTTCTCCGATAATAGGTACTAAAACCATTAAGAAGGAGAATTTTGCAACTTCCGATTTCTTATTTTTTAAAAGTAATCCGGTAGCTATGGTTGCTCCCGATCGAGAAATTCCTGGAAGAATTGCAACAGTTTGAGCCATTCCAATTATAAAGGCATCCCGAAATGAAATTTCTTTTTCTTTTTGTTTTGCGTAGTAGGTAAATGCTAGAAATGTGGCAGTTATTAGTAGCATAAATCCTACCAAAAGTAAAATTTTATCGGTATTAAAAATTTCTTCGACCTGATCTTTAAAAAACACACCAACAATTCCGATTGGAATCATCGAAAGGGCAATTTTAGCGATGTATTGAGTTGATTCGTTCCACTGAAAGCTGAAAAGGCCTTTCAGAAGCTCTAGAATTTCTTTTCGAAAAACAATAATGGTACTTAAAACAGTTGCTCCGTGCACAACTACGGTAAATGCTAAATTGTTTTCGGCATGTATGCCCAATAAGGCTTTGCCAATTTCTAAATGACCACTGCTGCTTACTGGCAAAAATTCGGTTAATCCTTGCAGTAAGCCTAAAAGTAAGGCTTCAATCCAGTTCATACTAGGTAAAAGGAATATTTCCGCTTAAGTTTTCGGAAAATAAATAATAAGGAGATATTTATTGTTCTTTAGGCTTTTTCATGATGGCATAAATTTCGAAAGCGAAACCAAACAATACCACCATCGGAGCTAAAGTAATTCTTCTAAAACTAAAAATACTCTCATCGAATACATTAGGATCATCCGATCCACCGCCCATCATCAGTAAAAATCCTACTATAATAATCACAAAACCAATAACAATAAGTTGGTAGTTTTCTTTGGAAAGAGCAAAATCCAGTTTTTTATCTTCTTTGTTCATGTTCTCAAATTTTGTCTGTTTTGACAATTAGTTGCCAAATTTACAATAAAAAAGTATTTATGTGCGCCTTGACTTGTTAAAAGTGCCTAAATATTAAGAGCTAATCTGTTTTAGTATCGATACAAATCGCTGTTTAAAATTTTAAATTAGAACTGCTTAATACAACGAACGGGATTCGAGTCGCAAGTATTTGTTTACAGCAAATAAGGTAGATATCCAGGTAATGAAAAGTCCAATTGCCAAGATTAAAAGGAATAAAATACCTATCATTTCAACATTACTAAAGTTAATTACTTGGCTCAATTCTTTTTGAGAAAGATATATTACTCCCGATAGCATGGCGTTGGCAATTAGTGCACCTATAACTCCGTGTAGTAAGGTTTTTGCCATAAATGGTCTTCGAATAAACCCTCTGGTAGCACCAACCAATTGCATGGTGTTAATGATAAAACGTTGCGAGTAAATAGACAAACGGATGGTGTTGTTGATTAGTGTAAAAGAGATTGTAAAAAGTAAAGCACTAAAAGCTAGAATAATTAAACTGATTCTTTTTACATTTTCGTTTACCAAGTGTACCAATGATTTCTGATAGGCAACCTCCTGAACCTGAGATTGTTTTAGTAACTGTTTTTCGATTACCGCAATACTATCTGTGTTGGCATAGCCAGCATATAGTTTTACATCTATCGATGCGCGAAGCGGGTTATAACCTAAAAAGGAAATAAAATCTTCGCCCAATTCTTTTTCGAATTCTTTGGCTGCAGTTTCTTTATCAACATATTCGGTAGCTTTCACATAGTTACTGGCATCTAATATTTTTTGCAGACGACGAATCTCTACTTCTTTAATATTATCTTTTAAAATTACCGAAACTCCAATATTTTCTTTCACATAATTGGATATCTGATTGGCATTTAAAATAAGCAAACCCATAAGCCCTAACATGAAAAGAACCAATGAAATACTTATTATCGATGTTATGTAGGAGGAGCGAAGTCTTCGTTTTGTACCTTTCTCTTTGTATGCCATTTGAAATGAAATTAAAGAATTCTGTCTGATCTATTTAATCAGATGCTTATCCGGATTTGTCCGTATGTCATGCGAAAATACGATTTTTCAATTAAAATATATCATACTTATATGAATTTGAAATGCTTTCACAAGAAATCAATTTTGTTAAATTTGTGAACAAATCGAAATCTAATACACAACAGCACGGTGGGAATCATTCGACAACAAACCATAAAAGGAACTGTAGTTTCCTATTTTGGCGCCATTTTAGGACTAATAAATACGGGTATTTTATTTCCTCGTTTTTTAGATCCGGACCAGATTGGTTTAATTTTATGGTTGGGAGCGATTACTACCGTTGCGGCACAATTTTCTTCTTTAGGATTTAATAGTGTAACTGGTCGTTTGTTTCCTTATTTCCGAAACGAAAATAGGAATCACAATGGATATCTTTTTATTCTATTTTGGGTGGGAATAGTTGGGTTTCTTATTTCTTTGACTTTCTACTTTTTGCTGCATCCATTAGCGGTTAGTCTTTATGCTGAAGCTTCTCCTTTATATCTCAATTATCTAGTTTATTTAATTCCCTTAGTATTTTTTACTCTTTTTTTCAGTTTGTTCGATGGTTACAACCGAGTAATGTACGACGCTGTTTCGGGAACTATTTTTCAGGATATTGTGTTTAAGGTACTGAACATGAGCATTATTTTTCTGTTTTGGTTAAAGGTGATTGACTTCTCACAATTCGTTTTTTTCTACGTGTTGGCTTATTGTTCCCCAGCAGTTTTCCTGTTTATTTTACTTTGGTGGCGCGGACAAATTTCTTTTGCTTCGAATCTGAAGTTTGTGACTCCGGAACTTCGAAAATCCATAACTAGTGTGTCTTTATTCGGGATATTAAATGGACTGAGCGACAAGTTAGCAAATCAGATCGATCGAATTATGATTGTGAGTTATATTGGTTTAGGAGCCAATGGAATTTATGGTATTATGGCCTATTTTGGAGTATTTGTATCTATGCCTGCCCGATCCTTACGAAAAATATCAAGTACAGTACTCGCTGAAACCTGGAAAAAGAACGATTTAAAAAGCATTGCAAAAATTTACTCTCAGAGCGGATTGCATCAATTTATGCTTGGAAGTCTTTTATTTATAGGTATATGGGTAAATGTGGATAATGTACTAGAAATAGTAACAGAAAAATTTATTGAGGGGAAATATGTTATCTTTTTTATTGGTTTGGGTAATGTAATTCAGATGCTTTCAGGAGTGAGTGGAGTTGTAATTCAAACCTCGCCTTACTACAAAATGCAAACCCTCTTTATGGGTGCTTATGGTCTTTTGGTAATTACCACCAATTTAATCATGATACCACTTTGGGGAATAAATGGAGCAGCTGTTGCTTCCTTATTTTCAACCTTTGTTTTTAATTTGTCGAAGTATTTGTTTCTATTGAAAAAGTACAAGTTTCAACCTTTTAATTTTAAATACCTACTGGTGATTTTGATCGCTTTGTTAGCTTATTTTTCTGGCTATCTGTTGCCAAAAATGAATTGGTATGTAGTTGATATCATTGTAAGAAGTACTTTGGTAGGAGGAATTTATGTGCTACTTACTTTTTTCCTAAAAATATCGGACGATTTTAATGGTTTTGTCAAGGAAAAATTAGGGGTTAAATAAAATTTTAACTTCTGATTTTTCAGCTAAAAAAAGATTCGATTACATACATTCGCTGGGTATTAGGGCACATCCTCTGTTTCTTATCTCCTTATGATTATCTATTCTAAATCTAATTAGTTTTCATTGAAGTATATTATGTAGTATTGTTTCTATATTTACTAAATATAAACACTTTAAATGTAAATAAATGAACAGAGTACATTCAATTAAATTAGTTGTAATCTTTATGATGCTGTTTCTTTCGGTATCCTGCAGTAAAGAAGATGTTGAGAAAGAAACAAGTACCGATAAAGGTGAGGTTGAATTCTCCATGAATATCCTAAATGGCGAGTTGAAATCTGAATTGCTTTCTACGTTAAAAGTCTCCGAAAACAAAATTTCATCTGTTATTGTAAGTATTACTAACAAGACTGGAGAAGTTATTTATAACAAAGAAAAAATTCAATTACTTAATATGAATGGTTATTATATAGCCAGTCCGATTAGTTTGCTTGTTGGAGATTATTTATTGACTGAGTTTCTTGTAATGGATGAGGATAATAATGTTGTTTATGCCTCGCCTCTTGCCAGTTCAAAAAAAGCTTATTTAGTGGAAAGTCCGCTTTCTATTAATTTTGAGGTAAAGAAAGATGAGGTATTAAAGTTGGTTCCAGAAGTTTTAAGTGTTGGGACTAGTTCTCCAAGTGATTTTGGATATTCAACCATAAGTTTTGATGTGGTTTCTACTTTTGATTTTTCATTAAGTGCATTTGTTTATAATTCTACGATTAAAAATTGGGATTTAAGCTCTGCAACTTTAGTTTTGAAAAATGAAGATAAGATATTATATGAGGGCGATATAGAAGCTATTACTAACACCATTAGTGTAAGAGATGATGTTTCTACATATGATATGACCATTTCTAAAACCGGTTATAAAACTTATACTTATTCTTTTTCGCATGACTCTTTGAACTATTATAATAGTAATGGGAGTAATGGACCATTAAAAATTATTTTGGTAGAAGATATTGAAGTTAAGCCTGTTGAATTTATTACTGTTGAGGGAGGTACATTTCAGATGGGTAGTATGGATGGAGAATCTAATGAGCAACCTATACATTCTGTGACAGTTGGATCTTTTGAAATTAGTAAGTACGAGGTAACACAGATTCAATTTATCGAATTTCTTAACGACATAAGCTGCAATGCTGATGGTACTTATAATGATAATGAATTCGGTAATATTCAATATATAGACATGGCTGATAGTGACTGTCCTGTTGGATATTCTATTGGTCGGTTTTATTTTAAAGGTAGCAGTATGATCCCTTCAGATGAATGTCCAGCTAATGAAATTACTTGGTATGGTGCAAACGCCTATTGTAAATGGGCCGGTGGTAGATTACCTTACGAGGCGGAGTGGGAATTTGCTGCAAAAGGTGGGAATAGTAGTAATGCCTTTACCTACAGTGGTAGTAATGTTTACGATGATGTAGCATGGAATATTCTTAATGATGAAAATCAAACTCATCCAGTAGGACAAAAACAAGCTAACGAACTTGGTATACACGATATGAGTGGTAATGTATATGAGTGGTGTTTTGATAGATTAGGTGATTACAGCAGTGATAGTCAAATAAACCCTACAGGTTCCGTAGATGGTGTAAAGCGTGTAAGAAGAGGAGGTGGATGGAACAGTGATTTTATCTATTGCCGATCCGCTTTTCGTTCATTTCATTTTCCTGAAGATAGTAATAATGACGACGGTATTCGTGTAGTGCGTTCTATAAAATAAGATTTTTACACAGAATTAATAAGCGATTGAATTATTCGATCGCTTATTAATTTAATTATAAATTACTCTTTAATAATCTCGATTATTTCGGTAGTTGAAATAGAAGGAGTTCTTTCTAAATATTTAACCTCACATAGCGATTTAAATTCATCAAATCGGCCTTCCCAGTCGTTTCCCATTACCAAAACGTCAGCATTGAATTGTTGGATGTAATTTCCTTTTAATTCTAATGATTCTTCGTAGAATACTTCATCAACTACTTTTAAAGCTTCAATAATTCGTTTACGATCTTTTTCCGAATAAATAGGGTTTTTCTGTTTTTTAGAATAGTTTAAAGCATCTGTCGAGATACCAACAATTAAGTAATCGCCTTCCGCTTTAGCGCGTTCTAAAATACGTAAGTGTCCAATGTGAAAAAGGTCAAATGTTCCAAAGGTGATAACTCGCTTCATAGTTTTGATTTATTTATTCTTGCGAAGATAATGTTCCTGAATGAAATTAAAAATTCTTTGCGAACTGTTATCGTCTGTATTGAGATATGATTTTTGGATGATTTCGGTTCTTGCACGCACAAAATCATCATTTTTAGTAAATGTATTTAGTAAATCGTGCTCCAATTTTTCTTGTGTGGTAGAAATTGGCCCAACAATAAAATCGTTAAAGAAAGTATGCAGTTCACGATCTTTTGTTTCGTATTTTTCACGATCATATAGTAAGAAGAATACGGGTTTGTTCAGTAAAATATAATCCATGTAAATGGAAGAGTAATCGCTCACCATTCCATCTATTACTGGTAAAAGAGGGTAAACATCTTTCACGTTATCGTACCAAATAATTCGATCAAACTCGTTGCTGATCGATTTGTATTGTGGTAACGGATGCAGTTTGAAAATAAAAACAAAATTATTAGCAATAGCGAATTCATTCAGCTTTTGCAGATCAAGAATTCCATCGGAAATACCATCCCCACCGGTATCGCGAAAAGTTGGTGCATACAAAATAGATTGTATTCCTTTTTTACGCAATTCAGTTACTTTTTTAATGGTTTTCTCGTCCGAGTTAATTAAAGCATTCTTATACTTGCTTGGGTTTACGATAATGTCGTTGCGAGGATATCCCGTATTAATGAAGTGATCGGAAATAAATGCCGGCTTAAAGAATTGCTCAGTAAAGAATTCTCCGGTTGAGATAAGCGCATTGTAAATAGGTAATTTACCCACAAAATTTAGTATAAATCGACGATAAAGTGAGCTGGTTTCCTGAATAAAGAATTTGTTACTGCGTTGAATTTTTTTAAATCCGATTCCGTGCCAGATTTGAACAATTTTCGCTCGCCAGAACAATTGAAATCGGCAGTTATCCATCCATGAAAAATTATCTACAACAAAAACCTTGGTTCTAAGTATGATCCAATATGCCTTTACGGATGGGTAATATAAAATATTGGAGTATTCCGGTTTAAGTGTTTCATAAGTCTCTTTATTGGCAGTTAGGAGATAGCATTCCTGCTCTTTTTCGTTCTCGGATAAGTAGAGGAAAAAAAATTTCACATTATCAATAAAAAAACCATCTTTTGCGCCCATAAGCACCATTAGATTCTTTTTTTTTGGAATAAGGTAGGTGATTGGAACAATAAAAATCCATCCCAAAAGGGTGGTAAGAAATATAATAGGTTTAGAATGCTTATTTAAGTTCATTTTTGTAGCCTTAAATCATGGTTTAAATACGTAAATAGTTTTGCAAAAGCTTTCGGGACTAATTATTAATTCAATTTCTTAATTTCCTGAAACACACGTTCACAGCTATTGGCATCCTGATAAGTGTGATACATATCTCGGATTTTTTTACGCCATTTGGCATGGGTTTGCGTCTGCTCGAAATATCGTTGTAGATGCGTTATAAATTCTTTTTGTGTACTTGATTTTGCTCCCGGAGTATTCTCATCGAAATCGATAAAAAAGCCTTTATATTGCTTGTATTCTTCTAAATCGTAAGGTAAATAAATAATAGGTCGATCCAATAGCAAATAGTCAATCCAAAGTGAGGAGTAATCGGTTACCAAAATATCAACGAAGGGTAATAAATCATACACATCGGGGAATCGATCCTGATCTGCTTTTATTACTCTTTCGATTGAAAAGAAATCATGGGTTTTTTCAAGCGATTTTCGTTTAATATCCTCCTTATGTCCGCGAACTAGAATATAGGCATCTTCTTTTTCTAGAAAATTAGAAAGTTGTTTTGCATCGAAATCCTCGAAAGGGAAAAAGTGAGTTTTATGGCCTTCTTCGCGCCAAGTTGGTGCGTATAAAATTATTTTACGATCGAGAAATGGATTTGCAAGCAGTAAAGAAGGGCTCAAATTAATATCTTGAAGCAAATAATCATTACGAGGCAAGCCACTTACCCAAACATCGTTCATATCTATATTAAATCCGGCGCCATGAATAATTTGTTCCAAGGGAGAACAGCCTGCCATGTAACTGTATTTTTGCAATTGCTTGTGTTTGGCATATTTTCGCCAAGGAGGCGTTTGCAAAGCCATCTTTTTCATAGGTGTTCCATGTCCTAAATAGATGATGTTTTTGCAGTTTTCGTGCAGATAGTACGGTTTAAAAGCGGCTGCACTAATTCCATAGGAAAGAATAACATGTTTGGTTCTTAAAAAGAGAAAAAATCCTTTTAAGGACCAGGAATAAACTACCTCTCCGGGAAATTTAATGTTTAATTCACGGTACAAAGATTTGTATGGCGTGAATAGAATGCTGTTGAAATCATTTTTTTCGCGCATGTATTCAAACAAGTATTTCGAATTGTCGAAATAGACCTTCTCGGTCAGGAAGAAAAGAGCAATTCGCTTGTCTTTTGGAACCAATTTTTCCAAAATAAAATAGATCGAACGCATAATAAACAGTACAATATGCAAAAAGACAATTTTCTGCATAAAATTGAAAAACTGCTGTGTTCGTGTGTACTTACTACTCATTTTTAATGGTTTCTTTTCTGAAATTTTTAATGCTAACTACTATTCCTCCAGCAAAAAGCAGGAAGAAAACTATCATACTACTTACTGAAATTTTCTCACCAATAAAATACCCTTTAGGCTCAAATTTGAATTCAATTTGGTGTTTTCCAGCAGGTAATCGCATTGCTCTCAATACATAGTTGGCTCTAAAGTGTTTGGCTTCTTTTCCATCGATATACGAATTCCAACCTGGTTGGTAATACATTTCCGAGAAGACTGCCACCTGCTCCGAATTTGCTTGGTAATTGTAGATGATTGCATTTGGAGAGTAATTCGTCATTACTATTCCTGCGGAGGAATCGGCTACAATATTTAGGTTTTGTAATTGATCCTCGAATCGTTTATCAACCAATACTTCTTCCGAAGGATTAAAGGCATGCAAAGCCATAATTTCTTCGTTCGAATTGGCTACAATTTTGTACGAAGAAACCAACCATGCATTCCCTAGTGCATCTGGATTGTAAACTGCTGTTAAACCTTCTTCCCCTTGAGTGATAAAGTAACGAGCATTCAGCATATTTAGCACTTTGGTATTGCCTTTTTCGATATGATAATCGTACAATTCCTGAATTCGTCGAAGTTTGGCTCCATGATATCCACCAATTGATTTGTGGAAATAGGAAGTTCGTGCATTTTGGAAGGGAGAACCTGCTTTTTCAAAAACACGATAATTACTGTTGTAGCTTACTGCCCAAATTTGAGCGGCTACTTTTTCGTAATCGCTGGCTTTCCGATGCTCTTTGGTATATGCTGTTACAGCTTGTTTTGCAACATCCTGTAATTTTGGATTGTTGTTAATTTCCGATTGAAGAATTTGATAATCAGCCATTGTAGGCATATAGGCCAAATTCAATTCTTTCTTATCAACAAAATTATCGTTTGTGGTGAATCGTTTGTTTACAGGATACAAATCGACAGCAATTAGTAGGATAATAATCGCAATAAATATTTCTGATTTTATGTATTTCTTGTAGAAAACAAACAAGGCAACTATTGCAAGACCAATGAAAATAATTGTTCTTAGCGCATCAGCTCTAAAAATTGCTATTCGAGCATCAATTAAATCGTTTTGAATTTGACTAATAAAACCTAAAGCAGTTGGATTGGCTTGACCAATTTGTTGGAAATAGCCTTGTTCCATTTTGCTCATAAAATCCAGACCAAAAGTAGGAAGTAGATACAGCAAAATTGCAAGTCCACCTGTTAAAACAAATGGAATTACTAGAACATTTAATTGGATAGAGGAGAAAGCTATTTTACGTTTTAAAACCTCCGGATCTTCAATAATTTTCTTGAGTGCGAGTATGGCTAGTAGGGGAACACAGAGCTCTACAATAACCAAAATAGAGGAAACAGCTCTAAATTTATTATACAGCGGAGCATAATCGAAGAAAAGACCCGTTAAAAATTGAAAATTATGACCCCAAGAGAGCATTATTGCCAAAATGGTGGCTGTAAGTAATCCCCATTTTAAACGTCCGCCAACAATAAAAAGACCTAAAACAAATAGAAATAGGATAATGGCACCTAAGTAAACCGGACCAACTGTAAAAGGTTGATTTCCCCAATAATGATGATTATCTACTTGTTCCATGCCGTAATAATCACCAACACTTTTTATTTGGCCACTGTTAATATAATTCAATACCTGCATGCCTTCCTGCGGAGAACCACCTCCACCTTTTGCATTGGGTATCAGTAAACTTAAGGTTTCCTGAATGCCATAACTCCATTGGGTTCCATAGTCTTTATCAACTCCAGAAGTTTTGTTGTCCTTATCGCCTAATGTAAGTTCCGATTTGGCACGTATGGTTGATTTTGTGTAATCGTACGAATTATATAAGTTGGTAAAATTTACGCCGAGCGCAATGATCGAGGCAATGGCAAGTACACCAACTGCTTTAAAAAAATGAGCTAAGTTTTTTTGTTTTAACTGATAATAAAATTCAAAAATCAGGATACAAATAACCATGATAACAAAGTAGTAGGTCATCTGAATGTGGTTGGAGTACAACTCCATGATTAGGAAGAAGGTAGCCAGTAATCCTCCCCAAAGATATTTTCCTCGAAAAACCAGCAGTATCCCGGCAAGGGCAGGAGGGATAAAAGCCAATGCATTTACCTTCCACAAGTGACCAGCGCCAATAATAATAACAAAGTAGGTAGAGAAGGCATAGGCAATTGCACCAGCAATAGAAAGCCACGGATTCACTCGTAAGCTGATTAATAGAATGTAAAAACCAATCATGTACAAAACCAGATACTTCACCGGATCAGGTGTGTTGAATTCCATCAATTGCTTAAAAACAGACATGTCTTTTGCCTGATAATCGACATTAATATGATAGGAAGGCATTCCGCCAAACATGGAGTTAGTCCACAGGGCATTTTCTCCTGTTTTATTTCGGTAATCGATGATTTCTTTTTTGGCTCCCCAAGCATTAATTGAATCGCCTTTTTTTAATACTTTACCTTCTAAAGCTGGTTGAAAGTAAATAAAAGCAATGCTTAAAAAAATAAGAATAGAAACCAGATGAGGTAATGCAGACTTAAATATCGACTTAAAACTCATAGTAAGTTATGAATTAGGACCCTGATAGTTATCGGGGATAAATTATGAGTGAATCAAATCATAATTCATCATGAATAATATTAATTTTCAATTCAGCCCCTAAAATACAAAAAGCACAGAACATTTTGCCCTGCGCTTCACTTAATATTTTACAAGAATCAATGTTCTTGC
This sequence comes from Labilibaculum filiforme, assembly GCF_002843315.1. Lineage (GTDB taxonomy): Bacteria > Bacteroidota > Bacteroidia > Bacteroidales > Marinifilaceae > Labilibaculum > Labilibaculum filiforme. The sequence continues at coordinate 42,404 of NZ_MVDD01000005.1, read as the reverse complement.
ACTTTGTGTTGATTTAATGCTCTAATAATTCGTAATTGTGTTTCGTGTAATCGCTTAGCCAAGTATAATACTCTTCAATTTCCTTTATAGTTGGTTCATTGTTGTGCCATTTATCTACCTTCTCTAATGTATTCTGAAAAATTTTCCTTTCAGAAAGTTCCAATTGCTGAATAATTCCCGTGTTGTTGGAGTTGATTAATTCAGAAACATTCAAATATTTGTAGCCTGCCGATCGGCTAATTGGATAGCACTTGTGTTTCAGATGTAAGGCCAATTTATTCAGGGTGCAATTTTCGGATCCTTCTGCTGTTAAAACTTCAGGTAAATTAGGTCCGCCTTTTACCCAAACTGGCAGAGCAATTGAGGTATTCGGGAAGCCGATTTGTGTCCAAATGGTATTCATATCAGTAGCTTCGCCTTTTTTTATACCTTCAATTAATATCATGGAGGAAGAACCATGACGGGTAATCATATCATCGGAATTTATAAAGTTATCTCCGTAAGGAATGCTTTTAAATTCTTGTCGGAAGTCTTTTTGAAGTACAGCATGCTTTAGGCATCTCGAAAAATTCTGAATAATATTTTGAGCATTTAAATTTCCACAAGCATCGGCCTGATAGAAGATATCCTGAGCAGTTTGAAAGCGGATAAAACCATATCCAATGTCTTTTTTTCCGGTAAAGGAGAAATTGGTTCTCAATATATATCCGTTGGGAGCCTGACTTGGATCATTTGCATCAAATTTTGTGAATGTCTGATTGTTAACCTCATAAAAAGCGACATTTCCTTCGGCATCTAAAACACCAAAATGAGCGGCTAAACCCATTGGTTTTGGTCTGTCTTTCAGTAATTGTTCAAACTCCTCTAAATTAGCACATTGTTGAAGTGCAAGTTTCATAAAATGCCCTTCCTGATCCTTAAAAGAAGTGGTATCTGTCAGGTTTACGTTGAATGATGCGCTGTTCATAATAGCAAAACCTTCGGAATTGGAACCGCCCCAAACCTGCTCGCCCTTTTCATCATTGGAATTGATCATGCCGATATATGGGTATTTTCCATCGGTGAAATAGTTCAGTTTGTTCTCGAAATTTTCTGTATCGCGAAGTTTCCAAATCATTGGACGACCATCTTTGGTGTATTTGCCCGAAATAACTGCTGTTGTGCAAGCAATGCTTTGATAGCCGAATACGATTATAATGAGTAGTAAGCTGAGTAAATTTTTCATTGGTTAGTGTGTGATTTAGTAATTAGGAGGCTCTAAAATAATTAATAATTATGAGGAATGAACTAGCTTTATCACTGAAATTACCTCAAAGAAAGAAGCAATGAATAATAATTTTAAGCTAGTCAAGTTTTGACTGTAAATAAGCCTTACGTATCAGTCTATGAGTTAGTTATAAATATAAAAGAACTATTTTATAAGGTGAGTTTTGATGTTAATTTGCATTATTTCAACTTGAGAAGGAAGTAGTAAACGGATAGGGGGGAGATGTATGTGTACATTTTACATCTATTTAGTGGATTCGCTCCGTTAATTTTGAGTTTGTAATTTACAGACTGTAAATCATCCTAAATCTCATTTCTCTATTTCAATAACTTAAAAAATTTCTTCCTGTTAAATTAGAAGCGACGCTTGTTGTTTGTTCTCTTTTCATTGTTTTTTCGGGTTAATAACGAAAAAAAGGAGTTGATAATAATTACAAAAACAATAAAAAATATGAAGTTTAGGAGTACATCATAAATGAAGAGATTGAATTTAAGATAGCCTTCAACTACCTCCTTATGAAATAAGTAGCAAGCTGTTGCAACTAGGCAAATGGTGAGTAATTTTATAATGTTTGATTTCAAATCGGATCGTTTTTCTATAATTGCACTTATGATTGTTAATTCGGGTAGAACAAATGTAAAGATAATTATGAATAAATAGCAACTATTAATATGCTAATATGTTGTGTAAGTTGGACTTGTAATAATCGCAAAGAACTCTTTTCACTTGTTTTTATATTGTATCGCCACCTACGGGGCTTTTTTTTGTTGATTGTTTGTAAGCTACCATATTCTCGCTCCTCTGGAGCTGTTCAAAATCCCGTAGGGATGTTAATATGGTAGTAGTCAATTAATATCAAAATAAGAAGTGCTGTAAGCACGAAAGAAAATAATATAAAGGCAAATTTATCCGGTTCGTAGTGATTGTTTATGTAAAAGAAATGGCCATCCTCAAGAGAATGGCCATTCATATATCTGTTAAATGATTAATTAAGTTCAGAGTAATTTTTTACAGCCTGTAAATAAATCTACTATCTCCTCGATAAAATCTCATTTTTCTAATTGATCTATTTTAATTGTTTGAACAACTTTTTCATGCTTACATGATCTTCAACAATAGCAAACAGTTTAGAAATTTCAACACGCTCTTGCTCCATGCTGTCGCGATGACGAATGGTTACCATGTTGTCTTCTAACGATTGATGATCGACCGTTACACAGAAAGGAGTACCAATAGCGTCCTGACGACGGTAACGCTTACCAATCGAGTCTTTTTCGTCGTACTGGCAGTTGAAATCGAATTTAAGGTCGTCGAGAATTGCACGGGCTTTCTCTGGTAGACCATCTTTTTTCACCAATGGCATCACGCAAAGTTTAACCGGAGCTAGTGCAAGAGGTAAACGAAGAACAATACGTTCATCAACTTTACCATCTTCTTTTTCAATTTTTTCTTCCTGATATGCTTCCGACATAATTTGCAGGAACATACGATCTACTCCAATCGAAGTCTCAACTACATAAGGAACATAGCTTTTGTTTAATTCTGGATCGAAATACTGAATTTTTTTACCCGAAAATTCCTGGTGTTGACTTAAATCGAAATCGGTACGAGAGTGAATTCCCTCCACCTCTTTAAATCCGAATGGGAATTTAAATTCCACATCGGTAGCAGCATTGGCGTAGTGTGCTAATTTGTCGTGATCGTGAAAACGGTATTTCTCTTCGCCAAAACCAAGGGCCTTGTGCCAGCTCATACGCGTTGCTTTCCAAGCATCAAACCATTTCATTTCATCGCCCGGACGAACAAAGAACTGAAGCTCCATTTGTTCAAATTCACGCATGCGGAAAATAAACTGACGGGCTACAATCTCGTTACGGAAAGCTTTACCAATTTGAGCAATTCCAAAAGGAATCTTCATACGACCTGTTTTCTGAACATTTAGGTAGTTTACGAAAATACCCTGAGCCGTTTCGGGACGAAGGTAAATTTTACTACTTCCATCAGAAGTAGAGCCCATATCTGTAGAAAACATCAAGTTAAACTGACGAACATCTGTCCAGTTTTTAGAACCTGAAATCGGACAAACAATCTCATTGTCAACAATGATTTGTTTTAACTCGTCCAAGTCATTTTTATCCAAAGCCTCCACGAAACGAGCGTGAACAGCGTCCATTTTTTCTTTATTTGCAAGCACACGAGGATTGGTAGCACGAAACTGAGCTTCGTCGAAACTTTCGCCAAATTTCTTTTTTGCTTTCTCTACTTCCTTGTCCATTTTGCCTTCGTACTTGGCCAGCAAATCCTCAATTAAAACATCCGCGCGGTAACGTTTCTTCGAATCTTTATTGTCAATCAACGGATCGTTAAAAGCATCCACGTGGCCCGAAGCTTTCCAAATAGTAGGGTGCATAAAAATAGCCGAATCAATACCTACTACATTTTCGTGTAGTTTCACCATCGAATCCCACCAGTATTTTTTAATGTTGTTTTTCAATTCAACACCCAGTTGCGCATAGTCATATACGGCACTCAAGCCATCATAAATTTCCGATGATTGAAACACGAATCCGTATTCTTTACAATGAGCTACCAGTTTTTTGAAAACATCTTCCTGAGCCATAAATCTTATATTTTGAGGTTTGTTAAAAATTTTGGTTTTCGATATTCTAAGCAATTCCTGTTAAAATCAAGAATTCCAAACAATAAGCAAGTTGCAAAAGTACAAAAAAAGCCATTCGCTGGTTTTATATTCTGCTATTTAATAGCGATTTTGATATTTTTCATCGCAAGTAGTAAGGGCATACTAATCCAATTCTTCATAGTCAACATAGTCGCCCACATCCTTTTTGTTTGGATCGCCCTTTTTGCCCGATGTTTTATCAATAGTAATTTCACCTTCTTTTTTAGTTTGTTGGTTTTGCTGTTGTTTCGCCTGTTCCTGCATTTTACTGAAAGTTTTTTGCACCAAAAATGGGAATATTGCCTTCAATATCCACTTTAGGATGTAGTAAACACCAACTGCTATGATTATAAATCTTATTAATGCCATATTCTTTTGTTTTGAAAGGCAAATATAAGCATTTCATTTTTTTTTCTGCTGTTCTTCGCTAATTGCTTTTGCGCCTTTCCTGCAGACGGGCTTTTCGTTACAACTCCGTGCTCATTATGCGCTGTGGGGTTCCTCAGCTTACGATAACCATCGGATTCCTAACGCAAGTGCATTATTTTAGTTAAATGCAATGTAATTGGTTCGTAGTTGCATTAGCTTATTAATAAATAGTTTGCTTGCTAATATTGTTTTTCATAAATTTGAAACTATTAAATAATTATTTGTGAGAGTGAGTAGTAGGAGGAAAGGCTTTTATGTAATATTTTTCAACTAATGGATAAAAAACTTTATAATACCATACAAGAACTCGGCAGAAGCATACAATCTGCTCAGGAAAATGCAAAACGACAGTGCACTAGTCCACATGTAGATCCAAGAAGTGTATTTGAATCGGAACTCAATTATAAAATGCAGCAGTATGTGCACAATATGCATACCTACCTAAATATCGATCGGGTATTGGGTTTTCCCATTCAGCCCATCAATTACAGTAGCGATGTGCGGGTTTCCGATCGCGGGGTAAGTATTCGGGTGGCCATCCATCATTATCCTCCAGTAAAACCGATGATAATAGAAGCTCCTGAAATGATTCTGGAATTACGTGCTACTGTAGATTCGAATGGAAGAATGGAATACCAATTTTCCAATTATTTTGCCAACCCAACAGACCTAAAAGCATTAGCTCCACATTTGCCGGAAGGGAGCTGTCTAATTTTGTTAGAAGATGGGTCATTAAGTGTTGAGGAACTTGAAGAACCAGGTGTTGGACCTTCATTTTCTGAACCAAATTATTCCATGACGGGTGGTGATGCCTCTTCAAACGGGGATGGTTATGGTTGGGATGATGCAGCGAGCAATACTTTTAGTGTTATGGGTGCTGCAGGGAGTGGGTCTAAAGCTATCTTGGATAATAGGGGAGCATACATGCCGCGAGGGCAAATTTATAAAGTTAACAAACCTGTTACAGTTCGAACCCCTGTTGTAAATATTAATACAACATCTAAAGTGCTAAACACAACTCGTGTAGCTGGTAAGGTTTGTGTTGTTGCAGGGGTTGTTACTACAGGTATTTCGGTCTACAATGATATTGATAATGGTGATTATTATAGTGCTGGTACAAGGACAGCGGTATATGGTGTTGCTGCTGGGGTTGCCTTTATTCCTGTAGTGGGTTGGGGTCTCTCAATCGGAATTGGGGTTGCTGATGCCGTATGGGGAGATCAGTTCTATAATTGGGTTGAAACAAAAATGGGAGATTAAAAATGATAGTATATAATTATTTATTTTATAAAAGTTACATTCTAGCAAAGCGTTCAAGAAACTTTGATGATATGCCTGTATTAGGTGGGATTATCTTTGTAGTTGCCTGTGTAATGTTTAATATTTTTACGATTACTCAAATATTTGAAGGGCTTGGAGTAATGGATGTAGAATTTAAAGAAAGATACAAATTTCCTTTTGCCCTTGCATTAGTTGGTATAATGTTAGGCTATTATTTATTTAAAGGCAGATATAAAAGAATAATAGAGAAATATGAGCAGAGTAAAAGTGGGAAACCTCAGTTACATCCTATATTTGTTATAATAATCTATTATGGAATAAGTTTTGGCTTGTTATTACTGGCAGGTTTATATAAAAATAAAGACTGGATTTTTGCAAGATAAAATAAGACGAAAAGCCAGGCAAGTCCAAACTTTTCTAACCTTTGAAGCTCTTCTACTACCGTGAATAATACCCTGAACAACAATTCCAGAGATTTTGATTTTGTATATGATAAGCCAACTCATACACACCGCTTTGCGGTAAATCTTTGTTTTAGTTGGAATTTATTCACATTCCCGAAATGCCAAAGGGTTTTACTCAGTGCGGTCTATAGTCTCAAATATTTTATCACCGACATGGATAGCGATTAAAGACTGGTGCTTAATATAAGCAGTATAGATTTCCTACAAAAAACTAGACAAAAAGTTAAGCTACAATTTTATAAAATTTAATACCAAACTTTAATTGATTTAGGTATCCTAAATACGAGTGGCATCTTTTTCTATTATATCAACCTTCAATAAATCTAGCAATACAAACTTTTGCTTGAAGGAAAGAGTATAAATGTTTGTGCAAGGGATAATACTTATATGGCTCCTGCTATTAAACCTATAAAATAATATTTTGAAGATGAATATTTATAGATACCTATATTACAAATTATATTGCATTTGGTTGGAAAGATTACAAAGTGGTTCAGTAAAATAAAAAAATGAAACACTTATATTATTTAATCTGGTCAGATTCAATTCTTAGCTTTAAGAAGCATCATCCTAAAAGGGAAGACTGAAAAATGGCTATCTTTTTTTTAAAATACATGGATAAACGCATTAAATCTATGGATTCTGTTTATATGGTTAAAATACTTTGACTTACTAAATGTTTCCCTGATAAGAGTAGAGCTATTTCCAGGTGATATGCTGGATAAATTTGTATCCTTTTCACTCGTTTTTGCATTGCCTTTTGGTGTTTTGAATTATTCCTCTTGTAGGTTTATTAATTTTAATAGGTATTGCAGATAGTTATGGAGTTTTTGATGATGTTTACAATTATTTTGAATAATAATGGATTTTGTTTTTATTTTAGTGGGATTAAGTATTGCTTGGCTATTTATGTATAAAATTAAATGGTTATTTGGCTTTGGGGTTTCGTTTTGGGTTGTACTTATTTACACTATTTTGTTGTTTGGTCTTTCCTTTTTAATGATAGAAGTAAATTGCGGGAATCCTAAAATGCTTGTATTTTTACGAATGCCTATTATTTCTTTTATTATTTTTAAAGTTTTAAATGTGCTTTTTAAGAAAATTTATAAAAGAAACCCAGAAAATACAGCTTGGGTATTTGAAAAAAAATCTATCCAAGATGTTATATTTTCAATGTTATTTTGGTTGCTGGGTGTTGGCTTGCCATTTTTCTTAGTCATGTTATAAACTTTATAATACCATACAAGAACTCGGCAGAAGCATACAATAGTGCACTAGTTAGTATTTGAGTAGCCATCCATCATTATCCGCCGGTAAAACCAATGATTATTGAAGCTCCTGAAATGGTTTTGGAATTACGTGCTACTGTAGATTCGAATGGCAGAATGGAATATAAATTTTCCAATTATTTTGCCAGTCCAGAAGATTTGAAAGCATTGGGTAAGGCTACTAGAAAATTAGCTATTTGCCATCTTTTATCAAAAAATGGTTTCTGTTTTTAAAAAGTTTGTTCTGCGGTAAAAGTGGTTAATTCTGTGGCAATAAATGTTCTTTTGTGCAATAATCAGCACGTTCTGCGGTAAAATAGGTAATCCTGCGGTATTTTGAAGCTTCCTGCGCTATAATCACCTATCCTGCGCGCGGGTTTCTATAGCATTCTTCTATTATTTTAGAAAAAAAGACCGCCCTGTAAGGCAGTCTTAAATTTAAATTGATGCAAACACTCCTTAATAAGGATTGCTAAATATCGTTTTACTTGTATAATGGCTTTTTCTTATTCTTTATTTCATCCTCGAAAGAGCAGGAGTCTTTTCGCTTGGTTTTATCTTTACATCCAAACAGCAAGTTGATTCCGAAACGAATATTTGCCAGATGAGCAGTATTTGGTTTTATAGCAGCCATTACATTATCGCTAACCACATAAAATTGGGTTGGACCTAATTTGGTTGCCAATCCAAAACCGATATTGTTGTACGAATTATTTACTAGCGAGTAACTTAAGCTAGTGCTAAGGTTTCGGAAAAAACGTGCGTTGGCCGAAAAAGTTAATGAGGATTGAATTTTACCATTAAAAATTTCGGTTCGGCTTAATGCACCAACATTTACTCTTTTATTAAGATCATGTGTTCCTCCAATATAGATTTTGGTTGGCAAGGCAACAGAGTAGGAATTAATGTTATTGCTTACGCGAAATTCATCAGCTATAGAATCGGTTAAATCTTCAAATACATCTTCAATTTCGCGATAGTTGGGATCTTTTGAGTTTCCCGATTGCGACCAGTCTGCTCCTGTCCAGGTAAAACTTCCATTCTGAGAAAATTCATGTCCGTCTGTTTTCCATTTAATGGTTCCAATATCCAATATACTGGCGTATAGTCGAGTTTTTTCATCCATTTGGTAAGTCATACCCAAATCGATAGCAAAACCTTTATTATCGGTATTTGCGAAGAAATCAGCATCGTAATCATCGCCATCAATATCAATATCGTCAACATAACCATCCGAATCGATACCAATTTGGTTAATAGGCATGGAAACGCGAAGACGATGTTCGGAATTTAATCTTATTTCATCCCCAGTTGCCGAAGTAAAAACAGACATTTTAGAATCTTGCATGTGTAGGTTGGCAATACCAAATAGCATTTTACCTTTCACACCAACTGTCCATTTGTCGTTTATTTTTTTGGATACACCCAATGCAATTTCATGGTAGTAACTAGCATCCATTCCTAAGCCACCCCAATTCGATGTTCTCCCTCGGTAATCGTAATTTCCATTTTTAAGGAAAGTAAGCATCTCCTGATCGAAACTAAAACGGGTATCTTGCTTTTCAATTACATCCAAAGTAAAAAAGTATTCTTTTGCACGTATTCCTAAGGCAAAAAGAGTGAGTTCAAACTGTTGCGATACAAAATTGGTAGTTTGCAAGGCATCGTGAAAGCTATTTACATCTACTACTAAAGAATCTTTTTGGATTCCTGTGCCATCTTTAATAATATCGTTATAACCAAAGCTACTGTTGCTGTAATTTAAATAGATTGAGCTAAGTGCCGGAAAGCCAACAAAAACTTTGCATTCGGGCTGAATGGCAGGATTAAGTTGGTTCGATTGAGGCACATTTTGCATTAAATACAAAGTATTGTTCATTTTTTGTGCCGCAACAGAAAGAGATAGGAATAGAATAAGTATTCCGGTCAGAGATATATTGGTAACTAATTTTGTCATATTTAGATAGTTCTAACGTGTATTAAAAGTGTTTAAATACCTAAAGTTTACTATTTATAGTTTTAGGTACCTGCAACTTTTCGTACTCTAAGTATTTTAATTATTTAGATCGATTTGAGCTTGAACAGAAATAGTAAATTTAAGTTCGTAAGCTCCTTTTAGTTTAACAGGAACATCGTTGTTTTGAGTGCTCACGCTAGCGTTAATGATAAGGTTTCTAGTTAAATTTAAGTTTTTAATTTGACTTTGGCTTAATTGAATTTGATGTTCAACCTCTTTTATCGAGGCAGGATCTACTTCGCCAATATTAGTTCCCGATGTAAATACAGAGGCTGCATCAATCACATCATTGTCCGAAATCTCATCAATTACATTGTAGGCTTCATCGGTAAAGAAAATTTTATCGATGTTTACCTCAAGCGGATATCCGTTTTCAGTAACAATAACTACTGCGGCATTCATAATTTTATCGGTATCGCTAATATCAATGTCGTTTATTGTATCTCTAAGCACAAGGTTGGAGGCAGTAAAATCTAACGGAACATCAATTTCAATATCTACATTAATAGCCGAATTGCTACTAATAATATTTGGGTTTGTTGGTGTGGCAGGCGTTGCTCCGTCGGGATTTAAAGCAATATTTCCGAAATATTCTAACCTGTCTGATGGAGGCAAGGCCATTACTGCTGCAATTTGAGAATTATTTGTATCGTAGGTGATAACTTCTGTTATAGGATCTATTGTAAAAGGATTTGCAAGCGAAACCTCTTTAGGATAATTTGGTTGTAGTGCATCTGGATTTAAAGATGCCATATTTCCATCGGATGCATAACCAGTAATGTTGGCATTAATTTGAAAGGGAACACCAACCGAGTTTTCCATGCTAAGATTTATGCGAGGGTCAACAAATTGATAATCTCCCTCAATATCATCCCAAAAGTCAACATTCATATCAAAACTTCCGGCATCAAGTGTTATTACTTGCTTTCCAAAATCGCCTTTTGCCAGTTGAAAAACGATGTTTTGAACGGTTAGGTTAATCTCCAGATCGCCACTACCGCTAATGATGTGTGATGCATTGTCTTTAATATCAACATCAAAAGTGATATCAATATCGTTGTTGGTAGTATGTGGTGTATTAAAAAGTAAATTTAGGTTCGTTAAATCTAAGTTTTCAACCTGATTGTTCACATTTGGTGCTAAAGTATAAGTCTGATTAATTGAACTTCCAGCTTGTGTTCCATTAGGAATCGAGATATGGATATCTACTTCGGTATTTAATGGATTGGATAATTGGAATTGAATGTTTGCACCTAAATCTAATTCGTAAAGCATTACATCTGTGTTTCCTGTTACGATCTGAATTTGATCGGTTTGCGAACCAAATGCAGGCAGTGCTGTGTAGGGAATACCAATCGTGTAATCGGGTAAGTCGTACGATAAATCAATTGAACTCTGATTGGGGAAATTAAGTACTTCATCTACACTATAAGAAAAAATATCTGCTTCGGTATATTTAATGTGCAACATGCCTTCTTCGTCCATAATAATTACTTGATCGGCAGGGTTTTCTTCGTGCTGATTTAGTAAATACCATAGCGAGTAGGTTCCGTAACCAGCTGGAACAATCATGTTTGGGGTCCAGTTTACCTTTTCCGAAAGCTTATCGAAGTCGTAATCATCGCCATCAAAACACGATTGTGTTGTTAAGGCTAAAATACCGGAAAGTATAAATGGAATAAGAGATCTTAATTTTAGTATCATAGTAGTTATTAGTTTAATAGATGTATTTACAAATAGTACCGAAAAAGTAGGGGTACACCCTAATTGAATACTAATAAGTATTTGTGTTTTATCTGTAAATAGAGAATAGCAATAGTCGGTTCAGACTATTTTTTTGCTTGCATGAATAGTTCCTTTTTGTTGGCAAAAATTATTGTACGGAATAATTAAGAAGGAAGTTGCGGTTATCGCCCACATAAAGATGAAAGGATTTGTCGCCATTCTTTGAAAACCCGATAGAGAATTCGGTATTTCCTTTTAGCGGGAAACCTTCATGAATAGTTCCTTCTTTATCAATTAGCAAGATTTTGTTTTCATCTTCCAAACAAATTCCAATTTCGATATTTCTTCGCGAAAAGCTGTAAACATTTGGACGGAAGCTAATTCCCGAATCGAATTTTTTATCGAGAATTAGTGTTCCCGAGGCATCGAATATTTTTAGGAAGTTATAATCTGCAAATAAGTATTCATTTTTGTCATCGGAATCAACATCTGCAGCCACAAAAAAGTGAGAATCAGATAGCTGAGTAAATGTTTTTTTCTCAACACTTCCATCAAAATAGCAGTAGTAAATGGTTCCGTTCACATCTGTACTTACTAGTCTGTCGGCAGTATTTCCCGTTGCATTTTCTAAATAAAAAGGATTTTTTACCGATTTAGAAAACTGGTCTTTCAGTTTAATTCTTTCCTCGCCACGGCGATTTAGAATGTAGGCGCGATACCTATCGGCATAAACAATATAGTCTTTGTTTTTTACCCTAAAGTGTTGCAGCTCGCAAGTAATTTCATTTTCTGCTTTATTAGGATTCCAACCAGTTAGAGTTCTGCCATCTTTGGTGTAAGCGTAAATAATTTTATCCTGACAGGGAATAAAAAATCGATAGTTTTTATTGTTGTCGTAATCGAAGATAGAAACGCCTTGAACCGCCTCTGACTTTAATTTTATGGGATAATTTCCAACATTTTCTCCATTTCGGTCAATTAAATGAAGCATATTTTTTGTGGTAAAAAGGTATTGGAGCTTTCCATTTTTAAAAAGATCAATTTGATGAACTTTCCCAATAATTTGAGATTCTAAGGTTTTTTTCCATAAAATTCGTCCCGATGGATTTAAAAGATGAAGCTGATTATTAATATCCTGAACTAAAATTTCATTCTCTTTGGTGTAATGATTCTCAACCAAATATGGTTTGTGCCCAAAGCAGGTATCCAATCTCGATTCCCATTCGGTTTGTGGTGCCAACTCCAAAATTGGATCGTATTCGATAAATAAGTTGTTGTAAATCAGGTTTCGGTTCGAACTTAACTGCAAACCAATTGCCTGAAATTTATTAACGCTTTGTTTATGATCTTGAATTTCTTTCTGCAGCTCGGCATCTAAGAATGTGGATATAAAGCCATTAGCCCTTGGAGTAGATGCATATAAATAAAAGTTCGCCTTATTGGACAGAAACTCTTTGTTTTCCATATAAGTCTGGTTGGTATTTAGGGTTTTTCCTAAAACCGATTCTTGAATAAATTCGGAAAGAGAGCTAATGTCTGGTCCCATAATCAGGTAGTTATCGATAAAAGTGAAGTAAGCCGATGAGGCTCCGGCAAAGAAAGTTCCAAAAAGCTTTTCGGGAAGTTGCTCCTCGGGCAATTTGTAAATATCGAAACTAGTTTCTTTGTCGAGACGATAAGTGCGCATGTAATAGGAGAGGGAGCGTTGTTCTTTTTTCGCATTTCCTTGAATCATTTCCAGCATTTTTTCCTTTGCAATACTGGCACTTTTTGTTCGAATAATAGTAAAGCGCTTGTTCGTTAGTCCTTCGGTAAAGGCTAAGCCAACTTCTTTATAGATAATAGAGTAGATCGCCTCTTCGTAATCTACACCCGTTTTATTTTTTACTTCGTTAATGTTTTTCTGATATTCTGATAGTTGTCCTAGTTGATCGAGATACCTACGATATTTGCCTTGATGCAAAGAAGCATCGTCGATGCCAAGTATTGCTAAAATGCTGGTACTTGAAGGAATGATAGCTTCCATTTCCATTTTAACAGGTTCTTGTTGCAAAAACAGATTCATAAGATTTGCTTGCTGCGGATCGCTGTAGGTAAATCCATTAAGCAGAATAATTTTATTTCTGAAACTAAGATCAAGCTCGGTCCAGTTTGCAAAATTGGTATAGTTTCGAATAAACTTACTGTAATCTTTGTCAAGCGATAAGGAAACCTGTTTAGGAAATGTTTTAAGATTCAGGAAGATATTGGCATCAACATTTTTTCCAATGGTACGACGAATTTGCTCAAAACCCTTCGAATTACAAATAGAATTTTCGGTACTAAGTTGCAATACCGAATTTTCGACTAGTAGCATCGATCTGCTGGCAATAAATAATCCTTTCGAAAAAGTGAAATGAAGTCCTTTCTCCTTTGGGTTTGCCGGTGGAATACTATACAAAGTAATGTCGTGGTATTTTCGTTCCGAAACCGATCGGTCCAAACTTACCCAATTAATAATGGCATTTTTAATTTTCTTTTCTTCCAGGTAATCAGTAATAGGAAGAAGGTATAAATATTCAATTTCATTTTTTCCCTGCAAATGGCTCGCCATGGTAAAAGATCGATCCAAAGATAAAGTTCCTTGCGAATCAAAATGACTTATCAGACTGTCTACAAACTGAAGGTTTTTATTGATGTCTGCAATTTTATCGAATTTGCTTAATTCTTTCCACGCACCAGTGTTGTTTTCCAGTTTAGTGATTAGTTGTTCTAAACTCTCAAAGGAAACTATCATTTCCGAGTTAACAGGAATGGCCGAGAAAGGATCAATTCCTTTGTATTCACGCTGTTTTTGAAGGAATAAATAGCCTAAAACGATAATCGTGAGAAGCAAAAGAATCAGCAAAGAGGTTAAAATTTTTTTCAGCATGCTTACAGGCTTGGGTGGAATAGTGATACTGTTTTTATAAAAATATGCCGGTAGTCTGTCAATAAATCGTTGACAGTCGATATCGAGCTTGCGCCGATACTACTTGGTTTTAGTTACTACGCAGTATAATCGATCAAAAATAGCAATTAATCGAGGGTTTTAAAAATTATGTGTTGGATATTATTCAGCTTACTTCGAATAAAAAAAATGGGTAAAGTATTGTTGTTCTGTCGTTTTAAATTTTGATAAGCAGCCGATGTTAATTTGTTCCTGCATTTTTAACTGAAAACCGCTTGGCGATATGCCGATAGATATTGAAAAATCAAAATTAAGTGGTTGCCGATAGCGATTGGTTTTCTTATGAATAAGAATAAAAAATACCTCGACAAATGCCGAGGTATATTCTCCTACTTTTAAAATGTAAGTGCTTGGTGTGTTGTGTTTATAAATCGAATTTAATTCCCTGAGCCAGAGGTAAATGTTCACCATAATTAATGGTGTTGGTTTGCCTTCTCATGTAGGTTTTCCAGGAATCGGAACCGGATTCTCGCCCGCCACCAGTTTCTTTTTCGCCACCAAAAGCACCACCAATTTCGGCACCCGATGTTCCGATGTTTATATTGGCAATACCACAATCGCTGCCAACAGCAGAAATAAAAGTTTGAGCTTCGCGCATGTTCATGGTAAAAATCGATGAGGATAAACCCTGAGGTACATCATTGTGCAACTGAATAGCTTCATCTAAGGTCTTGTATTTCATGATATAAAGAACTGGCACAAATGATTCATCCTGAACAATTTGCCAATGATTCTCTACTTCGCAGAAGGTAGGAACCACAAAATTTCCATCCAGCACTTTATCGCCATAAACAATTTTGCCGCCTGCTTTTTTTACTTCGGCAATAGCATGTTTGTAAACCTCTACCGCGCCACTATCAATAACAGGGCCAACCAATGTTTTTTCGTTTAGCGGATTACCAATTTTCTTTTCCACTTGTTTGTAGGCATTTAGCAAACGGTTTTTAACATCTTCGTAAATACTTTCGTGGATAATTAAACGTCGGGTAGAGGTACATCTTTGTCCGGCGGTTCCAACCGATCCAAAAACAATACCCGGAATTGCCATGTCTAAATCGGCAGTTGGAGCCATAACTATGGCATTATTTCCGCCCAATTCGGCAATGGTTCTGCCCAAGCGAGCACCAACTTTTTCGGCAACTCGTTTTCCAATGGCTGTCGATCCGGTTACCGAAATTAACGGAACACGTTTGTCTTCTATAAAATTATCGCCCATTACCGACGATTTTGCAACTACTAGGTTGAAAACACCTTCGGGCACATCGTTCTCTTTTAATACTTTTTGTATGATATTGTGGCAAGCCAAAGCACACAAGGGTACTTTCGAGCTGGGTTTCCAAATAATTACATCGCCACAAACGGCTGCCAGCATTGCATTCCACGCCCAAACTGCAACGGGAAAGTTGAAAGCAGAAATTACTCCTACAATTCCCAGTGGATGGTATTGATCCATCATTTTATGATCCGGACGTTCCGAATGCATGGTAAATCCGTAAAGCATTCTCGATTGGCCAACTGCAAAATCGCAGATATCAATCATTTCCTGAACTTCGCCTAATCCTTCCTGATATATTTTGCCCATTTCGAGACTAACCAATTTTCCTAAATCATTCTTTGCGTCGCGAAGAGCGTTTCCAATCTGGCGAACAATTTCGCCTCGTTTCGGAGCAGGCATTTTTCGCCACACTTTAAATGCTTCCTGAGCCGTTGTTAGTACTTTTTCGTAATCGGCATTGTCGGCATTTTTAACTTTTGCAATAAGAGATCCATCAATTGGCGAAATCGATTCGGTGACTGCACCATTGCAATCGAACCAATTTGTACCGGTCGAAACTCCTTGATTAATTGAATTAATGCCAAGGCGTTTAAGTGTTTCCTGAACTCCAAATTCTTTCATGTTTTAGTATGATTTGTCCTTCGGCAGAAAAATAAATTTTCGGACCATAAGGGGTTAGCACTCTTCTTTTTAAATACGTAAATTACAAGATAGTGATTGTAAGGCAGTTTCCCTATGATTTATATCATATGAATTGCGGTTTGAACGCAAAATTAAACCCGAATCGTTATAGATTCGGGTTTGGACAATTCTAATTTCTATTTTTATTATAATTCCTAACTTGCTTTCGCAGATAGAAAATAGTTTTACATTACAAAGTGTCTGAATTGTTTCATGAACTGAACTCGTTCGAAAGCTGCTGGGTCGTTCGATTTCGATTGACTCATTTTTCCTTTAAAATCGCTAATTTTCTTAAAATTGTGTTCTTCCATCCAGGCATAAAGTTCTTTCGATAAAACATCGATGTATTCAGGACCGTTTTTATACAATACCGAAGCCAATTGAACTGCATCGGCACCAGCAAGTAAATGTTTTATAATACTTTCGGAGGTATGAATACCTGTTGTGCCGGCAATAGAACATTTTACTCGTTCCGACATAATTCCAGTCCATCGTAAAGAATTCTTGTAATCGTCGGAGCTCGATAAAATTTGTCCGCTGGTAATGCTTAAATTTTTAATATCGAAATCGGGACTGTAAAAGCGATTGAACATTACAATTCCATCTACATGCATATCATCCAAACGCTTAATTAAATTCGATAAGTTGGAATGGTAAGGGCTTATTTTTAAGGCAATTGGTAAAGCAACTTGTTCTTTTACTGTTTTTAAAACATCATAGTAAATTTGTTCGTTTTCATCTCCAGTTCTATTCATATCGGTAGGAAGAACAAATAGGTTTATTTCCAGCGCATCGGCTCCTGCTTTTTCTATTTCTTGAGCAAAATAAGTCCATTTTTGGGCACTTACACAGTTAATACTTGCAATAATTGGAATAGAAACTGCCGATTTTGCTTCCTTAATCAATCGAAGATATTTTCGAAGAGTATCTTCGTGTGGATCTTGATCCATATAATCGAAAGTTTCGGGATATACAAAAGGGCGACTAGTCATGGAGTGCATTTGCTCATCCATTTCCATAATTATTTCTTCCTCGAAAAGAGATTTTAGCACGATTGCCCCTGCGCCATGTACTTCTAATTCAATTAATTTTTCGATAGAATCGGATAGTCCCGAACTGGCGACTATGATAGGACTGGTTAAATCTAATCCAAGGTAATTGGTAGCTAAGTTTGGCATGTTAGAAAAGTTTAGTTTATGTTTTGTGTGAAATGATTTTTATCAAATGTAGTTTTGCAAGTAGAATATTTCAAATCAATAATCTTTATGCTAATATAGAAATTCCTGATGTGAATTGCTAAGTTGATTTTGCCTGCGAAGCGGGAATGTTACCTATTTTTTCGTTTGTAGTGCAAGTTTTAGTTCTTCAATGCCATTAATAACGCAATTAAAATAATGAATTTCATAATGGATAATTAAATGAAGCTCAGTACATCTGCGGTAGGCTTGCTTTACAGAGATTTTAGGGGAGAAGTTTTTTTCGAAAAAAAATAGTGTTTTTGTTTTGTGAGATTGAAACAAAGGTCTATATTTGCATCGCATTCAAAAGCAATGCCCAGGTGGCGGAATTGGTAGACGCGCTGGTCTCAAACACCAGTGGGGCAACCCGTGCCGGTTCGATCCCGGCCCTGGGTACAAAAAGATCCTTTCGATATTTTCGGAAGGATTTTTTTTTTGTGGTAAATTCAGGATCAGTTTCAAAAATTGGGATCAATTCGAATATCAGGTGGGAATGAATTTATTGGAAATAGTACGGCATATGTATTTCAATTCCAGTATGGTGCGATTGAGAGCCGTCAGGTTTTTTAAGCCAAACCTCACTGTCGATGATTTCAATTCCAGTATGGTGCGATTGAGAGGAAATGTTTGAGGGTGTTGCGGTTAACCCTGCTTTATTTCAATTCCAGTATGGTGCGATTGAGAGTAGTTTATAACCAGTTCGGGAAGCGTGCCTACACAATTTCAATTCCAGTATGGTGCGATTGAGAGAGCCTCTTATTATCCATTAAAAACGGCTCTATGATGAATTTCAATTCCAGTATGGTGCGATTGAGAGCAAATTTCATAGCCTTTCGTTTTTTTAATTCGTTAATTTCAATTCCAGTATGGTGCGATTGAGAGTGGATAACATGATCGTAAGAGAATGGTTCGAGGTAATTTCAATTCCAGTATGGTGCGATTGAGAGCAAACAAAATCGATGTAATTGACGGTGTGATTCTCATATTTCAATTCCAGTATGGTGCGATTGAGAGCCTTTTAATTTTTCTTTTAACTTGTCGATTGCTTATTTCAATTCCAGTATGGTGCGATTGAGAGGGTTTAAAATATGGACTTTTGATAACGGGCTAAAAGATTTCAATTCCAGTATGGTGCGATTGAGAGTAATTAAATTTTCTCTTCTTAGTTTTGCGCTTTCGCTATTTCAATTCCAGTATGGTGCGATTGAGAGGTGATATATTCGGAGTCCATAACGTCTTTACAGCAAATTTCAATTCCAGTATGGTGCGATTGAGAGGGAGATATGTGTATTAAAATTAGTGTTGAAAGTAAATTTCAATTCCAGTATGGTGCGATTGAGAGTTCACCTATATCAATTGATAAGTCTATATTTTCGTGATTTCAATTCCAGTATGGTGCGATTGAGAGGCAAGTCGTAGTTTAGGTAATCCATTGGACACAACTTATTTCAATTCCAGTATGGTGCGATTGAGAGTCTTTTCTTGCTTCGTACAGTACAAAATCAGCATGAAATTTCAATTCCAGTATGGTGCGATTGAGAGAAGAGCCTCTGGAATAGGAAGCTACCATGTTAAGTGATTTCAATTCCAGTATGGTGCGATTGAGAGAGTTAGACAAAAAAGACAAGCAAGACTACGAAGCTATTTCAATTCCAGTATGGTGCGATTGAGAGAGCGTGTGCGAATCACAATACCTTGTGGAAAATGCGATTTCAATTCCAGTATGGTGCGATTGAGAGAGAGGTCAAAGAGGATGATAAAGGCACGCTACTAGATTTCAATTCCAGTATGGTGCGATTGAGAGTCCAATCATCACCATAAAGCAGCCCCTCTTTTGATGTATTTCAATTCCAGTATGGTGCGATTGAGAGCCGACCGATTTAACGGTAAATTTGGTTGCTTTCTTAATTTCAATTCCAGTATGGTGCGATTGAGAGAAGTATTGGAATTTGTCGTCTTTTAGAAAGTGACGTATTTCAATTCCAGTATGGTGCGATTGAGAGCTTCGCACATTATTGGTACAAGACGACCCATTTTACATTTCAATTCCAGTATGGTGCGATTGAGAGCCGTAGCATCTGAGGTTACAAATTGAGAGTTTAAGTTATTTCAATTCCAGTATGGTGCGATTGAGAGAAAACGAATGGTCATTATTGGGCGCAGGAATTTCGTATTTCAATTCCAGTATGGTGCGATTGAGAGAGCGATGTTCATGTCATTTAGGAATTAATAATGTAATTTCAATTCCAGTATGGTGCGATTGAGAGTTTGCAATAAGTTCGACAACGCTTCGGGTGTTTGCTTATTTCAATTCCAGTATGGTGCGATTGAGAGTGATAAATTGCTTCTTTTTGTGTGTACTTCTTTTTTATTTCAATTCCAGTATGGTGCGATTGAGAGTTGGTAATATCCTTCGCCATGAGCTTGATATTCAGCATTTCAATTCCAGTATGGTGCGATTGAGAGATCTAGCTCTTCAAATACTAGTTCGTTTGCTTTTTCATTTCAATTCCAGTATGGTGCGATTGAGAGGATCGGCTAAGGTTGGAACTGCAATTGCTGATATTTTATTTCAATTCCAGTATGGTGCGATTGAGAGAATGAATAAAGGTTTAGCAACTGCAGCAAATAGCAAATTTCAATTCCAGTATGGTGCGATTGAGAGTTGCTGTTAAAAATATGTTGATGAGAATGAACATTGAATTTCAATTCCAGTATGGTGCGATTGAGAGCAGGAGTTTACCAGTATAGCAGGTGTTCCCAATAAAATTTCAATTCCAGTATGGTGCGATTGAGAGATTAAGACTTAGATGTGGACAATTCAAGATAACTCCAATTTCAATTCCAGTATGGTGCGATTGAGAGCCTTAGTATCATCTTTACGAGTGTACATTTCGGTTATTTCAATTCCAGTATGGTGCGATTGAGAGAAAGGAAGCCTGAAAGCTACACTATTTATTCCATTATTTCAATTCCAGTATGGTGCGATTGAGAGAACGGTAGCTCGACTTGACCACCGCGCTGAGTCCAATTTCAATTCCAGTATGGTGCGATTGAGAGCGGTAAACACCACGAGCTTCACCACTACTGTTGTGTTATTTCAATTCCAGTATGGTGCGATTGAGAGAGCATGTAACCAATAGCGGTAAGCTTATTTACAATGATTTCAATTCCAGTATGGTGCGATTGAGAGAGAGTATAGACCATTTTTTCAGGTTTGTTTAAACTGATTTCAATTCCAGTATGGTGCGATTGAGAGACTACTCGTTATTTTGGCGATTGCCCTTGGCATCAATTTCAATTCCAGTATGGTGCGATTGAGAGGTACCTGCTTTAACATTAATCAACCTTAAATTTCCATATTTCAATTCCAGTATGGTGCGATTGAGAGAATGCCTCTTTTTGATCGCCTGTCATGCCTGCCTTAATTTCAATTCCAGTATGGTGCGATTGAGAGTTAAATAGAAAAAGGAGCTTAAACGCTCCTTTTTTTATTTCAATTCCAGTATGGTGCGATTGAGAGGATTAAAAAAACTAAAAGGCAAATTCTCACTTTCTGAATTTCAATTCCAGTATGGTGCGATTGAGAGCTTATAATAAAAAAGATGTTCAAATGCTTGGTGATTTTATTTCAATTCCAGTATGGTGCGATTGAGAGTATACATAGGTAATTTGCCGTGCATATTTGTTACATATTTCAATTCCAGTATGGTGCGATTGAGAGAAGCGTAAAAAAGTTGGTGCAAATTTCGTTGTAAATTTCAATTCCAGTATGGTGCGATTGAGAGTAGGAATATAGTTAATGCAGGTAGTGGTACGTTTAGATTTCAATTCCAGTATGGTGCGATTGAGAGCTTATTAACAGGTTTGCGAAGTACAAGCCTGTTAGATTTCAATTCCAGTATGGTGCGATTGAGAGGATTGAGATGGTTGGGCGTGATGGGTCGTTAAAGAATTTCAATTCCAGTATGGTGCGATTGAGAGAATAAAGATCTAATAAATCAGCTTTGTTTTTACCTGATTTCAATTCCAGTATGGTGCGATTGAGAGTTACCTTTGTTCTATCGATTACGACCTGTCAAGCGAATTTCAATTCCAGTATGGTGCGATTGAGAGTTAAATTCTCGGTATTATTATGATCTTCAATGTTGTTATTTCAATTCCAGTATGGTGCGATTGAGAGTAGAAAGGCTATGAAGAACGTATTCGACAATATGAGATTTCAATTCCAGTATGGTGCGATTGAGAGAGTGTAAAAAAAGAGTTAGCATCCACACCAAGTCTTTATTTCAATTCCAGTATGGTGCGATTGAGAGCAAATCATCAACCCCTTTATCGCTATGCTCTTTACTATTTCAATTCCAGTATGGTGCGATTGAGAGTTTTTACCCCCTTTAGGGTCTACTTCTTCTTCTATATTTCAATTCCAGTATGGTGCGATTGAGAGAGCTGTTGCCTTATCGAATTTTGGAGCTACGTATTTAATTTCAATTCCAGTATGGTGCGATTGAGAGTGTTAGTAATAGTCTTGTATAAGCGTTCATTCCTAAATTTCAATTCCAGTATGGTGCGATTGAGAGAAAATTAAGTCTAGCATGGAGTGATGCCCTTGGTTCATTTCAATTCCAGTATGGTGCGATTGAGAGCACCGCATAAAAGTTTCTTGCAAAACTCGATGAGCAAATTTCAATTCCAGTATGGTGCGATTGAGAGCGTATTCATCTAGCCAAGTACTTACCTTGATTATTTATTTCAATTCCAGTATGGTGCGATTGAGAGTATTTTTATGCGGTGTTACAAACTGTATGCGAGCGTATTTCAATTCCAGTATGGTGCGATTGAGAGTTTCAATTTCCATTCTTTCAAGCAGTTCCTTATCCCCATTTCAATTCCAGTATGGTGCGATTGAGAGAATGCGATGCGATTTATAATCCCCTGTTATAATTTATTTCAATTCCAGTATGGTGCGATTGAGAGACGTATTCATCTAGCCAAGTACTTACCTTGATTATTTATTTCAATTCCAGTATGGTGCGATTGAGAGTCTTGTGTTGGCGAAACTCCTGCGTTAATTTATACATTTCAATTCCAGTATGGTGCGATTGAGAGCTACATCGAAAGACCATTGGCTTACTTTGTTTATTATTTCAATTCCAGTATGGTGCGATTGAGAGAGGGCTGTTGGATGCTGTTCAATTAAAAATTTCCAATTTCAATTCCAGTATGGTGCGATTGAGAGGTTGTAGATTCATCTCAAAGCCCAAACGGCTTGTTTTCATTTCAATTCCAGTATGGTGCGATTGAGAGTACGAAAAGATATTTTTGATCAGCCTTATCAAGTAATATTTCAATTCCAGTATGGTGCGATTGAGAGAAAAAGATTGAAGATCGAATGCTTAAAAATGCTGCAATTTCAATTCCAGTATGGTGCGATTGAGAGCCAGGCTTAGCCGGATTAGTTTCTCGGTTAAATAAATTTCAATTCCAGTATGGTGCGATTGAGAGTGTTTATCTTGTGACATATCTGATAAATCATAATCAATTTCAATTCCAGTATGGTGCGATTGAGAGTCGATCGACGACTCGAAAAAAAACACCTGAAAATCAGCAAATTAAGATTTTCAGATTCAACTTAAACCATAGGTCTAAGTTGTCGATGGGTAAAAGTACAAAATATACGGGGTTTCGACAACAATGTCGAAATAGTTGTGTTTTCAGTATGTCAAAGAACGTAAAATACGAAATAACATTAAAAAAAAGGGAGTGAAAGAACTGGTAATGCCTTATCGACAACTAAAGGAATTGATCCAAATCATTTTTTTCATGTCCAATCACCTCTTTTTCCAGCCATTTTTGTTCTCGGCTTTTAAACAGAATTAAACTATCATGTTCTTCTTCATTCATAATAAATTCAGCTTTTAAAATTAATTCTTTTAATTTCACCTCTGTTATTTCTCCCTCAAAAACCGAATTCTGAATCCAGTTTAAATATTGTCGGCACAATTTCAACATTTTCCCAACTCGTTTTTCGCCCATGTCGTAAACCAAAATTACATACATTACCAGTAAATTTTAAAGGGTTTATATTCTTCTATACCTAACAGATGTTTTTGTAATTTATAGCATTCCAATTTTATTAAATGTTTGTAGCTAACATTCCTGTTTAAACTCCGATGTTTAATGGTTTCCTCCAATCGTTTCTCAAAAGCTTGTATAAATTTTTTCTTTCCTTTCTCTTTCAAAACAATTCGGTTCAATTTTTCTTCGAAATCATTTTCCTGAATTTCCTTTTTATTTAACACCTTAAAGATGACACGATCTACTAAAAAAGGTTTAAATACTTCTGCCAAATCTAAAGCCAGACTAAATCTTCGTTCTCCTGGTTCGTGCAGGAAACTAATGGTGGGCTCCAATTGTGTTTTTTGAATGGCGCGCAAGCACTCCGAGTAGCACATCATATTTCCAAAGGATATCAGACTGTTTACAATATTTAAAGGAGGACGTTTAGTCCGAATTCCCATTTCATGATCGTTGATGATTAAATTGAACGCATCGTAATAATTTTTGCGGATATTTCCTTCAATACCCATCAATTCATCAATTTCTTTTGTCTCACCAATTTTTTTCCGAAGAAGCTCAATACTTTCAATTACAGGCATTAAATCCTTACCTCGATTATCGTAGTATCTTAAATTCTTTAGCATATTAAACGATGCGCCTTCAATAAAAGACTGGGCAACAATAATACGTTTCGATTTTTTTAAGTAGGCCTGAGTTTGAGCTATTAGCATTTTTCCCGAAAGCAATTTGCATTTCGGAGCAAACGATCCGGTATAATTTTCATAGTAATCGTAAAAATGAACGGCAATATCATTTTTTCCTAAAAAGTTATACAACGCCGAATTGGCATCCAAGGCTCCCAAAACATACAATTGGTCAACTTGTTCAACAGGCAGGTATCGTGGTTTCAAATCATTTCCCTCTTCATCAACAGGTGTAAATTTTAGCGTATTGTCTTTTCTCGATAAACGTCCAGGATTGAATAAGTAATAGGTTTTCTTCATTTCAGATTAAGATTTATTGATATAAAATATTACTTTTCGTTTTCTGAGCTGTAACAAAAGTCGAAGTAAGAGCATTTTTTACATTTAGGCTTATTTATGACTTCAGGGCATTTATCGGAGTGAATAATTGTATCAATTTCTTCAAGTAGTTCCGCAATTCTCTCCTTATCGGGGATACTCAAAAACACCTCTTCTGTTTTGCGTTCTTTCGGATATTCCAGAATGCCACTTACGCCTTCGATACCATTTAATTCCAATACATAGATATAGTACTTTACCTGCCAAACATGAGATTCGAATAACTTACTCGATTTTTTAATTTCGTGAACCACCTTATTCTTAGTATCGTAGTAGTCCACTTTAATACCATCTATTGCAATTTCTTCGTATTTCGAACTTCGTTGCTGATAACTGCTTTCGTGAATCATTTTTCCCTCGTAAACCAAATCCGAAGACTGTTCCATTTGGATATTATTCGCAAATAACCACAGCTTGCGATGACAAACCATGTAATAATTGAAGTGTGTGCCAGTGATATGCATAAGCTATAAGAATTGATTTTTTTGTTGAAACATTACAAATCCAGCCATTGTTCTATTTTTTCGATATCGAGTTTTTGATTATGCCTTAATTTGAAATTTGCCTGATGATCGAACCAGCCCATTACTGCATCTCGATTTAGTTTTGTTGTTTGTACCGATATGCAAGTTAAGTACGATGACCATGGATACTCTATTGGATGATCGCAAAAATTGTGATGTACGGGGTTGTTGTGTATGTAAAGTACTACTTGTCTTAAATAATCTTTAGAATCAATTATTTTTCGCCGAAAACTGTGTTCAAAAAGACTTCCCGTACGATTGTATCTTTTATTGAAGGCCTTTGTGTAAGCATTAAACAGATTCGAGAATTGTTGATTAATACGTTTATTAAGCTCTAAAGGACGAAGATCTTCGAGACCTTCTGGTTTTGTAATGTATACCAGCAAATGAAAATGATTTCCCATTAGTACCCAAGCAAAAGTTTTGGCAACCGGCGAAATGTACTTGTCATACAATCTCAGAAAATGTTCGTAATTGCCTGCCTCCTTAAACAGAGAACAACTGTTTATTCCACGATTGTAGATGTGGTAAAACTGATCAGGCTCTAAAGGGATTTGTGGATTTGCCATTGTTTTTTCATTTTTTAGACCTTCAAGGTTTTTAAAACCTTGAAGGTCTGGTATGAAATGATCTGTTTTAATTTAATTGATTTTCGTAGTCGAAAGCAAGCATCTTGTCGATTAACGATTGTTCTGCTTTATCAAGGGCATCTGCACTTTCTTTTTTAGTTCTGATATAACCACCAGCCGAAAGAGTAACGAAACTTTCAACACCAGTCATTTCTTCTTCGATAATAGGTTCTGCTTTGTTATCTTCTTCCTCTTTTAGCTTAGCCCGAATACTTCCTGCAATTTTATTGGCATTATCTGATACAGAAACAGCTAAAGTTTCCATTAGACTAAAAGTTCGCGATTGATTGGAAGTGATTGTCCAGTTTATAATTGCGTGGGCTAAAGCGGGAATTAATTTTTCACGAACAGCTTTAGGAGTCACTAAACAAGTTCCAAAAACGGTTTGGATTTCTTCCCAACCAACCTCGCGAAGTTTGGCTTCTGTTTCTGCAGTAATTTCAGGTTCCAATTTATTCAGTAGTACACAGAATAAACGACGAAGGTCGATGGCCATGTCTTGCACAAAAAGACCAACGGCTCTTTTGTTGTCAGGTATCCATTTACGGCTTAAACTTCGGTCTTTTCCTTCAAGCAAAGCAGTAATTTGTTCTTCATCCAGAATATTATTTTTTTCATCTCGCACAATAACCTTGTTGTTAGGCCTGTCGCTTCTATCAAATGAAACGTTTTCCTTGTCAATGCCTGCTAATAATGGATGTAAACCTCGCATTGATGATATTGATAATGGACTTCTACGTTTTATGGTTCTATCTTTTCCACCTTTGGAAGCTTTCATCCATCCGCCAAATAGTTGGTCTGCATAAGATGGATCGCAAGTTGCAAAAACTTCACCTTCTTTCATTTCTCCTTTTTTATTAACATCAAATAAAAATGTAGTTGGAGATGGAACCTCGTTTAAGGCGTTTGAAAGTGCATCGATCATCGATCGCTTTACTTGTTGTCCACTGGAATAGGGAACACTCTTGTTGAATTGAGGATCGTAGTATGTTTTCTGACCATCGGCCACACAAAATACGGTGTGTTCTGCTCTCTTTAATGTTCTGATATAAATAGTATTCATTATTTTATATTTTTTAAGATTTATGAATTTCTTTCTTCGTAAGCGTAATCAAATTTTAGTAGTACAACGAAATAGCCAAAATCCTCAGCCGACATCATATGTACTCTATCACGCAGTTGTTTCATTACTAACAATCCATTCTCATCTATTTCTGAAATGATTGTAACTAAAGCATCGATAAATGCTTTTTTTGATTTAGCGCCCAAAATGTCAGATTGAATTAAGTTCTTTCTGTCAAGTTTGGTTGCTTTTGCTCTATACGCAAGAAGTGCCCTAGCTACTTCGTTGGTATATTCTAACGATTCTTCTTTGTTTTTTGTAATCATAGCTAATAACCAAGTTTTATATGTTCTGTAAGTAATTATATTATCGTAATCTTTTTGAAGAACTTTGCATTTGCGTATTCCATAATCTTCATCGGTTTCGTTTCCTTTTTGATTCAATTTTGGTTTGGCTAATGTTAATGTAGAGTCATTACCAAAATATTTTCGCAAGTTTTTGGGTTCCAATGCTTGGAGTCCAATAGAACCTAATTCGCATGCACGTTTTATATGAATACCAAATAAGGCTTCATAATCTTTGGCTTCAGTTAAAGCGGCTTGTTCTCCGAATAGTAGTTTGTAATAGTGAATAAGTGTTTTTGCCTTATCGAAATGAAAAGGGTAAAAACCTAGGGTTTTATTGGTTTGACCTAAACTAAATACATAGCCAGTTAAGGTTTGTTGTGGATATTTATTGGAGATATTAAAAAATAGTTCACTCCAGTTAATAGTATTGACTTCAATTACTTGTTCAGTGACTGAAAATACATCCTGAGTGTGAAGTTGAGCAAAGTCAAAATCTTCGCGGAAACGTTTATTAAATGCAAAATTTAACCATTGTCCGTTCCATGTATTTATTTGATTTCCTCTGAGTTTAAGCAAGCTTTGATCATTTAAATAGTTTCGATAAATTTTCCATCCTTCATAAAGTTTAAAAAGAATATTGGGTTCATTAAAGAATATAGAATATCCACCTGCGATTCCTACACATAAGCCACCACCAATCCATGAAAGATATATGTCTTCAATATCGTTTTCAATAGTAATATCGGTTACAGCTCCTGATGTTGTAGCATATTCTTTTAATTCAGAAGCAGGAAAACCAATGGCAATACTTGCTTCTATGTTTTTATTATTCTTCGCTTCAATTACTTTATTTGTAAATTCTTCTAGGAGTTCTTTTCTTTTTGCAAGGCTTAATTTTTGGATAATCTTTACTTGCTTCTTTGTTTTAACCTTAAAACCTCCAAAATTTGGATCCTTTTTTAATTTGTTGCACCAGTCCTCAAGTTCTTCATCAGTACTAAATTGTTTGGTATCGCCATTTTCATTTTTTACAACACTCATTAATCCGAGTATACCATTTTCAAGTGTCGTTATTCCTTGCACAAAGGGAGAATTTTGTGGCCAAGAAAAGTACTTTGAATGATTGTAAAAAGTTTCAAAATATTCCTTTTCAAAGAACTCCTTGGCAGTATAATTATTTTCTGTTTTTTCATTGAACACTTTCAAAAAAGTGCGTCCTATTGTTGATGCTATCATTGTATTTTCATTTTATAGGAATGAATATTTAGTATCGTAAAATTCTGGTTTTGCTTTTGATACATCTAAACCAAATTCGCTACTATAAGCGGCATCGGGTAAAATAAAAGGCTCGATTCCACATTTAGTAAGCTGATTTAGATTCTGGGCAATGTAATAGCGCGTACTCACGGTGAGTTTGCTTCTTGTTTCGGTATTTCCTTCACGGTATGCATCTTCATCCGCCTCACAAATACAATTCACACTGTCAATATCCAGTAGGTCAAGTAAAATAGCTTTTGAATTATGAGTGAGTTTATCAATTGTCCATCGTCCATCTTCTTTAAAAACCGAATGTTCTTCAATTTTTAGAAAATCAATTTCAGTAAAAACTTGATCTATTTTAGCTTGTAATTGATTTTCCTGAAGCACTTCATAGTTGGGTAGTGTTGCATAACTTCGGTTTATAATTTCAAGATCGTAAGGCAAGGCTTCTTTTTCATCTTCAGGTGGAGCTAAAACATAAATAGGCTTGAATTTTCCAATGGTGTCATTGTTCCGTTTTCGGTTTACACGTCCAAATCGTTGAATAAGAGAATCAAGAGGAGCAGCTTCAGTAATCATGAGATCGAAACTAATGTCCAGACTAACTTCAACAACTTGGGTAGATACAACAATGCAGGCTTTGTTTGAAGTGTTGAAATTTCCGTTGGGTGTTCCATCTTCTGTCAGTCCTAAAAGTAATCGTTCTTTTTCATCGCGATCCCCTTTTTTAAATCGACTGTGAATTAAAAGAATTGGTATTTCAGGGTTTAAGTCCGACAATTTTTTGTATTGTTCTTGTGCATGTTGAACACGGTTGCAAACTACTAATAGTTTTTTATCCTCGAGAACTGCTGTTGATATTATTTCATGGGTCTGATCCCAATCATCCAACTTATGGATAATATGCCTATTGAAAGCTGTTAATTCTTTATCTTCCAATTTTACTTCCAATACATTCTCTTTTCCTAAAATATTGATAATTCGATTGTATAGAATGCTTGGCATAGTTGCAGTTCCAATATGAATCTTGCAATTTAAATAGTTAAGAACTTGAATGATCTTAAGAACAATAGCCCTTGTAATATTGGTATAGGTGTGAATTTCATCTAATATAACATCGCAACCTTTAATATCTAAAAGCATAGCTTCGTAACCATTTGTTCCGAAGGCAATAGCAGCTATTTGGTGTGGTGTTAGCACCTTAACAGCTGCACCAACGTGTCCTTGTATTATTTTTTCTTCTTTGGTAGCTCCTTTTGCTGAAATAGAAGAAGACGCATGCAGTAAGCGAATGTCCAAGTTTGGATTGTCATTTTTCAAATCATTTTTTACCCGTTTATACATGGCATTGATAGAAGCCTGAAAAGGAAGTGTGTAAAAAATGCGACCCTTGCATCTGCGAAATAAGTAGTCGGTTTTTCCTGCTCCGGTGCAAGCAACAACCATAGTGTGTCTTTTATCTGACACGCTATTTTTTTCGGATAAAGGATAGAGTTTATGTTGACGATTATAGAAGTTAAGGTTTGGAGTTTGAAAAGTGCGTTTCAGATATTCTTCTGTATTTTCCGATAGAG
This sequence comes from Labilibaculum filiforme, assembly GCF_002843315.1. Classification (GTDB taxonomy): domain Bacteria; phylum Bacteroidota; class Bacteroidia; order Bacteroidales; family Marinifilaceae; genus Labilibaculum; species Labilibaculum filiforme. The sequence continues at coordinate 12,550 of NZ_MVDD01000005.1, read as the reverse complement.
CAGAAGCAAAATGATCAGCTGCCATTAACAGACCTCTCCACTCTGAAAAACCTCTTTCTTGTACAATATCATCGCAATAGTCATAAACTTTATCAAAGTTTTCTTGTGCTTGTTGTTCCGAAATATTATCCGCTTTAATGCCTAATGCATTTAAAATTTCTATAGCATCAACCTTCCAGTTATTCCAATCTTTTATGTGAAGGCTAAAAGTATCTCCGCGTACTTCTTCTAAATCGAGTATTCCTTTATCTCTAGCATCATGTAAAATTGATTTATGATGGGCAATTACCATCTCGATTAGTTGAGGATGTATATTTTCTGGGAAAGCAGAAAGAAAAAAGCAGGAAGCTATTTCATGCCTGAATGGTGTTTTAGGTATTGTTTTCGAATTTAATCGCGATTGAAAAACAGAGCTGGTTTTTCCAATATCATGTAAAATAGCACCGCATCGTGCTATCTCTGCATCAAAATTTAGAGCACCAGCAATTTTTTCTACGGCTAAGCTAACCTCCATCAAATGTTGATGTAATGTGGTTTCTTCGGGCTTTCCTTTGGCTTTAATATGTGGGCAAACTTGGTTCATATATTATTTTTTGATTTTCTGTTTAATTGGGCTTTCAGCCCGCAGATTATATAATGTTGCTATAATCTCCCAAGGCGTTGCCATTGGGCTAAAATCAATGTGCCTTTCAGGCAATTATAGTTACGGACTAATTATTTAGATGAAAATTACATTCAAAGAATTAAATTTTTTCGGGCTGAAAGCCCAATTTAATTCAGCCCAGGGCGAAACCCTGGGTTTGATGCATCGCATCAAATAATCGCCCTGAAAGGGCAAATCAATCGTACCATAAATATTTTTCATCGTATTTAATTCCATATTCTTTCAAAAACATTAAATATTCTTCTTTAAAGTCTTTTTTCTTGTGATGTTCTTCTTGATTCTCGATATACCGTTTTGTTTTGTCATGAATGGATGGACTAACGGAGAAACCTCCATAACCTCCTTGCCATGCGAAATCATTATAATATTTATCAAGTGTTTTAATCCACCTACTGCTGTGGCGTTTTATTTCTTCTATCAGTTTTGCAAGAGCAATATTTTTCGACATCACACATAAAATATGTACGTGGTCTTCTGTTCCATTAATTATTATTGGAATTGAATCGTTCGATTTTAAAACAGAACCCATATAGGCGTAAAGTTTCTGTTTTTCTTCATCACGGATTACTACCGAGGTATTTTTTATGTGGTAAATCAAATGGACATATAATTTTGATAATGATTGTGCCATTTCAGGTTTATTTAGTAATTGGTTTTTACTGGTGTGCCTAACACTTTTAAGTAACCGTACATTGGTTCATTCTTTTTTATTCGATTGTATCCAACAAGAAATGATTCATCGTTTCTTTCAAATATCAGTTCAAATCCTGCAAATTGATCTTGATCTGTATTAAATTCATCTTTGGCAACTTCAATTATTTCACTGTTAGGATAAAGAATATCTTCATTTCTACACAGACAAATGTGTTCTTCTGATGCACTTGAAGCATCTTTCATGGTTTTAAATGCCAACCAAAGAACAGGTTCAATGAGGACACCCCTAACTAATATTGCATAAGGTCGGTGAAATCCTTTTTCTTCACCACTACTTTTTTTGTTCCAGCCTCGTGGTTGAATTTGTTCTTGTTGTTGCGATATTTGTTTATAGCTTAACCGATGTCCAACAATCTTTTTAATTTCTCCATCATCATCTTTCAATAATTCAGGAAATAGTTTTCGTTCTATTCCAGCGACAATAGAAGGGGTTAAAAATTGTTGGCTGTAGGTTTCGCTATCGCGAACAGCAGTCCATGGCTTTATAAAACCAAAAGGACCTGTATATTTTACTACGAATATCTTTTCCATATTATCTCATTTTATAGCTCCAAAGCCAATTCCAGTACTATTCCCAATTCCTACATTCCATGCGAAAGCTTTAGTTTCTGGTTTGCCTTCAATAATTACAGGACACCAACTTGCCCGAATTTGTGTGACTTTATTGCCTCGGATATAATCGATTTTTTTAGTGCCTTTTTTGCGATAGTTTTTATCGAAAGTTATTTTTAATGTTTCATCTTCAGCTAAACCAGCATTTATCATTTTTGAGGTAAGAGTTTCTGCAAGAAGTTCTGGAGATTCTTTATCATCGAAATAGTAGAATTTTTTTCTGCCATTTTCTAGATTACGCTGAATATAAATCGGACTTCCAACCTGGAAGCTCGATTTTGTTGATAATTCGGGATCTTCCTGTAAGATAATTTCAGCGACTTTCAAGCCAAAAAACATTTCTGGATGGTTTTGGATTCCTGTTACTAGCAGTTTGGCTTGTTGATTATCCCAACAACTGATAAAGAAACTGGCGCCGTTCGGAAAGTCTAGTCCATTTTTTGATGCTTTACCTCCTGTTAAGTTGGAGAATGAGTAAAGCGAAATGGAATCATGAAACTCATTTTTTCCAAACCATTTATGGATGGTTCCAGTGAGCAAATGCAAATGGTTGAAATCAATAGTTTGCTTTGAAGGTGTGGTTTTTATGTGTATTCTCATATGTTTAGTTCATTTTTATTTTAGAGTACATAATCTTTTATTAAAAACTTCATATTTATTAATTGCTATATTCAGAGTGTTTCTTTTTATTCTAACCTTCAAGGTTTTAAAAACCTTGAAGGTTAATTTATTTACCTACCATTAGTTTTAATAATTCATCACCATTTCAACTTTTAAATAGTCAAGAAATAAATTTCCAACAATGCGACTTTGCTCTCTGGTTCCAGGTTTTATCACAAAACCAGCACGTTTAAAATCGTTTAGTCTTTTAACATTGATCTGGTCTGGCTCAATTAATTTTGCTTGGCGGGTGTTTTCGTATTTCTCAGTCAGATGCTTTACTGTCAGGCTATCGAACAGTTCATCCGTAGGCGAAAGATATCTCGGAGGTTTGTCATTTTCTTTTTGATAACTAATCACCCAAGGAGTTTGTAAATGGTAGCACATTGTTTCTGTAAAATCAGGTTCAGCCAGTGCAGCCACATTAGCAACTTTAAAATCGATACCGTTAAATTTATCGCCCAAATAAAATTCTTGTTGCATAAACAAACCTTTTATGAAATTGGAAGCCACTTCGTTCACATCGAACGAAATTTGCAGTTTAATTTCATGAGCTGAAATCTCAAAAAGTTTCTTTTCTTTCCAGAGTTTTGGCTTTCCAAAGTTCAACTTCGAAAAACAGAACAGTTTGTAAAGTTTGCTGGTGTTTTTATCTCTTCCATAACCTTTGTTGTGCAGAAAATCGGCAAAGTTGGCATCGGCGTGTTTTAATACTTTGTAAATCCAGGCACTAATGTAATACTGGTAATCCATGGGCAGCATTCGCTGCTTTGTGGTGCGGTTCAATGTTAATTCAAATCTCATAATTTTATTCTGTCGTTTCAATCTTGTGTCAAGTAGCTGTTTTGTAGTTGATTGTACTTGCAATATTCGAATTGAAAAGCAAGTTAAGTAAAATTAGTAAAATTTCAATGTGTCAAATGTGTCAAGTTTATGAGAAGTAGGAGGGACTGAAAAAGTAATGCTAGTTCTTCATTATTTTCAGAAATCTGATTATAGAATTAACTCATGAACCCAAACGTAATTTTCATGTGGATATCGTCCAATTTTAAGCTTGTATGTCAAAAAGAATTATCCCGAACTAAATTAAAATTTCAGAATATGCTTACAAAAACCCATAATCCTTCACAAGAGAGGATCATTTGTAGCATTAGCTAATTATATATCATTATCTTTAATTCCTCTGGCTTTATTGTAAATGGTTAGCAATTCACCCTAAGTAATAATTTGTAAGCTGGTTGGGTGGTTTTAAAAATCAGACTTAGCTAAATGAAGGGAGCAGTTTTTAAGGATCTAAAAAATATAAAAATTAAAGAAATGCCTAATACATTCTTGTCCAATCATAAAACAAAAATAGTTGCAACCATCGGCCCGGCTTCCGACTCGCCCGAAATGCTCGAACGTTTAATGCGAGCCGGTATGAATATTGCGCGATTAAATTTTTCTCATGGCGATTTTTCCGATCATGCCGAACGAATAGTGCGTATCCGTACAGCTCAAAAAGTAACCGGACGTAGGGTTGCGATTATGGCCGATTTGCCGGGACCAAAGATGCGTTTGGGAACGATAGAAAAAGAACCTATTCAATTAGCATCAGGCGATAGTTTTACACTAACTAGCGAAGATATTACGGGCAATCAACAACGAGTTTCGGTGAGTTTTGAGCGTTTGCCTAAGGTTGTTAAAATCGGCGACAGGCTCTTTTTAAACGATGGATTAGTTCAACTCATTGTCGAATCTATTTCTGATATCGATGTACACTGCAAAGTGTCGGTGGGTGGTGAGTTACGCTCCCGAAAAGGACTCAATTTACCGGGTATAAATCTCGGATTAAGTGCCTTTACTGATCACGACCGCGCATGTCTTAAATTCGCTTTAGAAAATGGGGTAGATGCTATCAGTCAATCGTTTGTAGAAACCGCTGCCGACATCGAAAGTGTGCGAAAAGCTGCTCGTGATCTTGGAAAAGATCCTTTTGTTATTGCAAAAATAGAGCGTGCTGATGCTTTGGATAACTTTGATGAAATACTTAAGGCTTCGGATGGCATCATGGTAGCTCGGGGTGATTTGGGTGTGGAGATACCGATTCAGAAAATGGCCATCATACAAAAACAACTGATTAATAAAAGCAGAATGGCCGGTAAGCCTGTTATTACCGCTACTCAGATGTTGGAATCGATGACGATTAGTCGCTTACCAACTCGTGCCGAATCAACCGATGTCGCAAATGCTATTTTGGATGGTACCGATTGCATAATGCTTTCAGGAGAATCAGCAATGGGGAAATATCCCGAAGAATCTGTTAAAATGCTCGCGGATATTGCTAGTTACACGGAGAAAAACCGTCCCGCACACAAACAAGTGGATTTGAATGTAGTTTTCGATCCGCAAAAACCGGCTACCGGAGCAGCGGCTCTTTCAACGATGGTACAAAATGCATTGCAAACCGTGCCTTGTGCAAGTGTATTTACACCTACCCGAACTGGCAAAACGGCTAGAATGATTTCGCGCTTTGCCCCTGAGGTTTGGATTGTGGCAGTAAGTCAACATGCCAATGTTTGTCAAGGACTCACCTTCTCGTACGGAGTACATTCCGTTCTGCTGAGTCAAGAACCTGAAAATTGGAGTGAATTTGCTCGAATATGGCTACACGAAAGAGATATTAAGGGTTCAATTGCCATTTTGGTGGCGGGTCCATCGTCTTTTAACCCAAACGCCAATCCTCGAATGGAGTTTTTACGCATCTCGGAAAAACAAGATGTGTAGAATAGATCAAAAAAACGATCGAAGATATTCGTTGAGCTTTTACATTTTAGGAGAGGAATAAGTAATTGTGGAACTATTCGGAATTATTGGTTGTATAGATACTGTAAAGGTATTGTTTTGGGTCTTTTAAAAAGGAGGCAAACTTCTAGTAATTTGCTGATATAAAAGAAACAAAAGCATTGTCCCGAACTAAATTAAAATTTCACAAAAGCAGATAAAAAAGACGAATGTAGGCATGTGGTGTATCGATTTTATTATTACTATTACTTTATTTTATATCCTTACTTTTAATGCTTAAGTTAGCTTCTATATCGAATTTAAAATACTACAGGTATAATCTGATAATAAGAGGTTTAGTCTATTTTTAAAAGTACACTTAATGTTTGGTTTGGAGAACTTGAAAGTAGTGGAAAAGAGATAAGCTTGAATAGATTTTGAAAGCGATTGGAAAGAGTCTGAAAATTTAAAAGATTTAAAGAACTGAATTGCCTAAAAAAGTGAGGAAATCGAGTTTCGCTTCCAGCACTAGAGATGTTATAATCATGGATATACGAAGTATTATTACTGATAAAGAAACAGCAAGCGGTTGCCGAAATCAGACAATTTTTAACAGTAAGGAGAAACGAATAAAGCAAGATTTAATTTAGATAATAAGTAGCAAGATGGCTAAAGCAAAAAAATTCGGAACCTTTGGAGGAGTGTTTACTCCTTCGATATTGACTATTCTTGGTGTGATCATGTATTTACGTTTTCCTGCAATTATTGGACAGGCAGGTTTGATAAATACCATTGGAATCATTCTTATTGCGCATATTATTTCCATTACAACAAGTCTTAGTGTGGCCTCTTTATCAACGGATAAGCCAGTACAAAACGGCGGTACTTATTTTATGATTTCGCGAAGTTTGGGTTTACCTATTGGTGGTACTTTAGGTTTAGCCTTATTCGTTGGTTTATCCTTTAGTGTCAGCTTATATTTGATTGGTTTTTCTGAAAGTTTTTTGCAATACTGGGGCATCGAAAATACAATAGCTAATATCCGAATAGCAGGTACCATTGTGCTGATTGCTGTTACCACAATTACGTTCATAAGTACCTCCTTAGCCATTAAGTCACAGTATTTTATAATGGGTGCCATTGTATTATCACTGTTTTCTATTTTCTTGGGTAATCACGATTTTGCTCCCACCACGGTAAATTTAAAACCATTAGCTACTTCGGCTCCTTTTATGTTGCTGTTTGGTATCTTTTTTCCTGCAGTAACAGGTTTCGAAGCAGGAGTTTCCATGTCTGGAGATTTAAAAAATCCACGTAAGTCGCTACCTATGGGTGCAATTATGGCGGTAGGGATTGGTTTTGTTGTTTACATTGCATTGGCTTTTTTTTACGCGTTTACCGTTAGTTCCGATGCATTAGCCAACGATCCTGATATTCTCTTTAAAATTTCCCTGGTTCCTCAATTGGTTATTGCCGGTATTTGGGGAGCTACATTATCATCTGCTTTGGGAAGTATTTTAGGTGCACCTCGTATTCTTCAAGCCATTGCAATGGATAAAATTGCACACAGAGCCTTTGCGAAAGGTACTGGTGCTACTAATGAACCTCGAAATGCATTATTAGTTGCATTTGTTATTGCAGAGGCAGGAATATTAATTGGTGAGTTAGATGTAATTGCACGTATTGTATCGATGTTCTTCATTACCACTTATGCTTTTTTAAATTTGGCTTCTGCCATAGAGAGTTGGTCTAGTTCCGATTTTCGCCCTGCTTTTAAAATTCCAAAATTTGTAAGCATATTGGGAGCTTTGTCGGCTTTTATAGTAATGATCCTGCTCGATTTTCTGGCACTTGCAGGAGCAACAATTGTATTGAGCTTGCTCTATTTGTACTTGCAACGGAAAGAATTAATTTTAGAAACCGGGGATGCCTGGAGTAGTTTTTGGACGAACCTGGCAAAAAAAGCACTCTTAAAACTGAGCATTCAAAAGGTGAATTCCCGCAATTGGCAACCGAATATCATCTTATTCAGCGGAGGCGAAAACGCACGTCCGCACCTTATTGAAATGGGACTTTCGCTAACCGGAAAGTTAGGAGCTTTAACCGATTTTAAATTAGTAGTGGGGCAGGATCGTAATCCTGTAAAAGAACTTTCGGTTGCTAAAAACAAATTGGCACCCAATTATTTTACTCGTCAGTACTCCAGTAAAACCTTAGAGGAGGGCATGAAAACGGTGACCAATGCCTACGGATTTACAGGTTTTGAACCAAATACCATTTTAATGGGATGGAGTAAGGATTTAAAGAATGCCGAATTTTTAACTCATGTACTTCAAGATTTTAAAGCTAAAAGTTTAAATGCCATCTTTTTAAGCTACCATAAGGAGCTTGGATTTGGGAAGAAACAAAATATTGATATCTGGTGGAATGGAAAAGGAAGAATTCTGAATCTAGGCCTTCACATCATTAAATTTTTGTTGATCGACCCCAAATGGCGAGATGCAAAAATTCGCATTTTAATAATTAATAACAATACATTTATTGGCGATACCTTACAACGAAACATTAAAGAATTGTTGGTAGATAGGCGTATTGTTGCGGATATTAAGATCATTGGTAATGATTTTGGCACCCGCACAAAAGAATCAATTATTTGTACCGAATCGCGCGATGCAGATTTAGTATTGTTAGGACTGTCGCAAAAAAATGAAGCATATAGCTCTGAATATATTAACACAGTTAATCAGCTTACTGAATTACCTGCAAGCTTACTGTTTTTAAGTCCTTCTAATGAATTCGAGGTTATCGATTTAATAAGTCCCTTAACCGATGCAAAAACAAAAGCGCCAGCCATTGTAAAAAATATCAACTTACCATCGCTACCCGAAATAAGCAACTCGCTTGTTTCTGCAAATATTAGCAGTCTCGAAACAAAACTTACTTCCATAAGCACACCAGTTGTAGAGGATGCTTTACTGCAAGCCATTGATAGCGAGCTGTATATATTGAAAAGTATTCGGGAGTTTGCTGTGGCGAATCATGCTAAGCTAGAAAGTGAATTAGCAGAATTAGGGAAGCATGAATATGAAAAAACGATAAATCGGAATCATCAATCTTTTCTTCGAAGCATCAATAAAATAGTGGAGTTAAAAAACCCTCAGACCTTATTGAGCGCGCAAAAAGGAATAAGTGCAGGTATTAATGAATTACTGGCAAAAAAAGGCAATTTATTATACGAAACACCCGATCATCTGGCGCTTGCCTTTACTATTCCAAATAAGCAGAAAGAAAGTAGGTCTAAATTAACTTACAAAAAGGCTATTGATTACTATTTAAGTAGCGAACTTTTCCCAAAAATTTCTGAGCAGTTAACAGGATTGGATGAGCTATCCATACAGTTATTTACAACGCTTCGAAAAATTATTTTCGGGATTAACGATCAATACGAAAAATTGCTGTTGCAAAACGAGAGCTCACAAGAAATTCTTCTTTTTAGTTTATCCGAAAGCTTATCGGAGTTTAAAAAGCTTGAGGATGAATTAATTGTATTTAAGGAGCAATCTAGTAATACAATTGCACTGTCTGTTCGTCAGGTTCTGATCGCTTTGGTCGAGGATATGGACAATCCAAAATCGATTAAAACTGCAAATGCAAAATTTAAAACACGAAGTAACATACACGACGAGTATCTGGTTTCGTATGCTGAAAATTGGGAAACTGCGGTTAATTTAATCAATACATCCCTACATCTTGATGTGTTGATTATTTCTCAGCAAAAATTGGGAGTTAATGTACTTCTTGCTGGTAATGAACGCATGTATGCCTATATCAACGAATTTGTAATTAGTCCAATCACTAAATTGGCCGAAAATATTGATATTGTTGCGAAGACGGATACTGCAAATGTGAAATCTCAAATTTTTCCAGATAATCTACAAATTCAAAATTTCTTTAGCGAATCGCACACTAAATTGTCTAAAATTATTGATGAGTTACCAGAGAATATTCAGCTACCAGCAACCATATACAAAAATTCGAAGGCGGTTCCTTTTAGCGAGCTAACAAGCATCGATATTAATCTTCGAAGAATTGGATCTCATTCGTTTGATACTTTGTTTTATGAACCTTTTTATCGAGAAGTATTAAGTCTGGGAGGAATTGTTAATCAAGCCATTGTTGAGTGCAGAGAGTTTAGTAGTTTGCTTCAATTTCGACTCAGCAATAGGGATCAAAATAACAATGTATTAAAAGGAGAGCAAAATCAACATCAAGAGTTTTACCAAAAGTTAAGTGCGAAGGTAATTAGTGAAAAAGCAAAAATTGAGAATGCTCTGTTGGTATTAGATAAAAAAGCTACCGATTTAATGTTAGAGACCTTCTCCAACTTTTTCTATCATGCTATTTTAGAATCAGAAAAGAAGATAAGTACATTAAAACGAGAGAGTAAGAATAAAAAACTAAGCAAAAGCATTAGCGATAAATATCAATTTTTAAAAGGCAAACTTAGTAATGTGTTTATTCAACTATTAAATAATACAAGTAGTGGGATTATTCTTTCTAAAAAATATTTATCAAACACGAAACCAGGCAAGCCTAATGCCAACGAAATTTTAGATATTATTGACCAACTCATACCCAATAAAAAGGTGTACCAGCGCGTGCCGGTTTTTTATCGTAGCTTATTAAGCGGAAGCTCTAAAATATCCGATGAGTTTTGGGTGGGCCGAGAGGAAGAGTATTTAAAAATTAAGCAGGCCATGCAACGTCATAGGTATGGCATTAGTGGTGCCGTATTAATTCATGGAGTGCATGGGTCCGGTAAAACGGCTTTGACTCGTTATGCCGCAAACAATTTAGTCAAGAAAAGTAATGTTTTTTGGATCGATCCACCTATAAATGGTTCTGTCGATACTCATGTGTTATTAACCCGCATGCAGGAACAAATGGTTCACATGTCCAATTTCGACGATATTTTTAATAGCATTCCTCACAATAGCATTGTGGTAATGAATGATATTGAATTGTGGTGGGAGAGAAATCATAAAGGTGGCGAAGTAATCAACAAAATTATTGAGCTGATAGCAAACTACAGTCATAAGGTATTCTTCATGTTGAATTGTAATAAATACGCATACAACGTAATAAAAGAAACATTGCCGCTTCAAGTGCATTTACTTTCAGTTGTTGAATGTGGTAACTTTAATACCGAGCAATTGCAAAAATTGATCATTTACAGGCATAAATCAAGTGGTTTAAAACTAAAATACAATGGCAAGGAAGAAGAGGATATATCTCCACTTAGTTTGTCCTTACTATTTAGTGCCTATTTTAACTTTACCCAGGGAATTCCTGGAGTGGCACTAAGTACATGGAAAGCTAACATTGTAGATTCGGAGGCTGGTACCATAAGTATTAAAAAGCCGTCGAAACCAAACATGGAGGTCCTAAAAAGATTAGATGCCGAGCTTTTGGTGGTGGTAGCCTTATTTATACAGCACAAATACATGGATGCTGAAAAGTTGATGCGGATTACAGGTTACGATACTAAAGCAGTTGATTTATTGCTAGTAAAGCTCCTTAATTTCGGTCTTATTGTAACAAAAGGACTTAATACATACCGTTTGGGTCGCAATATCGAGCCGTTTATGGTCGAAACATGTATCAATAAAGGAATCATCTAAACACAAAGCATATGTCTGTAAAACTTTTTTTTATTCTATTGGGCATTGTTGTAATGTTCCGATTGTTAGGGTTTATTAATCGATCCTTAAAGTATTCACCTACTTTTAAACATCATAGCACCTACCTATTAACCATACTAGAGCTTTTATTGTGGCTCGGAATAGTAATAGGTTTAGTGAAACAGTACTATTTTTCACAAAATATATTTGGCCTAGTTTCATTGGGAATTGTTATTGTAATAGCTATTATACCTTCATTTTACCTGCTCAGAGACTTTTTTTCTGGAGTTTATTTAAAAATTCAAGACAAAGTAAGGGAGGGAAGTATTGTGGAAATAAACGACCTGAAAGGAAAAATTGAGAAGCTCGGGAATTTTAGTTTGAACCTTATCGATAAGCATGGCGATATAAAAAGCATTCCCTATCATAAAATCAGTGCCACTATCATTAGTAAGCAAAGTAATAATGCTAACCTGAATAAGGTGAATCTCAAGTTTTTTTTCCCAAGGGCGGTACAAACAAATTATATCATTCCTAAGCTAAAGGTCGAAATTATTAACACGCCTTGGGTAGCTTTATCGCAACCTGTTCTTATCGAAAATATTGAACACGTTAACGATGAATATTTTATTGAAGTAGTAATCTATACGCTGCAACCACATTTTGCCGAAGATATAAAGAATAGAGTGGACGAAAACATTAAAAACTACTATTAGAAGTATGTATTCTAGAAGTTTTACCGATTTTAATTTGGCCATTCCCAATTTCCTTTTCCAAAACAAAGGCAATTGGTCGGGCTATTCGCTAAATCTTTTACTTCGTTCCTCAATAAAAGGATATCGCTTCTATCCCTAATGGAAAAAAACAGATTAAGTAGCGAATGTAATTCTCCGCGATAATTTCATTCAATCTTCGCTCCTTTAAAAAATAATTCATTTTTTCAGTCAGGTTACCAGTACGTTAAGAAGTTGTTAAAAAAAACTTTTCAAAAGAATTAGGAAGTGGGAAAAATAATAGGTTATCTTTGCACCGCTTTCAACGGAAAGTGTTCAACGGTTAGAATGATTTAGGGAGTGATTTTTGTTTCACAAAAACCGGAGTTTATTTTTCTTTGAATTTTTTTCACTTTGGGTTTGGATATGTAGATTTTTATTTCTTATCTTTGCACCCGCTTTAAGGGTTAACGAACTCGACGAGTCACTAGGAAACATGGGGCTTAGGAGTGCAATTAGCTTTAAAAAAAAGTTGAAAAAACATTTGCAGGTTAGGAATTAAATTCTTTATCTTTGCACCCGCTTTAAACGGCGAAAGTTCTTTACAAGATTGTGGTTGAAACGGTTTTACACCGGCGAAAAAAAAGATAAAAAAAACTTTACTTTTTTCTTGCAGATGAGCTTAAAAAGTCTTTATCTTTGCAACCGCTTTTAGAGGCAGTAACGACTGTCTTTTAGGAATT
>NZ_MVDD01000004.1 GCF_002843315.1 Labilibaculum filiforme | reverse complement strand
TATCAATGGCAACTAGGTTTTTACTAACATAACGCATAGATTTGTATAACAAGAGCCGTGTGATGGGAGACTATCAAGCACGGTTCTGTGAGAGGCTTAGGGTGAGACTCCCTTTGCCTACTCGACCCGCCATTTGTTAGTGGTCATTGAAAAAAACCATCATAAATAAAAAAACAATCAGTAACTAAATGAAAAAAGCCATAATTATAGGAGCTACGTCAGGAATTGGAAAAGGGTTAGCGAAAATTTTAACTGACAACAATTACAAGGTTGGTATAACGGGAAGAAGAACTGAATTACTTGAAGAACTTAAAACTAAAAGTCCAAAAACCTATTTTACAAGAACTTTTGACATAACCAATACGAAATTAATTGATGAAAATTTAAATTATTTAACATCGGAACTTGGCGGACTTGATTTACTTATAATTAGTTCGGGAACAGGAGATTTAAATGAAAAACTTGACTTTGAAATTGAAAAGCGAACAATTGAAACAAACGTAACAGGTTTTACTTGTATCACAAATTGGACATTTAATTATTTTGAGAATCAAAAATCAGGACATTTAGTTGCAATAACATCAGTTGGCGGACTTCGTGGAAGTGGAATTGGACCTGCATATAATGCCACTAAAGCTTATCAGATAAATTACTTGGAAGGATTAAGACAAAAAGCAAAGAAAACAAATGAACCAATCTATATAACAGATGTTAGACCAGGATTTGTCGATACCGATATGGCGAAAGGAGAAGGACAATTTTGGGTTGCCACAGTTGAAAAAGCAACTCGACAAATTTTCAAAGCTATTAAACGGAAAAAACAAATAACTTATATAACGAAACGTTGGCAATTGATTGCTATAATTTTAAAAAAATTACCAAGACAAATATATGCAAGAATGTAACAATGAAAAAAAACAACGAACCGCTAACAACTAAACCTTTGAGTAGCAACAACTGCCCAATAGGTAGGGGTGTTGATGGTTCCGATGGTATTATTGCTACTTTATGGGGAATGGTGTATTTTGAGGAATTTTTACGAAAAGGAATCTTGTAATACACAGCCTTTTTACATGCAGGTTTTTCAAAGAATAAATACTTTAAGAGTCTTAAAAGTTTGATAATTCGTGAGCTTTTAAGGCTTTCTTTTTTAGCTTGAAAATCTCGCAGTTTTACATTAATGGGGGAATGAAGGAAACAAATGCAAAACATCTATTGCAGTTTGGCTTTAGCCAACTGGGCCTTGTGAAATTAATAGAAAGGTTTTAGCCACATATAATAATTTGCATCTCCTATTTTTAAGGATGTTTTCAATTTTCAGGTATCTTTAAAAATAGCTATATTTAACACTTACTTGAGCAGTTTGATGAGTTTTTAGACAGACTGACGTTACCAACAATTAAGCTCAACATGAAGAATGCATGGATATTTGCAATCTTAATTTTGATCTTCTTCGGCTATTTTGCTTGGAATAATTTTGAATTACCATTATTGGGTAAGACTGAGAAAGTAACTGGAAAAATCTATGAAGTTAAGCCTCAACCTGGACTACGAGGTATGGGATTTGTACAAGGTATTTCATTTTTTTACTCATTGGATAAAAAATGGTATGAAGGACACTACGTATCAAATTCTAGAAATGATTTACAGAAAATTGGAAATTCAATCTCTTTAAATGTTCTCGTTTCGAATCCTGAGAGATTTAAAGTAATTGGTTTTTTTAAACAAAACCACTACAAAAATTCAATAGAGAAATTTTATTCAAACTATTTAAATGGACACTGTGAATTACTAATTGTAAATAATATCTACAAACAGACAGATTACTTTGACTCAAAAGATTCTACCATAGTAATAAATGGATGGATTAAGCAAAGAAGTGATAATTCTATTATATTTATTCCTACTAAAAAAACAATCCTCAGAGACAACAGAATTATACAGACTAAAATATTAACCGAGACAAAGGAAAATATTTTTTATATTAATAAAGAAAGCGACATAATCTTGAGCATTTCAAATAATGAAAAAGACTATGAAATGATTCAATAAAAGCCCATAACAACTAAGCCTTCGAGTAGCAACAACTGCCCAATAGGTACGGGGTGTTGATGGTTCCGATGACATTATTGCTACTTTATGGCGAATGGTCTGGTTTGAGGAATTTTTACGAAAAGTAATCTTGTAATACACAGCTTTTTCACATGCAGGTTTTCCAAAAAGTAAATAGTTTAAAAGCTTTAAAAGTATGCTAATAGCGAGCTTTTAAGGCTTTCTTTTTTAGCTTAAAAACTCGAAGTTTTACATTGATAGGGGAATGAATGAAACAAATGCAAAACATCTATTCTGAATAGCGAACTGTGATTTCGCTTTCGGTACTTTCCTAAAATAACTTGTATCCTTACTAGTTTTTTTTGCATAAAACCACAAAAACAAACCTGTTTGTTTCCCAATAATGACTTGTTAAATTATTAAGATCTTCTTTTGTTAGATACACATTGTTTTGTAAATTAGGCGAGCTAAAACATAATCAACTTATATTATTGTTGAATTTGTGCAACAAATACACTTGCAGGAAGATAGAAGAATACTTAGGATGATGTTTGTTTAGGGCTTAGGTGAAAAATTTGAAACAACTAGGCAATTATCATTCTAATAATTGATAGTTTTTAATGAACACGACAATAAATGCTTGGAGCTTTTCCAGATATCCAGGAGTTGTTTTGACCCCTGATATCCTAGAGTTTTATTCTATTTTTTAATTTTCATTTTATAGAGTGATTCAGGCTCTGTCAAAATTTAATAATACTAAGCTATTTTCCCTAGCTTTTTAATTAAATGCTGATCCTGCTTCCACTTTTCATTTGGAGTAATTCTCCCAAGTAAACCATGTAATCTTTCACTATTATAGAATGGCACATATCTTTTTATAATCTGCTGTATTTCACCGAAAGTACGATAATCGACTCTGTCAAAGATATCTCTCTTTAAAGTACCATGATATGCTTCAATATGCGCATTTTCTTCAGGTGTTGCCACGTGAGTAAATTCTTGTTCAAACCCGACTAAATGAATGTAATCTCTCACATTACGAGCAATAAACTGACTTCCATTATCAGATCTGATTATCAGAGATTCTGGAGTTGGATATTCATCGACAATTGTTGATAATAATTCAATCACCTCTTTTTGCTTTACATTGAATGCAAAAGTATAACCTAATATTTTTCTAGTATGAACATCAATTACCGATAAAAGATAAGCGTTTTTTCCCATATTGGGAATCCAAATCATCTTGATATCCATTTCAAGACACTCCATAGGATGGCTTGTGTGAACCTTCCTAAATCTTACGAACTTGCGACCACCACCACTTCTTTTAATTCTTGAATTAGGCTTTAAAAGACCAGTATTACTCATTATTCGGTATACTTTCTTGTGATTGATATCATAACCTTTCCGCTGAAGATACTTTGTCATTATTCGATAACCACAATCAATAAACTCATGCTCCAATACGCCTTTTATAGCTTCTACAACAGTCCTTTCTTCAACCAGGCCATCGTTACTATGCTTGGTTTGCTTGCTAGGCAAAACACCTTTTCTGCCATTTGGCTTCTCTTAATAGTAATAACTACTCTCAGAGAGTCCTACATACTTTAACAAATCTTTGATACTTACAGTATATTTTTCGAAGAAACGATCTACTAGATTTTTCTTGGATCGTCTGTTCCAAACTTTTTTTTTAGAAGTTCTTTCTGAATTTCCAATTCAATTTCCCGGTCTGCTAAAAGCTTGCGTAGAATCCTAATCTCTTCCTCTGCTTTCTTCATCTCTGGACTGCTGTTATCATATTTAACTCTTAAGCCAGCTTCTCCCTTAGTATCGAACTTCTTTTTCCAATTATAGAAAGATCCAGTACTAACATTATGTATTCTACAAACTTCTACTACATTACCAGTTTCTGCCTCGCTTAAAATGGCTAGTTTTTCTTCTAATGTCCAACGTCTTTTCATACCCTAAATTTAACTGTTTTAAATCTGAAATTTTACTCCAGTCTTTTTCGGGGCTAAACTATGAGTAAGCTGGACTAAAATAGTAGTAAAAGGTATTATTTTGATTTACTTAAGAATATTGATGATCATATAATTAAAAACGCTCAGTAGCTAACAAAAGTATAAATTAATGGGCGTTGACGAGCAAATTGATAAGGAAATCACATTAAATTACCTAGGAAATTTAGCAAAACAGTTTGGCGGTAAACAATCATTGCTATTGAGTATTTATAAACGTAGCGAAAATATGAAGTTGTACATAGATTTAGTAAAAAGGAATGAAAAAAATCCACTTTGGGTATTTATCGGATTAATGTTTCTAGTTGCTTCGATGCTATGGATTACTCCAAAATTGTTGAACTCTGAGCTAATTGGGATATTTGATTGGTTTTATTTCAGTTTTTTTGCGTTAAATGGTGTCGTTCACACAATTGGTGGACTTGGATATCCTGTAGAAGGATTAATCGGGAAAGCGTTTATAGAGGTTGACAATAATAGTATAAAGTTTAAGTTCGGAGTTTTAAAAAAAGAAGAGGCTGTAAATTGGGAAAATATTCAAACAATTGATTTTAAGACATATCAATTTTTAATATGCAGGAAAGACAATACTTACTTGACATTTCCCTTATTCAAACTAGAATATGCAATGGTTCAAAAAATAAAAAACACAATAACTGAGCTTGCAACGAAAAAGGAAATTCGAATTAATCAGTAAGTCCAAATTAAAGGTAGTGTAGAGCACAACAAATACCAAATTATTGCGGGTGCTGATGCGCTCCGTAAAAAGTTAAGAACAGTTAATTAAATGTAAACGAGACAATAAAATCATAAATAAAACGCTAACTGTTGTAAGTGTTAATAGAAAGAATAAGCACATGAATTTACATCAACTGCCACTTATAAAAATAGGATTATTGATTACTATCTGTACGATTTTTTTGATTAGTTGTAATCAGAAGGAATCCAACGAAGAATTGGAACAATTAAAATTAGAAGAGCTAAAAGCAAAATTTCATGGCGATTATAAATTAATTTCTTCCGATTCTGAAGATGCTGTCGATTTGAATATGGATGGAACAGCTTCTACCAACTTGCTTTTGGAGAATCCTAAGCTTTCGGAATCTCGTTTAGGCATTAGAATTTTAGAATCTGTAGATGGTTATCATTTTTTTGATGAAATGTGGCCGATGGTATCGTCGCAGGTGCGAAGAGATGAAGTTTTTGATCCTAATAAAGTTTATTCGACTTATGCAATAAGCTATGATACTTACTATAACATGAGTACTTGTATATTTAATGAGGATTATACATCAATACAATTACTTGATGCTGTGAAGAAGGACGATGTAAATACTTTAATAAGTATAGAGGCCATAATTCTTGAAGGAAATGAAATTATAAAAGTAAAAGCGCTTCGACGATTATATACCATAAAAGGATGGCTTACCTGCCAAATCGAATCTAAATATAAACGATACGATAATCAGCTAAAATCAGCAGACGGAAACTACTAATTTTTCGGGAGAATATAATTGCCGATAGATAATTTGGGGGAACGGAAGTCGATAAGGAAAAATGTGAATCTTATTGAGAATGGTAATTTTTAAAAAAATATAATTTAAGTAGTGTGATATATGAAAAATGTTGAAAAGCTCTTAGCTCAAACACAAAATATTAATGAAGTTTACGAGCTATTGTCTCAATATTTACAAGATACTTTAAAAAATTCTGTTTGTATTTTAGTTCAGCTAGACGAAAAACAGGATGAAGCTTTTGTGTATAGCTTAATCGGATTAAAAGCCCCATTATTAATTAGGTCGGTTCGTATTTTAGGCGTATATCCGGTACGAAAAAGGTTTAAAAATACTCCTTTTGGAAGAAGAAATTTTTTTTCATCCAATAAACTTACCCCTTTCGAAGGTAATTTGGCGCAGTTTTCGGAAAGTGCAGTTCCCGATTGGATTTGTAATCTTATCGAATTTGTTTTCAATATTAAAAATATTTATACGATAGGAATTAGCTACGAAAATGTTTCCATTGGTTCGGTAATGGTATTTCCAAGAATGGATGATGCGAGTTTATTTCAAGAAATTGAGAAAAATATTTCTTTGTTTGCGAAACGAATGAAAGAGCTTATGGATAACTATAAACAAGATGTTTTAGGTTTAGACACAAGAGATCAATTTACAAAAGCAATTTTAAATAATATCAGTCATGAACTTCGCACGCCACTTAATTGTATGGCGGGTCCAATCGATTTGGGACTTCGATTATTAAATGAGAACGAAAACACCAAAGAATTAGCTTCTATGATTTGGAAAAGCTCTTTTGAATTAACCGATAAGCTAGATAAACTTTTGGTACTATCGGATTTTCAAACCAATGGAGTTCGTATAAACCCCAAAAGCTTAAGTGCAAGTGAAATTGCATTTGAAGTGGAGCAAATTGTTCAGAAACAAAGATCTGTGTATAAAGACAGGAATATTATTTTAAACGTTAATAGAGATGCATTCACTATTCCGGATATTTCTATCGATCTTCTATACTTTCAACTTATTGTTGTTGAGCTAATAAATAATGCACTTAAATTTTCAGAAAAAGACATTAGCATCACGATTAGTGGAAATAAGGTTCTAAAAATGGAGATTTGCGATGAAGGTATTGGTATGAGTGAGAAGGAGATTAAAGAATATGTAAAAGCTTTTCATCGTAATAATGTAATTTCTGAAAAATATACAGGAATGGGAATCGGTTTAAGCATTGTGGAATATATTGTGAATAAACACGATTGGCATTTTTCGATTTCTTCTACTATTGATAAAGGGACAGTAGTTACAATTTATTTGGGAGAGTATGATAGTAAAAACACGGCAATAAATTCAAGTTCTTCGGTATTCGTAACGTCGGATATTACTAGCTGATCGCTTGTGTTCTGCGTGGTTGTAAGTAATTTTCCGATACTAACTTGGAGGGAGCTTCAAAAGAAATGCTTGTAAAAAATAGAGTTTTCAGAAACTTTTAAATTATAAACGGCTATATTGGGGTAATTCAGAAACAGTTGAACACAAAAGAGGAAATCAATATGGAATTAGATTACCCTACAATATTATTTTTCTTTGTACTGACGAATATTTTTAATATTGCATTATTTACCTACCAATATTTTTTTCATCATAAAAAATGGTATTTGTCAGTGTTTATTTTGGGTCTTTTATTTCAAACTATTGCTTTAATCCTAATCGCCAAAAGAAGTGCCCTTCCTTTTTTATATACCGTACAAATAAGTAATTTCTTTTTCTTTTCCAGCTTTGCATTAACCACTTATGGTTTGGTTTCGTTTGATGGCAAAATTCGAAAAAATCTGTTAACCGTTTTCGTTGTTTCTACGATTCTATTTTATTCTTCTTTTTTGGTAGTTGCCGAAAGTGATATCAGGCGTTTAATTATTCAGATAATTGCTTGTTCCTTTTTTTACGGGATAGGTTCTTTTTATCTTTTTAATTTCGAGAATAAATACAAATTTGCAAATATTATAAGCATGGCACTTTTCATATTTGCTGCTTTCCAGCTTTATCGTGCCAATGTTTTATATCAGATCAATCAGCCCTATAATTTTCTGAAAGGTTCCACCATCGACAATTGGTACCTTATAATTTCGTTGTTTAGTGTTAGTACCTTCCGAATCGGTTTTATAATGCTTTTGAAGGAAAGAGATGAACAAACAATACTTCTAAAAAATAAAATAATACAAGAGGATAAACTTAAACTTGAAAAGTTAAATCGCACGAAAGACAAGCTATTTTCAATTGTTGCGCACGATTTAAGAAGTCCGGTGAGTACTATTTCCGGATTTTCGGAAATGTTAATCAGTAACCTGAAAGATTTTAGTACTACGAAATCGGAAAAGTATTTAGGAATTATTAATTCTACGGCTCATAACACGCTTATTTTGTTGGATAATTTATTGAATTGGGCAAATTCGCAAACTGGACAAATTAAGTTTAATCCTCAAAAATTAGAATTGACTTCCGTGGTTCAAGAAATAGTTGATTTATCTACCTCAACAGCAATCGCCAAGGGGATTTCCTTGGTTCAAAATAAATCAGAAGAGGTGGAAGTGTATGCCGACGAAGCTTTGTTGAAAACAATATTGCGAAATTTAATTACCAATGCTATTAAATTCACAAATCCGGGCGGAAATGTAAAAGTAATCGCAAAAAAAGAGCAAACCAAAGTTGAATTTGTAATTTCGGATACTGGTGTTGGAATGGAGGAAGATACTGTTAGTAAGTTGTTCGGAAAGGAGGCGAACGAGACAAGTATTGGAACTGCAAACGAAAAAGGTACTGGTTTAGGTTTACTACTTTGCAAAGAGCTCGTGGAAAAACATGGTGGCGAAATTTCTGTGGAGAGTGAATTAGGAAAGGGAAGTGTTTTTAAATTTACATTGCCTTTGTATAAACCGGCATGCGCATAAGAAAACTACTTAACCTTATGCTTTACAACAAGCCACTAAATTTTTCGAAATGGAAATCTTCCATTTCTGCTAGCAGGTGTCCAAACGAGTTGCAATAATTCAGATTCTTTTTTCGATTTCCTATTATGCCTTGCAAATTGCAGGTTCGAAGTATGTTTTTTAGCTCTTAAAAACAAATTGATTGCTCTAAAAGCCATTTTAAGTTTTTTCTTAAGTTTTTTGATTTGTAACTTTGCCTTCTTGCTAGATGAACAATTTTAGCGAGTATTGTAGTAGATCAAAACAAAATTAAAAAAATTCTATGGGTAAAGAGGCTAAGAAGAAAGTGGTGAAGATAGAAACTTACGAATCGCTGAAAGCGATGTATTATTCAGGTAGGGTGAAGCCGTCGTTAAATAAAATTATTGTAGCATTAGAAAAGGATCCTGAAAACCTGGCACTCCTACTTTTGGCTTGTCAGTGTTTGGAAAGAACAAAGGATATTGATACATTATGTTCCTATGCGGATGCTGTTATTAAATTGGATTCTAAAATTGCCGCAGGATATTATTTTAAAGGAGTGGCGCTTCAGAATACAAAGGGAAAAGAGCAAGAAGCTCTAAAAAACTTTAACGAAGCATTACTTTTAGATCCCGAAAATACCATTTACCTTAAAAGTAAAGCCAGTACCCATTTTTCGCTTTACACAGATTATCATTTGCCATTACAATTTGCCGAAAAACATCGAGTTAAAACCGAAGAAAGTCTATTTAAAGTTGTAGAACTGATTGAGGGAAAGGAAAACCCAGATTATCAAGAACTTTTGACCATTGCAGATGTGTTAGTTTTGCTTAGCAAAGGCGTACGTGCCAAGAGGTATTACATTCAAGCGGTAGATGCCTATACTGCTTCCGAGGCATCAAATCAGGATAAAAATATCTACAAAGACATTATTAAAGCTCAAAATGCTTGTATAAAGTTGTTGGATAAAAATATTGAAGACGTTTAAACGACGGTATTCCGAAAGTGGAATTCATGATATTGAAGAGGGTTGGGCATTTTGCCTAACCCTTTTTTGATGAGTTAGGAGTTAGGAAATAAAAATTCTTTTAGCACTTTTAGGCTTTCTTTTTTATCGAAAATCCAATCGGAATAGGGAAGTGGGAACACGCTGATGCCGGCTCTATTCAAAATTCGATAGCGTTCAATTCCGAATACATTGGCATACTCACCAGGATATCCCACTAAATCAACTCCAAGATATTGGTCTTTGTATTTCACCAATAAATCAATTTTTAGTCCGGCAATAGAATAAGCTACCCAATAGTTCCTAATGTCCCAATTTTTTAAAATCTCTTTTACTTCGTTCAGGAATTGATCGTGCGAGGTCTTTTCTTGCTTCAATTGCACTTCCTTAATATTTGATTTCGATAGATAGCTGCGTAAAAGGCTATCGGTTTTTAATTCATTTTTTAAAATAGAATGATGAATGTATTGTTTGTTTCGTGCTCGGGTAATGGCTACGTTAAAAACATCGTCCTTATTAATATGGTTGATGGCAGAATGATGACTGTTGCCGTCGATGGCGAAAGATAGGTGCATAATGTCGCGTTCTTCGCCCTGAAAGCTGTAGGCTGTTCCTACTCTAATTTTGTGTTTCTCTATTTCGTTCATTTCGAACTGTTCGAGCAATTGTTTGGCAAGCTTATCTACCTGAGCTCTAAAAGGAGATAAAATGCCGATGCTGGAACACAAATCCTGCTGTAATTCTTTTTCAATTTCCACTGTTTCGCGCACCGCTTTCAGAATGGTATTGGCCTCGTTTTCGTTCGCTCCTTTTTTATCTCTGCGTCCATGGTTCTCTTTAAAACAAAGAGCATCCTCTGTTTCATCCGGTCTCGAAGTCATTATTTTTAACTGACTATCGTAAAAGTGTTCGTTGCTAAATGCGATAATCGGAGCTAAGCTCCTAAAATGTTCATCGAGCATGGCCACCTGATCGCCAGATTGCAAACTACTAATTACCACATCTAAAATACTTTTGTCGCGATAGTTAAGAATGCTGCTATCTGTAGTTTGTAGTTCGTATTTGCTTTGGAAAATAGATTGAATGCCTTTCGATAAAAAGGAGACATGTCGGAGCTGATTAGGATCACCAGCAAAAACAACCCGTTTCGCTCTTTGAATTAGAGGTAGGCAACTGGCAATATCGCATTGAGTGGCTTCATCAATAATCACTACATCAAACAATTCACATTCAAAGGGAAGCGCATCTTTAACTTCCGAAAGCTTGGTAAGCCATATGGGAAAAGCTTTTAAAACGGCTTCGAATTTTACTTCCGAAAACTTAGCAATTTTTGCGGTGTCGTTCCCCATTTTTAGCGCCTCATTAAAGCGCTGTATATTTTTCCAGTCGGTATCCATTACCTCCAGAATCTGAAAAATATATTTCAAACGTATCAGTAACTGAACCTCTTTTATTTGAGCTTCATCGTTTTGCTTTAGTTGTTGGCTGTATTTCCAAATTGGAACCTGAATTTGGTTTCTTATATCGATGTATTTGGTTTTTATTTTGTTCCAAGTTCCCGTTTTTTCTTTACTAAGATGTTCTCCCCATTGCAGTTCATGATCCACTTCTTTTGCGAAAGAGGCTTCCAGCTTTTTAATCAATTTAGCTCGCGAATGTATGGCCGACGATAAAGCATCTATTTTTTGTACCAGTTCATTCCTACTCATGTTTGGTAAATCGAATTCTTTCAGCAGGAAGCTTAGTTTGCGCGCGCGAGTAAGTAAGGATCGCATAAATTGATTCAATGGCGTGGAGTAGGAACGTTTTTTTCCAGTTCGGACAACCGCTTTATCTATTCCTAATTGCTCGTTAATTTTCGATGCAATTACATCTACGGCTTCGTCGGTTCGCGACGCAATTAATACCGATTCTCCTCTACTCATGTGCTCCAAGGCAACAGCGCTAATGGTATATGTTTTACCTGTTCCCGGAGGTCCAACAATTAAAGTAATAGGATTTATCGCGCTCGATTGTAGGATAGCTTGTTGGGCTTCGCTTAAAATCATCGGAAGATTGCCCTTTTTGTATTTTCTGATTTTTTTGTTGAAAGCGACATCGAAGAACAGGGAGCGTAAAGGCAACGAATGATTCGATTGGGAAGCCAGATCGTTTAGTTCGTTCAATACACCTCTGGTGTTTGATGATTTTTCAACAATGCCTAGTATGCTGCTGGGTAGCAGTATAAATTCATCTTGTTTTTCTTTCGATAATTTCGCGATGTTCTTTTTTATAGAGCTTACGCTTGTATTTTCTGGGTAAGAGTAAATATTTTCGATGTTTACATTGGCAAAATACTTTTTAAAGAGTCGAACAATCGATTCAATGTGCTCAAAGCGAATAAAATCTTTTGGTAGTTCCTCAAAAAGGGGATCGTTAAGAATATCTCCGCAGGAATCCTGCGATAAAAGAGTAATAATAGGGTAGTTAAGCCTTCTTTCGCTGGTATTGATGGATAGATAAAAGAATTCTTCTTTTTGTGTTATTTCAGCAGGATAATAGAACAGTGGAGCACATAAAGTTTTTACATCTCCTTTAAAATCGGTGTAGTTCCCACAAATAAAAAAGGTACCGTAAAGTAATTCCTTTTCTTTCTGGTAAATTTGCATTTTCTTTAAAATAGCTAAAGCTTTTACAGAATCAATCGGAACAATTGGGTGATTGTCGGTTAGCAAATCTTCTTTTCCTTCGAAGTACACTTTATTTTCAATTTTCGCATCTAAAAAATTATAGATGATTAACTCACGATTATCAGCTTGGTAGCAGTCGTGAAAGTATTGAATCAGATGGTTGATTGAATCAGGCATAATTGAATTTTGTGTAGAGTAGAGAATAGAGTGGTGCTGTAGTTTTTAAATTAGTTCAATATTCTAGCTAGTTCGGTAATAAACTCAGAATTGCTGTTTATACTATTGTGTCCTTCCCCTTTGAGTGTGATTAATTGATCGCTCGATTTAATAACTTTTTGAAGCATAAGCGAAGATTCGTAGGGAATTACCTTATCCTCGGTGCCATGAAAGAGAACAATTGGCATTCGGCATGCTACTATTAGTTCATTGGTTGGGAACTTATACTTTAGTAGTACTGTTGGTAAATATCTATACCTACGTTTCATCATATCCGTTAAGCTGAAATAGGGCGCTTGTAATAGTAGTAATTTCGGATTATTAGTGGATGCCAGATGGGTTGCCAATCCCGTTCCTATTGAGTAACCCAAAACAATCACCTGCTTTTCGGGATATCTTTTCAGGAGTAAGTTATATGCAATTTGTACATCGGTAAAAAGTTGTTGCTGACTATTTATTTCACCTTCGCTTTTGCCAAAGCCTCTGTAGTCGAGCATAAAAATATCGTAGTTTAATTTGTTGAAGGTTTTGGCAACTTCGCCACAATTAGTAAGTGAACCTGCATTGCCATGTAGATAAAATACAAGGCCTTTTGAATTTTCTACCGTAAATAATAGTCCATTTAGATTTTTATCATCTTCACTTTCAACATTTATTTCCTCAAAATTCATGTCGAAAGAATACTGATACTCTTTATCTAATTTTTGGGGAAAGAAAATTAATTTTTCCTGATTGAAATATAGAAGACTTGTAAGTAATAATACAAGGATACAAACAGCTTTTATACAACGGGATAAGAGTTTTTTCATGGGATTATTTCGCTAATTCTACTTTAAGTTGATTCCAGCCGTTTTTAGTCAGGATACTTTTGATTTTTGTGGATGTAGAATCGCGATTTTCCAATGTATATTTGGCACGAATTTCGGACTTGGGATGGGTGTCGATCCACACTGGATGTTTCGAATTAATGTGCTCGGATAAACTGATTCGAATTAGAAAATTTGCGAAAGCAGTTACATCTATTTGTGCATTATTTAAGTATTCAACAGCTTTTAAATCAGCTTCTTTTTCTAATTTTCGGTCGTATGCCGATGAAGATAAAAGCTTAGCGCTTTTCTTTACTGTTTTCGCATTGTTATTGCCACTACTTATGGATGTAATTACAGATAATCCCACTTCTTTCAGCATTTTTTTCACAACATGATTAAGTTCTATGTGTGCAATTTCGTGACAAATTACTCCAGCTAGTTCGGTATCACTTTCGGCAGCTAATAGTAAACCACGATTTAAAATTAAGTGTTTATTTGGAAACGCGAATGCATTCACCTCTAAATTATCAATAATATGTACTTTAATGCTTGTTTTATGGATAGCATTATTTTCACAAATTTTTGTAAGAATACTATCTACAGATGGAACGATTAGCCCTGTGGTGATTTCTTTTTCATCTGCACGAAAGCTTTCCCAGTAGATATCGCCTAGTATTTCTTCCGTTAAAATTTGTGTTTTTTGTTTCGTAAAGAAAGACAACCAGTTGATCTCTTGCAAGCCAAATAGTAATCCGAAGAAAAGTCCTGTGCTTACCAGTGCTTGAAAAACGATCTTTTTCATCTTATTTTTTGCAGATTAAGTTGGTGATTTCGCCATAGAACCACCACGAAACATGAATTCCTTTTCGGGTGTTTACTGCTGTATATATGCTTGTTGTAAATTCGGCCAGATTAAGCAGGAAAGCAGTAATTAGATAGGAAATGTAGTGGTTGGTAATGGGTTGGGAATCAAATAGAATTGCTACGGTCCACCAAAAGCCAAAACTATTTACAAATAGTAAAGAGAACTGCGAAAGTAAAGCTTGTGTGCAGTGCCAGCGAACAAAGTAGCTTTCTTTTCTATTGGCAATAAAAAAAAAGAAAGTGGCAATTAAATTGAAAATGGGGAGAGGTAATCCTACTACCATCGCAGCAAGCGAAATCACATAGCTGTTCGAAGCTTTTTCGGCTTCATGTTCTTGTACTTCGTAAGGGAATTTACCGGGGCTCATATGTCTTTATAAATGTTCCAAATCCAATTTAATAGAACTAAGCCGATGAGAGGTACTGCAACGGCTTTTTGCTTTATAATGCGCTCTGCTTGCTTGTAGAAATGGTAAAAGCTATCCTTTTTTAATAAATAATCAATACAAATCCAAATCGGACTTACCATCATAATTAAAAATAGAAGGAAGCCAATTGGATTGAAAAGAAAAGCCTGTTCTATCTTGCCATGAAGCAAAGATAAAACAGACCTTGTTGACCCGCAGGAAGGACAGGGAATGCTAGTTACTTTTTTAAACAAACAAACATTTACTTCCTTCGAAAGAAATTCGCTTTCGTTTGTCAGGTTGAGAAATAACCATAAATATCCCACTAAACATGCTCCAATTAGTAGGGCATAAAGCCGATTCCTGCTTACTATCATTTAAGCTAGTGCTTGCATTAATTTAGTCATGTTTTTTCCTTTTGCTGCGCCCATAATTAGGAACCAATCGACTAAGGTCCAAATTCCAAGGCCACCACATGTTATCAATTTACCAATTCCCAATCCTGTATCGCCCAAAAAGAAACGATCAATACCCAATGTTCCACCTAGTAAGGAAACGATTAAACTTGTTGTTGGATCTTTAAAAGAGATAGATTGAACAACTGACCATTTGGATTCATCAGCATTTTTTAAGCTTTCTCTGATTCCTATGATTTGGTGACTTTCGAAATATTTTCCGTAGGTCATGATAAACATGTCAACTTTTTGTGATTCCATAGTGTAAAATTAGATTTTATAGACCTACTCGTATGGCTTTTCGGATGCGCCCTATTTTTAAAGTGGTATTCGATTCCACTTGAATTTTATTTTGTAAAAATAAAAGATGCTAAAGTATGAAAATCATTTTTTGTAACATACTAAAAAGATAAATAAATGGCTATTCTGTGAGGTTTTGGTGATTATTTTCAATTTTTTTTGGAAGAACGCAAGTTTATTTGTGATTGGGTGTCTAAGCAATTAAATTCACATACCGTATCGAAGTATTTTTACTATGACCGAAAAGGAGTTAGTTGAACAACTTAAATCTGGAAATGAAACTGCATTTCGCCAGCTTGTCGAGACATATCAGGCAATGGTGGTGAATACGGCTATGGGGATGCTTCACAATAAAACAGATGCCGAAGATGTTGCACAGGATGTTTTTATTCAAGTGTACCATGCAATAAATGAATTTAGAAGGGAGTCAAGTTTAAAAACTTGGTTGTATCGAATCACAATTACACGAAGTTTAAATACAATTCGGTCGAATAAAAGAAGAAAATTTCTTCATCGAATCGAAGACTTTTTTCAGACGAAGAAGGAGGAAATTAGTGAGGAGGCAAGTTTTATAAACCCCGATCGATATTTGGAGGAAAAAGATCATGCGAAGGCAATTCATGCGGCCTTGGATGCTTTGCCCGAAAATCAGAAAATTGCTTTTACATTAAGCAAGTACGAGGAATTAAGTTATGCGGAAATTGCTGATTTAATGCAAGTTTCAAAATCGTCGGTAGAGTCATTGCTATTTCGTGCGAAAACGAATTTACAGAAAAAATTGATCGATTATTATAAAAATTTTAAGAAGTAGCGCAAGTATTTTTAATCCCTGGTGTCCAATACTTAAAATAAGACAAATGAAATGCAAAACGGTAAATAGCAAATTAATTTTTTATCTGGAGAAAGAACTCTTGAAGGATGAAATGGTACTGGTAGAAAATCATTTGTCGACTTGTAACCGGTGTTCCGAACATTTGGCGCTATTAAAGAATGCCATGGGAG
This sequence comes from Labilibaculum filiforme, assembly GCF_002843315.1. Lineage (GTDB taxonomy): Bacteria > Bacteroidota > Bacteroidia > Bacteroidales > Marinifilaceae > Labilibaculum > Labilibaculum filiforme. Next base: position 340,516 of record NZ_MVDD01000004.1, on the reverse strand, counting down.
TTATCGATAAGGAAAAAATGCAAGCAGTAAATCCTTATTTTCTTTCCAAAACACTAAACCGATGGAAAGAGGAGCAAGAGGAAAGCTCTTCGCCTGTGTTTACAAGAGTAGTAATGCCGGCGTTACTAGGTTTGGTTTTTCTGATGGCGATTGGATCGGGTATTTTTATGGGAGCAAATTTTGCTAAGGATTCGGAAAATTTGCAACAATCGAATGTAATCGATCCTTATTTTAATGAAATAGATAGCGAAACCATTGAATTGTTCTTTTTAAATGATGGATATCATGAATAACACAAAGAAATTTTGGATGTGGTTGGCTTTTATCTTGTTGGCAATTAATTTGTCTACAATAGGCTCGTTCTGGTATCATATGCAAAAAGAGCAGCCAGTAGCGGATAGTAATGTAGAATTGCCAGATGAATTCAGAACCAGATTTTTGAAGGAGCAATTAGGATTAGATGAGGAGACGCGGATTGTTTTTCGTACCCTAAATAGGAAGTACAATCAGGATGCAAATCAAATTATGAAGGAGTTGAATGGACTAAGAAAGGAAATGGTGCAGCAATTGGGAACAAAAAATTGCGATACTCTGGAACTGAAAAATATTGCCGGTTTAATAGGTAGTAAACATCAGGAGTTGAAATTGGTAACCGTTCAGTTTTATTTGGATATGAAGAGTGAATTGAATGAGGAGCAACAAATGAAACTTTATGATTTGTTTAGTAGTTTATTACAAAAAGAAGTGGAAGTAAAACCACCACAAGGCCGAAGAAAAGGCTGGGGGCGTGGCAATGGTCCTGGCGGTAGATATCAATAGCATTTAATTATAACAATTCTTTTTTGGAAGTGATTTGTATTGCATCCTGGGAGAAGTATGTCAAAAAATAACAAAAAATGAAGATCATGAAAACACAAAATTTAATTAAAAAGCTTGGATTACTGCTCTTAGTAATCGTATTCACAATTCCTGCAGTTAGCAGTTTTGCACAAAACAGACGTGGAACGAATGATTGTTGTCAAATATCAAATTTAACGGTGGAGCAGAATCAACAATTGGCTGATTTAAGAGCAAGTCATTTACAAGTTATGGATGCTTTGCGTACCGAAAGAAGGGCTGCAACAAGTGTAAATGCTCGGGAAATTGTGAGAGAGAAAATGCTGGAAGAACTTAATAGACACACCAATGCCGTAAGTGCCATATTAACTCCTGCACAACGCGAACAATACCTGCAAAACAAAAACTCGAATAGTCAGTTTTATGGAAGAAACGGGAGAAGAGGAAATGCTTGTGCTTATGGGTGCAGACAAGGGAGAAATGGCAGGGGAGCTTATGGGCGTGGAAACTGGTAAGGAATGCTTATTTGTAATGTAAACCGAAAGGGCTGTTGATAGAATATCGATGGCCTTTTTGTAGGCATTGCAAGTGATGATGATTCCTAAAATTTTCCTTAAGTTTGAATTTCGAAAGAATCAAAACAAAAAAAAATAGATATGGAAATTAGAAAAAACGAAACTCAGTTGGTGTGTATTGCAAGATTTATTGCAAAAGAGGGAGAGTCCGATCAGTTGATCAAAAATTTGCATGCTTTACTACTTCCAACTCATCAGGAGGGTGGTTGTATTCGTTACGAACTTAATCAGAGTATTGATAATCCGCATGTTATTACTTTTATCGAGAAGTTTTACGATCAGAAAACTTTTGATTCGCATTGCAATCAAAAATATATAGTCGACTTTTTTAAGGGAGATAAGCCAGATCACGTAAAGGAATTTGACGTGAGTTTGCACAAAGAAATATTAAAATAGGGAGGTATTATTGAGTTTAAGTACCCAGCGTTCTTCGTACTTCCACTTTCTAGTAAAGAAATATTGAAAAAAGAAAAGAGGCAAACCGATCTGATTTGAGAAAATTTCGGTTCACCTCTTTTTGGTTCCTTTAAATACAGCTCGAAAAAAGCTGTAGGTAAAGGAATACTAATTTGCTTTGATCCATGCTTGACCCACTTTTAAAATTGTACGACCAGCAACGTCGTTAATAATAATTGCAGCCATCATATACCAAGCGCATAATGCACAAATAATAAGTTCGTATCCTGCTACTACGTTTAATATTGGGAATCCGAAATGTCCTAAATCCAAAAGAATAAAGCCAATTACCAAAGTTGTAAAGGTAGTTGCCATTGCTGCATGAATAAAGAAAGATGCCACCCATAAAATAAGGGTAAATAATGTCCAGGCTAATAGGTAATATCCTACATCAGTAGTCGATGATTTGTATACTCCGTAAAAATTCATCAACCAGATAAGTCCTAAGCCAATCCAAAAAGATCCGTAACCTGCAAATGCTGCAAAACCAAAATTGTTTCCATTTTTGTGTTCCAGCATGCCAGCCATAAGCTGTGCGAATCCACCAAAAACAAAACCCATTGCAACAACCGGACCTAGTCCACACAAGCCTATGTTGTGAAATTGCAATAAAAGGGTTGTCAATCCAAACCCGCCAAGTCCGACTACCGCCGGATTACCTAATTTACCGTTACTCATCTTTATATTTTATTTCTAATTTTTCCGACCGCAAAACTAACAATTTGATCAAAAGACTAGTACTCTGTGTAAGTAGTTATAAAACATGCTTTTAGGGAGATGTTTTGTTTTGGAATCTGTAAGATCTTGATAGTTAATGGGTAAGCATCTTTTTTGTGGAGGAAATAGAGATTTATTCCTCTAAAAATGTGTACAAAAGGTCTGAAAAAGAGGAGAGAAGACTCCAAATAAAAAAAACCTTATGCACAAGCTGTGCATAAGGATTAGTAATGATTTTTTTTGAAGTATTTTAAAATTTATAAGTAAACATAGAGCTTCACATATCAGCAGCACGTAAAAAGGAGTGATTCGCTATCTACTGCTTAATTCTAGTTCTTTGGTCGAAATTTCACGCATTTCAATTTTACGGATTTTTCCGGTAACGGTAATTGGAAATTCGTTTGTGAATTTAAAGTACTTAGGAATTTTATAAGTAGCAATTTGTCCTTTGCAGTAATTTCTAAGCTCTTCTTCCGAAGCCGATTTTCCTTCCTTAAATTTTACCCATGCCATTACCACTTCGCCGTATTTGTAATCGGGTACGCCTATTACATATACTTCGCTGATACTTTCGTGAGAATGAAAAAATTCTTCTATTTCGAAGGGAGAAATGTTTTCTCCACCTCGAATAATCATATCTTTTATTCTACCCGTAATGCTAACGTAACCTTCTTCGTCCATGCTTGCCAAATCGCCGGTATGCATCCAACCGGCATCATCAATTACCGATTTGGTGGCTTCTTCGTTGTTCCAATATTTAAGCATTACTGAATAACCTCGCGTACAAAATTCGCCAGCTTCACCACGTTCAACAATCTTTCCCGTTTCCGGATCAACAATTTTTATTTCCTGATGAGGATGAACACGACCAACCGTACCCACTCGTTTGCTTAGCTTATCGTTTACAAATGTTTGAGTGGAAACAGGAGAGGTTTCTGTCATTCCGTAGCAAATGGCTACTTCTTTCATGTTCATTTTTTCCTGTACTTCGAGCATCGCTTTTTCCGGACAAGAAGCTCCAGCCATAATTCCGGTGCGCAAACTGCTTAGGTCGTACTTTTTAAAATTAGGATGTTCTAATTCCGCAATAAACATTAAAGGAACTCCATACAGCGAGGTACATTTCTCGTTCTGAACAGTTTGTAAAACGGTTTCAGCATCGAAAGCTTCACCTGGAATAACCATTGCGGCACCGTGCGTAATACAAGCCAAATTTCCCAATACCATTCCAAAGCAGTGGTAAAAAGGCACAGGAATACAAACCCGGTCGTTTTCGTTGTAATGCAAACGCTCGCCAATAAAATAGCCGTTGTTTAAAATATTATGATGTGTTAAAGTTGCACCTTTTGGAAATCCCGTTGTTCCCGAAGTATATTGAATATTAATTGGATCATCAAATTGCAAGTGCTTTTCAATTTTTTCAATTTGAATGGTGTTAATTCTTTTTCCTGCTTCGATTAAAGCATGCCAGTCGCGATCCAATATCACAATTTGTTTTAGGTGAATACACGACTGCCTAACTTCCTGAATAATTTCGAAATAGTTCGTTTTTCGGAAGCCTTCCGACATGATTAATAGACTAATTTCAGATTGACGAAGTGCAAATTTAAGTTCTTTAGCTTTATATGCGGGATTTACGTTTACCAGAATTGCTCCAATTCGTGCAGTAGCAAATTGTACAATTACCCATTCGTGTCGGTTTGGCGACCATATTCCCACACGATCTCCTTTTTCTACACCAAAGGCAAGTAATCCTTTCGCAACATCCTCAATTTGTTGCCAAAACTCCTTATAGCTTGCGCGATAATTCTGATAAGGAACAATTAGAGCATCTCGATCGCCAAATAATTCGACTGTTTTGCGAAGACGCTCAATAATTGTTTCGCCTAAAAGAGGCAAGTTCGAGCTACCATGCTCGTACGATAGTTTGTTCATTCTTTTCAGTTTATAGGAGCTAATTGAACACAATTAACCCGTGATGCAATTATTTTATAATACATCAATTAACAATTGAAAAACCATCTTTCGTTCGTTCACCGGAACCGGTGCAACTTTTTTGATTAGGAAGTAATATAGTTGTGTTGGAGTGTGAACTCCTTGTTTTAATATGGGCGCAATTTATAAAAAATATTTTAGCAGACAATAATTGTATTTGTGATAGAGAACATAGATTTACTATTTGCTTATTTCATTCTAAATACAGAGAAATGGCGGTTTAAAGTCGTATTAGTGGAAAAAGGAAGCCCTATTCATTTTCCCAAACAATTGTTTTAATATCTTCCCAATAGGGACCAAATTGTATTTCTGAAATTACACAGTTATCGATCCATAGATGTAAATTTTTATTGCGGAAAAAGATCAATTCATGGGTTGGAAACTCCTCCGAATAAACATCTTCAAATTCATATTCTCCGAGTTGGAAGTGTTCTAATTCATCCAGAAGCATGCTTTTACTTAACCCAAGTTTAATAAACTGAAAAATACTATAACGGCTATCCAACACCGAAATGTAGCTCAGTTTGTATTGGTCAATCGATTCAAAGGTAAAGCTAAGTCCTTTCTCATGGTAGAAAAGACTTACACTTCCTTCGTTTGGTGCAAGAGAATATTCCTTAACATCATCTGGGTTTCCCAGTATTTTTTCTACTTCGGCTCTAAGCATTCCAAATTGAATATTTAGAATTCCTTTTCCCAGTATAATGTCATTTTTATTCATGTTTTTATTTTTCGAATGGATATTTTAAACCGATTTGTGATCTCACCTGATCCATAATTGATAAAATTCTTTTGCTTTTTAGTTGAGGAACTACAGCACTTTCGGTTGCGCCATTGTTTAGTAATTCATTTACAGCGTATGCTTCATGATTGTATCCAAGCTGTTTATCGGTATCAATAAACTCTAATTGTTCTTCCTCACTAATTAAGAATGCTTTTTTGGCCATCCAAAACTGAGGAATTTCAATGCGTCCTTTTGTACCATATATAACAGCTTCATTTTTAAGTTCGCACACAAACGAGCTTGAAATTTGAGCCATTCCTCCGCATTTGTATTTTAGTTGAATACTATTATAATCATCAACTCCAGTTTCCGAAAAATGAGCCATTGACTGAATACTTTCCACCTCATTATCAAACACCAATTCAGCCATGGCGATGCCATATATTCCAATATCCAATAAAGCTCCACCTGCAAGATCCGGATTTGCTAATCGCATTTTTTCATCCATATCACCAGGAAAACCAAAACTAAGCTGAACCTGTTTTATGTCTCCAATTTTTCCTTCCTGAATCCAACTCACTACTTGCTGTATAGCAGGTAAGTAGTAGGTCCAAATAGCTTCCATAAAAAACAGATTCTTTTCTTTTGCAAGATTTTGAAGGATAGCAAACTCGGCAGAGTTTACGGTAACTGGTTTTTCGCACAAAACAGATTTGCCGTTGTTTAGGCAAAGCATGGCATGTTCTAAATGAAAATTGTGTGGTGTAGCGATATAAACGACATCAATTTCCGAATCTTTTACCATTTCATCGTACGAGGAATAGGCTTTTGGAATTTTAAATTCCCGAGCAAATTCATTCGATCGATTTGCCGATCTCGATGCCACCGCACTAATTATTCCATTGTTTACTACTTTAAAGTCATCTGCAAATTTCTTTGCAATTCTGCCTGCACCTAAAATTCCCCAATTAATAGTCATAAAAACAAGTGTTTATTTTTTAATTCATCAGAATGATAATAAAATTCGGATGAAAAATTACGATTCAGATAAAATTACTGATTTTTAAATATAAGCTTTTGTGTTAAAAGGAGAAATGAAAAAGCAGTATAGTTTTTCTTGTGTAATGGATGGTATTTTAGTATTACTAAATAAAATATAAGATTTATTTAGCTGATAATAAGAGTTGTGTCGTTTTTTGCGAGGTTTGTTTCTTTCTATTTATGCTTACTGTTACCGGGCTAAGCTAAGAGGAAATTTTTCTAAATAGTTAAAAAATGTTTATCAAGCCGTTCAAAATGTCTATTTTTATGCTTTCAAAATCAAAACGTAAACGAATGGCTATAAATTTTCGAGCTACTGAATATATTCTGGAGTCTCTTGAAACAGGGAAGAAATTTGAAGACGAGGGTTGGACTTTAGATGCGCCAGCAGAAGAGAAAGCTTGTTTAATAAGAACAAAGTATCAAAAAAAGCAATTGGAGCTGAAGGATAGCTCGTTGGGAATTTACAAATTTGCCGATTGGTTGCCAATTTATAGAATATTGGAAGGATCGTCGGCTCCTGCAACTTATAAAAGTGAAGGATTGTCTAAATACCTTGGTCTGGAAAATTTATATATCACATTTAGTGGATATTGGCCGGAAAAAGGAGCCAATTTTAGAACCTGCTCTTTTAAAGAAACAGAGGCATTTTCGGTAAGTGGACGATTGAGTGATACAGGAAAAGTTCTTGTGGTGGCTTCTGCGGGAAATACAGCACGTGCATTTGCAAGAGTGTGTTCCGATAATAACATTCCTTTGCTTCTTTGTGTTCCTGAGGATAATATTGATGCTCTGTGGTTCGACGAGCCAATTAAGGAGAATGTGAAATTAATTGCTACAAAATCGGGAAGCGATTATTTCGATGCAATTCATTTGTCGAATTTAGCTTGTCAGTTAGAGGGATTCATAACCGAAGGTGGTGCTAAGAATGTTGCCCGTCGCGATGGAATGGGAACCACTGTTCTTTCTGCAGTAAGCGAAATTGGTAAAATTCCTGATTATTATTTCCAGGCGGTAGGTAGTGGAACAGGAGCAATTGCGGCTTGGGAAGCCAACCTTCGATTTATTGAAGATGGTCGTTTTGGTTCCAATAAAATGAAATTGATGGTATCGCAGAATACTCCTTTTTTGCCAATGTACGATGCATGGAAGGTAGATTCGAGAGATATTTTGCCTTTAGATGATAATTTGGCCAGAAAGCAGGTAGAAGAAATTGTTGCTAAAGTATTGTCGAACCGGAAACCTCCTTACTCTATTGTTGGTGGCCTGTTTGATGCAATGAAGGATGCTGGTGGCGATGTTTTAAAAGCGACTAATGAAGAAGCTTTAGAAGCAGCTAAAATATTCGAAAAAACAGAGGGGAATGATATTCATCCGGCAGCAGCGGTTGCCGTAGCTAGTTTAATTAAATATGTACAGGAAGGAAATATCAATAAAAAGGCATGTATCATGTTAAACATAACCGGTGGAGGAGAAGAGCGCTTCAAAAGAGAAAAAGAGGTTTGTTATTTGAAACCATCTCATATTTTCGATATTAACCCCGATTTAAATTCATTAAAAGAGGTTTTAGATAAGCTCTTTAAAATAGAATCATCAGAAATAATATAAATAGAAGCAGGCTTTCGAGCCTGCTTTTTTATTTTCTTACAATATTGGTGATTATCTGCTTTTAAACAAACAGATTTGTAGTTCTTGCTCGTAAGTTATTTAGAATTATTGGTCTTTTTTTGTTTCTCGTGAAGTCATATCGAATGGAGCAATTTCTAAATTTTTGGTGTAATTGTAACCCAATTCGAAAATGTCTTCGGCATGATTACCATTTAATATTTCATACTCTCGTAGTCCGGTTGGTTCAATAAATAAGGAACATTTTTCTTTGTGTCGGATGATATTGGAGTGAACCCCCAGCTGAAAGGTTCGGGAGGCAACCTGCACTAAATTATCAAACTTTTCAATTTTATGAACCGGACTCACATTAACTGCAATAATAACATCGCATTTTTGCAGCAAGGGAGAAATTGGAAGGTTGTCGAAAAGCCCACCGTCGGAGTACATTTTGCCATCGATTACAACAGGAGCAAACAGTACCGGAATACTTGCCGAGGCTAATATATAGTTGGTTAAATCTCCTTCTTTAATATATTCAACTCTGCCATCGTTTAGGTTCGATACGGCTATAAACATTGGAATTTTTAAGTTTTCAATTTTCTTTATTTTAATATGTTTCTTAAGATCCTGTTTTAAGCCATCCAAACTAAATAAGCCAAATTTTGGATAATGTAATTTAGAGTAGGCCAAAAGTGTTTTATTTTTTAGAATTTTTAAGGTTTTGTCATAGGTATATCCCGAAGCTATAAAGGCACCAATTATTGCTCCTGCACTTACTCCTGAAATAAGATCTGGTCGTATTCCTTTCTCTTCCAATGCCTTTAGTACGCCTAAATGAGCAAAGCCTCGAATACCACCTCCTCCTAATGCAATTCCTATTTTCATTTGCTAATCTAATTTAAATGTTGGATTGTAAATTATGCCGATCACATTTCCCCAAGGATCTATTACGCTGGCTACCCAGATCTCTCCACCTACATTTGTTGGTTTTTCGTGAATAGCTGCACCCGCGTTTAATAAATGCGAAAATGCTTTATTTATATCTTTAACACCCCAGTAGGAGAGGATGTTATCTGTTTTAGGAGAGCTTGGTTCGCTTTCGGGAAGTAAGCCAAGCTCATAACCAGCAATCGAGAATCCAACGTAAAAATCTTCGTCAAAATAGGGAGCGGTATTGAATGCTTTGGAATACCATGTTTTTGCTTTTGTTAGATCAGTTGTTTTGTAAATAGTAGTTCGTAAACCTAAAAAATGTTTTTTCATATCAACGGATTAAGTAAGAGGGTAACGAGTGAAGTATAGTTTGTAAAAATTTAAGTAATATTTTTATAAAATACTCAATTGATTCTAATTAATCTATTTTTAATGTCGCGTTTTTTACAAAAAAGAGCTTACCGTTTCGATAAGCTCCCCACCTTATTAGTCGTTCTAATTCTTGATTGCTCCTTGAATAATTTCATCGACTACCGAAGTGTCTAAAAGAGTGGATATGTCACCAAAACTCGAGTGATTTCCTTCCGCAATTTTTCGGAGTATTCGTCGCATAATTTTACCCGATCTAGTTTTGGGCAGGCTTTTCACAAGTTGTATTCGATCGGGTTTTGCAATTGGTCCAATTATTTTGCTTACTCCTTTTCGAATACTGCTCTTAATACCTTCTTCGCCGCCAGCTGATAGTTCGCCACAAACCACAAAAGCATAAATTCCTTGCCCTTTAATATCATGAGGAAAGCCGACAACTGCCGATTCATTTACCAATGGGTGTTCGTTGATCGCATTCTCAACTTCTGCAGTTCCCATTCGGTGTCCCGATACATTAATAACATCATCAACGCGACCTAAAATTCGATAGTAGCCATCTTCATCCCGTTTTACTCCATCTCCCGAGAAATAAAGATTATCATAGGTGCTAAAATAGGTCTTTTTAAATCGCTCATGATCTCCCCAAATGGTTCTTAGCATTCCAGGCCATGGATATTTAATGCATAAATTTCCTTCCACGCTTTTGCCAGATAGCTCTTTTCCTTCTGCATCAACAATAATTGGTTGAATGCCTGGGAGAGGTAAGGTTGCAAAGGAAGGTTTGGTAGGAATGATTCCTGCAATGGGGCTAATTGCAATTCCACCAGTTTCGGTCTGCCACCAAGTATCTACAATTGGACATCTGTTTTTTCCAACATGATCGTGATACCAATGCCATGCTTCTTCATTAATAGGTTCTCCAACGGTTCCCAAAACCTTTAAGGAGCTAAGATTCTTATTTTCAATATATTCCTGTCCCATCGACATAAGGGATCGGATGGCGGTAGGAGCGGTGTAAAATTGAGCAACCCCATATTTATTTACGATATCCCAATATCTACCTGCATCAGGATAAGTGGGTATTCCCTCAAACATCATTGTTGTAGCTCCATTTAATAGGGGACCGTAAACAATGTAAGAGTGTCCGGTAATCCAACCTATATCAGCAGAACAAAAGTAGATATCCCCATCGCTGTATTGAAAAACGTTTTTAAAAGTATAGGCGGTGTACACCATATATCCGCCACAGGTATGAACAATTCCTTTTGGTTTGTCGGTAGAGCCGGATGTGTATAGTATGAATAAACTATCTTCTGCATCCATTACTTCTGCTTCGTGCATTTCGTCGGCATTTGCCATGCATTCGTGCCACCATATATCTATTTTATTATGGAAGCTTATTTTTGAATTGGTTCGCTGTACTACAATTACTTTTTTTATACTCGGGCACTTTTCTACAGCTTCATCAACAATATCTTTAATTGGAATTATTTTACTTCCTCGATATCCACCATCCGATGTGATTACCATTTTAGCATCCGCATCAATAATTCTATCTGCAAGAGAATTTGCCGAGAATCCCGCAAAAACGATAGAATGAATGGCTCCAATTCTTGCACAAGCAAGCATGGCAATTGTTAATTCGGGAATCATAGGCATGTAAAATGCAATCCGATCTCCCTTTTTAATTCCTTGTTGAAGCAATACGTTAGCGAATTTTTTAACCTCTATAAATAGTTCAGTATAGCTAAGAATTCTATTTTCATCCTTGGGGTCGTTAGGTTCCCAGATTATTGCGGGTTGATTGCCTCGTGTGAAGAGATGTCTTTCGAAAATGTTTTCAGTAATGTTCATTTTTCCATTAACGAACCAATTAATTCGAGGTTCAGAAAAGTTCCAATCTAATATTTTATCCCATTTTTTTCTCCAAAAAAAACTTTCTGCAATTCTACTCCAAAACTCTTCTGGTTTTGCTACACTCTTTTGATACTCATGGATGTATCCTCCCAGAGTGCTGATTTTATCTATCATGTGTAATAGTATTAGGTTATTAGCTTAAATGTACATATCTCAATATATGAAATTCTGTATTCTCTGCCCAATATTTTTTTTTGGCAATATTCGCAGGGTAAAAAAAGAAAGGAAAACGAAAAGTTGCCACGATTAAAATGATATTTTACTATATTACCATGTAAATAAGAAATGACTCTTGGTTTTCAAGGGTTTTTTAATTGGAATATAAAAGGGAATAATGAGTAATAAAAAAATGGTAGTTATTGTTCTGTCGCTAATTTTGATTTTATCGATTAGTGCAGTATTGGTCATTAATGGTTTTCCGGAATTAACACCTAACTGGAGTGTAGAATCGAAGTCGATACTTAAGCAGTACATTAAGTTATTTGGCTTTTTAAGTGTAATGGGATTGGTTTATATTCTAGTTGAAGGATTGAAAATGGCAAAAGTGCAGGAGCAAGAAATTGAGGATGAAATTAAATAATTTTTTCTGCGATTTTAACAGAATAAGAATGAATTGTGAAAGTCTTGATTTTGTTGAAGTTTCGGATGGTTATTAAAAAAAAAATAGTTCTTAAGTGATTTTTTTTTTTTGAAGAGGACATTTCTTTGAAAAAATGTTTTTATTTGCAAATTAAGGCAGTTAGTAACAACAAAAATATTTTATGATTACGTAGATGAAAAACACCTATTTTGATTTGATTGAGCAAAGCTATTATTTCCCACAGGAAGGCTTTGATTTACGCGATGATTATCTCACCTTTCAAGGTATTTCTATGAAATATCTTATAGAAAAACATGGTACTCCATTTAGATTTTTTTACCTTCCTCGAATAGGAGACCAAATAAAAAAAGCCAGAAATCTTTTTAATAAGGCGATCAAAAAAAACAATTACGCTGGTAGTTATCACTATTGTTATTGCACAAAATGTAATCACTTTGCTCATGTAATTGGAGAAGCGTTAAAGCACAATGTTAATCTTGAAACTTCTTCAGCTTTTGATATTGATTTGATTTTGAATCTTTACCGGGAGAAAAAAATCGATTTGAATCGAATAATTGTTCATAATGGATATAAAACGGACGATTATCTGAAAAAAATCCTGGATATGCAGGAGGTTGGTTTTAAAAATAGTATTATCATTTTTGATAGTGTACAGGAATTAGATAGACTGGAAATAATTGCTAAGGATCGAGTTGTTAAAATCGGTTTAAGAATGGCGATTAATGAGGAATCTCAATCGGCTTATTATACTTCCAGAATGGGAATTCGAAGTAACGAAATTATTAACTTCTATCATGATAGGATCAAAAATAATCCTAAGTTCGAGCTTAAAATGCTTCACTTTTTTGTGGATTCAGGAATTAAGGATAGTTTGTACTATTGGGGTGAATTTCAGAAGGCATTAAAGGTATATACCGAATTAAAAAAGGATAGCGAAAGTTTGGACTCATTTAATTTGGGTGGAGGTTTTCCAATTCGTAATCATCTAGGATTCGAATACCATTACGAATACATGATTAATGAAATTATTGCTAATATTAAAGATGCTTGTACAAAGGATGAAATTCCAGAGCCAAACATCTATACCGAATTTGGTAAGTATACTGTTGGTGAGAGTGGCGCAATTGTATTTAAAGTGCTGGAACAGAAACAACAAAACGATACTGAATCTTGGTATTTAATAGATAATAGTTTAATGAATACTATTCCGGATGCTTGGTCTATTCACGAGAAATTTATTCTATTGCCTATTAATAAATGGAAAAATGAATATAAGCGGGTAAATATTGGAGGAATTAGCTGTGATCACTCAGATTATTACAATTCCGAAGATTTAAACCAAGAGGTTTTGCTTCCGAGTTACTCCAACGATGAAAAAGAACCATTATATATTGGTTTTTTCCACACAGGAGCGTACCAGGATGCGATTAGTGGATATGGAGGAATTAAACATTGCTTGATTCCATCCCCAAAACATGTAATTATCGACAGAGATGAAAAAGGTAATTTTTTCGATTATGTGTATCGAAATGAACAATCTGCTGATGAAATGTTTAAACTTTTAGGATATAAAAAATAGTACTTGCCTCTCTAGAAATAGAAAGGGACGTGTTTAAAGATATTGCAGAATTGGCACTGCAAGGAGACGAAAGTTTCAAATTTAACTGCCAGATAATATTAAAAGACTTTGCTATAAATTTAAAATCATGCAAAATAAAGGAGCCGTTACTGAATTCATATTAGAACATTACAGACATTTTAATTCTGCAGCTTTGGTAGATGCGGCTGTTGCTTATGAAAAGCACTTAGCCGAAGGAAAGAAAATGATGATTACCCTTGCAGGTGCTATGAGTACTGCAGAATTGGGTAGATCTTTGGCAGAAATGATTCGTCAGGATAAGGTTCAGATTATCACTTGTACAGGAGCTAACCTGGAAGAAGATATCATGAATTTGGTTGCTCATTCACATTACAAAAGAGTGCCTCATTACCGAGACTTAACCCCAAAAGACGAATGGGCTCTATTGGAAAAAGGTTTAAATAGAGTAACAGATACCTGTATTCCGGAAGAAGAAGCTTTTAGAAGATTACAGAAACATGTTTACGATATTTGGAAAGATGCTGAAGATAAAGGGGAAAGATATTTTCCTCATGAATTTATGTATAAGCTGTTACTTTCTGGTGTTTTGGAGCAATATTATGAAATAGATCCTAAAAATAGCTGGATGTTGGCAGCGGCGAAGAAAAATTTACCAATTGTAGTTCCTGGATGGGAAGACTCTACTATGGGTAATATTTTTGCATCGTATTGTTTAAAAGGAGAGTTGAAAGCTTCAACCATGAAGTCGGGAATTGAATACATGACATGGTTGGCAGATTATTATACCAATAATGCAGGAGACCAAGGGATTGGATTTTTCCAAATTGGTGGTGGAATAGCAGGTGATTTCCCAATTTGTGTGGTGCCAATGTTGTATCAGGATATGGAAAGAACAAACACTCCATTTTGGAGCTATTTCTGCCAAATTTCCGATTCTACAACTAGTTACGGATCGTATTCGGGCGCTGTTCCAAACGAGAAAATTACTTGGGGTAAATTAGGTATTGATACACCTAAATTTATTATTGAATCGGATGCTACTATTGTAGCTCCATTAGTTTTCGCCTATTTATTAGGGTGGTAATTTAAAAGAAACCAAATATATTTCCATTTTTCGATAAACAAATTATTGTATGAAGAGCAGCAATAAACCAAGAGTAATCCAGAGCTATGAAAAGCTTAGTCAGGAGATACAAGAGCAAATAAAATTGTATTATTCAGAGGGTTATATGGATAATCTGATTGAATTCAGAAATCATAATAATGAATTAGTAAGTGCCTTGCCATTCGAGACTGAGGATAAAATTTACATGGTTCGCATGTCCGTTCGAAAAGCACAAGAGCTTATTGAAGAGGATGATGACTTTGATGATGATGGAAATCTGCTAGACAGTAAGAAGGAATCGTATGAAGATAAATATTCCGATTCCGATTCGGATTATTTGCTATCTGATGATGATGCCGAGGATGATATTATAGATGAAGTCGATTTGGAGGATGAATAAACGTTTAGCCGTTAATTCTTTCCAAATTTAAATAATTAAAGAAGGCGATAGAATCATTAAATTGATTTTATCGCCTTTTGAATTGAATGTATTCCTGAATTTTTTGGAGGAAAGAAATAGCAGAATTCTATAAGTTAAGGGACTATAGATAATCCTGCTACTTCAGTCAACCACTACGCACTAAATATTTTCTCTGTTCGAGAGAAAATCAACTAGTACTTTCTATTTGAATCACTAAATTATTCTTCGCTTAAGCTACGGTTGATTTAGCTTGAATTAAATTGTATTTACAACTGCACCTTTTTAATTGGAATAGGAAGAGAGTCGGGATCGGTTCTAGAGCAATATTTCTGTTGAGTTGTACGAGTATTTAAAATACAAAATTGCAGAGGCAATGTCCAGTAAAAACGGAACTTTTATCGCGAAGACTGCTGTGTTTAAGGAATACTAATCACTAAAGTTCTTTTGGTATTTAAAACAAAATGTAAATTGGATTCTTTATTTTTTGACATAAAAAAAAGGATTGTTTCCCGAAAGAAACAATCCTTTTGTGTAGTATTGGTACTTCTATTATATGAATAGATTAATATTTGATTTTTCTGCTTCTTCCAAATAAGTTGCAACCCCTCCGATTGTAACTCCTTCCAGTAGTTCATCCTTATCAACACCCATAACGTCCATAGACATTTGACAGGCAATCATTTCCACACCATTTTCCATAGCCGTTTTTAGTAAATCTTCCAAAGAATCCACTTTTTTCGACATCATTCTTTTTTTCATCATTTTTGAGCCTAAGCCCATCATGTTCATTTTAGATAGCTTCAAATCGTCAGCATCGCTTGCCATCATTTTCGCAAACATTTTACCCATTAAGTCTTTTTGAACTTTCGGTTTATTTGCCTTTTTAATAACGTTCAATCCCCAGAATGTGAAGAATAAAGTTACTTTGCTTCCTGTGGCAGCCGCTCCGTTAGCAATTACAAGTGATGCCAAAGCTCGATCTAATTCATCCGAAAAAACAACCATGGTTTTATTCTTTGCAACACCACCAATTAAAGTAGGACATTGTTCCTCTTTCTTCTGTTTTTCGATAAGAGCTGTAATAATTCCTTTGTCCGATTCAACAGAAATTAATTTGTTACCTGTCATGTTGCACCAAGAAGCAACGTCTTTCATAAATCCCTGATCGGTAACCTTTTGAAGAAGTCGATCACCATTTTCCAGTTTATCGATTTCTTTTTTAAGTTTGATGATTGGTCCAGGACATTGTAATCCACAAGCATCTACCTCAATAGTTTTAATATCAGATCTAATTTCTTTTTCGGGTGTGCTTGATTTTTTTCTGTAAATATGACTATCGTTAGCCACATAACTAGATTCGAAAATATCTTCGTTGCTTTGTTTGCAGGTGGCGTGTTCGTAAGTTTTGTACCCGCCACTTAAATTACAAACATCGGTAAAGCCTTTTTGCATTAATATTCTTGCAGCAAAATAGCCACGTAAACCAACTCCGCAATAAATAATTATTTTCTTATCTCTAGGAATTTCATCCAAGTGATTTCTAATTTCATCTAACTCTATATTTACAGCATCTTCAATTTGCCCTAATTCGAATTCTTCAGGAGTACGAACATCTAAAATAAAATTACTCGCAGCATGAGATTGAAGCAATTCATCCCAATGAATAATATTTACCAAACCTTCAATAATATTTCCTGCAGTAAATCCGGCTTGGTTTACAGGGTCTTTAGCTGAAGAGTAGGGAGGAGCATAAGCATGTTCAATTTCCTGTAAATCATATATTGTTCCTCCTTTTTGAAGTACAGTTGCAATTAAATCGATTCTTTTATCAACACCTAAATAGCCGATTATTTGTGCGCCATACAGTTTGCCGGTTTTTGGATCGAATGTAATTTTAATTGTTGTTGGCATTGCGCCAGGGTAGTATCCTGAATGTGATCCGCTATGGATAATATTGGATACGTATGAAATACCTTCTTTTTTAAGCACTTTTTCAGCCAATCCGGTTGATCCAATGGTAAGATCAAATACCTTGGCAATAGCAGTAGCAATTGCTCCTTTGTAGGTTTGTTTGTGGCCTAAAACCAAATTATTAGCTAAAATACGGGCTTGCTTATTCGCCGGACCAGCTAAATATGCATTCGTATATTTACCAGTGATAGGATGAGGAAAAGCCATTGCATCGCCTAATGCATAAATATTAGGATCGCTGGTTTGTAGGTATTCGTTCACCTTAATACCACCGTTTGGTGCCAATTCTATACCGGCATCTTTAATTAGTTTGGTTTCCGGTTTTACACCGATAGAAAGAATCACCATATCAGCATCTACCTTTCTACCCGATTGCAATTGAATTTCTAGGTGATCGGTCTCTCTTTTAAATTGACTAACTCCATCATTCAAATAAAATTCAACATTTTTCACTTTTAGATGTTGATGTACAACAGCAGCCATTTCGTAATCAAGAGGAGTCATTACTTGTTCTGCCATCTCAATAATGGTAACCATCATACCTAGGTGATGAAGGTTTTCAGCCATTTCTAAACCAATAAATCCTGCTCCAACAACAACTGCTTTTTTTGGCTTATTTTCGTTGATGTAAGTTTTTATTTTATCTGTATCGTGAACGTTACGAACCGTAAAAATTGCTTGGTCTTTAATACCGGGAATTGGTGGTTTTATAGGTTCAGCACCTGGCGAAACAATCAGTTTGTCGAAAGTTTCGGTGTAACTTGTATTGTTGATTAAGTCGTTGATTTCAACTAATTTGTTTTCGCGATCGATTCTAACTACTTCGTTTTTAATGCGAACATCAACATTAAGTCTTTTTTTAAAACTTTCAGGGGTTTGAAGTAATAAGTTCTCCCTTTCGGTAATAACATCTCCAACATAGTAAGGTAAACCACAATTTGCGTAAGAAATGTGCTCGCCTCTTTCGAACATGATTATCTCTGCAGATTCATCCATTCTGCGTAAACGAGCAGCTGTTGTTGCTCCTCCTGCTACGCCACCAACAATTAAGAATTTTGCCATTGTATATCGTTAAAAAGTTATCTTTATTACAATCTTTATATGTAGATATCCACATAATTACAGTGCAAATGTAATCTTTCAAAAAAACATTGCAATATTACCACGCTAAAATTTAGTATGTTGCTCAACATGTTAAATTTATAAAAAAGAGTTAAGTTATTGTATTATAGTGGTTGCAATGTTTTTTGGTTGGAGGTTGAAAGCTCTCAAATGAGAATATTCTTATAACCAATAATGCTTCAGGTTACATTAATAAAGACTTCAAAAGAAAAGTGATTTGCTTTGATTATAATGTAAAAGAATATTATTTTCTTTATAGAATAGAACGGGAATATGATAAAATGTGAGAATATTAACTTAAGTTTTCCTAAGCAAATTGTATGTGAAAATTTTAGTTTCGAAGTAGCAACAGGCGAGTCGGTTTGTATTAGCGGACCATCGGGTAAAGGAAAGTCAAGTTTGCTAAAAGTGCTAATGGGTTTTATGATACCACAATCCGGTAAAATTCAAGTAGATGGTTTAGATTTGAATAGTGATACCATTGCTACTATTCGGAACAAAATGATATGGTTGCCTCAAAATAGCAATTTACCAGTTGATTCGGCTGATGAACTAGTTGTTTTGTTGCAAATGAAGGAGGAGCAAATAAGAAAATTTAATCAATTTTTAGAGCAATTAGGAGTAAAGGAGTATGGAGGCGATAGGAGTTTTAATGAGATTAGTGGCGGACAGAAACAAAGAATTGTTTTAGCTGCATGTTTAAGTCTTGATAAACCAATTATTCTTTTAGATGAACCTGTTTCGGCATTGGATGATTATTCCATTGATTTGCTGTTTGCAACATTAGGTTCCTTGCCAAACAAAACCATAGTTTCTACCTCTCATAATAAGAAATGGCTTGACTTTTGCGACCGAACTATAGAACTATGAAAGAAATTGTTGACATAGGAATAGAGAGCTTGGCTTTGGGATTTTTGTTAATGATTATTCCAATAGTTGGTTTTATCTACTTTCAAGTAAAAATTGTTAAAGAAACGCTTATTGCTTTGTTTCGGATGGTGATACAACTTTCCTTGATAGCTTTTTATTTAGAATATATTTTTGAATGGAACAATGCCTGGGTAAATGTTGCTTGGGTTAGTGTAATGATATTGGTTGGAACTTTTACTACTATTAAGCGGGCAGGACTGACCTACCGTTTTTTCATTCTTCCCTTTGCTATTTCAGGTTTCATAAGTATCTTAATTTTAGATGCCTTCTTTCTTGGTTTTGTGATTCGTCTCGATTATGTTTTTGATGCTAGATATTTTATTCCGATATCAGGTATGGTTTTGGGAAATGCTCTCAACCACAATATTGTTGGTATCAGCAATTATTTTAATCGTTTATCGAAAGAACAAGAATTGTATTATTTTTTGCTGATAAATGGAAATAGTAGAAAGAATTCTCTAGCACCATTTATTCGATCGGCCATAAAAAGTGGTTTAAATCCGTTAATTGCAAGCATGTCGGTTATTGGTTTAATTTCCCTACCAGGAATGATGACAGGACAAATTTTAGGTGGAAGTTCGCCCGTGGTTGCGATTAAGTATCAGATATTAATTATGCTTGCGATATTTGTTGGTTGCTCCATTAATTTAATGCTTAGTATTCTTTTGGCAAATCGTTTTGCCTTCGATTCTTTTGGTCGAATTAAATCCAATTTATTTAAAAAATAAAACTTCTCACTATATCGAAGTTTTTGGTGTAGTATGCTGTTAGTCAATAGAAACGGATTTCGACGTGTTTTGATGCAACCGTTTTCGTTATTTGAAACAGTTCTAAACTCCATGCTTTTGGTTTTCTTTTATTGATTTTAAATCAAATATTGGTATTTTAGCAACAATTATTAGAAACAAAGGTCATTTTTGTTACAAATTATAAGCTGTAAGATGGAATTAGCTGCCATATATTATTTTGTGAATGCATATCTAGTTGGATATTTAAAGTTATTTGGTGGACTATAAAACCCACTCCCTTCCTCGATCCTTGTGATCAAATTTTCATTCTGTTTTTCAAATAATTGTAATTGATGTTTTAGTACATCAATAATTATATAATTAGGCACTTTATATTTTCGAAGTGTTGTAACTTATAGATTAACCAAAATAGTTAAACAAACATAACATGCAAAAATCTTTATTATTAGGCGTCGAAGCCATTGCTCAAGGAGCAATTGATGGTGGAATGTCTGGAGTTTATGCGTATCCGGGAACACCTTCTACTGAAATTACCGAGTACATTCAACATTCGAAACAAGCAAGAGAATTAAACATTCATAGCGATTGGGCTGCTAATGAAAAAACAGCCATGGAATCAGCTTTAGGAATGTCGTATGCAGGAAAAAGAGCAATGGTTTGTATGAAGCACGTTGGATTAAACGTTGCTGCCGATTGTTTTATGAATGCCGCTATTACAGGAGCAAATGGAGGAATGCTGATTGTAGTTGCCGATGATCCATCGATGCACTCTTCTCAAAATGAGCAGGATTCTCGAGTGTATGGTAAATTTGCAATGATGCCAATTTTAGAGCCTTCAAATCAGCAGGAAGCTTACGATATGTCTCGTTTTGGGTTCGAATTATCGGAAGCTTGTGAGATTCCGGTATTGATGAGAATTACGACTCGTTTGGCTCACTCGAGAGCGGGAATTGCTAGAGCCACTACGCTTACGGCTCAAAACAAATTAAAACTTCCCGAAGATAAATTGCAATTTGTATTACTTCCTGGTATCGCACGAAAGCGTTACAAAATGTTGTTAAGTAATCAGGAAAAATTCGAAGCAGCTTCGGAAGATTCCGCTTTTAATTCATATACCAAGGGTACCGATAAGTCGATGGGTATTATTGCTTGCGGATTAGGATATAATTATTTAATGGAAAACTATCCAAATGGAGATTGTCCTTATCCTGTAGTTAAAATCAGTCAGTACCCAATACCTCGTACCATGATTCATAAAATCACCAGCGAGTGCGATAAAGTGATGGTTTTAGAAGAAGGTTATCCGGTGATTGAAGAATTACTGAAGGGATACTTAGAAAAAGAATCGGTTGTAGGTCGTTTAGATGGTACTCTTTCGCGCGATGGTGAATTGACTCCTGATATGGTGGGAAGAGCGCTTGGATTTAAAATTGAAGAAAGTCTTGAAATACCAAGTATCGTTGCTGCTCGTCCGCCAGCATTGTGTGTTGGATGTAGTCATATAGATGTGTATAAAGCATTGAATGAAGTAATTGCAGAGTATGGTTCAGGTCGTGTATTTGCAGATATAGGATGTTACACTTTAGGTGCCTTGCCTCCATTTAATGCAATTAACTCTTGCGTAGATATGGGAGCATCAATTACCATGGCTAAAGGTGCGGCTGATGCCGGATTAATTCCTTCGGTAGCAGTTATTGGAGATTCAACTTTTACTCATTCGGGAATGACTGGTTTATTGGATGCGATTAATGAAAAGACGCCAATTACCGTAATTATTTCTGATAATGAATCCATTTCTATGACAGGTGGTCAAAAGTCATCGGCAAAAGGAAAATTGGAAGCAATTTGCGAAGGTTTAGGAGTAGAGAAGGAACATTTGCATGTTTTACTTCCTGTGCCTAAAAAACACGAAGAAATAAAAGATATTTTCCGTAAAGAGATTGAATATAAGGGTGTTTCTGTAATTATCCCTCGAAGAATATGTGTACAGAAAAATATTCGGGATCAAAAAATTAAGAAAGCAAGAGCTGCAGCTAAAGCTTAGCTAAATATTAATCTGGGAAAAGTAATTATAAAACCTTCATTTTTGAAGCTTTCTGCACATAGAAAGACGATTATTTGCTAAGTTTTATAGAACAAAAACTTAAAACAAAAATAGATGAAAACAGATATGGTTATTGCAGGTGTTGGTGGTCAAGGGATTTTATCCATTGCCGCTGCTTTGGGTTCTGCTGCTCTAGATAACGATTTGTACATGAAACAAGCTGAAACTCACGGTATGAGTCAGCGTGGTGGTGACGTTCAGTCGTTTATGAGAATTTCTGACAAGCCAATTTATTCCGATTTAATTCCTAAAGGCGGTGCTGATATTATTCTATCGGTAGAGCCAATGGAAGCATTACGTTACCTTCCTTATTTAAAAAAGGGTGGTTATGTAGTAACCAATTCAACTCCTTTTATTAATATTAATGATTATCCAGAGCAGGAAGAATTGGAAGCAACGATAAAAGCTTTGCCTAATTATGTGTTGATTGATGCAGACAGAATAGCCAAGGATGAAGTTGGTTCAGCTCGTGCGTTTAATTTCGTAATGTTAGGTGCTGCATCTCCATTTATCGATGTTCCATTTGAATATTTAGAGGAAGGAATTCGTAAAATATTTGGCAGAAAAGGCGAAGATGTGGTAGAAATGAATATTAAAGCTCTTCATGCCGGACGCAAGTTCTCGGAAGAAAATAGATAGTCAAAACTCAATTATTATAAGTCAAAATCCCCGTTTGGAATTTATTCCTAGCGGGGATTTTTTTATTCGTTTAAAAGGGTAAGATGATTGGATCAAAGTCTATGTTTAATTAGTGATGGCACTTATTCCTTGCACCTTTATACTTTGAGCTTAATTTATCCTTTATGGTCTAAAATTTCACTAATTGTTCGCAGACAAATTGCAATTTCTCTTTTAAAGGGATGATTGGGCATAATTCCACTTTCTGCATCCATTCCGTTTAAAATCCCCATCCAAATCGCACTTAAGCCAAAACCAACCAACACATCATTTTTGTAGTTTTCTACGAAAATCTGACGGTATTGCTCGGTAAAATTGTTAAAATTAACGGCTATTTGAAAAGCATAGGAAGCATCGGGATTTTCTCCGTTTTTCATATGGTAATCGATCACTTTTAGGAAGGATTCGGACAGTTTTGTAGCTTCAAATTCTATTTCATTTCTTTTATTTGGATGAATATCCATATCGTGTACTCCTTTAAGAATCAAATCATTGATATCTTCGGCATTTATTTTATTTTTTAATAATATAGGTTCCATGTTACTTGCTATTTTTGTAAGAACATCTAAATTACTCGAAAAATGTGAGATTGCATTGCTAAATGCTTTGATTATTTAGGAAAGGTGAGTAGTAATTACAGTTCCTAAAAAATGAAAATCATGGATGAATTAATTTGGATTTTAATAGGGATCATTTTTCAAAAGAGAGGTAAAAGGTTGATCCTTCTCCCTGTTTGCTTTCTACCCATATTTTACCATTGTTTAGTTCCATAAATTCTTCGCATAGAATTAAGCCTAATCCAGTTCCCGTTTCCTTATTAGTTCCTGGGGTAGATATATTTTCGTCAATTTTAAAAAGATGAGTAATTTGCTTTTCTGTCATACCTACTCCAGAATCGTTGATGGCAACAATAAAATTACCGTTTTTTTCTTCTGATGAAATGCTTATGCTTCCTTTTTCATGGGTGAATTTAATTGCATTATTTACTAAATTCATTAGCACAGTTTCAGTCGAATTCTTATCAAATGTAGCGATTGAATTTTGGGGAATAGAATTAATAATAGAAATGTTTTTAAGCTTTGCAGCAGCCTGAGTGAGTTGTATAATATTTGCGATTAGACTAGAAATGTCTTGTTCTTCTTTATGTATTTTGATACTTCCTTGTTGAATTCTCGACCAGGTTAATAGGTTCTCGAGTAAATTGAAGGTGTTCATGGAAGCATTATGCAAATCATTAATATACATTTTGCGTTCTTTTTCACCAATTTCCTCATAAGATTGGGATAGAAGTTCACATAAACCAACTAAAGCGCTAAAAGGAGATCTTAAGTCGTGTGCTATAATAGCAAAAAACTTATCTTTTGTACTGTTGGCAATTTCTAATTCCGATTTCTGATTTTCGATTATTTGATGGGATAGTTTCTTTAATCGAGCTCTATTCAGTAATATTAGTACCAGAACAATAACCAAAAGAAAAACAATAATTAAAAAGTTGCGAATTTGAGTTTGCTTCTCGGTGTTTAATTTATGCAGAGCAAGGTCTTTGCGAAGACTTTCGTTTTCATTTTCTTTCAGCTTTGTTTCGAATTTAGTTTCCAGTTCTGAAATTTGTTGCTGACGAGTTTCAGTAAAAGTTCTATCCTTCTCATTTAATTCTTTTTGTTTGTATTCTAATGCTTTTTCGAACTGTTTGGTTTTAGTGTAGTAGTAGCTATAATTACTATATAAATCTTTTTTATTGGTATTTATGTTGTATTGGTCTATGAGTTCATTGGCCTCATCTAAATGTAGTTTTGCTTTGCTAAAATTTTGGTTGGTAACCTGTACCTCTGCATCTATAATTAAACTAATAATTAGTTGAGTATAAATTTTATTAGCCCTATTTAAGTCTATTGCTTTTTGTAGGTAGGAGGAGGCCAATTCCATATTGTTTAATCGGTAGTTGGTTTGCCCTAAGTTCGTATAAAGAAGACCAACTTGAATTAAATTGTTTAGCTGTTTAAAGGCCAATAAAGCCCGATTGAAAAAGCCTAAAGCTTTTTCATCTTCCCCTTTACGAGTGTAGCATGCTCCCATATTGGTTAAGGCTGCTGCATAGGCAATGGTAGCGTCTAAAGAATCGGATTTGGCAATTACTTTTTCGAAGTATTTCATCGCATTATCGAACTCCTCGTTGTAAAGTAAAGTGGTGCCTATATTTAAGGATATGTTAATTAGTACTTTATCAATATTAAGACTATCTGCAAGTTGGTACGCTCGGGTAAAATTTTCCAGAGCATCGTTATATTTTGCCTGATTGAGATAGTTGGCAGCAATTGTATTAATGCATTGTAATTGTAGGCGAGCTTCTTTTGAGTCGATAGATCTTTGATATGCCTGTTTTAAAAAAAATAAAGAGCTATCGGATTGTCCGGTAGCATAATAATAGTATCCTTTAAAATATTGCGACGAAATACTTTCTTTGGTTAGCTTACTACTATCTGCAATTTGAAATGCTTTTTTATTGTAGATTATTGCTTGCTCAAGTTTTCCTGAGTGAATGGATGCATACGATAAAATATTAAGCGCATTTACTCGAATACTGTCTATATTATGCATTTTCGCTAATGAGTCTGCTTTTTGAGAGTAAGCTGCGACTTTAAGAATATCTTTATAATAGACTTCTTTTGCGAGTAGAAAGTAAATGTAGGCTTTGTCTTTTTCTTCAGATACTTTTAATACTTTTTCTAAGCTATCAATTTTACTCTGACTAAAACCAGATAAGGAATAACTAATAAGAAGGATAAACAAAAAGAGTTTTTTCATAGCTTAACTGTAAAAAAAGGAATTCAATATTTAAAGATCTAATTGTACGTCATTATTGGGAACTTGTTCACAAAAAGTAGAAAAAAAGGCTGTAAAAATCAGTGTTTCATAGTTATGATTGATAGTAGGTTGAAGGAAGGAGATATAAAAAATGAGTCCTCCTAATGATAATAGATGTTTTGAGTATAAAATAACCAATTTGATTATGAAAGTCAGCTGTACATGCTTTTTTTGAATCGTTAGCATTGTGAAATGCTATTACTGAAAAGGTTAGGGGAGGGAAAATGAATTTTGGCACTAATCATATCGAAAATAATCCCTAAAATATAACAGACTTATTGTAAATAAGTAGTTTTTGGTTGATTGGATACAACTACTTGTATATCTGGCTGAAAAAAAAGGAGCTCATTTATTGAGCTCCTCTGAGTTTATTTTATTTCTTTTTTAATTCGTAGATGTCTTTTCTGCGATCTCGCAAATTTCGAACACTTCCAAATTGGTTCAGTTCTCGAAGCAAGTCAATATCCACATCAGCAATAAGAATCATTTCGGTATTCGGGGTTGCTTCCGCTTTAATTCCATTGGCTGGAAAAGCAAAGTCGCAAGGTGTAAATACCATTGATTGAGCATATTGAACATCCATGTTGTGTACTTTAGGTAGGTTACCTACACTACCAGCAATTGCAACATAACACTCATTTTCGATAGCTCTGGCCTGAGCGCAGTTTCTAATTCGAGAATAACCGTTTTGTGTATCGGTTAAAAATGGAACAAATAGTATGTCCATACCTTCGTCGGCTAATAATCTACTCAACTCAGGAAATTCAACATCGTAACAAATTAGGATGCCGATTTTTCCACAATCGGTATCAAATACTTTTAATTCCGATCCATTTTGCATTCCCCAAACTTTTATCTCGTCGGGTGTTGTGTGTAGTTTTTCGTAACGTTCAACAGTACCATCTCGTCTACACAAGTAGCCAACATTATAAAGTCGATCATTTATAATTTCGGGCATACTACCAGAAATTATATTGATGTTATAAGAAATGGCAAGTTCCGAAAATTTTTGAACAATAGTTTCTGTGTGTTCTGCTAATTTCCGTATTGCTTCGGGCTCGGATAAATGGTTGTTTTCGGCCATTAATGGAGCATTAAAGAATTCAGGGAATAAGGCAAAATCGGAGCGATAACCAGAAACAGCATCTACAAAATATTCTGCTTGATGCATTAATTCATCTAAGGTTTTGTAGGAACGCATTTGCCATTGAATTAAACCAAGGCGTACAATTTTTTTGATGAGACTAGGCTTTTTATTCTTCTTCTCATAGTAAATGTTATCCCATTCAAGTAGTACCGCGTAATCATTAGAATCTTCATCACCTTCCAAATAGTTTTTCAGAATTTTAGATGGATGAAAATCATTCGAAACTTGGAAATTTAAAACCGGATCGTGAATCTCTTTTCGTCTTACTTTTGCAATGTATTCTTTAGGTGATAAGTGGTCGGAGTATTTATGATAGTTAGGTATTCGTCCGCCAAATGCGACTCCCTTTAAATTTAAACGTTCACTTAATTCTTTTCGATAATCGTACAAACGTCTTCCTAATCGTAAACCTCTAAATTCGGGTTTAATAAAAACATCAACTCCATACAAAACATCTCCATCCGGATTATGTGTTGAAAAAGTATAATCGCCAGTTATATCTTTGTACGTGTGCTTGTCATCAAATTCGCTATACTCAACAATAATTGATAAAGCACATCCTGCAATATGATTATTTACCTTAATAACCACCTGGCCATCAGGAAAATTATCGATCAAAGTTTTAATTTGATGTTCTCTCCAATATGAATTGGGCATACTTGTGTATGACTCAATCATTGCTTTCTTAAGTTCTTGATAATCATCTAAACTCAAAAAAGATAATTCAATGTTTTCTATTTCTTGCATGTTAATAATAGTAGCAGAATAGGTTGTGCAACAGTGCACAAATCGTTCTGTTTTTGAAAGAATAAATATAATAAAATTGGTAATATTTTGAGTAGTAGTAAAAAAATAATAAAAATACGATTTTAAGTAGCCGTGTTAAGAGTAACTAATCTTAAATTTATGTTTTCTAGCGAAGGGGAATTGCGGGTTTCTTGCTTCTTACATGATTACAGGAGGTTTTAAAAGTTTTAAAAAAAACTGCTAGGACATAAAGAATAATGTTGCCATAATGAAATGATTTAATCAAGTTTATTGAAAAAACTCACACCATTAACTTAGAAAATACATCGATAATTTTGTAAATTTATTCTTGCGGTTTCTTTTCAACCAATTAATTATCAGCTATATGAAACATCCATGGCAAAGTAATTTTGACACACAGGGAGATGATTATTCCAGCATGGTAAGTTCCATATGGCAACTAAAAAACAAATTATAATCATATGAAACGTCCATGTATAAAGCTTTCTACACACAGGGAGATGATTATTCCAGCATGGTAAGTTCCATATGGCAACTAAAAAACAAATTATAATCATATGAAAACAATAAAGTGTTTATTTGTTTTTATTCTCATCCTGATGTTAGGATGTGTAAATAATAAACCACAATCCCAAGAGGAAAAAAAATCGTTGCCTAGCTATAATGGCGAAATTAGAATAAAAGGAGCTTATGCATTATTGCCCCTTGTTCAGCAATGGATTACGGAGTATCAAAAACTTCATCCTGAAGTGGTATTTAATTTATCTCCCTTAGGAAGTGGCGAGGTACTTCCCGAAATTTTTTCGGATACTAACGATATGGTAATGATTTCGTCCGAATTGCCAGATAAATTGGAAGCAACAGCATGGGTATTTCCTGTAGCCAAGCTTTCTGTTGTTTTAATTGTCAATAAAAATAATCCGTACTGGCCTCAAATCCATAAAAATGGAATAAAAAAGGACGATTTGGCGAAATTGTTCACTGGCGAAATAGCTACGTGGGGCGATTTATTTGGCGAAGCGGGGAAAAATCCTGTATCGGTTTACCTTCGTTCCGATCAGGCGGGAGCTACCGATGTATTATCTAAATATTTATGGCTTGAAAATCAGGAGTTGAAAGGAATTGGTATTGTAGGGGAACATTTATTAATGGAAACCATTAAGAGTGATCCGCTTGCAATTGCTTACTGCAATTTTATTTACTCTTTCGATTCAAAAACAAAAACATTTATCGATCCCGTAAGTATTATTCCGTTAGATTTAAATCAGAATGGACAGCTCGATCTAAAGGAAAATTTTTATGAATCTTTTGAAAGATTGCAACGAGCAATGTGGTTAGGGAAATATCCGTGTACATTAAATAGACCGTTACGATTTGTTGCATCGGAAAAACCTGCCACAAACGAATTACACGATTTTTTAAAATGGATTATACTCGACGGGCAAAAATTAGTGCCTGAAATGGGATATATGGAACTTCATTCGAGCGAGGTTCAATGCTGTTTATCACACATCGGAAAATAAATAAATTTTGCCTTTCGATTGCTTATTTGTAAAGTAAGTCTAGTCTATAAAAAAACTCCTTTGAAAGTATCAAAGGAGCAATTCAGGATTAATTATGTTTTTACTCTTTAATGCGTACATAAATGTGTTTAATATTTCGTTTGCCACTATCGCGTTGGTCAATTTCGAAATATTGTTGCATCGATTTAATTAGAGGAGTTAATTTCGAAAAGCCGTAGTTTCGAGGATCAAAATCGGGTTTCTTTTTATTGATTAACGAACCAAGTTCTGCCAGAAAAGCCCATCCATCGTCGTCGGCAATATCTTCAATCGAATTTTTTAGTAGGTTCACAAATTGCTTGTCAATTTTGTCGTATTTTGGTGTTTCAGAAGCACTTGTTGTAGTATTTGTGGCTGCTTCTTTCTTCTTTTCTCGAAGTTTTTTGCCACTAATAATTTCGATATAAATAAATTTATCGCAAGCCACAATAAAGGGGTTAGGTGTTTTCTTTTCTCCAATGCCAATTACAAGCATTCTAGATTCTCTAAGTCGTGTTGCCAAACGAGTAAAATCACTATCGCTGGATACCAAACAAAAACCATCCACTTTACCATCGTGCAGAATGTCCATGGCGTCGATAATCATGGCCGAATCGGTAGCATTTTTTCCCGTGGTGTAGGAGTATTGCTGAATGGGAGTAATAGCGTGTTCGAGTAAGGCAGGTTTCCACCCAGCAACAGTAGGTTTGGTCCAGTCGCCATAAATGCGTTTAATGCTTGGAGTACCTAGTTTGGCAATTTCATCGAGCATTCCTTTAATGTTCGCATATGGGATATTATCTGCATCAATCAGAACCGCAAGGTTCA
The DNA here is from genome assembly GCF_002843315.1 of Labilibaculum filiforme. Classification (GTDB taxonomy): domain Bacteria; phylum Bacteroidota; class Bacteroidia; order Bacteroidales; family Marinifilaceae; genus Labilibaculum; species Labilibaculum filiforme. The sequence continues at coordinate 310,914 of NZ_MVDD01000004.1, read as the reverse complement.
AGTCATTATTTTCGTTCATAATTTTTTGTAATTATTAATAGGACTAAGGTAAGAATTTGGTTTGGAAATTAGCTCCTTTTAGCGAAAAGAGTATTATGTTGTGTGTTTCGAAAGGGAAACATTACTTTTAATTCATCTCAAATATAGAAGGAATCTAATAAAACTTATATCTTCGGAATAGCTTAGTAGCTGAACTGAAAATTGTGTTTTTTGTGAACAAAATACGGCACAAAACTGTTTAGGGATTATACATTGATAACAACTAATAAAATCTTTTTTGCAATGAAGAAACTCCTTATATTTCTCCTGATTTTAATCAATATTGAGGCCTACTCGCAAGTAAGAACCGAAATTACCGGATACGTAAAAGATAAAATCGATCTGCCTTTAATTGGAGCTTCGGTATATTTGGAGAATACCACCAATGGAGCTACTTCCGATACCAACGGGTACTATAAAATCGAGAATGTAAAACCGGGTACTTATAATTTGGTGGTAAGCTATTTGGGTTTCGATGGACAAACCCGTTACAATATTGAAATTAAATCGGTCGGAAATCAGCTGTATAACTTTACACTTTTAGAACAAACACAAAACCTTTCCGAGGTAATCGTATCCAATAAAAATAAAGTAACTCGCCCGCGCGAAACGCCACTTTCCACACAAACACTTAGTGCAGTCGAAATTGCAACTTATCCCGGTGGGAATAACGATGTAGTTCGTGTTGCTCAGTCATTACCAGGTATTTCGCCTTCGCCCGGTGGTTTTCGTAACGATTTAATTATTCGCGGAGGTGCACCCAACGAATCGGTTTACTATTTGGATGGTGTAGAGATACCCAACATCAATCACTTTAGCACGCAAGGTAGTTCGGGTGGTCCGGTTGGCATTTTAAATGTTTCCTTTATTGATGATGTAAGTTTGGCCACCTCTGCTTTTGGCAGTCAGTACGATAATCCTCTTTCGGGCGTACTGCAATTTTCGCAACGCGAGGGAAACAACCGAAAACACAACACCAACTTTCGATTAAGTGCCAGCGAGGCAGCTTTAACGCACGAAGGTCCTCTATTGAAAGGAAAAAATAAGGAGAGTAAAACCAGTTACATTATTTCGGCAAGACGATCGTATCTGCAATTTCTATTTAAAATGATTGGCTTGCCCATTCGTCCCGATTATTGGGATTATCAGTACAAAATCACACATAAAATAGATAAATACAATACCTTACACCTTATCGGATTAGGTTCTATCGACGAATTTGCCATTGATGCTTCCGGGACTATTGATGAGGATCAACAATCGACTTTAGATCAGACTCCTTTTATTGAACAACGCACCAATACCATCGGTTTGAGTTGGAAAAATCGGTTTAAAAACGGCAAAGGTTTCATGCAAACCACCATCAGTAATAATTTGTTAGATAATGATTTTTCGAGGTACGCAGACAATGAAAATCAGACTGGATTGTACTTTAAAAATGATGCTCGCGAAATGGAAACTAAATTGCGATATAGTTTGACTTATTATGCCAAAGATTGGAGACTATCGGGTGGTTTTAACGCACAACGAAGCGATTATGAAAATAAAACCATAGATAGTAACGAAGGATTTCAATACAATACGAAAATCGATTTTATGAAGTACGGGATGTTCGCAAATGCTACTAAATCTTTTTTCGATCAGAAACTCGATTTCTCTTTTGGTTTTAGAACCGATGGCGATAGTTTTACTCAAGGCAATGATTTGTTTTCTACTTTTTCGCCACGATTGGCTTTGTCTTACGAATTTGCCGACGATTGGAAGGTGAAAGCAAGTGTTGGGCGTTACTTTAAGCTACCGCCCTATACTATTTTAGGATTTCAGCAAAACAATTTGTTTGTAAATAAGAAGCTTGATTATACGCAAAGTGATCATTATGTATTGGGTATCGAGCGAATTCTTGGTCCTTCGTCGAACCTAAGTGTTGAGGGATTTTACAAGCGATACAAAGATTATCCTGTTTCGGTTCAGGATCAGGTTTCCTTGGCCAATAAAGGAGCCGATTTTAATATCTTGGGGAACGAAGAAGTGAAATCGGTAGGATACGGACGAGCTTATGGTGTGGAATTTTTGTTTCAGCAGAAGTTGAGTCATCGTTTCTACGGAATTTTCTCTTATACCTTTTTCTATAGCGAATTTACTGGCTTCGATAAAAACAAATATTTACCATCGGTATGGGACAGTCGTCATCTGGTTTCCTTAACCGGAGGATACAAACTCAATAAAAATTGGGAGTTAAGCGCTCGTTATCGATTTGCCGGAGAAACTCCATATGTTCCCGTAAATATCGAGGCAACTACGTCCCGTTATCCGGATATTGTGTTGGATTACAATCGACTAGGAGCCGAAAAAATGGGTGTTTTTAGTCAGTTAGACGTTCGAATTGACAAGAAGTGGAATTTTAAAAAGCTTTCGCTCGATCTGTTTTTCGAAATTCAAAACATCCTAATGCGTAATTCACCCGAGTCACCCGAATACGTGCTTCAGCGAGATGATATGGGCAACACAGCAGATCCTCGCAATTTGATTCAGTTAGAAGAGGAGGATGGAAAAGCGATTCCAACTATTGGTATTGTAATTGATTTTTAAACTCCAATTAATGACTCTTAAAGTTTAGGATGATATTGGAAAGTATGCGTAACTTGATAAAACAGACAAGAGGTCCATTCCTTACAAATCGTTAAATAAAAACTAAAATGTCGAAGCTAATTCATATCGTATATATAAGTATTTCCCATCGAGATTTATCCGAGAAAGAACTATCCGATTTTTTGCGTGAAATTCGTGCTAAGAATAAAAAGTTAAACATTACGGGCTTACTACTTTATAAGGATGGCAGTTTTATTCAGGTTATTGAAGGAGAAGAGGAGACCCTACAAACGCTTTTTAAACAGGTTAAAAACGATTCTCGTCATACCAATATTATTGAACTGCTTACAGAACCAATTACCGAGCGATCGTTTCCCGATTGGTCGATGGGTTTTAGAGTTGTGGAGACAAAAGATTTGGAAAAAATTCGTGGATTTTCGGCACTAATGAACGAAGAACACGATTCGGAAGTATTGCCAGGAATTGCCGATCAGGTACTAATGCTTTTGAATAGTTTTCGCCACTATACATAAATTGAAATAGTTGTTTTTTTATTTCATTCCGGTATCGATTAATTTTTGTTTCCACTACTTGAAGTGTTTTGTAACTTCAAAAAAAAAAATAACTTTGAGCATATATAAATGGTTCAAGTATTGTTTTTATCTCCATATAAAACAATAATAATAAAGATGTTTACCAATTGTGCTAGTGCCAAAACTCAACCATCGTTAAATGACAAAATCATCAAGTATACGTCTTACAAAATCCAATTTTCGAAAAATGTTCGATTCGTATTTTAAGGCATTGGTTGGCTTTGCAAATGGTTTTGTTGCTGATCTTAGTTTAAGTGAAGATTTGGTACAGGAGGTATTTGTTAGCCTCTGGGAAAAGCAAGATGAATATCAAAACGAGATTGCTTTAAAAGTGTATTTGTATCGTGCGGTTCGAAACAGATGTTTGAATACAATTAAGCACGAGCAGGTAAAAGCCAAATACCTTGAAGAAACACTTCCTAAATTGGAGTCGGAGGAGTTTTTTCTCGATCAGGTTTTGTCCGAAGAGGTATCTCGACTCTTGTATAAGTTCATAGCAGAATTACCTGTGCAAAGGCAACAAATTATTCGGTATAGTTTGTTGGGCTTAAAAAATCAGGAAATAGCCGATATTATGGGCTTAAAAATGAATACCATAAAATCGCATAAGTTAAATGCTTATAGGGATTTACGCGAGAAGCTGGGTAAGCATGTCTATCTTATTGCTATTCTTCTCGACCTAAATGCTTAAAAGAACTATTCGCATTTCTACACATCCTTTTAACAAGGATTAAATTTATTCATCGAAAATTCTTAACTTATTAAGGATGGAAAGCTGTGGCTTTTCTATTCTGCGGGTTTTATAGAGATTTTGTTTGCTTAAGACGCTCTGTTTTAGCACAAATTAATTTTTTTTCAAAAAAATACACATTTCCACTAACACTCTTTTCAAACTTAGGGGTCTCTTAATTAAATCACACAAAAGAAATGAAAAACATATTTGATATTGCAAAGCTAATTTCCAAAGAAAAGGTGGGACAGTTAACGGATGAAGAAACTCGTCAATTAACTATTTGGAAAGAAAGTGGGAGAGCAGAAGAGAGTGCATATAAAAGGGCATCCGATTATAAATGCATTCAGGAAAAGCAGGAATTTTATTCGAAGATTAATGAGGAAAAACAGTGGAGCCAAATTACAAAGCGGATACCGGAATTAGGAGAACGTCCAATTTTTAGATTGAGAAATGTGATGAAGTGGGCGGCTATATTTTTGCTTCCCTTATTGGCAACTACTTATTTGCTTAACGAAGTTTATTGGAGTCAAAATGAAGTATTGGTGGAGGCAGGTAGCCCGAAAGCCAGTTTGCAACTTGCTAATGGGAAAACCATTTATTTGGAAGATTTTCAGGGAAAGGAAATTAAAACAGGAAAAGGAAAGTTGGCAAGTAACCAAAATAATAGTTTGGTATATCAGGCCGGAGAAGCTACTGAAGATGTATTAGCATACAATAAAATTAGTACTCCAGTTCAAGGAGAATATACATTGGTTTTATCGGATGGAACCAAAGTGCAGTTAAATGCTCAAACCAGTATTGAATATCCTGTTGAGTTTGGAAAAGGAAAGAGAGAACTAAAATTGCTTGGAGGAGAAGCTTGTTTTGAAGTAGCGAAGGATGCTAAAAGGCCTTTCATTGTTCATTTAGCGAATGGTTCGGAGGTGGAAGTGTTGGGTACGGTGTTTAATGTTATGGCTTATGCCGATGAGGCCGAAATACAAACAACACTTGTAGAAGGAAAAGTGAAGTTTGCTTTTGGAGAGAAGAATGTAATTCTAGCACCAGGCGAACAGTCAGGATTAAATAGAAATACAAGTAAAATTCAGGTTCGAGAAGTAGATGCTTCGGAATTTTTAGCCTGGCGGGATGGAAAATTCCTTTTTGATAAAGAACCTTTGGGTAGCGTATTTCGAAAAGTGTCTAGATGGTATGGTGTCGAAGTAAATTGTAAGGATCAAGCATTGCTAGAAAGAAGAATATCGGGTGTAATAAACCGATACGAAAATATTGATAAGTTAATTAGTCTGATTGAGGAAGTTTCACCAGTTCAGATCGATTTAGATAAAAGAGAAATGATAGTATCTAAGAAATAACTGATAATAGAAAAAAATATCCTTTAAATGAAGGAGCTTATGAAAAAATAAAAAAAAACGGGGAACGGACCAGGTTCCCCGAAAATAAGAGTCTTACGACTCAATAAATGTAAGTTAAACCGATTGTCTAACCCAATTTCAAATTTATGAAAAAAAATTGTGTTTACGTTGGCTGTGAGAATAGATTCTCACCGCTAAGAAAAATACTACTAACCATGAAGCTAAGTGTATTTTTATTTCTGCTAGGAATTTTGAGTGTTAATGCGAATGAGATTTTTTCGCAAACATCCTTAAATTTTAGGATGGAGAAAGCTAGTGTTGAGGAAGTTCTTGAGCAAATACAACAACAGTGTAGCTACGATTTTATTTACGACTACGAGTATGTGAATGAATTGAAGGCTGTTAGCGTAGAGTTTCATGATGCTAGTCTTGATCAAGTACTTTATGAGGTGTTACGAAACACCAATTTAGATTATCGTGTTGAGGATAAAATGATTGTTCTGTTTCCTCGTGAAATTACAAAGCCTGTTAAAACAGAGTCTGTAAACTCTCCAGTTCAGAAAAAGAAAATAATTACGGGTAAGGTTACAGATAACGATGGGATTCCATTGCCAGGTGTTTCTGTTGTTGTAAAAGGCACAACTGTTGGAGCTGCTACAGATATAGATGGAAATTACTCTATTGGTTTTGAGGTAGATAAGGCTATCTTAGTTTATTCATTTGTAGGAATGATTGCTCAGGAATTTGTCTATGAAGGACAAACAGTACTTAATGTAACTCTTTTTGCTGATGCGGAACAAATGGCTGAGGTTATTGTTACAGGATACCAAACTATTTCAAAAGAAAGATCGACTGGTTCATATGCTATTGTTAAAGCAGATGATATGAGAAGTATGGAAACTAGCTTGCAAAGCAAGTTGGAAGGTTTAACTTCTGGGGTTTTAAACTCATCGTTTGGTGATGGTAATTCAATGGCAAGTTACTTACCAGACTCAGATAATGATAATCGTTTGATTATGCGTGGTATTTCTACCATGTCTGAAAATTCTTCCCCACTAGTTGTTATTGACGGTTTTCCAAGTAGTGAAGGTTTGTCAAGTGTTAATCCTAACGATATTGAGCAGATTACTTTTCTTAAGGATGCTGCTGCTGCGTCAATTTGGGGATCTCAATCTTCAAATGGTGTAATTGTTATAACAACTAAAAAAGGTACTCAGTCTAAGCCTAAAGTTTCTTATAAATTTACACATCAATACATTCCTAAATGGGATCTTGATTATTTAAATAAAGCTTCGGCAGACGAAATGATTACCTTTCTAGAAGAATCATTCGAAGGAGCTCCTGCAGCTTATATGAATTATTGGGCCCCTACTGAGTTAGGTACATTGATGCAGGACTACAAAAATGGAGTTATTACTGAAGCTGTTTATAATGCTGGTGTTGCTGAACTTAGAGCACGTGGTGATAATTATGGTCAGATTGAAGATGAGTTGCTTGAAGCTGGTGCTATTCAACAACATGACCTATCAATCCAAGGAGGAACTGAAAATATTAGTTATCGTGCAGCGATTAACTACATGAAGAAATCTGGAGGATATGTAGGAAATGAAAATGAAAAAATTAATATCAGCATGAATAACGATTTTAATATCAACAGTCGCTTAAAAGCAAGTCTGGGTATTAATTTCATGTACGAAGATGTTGATTATTCTCCTGTTTATGCAGCTGAACCTGGTTATAGTGGAAGAAGTGCAGTTGTTGATCGTATTACTCCATGGGAAATGCTTAAGAATGAGGATGGTAGTTATGCTAATCAATCTAGTGGATACCTTAGTGCACCTTTAGGATTAGGAGGTTCATATCCTCTATCACATTCTCAATCTTTATTGGATACATATGGTATAAATACGTTTAGTAACATTCTTAATGATATTGACCATTCAAAACGAGGTTATGAGTCATATATGACCAGACTTAAGGCCAGTTTTAATTATAAAATTATTGAAGGCTTAAACTTCAATGGTGGTGTTCAGTATGAAAAAGGCAGTAGAACTGATAAAAGTTACTGGGGAAAAGAGCATAGAGGAGTAGCTCAAGCTAGAACATTTTTTGCTATTGGCGGGCCTAATGGTACAATTGCTGAAGATAAAATACCAGAAGGTGCTATTCAACAAATAAATACTGGCGATAATTCTTCATATACTATTCGTGGAACTCTGAATTATACAAAAGAATTAGGTAAACATTCATTTACAGCATTAGGTGGTGGAGAAATCAGTAAACGCTATAGTGAATATTATAAGACTAGTCAATTTGGTTTAGATACCAAAACATTGATTGAGAAGCCTATGGATATAGCTTCACTTTCAGGATTTAATTTTGGAACTTTGGGTAGTTATGGTTATAGCTATTACTTTGGGAATTATGATGATTTCTTTCAGTTAACATCTACTGATGACCGTTATGCATCCTATTTTGGAAACTTTGCATATACATTCGATAATAGATATGTGTTTAATGCAAGTGGTCGTATTGATAATTTCAATTTATACGGTGGAGAATCAAGATTCAATAAAAAGCCATTATGGGCTTTAGGTGCTGGGTGGAATGTATCTAACGAAAAGTTCATGGAAGAAATTGAATGGTTAGATCATTTAAAGTTTACTTATACCTACGGTAGTAATGGTAACGTGGCAAGAGGTGCAATTCCAGAGTTGCAAATTAGCCAATCTATTGATTCCTATCATAACGGTTTGGCTGGTACTATTAGTTCACCTAAAAATGCTTCTTTAAAGTGGGAAGAAACAATTACGAACAATTTAAAACTTGATTTTGGTTTATTCAATAGTAAGTTATCAGGTTCGATTGATTTTTACCACCGAAAAAGTAAGGATGTATTATCAGGAAAGGAAATTGATCCTACTCATGGTTTGACTCGTGTTACTTTTAACAATGGTACAATTGTTAATAAAGGATTCGAATTCGAATTGGGTGGAACGGTTATGGAAAAAGGTGATTTTTACTGGGGAACAAAATTCTTATTATCGTATAATCATAACGAAGTTGTTGATATTAATACTTCAACAAGAAGTCAGTATCCTGAAGATTTACTACGTGGTTTATATTCTGCTCCTGGAAAACCTACAAATGGTTTATATAGTTTCCAGTGGGCTGGTTTAAATGAGCAAGGACATGCACAAGCAATAGACCAGAATGGAGAAGCATCAAGTAGTTATATAGATATGGAAGGTACTAGTATGCTTAAGTTTAGCGGAACAGTAGTGCCTTCATGGGTTAGTAGTTTTACCACTCAGTTTAAGTATAAAAACTATGAGTTGTCAGCCTTATTTGTTGGTAGTTTTGGAAACATCATGCGTAAGGATGTTCCTGAGATTGCTATTGACGAGGTTTATAGACCACATGCAGATATATCTAAAAGATGGAAAAAGCCAGGTGATGAAAATCATACAAACATTCCAAAAGTTGGGACTAGATATACAGAGCCTGCTTTAGCTAATTATTTATATGCTTATGCTGATATTAATGTAGTATCTGCTGACTATATCAAGCTTAGAGAAGTTAATTTTATCTACAATTTTCCTAAGAAGTTCTTATCAAGTTTATCCTTAGGATCTGCACAAGCTATGTTCCAGGTTACGAATCCACTAAAATGGACTAAAAACAAAGATGGTATCGACCCTGAAGCTATGGATATGTCTTTTGGTAAAAGACAGATGCCAATTATGACTTCTTATACTGTTGGTCTAAATATTAACTTTTAATTCTGGATAAAATGAAAAATAAAATATTTGCTATATTAATTGGTTTAACGGTTTTCTTCACTTCGTGTGAAGATTTCCTAAACGAACAACCCAAAGGGTCGTTTATTCCTACAGAAATTGAGCATTTTGAGTCTTTAATGCTTTCTACCTATACGATGCAAGGACGTTTTTCAGCTGGTTTAGTTTTAATGTCTGATCAAGTTACTGGTGATGCTGCAACCTTAGCAGCAAATGATGCTAATAACATTAGACGTTATCTATTGACTGATTTCACTGATGAAAGTTTAACTGAGAGTAATGAGTTCTGGGAATGGGGCTACGCTCGTATTTTTGTTTACAACAGTATTATTGAAGAAGCTGATAATAAAACTATTGCAGGTACAGAAGATGAATTGAATACTTTAGTTGCATTAGCGAGAGCTGCTCGTGCTTTTGATTACTTTGATTTAGTGAATGCATTTGGAAAATCTTATAATGCATCAACTTCATCTACTGATCTATCTGTACCTCTAGTTGTTTTGGCTGATGTAAATGCTCAAATACCTGATAGAGCAACAGTTAAAGCTGTATATGATTATATGGTTCAAGAACTTACTGAATCTTTACCATATCTTCCTGAAACTAGATACTATAAGACTCTTATGCCTGGTAAGGATATGGCATATGCACTTTTGTCAAGAATTTATCTATTCATGGGAGAGTATGATAAAGCAAAAGAAAATGCTGATTTAGCCTTAGGTATTAATAGTAATATTATTGATATCAATAACCCATTTCCAACTGTTATAGAGAGTCAAGAGGTTATTTATGGAAAATGGAGACATAACTTTTTGTCAAGAATAAGTTATGGTCGTTATGGAGTTGGATTTGCTGTTGCACCGGACTTCGCTAGTACTTTTGATGCAGATGATAGAAGATTAGCTGTATTGACTTCTGGAAATACCGACGGTGATGGTAACTTATACCTTGATCCAAGCGAGTCTGAATTCAATATCGGACTTTCTGTGCCAGAGTTGTATTTAAATAGAAGTGAGTGTCTTGCAAGAACTGCAGGTTCTGATGTTCAGGATATTATCGATGACATGAATACTATTCGTAGTAAACGTTATGTAACAGGTACATATGTTGATTTAACAACAACAGATATTCCTGATTTAACATCTGCATTAGCATTTGTTTTAGCTGAACGAAAAAGAGAATTGGCTTTTAGAGATATACGTTTATTCGATATGAGAAGGTTAATGGTTACTGGTGATTATACTCAAACTTTAACGAGAAGCTTTTTGGGTAAAGATTATTCAATTGCTCCTAATGCCAATAACTGGTATATGAACATTCCATTAAAGGTAATGGACTTTAACCCTTCTTGGGAACAAAGTCCTAGAGATGGAGTTTCTCTTATTAACTAATCAACTAAAATTGGTCGATTATCAATCGAGGTTTTATCTCATATTTAAATTGACCGTTTAGTTATTTATAAAATATTTCAGGTGTTTGGGGTAACACTTAAACACCTGAAAAATTATTTCTGAATGGAATTTAATTTTCTATTCTTATTACCACTCCAAAATCTGTTTTATCAAAATACAGATTTAAAAACTATAACTCTTTCTTGAAAATCAATTTGTAAGCCTGTTTGGAATCGACAAGTATTAATTACCAATAAACAATTAATGATTTAACATTATGATCAAAAAAATATTTACCTTACTCGTTATTTTAAATGTTGTGCTAATTGCACAGGCTCAGGAAAAACAAGATGTAAGCGTACTTTACGTAGGTTATAGTCCAGATAAAGAAATGCCTGCCAACACTCCTACTTCATGGACTTCAGGAGAACGTTTCGCTAAAGAATATAAAACAAGAATGCCTGCTTTTATTGATTATCTAAATCAGTATTTTGCTAAGGTGGAAAGTGTAGATTGTCGTGATTATACAGCAGATCTATCAAAGAAATTTGATGTCACCATATTCGATGAAAGAGTAAAATCAATTAAGGACAGAATATATGAGCGTGATCCAAAAACCGGAGCAACCTTAAAATACGAGCCAGCTGTATATTTACCTGCTGATTTTAATAGTCCATCGGTGTTTATTGGGCATCCTGCTGCTGATATGGGAAATCCATTAGGTTCTAAATTAGATTGGTATTGTCTATGTTTAGACCGCCATGCACACCACACCAAATTTGATCACGCCATTTTCAAAGGACCATTTAAAGTTAATCCTACCATTAAAGATCGTCCAACACCAGCTCCAATTCTAAAATCATGGGATGGTTTGGATATGCCAGCTGAAATTCCAATGTGGGAAGTGAATACGGAAGGTTATCATGATGGGAATGGTTACCGTATTGGTATGGTAGCTCGTGGTTGGGGTTTTACAGATTCGCCAGACGCAGAAGTAATCTCGAGTGGAGAATGTGACAAACAAAAGACAGCCGTAGCAATTGGTCGTCATGGAAATCATTTTTTATGGGGATTTGCAGGCTCGCCGGATTATATGACTGACGAAGCAAAGCAAGTATTTGCCAATGCTATTGTGTATACATACAAACACAAGAATGACCAATTTATTGCAAAAAAATACAATCAACGTATTGCAACAAGAGTATATATTGATGAACTAGCTTTTTATACCACAAAGAAGTCATATGACGGAACTGTTAAGTTCTATCAAGAAATGAACAAAAAGACTGCAAAAGCTCAAAAAGAACTAAAAGAAAAGCAAGCAAAAGGAGAGGAATTGTCTGAAAATGAAAAGATGACGCTTTCTATGCCTACTCAAGAACTACCAACACGCGAAGAATATTTAAAGAAACAAATAGGAAGAAATAGCTGGAGTTCAATCACAGGCTTGGATACCTTAAAAGTGAGAACATTCTTAAAGGAAAATAAGCCTTATTTCTTTTCTCAGCCTGATGGCATGTACGATTTAAGAGTTGATGAAGATGCTAAGAGCTTAGGTGTAGCCAATACTGATATTAAAATATTAGATGTTGCAATTTCTCTTTTGGAAACAGGTAAAGATGCAGAGAAAGCAAACAGATTGCTTTGGCGTTACACTATTGAAGATTTTGCTACGGCTACTGAATGGAGAACTTGGTATAACAAATACAAAAGTAAAATGTTCTTTACCGAAGCTGGTGGATATGTTTGGTTGATTAACGATGCAAATGCGAATCCTGATACTCGTCCTAGAAAAGATAAGAAAGTTGAAGATAAGAAAGAAGCTGTTGCTACTATAGAATTGGATGAACCAACACACGAAGAACCTGTAAGTGCAGGAGCAATTTTAGTGGATGGAGAAAACGAAGGTGAAAAACTTGTGGTGATTCAAACGAAAATTATGGAGGGATATCACATTTATGCCTATGTGCCAAAAGGAGAAGCTTACATTAAAACCGAACAAGGCATTGAATTGCCTGCAAATGTTGAACTAGTTGGTAAATGGAAAAAAACAGCACCAGCGCCTTATCCGGGAAAACCAGGCATCTTAATTTACAAAAATGACGATAGTTTTCAGCAAGCAATTAAGATTGGTGCTGATGTTGAAAAGGGAACAACAATTACATGTTGGTTGTACTATCAATGTTGCGATGCTTCTATTTGTTTTCCACCCAAAAAGAAAGAATTCATTTTAGAAATTTAATCGAATTAGCATATAGGAACGGCTCTTTTCATAGGAATACAAAGCGTTCCTATATGTAATTTCCACATATAGAATACATACTTTTTTCAAACACAATTTATTTATTTCATCATGAAAGTAAATTATTTTTTAGCCGTAATTGTAAGTTTCATCCTTGTTTCCTGTGGCACAAAAAAAGCGGAACAAGCTCAAAATATTAGCGTGACTATCGATGGTCATGTAACTGGATATGATAAAGAATTAACACTGTACGGAACGTTATTACAGGAAGTGATCAATCTGGATAGTAACGGCAATTTTAGTGTTCGTTACGATTCAATAAAAGAGGGAAACTACTCACTATTATTGGGATCGGAAAGTAGTTTAGATCTTTACCTGAAAAAAGGAACGAGTTTGCATCTAGATATCGATCTTGATAAGATGGAAGCCTGCGATAAAAAGGCGGTAACAATTTCTGGAGAGAATAATGATGAAACTGAATTACTTTATGCATTAATGGTGAATTCTCCAAAATTTCAGTACGACAGAGCAGCATATAAAGAAGTTTATCTGCCAGAAGTAGAAAAGAAAAATCCTCAAGAATTTGAGGCTTATCAGTTGAGTTTGTTGGAAAAAGAAAGAGCTCTTGTTAAAAAGTTTGTAGAAACAAAATCAATACAAGAAAATTTCCTAGAGGTTTATAATTTGGAACAACTGTTACGATATAATTTTACTTTCCAATTGTACGCAAGAACAGCTAAAAGAAATAACCCAGATAAAGACTGGACAATTCCTGTAAAGTTTGATGCCTATTTCAAAAATGAAATTCCTAAAAACGATTTTAACTTGTATCACAAAAGTGGTCAATATGCCATGTATGTAAGAGGAGGTTATCATGATAAAATGCGTGAGGTATTGTCGAAATATGAACGTGAGTCGATGGATTACTTTAAAACAAATTTAGCCTGCTTAGACACTTGTTCGTTTCCTGCTTTAATCAAAGAGGATATGTATAATGGTTTTGTTATTAGTTATATGAGAGCTAATGATGATGCTATAAAAACCTATTTGAATGGAGTTATTTATGACAAAGTAAAAGATAAAGAAAGACTAAAAAGTTTTGAAGAATATAAAGCAGGACAAAATGCTTATGCCGATGGCAAACCTGCTCCTCAATTTACTTTAACCGATATTAATGGAAATGAAGTTTCCTTATCAGATTTTAAAGGAAAGATGGTAATGATGGATTGTTGGGCAACGTGGTGTGGACCTTGTGTTGCGGGCTTGCCAAAATTCAACTTGTTGAAAGAAAAGTATGCGGGAAAGAATATCGTATTTCTGGGCATTTCGGTTGACGAAGATGTGGAATTATGGAAGAGAAAAGTGAATGAGAATAAAGGTGGTGTGCTTACTGGAATTCAATTGAATACTTCTATTAACAAGAACACATTCAAAAAAGATTTAATGGTTCAAGGCATTCCACGTTACATTTTAATTGGAGCCGATGGGCTTTTAATTAGTAGAGAGTCGCCACGTCCAGGTACTGAAGAATTGTATCAATTGATTAATGAAAACTTATAGTCAGCTATGAAGAAAATACTTATTTCGCTATTAGTTGTACTATATACTAGTTCAGCTTTTGCTCAAGGAATTGAATTTGAGCACATTACTTTCGATGAAGCATTAGCTAAAGCAAAAACTGAAAATAAACTGGTTTTTCTGGATTGCTACACAGCATGGTGTGGGCCTTGTAAATGGCTAGCCAAAACCATTTTCCCTATAAAGGAAGTTGGTGATTATTTCAATAAAAATTTTGTGAACATCAAAATGGATATGGAAAAAGGCGAGGGGCCAAGGGTACAGAAGATGTATTCTCAAATTAATTCGTATCCTACTCTGTTATTTATTAATAGCAATGGGGCAGTTGTGCATGCCATTAAGGCTGCCTCCGATGCTTCATCTTTGATAGAAGAAGCAAAGAAAGCGCTTGATCCATCGAAAAGAATTGATGTTATGGAGGCCAAATATGAAAGTGGGGAAAGAGCTTCTGGTTTCATGCTTAATTACCTAGTGGCTATTGCAAATCAAGGGAATAAAGAGAAGTTCGAGCGTTTAGGAAATGAATATCTGTCAAATTTATCAAACGAAGATTTAATTGATAAAACTAATTTCGAAATTTTAAGAATGCTTGATTTTGAATATGAAGGTTCGCGATGTCTTTTTGTTAAAAATCACAAGGAAGAATTTGTAAAAGTAAGTAGTATAAAAGAAGTCGATCAGTATTTGTTTTATGCACATACCACTTATGTTGGCAAATTAATGAGTAAGCGGGAGGTCACATTCGAAGCTTTAGATGAGGCATTGAAGAACTATCTATCTGAATTTAGTTCGCGTGGAGAAGGTATTGCAAGAATGGGATATAAGGAGTATTATTTGCGTCATAAAATGTTTGATGCCTATTTTAACCTGACCAATAAGTACATCGCTAATGATTTTGCAATAAGTAATGAGGAAGGTGTGTATTGTATTATTTCTTCGGTTTATGGTATTGCTTTAGATTCGGAGAGTAAAGATATTGAAGGCGCGGATGAATGGGTGATTTCAAATTGTGAGAGAGCCATAAAACTATCTCCAGATACAGCTGAACCTTATCTCTTTTTAGCTTCTGTTTACAAAAGACAAAATAAAAAGGAATTGGCTGTTGAGAAGGTGAATATTTATCTCGATAAAATGAAAGTTTTGGGAATGGAATTAAAGCATGATAAGCTTGAAATTGTTGAGGCTATTAAAGCAATGTAGTGATATGATTTCCGTATCAGTAATAAATATTTTTAAAAGAATTTTTAATGATTTGTAACATGAAACGAAATAGTAATATTCAAAAATTAATTTTCTTTTTTATCAGTCTTGTTTTCTTAGGCTGTACAGAAAAACAAACTGTAAATTATGCGATAGTTTCGGGTACATTAATAAATGCAAATGAGGATGAAGTAAAGCTTGCTTCAATTTTCACCAGTATAAGTATCGATACAGTTCCAGCTATTACGCATGTACTAAAACTTGATGGAAAAGGAAGTTTTATCGACACCTTGTACATTGATGGGAAACGTGTTTTTTCTTTAGGTCAAGCTAAAAGTCAGCTTGCATTTACAATAAAACCAGGACAGCATTTGCAGTTGACTTCTGATTTTTTAGATGTTCAAAACACAACAGTATTTACTGGTGATGCATCTGATGTAAATAATTATTTGTTTAAAAAGGTACAAATAGACAATAGAATAAATAATATTTACCGTGATGAAAAAGGTGATGATGTTGCTTCTTTCATAAAAAAGCAAGAAGCTTATAAGGGTGAATATATGCAGTTACTTGCATCAAGTACTGGTTTAACAGATGCATTTATTTCCAATGAAAAAAAGGATATTCAATACACTAAGGTTCGTTCTTATATTGCCTATGCTCAGGGCTATAGATATATAAATGGGGAAGATGCTCCAGAAATACCATCAGATTTTTTCGATGTGGTTTCAGAAACCAATATGCAAGATTATAGTGAATTTAAACGATCTGTTCTGTATCAGTTTTTGTTGAGAGGATATTACGCTTATGAGTATACAAAACTGGTTGGTAATATTTGGGAGGCGGATCCGCTTGAAAAGCTAAAAATGCTAAGCAAAATGATTACTGACAAAAGCATTTTGGAAGAATTGTTCATCATGAATGCTAGATATGATATTACAAGAACACCAAATTTGCAAGCTTATTATGATTTCTTTAATGCTAATGTTTCGAATCAAGTTTATAAAGATGCTGTTCGAGAAACATACGATGGTTTAATGGCAACTAAGCCTGGTCAAAAATCTCCTGAGTTTGTGAATTATCAGAATAGTAAAGGAGGAACGACTTCCTTATCTGATTTTAGAGGAAAGTATGTTTATATCGATGTATGGGCAACTTGGTGTGGACCATGTAGAGGCGAAATTCCTTATTTACAAAAGGTAGAAGAGCAATATCATGGAAATGAAAATATTGTTTTTGTGAGCCTATCTGTTGATGAGCTTATAAATTTAAGCAAGTGGCAAACATTTGTTAAAGAAAAAGAGCTGGGTGGTGTGCAACTAATTGCTGACAAAGCCCTCGATTCGGAATTTGTTAAGAAGTATCAGATTATGGGGATTCCTCAGTTTATTTTAATTGGTCCTGAAGGAAAAATTGTAACACCTGATGCGCCAAGACCATCAAATCCCGAATTGATTAACTTGTTTAATAAGTGTGGAATTTAAACGAAATAAAAGACTTACAAAGATGAAAGACACAAAATTAAGGTTTCTACTTATGTTCTGCATGAGTATTACAATACTACTAAGTTCTTGCCAGCAGAAAGAAAAATTTGATGGCTATACCATTAAAGGATCCGTTAAGGGATTAGATTCTGGTATGCTTAAAATAGTTGAACTAAATTATACAGATAGAGATGCGAAACCTGTTGTTATAGATAGTGCGCAAATTAAAAATGGCCAATTTGAGTTGAAAGGAAAGATTGCTTATGCGGATCAGCATAGTGTAAGAATAGGCTCAGAATTTTATACCGATTTTATTCTGGAGAATTGTGCAATGACATTGGATTTAGATGTTACTAAGAAGCAGGATGGTATGAATAGTATTTATACTAAAGTGACTGGTTCTAAGCTAAATGATTTATTAAATAAGCATCAATTTGAAGAGGACAGTCTTTTTAATCAGGAAAAGTATGCTGTATTTACGGGTTTGCGTGCCGAAATGATAAAAGTTTATCAATCTAAAGATGAAGAATTGATTCAAAAGTACAGAGAACGTTTTTCTAAGTATGAAGACTTAAGTAATGAACGTTATGCTGAAAGAAAAAAATCGAAGATAGACTTCATAAAAGAGCATCCAAACTCTGCTATTGCACCATATGTGCTAAGTTTTCAGTTTAGCGAAGGCAGAATGTCTAAAGAGGAAATGAAAGAGATTTATCCAATTTTTGGTGGGGAAGCCAAGCATACTTCCATGTATGAATATTATACAAAAACGTACGATGAGATTTTTAATCGTTTAGCCGAAGGAGCAACTGCTCCCGATTTTACTTTGCCAACAAATACAGGAGGAACTCTTACTTTATCGGAAGTAAAAGGGAAGTATATTTTTGTTGATTTTTGGGCATCCTGGTGTGGACCTTGTCGTGCATCATTCCCTCATTTAAAGGAAGTTTACGCAAAATATCACAAAGATGGCTTCGAAGTGGTTGCCGTTGGTGCCGCCGATGTGGAATCAAAATGGTTGAAGGCAATTGAAAAAGATCAAACAGTTTGGAATCATGTTTTTGATGATGGAGGCGGAGACCATCAGTATGGTAAAGTTTCTAAGTTATATGCAGTGCCATTTTTACCAACAACCTTCTTATTAGATGAAAAAGGAGTTATTCTTGGTCGTCAGTTAAGAGGCGAGTCTTTGGATAAAAAGATGGAAGAATTGTACGGATATTAATCAGTAATAATAAAATGCCTAACCAATTATTATAGATAAAGAGATGAAAAATATACTTAAAGTAACGCTAGGGTTAATTTTGATGTTGTCTTTTACAACAACAAAAGGAAACCTAAAAGCAGTAGTACAGAATGACAAATCTGATTTGAAAATTTTGTATGTAGGTACAAATCCTGATAAGCCATTATCTAAAAGAGATAAAGCTTATGCGGTTGATACAGTACGAGTAATTGAGATGCAAAAAGCACGAACTCCTGATTTTGAAGCATTTTTAAATCAGTATTTCAATACCGTTAAAGTTGTTTACGGGGAAGATTTTAAAGAGGAAATGTCTGCATCTTATGATGTAACGATTATTGATACTTATTTAAAAGCATTTGCAGGAGGTCGTTCAACCGATCCGGAAACGGGGAAAATGGTTTACGAAAGACAGCGATTTTTAACAGAGAAGTATGATGCTGCAACCATAATGATTGGAGAACCATCTGCTTATATTGGGGAGGGACGTGAGTTAAATATTGATCATTTATGCCTTTGTTTGGATGCTCATGCGCTTGGAATGAAAGAAGAGCATCCAATTTTTAATAAGCCCTTTAAAGTAGACATGTCAAGAGAAGATGTAAAGCTTACTGGGAATTATCATGCACGATATAGTGGTCGCGATTTAGGGGAAAGTATGCCAATGTGGCGAATTCAAACCGAAGGTTATCGCGACGAAAAAGGATTCCCTGTAGGTTTGGTTTCTAGTGAATTTGGTTTCGATAATGAAATCGATTCCGAATGGATTTCTAGTGGAACATGTGATAAAGGAATTAATTCTACTGCTATTGGTCGTCATGCGAATTTCTTTCATTGGGGATTTGCGGCAGCACCAGAGTATTTAACGGAGAGTGCCAAATTAGCTTTTATCAATGCGGTTTATTATATCGCCCCATTTAAGGGAGCTAAGCAGATTACTAGTAAAGTGAAAGGAACAATGACACGTGCCTTACTAAGAGAACAACAGTGGACTGTTTCCGATCAAGGATCAGCAGCATGGTTAAATTATATCGAAGAAGGAGCAGTAAAACAAAGAGAAAATAAAAAGAAATTACAAGCGAAAAAAGATGAAGGTAAAGATTTGTCTGAGTTTGAAGAAATGATGTTGCAAACACCAGATAGAAAAGAAACACGTGTTTGGACCATTCGTCATGAACCTCAAGAGTTGAAGGATCAATATGGTGAGAACTGGGCTGCTTATGAGAAGTACTACATTGATAATATGGATTATTTCTATCCTATTGGATATTATGACACTAAAGTGGATGAAGATGCCAAATCTTTAGGAATTCCTAACAGCGATATCAAACTACTTGCTACGGCTGTAAAAATGTTGAATAATGGAGATCGTTCCGATATGGCTATGGAACTTTTAATCAGATACACAAAAGAGTCATTCAAGACTGCTGAAGAATGGGCAAAATGGTTCAAAACCAATAAGAAGAAGCTTTATTTCTCAGAGGGTGATGGTTACAAGTTCATTGTGTTGCCCTAATGTAAAGACATCAGATTATTCTTTTTAAATTATTAAAAAATGAAAGCATATTATATTTTGATACTTGCGTCGCTTATGGCGTTGGTATCTTGTAACTCGAATAAAACGAGTAATACAAAATCGAACAAAGTTGTAATAGAAGGTACAGTTGTTGGCCACGATGAAGCAATTGGTTTATGGGGTAAAGAGCTAAATGAGCAAATTGCTGTTGATGCTAACGGACACTTTAAATTGGAGAGTGAAGAAATACCTTCTGGAAAGTACGATCTTACTTTTGGAGGTATGAATTCTATAGAAATCTACCTTAAAGCAGGTGCTATTTTGAAGCTCACTGTTGATAAAAATAAGATGATTGCATTGGATAAAAATGCAATTTCTGTATCAGGAGAAAATATTGAAGAATCTATTTTGTTGCATGAGTTAGATCAGCAAAAAGCACTTTACCAGTATAATTCCTGGGCAGATTATAAGGAGCAGAATTACCCTAAAGTTTATGGGAAATTACCTGCTGATTTTATTGCAGATCAAGAAAGTGAATTGGAGAAAATCGTTGCTTTTATCGATCAGTTTGCTAAAAAGCATACTTCTATTGATAAGGAATTTGTGAAGCACTTAAAATTAACAAAAATGCTTGATTTAAATTCAACTATTAATCTATATGGTAGAATTGCTCCAGATTATTTTCCAAACACTAAAATTGAAGTGCCTGAAAACTTTAGTAATTATTTTGCAGATAGAATTCCTCAGAACGACTTTGTGCTTTACGAGAAACTTCCTGAATATGCTGACTATGTGCGAGATGGGTATTACATGCAAATGGAAGATGCCCTTTCTAATCATGAGCGTGAATCATTACCATACTATAAGGCAAAACTGAATTTTCTGGATACTTGCGATTTTCCTGAAGTCATTAAAACATCTATGTACAATGGCCTAACCATTGGCTACATGAGAACTCGTGATGCAGATGTGAGAGCCTATTTGGATAGTGTTATTTATGTGAAAGTTAAGGATACAGAATCATTAGCAAGGTACGAGAAGTTTAAAGAAGGAGAAGCAACTTATAAAGATGGAGATATGGCTCCACAGTTTACCTTACAGGATATCAACGGTAAGGATGTTTCTTTATCCGATTTTAAAGGCAAAATGCTAATGATGGATTGTTGGGCAACCTGGTGTGCGCCTTGCATTAAAGGATTGCCAAAATTCAACAAGCTAAAGGAAAAATATGCAGGGAAAAATATTGTATTTATTGCCATTTCGGTTGATGAAAATGTAGATGCTTGGAAGAAAAAAGTACTTGCTAATAAGGACAATCTTTTTACAGGTATTCAGCTAAACACTACTCAAAACGAAAATACTTTTAAAAAGGATTTAATGGTACAAGGTATTCCTCGTTATATACTAATTGGAGCTGATGGTCGATTAATTAGAAGAGAGGCTCCAAGCCCTGAAACTCAAGAGCTTTATGAATTAATTGATAATAATCTTAAATAATAAATTCGAAATAAGCAATGATGAATTATATAAGAAAAACGAACTTTCTTGTCTTCTGTATCGGTGTAATCTTTGCATTAAGTTCTTGTCAGCAAAAAGAAAAACACGATGGCTATATGCTAAAAGGCACTGTTAAAGGACTTAATAGTGGCTGGGTAAAATTGGCGGAAAGCAGTGGAATATCAGATAAGACGATTGTATTGGACAGCGCAGAGATACAAAACGGTGTTTTTGAGTTCAAGGGAAAATTAGAAAGCCCCGATATGTTTAACTTGATTATTAATGACATAAGCGGAAGGGTTTTTCTTGAAAATAGTGAAATAAATATCGATATAGACTGGTCGGCAATAACTCCGGAAGATTGGCAGTTTACTCCTGAAGTATCAGGTTCGAACGTACACAAGGAATATTATGACGTGGAGGCAAAACTTAATGCTGTGTACAATTCTGAAAAATATACTCCAATAGAAGAATACAGAAAAATTCTTGAAAAAGCCAGAAAAAGCAAAGACTCAAAAATGATGGAAGATGCTATGGCTCTTCAAAAAAAGCTATGGCCATTAATAGAAGAGCAAGGGCGAGAATACACTCAGATTAGACATGATTTTGCAAGGGAAAATCCAGATTCTCCAATAGCAGTTCATGTATTAGGCTATCAATTTTCCGAAGGTAGAATGAGTAAAGAACAATTAAAGGAGTTTTATACGCTTTTTAAAGGCGATGCAAAAAAAACCTCTTTTTATAGGAACTTTATGACCAAGGTGTATAAGGATGTGTTCGAAAATTTGGGAGTAGGCAATACTGCCCCAGATTTTACGCTGGAAACTGTGGATTGCGATGAGCTTACTTTGTCCGAAGTACAAGGAAAGTATCGATTGGTTGATTTTTGGGCGAGTTGGTGTGGCCCTTGCAGAGCATCATTTCCTCATTTAAAGGAATTAAGGAAAAAATACGGAAAGGACGGTTTTGAGATCATAGGAGTTGGTACCGCAGATACGGAAGATAAGTGGCGAAAAGCCATTCAGGAAGATCAAACACCATGGATACATGTTTTTGATGTTCATACAACAAAGAGTTATGGGCCTGTTGCTCAGTCGTATGCTGTGCCACATCTTCCTACTACTTTTTTAATTGATAGTGAAAGAAAAATTTTGCTTAGAAATTCTACTAAGGAAGAGTTGGATGCAAAATTGAAAGAATTATTTGGTCGTTAAATAAAACAAATAGATAAAAGATGAAAAAAATAATGATGTTGTGCTTGGTTGCACTAGTAGTTTTGCAAGCACAAGCGCAAGAATACAAAATATCAGGAACCATTAAAGGTTTGGATCAACTTAATGGAAACATTTTTATAGAAGATGAAAATGCTGAACGTGGTTTCAGGATCGATTCTGTAAGATTTGATAAAGGAGCATTTAGTTATACGGGAGTTATTAATGAACCTACAGTTGTTACCATGTCATTCAGGTCATTGCTTAAAATGGCAGGTCGTGGTTATATTCCAACTAAATGTGTTTTGCTGTCTTATGTAGCTTTCCCAGGAGCAGATATTAAAGTAAACGGAGAAGCTAAAGATTTTTGTGATGCATATCCTTCGGGAGATGCAGAAAATGAGATTTTGGCTAAGTTTTATTCACAAACGTCTCCTTTAACTAATGAGGCTGTGAATATCATGCTGAAACACGCAAAAGATACAACATTGAGTGCTGAGCTTAAAAAAGCAGATGAAAAAAGAGGTGATGAGCTAAATAGTAAAATCGAAAAGCTTAGAGTTGATTTCTTGGCTAAACATGCATCTTCAATTGCAGGTCTTTGGTTAATGGAAGATATGATCATCCGTTCTCAAATTGAAATGTCACAAGTAGCCGAATTAATGGAAAAGGTTGATGCTGATAAGTATAAAGATCTATCTTACTATAAAACTTTAGCCAGCAGAGTAAAAGGCTATAAGGAAACAGGTATTGGCATGAAGGCTCCTGCAATTGCAGGCATGAACACACAAGACGGTAAGGATTTTGATTTAAAAATGTTACATGGAAAATATGTGATTATCGACTTTTGGGGAACTTGGTGTGGAGCTTGTTTAGCTGGTGTACCTGAAATGAAAAAATTTAGAGATGCACATGCTGATAGATTACAAATTGTGGGAGTTGCCAAAGATGATAATTTAGAGAAAGTTCAGAAGTGTATGGAGAAAAAAGAAATGAACTGGCCTAATATTTTGGTAGGTAAAGATGATCAAGATTTTGTAGCGAAATACAATGTACAAGGTTACCCAACAAAAATTTTATTGGATAGAAGCGGGAAAATCTTACTTCGTTCTGTTGGTGAAGGAGAGGAGTTTTATCAGGAGGTTGAAAAATTGATTCAATAATAATTTTAATTTGTAAGAGTTGAGTCAATTATATTTAAGAGCCTTTCAATTTAGGGGCTACTGAAAGATCTCCTACTTTTATAGGATGATATAAAAATATAAGGATGCAATATGAGTAATTAAGCTCAATTATTGTATCCTTTTTTATTTCATTCCCTTAATGGTCATTATTTCAATCCAAAAGTTGTCCATTTTCCTAATTTATATGTTCATTTTTGTTCTGATAATTAGAGTGCAAATTGACTAATTAGACAAGCTCCTTTACTTGTTTTGTTGAATCTATTTTTCAAATTTTAAAATAGATAAGTGTGGCAAAAATGAGGAAGATAAGATGAAAATGTCTTTTTAATGATCACCAATTGAGTCTTTAAAAATAGTTGTGACGAAAGCTAAATCAAAAAAGTAAGTTTGAGATTTTTACCATCTAAATAAGATTGTTTTATTTGGAATAAAGAAGTGAACAAGTATAGGAGTTTGTTTAATTGGAAAGAGAATTTAGACTTGGAAAGACCAAAAAAATAATATTATTTTGTTTTAAAATCTCCGACAATGACCCGCAGTTCAGACAAAATTATTATTCTTGATAATAGCGAAACATTAAGCTACAATTCATTATTTAATGAAATGTATGCCGGACTTTGTTTGTTTTCTGAACGATTTTTGATGATTTCGAGCGAAGGAGAAGATTTGGTGCAAGAGGTATTTGTGAAATTGTGGGATAAATTTGATGATTTTGACTCCTTAAATGCGATTAAAGCATATTTGTATCAGGCAACCAGAAATGCTTGTTTAAATTCCATCCGTCACGAAAAGGTAAAACGAAAATACGAAGCCGAACAAGTACATCAAGTCGAATCGGAAACCTATTTTTTAAAGCAGGTAGTAGAAGAAGAGACTAGTCGTATTATTGCCACCTCTATTGACGAGCTTCCTCCGCAGTGCAAAAAGATTTTACAACTAAGCATGCAGGGCTTAAAAAATCAAGAAATTGCCGATGATCTTGGTATTTCGGTTAATTCTGTAAAAACACAAAAAGGGATTGCCTACAAAACACTTCGTAGTAAACTACAAAACATCTTTGATATCGTGATGCATATCATGTGGATGTAAATTTTCGTATCTTTTTCTTAGTTTCTCTTCACCCACTTTTTTAAACTGGGTGTTTCATCTATACAAGAAGAAGAAATGAAGAACACACAAGAATACATTAGATTATCGCAACTACTTGCAAAACAGCTAACTGGTGAATTGTCATCCATAGAGTTAGAGCAAATCACCCTTCTCGAAAAGGAAGAGGATAAAAAAGATATTCTGAACTCAGTTAGAGAAAAAGGAATTGATTTTGATCGTTTGGAGAGGTATCAATCTTTTAATTTAGAAGAAGCTCGTAAGAAAGTAGATTGGAAGATTCGCTTTGTAGAAAAAAGCAAAAAAAGTAGTTTGATAAAAATGCTTCGTTACGCTGCTGTTTTGGCATTGCCATTGGCTTTAGCAGTTTACATGCTATACGTAGCCGATACTACTCCGTCGAATAAGCTTGAACAAGTTTCTGTTGAAATTCAACCTGGAGAAACAAAGGCTCAGTTGTATCTTTCTGATGGTAGAATTGTTGATTTAGAGAATCAGGAAAATAAATTAATACAAGAAACCAACGGAGCTGTAATCGAGAAAGATTTAGTGGGGTTAAATTATCAGAAACAACACCAAACAAATAACTCGTTAAAAGAAGTCGAAAACGTAGTGGTTACACCTGTTGGGGGCGAATATCAACTAACATTATCCGACGGAACAAAAGTTTGGATGAATGCAATGTCGGAGATTCGTTATCCAGTTCAATTTTCAGGAACTACTAGAAAAGTGAAAATAGTAGGAGAGGTTTATTTTGAGGTAGCAAAAAATGCAGGTAAACCTTTTATTGTTGATGTAAACGATGTGGAAATAAAGGTGTTAGGAACACAGTTTAATGTTTCGGCTTATCCCGATGACAGAAGCATACAAACAACTCTTGTGGAAGGAGCAATCCGATTAAAGTCTAAAGAGCTATCCGGAATACTAACTTCGGTTGATTTGAGCCCCGGAATACAGGCGAATTACGATCACTTTTCGAAACATTTAGACACTCAGGTGGTTGATGTTGATAGAGTTACTGCTTGGAAGAATGGAAAGTTTGTTTTCGAAAAAGAAAGTTTAAACGATATCATGAGAAAATTAGAACGCTGGTACGATATAAAAGTGTTCTTTCAAAGCAATGAGTTGAAAAATAAACGATTTAGTGCCAGAATTGATCGATACGGCAATATCAATGATGTTCTTGAAAAAATGCAGCAAACAACTAATATCCGTTTTGATATAAAAAACAATATTATTCAAATAAAGAAGAATTAAATCTTAAAAATAGAAAAACAGGGAATGCGGCAACATCCCCTGTTTTATAAATCAAATAAAGTTTTCCCAGTAGGAAGACAATGTTTAATCTAACCATTCCAAATTTATGAAAAAACTAGCCTTGTACAAAGTTTTTCCTCTCGGGGAAGAACTTCGAAAATTAATTCGCGTTATGAAAATTACCAGTTTTTTAATTTTAATCGCCAGTTTGCAGATTTCTGCAAATGTATATTCTCAACAAACCACTTTTACGGTTCAATTTAAAAACGCCAGTATTTATGATTTAATGCAGGAGGTAAAAAATAAAAGTGAGTTTGATTTTTTATATTCCGATGATGAAATTGAAGGAGTTAAAATCAACAATTCGGAATTTTACGGATCGCGAGTTGAGGATATTTTAACCGAGTGTTTAAAGGAAACAAAAATTACCTATGTAATTGAAGATAAGGTTATTATTTTGATGCCTGCACCTGCTAAAGCAACTATTACAGCTCCAGTGCAAAAAAAAGAGCTTAAAGGAACGGTTACCGATCAGGATGGAATACCATTGCCTGGTGTTTCTGTTGTTGTAAAAGGTACAACTGTTGGAGCTGCTACAGATATTAATGGTAATTATACCCTAGAATTGGTAAACGACAATGCGGTTCTTGTATATTCATTTGTTGGAATGCTACCAAAGGAAATTGCTTATGCAGGTCAGAAAACCATTGATGTAAAACTTCTTTCTGATGCAACACAAATGGACGAAGTTGTAGTTGTTGGTTATGGAGTTGTGATGAAGAAAGATTTGACAGGAGCCATTTCGACTGTAAAAAGCGAGGAGCTTTTAAAAGCAAATGCTGCAAGTTTAGATAATGCTCTTTCTGGTAAAATCAGTGGTGTGTTCATGACTCAAAATAGTGGTGAGCCAGGTGCTGGTTCCAGTTTAAATATTCGTGGTATTACGAGTGCGAATGGAGACAATCAGCCTTTATATGTTATTGATGGTGTGGTTGTAACTGTAACTCCTCAATTGGACGATTATACCGGTTTAGATAATCTGCCAGATAATCCATTAATGGCTATTAATCCAGCAGATATTGAGAGTATTGATATTTTAAAAGATGCTTCTGCAGCGGCTATCTATGGATCGCGTGCTGCCAATGGTGTTGTAATTGTTACTACTAAACGTGGTAAGCTAAATTCAAAGCCAAATGTTCGTTTAAATTACAATTATACAGTTCAAAATCAGGCTCGAACAATTGATTATTTAAATGCTGAAGAATTTAAAGCATACAATATCGATTTAGCGAATGCATACATTGCTGAAGGTGTGCCTCATCCTACAGCTACTCAAATTTTAAATGCTCCTGATACCTATTTTGGTGATGCAGATAATGATTGGTACGATTTGCTAATACACGACAATGCACCAACTCATAATTGGACCGCAACCATTGACGGTGGTAGTGCTAATGTTGCTTATTCTATTGGTGTAACAGGAACAGATCAAGAGGGTCTTGTAAAAAAATCTGGCATGAAACGCCATGGTTTTAGAACCAATTTAGATTTTACCGTAAATGAGTTCATGAAGATAGGTGTTACTTCGAATTACAATAGAAACGAGACGGATGGGAGTAATGCTCTATCGGGTATTTTACCACGTCCTGATATGCCGATTTATAATGAAGATGGCAGTTTTTATGTATATAAAGATGCTTCTGGAGCTAACAGAACGAGTCCAGTTGCTAGTAATTCTGCAACAAATAATCGTGTTACTGATTCTTACTTGGCAAGTGCATATGGCGAAATTTCCTTTTTAAAGGATTTTAAATTTAGAAGTAGTGTAAATGTTAGTGTGATGAACTCTAAAGGATATAGCTTTACGCCAAGCTACTTACAATACAACCCAAATCAAACTTATGCAACGGGTGTAGGTTCTAATTCACAGTCGAAGTCAACGACCTTTGAAAATACGTTAACTTATCGAAAAGAAATTGATAAGCATCGTATAACAGGTCTGTTTGGTATTGCTTGGTCGCGTGACGAACTTGAATACACAAATTCAAATTATGAGGAATATCCCGATGATGAGTTTTTAACAAATGCGAGTTCTGCAGCTAGAGTTGCTAGTCATGGTGGTTTAAATACCATTTCAGGATTAAATTCTCAGTTCGGAAGAATGAATTATTCGTATGATGATCGATATCTAGCGACATTTACAGCACGTAGAGATGGTTCTTCAAAGTTTGGACCCAATAACAAATGGGGCTTCTTCCCATCGGGTGCATTGGCTTGGAAATTGCATAATGAATCTTTCTTAAAAGATTTTGAACAACTAAATGAATTAAAGTTACGTGCAAGTATTGGGCGAACAGGTTCAGCTAATTTATCTGATTTCCTTTATACATCATATTATACTACAGATGGAGCTCTATATGCAGGAAACTCAGGTATTTTACCAGAAGGTATTCCTAATGCAGATATTAAATGGGAAAAAACCGTTCAGTATGATTTAGGTTTGAACTTTTCTTTATTTAATCATAGACTATACGGAGAGGTGGGGTATTTCCAAAAGAATACTTCCGATATTATATTGAATGCTCCTATTCCAAACGAAAGTGGATTTTCTGGTCGTACAGAAAACCTTGCAGATGTAGAAAATACAGGATTTGAATTCGAAATCGGAGCTGATATTATTAGAACAAATAACTTCAGATGGAAATCCAACCTTAATTTTTCATTTATTAATAATGAAATCACCAAATTGAATGGTGGTGATTTTGGATATGGAAATACTACCGGATTGGTTAAAGGAGAATCTGTTGGTGCTATTTTGGGATACGAAACAGATGGTTTTATTAACACAGCTGAAGAATTGGCTGCATTAAATGCTGGTTCAGCAAATGGTTATTATATGAGTTCAGCTACAATTGTAGGCCATTATAAATATGTTGACCAGAACGGAGATGGTACGATAAATTCGGATGATAAAGTAGCCTTAGGTGATATGAATGCTGATTTTTACGGAGGTTGGACGAATACGCTTAGCTACAAACAATTCGAATTTTCATTCGCATTTAAATTCTCAAAAGGAAATTCACGAAAAGTGGAATATTTGTCTAGTGCCTTATTTCATAGTTTTGGAACTAATATTGCAAAAGATATTATTGGAAATACATGGACAGCAGATAATATGGATGCTAAATATCCAATTTTATCTTCAA
This sequence comes from Labilibaculum filiforme, assembly GCF_002843315.1. Lineage (GTDB taxonomy): Bacteria > Bacteroidota > Bacteroidia > Bacteroidales > Marinifilaceae > Labilibaculum > Labilibaculum filiforme. The sequence continues at coordinate 281,689 of NZ_MVDD01000004.1, read as the reverse complement.
AACCATCCTATATTTCTTCAAGCGATGTGTTAGACCGACAAGTGCAAAAAGCAGATTACATTCGTTTAAAAAATGTTCGCTTGGCTTATACTGTTCCAGAATCATTCTTCCAAAATAGCTTTGTAAAAGGTCTTGGAATGTATGTTGCTGCAGATAATTTATGGACAATTACCGATTATGAAGGTCTCGATCCTGAGGTACTTTCTGGAACATCTAGAGGAAAAACGGCTACGGCTTCTTCTGATTATGGAACTTATCCATTAGCTAGATCAGTTGTTTTTGGTATTAATGTGAACTTTTAAAAAATAGACAAATGAATAAATTAAAATATATACTGGTGTGTTTGCTATTTGTTGGAGTAGTTTCATGCGATTTGACAAAGGATATTGATGATTATGAGCCGGAATATGTGCTTGATGCCGATTTAGCCATTCAATCTGCAAATGGTCTCGAATTGGCTGTAAATGGAATGTATTCTCCCTTTAGAGAGTATGGAATGGTTGTAGGGATAACAATTGCGAATAGAATGGGCGTGGTTGCCGGTGGGTTTTATGGCGGATTCGATACTTATGATTCTTTTACATTTACTTCGGAAGAATCATCATTAGAACTATATTATACCAATTTGTACCAGATAATTGCAGCCGCTAATGGTGTAATAGAGGCAGGCGAAAAATTAAGCGATGAGGATGGATTTGAAGGTAATAGAAGATCGGAGATAATTGCAGAGGCAAAGATTGCAAGAGCATTTATGCACTTTTGGATTCTTTCTAACTTCGCACAGTATTACGATATCGATTCGGAATATGGTGTAGTAATTCGCGACTATGTGGATACAAATGCAGATGCAGAACCAAGAAGTACTGTAGCTGAATCGTACGATTTCATTTTAAGCGATTTGAATGATGCAATTGAAACTGGAGTTAGCTTTAGTGAGCATTATTTGTTTTCAACAGACTTTGCAAAGGCTTTAAAAGCAAAAGTATTATTGTATAAAGGAGACTACGCAGAAGCAGTTCTACTTGCTAAAGACGTAATGGATAACAGCACTAATCATGATTTGGAAAGAAACTATTCGGATATCTTTTCAGCAACGGGGAAATATAATTCTCAGGAGGTTTTCTTTTCTCCTTATTGTGATAATGATGAAGATTGTTCATGGGGTAGAATAGTACCATTTTCATCTGCTATTACCTCTAGCTATTCTGCTTATGCAAAAAGTAGTGCAACATTTGGAGGAGAAACAACGCTAAATGATAGTGAAAGAATCGCCCTAATAGAGGCATACGGGATCTTTTCTAATGGTAAATTTATATCGAATTTTTCCGGTTCTGAATCGTATATTACTTTACGAATGGGTGAAATTTATTTGATTTATGCAGAAGCCTTAGCTCGAAGTACAATTGGAGCTAATACAGATGCGGTTGCTGCTTTAAATGTTATTCGAAACAGAGCTAATTTACTAGATCGTAATCCTGCTGATAATGCGGAATTGTTAGAAGCAATTCGTATTGAAAAAATGAACGAGTTAGCAACAGAATTTGGTGAAGATTGGAGAGATTTAGTTCGTTATGCATTTATCGATAATGGTTTTGATGCTGGGTTTAAAGTGTCAGATTATGAACCTAAAGCAACTATGAGCTATAAGTTTATTTTACCAATACCTAAGTCTAGTTTGGAAGCTTCCGATGGTATTGTGTTACAAAATCCTCTTTATTCTGCGGAATAAAGGATAATCAAATAAAATAGTTGTCCCAGACTCTTGACTCATTAAAGAGTTAAGTGTTTGGGATTTTTTTACGAATACATTTTAAATAGAACCTCTGTAAGGTATTACAGACTAAATTAAAAAATAAGATGAGGAGAAAGATGAATCACCTATTGGTATTGATTTCTATGTTTGCTGTTTTAGCATGTGGAAACGATAATACCTATGTAAATCCTGTTATTGAAGGAACAGTAACTGGTTTTGATAAAGAAATTAGCTTCTTTGGAATAAACTATGGAAAGCAAGTTAAAGTTGACAGTGCAGGAAACTTTAGAATAACAGGTGATTCTATAGGAACGGGGATGTACACTCTTGGGTTTACAATGTTAGATTCTAAGAAGGTTTACTTAAAATCGGGAACTGTTTTAAAGATTACTATCGATTACCCCCAGCTTATTGCAAAGAATAAGGAGGCAGTTACAATATCAGGAGAGAATATTGAAGAGACTGAATTATTGCACGAACTAGACATGAATTCTCCTATTTATGAGTATGAGTCAATGGCAGATTATAAAAAGTATCATTATGAAAAAGTATATGCCAAACAACCAGATGTCTTCTTAGCAGAACAAAAAAGTAAATTAAAAGAAACAAATGTTTTAATCGATCGTTTCGTTGAGAATCATTCTACTATCGATATGGATTTTATCGAGATTCTTAAACTAGAAAAATTGCTTTCTACTAATTTTACTATTGGACATTACCATAAAATGATTGCTTTGTATATGCCTAATGAGGAGATTGATGTTCCAGCAAATTTTACCAATCATTTTGCAGCTCAAATTCCTCAGGATGATTTCGAAATGTTTAAGAAATCTACTCAGTATAAGAGCTATCTTACCAATAAGTACGCAGCTAAAATGTATGAAGCTTTGTCAAGCTATGAAAGAGAGTCTCTTGATTTTTATAAAGCTCAAGTTGATTTTCTTGAAAAGTGTACCTTCCCAAAGGTTATTGTTGAGGATTTTACAAATGGACTAAGAGTTGGTTACGTAAGAAGTAAAGATGAGAAAGTAAAGACCTATTTGGACAGTATGATTCAAATAAAAATTACTGATGTTAAGACATTAAAAATACATGCCGATTTTAAGGCTAATGAAGCAAGTTATAAAGATGGCGATCTATCCCCTCAGTTTACTTTAGTCGATATTGATGGTATAGAGGTTTCTATAGCAGATTTTAAGGGTTCAATGGTAATGATGGATTGTTGGGCTACTTGGTGTGCTCCTTGTATAGAAGGTTTACCAAAATTCAACAAACTTAAAGAAAAATATAAGGGAAAAAATATTGTTTTTCTAACTGTTTCTATCGACGATAATGTAAAGGCTTGGAAAAAGAAAGTGCAAAAAAATAGTGATGATATTCTTGGTGGTATTCAACTAAACACTTCACAGAACGAAAATACCTTTAAGAAAGATTTTAGAGTACAAGGTATTCCTCATTATATTTTAATTGGAGCTGATGGACGTATTATTAAGCGAAGTGCGCCACATCCAGGATCAGAAGAGTTGTACGAGTTGATTAACACGAATTTGAAATAAGAAGAAGATATGAGGAGAATTATTATACTGGCTATTGCAGGATTAGTTGCGTTAACAAATCTTGTAAATGCTCAAGAATATAAGATATCAGGTCACATTGAAGGACTTGATGGCGTAAATGCAGTAATGAGAGTTATAGATTCAAGTGCTGAGAGTGGTTTTAGATGGGAGAACATTCCTTTTGTGAAAGGGAATTTTGAGTATTCTGCAAAAGTTACTGAACCAGAAGTGATAAGATTGTTTATCGATTCTGATGATTTAAGAAAAAGTGTAGGGCGTGGAATGATACCAACAGAATGTACTTTATTACAATACATAGCCTATCCGGGTGCTACTATTAAAGTAGCTGGAGAGGCCGTTGACTATTGTAACGCATACCCTTCAGGCGATAAGGAAAATGAAATTTTTGCAGCTATAAATGCGAAGCTGTATCCTTTAATGAACGAAGCGGTAAATATTTCCGTTAAGCTTGCTGTAGATTCTACTTTAAGTGATGAATTTATTAAGCTGGAAAGTAAAAAAGCTGAAGAACTTTATCAGAAAGTGGAAGCTTTAAAAATGGAGTTCCTGACTAAGCATGCGTCTTCAATTGCAGGTTTGTACATGATGGAACATATGATTGTTCGTTCCAAAATTGCAATAGAGAAGGTTTCCGGGCTAATGGATCATGTAGATGCTGACAAATACAAAGATCTGTCTTATTATAAAACTCTTGAAACTAGAGTTAAAGGGTATAAAGAAACAGGAATGGGAATGATTGCTCCCAAAATTACAGGAACCAATGTTGTTGATGGAAAAGAATTTGACTTAGCATCTTTAAAAGGAAAATTTGTAATTATCGATTTTTGGGGAACCTGGTGTGGTGCTTGTTTAGCAGGAGTTCACGAAATGAAGAAATTCCGCGATGCTCATGCCGATAAACTTCAAATTGTTGGTCTGGCTAAAGATAACAGTGTGGAGAAAGTACAGAAATGTATGACTAAAAATGGAATGAATTGGCCGAATATTTTGGTTGGAAAAGGAGAACAAGACTATGTTGCGAAATACAATGTACAAGGGTTTCCTACAAAAATTCTCTTAGATAGAAATGGCAAAATTTTACTTCGTTCAGTAGGTGAGAAAGCAGATTTTTATCAGGAGGTTGAAAAATTGATTCAATAAGAAAAATTCACCTATTTATTGGTTTAAATATTTTTAGAAAGAGGATGTTCCAGATTTTTGGATGTCCTCTTTTTTTATGGATTATTTTTCGGGAACTATAGTAGAAAAACCTTGCGTGAAGAAGGATGTGTTTGTTGAATGGTATATTCTGGAAGTGGGGGCGATTTAAATAATGTTAATTAAGGTTAAATATGATTTTTTATTCACCCAGATAGTAAACTAAAATGTCTTATAAATAGTGAGCGAAATAGTATCTACTAAAATTTAATAGAAAATGAAAAAAGTATTTGGAATAATTGTAGCCTTATTTATTAGCCTTGCTTCTTTTGCGCAAGGAATAGCATTCGAACATGGAACTTTTGCTGAGGCTTTAGCAAAAGCTAAAAAGGAGAATAAAATGGTTTTTATGGATTGCTTTACCACTTGGTGTGGTCCATGTAAAATGATGTCTAGTAATATCTTTCCTCAAAAAGAGGTTGGCGATTTCTTTAATGCAAAATACGTAAGCATAAAAATCGACATGGAAAAAGGAGAAGGTATAGATCTATTAAAGACCTATAATGTGAAGGCTTTTCCAACCATGTTGTTTTTAAATGCAGAAGGAACTGTATTGCACACAATGGTTGGAGGATCGGATGCTGAAGGTTTAATTGCCGAAGGTAAAATCGCTCTTGATCCAAGTCAAAGAATTGGAGCTTTGAAAGAAAGATACGCCAAAGGCGAGAGAGATGTAAAATTCATCTCAAAATACATACAAGCCTTACAGAAAGCATACGACGAAGAAAACATGAGTAAACTTGGAAAAGAATTCTTAAGCAATACTCCTGTTGATCAACTTTGTAACGAAGATGCATTTACAATTATGGCTTGTGCAGGAGTAGAATACAATAGTAAGGCATACTCTTATTTAATTGCTAATAAAGCTAAGTTTATCGAATTAGCTGGAGAAGAAAGCTATGCGCAGCTTATTGGTACGGCTATTCACGATTATCTAACTGCTTTAATTCCAACTTTAAATTTAGAAGGATTAAAAGCTGAAATAGAGAAAACAAAGAAAGATTTCGTTTCTCCACAACAAGAAATGATGGAGGAGCAACTACTTAGCCAGTATTATATTTCTCATAAAGAATATGCCAATTGGTTTGATGCAAATGAAAAAGCTGCTGATAAGGCGCTTGTTGAAGACAAAAATATGGGTTTAAGTATGTATATCAATACTGCTTATCGAGTAGCAATGGATCCTGCTTTCGATAATGCGGGTATTTATGACAAGGCAATTGCTTTAACTCTTAAAGTAAAAGATGCCGATTCTGAAATGCTTGCAGCATACTATTGTTTGGCTAGCTTGTATAAGAAAACAAATAACAAGGAGAAAGCACTCGAAAATATCAATATTTTCATCAGTAAAAATGCCGAGACAGGTGGAAGTGCTGATGCAAGAGTAGATCAGTTAAAATCGGCTATTGAGGCCATGTAAATTTCTACCTGTAAAAGTGCAGCTAATCGAGAGCTAAAGCATACTGCCTGTGTACATTCAAAAAGAGAGAGTAAGGGTTTGTGCGAAGTTTTTTAAGAATGCCGTTTATTAGCAATGATTTGCAAATAAACGGCATTCTTTTTTAATAAGGGAGAACAAATGTTTTTGGATTCTGCTTCACCCAAAGCGTGTTTATTCTTACTATCGTTTTTCTTAGCAGATATTTAAATCTTTTTATAGTTGGCCCGATATTCCAATGGCGATACACCACTAATCTTTTTAAAGCACTGGTTAAAATAAGCCACAGAACTATAGCCACATTCAAAACCTATTTGGTTAGAGCTTAGGTTGGTATTGATTAAAAGTTGTTGGGCAAAATCAATACGGGTTTCTTTTACAAACTGAGAAAAAGTTTTGTGGGTTACTTTTTTAAAAAAACGACAAAATGAGCTCACATTCATTTCGGCAAGTTTAGCTGCATTCTGAACGCTAACATCGGCCATGTAGTTATTCATGATGTATTCGTGAACTTTCTTTATTCTGTTCGATTTGGTAACAAATATGCTATCAAAATAGTCTTGCGATACGATAGGTTCGTAATTGCCTTTTTGAAATAAATCCAGAACTTTAATAAGATATATCAGGCGATCGATGCCTTGGTAGTTAGGAAAATCACAGATAAGATTAACAATCTCTACATCTAAATTGTTGGGTGTAAATCGTAAGCCATATTTAGCCTTATTTAATAGGTTTTGAATGACTTTCATTTCTGGCAATCCGGAAAAACGAGTTCCAAATATAGAACGGTCGAATTGAATATAAACCGATTCGCAGTGCTCATTATTATCAGGCTCAAAAAATATAGGATCCGAAAACCATGCATGGGGTACATTACCACCAATAAGAACCAAATCGCCTACGGCAAAAAGGCTTGAATTATCTCCAACTACCCTTGTCCCGTACCCTTTCGTAATTAATAGCAATTCAAATTCGTTGTGATAATGCCACGAGCGCTCAAAGTATTTTGCGGAGTAGGTTCCTACATAAAAAGAGTGTCCTTTATTCAGTTCTATATTTTCAACATTTGGTATCATAGTGTGTTTATTTGCCTTGTTTGCCCATGCGTGCAAATATAACTAAATACTTGGCAATTATTTGAAAAAATAAGTGTTAAGTATCCTTTACTATTGTACCAATCAAAATCCATAAGGTCAATCACTAATAATAATTAAGATGGACCTTAGCATAACAAACTAATTAAAAGACTCAAATAATGAAATGTGATTTACAAAGTAAGTTTAATGAGCTTTACGAAGCAAAACCTAAGTATTTAGCCTATTCTCCAGGACGAGTTGATTTAATGGGAAGTCATACCGATTATAACCATGGCTATGTGGTTACCATGCCAATTAATTTGGAAATAGAGTGTGCTTTTACACCCAATGAAACCGGTGTTGTAGAGTTGTATTCGTGCGACTTTAATACAACAATAAAAATCGATACCAAAACCGGAGAAATGGTGGAAGGAGACGATTGGGGAAAGTATGTAAGTGCAGTCGCAAAAGTTCTTATAGATGAAGGCCATGTATTAAAAGCCTTTAAAGGTGCATTTTGCAGTACCATTCCTGTAGGTTCTGGTTTATCAAGTTCTGCAGCTCTGGAAGCAACAGTGATGGCTATGTTAGCTCATGTTTCTGGTTTTGATATAGACAAAAAGAACATGGCTTTGTTAAGTCAGCGTGCCGAAAATGTTTATGTAGGTGTAAACTGTGGTATTTTGGATCAGTATTCAGTTATTTTTGGAGAGAGACATAAGGCTATTAAGTTGGATTGCCGTGAGTTAACACACACACAAGTGAGTTGGCCAAACGATTTAATGGTTGCTATTTGTAATACAAATAAGCCACGTACATTGCATGGATCGGAGTATGATAATCGCCGTGCTCAATGTGAAGAGGCAGTAGCCGAGTTTGCTAAAATTGACAAAAGTATTACTCACTTAAGAGATGTAAGCATCGAGTTTTTTCATGCTAATAAAGGAGTGTTATCAGAAGGTGCTGCTAAGCGTGCTCAGTTTATTATTGAAGAAAACGATCGTACACATGAATTGGAAGAAGCCTTAACAAATGGAGATTACCCTTTGTTGAAGGATGTTTTCAATCGTTCTTTCGAAGGTGCCAGAGATTTGTTCGAGATTGCAAACGATACTATGGGACAAATGTATACAGCAATGTCAACAGCTCCTGGTGTTGTAGCATCACGCCAAGCGGGTGCTGGTTTTGGAGGTTGTATGGTATCCCTTGTTTACAAAGACAAATTAGAGGAATTTAAAAAAGGGGTGTTCAATACTTACAAAGAATTAACAGGTATCGAGTGCATTATTTATGGGGTTAAAACAGCTACCGGCACTCACATTGAACCTTGTGCACAAGAAGTATTAGAAAACTAACAAAATATTGTAATGACAAAGAAAGAAGTTATAAAAATGGTATTGGATGGTAAAAAACCTCCTTATGTACCATGGGATTGCAAATTTACTATCGAGGCGCTTGAAAAAATGAAAAAGCACTATGGTGAAGATGTTGATGTGGAAGAATTGGTAGGGAATCACTTTATTAAGCTTGGACAGTCGAGTGGTTTTAAAACAGATATAGGCAAAGATCGTAAAATAGATATTTTTGGTACGGTTTGGGATATGTCTCTGGAAAAGGATATAGGGAATGTAGAGGGACTTGTGCTTCCAGAACCAACATTGGAAGGTTATGAATTTCCAGATCCTGAGAATCCTATCTTGTATGCAGGAATTGAAGAAAAGATTGCAGCGAACAAAGATAAGTTCGTTTTATACAGTATCGGATTTAGCTTATTTGAGCGTTACTGGTGTCTTCGTGGCATGGAAAATGCCTTTATGGACTTTATGATGTATCCTGATTTTGTGAAGGATACCTTGCGCAAGATTGCTGATTTCAATATTGCCGTTATTAAAAATGTATGTGAACGATATCCAGAAGTAGATGGTATTTACTTTGGGGATGATTGGGGTGCACAGAAAAAATTATTGATGGGTAAAGAGGTATGGATGGAGTTCTTATATCCAGAATTAAAACGCATGTATGCCAATACCAAGTCTTTCGGAAAATACCAGTTAATTCACTCTTGTGGTGATATCGCCGAGATTATTCCTGAATTAATCGAAGCTGGTGTTAATAGTATTAATCCGTTTCAACCCGAGGTGCTTGATGTAGATGAATTGATGAATACCTACAAAGGAAAAGTAACCTTCCATGGAGGTCTTTCAACTCAAAAAACCTTGCCTTATGGTTCTGTGGAAGATGTACAAAAGGAAACAAAACACTTATTAGAGCTAGGTAAGGATGGGGGATATATTTTCTGTCCGTCGCATGCTACCGAGGGAGATACTCCAATTGAGAACATTGTTGCGTTTATTGATTTGATTCTTGCTCAAAAACGGTAATGACGTAAATATATCAAATTTATATCCTTAACAGACCGAAAATTAGGTATTAAAAAACAAACTAGTCGGTTTTGTTTAAAAGTTGGACATAATTGTATTAAATAATGAATGGGATTGAAAGTACTTTTAAAAAAAAGTATTGGAGTCTATAAAATTAAAGGAAAATGGAAAAGTTATTTGAACAATTGGCATATTGCATCGAGTTTGGTAAAATAAACAAACAATCACCATATCCACCTAATATGAAAGATCAGGAAGGTGCTGGTGAACTTACAGGGCAATTGCTTGATCAAGGTGTGTCTGCAGACGATATTCTTCAGAAAGCACTGATTGTAGGGATGGAAAGAGTAGGTGTCAAATTTCGTGAAAACAAAGTGTTTGTACCTCAGGTATTAATGTCAGCCAAAGCTATGGATGCTGCGATGATTCAATTGAAACCACACTTTGCCAATAACCCAGGGTCTCAAAAAGGTACGTTTATTATTGGTACTGTAGAAGGAGATTTACACGATATTGGAAAGAATTTGGTTTCTATGATGGTAGAAGGTAATGGTTACGAGGTAATTGATCTTGGAACTAATGTTAAAGCAGAAGTGTTTATCGAAGCGGCAGAGAAAAATCCGAAAGCGGTAATTGGTTTATCTGCTTTACTGACTACTACAATGAATAACATGGAAAAGATTACTATAGCTATTAAAAAGCACAATAAAAACACTACGGTTTGTGTTGGTGGAGCTCCGGTTAACCAAGAATTTTGTGAAAGAATTGGTGCGGATAATTACAGTCCGGACCCGCAGGGTACAGTTGAGTTTTTAAATAGAACGGTAGCGTAATCTAAAATAAACGCTGAAATCGATAAGGATATTAAGATGAAACGTCCATGTATAAAGCTTTCTACACACAGGGAGATGATTATCCCAGCATGGTAAGTTCCATATGGCAAAAACTTGAAATTATAATCATATGAAACGTCCATGTATAAAGCTTTCTACACACAGGGAGATGATTATCCCAGCATGGTAAGTTCCATATGGCAAAAACTTGAAATTATAATCATATGAAAGGATTAGAATTAATAAAAAAAGCAATGCGTCTCGAAGAAGTGGAGCGTATTCCATGGGTGCCTTTTGTTGGAGCACATGCTGGCGAATTGCTTAATATGACTGCAACAGAATATCTAAAATCTGCCGATAATATAGTCGCTGGTGTTAATAAAGCCATTGAATTATACAATCCGGATGGAATACCAGTTGCTTTCGATTTACAAATAGAAGCGGAAGCTTTAGGCTGTAAATTGGCTTGGGCTGATGATAACCCACCGGCAGTAATATCGCATCCATTAAAAGAAGGTGTAAAGCTCGAGGATATGAAGGTACCTTGCCCTTGCAGTGCTCGTATTCCAATGGTAATGGAAGCTACTCAGCGTTTGCGCGAGCAACATCCAGATATGGCTCTTTACGGATTAATTACCGGACCTTTTACATTAGCTCTTCATTTGTTGGGAACCGATATCTTTATGGATATGATGATGGATCCGGAAGGAACACATAAAATCATGCGTTTTGCAACCGATGTTGCCTTGATGATGTCGAGCAACTATATTGAAGCCGGAGCTGATGTGATTGCAATTGTAGATCCAATGACCAGTCAGATTGATCCGATGAGTTTTGAAACATTTGTGAAGCCTTATGTGACTGAAATCAACGAATTTATTCGTGAAGCGGATGCACTTAGTTCCTTCTTTGTATGTGGTAATGCACAGCAAAATATCGAGGAGATGTGTCAGACGAAACCAGACAATATTTCCATTGACGAGAATATTCCTTTGGATTTTGTTCGTGATATCGCCTTAAAGCACAATATAAGTTTTGGTGGTAATATGAAACTTACTCTTGTTTTATTGATGGGAGATGAGGAAGCATCACGTCGCGATGCATTGGAATGTATGGATATTGGAGGTAAGAAAGGATTTATTTTGGCTCCGGGTTGTGACCTAGCGATGGCAACTCCTGTTAAAAATCTTCAGGCGGTTGGCGAGTTAGTGCACGATGAGATTCTTCAAGGAGAATTGCGCGCATCGGAAGCAACTGTTGGCGAAATAGAAAAGCTTGATTTAGTGAGCCATTGGCGTGACGATAAGGTAGTTATTGATGTAGTTACTTTAGATTCATTATCTTGTGCACCTTGTCAGTACATGTACAATGCAGTGGTTCGTGCATCGGAGAAGTTTGGCGATAAAGTAATTTATAAAGAGCACAGCATCAAAGAAAAAGAAGGTGTTCAAATGATGGCAACTTTAGGAGTTCGCGCTATTCCAACTATTGTAATAGATGGAAATGTAGAGTTTGCTTCTCAAATTCCACCACTTAGCGAAATTGAAGCTAAGATTGAATCTTACTTGGCTGATAAAAAATAAATATTGGAAATAATCGATTAAACCCTTCAACATTTTTGTTGAAGGGTTTAAGGATTAGTTGTTTTTACAAAAATAGCATTCTAAACGTTTGTGAGAATATCGTATATTATCTTGATATAAAGAAAACTAGACTCGAAATTAAGATGTTGAGGCTGTTGTTTTGAGCGCCTTAGGAGATGGCATTTTTTTTAATGTGTTTTGTTTAACGAAGGCTTTAGAAAGACTGGGAAGTTGATCCCGATATAGAATTTGTAAGTATTTGTTTTTACAAATACAACAAAATTCATTTTCGGGAGAAAATCACCCAGTCGCACTTAAGACTGAGGCAAATAAGAAATACATTTAAAAAGTAGCCTTGAACTTCTTTGCTTCGTTTCTTGTTTCAAGACAAGAATTGGAGCTTAGCGGAAATCGTGAATACAAATGAAATCATTTACTGAATGAACAAATGATGTCGGGTTTGGGCGGAAAGCCCAATACAAAAAATAAATAGGACAGTATTGTTTTCACAACAAATATTTTAAGAAAGTTAGATCAATTATGCTAGCATTTAATTTAATAACCGGCTTTTTGGGAAGTGGAAAAACCACTTTGTTAAGTAACTTGTTACAGGAATTATCACCTAAAAAAAGAATAGCCGTTATTCAAAACGAATTTGCACCATCTGGTGTTGATGGAAAGGAATTGAAGCAAAAAAATGAAGGTTTTAAGTTGGTGGAAATTAACAATGGTTCTGTTTTTTGCGTTTGTCAACTGCATACCTTTGTGCAAAGTCTGCAACAGCTTATTTTGGAGTATAAACCAGAAATCATCTTTTTAGAAGCTTCAGGTTTGGCCGATCCTATAAGCATTATTGAATTGCTTCAAGCCGATCAACTGAAAGATATTGTTACTTTAGATAAAATTATTAGTTTGGTTGACGCGCCTAACTTTTTTAGGGGATTAAGCTCATTGGTTCGGTTTAAACATCAAATCATGGTAGCCGATACGCTTATCATTAATAAAACAGATTTATTTGAAGGCGATCTTAAAGATATCAATACAGAGTTAAAAACGTTGAATCCATATGCCGAAATAATTACTACAAGTTATGGAAAGGTAGATTGGGAAGCGCTTACAGTTAAGGAAACAGTGAAAAGTAAGGCCGCTCAACGATATATGGGGCAGGAATCGGAGGGAAGACCGGATATGAAAGCGTGTGTATTGCGTACACATGAAAAACTATCGGAACAGCAATTCAGAGATTTTATTGAAGACCTACACCTGCAATGTCCACGTATTAAAGGTTATTTGAATTTAGATGATGGACGTGTAATGTCGGTACATACGGTTTATGATTCCATAGAATTTGTACTGTTGAAAAATTATGTAGGACCAAGCGAACTGATTGCTTTTGGTTATAATTTGAAGATAACAGATTTGAAAAAGAAATTTAAAAGATTTAGCAACAGTGCCATTTTGTAAGTAAGTTCTACGAGCAATGTATTGTCGTATTTTATTATTTATAATTAACTAACATTCAGCTTGTTTTGCAATTATTAATTGTTCATTATTAATTTCTTAATGGCTAACCTCTAATAAATAAAAAGTGGATAATCTAAAAACAAAACACTTTACGTTTCAGCTTAAGGATCTTGAAATATCTGTTGAGCTTATTGAAGAATTGGCACGTATCGATGATAGCATGCCTGAGTATTCAAGGTTTTTGAAAGAGGAAATTGACTCCACACTCTCTTTATCTCAGATTGAAGGTGGATATACCATTTTGCCGGCCCAACTTGATCAGAATACAATACATATTGGAGATCATTGCTTTAATGTTGGTAAATCAATTGCCAATAAGTTTACGAACAGTACTCATATTGCTATTTTTACATGTACTACGGGTCCATTGATAAGCGACCGACTAAAAGAATTGAATTCGCAAGGTCTTATTTTGGAAGCCTATTTAATTGATTTATTGGGTTCTGTAATGGTTGAAAAGGCCATGGATAAACTACAAGCAATTATTGAAGCAGAATGTACTTCGAAAGGAGTAAATATTACCAATAGGTACAGTCCTGGATATATGAATTGGGATGTGAAGGAACAGAAGGATTTGTTTGCCTTTTTGCCAGAAAATTTTTGTGGAATAAAGTTGAATGAATCCTGCTTAATGACGCCGGTTAAGTCGGTTAGTGGTTTTATTGGTATCGGCGAAAAAGTTCGTTTTATAAAGCACGCATGTCAATCATGCAATAGCACTAACTGTTTGTACCGTAACTCAAAAAATCATTGTTAATGCCAATTATCAACATACAGCATCAGGGGAAAAAGCTTACAAAGAACTTTAAGACAGGTGAAAGCTTGTTGAAAATTTTGTTAGACCATAATATGCCAATTACTGCCAATTGTGGTGGAAAAGGCACTTGTGGTAAATGCAAGGTGGATGTAAAGGAAGAAGGCATTGTATTAGCATGTCAGCATTATCCCGAGCATGATTTTGAAGTTCATTTGCCCAATACCGGTGAGGCGAAGATATTAAGTACACATATGCTTAATGATGAAATGAATACTTCAGAGAGCACATTAGCAGAAAGTGAAAATAACTATGGTTTAGCCATTGATATTGGAACCACAAGTGTTGTGTTTTACTGGGTGAATCTTCAATCGGGTAATATTGATCATGTTGAAGGGATACAAAATCCGCAGACCTGTTATGGTGCCGATGTTATTACGCGGATCAATCATTGCGCTGCAGAAGAAGGTTTATTCGCTTTACAGAAACTAATTGTTGATGCCATTAATGATAATATTCTTGCTTTTTTAGCGAAAGATAGCTCTGTTTCGCTCTGTAAAATATCGGTAGCGGCGAATACTTGTATGCTTCATTTGTTAACAGGTGTTGATCCAATGCCAATGGCTTTGGCTCCTTTTATTGCCCCTTTTACCAATGCAAAAATAGTAGCAGCTTCCAGTTTGGGCATAAAAGTTAATGAGGATATTAAGATCCATTTGCTTCCATCAGCATCGGCTTTTGTGGGTGCCGATATTGTGGCAGGTATAACCTCGCTCAATCCGCCTGAAAATATTCAAAATTATTTGTTTCTCGATATTGGTACCAATGGCGAAATGGCTGTTGTAACACCCGAAAAAATATATGCATGTGCCACAGCTGCAGGTCCGGCTTTCGAAGGAGCTACTATAAGTTGTGGTATGGGCGCCTTTGATGGAGCAATATCCGCTTTCGATAAGAAAGGATATCATACCATTGGAGACAAAGCTCCTGTGGGAATTTGTGGCTCCGGATTAATCGATATTATGGCCTATTTGCTGGAGAATGGAATTGTTGAATCAGAAGGAAACTTAAGTGAAGATTACGTGTTAGTAAAGGCAAGTGAATCGGCACATAAAGAGGCTGTTTACATTAGTCCGCAGGATATTCGCGAAGTGCAATTGGCTAAAAGTGCTATTTTTACGGGGATAAAATTGTTACTGCAAGAGGCTAATCTTGACTTTAGTCAGCTCGATTCGGTTTATTTGGCAGGAGGTTTTGGAAATTATATGAATCCCGATAATGCCGTAAAAATTGGATTAATACCTCATGATGAACAAGTGCCTGTTGTTCCGGTTGGAAATACATCGGGAGCCGGAGCAGTATTGCATGTTCTTCATCCTGAGTTTAATGATAAAATAAATACGGTTCTCCATAAAATCACAACTATTGATTTATCGGAACACCCTGATTTTGGCTTGGAATTTGCCATGAATATGTATTTTTAGATTTGTTTAAGAGTTCTTCACTCTTATTATTTTCACGAAGTGATTTAAGTAATTAGAAATTAATAATGAGCAATTAATAATTATCAAACAGACTGTATTATAGTTAATTATAAGAAATAAAATACGACAATACGTTACTCGTAGAACTTAGTTTTCAGATAAACTTTGAAAGGTTTAAAACAATCTTTGTTCAAGAGTTTAACTACTATTTGCAAGCATAGCCCTCACAAAGGCTATGCTTTTTTATTTCAACAGCATATGTCTGGTAGAGAATGACGAGATACTATACTTTATGGCCAGCAGAAATGAGATGGGCTGTAGATTAACAATTGTTAACAAATATTTTTGAATTTTGCTTCACCCTATATGCCTTTATTCTTGTCTTTAGTATAATTGAGGCATACTATTAGAGTAGAAACAGCAAATAAGAATACAAATTATGACTAAAAAAATTATCGGTTTAGTAGTATTAGTAATGATGATTAGTGGAACATCATTCGGACAAATTTTAACTCCAGCCAAATGGAAAGTAGAACTGTCGAAAAAAGAGATTAAAGCAGGTGATGTTATTGATATTGTTTTTAAAGCAACAATTGATAAAACCTGGCATTTATACTCTAATGATTTTGATCCCGATTTAGGTCCAATTTTAATTGAGTTCGATTTTGAAGAGGATGCAAGTTATGAGCGCATTGGCGAAGTGAAACCAATAAATGCTAAAAAGCATTTCGATAAAATATGGGATGGCGAGGTAAGTTATTTCGAGAATACAGCCGAAATGCGTCAGCAAATTAAGGTGAAAAGTTTACCATTGAAATTGGAAGGAACCTTCGATTTTCAGTCCTGTTCCGATGTTAGCGGACAATGTGTAATGGGCGACGATGAGTTCGACATAACTTATCCTGCGAACTAAAAAAACACAATCAAAAAATAACAATCACACCATTTACGAAAGGAATTTAACGATTTTATATCTCTATTAAATTTCTGAATTGAAAAGCCACCAAAGGTGGCTTTTTTTTATAAAAAAACGACTTCCCATTCACCCGTTATAGAATTTACACGTCATAATTAGTAGAAAAAGGATTCGAATTGAATCTAATTGTAGTCAAACCAAAATCTACTAAAATTAAGATATCATGAAAAGAATAGGGTATTTGTTGTTTGCAAGTTTGTTTTTTTTCTCTTGCAATCAGGAAAAGTTGAAAATTAAGGGGGAAATAGAGGGCTTAGCAGATGGTTCGTTACTTATTAAATTGAAAACCAATAAAGAGTTCGATGAGAAATGTATCGATACTTTACTAGTTGAGAATTCTGAATTTGAGTTTAGTTCAGAGGCAATTAAACCACCGGTTCGATTTACCGCCTGGGTAAATGATTCTTGTGAATTTGATATCTACATTGGTAATTATGGCAGTTTTGATGTTGTTGGAAAGCTTGATGATCTAAAGCAAATACATGTAAATACAGATGATTTAGCATCGGAGTATTATGCCTATTGCAATCGATTAGATTCGATTTATATTGAGCCAATACAAGCGAAACTAGAATGGGTGAAACAGAAAAATATTATAGTGGAAAGGGGAGGAAAATTGACTCAAGAAGATGAGTTTAGAATGTTTGATTACAACAAGGACATAAAAAAAGCCCAATCGCGACGTAGAATGGCAATTCTGAAAACGGTACGTGCGAATCCTACCTCTTATGTGATGATGGCAGTAATTCAGAAGGAGTATCAAGCATTCAACACTAGACATAAAGCCGAAATGATAAAAATATTTAGAAAGAGGTTTAGCGATACAGCTTTATTTTGGCAGATGGGTGATTAATTATCATAGAAGATTAGAGTAAAAGAGTTAGCAGTTAAAAGAGTGGTTACATATTGGGTAACTGCTCTTTTTTTTGACAATACGTAATGAATTTTCAATGTAAAATTTACTTAGTTGGTGCTGTATATAAGTTCTACGAGTAATGTATTGTCCTTTTTTATTCTTTATAATTAACTGCCATACAGTTTGTTTGATAATTATTAATTACTTTATAGACATATTTGTTAAAGCATATTTTTCCTAATTAGAGTAAAAAGCGAATTGCAAAGGAACAAGGAGTATTAGTTTTTTTTGTTTTCATTTATTTGTAGTCGACCTACTTGCAAAAAAATTAATATATTGGCAATACTATAGCTGTAAAAGCTGAAGACTAAGGAAAGTTTAAATAAAACAGTAAACTCTATACACCCATTATAGATATGAAGTAGTTATACTAATTTAGAAGGGGATTCATTTGCTAACCACAAAATATGAAATTATCCGAAGAGCACGTTAAAAAGTTTATGAATGGTGATTTGAAGGTATTTAATAAAATTCATCAGGATATGTATCATTCATTGTGTCTTTATGGAGCTAAAATTATTCCAGAAGAAGATGTTGTAGATGATGCAGTTCAGGAAGCATTCATAGCTCTTTGGGATAAACGAAACAGCTTAGATAATATTTTCCGCATTAAAGGCTATTTGTACACTGTTGTTCGCAATAAAATTATTACTCATATTCGATTAAAAAAAACGGTTTCAATAGAAAGTACTCCCATTGAACTCGAAGAAGAGGATTTTAACGAATACATTCTAAAGGAAGAAGCTTATAAGCTTTTAAGAGATGCAATTGCCAATCTGCCCGAAAGAACTCAATTGGTAATCAATTTTAAAATTGGTGGTTATTCCAATAAAGAGATAGCCGAAAACCTAGAGATAAGCGTAAATACAGTAAAAACGCTACAAAAAGCTGGATATTCTAAGTTAAGAGCTCAACTAAAAGAAAATGTATTTGTTTTGATTTTACTTACTGAGTTATTCTAAATTTATTTCAAAAAATACTCTTCGAAGTCCCCCATTTTATAGCCTTTTCAAAAAAAAGATAAAAAAAATCACTTTTTCATACGCCCACTTTTACTCTTTGGTAGTTGTATAGATAAGAGCAGTTAATATTTACTGTTCTAATTTAAGGGGAACTGTATCAGTTAATGGTGCAAATGCAATTACAAATGGTAAAAAAAATAGAGAATAAAATTAAAAAAGCGGATGCCTACGCTAAGTCTATCCTGAATTCTAAACAGGACGATTCAGGGATGAGTGCATTAGAAAAAGAAGCTTTAAGCGCATTAAACGATGGTAGTTATAAAGCATGGCGTGAAAAATCAATAAAGGTTTATAACCAAGAAGAGAATTGGAAAAGAGTAGAGGCGCAAATTAAAGGAAGAAGGAATACTCCAGTTTACAGAACAATGCAATTTTGGCAATCTATCGCAGCAGTTTTCGTGATTTTTATTTTAGCAGGAGGCGCTTATTTCATTTTTAACGATTTAATAACAACGAAACCAGAATTGATTCAGCCAGGAACCTCTTTGGCTTACCTCGAGGTAAATGGTGACGAAAGAATTGCTTTAGCTCAAAAGGATACTGTCTTGCAGTTTAGTAAAACAAAAGCAATGGTTAATTCTGGTAAAATCACCTATTCGTTATACGATTCAGAATTAAGTAGAAACGAATATCATAAAATTAATGTTCCTAGAAATGGAGAGTATTACGTGGTATTACCCGATGGAACAAAAGCATGGGTAAATTCAGCATCTTCAATCGGTTTTTATTCTCAATTTAGTGCTAATAAAAGAATTATTGAGTTGCAAGGGGAGGCTTATTTTGAAGTAGAAAAAGATAGTCTTCGACCATTTATTGTTAGAACAACGAATATGGATGTTCGGGTTTTAGGAACACACTTTAATGTGAAGGCCTATGCTGATGAAGATTATACCTACACAACTTTAAGCGAAGGAAAAGTGCAATTGACCATGGGAGAGAAGAGGGCAAATATGATACCTAATCAGCAAATCGTACTGGATAATCTAACGGGTAAATATGAAGCAAAACAGGTGGATGCCTCGATTTATACTGCTTGGAAGGATGGTAAATTTATTTTTAGAGATGAACCATTGGAGAATATCATGTCCTGCTTAAGTCGTTGGTACGATATTGAGGTTTTCTATCCAAATCAGGATATTAAGAAAGAGTTGTTCTCGATGAGAGTAAACCGTTACGAAGATATAGACGCATTATTAAAGAAAATGGAAAAAACAGGAGCCCTTCGTTTTACTTTAAGCAAGAAGGCTGTTGTTGTAGAGAGGTAAAAAAAATGGGAAAATGATAGTGCAATATCATTCTCCCGGTAGCTAAATATAAGTTTTCACGATTATCTAACCATTACAAATCTATGGAAAAAAAACCAAACTGGTTCTGTGTTTTTATGCGGAACAGAAGAAAAACATTTAGGATTATGAAATTAACTCTAATGTTTCTGATTATTGGAATACTACAGGTTTCGGCTAATGTATATTCCCAAAACGGAAAATTAAGTATTCAAGTTGAAAAAATGGAACTAACGGATCTATTTTGGGAACTGCAAGAAAACTCAGATGTTGTATTCATCTATAAATCGAAAGATTTAATTGGATTTGATAAGGTTAGTATTACTAGAAATAATGCTAGCATTCAAGAAATTTTAGAGGAAGTATTAGAAGGAAAAGACCTTGAATACTCCATCGATGAGGATGTTGTTATTATTAAGAAAAAGCGTGTTGAAGAGGAAAATTCAGCACCTATAGAAGGACAACAGAAAAAATCGATTAAAGGAAAAGTTACCGATAAAAATGGTACACCATTGCCTGGGGTTTCGGTTTATTTAAAAGGAACTTACAATGGTGTAGCAACCAATATTGATGGAGAATTTAGCATTAATGGAGGGGCAGGAGATATCTTGGTTATTAGTTCCGTAGGAATGGAAACTAAGGAAATTACAATTGAAAATCAATTGGATTTGAAAATTGTTCTTATGGAGCAGACTTCCGAATTGGATGATGTCGTTGTAACAGGTTACTTTAATAAAGGTAAGGCAGGTTTTGCAGGTACTGTTACTAATTTTAGTCAAGAAGATTTGGTAAAGGTTTCAACAGGGAATGTTTTAACCACTATTTCGGCATTAGATCCTAGCTTTAGAATACACGAAAGCAATTTATTAGGTTCCGACCCTAATTCAGTTCCAGATTTTACAATTCGTGGTAGAGGAAGTTTTTTAAATTCATCAACTCAGCCTGTTTTTATTGTGGATGGTTTTCAGTCAACAGCAGAGTATGTTATGGATATGGATCCTAATAGAATTGCCTCTATTAATATTCTAAAAGATGCTTCAGCAACTATTCTATATGGTTCGCGTGCGGCTAATGGTGTTGTTGTGATTGAAACAACCAAACCTGAGGCAGGTAAATTAAGAGTGACTTACGATTTTAGACCAACTTTTGAGTTTGCCGATTTACGCGATTATAACTTAATGAACGCCACCGAAAAATTAGAATTCGAAAAAATGGCAGGTCTTTATGATTCTGAATACCCACAGAACCAATTGTATTATGACAAACAATATAATGATAAGCTTAAACGAGTTAGAGAAGGTGTTGATACTTATTGGTTGTCTAAGCCATTGCGTAATGCAGTTTCTCAAGCACATTCGTTATATGTAGAAGGTGGTTCTGAAGATGTACGTTATGCAATTGACGCTAAATATACTAATCAGCAAGGTGTAATGAAGGGATCGGGTAATGAGCAAATTGATTTTGGTTTTAAATTGATTTATAGAATAGCAAATAAGATTACCATTAAAAACTATGCTCAGTTTGTGTATAAGGATAGAGAGAATTCACCATATGGTAGTTTCTCCAATTATACCAGATTGAATCCATACGAGCGTACTCGTGATGAAAATGGTGATTTAATGCCAATTTTAGAAGGTGGAGCTTTGAACCCGCTTTATGATGCTAGCTTACCTTCAAGAAATACTTCGAATTACCATACATTTTATGAACGTTTAAATCTGGATTGGAATATTTCGGAAGCATTTAGGTTTGTTGCACAGGCTAACGTGATGTTTCAAGACAATGAAAGTGAAATTTACACTTCTCCTTTCAGTTCAATATATAATGGTATATCTGAACCTGAAAAAAAAGGTAGTATGACTGTCTCAGATGGTAAAGTCTCTGAGTTTTCTTCAAATATCAATTTACAATACAACAAAGAGATTGACAATCATACCCTGTTTTTTGTAGTTGGCGGTGAGATCATGTTTGATGAAAGTGATAATCGAGGTTTTACGGTACAAGGATTTCCTAGCGATCAGTACATAGATGTGGCTTTTGCTATGCAATACCCCGAGGGGAATAAACCAATTAGTAGTTCTTCAATTTCAAGGTCGATGGGTACTTTTCTTAATGCTAACTACATTTACGATAATCGCTTTTTTATTGATGGTTCGCTACGTTATGATGGTTCTTCAAAGTTTGGTGCAGATAATAAGTTCGCTTTATTCTGGGCTGCAGGGGCAGGATGGAATTTGCATAATGAGTCCTTTTTTACATCTGATGTAATCAATAATTTAAAGTTGCGTTACAATTATGGTGTCACAGGTAACCAGGAGTTTAGTGCACATCAGGCATTAACCATGTATCAATACCAAACAGATCGTTTTTATAGTAATGCGGCACCTGCTGTATTAATGGCTTATGGTAATCCTGATTTAAGTTGGCAAGATGTAAAAACTCACAGTTTAGGCTTAGACTTTGGCTTTAAGGAAAATCGGATACAAGGATCGATTAACTACTATAAGAAAAATACGACAGGTATGCTTACAGATGTTACTGTAGCACCATCTTTAGGTTTTCCAAATGGACAATACAAAGCAAACTTAGGCGAAATCGAAAATAAAGGATACGAATTGAACTTAAACTTAATTCCTTATCGTAACCGCGAAAAAGAAATGGAAGTAGGGCTTGGAATTCAAATTGCTAAGAACGAAAATAAAGTTCTGAAGATTTCGGAAGCTTTAAAAACCATTAATGATGAGAACAATGAAAATAAATTTGTTCCCGGTTCTGTTTATAAAGAGGGCAGGTCAATATCGGCTTTAATGGCGGTTCGTTCTTTGGGTATTAATCCGACTACAGGTGAAGAATTATATTTAAAAGCGGATGGTAAGACTGTAACTACTGTTTGGGATGCTAACGATAAAGTGTATATAGGCGATACGGAACCTGAAGTCTTTGGTAATATCAATACTAATTTCGCTTACAAGAGATGGAATTTGAATATGGTATTTGATTACTCTTTAGGAGCTAAAGTTTATAACAGTACAGTAGTTGATAAAGTTGAGAACCTGAGTCCATACGACAATGGTGATAAAAGAGCCTTATACGATCGTTGGAAGGAAGTGGGAGATTTGTCTATGTATAAAGGGATAAGTGATGCAGGAACAACATATATCACCGATCGTTTTGTACAAACAGAAAACTATCTGCGCTTACGCAGCATGACACTAATGTATAAAATTTCTAATTCGGAAAAGTTGAAGAAATACAACATACAATCCCTTCGTTTAAGTTTTTATGCCAATAATCTGTTTAGAGTATCTAATATAGAGGTGGAAAGAGGTTTATCTTATCCTTTTGCTAGAAGTTTTGGCTTTGGAGTTAATGTTATGTTTTAGGTAAAAAAAAAGAGACAGATGAAACGAATTATAAAAAATATAAGCTTCATAGCCATGCTATCGATGCTGGTTGCTTGCAATGATTGGCTAGATGTAACACCTCTTGGAGATGTTAAAGCGGATGATTTGATTACTACAACTAACGGAATGAACTCTGCCGTAGCGGGCGTTTATTATCTGTTAACAGAAACAGAAATGTACGGGCAGGATATGAGTTATGCTTCCTATGATGTATTAGGCCAATATTATGATATAAAAAATATTGAGCATGATGATTATGCATTATCGAAATTTAACTACATGGACAATACAGTTAGAACACGAATTGATGGATGGTGGTCTAACTATTATGAATGTATTGGGCAGTGCAATAAAATTTTAGAAGCATTTAATGATGAAATGCCAGAAATTCAAAATGCTGAACTATTTAAAGGCGAAGTGTTAGCATTAAGGGCATTTTGTCACCTGCAGGTTTATCGTGTATTCGGACCAGTTACTCAAAATGTTTCCGATTTGGAGCAAAAGGCGATTCCATATCGAACAGAATTTAATAATGTGGCAACCTCTTTTTCAAACTGTAAGCAAGTGCTTGATTTTGCCAGAACAGATTTATTAGAGGCGGTAGAATTAATGAAAGGGGATCCTATTACCACAGGAGGTAAACGAGATGATTTGAATGACTCACAGTTAAGTTATAATAACATTCTGGTGAATAGAGTTGCTCGTTTAAACTATTACGGGGTTATGGGTCTATTGTCACGTGTTGAGCAATTGTCTTTTAACCAAAGCCAAGAAGATGGAGCGTATTACTGGGCTAACAGATTGCTGGAAGAATTAGAAAGTAATACATCAATTGCCTTATCAGGACAAGAAGTTACTGATGGTAAAGACAAAATGTTTTCATCGGAGATTATTTTTTCCTTATCAAGAAATGACCTTTGGGATCTTACAGAAATAAAATTGGGACCTAACCTTGGTATTGGAGAGGATGTTGTGAAGCTACAAATAAATGGTACTGCTTATAATGAGTTGGTGACTTTTGTTTATGGAAGACAGCCTGATGGTTCCGGTAGTGATTATCGCTTGGTAAATTGGTTTGATCAAGTGGCTGGTAATAATTCTTATCCATTAGTAAAATACACCGAGCCCTTAAATAATTACGATGAAGATTCTGATTATTCCTATCCCGAAATTGCAATTATCCGTTTATCTGAAGTGTACTACACAATGTGTGAAGCATTAATTGGGGTTGATAATGTGAAGGCTCTTGAGTATCTGAACGCAGTTCGTACAAAGAGAGGGATGTTTGAATTGGAGGCGAGTGAGGCCGTTAATGTAGAGACTTATTTAATGCGTGAAAGGCGTAAAGAGTTTTTTGGGGATGGGGAAATTTTCTTCATCAACAAACGATTATTTAAACCTATCGAAGCATCATCGTCAAATACAGTAATGCCTTCAAAGGAGATATTCGAATTACCTATACCAGAGGATGAATATGAATTTGGTCCAGAGGGTAAATAAGGTGTTTAATTAATAGTCATGATTAAGTATAAAACAATTAGGAGAATGATTAAATGAATTTGTTTTTTTAGATAAGTTCTGCGAATCAAAATCCTGATGCTTATGACTTGATACTAATTTTGAATCAAATGAAAAATATATTTATACTACTAATTTGCTTAACTATAAGTTTTGCATTTAGTTCATGTGATAGTGAAAATGAATTTACCGAGTTTAATACCTCAACAGCTTATATCAATTTAGTTACTGAGCTTGATAGTATAGAGTTTTCTTTTGCCGAAGAGGTAGATGAAGTACAATCTTATATTATTAAAATACCCGTGGCAATTGCCGGTGTTCCTGCAGATATTGATCGTGAGTACAAAGTAGAATTAATTGAAGACGAAAGTACCGCTGCAACTAGTGATTGGAATGCTTCAAGTATCGAGAACTTAGTGATTAAACAAGGAGCAGTATATGACACTTTACGCATTAAGCTTAATAGAACTGAAGAACTAAAAGAAGAAGTACGTTCATTAACTTTTAGATTAGTATCAAACGAAAATTTTGGTTTAGGGCAAGATGATGCGCTTCAAATAAAAGTTAAATTCTCGGATATATTATTACCTCCTATTTGGTGGAATTCTTGGGAGCGATATTTTGGAACTTTCTATAAGGAGACTTATTTCAAATGGAAAGAAATTTACTACGAGGGCGCCGATCCAAATTATGTATATGCTGGATGGATGGAAGCCAGTGAGGATATTAATAAGCCAATGTATTGGAATAATATGCCAGTGGCATCTTTTCCCATTCAGCCTTATTATTACCCTTCAACAATGGTTTTTGTTACTCAAATGAAGATTTTCTTTGATGAGAATGAGGTATATGGAACCAATCCTGATGGATCTAAAACGAGGATTAAAATAATTAATACGTAGATTATGAAAATGATAAAAATATTTTCATCCATATTGTTTCTAACATTGCTATTAGCTTATGGATGCTCCGATGACTTAGGAAATTACGATTATAAAGAGTTAAATAATGTTGAAGTAACTGGTTTACCTGTAGATACCACCGTTGGGGTATTAGAACATTTGGTAATAACACCAGTTATTGCAAGAGAATTGGAGGGGCGAGAAGACGATCTTGAATTTACTTGGCGAATTGGTACAAGCGATACAATATCGATGGAACGCAATCTTGATTACGTGATTGAAACTTCTGTACCAATGGGGAAGAATATCTGTTATTATCATGTAATGGATAAAGAAACAGGGGTAAGGTACTATTACGAATTTGAGTTAAATGTAGTAGCAACTTTCAATTTAGGTTATTACGTTTTGTCAGAAATGCCCGATGAATCAAGTTTGATCTCTTACCTTAATACCAATTACAATGAGAATTCGGAATGGATTAGTACCAGTACAATAGGTGATTACACACTAGGTAACAAGCCTTGTGGGATGGCTAAAAATGCAAATTGGAGATATGGATATGAATTGCATATTCTAACTCAGGAAGGGTTATATCCATATGTGAAAACAAATGTACAATCCTTTTTACCTACTGCAATTATTAATGCAGAAAACTATATTAAAGGTCAAGGGACAGGTGCTTTTTCACCAACTAAATTAATTTCGAGTACCAATAATCAGTATTTTTTAACAGGAAACGGTTTCTCAGTATTGAATAGTGGTATTATGCATGCACCAAGTGGAATTACAGAAACCTACGATTGGGCCTTGTGCGGCTGGTGGGGCTATCGTTCCAGTGCGCCCGACGAAATTTGGGGCTATGATAAACTTTCCAATAAAATTTATACCATTTATAATACACCAGGAGGTCCATTATTTGATCTAAATTCGATTACAGAAGCACCTTTGGGAGATATTTCTTTTGATGGCTATAGAGTAATGGGCTTAAGTAAAACTGAAACAAGACTTGCTATCGATTTGGGAGTTGTTTTATTGGATGTCGTGGCAGGAAATACTAATGAGATTGTTATTCATAGCCTTAATATGGATCGTGAATATGCTTCATGGAGTCCTATTGGAGTATATGATATACAAACCAGTCAATCAACGATTCTGCCAGTAGCCGGAATCAATGCTGAGAGTTTATGTAAGAAGTATGGTAGTAATTTTTACATCACCATAGGTCAATCAATCTATTCAACTCCAGTATTAAATCCTGTTTTAACCAAGATTGCTGATATACCTGTTGAGTATGGTATCCCAATGGATTTCGATATGACAAATGTTGGAACTAATCCTCAGCAATTAGTAATTGCTACCTATAATGAAGGGAGTAGTGATGAACTAAAAGGTTCAGTAATTTATCTCGATCCTCAAAAGAAACAAATAACAAATATGTTTAAAGGTGTTTGTGGAAAAGCGGTTCAAGTAATTACTGCTGAAAAGTAATAGTTAGATAAATCAGATTGGGAACTATTTGTGCAATAGTTCTCAATCTGAATACCGAATAAAGGAAATCGAACTTTTTGCCATTTATATTGCAATCCCGTAGTGTTGATGGAAGCTTAATACGCTCTAATTTCTTTCAAGTAGTAAGTTACGCAAATCAGTAAAAAAATATGAGGAAAATAGTTATACTAACTGCAGTTATATTAACTGGGTTATTAACAGCGATGTGTGCTGTAGAGAAAGACAAAAACACAAAAGACATAAGCGTGCTTTATGTTGGTTATTCGCCAGACAAGCCACTTCCAAAGGAAATGCCTGTTAGAGATGAGGATAAAACGGAATATATCGAGCGATTGAAAGTTCGTATGGGATCTTATGAAACCTTGCTTAAAAAACACTTTAATCATGTAAAGACAATAGATGGTAGTGATTATAACGAAGCTCTTTCTGATGATTATGATGTAACCATTTTTGATGGTATGCCTACTGCGATTAAGGAGGAAAAAAGAGTATATAATGATAATAACGAACTAATAGAATGGGAATTTCCAGAGTATTTGTCTAAAGATTATGATAGAGCGACTATTACCATTGGTATCTGTTCGCCACAAATAGGTCAGTCGTTAGGCTTAAAAAATGATTGGTTGTGTCTGTGTTTAGAATTTGATGCACACCATATTAGAGTCGAGCACGATATTTTTAATACCCCATTCAAAGTAGATCTTACTTTTGAATCAAAAGATACACCAAACTATATCTATCATTATCCATCTGGTAAAAATGTGCCAAAACAAATTCCAATGTGGCGTGTATTAGCTCCATCTTATAATAATTCTGCATTAATACCAGGCATGGTTTCGCGTGGCAATGGCTACGAAGATTCGCCCGATACAGAATATATCTCAAGTGGAGTTTGTGTTAAAGATGTTGGCGCAGTAGCATTAGGTCGTCATGCAAACTTTTTTCATTGGGGTTTTAATGGTGCTGCTGATGATTTTACAGAAGAAGCTCAATTGGTTTTTATTAACTCTATTGTCTATATCAATCAGTTTAATGGACAAAAGCCAATTGCCCGTAAATACAACGATAGAATACAAATACGCGAAGTGTCAATTGCTTATAGTCTTCGTGACGTTTCTGAAGAAAGCTATAAGAAAAGCGTTCAGGAATATGAAAGATATAACGCTAAGGAAATACAACGCCGTGCTGAATTGATAGCGAAACAAAAAAAAGGAGACAAATTAACCGCTCCACAAAAGTTTTTTTTAACTAAAAATAAAGGAGTGCTACCTACACTCGAAGAATATTTGAAAAATAAAATGGGTGACGACTTTACCATTTTTGGTACTGATATGGAGGCATATCGCAAGTTTTTACTTGAAAACAAAGCATACTACTATTGCCATGGTAGCATTCTTAATTACAAATTTGAATTAGATAAAGATGCACAACAATTAGGCATTGCAAATAATGATCTTAAGATTCTTGAAGAGTCAATTGCGTTATTAAACAATACTGATAAAAAAGAAGTAGCTCAACGTATTTTACTACGCTATACAGAACAGCATTTTACAACACAAAAAGAATGGGAAAATTGGTTTCAATCTAATAAGGAAAAACTTTTTTTTACCGAGTCGGGTGGTTACAAGTGGTTGGTAAATACGATAAAATAAAAAGATTATGCGTGAATTACATATGGTTCTTATTCTCATTATTCTTTTGGCAAGCTCGTGTGTAACAGCTCAGGAAAAGAAAGTAGATGAGGCACTTGAAGAAAAAGCTTTTGAAGCTTATGAAACGATTCAATTGAATAAGCCCAATGGCACTGATCCTGTTAATCTTGGTGCACTTGTGGTTTGGAATAAAGATAAAAGTTCACTCGCTCTTGTTATGCGTGTGCTAATAGCAGATGATTGGCATATTTATGCTAGTCAGAAAGGAACCTCAGCATTTATTATGACCGAATTGAAAGTTGAATTACCTAATGGTATTCAACAAATAGGAGAATGGATTAAGCCAGATGCTCATTATTTTTCGGAAGACTTAGATGTTTATGAAGGGGAGCTTTTATATATCGGCTACTTTAAAGTAACATCCAGAAAAGTAGGTAAGGGTAAGGTTGGTTTGTATTACCAGACCTGTGATTTAAATCAGTGTTTTCCTCCTAAAACAAAAATGGTTGATTTAGATATTAAATTATAAATATTTGAGTAATACGAGAGTATTAGTAATTGCAGTCTTAATGTGTTTTGTTTAATTCTTAATACAGAACTCAGAGTTCATTGTAGAATGAAGGAGGGAGTTGCACCCCATCTAATTAAGCAAGCGAAGATAGTTGTAAAAGAGTAATTTGGTTTATTATGGTTTAATGAAAAGTAGTAAGCGTTAACAACAAATATATTTAATGAAATGAAAAATTTAGTAATAGTGAAGTTATTGGTTTGCGTTTTGTTTTGCTCTGTTATAGGGGTTGCAAATGCACAGGAATCGAATAAAGATATTAAAGTACTATACGTAGGTTACAATCCAGAAAAACCAAAGCCAGAAAATTATGGTCGTGTATTTGGCGGTGCTCCAGAACGCTTAGAGAAAGATTATCAAACTAGGTGGCCGGCATTTAAAGCCTATTTAGAGGAACATTTCACTAGTGTTACATGTGTTGATCCAAGAGATTATAAGCAGGAAATGTCATCAAAAGTAGATGTGACCATATTTGATGAATTAACGACACCAATAAAAGAGGAAGTAAAAGAATATGATACAAATGGAAAACTTGTAAAATATGCTAAGTCAGAATACTTAACTTCTGATTATAAGAATGCTACTATTTTTATTGGTAAATGTGCACCAGATTTAGGAAGAAGTTTAGGCTCTAAACTAGACTGGCATTGTTACTGTTTGGAAGGTGATGCGCAAAGCCTACAAACACAGCACCCAATATTCAATACGCCAAATAAGGTAACCCCTACTATGGTGATGAATCCGACTCCTAAAAATTGGTTGCATTATGATTCTAGTTTGCCAAAGCAGATGAAAATGTGGAAAGTGCAAAAATTAAGTGCAAAAAATTCGGATTACGTGTTGGGGATGGTATCTCGTGGAGCTGGATTTTTAGATTCACCAGATACTGAATACATCTGTGGTGCAGAATGTAAAAGTATCGAATCTGTAGCTTTAGGGCGTCATGGTAATTTATTTTTATGGGGTTTTAGTGGGTCTCCAGATATAATGACCGAAGAAGCAAAAGATGTATTTTTCAATACCATTGTCTACATGAAACAGTTCAACGGGGCAGGTCTTATTGCAAAAAAAATGGATGAAACCATTATTATTCGGGATCCATATTTAGATTATAGAAAATCTAAAATTACTCTTGAAAATTTTGAAACTTATAAGGTTGATTGGTTGAAGTATAATGAGAAGAGCATTGCTCGTGCCGATGAATTGAAGAAGCAAAAAGCAGAAGGTAAGAAACTATCGAGAATTCAAGAGATGTTTTTGAGTAAACAAAAATCAGTTCCAACAATAGAAATATGGATGGAAGAAAATGTTGGAGAGGAAGCATTTAATGCTGTTGGTTCAGATATTAAGGCCTATTACACGTGGATTGAAGAGAATCGAGAATTCTTTTACTGTATACACACAAAAGACTTCAGACATGTGCTTTCAGTTGATAAAGATCTTAAACAATTAGCGGTTTCCAATAGAAAAATTGAAGTCTTAGAAAAATGTATTGGTCTAATAAGTAAAGGCGAACAAACTGATATTGCTAATCGTGTTCTTAGAAAGTATACCATGGAAGATTTTAAAACGGCAAAAGAGTGGAAGAAATGGCTGAAAAAAAATAGATCTAAATTATTCTTTACTGAAGCTGGTGGATATAAATGGTTAATTAACACTTTAAATTAAAAGAGGATGAAAAATGCATTAAGGCTATTCGTGTTGATCATCTATTTATATGGAGGTAATAATGCAATAGCTCAAATCGATAAAATCGATTCCGATTTGGAGATGATGGTAGAGATGGAGCAGATGGATCTTGTAACATCAAAACCAACAGCCATGGATCCATTAAGCTATAATGCAAAGGTGGTATGGTCTGAAAATAAGGATCAATTAGCAATTGTATTGAAGGCCGATTTGTTAAACAATTGGCAGATTTATGCATATGCTTCTGATGCTTCGGCATACATCACAACCGAAATCAGATTTGAAGCGCCAAAAGGATTGGAACCAATTGGAGATTGGCAAAAGCCAATTGCGAAACCTTATTCAGAAGGAGTAGAAATATTTAAAGGAGAAATATTCTTTGTTAGATATTATAAGGTTGTAGATGGTGTAAAGTTCGTCAAGCCAATTAAATGTGGTTTGTACTATCAAGCTTGCGACCCAAACCAATGTTTTCCTCCTAAAACAAAAACTGTTGACTTACAATTTTAATAAAATAAGAAATGAAAAATATAATAATCACTTTTATTGTTCTACTTTTTTGTGGAAGTGTTTCAGCACAAGGAATTAATTTTGAAAAATGCACTTACGAAGAAGGTTTAATTAAGGCAAACAATGAAAACAAGTTAGTTTTTATTGATTGTTATACCGAATGGTGTGGTCCATGTAAAAGGTTAGCAAAAGAAGTTTTCACCCAAGAAAAAATAGGAGCGTTTTATAACACGAATTTTGTTTGCCTTAAGATGGATATGGAAAAAGGGGAAGGTATTGAACTTGCTTCATTTTATGAAGTAAAATCATATCCAACTTTGTTAATTCTGAATACTGAAGGCGAAGTTCTTGGAAGAATGAATGGAAGAACAGCAGAGGATCTAATTGATCAAGCTAATGGTATTTTAAAGGAGAAATAATAATTATTAATTGAATAGTTGAAGTAAAGCCATCTCAGTTTGAGGTGGCTTTTCAAATTTACACAAGCAAGATTTAAGTTTGCGCTAAGGCTAATTCTGATAACAGATTTAATCTTCATACAAAAATAAAGGCACTACCTCAGTTTGATTTTTACGAGTATTTTAGAAAATCGTCAAATTGCTAATGGGCGACCACTTATTGTCTCGGGGAGGGTAATTGTTACCGATTGAAGCCAAGAAATTGCCAATGGACTGCTCCAAGTTACCGATTGGATGCATAAAAGTCCCGATGGGAGGGTGTGACCTGCCTCGGGACTAATAAAATTGGGCATTCTAGGAATTAATCGTTAAGATATTTTTTCTTTCGATCTTCATTTTTCCAGAAAATATAACGACCATATTCACGAATGGTGCTCATCTTTTCTGCAAGCAAAGTGTAGGCTTTGTCTCTCATTAATTTCGTGGCACTGTTTTCCTCTTTCGATCCATTTGATTCAGCTAATAATACAGACATATTGTGTGAAGTGATTTTGGCTTTTGAAAGAAGAGTATCAACTCCAATCAATTTTAATGGTTCTGGGTTTTTTTCACCAAGTATGGCTAGTTCAATCAAATCTTGAATCATGTCAGCATGTCCACCACCCTCACGAATACGCATCACTTTTTTATTTACATTCTCATTATTTCGAAATACAAAACTAAAATGATGTAGCATTTCATCGCGTAAGTCATAAGCTTCAGGAGATTGCTCCAACCACTCCTTTTGAGCCTCCTGTCGAGCACGGTATTCGCTCATCCATTCTGCCTGACAATATCTTACAGCACCTGAAAGGGTAGTCAGGTCAGTAATAAACGTAATATCCAGTCCGGCCTTTGCAAGACTTTCTTTGTCTTTAATTGCCTCTATGGCCAGCGTTTCTGCACTGGCAGTCACCTCGTCGATAGGTTGATTCGGTAATTTCACCTCCGAAAGGGGAAGGGCTTCAATTCTTTCTTTCCATGTTTCAAAATCGTTTTGATAGTCCATGATTAAATAATTAGTTTTGTATTTACAAGGGTCCATCGGCCTCCTCTTCCAGTTCGCCGCCAAAGTTTTCCGGTTGATGACCAGCCGATGGCTTCCCTTTTTTTTCGAAAAAAGATTTCAAATAAAAATATCCTTTCAAAAACGATTCGGAAATTAAGTAAAATTTTTTAAAAAACAAGAGTGTAAATATGTCAAGTTGTTTCTAACGTATAATTTTTATTTGGCTTAACAATAGTTTCTCGTGTATCGTTAATTGGTTGTTTACTTAGTGGTTAGTAGTCAACATCCTTTGTTTGGTTGTTTTTTGTTTATTTAGATGCTTAAATATCTAAAAAAGAAACGGTTTTAAAGTGGTGTTATTTTCTAAAAAAATAAATTACTTAACGCTTACTGTTAAGCGATTCAGGTTGATTTTCTTTCTGAGATTTTAATATTTTTAAAATATCCCGTTTGAATATCCAAGTAGCTTTTCTACATTTACATACGAAAAATATGGCAAATCAGGAGCAGGAAATTATCAGAATGTTTAAAAGTGGAGACCAGGATGGCCTTCGCCTCTTGTTCGATTTATACTACGCACCACTTTGTGCATACGCCCATAAATATTTCGATTCATTGGATCAAGCAGAAGACATTGTTCAGGAAGCCTTTATTACTTTATGGGAAAAAAACAGCCGTTGCAATTGGTCGTCACGGTAACTTTTTTTTGTGGGGATTTACAGGTTCGCCTGATTATATGACTGCTGAAGCAAAGCAAGTATTTGCCAATGCAATTGTTTATACACATAAGCATGCAAAGGATAAGCGAATTGCTAAAAAGTACAATGATCGAATTTACACGAAAGACTTTATTTATTGGACTTTGCATAATATTAAGATGAGTTCTTTTAAAAAATCCCAAGAATTAAAGATAGAGCAAAACAATGATATAATTAAACGACAAGATGGGGTTAAGGAAAAACAGAAGAGGGGAGAAGAGTTAAGTGACATAGATCAAATGCTTCTTGCGTTTAAGCCTATGCCTTTGGAGTCTTTTGAGCAGTTTTTAGCAAAATACATGGAAAAGAAACCCTACTTAAAAGAAACAGGTTTAGATACGGTGGCAATAAGAAAATACTTGCTTGAAAATATGGATTATTTTTATGCTGAACCTGATGCCTTCGAAGGTTTAAAAATTGATGAGGATTGTAAGAGTTTGGGGATAGCTAACACAGATATTAAAATTTTAGATGCGGCTATTTCTTTGTTAGAAAAAAACAAAGATATCGAGAAAGCAAATCGATTATTGTGGAGATATACTCTTGAAGATTTTAAGACTGCCAAAGAATGGAGAGCTTGGTATACGAAGTACAAAAATAAAATGTTTTTCACACAATCGGGTGGTTTTGTTTGGATGATTAACGATCCAAATGCAAATCCTGATATTCGTCCGAGAAATGATAAAAAAGAAGAAGTTGAAATAGCGGATGAGTTAACTAAGCTTGGCTTGCAATTGGCCGAACCAACCCATGAGAACCCTGTTAGTGTAGGCGCAATGCTTGTTGACGGAAAGAATGAGAACGAAAAAACGGTATTGATAGAAACAAATATCATGAGTGGTTATCACATTTATGCATATGTGCCTAGTGGTGAGGCTTATATTAAAACAGAATTAGGTTTAGACTTACCCGAAGGAGTTGATTTAGTTGGCAAGTGGGATAAATCATCTCCTGCTCCATATCCTGGAAAAGATAAAATTTTAATTTATAAAGGTGAAAGCAGTTTTAAGCAGGCAATTAAATTTGATGGTAAAATAGCCAAAGGAACAAAAGTAAAGTGTTGGTTGTATTATCAATGCTGCGATGCTTCCATCTGTTTTCCACCCCAAAAGAAAGAGTTTGTGTTAGAACTTAACTAATTTAAGATCACTCTTTGGGATACTATTCCGCAAAGTGTGTAAGTGATATTTTTAGGGTTAGACTTTAGTTAAGTCTGACCCTTTTTTATTGCTGTGTAAAAATTATTTAAGCCTACTCACTTTTTTTACATGAAAGTTAGAGTTCATCTTTTTAATAACGGTTTGTTCTAGGTTTTTGGAAGCAAAAAGTGAGTAAATTCAATAAAACAGGAATCAAATTGCCTATTTTTGTTACAATCAAAAAAAAAAAATCGTAAAGTTTTCGGTCTATTAGAAAGCTAATTTTTATCTAATCTAGATTTAAATCATTTTCGATTTGTGTAGATTATCAGTAGTATTACATCGTTTGCAATTAACAAAATAAAAAGTAAAATGATGAGTCGTGAACTTGTAAGAGCTTAGTAATTAACAAATTTTAGCAATTTTTTTTAGAAATGCTTTCACCCTATTGAGTGATTTGGTTGTCTTTAAAGTAACAAAACAGAATGAAGAGAAGAATCAAATAAACTAAATCAACTCAATTACATTGAATTCTATTTTATAGGTAGCATTCAGTTAATAAAAAGATTAAAAAATGAAATTGAAATTTACAGTTCTTGCCATAATTATGGTAGTGTTTAGCGGATTTTCATTTGGACAGGTCATACAGCCAGCCAAGTGGAAGGTCGAGTTTTCGAATAAAGAGGTTCGGGTAGGTGAGCAGTTGGATATTGTGTTTAAGGCCACTATTGATAAAACTTGGCACGTATATTCCAACGATTTTGATCCTGAATTAGGACCAATACTTATTAAATTCGATTTTACCGAGAATTCAAGCTACGAAAGAGTAGGCGAGGTAAAACCAATAAATGCTCAAAAGCATCACGACAAAACTTGGGATGGCGAAGTAAGTTATTTCGAGAACGAAGGGGAAATGCGCCAAACCATTTTGGTAAAGGAATTGCCTTTACTTGTTAAAGGAGCTTTCGAATATCAAACCTGTTCGGATGCTACTGGTCAATGTGTAATGGGCGACGAAGATTTTGATTTAAAAATTGGAGATGCGCCAGTTCAAGTGGCACAGGATGAGGAAGCCAAAATTATTGATCCAGCCAAACCAGCTGCCAATAAAAAAGGACTTTGGGCAGTGTTTATTTTTGCTTTTTTGGGAGGTTTGGCAGCTATTTTTACTCCTTGTGTATTCCCAATGATTCCAATGACCGTTAGCTTTTTTATGCATAGCAGCGAGAATAAAGCCAAAGGTAGAATGCAGGCTTTCTTTTATGGAGCTTCGATAATTGGAATATATACTTTTATCGGTACATTATTAGCGGTTGTTATGGGGCCCGATTTTGCGAATTTTCTTTCCACGCATTGGGTGCCTAATATATTCTTCTTTTTAATTTTTATGGTATTTGCAGCATCATTCTTCGGAATGTTCGAAATTACCATGCCAAGTTGGATGGTGAACAAATCGGTTTCTAACGAAGATAAAGGTGGTTTAATGGGAGCATTCTTTATGGCATTTACTTTGGTATTGGTTTCATTTTCATGTACCGGACCTATTGTTGGAGCCATTTTGGTTGCATCTGCAGGTGGCGAGGTGTTAATGCCTATTGTTGGAATGTTAGGTTTCTCAACCGCTTTTGCATTGCCATTTACCTTATTTGCAATTTTCCCAGGCTGGTTAAACAAAATGCCAAAATCGGGCGGATGGTTAAATTCTGTAAAAGTAGTTCTAGGATTTATCGAACTTGCTTTGGGTTTAAAATTCTTAAGTATTGCGGATCAAACCTACCATTGGGGAATTTTAGATCGCGAAGTTTACTTAGCGGTTTGGATCGTGGTATTTACTTTAATGGGATTCTATTTATTAGGGAAATTAACCTTTTCTCACGATAGTGAAGTAAAGTTTGTTAGTGTACCTCGTTTGATGTTATCCATTTTAACTTTTTCCTTTGTAATATATATGATTCCAGGAATGTTCGGAGCTCCTTTAAAAGCGCTTTCGGGATATATTCCACCACAAGCAACTCAAGATTTCGATATCAATCAAATTGTAAGAAATAATGCGGGAACCCTTGGTACTACCCAACATCAGGAAACACACACGGCTAAGTATTCAGACTTTTTACATTTACCACATGGTTTAAATGGGTATTTCGATTACGAAGAAGGAATGGCAGCGGCTAAAAAACAAAATAAACCTGTGTTTATGGACTTTACCGGACATGGTTGCGTTAACTGTCGTGAAATGGAAGCCAATGTATGGGCAGATCCACAGGTTTTGAAGCGTTTGCAGGAAGATTATATTGTAATTGCTATGTACGTTGATGATAAAACAAAATTACCTGAAGAGGAATGGATTGTTTCTGAATACGATGGCAAGAAAAAGAAAACTTTGGGCAAAAAGAATGCCGATTTACAAATTCGAAAATACAATGTAAATGCGCAACCATATTATTGTTTGTTAGATTCGAATGGAGAAGATTTAACGGAACCTACCTCCTATGATTTAAATGTGGATAATTTTGTTCGCTTTTTAGAACGAGGAAAGGATAAATTCAATCAAAAAAAAACAGCGGGAATAATTGATTAAATGCAGTTAGTAAAATATAATTGTTTGGATAGAAAAGGAAGCATTCGTAACTATTATTAGTTTGTGTTAATTAGTTAGTGAGTTTTCATATATAAAGTGTGAAAATAGTTTTAGTGGGATGAATGCAGATGGCAAGGCCGGCAATCCTTGTCGTCTGCTCATTAAACCCAAAACTTTCAATTCGATATCAAACACATAAAAGATAAACAACAACAAACATTAGTTAGTGGTGAAAAGGGCAGGGAAGACAAGTTATTATCCCCAATAATCTGATCTAAAAATATCCCTGCTCTTTTTTTTTAAGAAGAAACTGATAATATACTATGAAACGTCCATGTACAAAGCTTTCTACACACAGGGAGATGATTATTTCAGCATGGTAAGTTCCATATGGCAACTAAAAAACAAATAATAATTATATGAAAACCAACATGGTTTCATACATTGAACCCCAATTAGAAATGATTTTTGAATCAATGGAAACCTGAAATTACGTTTCTCACATTTATGAATTAGGAGGAAAATATTTAAAGTAAAATTTAACGTATGAATAAGATTGTATCATTACTCTTTGTGAGTGTTTTTTTATGTTCTGGTTTGGCATCTCAAGCTCAGAATACAACCACGATACCTTTGAACCCAAAGGTGAAACATGGAAAATTGTCGAATGGATTAACCTATTATGTAATGCATAATGAGGAGCCAAAAGATCGGGCTAGTTTTTATTTTGTACAAAATGTAGGAGCTATTTTGGAGGACGACGCCCAGAATGGTTTGGCTCACTTTCTGGAGCATATGGCCTTTAATGGTCTCGAGAATTTCCCTGGAAAGAACATGATTGATTATTTAGAGAAAAACGGTATTTTGTTTGGTCGCGATATTAATGCTTACACCGCACAAGACGAAACTGTTTATAATATCAGCAATATTCCGGTGAGTAACGAAGGTTTATTAGATTCAGCACTTTTGGTTTTGCACGATTGGTCGGGTGGATTACTATTAGAAGGTAAAGAAATTGAATCGGAGCGTGGTGTAATTCACGAAGAGTGGCGCACGCGTCGTAATGTCAATTTTAGACTAAGAAGTGCAACAAATCATGTGATGATGAATAATTCAAAGTACGCCGATCGCGATGTGATTGGATCTTTAGATATTATCGATAATTTTGAACATCAAAGCTTACGCGATTATTACGCTAAATGGTATCGTCCCGATAATCAGGCGGTTGTTGTTGTTGGTGATGTAGATGTAGCAGTTATCGAAGCAAAGGTAAAGGAATTATTCTCAAAAATTCCGATGCCGGAAAATGCTGCAGAGAGAGTATATTATACAGTAGAAGATAGTAAGGAATTGGCTTATGTTGTTGCTAAAGATAAAGAAGCAAAAAACCCTACTATTATGTGGCTGTTCCGAAGCGATGCTCCAAAAGTAAACAATGAGGAAACACTTCGTAAAGATATGGCCAAGAGTATGTTTTCATCTATGCTTAATGCACGTTTATCTGAAAAAACGAAGAAAGTGGAATGCCCTGCAATGGGTATGGAGTTTGGATCATTTAACATGACCAGAACAAAAGCTGCAGATTATATCTATGTTAGTCCTAAAATGGGTACAGAATTGGAGGCTTTTGCCGAAGTTCAAATGGAGTTAGAACGTGTAATTCGTCATGGTTTTACTGCTTCGGAATTGAATAGAACAAAGGTTCAAATTCAAAGATCTTATGAATCTTATTATGCAAATCGTGAGAAAATTAAGAATGACGATTGGGCGAAGCAATTAGGCGATTTTTTCTTGAAAGCAGAACCTTTTCCTTCCATAGAATGGGAAATGGAATTTGCAGCGAAAATAATTCCGGCTATTAGTTTGGAAGAGGTGAATGCTCAGGTGAAAAATTATTCAAATGTGAACAATTCGGCTCTAATTTTAAATGGTCCTGATAATGCAGAACAGTATTATCCTACTAAAGCGGAGTTATTAGCAGTGGTTACTAAGCTAAAATCTCAAGAAATTGAAGCTTATAAAGACGATGCTGGAGATACACCTTTGGTGGATAAAAAATTAGTAGCCGCAAAAATTAAGACTACTTTTAAAGTAGATGGAATGGATGCAAAAGGCTATGTTCTTGCCAATGGTGCTAAGGTGCTTATTCTACCTACCGAATTTAGTAAAGATCAAATTTCTTTTTCCTCCTTTAGTTTTGGTGGAAGTTCATTAGTGGACACCAAAGACCTGGCTTCGGCTGATATTGCTACTAGTTTGGCTCAAATATCGGGTGTGGGAAGTTACGACGTAACTCAATTGCAAAAGAAACTTGCAGGAAAAATAGTTAGCTTGAAAGCTAATTTAGGAGAACTAACCGAAGGTTTTAGTGGTTCGGCCTCTCCTCAAGATTTTGAAACTTTATTACAATTACTTTATTTAAATTTTGAAGCTCCACGTTTCGACCAAGAGGCGCTGAATGCTCAACTTGCTCAGTGGAGAAATTATGTGATTAATAAAAAGGTGGATAATGAAGCTGCTTTAAAGGATAGTATTGCTTTAGCAAATACCAACCATTCGGCACGTACTTTACTTTTTGGAGAAGAATTTATTAATAATATCGATTTTAATAAAGCTGTAGAGGTTTATAAAGATCGTTTTTCGGATGCAAGTGATTTTACATTTGTGTTTGTTGGAAACATTAATCCGGAAGTACATCTTCCATTAATTCAAAAATACATTGGTAATATTAGTTCTAG
Source organism: Labilibaculum filiforme (assembly GCF_002843315.1). Taxonomy (GTDB): domain Bacteria; phylum Bacteroidota; class Bacteroidia; order Bacteroidales; family Marinifilaceae; genus Labilibaculum; species Labilibaculum filiforme. The sequence goes on along the minus strand of NZ_MVDD01000004.1, from coordinate 241,481 downwards.
TAATAGAAAAGAAACTTTTGTAGATCATCAGGAAGGACCAGCAAAAGGAAAAACTTCTACTATTTTTGAACGGGAAATGGCTGTGCCTAAAACAACCGTTTCTTATAGTGTTGAAGGGGAGGCAGAATACAATCTAAAGAATAGATTAATGCTGAACATGATTTCTCAATTGCTTTCGAAAAGATATATGGTAACCATTCGTGAAGAAGAAGGTGGTAGCTACGGAGTTGGTGTTCGTCCTTCTTTTTCGGCCTTGCCAGTTGCAGAATTCTCTCTTGGTATCAGTTTTGACTGTAATCCTGATAAACGCGATCGTTTAATGGAAATTGTTCGCGAGGAAATCACGAATATTACCGAAAAACCATGCGATGCCAACGATTTGACTGAGATTAAAAATAATTTCAAGAAATCAAGAGAAGAGTCTGAATTACAAGATGGATTCTGGATGGGAAGTTTACAAAATAATTTAATGTATGGAACCGAATTCACGAATAAGGAAGACTATAAAAAACTAATTGATAATATTAGCAGTAAAGATATTCAGGCGTTTGCATCTAAAATTTTAAAAGAAGTAGATACCGTTGAGGTAATCATGAACCCAAAACAATAAATAACAAAATCATTAGTCTGTTTTGATTTAGTTAGGACCGGTTAGCGGTTGGCGCTGGTCGGTCCGCTCTTTTATCTGAAACTATTAACCAACCACTATTACTTACCGAAAAGCATTTATTTGCTTTTTTTATAAAATCAGCAATGAAAGAAGTTTATCTGCAAAAACTAAAAGAAGAATTTGTTCCTGCACTTGGATGCACCGAACCTGTGGCTGTTGCTTATGCCGCCTCGAAAGCAAGAGAGATCTTGAATCAATTTCCAGATCGAATTGAATTCCATGTAAGTGGAAATATTTTTAAGAATGGAATGGGAGTAGGAATTCCAGGTTCAACAATGGTTGGTTTAACTATTGCTGGTGCTTTGGGAGCCTTAGGAGGGAATCCGATGGCGGGTTTGGAAGTTTTGGATGGAATCAATCATGATGTTGTGGAGTTGGCGCAAACCTATGTGAAACAAGGGAAAGTTAAAGTAGATGTGAAGTATAATGTTGCTAAGTTATACATTGAGTGCATCTGTTATAAAGGGGAAGAATCTGGTCGGGTTATCATTCAGGATCGACATACTAACATTGTTTCCATGGAACGCAATGGAGTTGTGCTTTATAAGAGTAATCCTGAATCGAAGGAAGATGCCGTTTCCAGTATGAAAGACTGGAGTTTTAGCAGTATTTATGATTTTATTAATACAGTAGATATTGCGGATATCGCTTTTCTTGAGAAAGGAATTGCTCTTAATAAATCCATTGCCGAGGAAGGCTTAAAAGGATGTTACGGGCTGCAAGTTGGAAAATCGATGATGCTTAATATTCAAAAAGGCATATTGAAAGAGGATTTAATGAGTCGGTCCATTATGCTCACCGCAGCTGCGTCGGATGCAAGAATGGCTGGTAGTTCTATGCCTGTAATGTCGAATTGTGGTAGCGGAAATCAAGGAATTAGTGTTACGCTTCCTGTTGTGGTTGCTGCCGAAGAATTTAAAGTTGGGAACGACAAATTACTAAGAGCTTTGGCTTTGGCATTATTAGTTACGATTTACATGAAATCATTTGTTGGTCAATTGTCAGCTCTTTGTGGGGTACTATTGTCTACTGCTGGCGCAGGATGTGGTATTACATACATCATGGGAGGAGATTTTCAGCAATTAGGAATGACTTTGCAAAATATGACTGGAAGTGTAACTGGTATGATTTGCGATGGAGCTAAGTATGGTTGTTCGCATAAAATAGCAGCTAGCGTAAGTGCAGCCATCCAGTCTTCTTTATTAGCAATGAATCACAATTGTTTAAATGGTTCGAATGGGATAATCGATGATGATGTGGAAGTTACGATTCGTAATATTGGTCGTTTAGCAAATGAAGGTATGGAAGTAACCGATGAGGTGATTCTAAAAACCATGTTGGAAAAGATGAAGCAAGTTTCTTAAGAATATAGAAAGAAGAATTTTAAAGAATGGAAAGTAAAGAAGATATTGAAAGAGTAAAGTGTCTGATTATTGGATCGGGACCAGCAGGATATACAGCAGGAATTTATGCCTCAAGAGCAAATTTGAATCCTGTAGTTTATGAAGGATTACAGCCTGGTGGTCAGTTAACTACTACAACCGAAATCGATAATTTCCCTGGGTATCCCGAAGGTGTAACTGGGCCTGTTATGATGGGAGAGTTAAAGAAACAAGCAGAGCGTTTTGGATGTGATTGTCGTTGGGGAATCGTTACGGATGTAAACTTAGAGCAACGACCATTTAAGGTTAAAGTAGATGGAAATAAGGAAATTGAAGCCGATTCGGTAATTATTGCAACCGGTGCTACTGCTAAATATCTTGGTTTGGAGAGTGAAGAAAAATACAGAGGTTCGGGTGTTTCGGCATGCGCTACTTGCGATGGGTTTTTCTATAGAGGAAAAGATGTAGCTGTTGTTGGTGGTGGCGACACCGCTTGCGAAGAGGCTTCCTATTTAGCTGGTTTGTGTAAAAAGGTATACTTAATTGTTCGTAAAGATTTTTTAAGAGCTTCTAAAGCGATGCAGGAAAGAGTGCTTAGAACAAAGAATATCGAAATTTTGTGGGAACACAATACCTTAGAGTTAACCGGTGAGAATGGAGTAGAAGGCTGTACATTAATCAGTAAACTTGGCACTCCAATGGAGAAAGAAGTAAAGATCGCTATCGATGGTTTCTTTCTAGCCATTGGTCATCATCCCAATTCTGATGTATTTTCTAAGTATGTTGATACGGATGAACAAGGTTATATACTGACTCAAGCAGGTACTCCCATGACAAATGTAAAAGGAGTTTTTGCCTGTGGCGATGTTCAGGATCCAAATTACCGACAAGCGATTACTTCTGCAGCATCTGGATGTCAGGCAGCCATGGAGGCAGAGAGATATTTGGCAGAGATGAATTAATATAAAACTTAGCTTAGTGCACCAGTTCGGCTAAATAAATAACTTCCATTATTTATGGTGCAAATTTCAGTAAAGTTGGCAATCCCGTATATTTCAGACATGTATTCGTTTTAAATCAACGGTTGGGATTGCCTCTTTTTCCAATATAGTAAAAGAGAAACGAATCCTAAAATCCTACTAAAAAAAATGAATGTTTTTTAGAGGATGTAAAAAACGATTCCAACTAACAACATACAACACAAAACAACAACACAACTGCAAGCAAACGCTTAATAAGTATGGAACAAACACTAAGCGGAAGAATTCATGGTATTTCTAGTCTAATTGGAAATACTCCATTATTGGCAATTGAATTCGAATACAAGGGAACAAGAAGAACAATATATGCAAAGGCCGAGTATTTAAACATGACAGGTAGTATAAAAGACCGCATGGCCTATCATATTATCGAAAAAGCATACGAAAGTGGTGCGTTGCGCGAAGGTGATCAAATTATCGAAGCTACCAGTGGCAATACAGGTATTGCTTTTTCGGGTATTGGAAGAGCAATGGGACATCCGGTAACGATATTTATGCCCGATTGGATGAGTAAGGAGCGTATCAATTTAATGAAAAGTTATGGGGCCAACATAAAATTGGTTAGCAAAGAAGAAGGTGGTTTTCTGGGTAGTATTGATATGGCCAATCAATTGGCCGAAGGGAATAGTAATACATTTCTTCCGCTGCAGTTTTCCAACGGAGATAATTGCGAAGCTCATTACAAGACGACCGCACAAGAATTATGGTGGCAATTAAAATATAGAAATCTAATTCCTGATGCTTTTGTTGCTGGAGTTGGCACAGGAGGAACTGTGATGGGGGTTGGTAAATATTTAAAAGAGCAAAACCCGAACATACAGGTTCATCCTTTAGAGCCTTCTAATTCGCCAACCATGTCAACCGGTCATAAAGTTGGAAAGCATCGTATTCAGGGGATCTCTGATGAATTCATTCCCTCTATTGTTGAGTTAAACAAACTAGACGATATTGTGAGTGTTGACGATGGAGATGCTATTATTATGGCTCAAAAACTATCATCGATACTTGGCTTGGGTGTTGGAATTTCTTCAGGGGCTAACTTTTTAGGAGCACTAAAAATTCAGGATCAGTTAGGCGGAGAAGCAGTAGTGGTTACTGTTTTTGCCGATGATAATAAAAAATATTTGAGTACCGATTTAATGAACGAAGAGCCAATTAAGAAGGAGTTTTTGGCTCCGAATGTAAAGCTTCATAGTTTTCGCTCCTTTAAAAGAGTTTGTCATACTTGCTGTGATCCAACAGATTGTGTCGAAAGCGAATTTAATGACTCCTACGAAATGCTAAAATTACCTCTCTGTCCTCGAAGAAGTTAATTAGTGATATAATACTTTATTAGCCCGTTGAACCAATTGTTCAACGGGCTTTTTTAATCTGCCAAAGAATACGGAATGACCATTTGTTTATACTTTTGTGTCTCGATATAGATAGATTCAAACAGGAATAAATTAGGTAGATTTCTTTTTGTTTGGATTTTATTGATAAAGCACCTAAATTTCAGCGTAAACAAAACAGATCCCATCTTGAAAAGAATCGCCCTTATTTTCCTTTTATTTTTTCTTTCTAGTCTACATGCATTCACTAAAGTGAAGAGTACAGGAATTCCATTTATAAAGAATTATCACAGAAGCCAATACAACGGAGGAACCCAAAATTGGGATATTGTTCAGGCTCCCAATGGACTCGTTTATTTTGCTAATAACTCAGGAGTGTTAGAATTCGACGGTAGTAATTGGCGAGTGATTCCAATGCCAAATATTTCGGTGGTTCGTTCTTTGGCAGTAGATAGTACCGGGCGGGTATTTGTTGGTGCTTATAACGAATTTGGATATTTAGAGCCAGACCATCAAGGAAAACTAATTTACCATTCTCTTGTTGATTTGTTGCCCGAAATGGATAGGGAGTTTGAAGAAGTATGGCAAATTTTCCCCTATAAAAAAGGAATCCTCTTTCATTCCTTTCAAAAAATATTCTATTACCGCGATGGGCTTATTTCTCAAATTCAGGATAAAAATGAATTTCATTTTAGCTTTATGGTGCGCGATCAGTTTTATGTGCGCGAACAAAAAAAAGGGCTTTGCAAATTAGATGGTCGCTCCTTAGATATTCTAAAAGGAGGAGAATTGTTTAGTGATATCGAAATTGTTAATATGATTCCCTTTTCGAACAATACAATACTGATAGCCACTGCGTTAGATGGATTATTTTTATACGATGGAACTCAAATTTCCCCTTGGAATAAGGAACTTAGTCAATTATTTAAAAGTAATCAGGTATACACGGGTTTGGCTATTGGAGATTCGAAATTTGCTTTTGGAACGGTACGAAATGGAGTGTATATTATTAATAAGGAGGGACAAATAGTTCAGAATATTAATACCGAAAAAGGCTTGCAGAATAATACGGTTTTAAGCTTGTTCTTGGATAAGAATGAAAATTTGTGGATGGGATTGGATAATGGAATTGATTATCTGGAAATTAGTTCTCCTCTTTCTGTTTTCCCGAAAGATAAGAATTTGGGAGCTGGTTATGCATCGATTTATTACAAAGGCTATTTGTATTTAGGAACGAATAGGGGTTTATTTACGCGTAAATATGATTTCTCTGGCAATGCGGTAAATGGGGAAGAAGAATTTAAATTGGTTATAAATACATCGGGGCAAGTTTGGAGCTTACAGGTAATTGATGATGAATTGATTTGTGGACACAATAAAGGAACTTTTAGAATTGAAAAAAATACAGGAGAATTAATTTCTAATATAGCAGGAGGTTGGAAATATCTTTATAAAAAAGAGTATCCAAATAAAATGATAGGAGGTACTTATACTGGTTTTACTCTTTTCGAGAAATCTGCACAAACAGGTAATAAATGGAAATTTGTTAAACGAGTGGAAGGTTTCAACGAATCATCTCGCGAAATTATTTGGAGCGATGATAATAGTATCTGGATGTGTCATGGTTACAAGGGAGTTTATCATTTGTATTTAAATGAGGAGCTTGATAAATGCACAAAATTCAAATTCTATGGTGTGGAAGATGGTTTTCATTCTAATTTAGGAATTGATGTTAGTAGGCTACGCGGAGAAAACGTTTTTGCAGGTAGGGATGGCTTTTATAAATATGTTGCCGAATCCGATCAATTTGAAATCCATCAGAACTTGAATAATTTATTTGGAACCGAAGAATCTGTTAATAAATTGTATGAGCAGAAAAATGGAGATGTTTGGTTTTTTCAGGGAGAGAACGTTGGTCTGTTAAAGTCGCAAGTCGATAACTCATACGAAATGCTTAAGAAACCTTTTGCCTCCTTAAAATCTTCTTTTATTGTTGCTTTCGAGAATGTGAATGTAATCGATAAAGAAAATGTTTTGTTTGGAAAAGAGGACGGTTTTGTACATTACGACCCAACGGTTATAAAAAAATACAACGAACCATTTTCAGTTTTTATTAGAGAGGTTCGAATCAGTAGTTCTCAGGATTCTATTATCTATTATGGAGCCTACTCCAATGTCAAGGAAATTCAGTTTAATGCCGATGGTGAAAATCGAATAGAGTTGCCCTATAAGAGCAATGCGCTTCGGTTCAAATATGCTGCATCGCAATATAGCAATCCAGAGTTAATTCAATACCAATGCCAATTAATAGGCTTTGACGAAACCCCATCCATATGGGAAAATACTTTACAAAAGGAGTACACCAACCTTCCCGAAGGAGAATATGTGTTTGAAGTGATTTCACAGAATCAGTACGGACTTAATTCTGCCAAGGATCAATTTCATTTTACCATTTTGCCACCTTGGTATCGCTCACGAGTAGCATTTGTTATCTATACTTTATTGGCACTATTCTGCATTTATGCAATCATTATTCTTATACGAATTAGAATTAAATATCTGCAAAACCATTTAAAAAAGAAGCAGGAAGAGGAGCTAAAGCAAAAGGAACAAAAGTTTAGGGAGGAGGCATTGATTGCCGAAAGGGAAATTGTGCAACTAAGAAACGACAAATTGCGAGGCGAAGTTGAATTTAAAACGCGGGAGTTAGCCGGATCTACAATGAATATTATTCATAAAAACGAGGTGCTTTCCTATTCTGTAGGAGAATTGAAAAAAGCTTTGAAAAAAATTAAAGATCCAACGGCATTGGTACAGGTAAGACAACTAATGAAAACTATCGATGCAGAATTTAATAGCGATCAGGATTGGGAACAATTTGAGATGCATTTTGATCAGGTACATGAAGATTTTTTGAAAAGGCTTCGAGCCGAATATCCGCAATTAACACCAAAAGATTTACGAATTTGTGCTTACTTAAGAATGAACTTATCCACAAAAGAAATTGCTCCTTTAATGAATATTTCGGTTCGGGGAGTAGAAATAAGTCGGTATCGTTTGCGTAAGAAATTCAATATTACACGCGATGAAAATTTAATCGACTTTATTTTGAACGTTTAGTCAGGGGTATTTTTTCTGATCTAAAAAAGGCTAATGGTGTAAATCATTAGCCTTTTTTCATTATTTGATGTAGGCGGTATAAAAAATGAAAAAATGTTAAAGTAAGTTAAATATATAGATTATAAGGTAGTTATAAATATTAAAAAGGCAGTTGACGTAGTAATGATGTAATGGTGTTTTTAGTATGTAGAGTTTGTGATGTATTGGTTTTTTAGGAGGTGCAGTGATCTTGGTCGTACATTGCAATCGTTGTAGGTGTAGATTGTGAAAGCAACGCACAGAATTAATATTCTAATCTTAACTAACTAATTTTATGAAAAAAACAGTCTTGTTTTTATTTCTCACATTCTTTTGCATGACAACGTTCGCGCAAGGGCATGTTGTGACTGGTGCCGTTTCCTCGGCAGAGGATGGTACACCCATACCATTTGCCTCGGTAGTGGTAAAAGGAACAACTATTGGAACTTCTACTGATTTTGATGGAAACTATTCCTTAGAACTTGGTGAAGAAGATATTATTGTGTTTTCTATGGTTGGGTTTTCAACCCAAGAAATTGTTGTAGGAACACAAGATGTGATCAATGTTATAATGGTCACCGATAATATGGGCTTAGATGAGGTCATTGTTATTGGATATGGTGTTCAGAAAAAAAGTTCCGTAACTGGTTCTATTTCATCGGTTAAAGCAGAGGATATTCAAAAAATGCCGATTCAACGTGCCGAACAAGCATTGCAAGGACAAGTTTCTGGTGTACAAGTAACATCGAATTCAGGTCAGCCAGGTGCTGGTTTATCGGTTAATATTCGTGGAATTGGTACTACCGGAAATTCACAGCCACTTTATATTATCGATGGCAATCCTGTAGGCGATATTTCCTACTTATCTTCTACCGATATTGGTAGCATGGAGGTATTGAAAGATGCTTCTGCTTCTGCTATTTATGGTGCTAGGGGAGCAAATGGTGTTGTTATTATCACCACAAAACAAGGAACTCAAGGTGCTGCAAAACTTTCTTACGATGGTTATTATGGTATTCAAAATGCATGGAGACAAATGGATCTTTTAAATGCACAGGATTATGCTATGATTATTAATGAATCTTTATTGAATGCAGGAAAGGATAATACCTCTGCTGATTGGATTCAGGATTCTGAAATTGCTGGTATAGGTTCAGGAACAGATTGGCAAGAAGAAATTTTCCGTAAAAATGCACCAATTCAAAGTCATACGCTTTCGTTAAACGGTGGTACCGAGAAAATATTATATTCTACTGCACTATCTTATTTTAGTCAGGATGGTATCGTTTCTGAGGATAAATCGGAATATGAGCGTATTAACTTTAGAGTAAAAGGGGATTATACTTCCTATGATAAAAAGTTAAAAGTTGGTACATCGATGGTGTATTCTCACTTTACTTCGCAAGGAGTTGATCCTAATAGTGTATACAATTCTCCTTTGGCTCGTGCAATTAATATCGATCCTATTACTACTGTGAAGGATGCAGATGGTGAATTTTCGTGGCCAATACGTAACATGCAGGAAATCGTAAATCCAGTTGCTGGAATGTATTACCTGAATGACGAATACAAAACAGATAAAATTGTTGGTAATTTGTACGCAGAATACAAAGTAATTGATCACGTAAAAGTGAAAACTTCCTTAGGTATTGATTATGCCTATCAATGGCACGATGTTTATACTCCGGTATATGCTCTAAGTACAATTACTCAGAATAGTACAACAAAGGTGAGTAAAACCATGAATAGTTGGTACAGTACAAACTGGGAAACAACAATTAATTACAACAACACTTTCGGAGAGCATGAATTAGATGTAATTGCCGGAACAACTGCAATGACAAGCAACTATGAGAACTTAAGTGGTAGTGGTAGCGAATTGATTATTGATGGAATTGATTATGCTTACATTGATAATGTGGGTAACATTGAAAGTAAATCTGCAGGAGGTACTTATAGTTCTAATTCTCTATTATCCTTGTTTGGTCGTGCAAATTATAGCTTTAAAGATCGATACATGGCATCTGTAACGGTTCGTCGTGATGGGTCATCTCGTTTCGGACCAAATGATCGTTACGCTGTTTTCCCTTCTGTTTCTACAGGATGGATCGCATCCGAAGAAGATTTTTTAAAGGATAATTTAGGTCCGGTTACTTTTCTTAAGTTAAGAGTTAGTTGGGGACAAAATGGAAACGAAAATATTGGAAATTTCAGATACCTTTCTTCCATTGCTAATAATCACAATTATAGTTTTAATGCTGGTACTGTTGTAAATGGTTCTTCGCCATCAAAAATTGCGAATCCTGATCTAAAATGGGAAACTTCGGAACAAACCGATATAGGTATTGATCTAAGATTAGGTTCAAATTTCTATATGAATTTGGATTATTACGACAAGAAAACAAAAGATCTTTTGATTGATGCTCCAATTCCTGGATACGTTGGAAATAGTGCTCCTACTGTTAACGGTGGTACTGTACAAAACAAAGGTTTCGAAGCATTAGTAGGATACAATGGTAATTACAACGATTTTACCTACGGTGCTACTCTTAATTTCTCAGCAAATAAAAATGAGATGACTAAGATTAATAACGATGAAGGTATTATTTACGGGGATGTAAATGTTGGTCCTTCAGGAATGAAAAATCTAACCATTGCTAAAGAAGGGGAGCCTATTGGATATTTCTGGGGATGGGAAACTGCCGGAATTTATCAAAATCAAGCACAAATTAGTACCGATGGATCTCATCAACCAAATGCAACTCCTGGTGATTTAATTTATGTAGATCAGAATAAGGATGGAGTAATGGACGATGCCGATAGAATTAACTTAGGAGATCCACATCCTGATTTTACGGTAGGTTTAAATTTGAACTTCTCTTATAAAAATTTCGATTTAAGTATGTTCTGGTACGGTGTAGTAGGAAACCAAATTGTTGATGCAACTCGTCGTTACGATCTTCCTAATGCAAACTATCAAACATCTATTTTAGACCGATGGACAGGTGAAGGGTCTTCGAATTCAACCCCTAAGGTATCTTGGAGTGATAGTAACAACAATAATGGTAATTTTTCCGATTACATGGTTGAGGATGCTGATTATTTGAGACTTAAGAATCTACAAATTGGTTACACTTTACCAAAATCAGTTTTGGATAAACTTCATATAGAGAAATTTAGAATTTATGTGTCGGGTGATAATTTATTGACTTTCACAAAGTATTCTGGATTAGAACCTGAGATTGGAAATTCCGATAATGTATTCTATACAGGTATCGATCAAGGAATTTACCCTCAAGCGCGAGTTTATACTATTGGTGCTAATATTACTTTCTAAGATTTTTTAACAGATAAAACAAAAACAATGAAAAAGATAATTTATATACTTCTTTTTGCTGTTACTTTCATGGGCTGTGACGACTATCTTGAGAAAAGTCCGGTAACAGAGCAAACCGAGGAAAGCTTCTATCGTACCGAAGACGATATGTATAGAGCATTAATCGCGGTTTACGAACCTCTTCAACGAAACTGGGGTTCAACAGTTCAATTAACTTTAGATGTTGTATCCGATGACTCTTATGGTGGAGGAGGTTCAGCAACCGATGGTGTTGATGTAAAAAAAGCAGACCGTGGAACTACAACCGCTTCAGAAGGTATGTGGAGTACTATGTGGGACGATCAATATGCTGGTGTTTACGCAGCGAACGTTTTTTTGGAAAAAGTAGACGATTCTGAAATGACTGAAGAATTAAAAACACAGTTTAAAGGAGAAGCATATTTTTTAAGAGCGTATTACTATTCTAATTTAGTTCGTCTTTTCGAAAATATCCCTTTGATAACAAAAACTTTGACAACATCTGAATATTCACAAGCAGCAGCTCCTGTTGATGAGGTTTATGAGCTGATAGCAAGCGATTTAGAATCTTCAATTAGCTATTTAAAAGATGTTACCTACAGTAACGACGAAAAAGGAAGAATTACCGAATGGGCTCCTAGAGCATTATTAGCCAGAATGTACCTTTTTTACGATGGTGTATATGGAACTAAAAATGCAAGTTCAACCATGCCTGGTGATGTAACTGGTGCTGAGGTTTTAACTTATTTAAATGAGATAATTTCTGATAGTGGTGCCGATCTGTTACCCGATTTCGGAAATCTTTGGGGACATTCAGAATTTACCAATTCGTGGGTAGAAAATTCGATCGAAGGAATTTTTGAAGTTCAATTTTCAAATCAAGGTGAAGGAGAACAATGGTGGAGTGCACCATATGATATCGGGAATAAAATGGTTGTATTCGTTGGTCCTAGAGGAACAACATCAGATTCAGAGTATTATTCATCATGGTGTTTTTCTCCTGCAACGCAGCAACTTTACGATGCTTACGAAGATGGTGATCTCCGACGTGACTTCACTATAATCAATTTGGTAGAAGAATTGGGTGATGGAAATTTTGAAGAGGGAGATCAGTATACTGGTTTCTTAAATAAAAAGTATGCAGGACTAAAAAGTCAAGTGCCAGAAGTCGGGAATCCAAATCTTAATTTTCCTCAAAATTACATTGCAATACGTTATGCAGATGTATTATTGATGGCTGCCGAATTGGAATTTCATATCGGATCAAACGCTATTGCTGCAATACATTACAATAAGGTGAGAGCTCGTGCTTTTGAATCTTATTCTCCAGTAAGTGCAGTTACTTTAGCACAAATTTTTACAGAAAGGAAATTAGAATTTGCTTATGAAGGAATCAGATATTGGGATCTGCTTCGTCAAGGAATGCCAGTTCTTGAAAGTGCTGTTAATGCAACCAATTTGGGTGGTATTTACGATTCTGCTGTGAATTCTGCAGCCAGAGGATTTTGGCCAATTCCTTCTACCGAAATTGCACTATCGAATTATAAATTAGAGCAAAATGATGGTTATTAATAGGTTAGAAATTAAATCACTTCCTGTGATTGATTCATTTCAAGACTTATATGGCAAATATTTAAAATAAAAAAACCTATGAAAAAAATATTCTATTTTATATTGCTTTTAGTGGTGGTAGTATCCTGTTCTCCCGATGAATACAGCACTCCGGATACACTAATGGCAGATCAAATTGATTGGGGATTTACTCCAACCGATGTAACCAATGAGTACACTCTTTACAACAATACTCCAGGCGTAAGTTCAGTTTGGGATTTGGGAAATGGTGTTACACAAAAAGGAAGTTCGGTTACTGCTCAATATACTTTTGCGGGAACTTATACAGTTACATTAACTGTAATTTCTCAAGGAGGTGTTACTGTTGTCGAAGATGAGATTACAACAACTGTTGATAACCCTGCTTTTCTTTCGGGATATCCTTACGATGAATTGATTGGAAGTGGTTCACAAACATGGGCTGTTGATGCTTATTCTAAAGCTCATTTTGGCTTAGGACCAACCATTGCAAATCCTGTTGAATGGTATGGTGCTGCTATAAATGATAAAGCAGAAAGAAATTTGTATGATGACAGATTTACTTTTAGTATTGGAGCATCCGGTTTAACCGTAAATCAAGTGACTAACGGTTTAGTTTATGCCAATGGTTCTTGGGCTTCCGATTTAGGAACTACTGCTGGTAACGAAGAACCTTCAGGTAGTGATTTTATTATGCCTTTTGAGGGTGGTGATTTTGTTTGTACTGTGGCAGGTGAAATGCTTACAGTAACTGGTGGTGGTTTCTTAGGATACTATGCAGGAGCTTCCGAATATCAAATTACAACACTTACCGAGGATTTATTGGAGGTAGTATTTTGGGATTCTAAAGGTAGTTTTTATTGGTTCACAAGATTCAGACCAGTTGATAAGTTAACTCCAGAACCAGCTCCAGTAGTAAAAGAGTTGGAGAGTAATGATATCTCAGATGATTTTGAAGGAAATGGTAATGTGGTTTGGGAAACTAAAGACATTAAAGGTTTTGATATGATTGACAATTTTGCTCCATCAGATGTAAATTCATCAGAGAAAGTGGCGAAATATCAAAAAGGAGATGGTTCTTGGGAAAATATTCTTACCGTATTGGATTATAAGATGGATTTATCGGTTCGAAATACATTCACCATGAAAGTATTTATTCCTTCTTATAACGATTATGATACTCAATGTAATCCTGGAAATGACTGGCTTACTGAATGGAGTCTAATGCCTCAGGTAGATGTAAAACTTCAAAACAGTTCTTTGGAAGGAAATGCTTATACAACTCAAGTAGTTCGAAGTCATACTTTAACGGATGATCAGTTGAATCAATGGATTGAATTGACTTTTGATTATAGCGATGTAACGGATCGTATTGATTTTGACCAGATTGTTATCCAATTGGGAGCAGAAGGTCACTGTAATGCAGGATTATTCTACATCGATAATTTTCAATTACTACCCTAATTAAATTCTGCCGGAGCACTTGGTGTGCTCCGGCAAATTTATCACTTGTTATTTTATTAAAACTAAAAACCGACCCACTTTACTAAGTAAATAGTTGGTTTTTTTGAAATCAAATCCTCATGAAAATATCTCGTTTGCTTACACCTGTTAAATTAGTATTTACGCTACTTATTGTATCTGTATTTTTGTCCTGTAGCAAGAGCGATGATGAGGAATCTTATGCTCCCGATTTTACATTTTCTGAAGATGTGAACGATGCAAATAAAATTGTATTTTCTAATACTAGTACAGGAGCTTATTTATTTATGCAGTGGGATTTTGGAAACGGAGAGTTTTCTGAAAAAGAACGTGCAAATACAAAAGATTACACCGTTTTCTACTCGGAAAAAGGAGACTATCAAGTTCAGTTAACGCTTTGGGGACTTGATAATGAGTTGTCGAATAATAAGGTAATAACAAAAACCGTAAGTATTCAAAACGATGTTTTTGTTGCTGATTTTACCTATTCTATCAATGCATCCAAGCCTAATTTTGTTACGCTAACAAATACTACAACAGGCGATTATGATCGTATTTCATGGGAATATAACGATCAGGAAATTACTGGCGATAATATCGATCAAACGGAAATATATTTACACAAATCAGGCATTTACGATGTAGAGTTACACGTGTATAATGGCGATTTCGAAAAAATTATCACAAAACAGATAAGCATCACTCAAGATGATCCGGATTACTTGAATAATATGACATTGGTGTGGGCGGACGAGTTTGATGGAACATCTGTAGATACAGACAATTGGACATTTGAAACCGGTGCCGGTGGATGGGGCAATAACGAATTACAAAATTACACCAATGGCGATAATGCCACAATTGCAGATGGTAAATTGGTGATTACTGCCAAAAAAGTAAATGATAGTAAAGTAGCAGGGTCTTACACTTCTACACGAATGATTTCTAAAGGGAAACAGTCGTTTACTTACGGACGAATGGAAATACGCGCCAAATTACCTTCTGGAACAGGAATTTGGCCTGCAATATGGATGTTGGGTGAAGATATAAGCTCGGTAGGTTGGCCTGCATGTGGCGAAATAGATATCATGGAATACGTAGGTTATGAACCAGATAAAGTGCATGCAACAGTACACACAACTGCAGGTTCAGGAGCAAACGGCGATGGAAGTAGTAAAACTTTAGAATCAGCCGAAGAAGAATTTCATATCTACGGTCTTTTATGGGACGAGGATGAGTTAAATTTTTATATCGATACACCTGAAAATATAACGCATACTTATGCTCCAGCCACAAAAACGGCGAGCAATTGGCCATTCGATAAAGCTCAGTTCTTCATTTTAAATGTTGCTGTTGGTGGTAATTGGGGAGGTGCTCAGGGAATCGATAATACCATCTTCCCGCAAAGCATGCAAGTGGATTATGTGAGAGTATATCAATAAGTCGAATAATAAAAAATAACAGATATCATGCTTCTAAAAAATACAATTATACTAACAGGAATTTTATTTCTATTAGCTAGCTGTAATTGGAAAAAATCCGATTCTAGTTCGAAAAATGAAATAGTTACTACCGATGATACCTATCAATTGGTGTGGAGCGACGAATTCGACTATACAGGTTTACCCGATTCTACCAAATGGCTTTACGATACAGCTGGTAATGCGGATGGATGGGGAAATAACGAGGCGCAATATTATACGATCGCGAAGAAAGAAAATGCTTGGGTCGAAAATGGAGTTCTTGCAATTCATGCACTAAAAGAACAAGTTGAGGGCAAAGATTATACTTCGGCTCGTTTAAATTCCAAAGAGACTTGGTTGTGCGGAAAAATTGAAGTTAGTGCTAAGTTGCCAAAGGGAAGAGGTACTTGGTCTGCAATATGGATGATGCCAAAAGATTGGACTTTTAAAGATGGAAACTGGCCAGCGATTGGTGAAATTGACATCATGGAGCATGTAGGACATAATTTAGGAACAATTCATGCTTCGGCGCATTCTACCGATTATCAATGGCAAATTGGAACGCAACAAACCAATACAATCAAGATTGCCGATGTAGATGAAAGATTCCATACCTACGCATGGGAATGGACTCCTGAAGTAATGAGAGCTTTTGTTGATGATCAACTTTTTTTCGAATATAAAAATGAAGGTTTAGGAGAGTCAAAATGGCCTTATGTAAAGCCGTTCTATCTAATTCTTAATCTTGCTATTGGCGGTGCGTGGGGAAGTGAAAAGGGAATTGATGAGCAGATGTTTCCACAAACAATGCAAGTAGATTATGTGAGAATTTATCAGAAAAAATAATTTCACCTGTTATTCAAATTAGAGCTTATTCTGGTGAAAGAATAAGTAGCAGAAAGAAATTAAATTCCTTTTAGAATTACAATATAGAGTCATAAGTTTTTACAGAATAAGTAATTGAAGTAGAATCAATTAAGATTAAAAATGAAGAAGAATAACATTTATTTGGGAGACACGAGTTTGAATTACAGCGAGGCTGAAGTGGAGGGAAAATTCGTAGAGCTACACAATGAAAAGTTTTACAAGATCAGCAATTCTGATCAAATGTCAGACTTCTTTATGAGTATAGTTAGTGATTCCGATCACTGGATGTTCATATCGAGCAATGGTTCTTTGTCGGCAGGAAGAAAAGACAGAAATAATGCATTGTTCCCTTATTATACCGTTGATAAAATTCACGATTATATAGATAAAACGGGTAGCAAAACAATTCTACTGGTAGAAAAGGCTGAAAAAGCTTTACTATGGCAACCCTTCTCAAAAGATCAACTACATATTTATAAAATAGAAAGAAATTTATACAAAAGTATTTATGGCAATAAGCTGGTATTCGAAGAGGTAAATTTCGATTTGGGATTGAGTTTTCAATACAGCTGGAGTAACAGTGAAAAATTTGGTTTGGTAAAGAAATCAAGGGTTGCGAATTTAAGCGATAAAACGATCAATTTTGAGATTTTGGATGGAATCGAAAATATTCTTCCTTGTGGTATCGATTACAATTTCCAGAATGAATATAGCAACCTATTAGATGCTTATAAGAAAAGTGAGTTGCTTGCCGAAAGTGGCTTAGGATTGTACCTGCTAAGTTCAATTCCTGTTGACAGAGCAGAGCCAAGTGAATCGTTAAATGCGACTACGGTATGGTCGTATGGATTAGAGGATAAGAAAATACTTTTATCGTGCAGACAATGGGATCGATTTAAAGCTGGTTTTCCGGTGGAGGCAGAATTTGATGTTCGAGCTACAAGGGGAGCATATATTTTAAATGCAGAATTGGAATTGGATGCAAAAGCTTCTCGCGAATGGATTATTGTTGCGGAGGTAAATCAGACTAGCGCCTCAGTTGCCAATTTGAACCATTTTATAAAAACGACGAAAAATATCTTTGAATTAGTAGCAAATGATATTGATTTAGGCACAAAGAATTTAATTCAAATTGTTGCCGATGCCGATGGTTTGCAAATGGGGAATGATGATTTGGCTTATGCTCGTCATTTTGCAAATACCCTTTTTAATGTAATGCGAGGTGGAATTTTTGCGGATAACTATTCGGTAGAGACTACTGATTTTATACTGTTCGTTCAGCAAACCAATAAATTAGTTGCTAAGGAATTGGAAGCCTGGTTGAGTGAATTGCCTGCCACAATTACTTATACCGAATTGAATAAATTGGCCGAAAAAACCGGCAATGTCGATTTAATTCGAATTTCTTACGAATACCTTCCTCTAACATTTAGTCGTCGTCATGGAGATCCTAGTCGACCATGGAATCAATTTTCTATCGAAACAAAAAATGAAGATGGTTCACCAAAATTAAATTATCAGGGAAACTGGCGTGATATTTTCCAAAACTGGGAAGCTTTGGGGCTTTCCTATCCTGAATTTATTGAGGGAATGATTGGTAAATTTTTAAATGCATCCACTGCTGATGGGTACAATCCATACCGAATTACCAGAGAAGGAATTGATTGGGAATGTCCCGATCCGCATGATCCTTGGGCATATATCGGGTATTGGGGAGATCATCAGATTATTTACCTGCAAAAATTTCTGGAATTGTCGAATGAACATCATCCACAAAAGTTGGATGAATTGCTTAGCAAGGAAAACTTTGTGTATGCAAATGTTCCGTATCGAATCAAGTCCTATCAAGATATTGTAAAAAATCCACAGGATACCATCGAGTTTGATTTTGCTTTAAACGATCAAATTAAAGAAATGGTGAAGCAAATTGGTGCAGATGCGCGATTGCTTAAAAACGGGAAAGATGGCTTGTATCAAGTCAACTTAACCGAAAAAATATTGGTAACACTGCTAACAAAGCTTAGTAATTTTATTCCTGAAGCAGGTATTTGGCTAAACACGCAACGTCCGGAATGGAACGATGCAAACAATGCTTTAGTAGGGAATGGTGTGTCGATGGTTACTTTGTGTTACCTGCGACGATTCCTTAAATTTTGGTCTGAAAAGTTTGCTTCGGTTTCGGTTCAGGAGATCAGCATTTCCGAAGAAGTAAAATTATTATTGGAGAATATATACGACTTGTTTAAATACAATTCTTCGCTTTTAGAGAGTGGTTTTACCAATGAAGATCGACGACGTTTTGCCGATATCTTGGGAGAAGCAGGAAGCAAATATAGAAATGGAATCTATAAAAATTCCTTTTCAGGATTAAAAAAGACAGTGAAGGTGAGCGACTTATGTAAGTTCACAGATTTGGCTTTGGTCTATATGGATCAATCGATTAAAGCAAACAAACGCGAAGATGGATTGTATCATGCATACAACCTTATTTCATTTTCCGATAAAAGTATTTCGGTTCGTTATTTATACCAAATGCTCGAAGGACAGGTTGCTGTTTTAAGTTCGGCTTATTTAAATCCTCAGGAAAGTCTGGATATTCTAGATGCTTTAAAAGCAAGTGCATTGTTCCGCGAAGATCAATACAGCTATTTTCTTTATCCAAACAGACAATTACCACTTTTTGCCGAAAAGAATAACATCCCTGGCAAACAGGTAAAAGAGTCCAAATTATTAAGTCAGTTAATTGCCGATCAGAATTCTTCCATTTTGAACGTAGATGATTTAGGAGCTTATCATTTCAATGGCTCTTTTAGAAATGCTGGTATTTTAGAAAGTGCAATCAATAAGTTGAATTCAGACCAGTACGGAGAGCTTGTTGAGAAGGAGAAGGAAAAAGTACTTGGTATTTTCGAAGAGATGTTCGATCATCAGTCATTTACAGGTCGCTCGGGTACTTTCTACGGATTCGAAGGATTAGGAAGCATTTATTGGCACATGGTTTCGAAACTGTTACTAGCTACCCAGGAAAGCTATTTTAATGCGGTAGCAACAGGAGCAGATCCTGTGCTGATAGGTAAAATTAAAGATCATTACTACGAAATAAAAGCTGGTATTGGATTGTATAAATCTCCGAAATTATACGGAGCATTTCCAACCGATGCTTATTCTCACACTCCTTCGCATGCAGGTGCTCAACAGCCAGGCATGACTGGTCAGGTAAAAGAGGATTTTATCTCTCGAATTTTAGAACTAGGAGTCCATGTTAAAAACGGACAAATAGTATTCAGCACAAGCTTGTTTAACGATCAAGAAATGCTGAACCACGAGGAGAAGTTTGTTTACTATGACATTGCTAATGAGAAGAAACAAATTGAAATGCACGCTGGTCAGTTGGGATTTACTTACTGCAAAGTTCCTGTAATTTATACTTCCGCAGAAAAAAGTCAAATAGAAATTACTTTCAAAAATGGCGAAACGAAAGTGATTCCAAATAATACAATTGATAGGGAAACAAGTGCTTCGATTTTTAATCGAAATGGGAAAGTGGAGCGAATCGATTTTTCAATTGAGAGAAAATAATGTTGAATAGAATCTGTACGATCACAGAACAAGATTGTGATGGTACAGATTTCTTTTAAAAGCTAACCTAATAAGCTTAAGGTGAAGTTGGTAAGAAGTGAATATTTACTGTTGATAAAAAGCTAAAAAAAGTTTTGTAGCAATTCGTTGCAAGGGAAAACAAAAGCAATAAACCATAAAACTCAATCATGAAAAATACGCTTTTCTTTATTCTGATATCATTGGCCGTATTGTTGGCTTCGTGTAAGAATCAAAATAAGAAATCTCAAGAAAATACCATTGAGAAAAAAAAGGAACAATTGGAAATTAAGCAAAGCAAAAAAGACTTGTTGAATGGTACTTTAAGAGCTGTTGCTTATTCTGGATTTAGAACCGGACAACATCCCGACAGAGGAAATGGAGCGGTGAATCCTACCGATGCGCAAGTTCTGGAAGATCTTCTAATCATCTCTAAGGATGCTCTTTTTAATCTGATTCGTTTATACGATTCGGGTGAAAATTCGCAAGCCGTACTCCGAATTATCGAAGAAAATAAGCTAAACATTAAAGTAATGCTCGGAGTTTGGCTAAAAGCCGAATTAAGTGCTCACGAAACTTGTGAATGGTTAACAGAACCAATCGCTCAGGATATTTTGGATGCGAACAGAATATTAAATCATCAAGAAATTGAAAAAGGAATTGATTTGGCAAATAAATACTCCGAAATAGTTGTTGCTGTTAATGTTGGCAACGAAGCTTTGGTGGATTGGAACGATCATAAAGTAGATACCGATAGCATTATTGCCTATGTGCAAAAGGTTCAGAAGGGAATTCAACAACCAGTAACCGTTGCCGATAATTACGAATGGTGGGCTTTAAATGGTAAAAAACTAGCCAAAGTTGTCGATTTTGTTTCCATTCATGTTTACCCAATTTGGGAAGGCAAAGATAGCGACGAAGCAATGTCTTACACCATAGAAAATGTGCAGAAAGTTCGAAACGCTTTACCAGATAGTAAGCTTGTTATAACAGAAGCCGGATGGGCAAGTGAAGCTGTAGAATTTGGCGAACGAGCCAGCGAAGAAAAACAAGAAAAATATTACAACGACTTGATGAAATGGTCGGCGGAAATGAACATTACCACTTTCTTTTTCGAAGCTTTTGATGAGGACTGGAAAGGCGAAACTGCAAATCCATTAGGAGCAGAAAAGCACTGGGGAATCTTTACAGTCGATCGCAAACCAAAGCAAGTGATGCAGGAATAATCCATGTAAGCCGAATAAATTAAAACGGAAATTTCACCCCTTCGCCTATCGGCACTTCCCCTGAAAAGGGAAGTATCTAAAGTGTAGATTTCCGATACGTGTAGATGTGTTGCTTTTAATTTCTCCCTTGTTTAGGGGAGATGTCGACAGACAGAGGGGTGCTGAAGCAGGAAATGATTTACATAGATAGTTCAAGGAACACTGAAATAACATCTCAAATCTTTAAAAAATGACACATTATAATACAGCAAAGGAAGATATCGTTCCTTTTGGACAAAAACTCGCATTTGGTTCAGGACATTTAGCAAATCAGTTGTTTCCTGCAGCTTTGGGAGTGTTTATGGTTGTCTTGGTTATGTCTTTGGGAATGGATCCTATTCTTGCCGGATTGTTAGGCGCACTGCCAAGGCTTTTGGATGCTTTAACAGATCCTATCATGGGATTTATTTCAGACAATACGAAATCGAAATGGGGGCGAAGAAAACCGTACATTTTAGTTGGGAGTGTCATTTCAGGACTTGCTTTCATGATTATGTGGCAATTGAATCCTGAAGATTCGGAAATCTATAATTTCATTTATTTTTTAGTGGTATCCATATTTTTTTATATCGGTTACACCATTTTTGCCACACCTTTAATCGGTTTGGGCTACGAAATGACTACTGATTACAATGAACGGACTCGTTTAATGGCTGTTTCTCAGTTTATGGGACAAATCGCTTGGATGATTGCTCCTTGGTTTTGGGTGATTATCTACAATCCAGCAATTTTCGATTCGGCACCCGAAGGAGCAAGAATTCTTTCCATTTGGGTAGGTGCTTTGTGTATGATTTTAGGAATTTTACCAGCTCTTTTCAATCAAGAAATGATTGTTCCCGATCCAGATAAAATGAAAAATTTATCCAGAAAAGAATTGGCTAAAAATACGAAGGAATTCATTAACGGAATTAAATTAACCATTCAAAATAAGCCATTTATGAAGCTTTGCGGATCTACATTCTTCATTTTTAATGGCTTCCAGACAATCGCTCAATTTGCCTTCTTTATTATTGTCTATTACCTTTTTCAGGGCGATAAAGTGGCAGCAGGAGGTTGGCCGGCATGGTTTGGTACTATTAGTGCCATGGCCACCGCTTTTTTGGTAATCCCTATTGTTACCAAGATTTCCGAGAACTTTGGAAAAAAGAATGCTTTTATCATTGCCACCCTTCTTTCGGTAGTAGGATATGCATTAAAATGGTGGGGATTTAATCCCGAATATCCGTGGTTAATGTTCATGCCAATTCCATTTTTGTCTTTTGGAATAGGGGGTTTGTTTACCTTAATGATGTCGATGACTGCCGATGTTTGTGATTTAGATGAACTGAACAACGGAGAACGTAGAGAGGCTACCTTTGGTGCTATTTATTGGTGGATGGTGAAATTGGGAACCGCTATTGCCATGCTAACTAGTGGCGTTGTTTTGCATTACGTTGGCTTCGATGAAAGTGTTGATGTACAAGCCGCAGAAACATTGATAAACCTCCGATTAGCTGATATTTTGATTCCCATCTTCACAGCTTTCCTAGCCATTGTAATTATCTGGAAATATGATATTACGGAACAAAGAGCTCACGAAATTAGAGAGGCTTTAATTGCTAAAAGGGGAAAAGTAAAACATTAAAAATCATTTTTAATCTATATCTGATGAAAGTAAATTATATTATTGGAATTCTTTTAAGTCTTGTTGTGATGGGCTGTAATACAAAGCAAAATAGTTTGCCGGCAGATGTTTATGAAACAGCTGCAAATGGGAATAAACTAAAACACCTAACAGAATTTCCTGTGGCAGAGAATGCTGTTGCTATTCAATTATTACCTGCTGAAAAATATCAAACTATAACCGGATTCGGTGGATCTTTTACCGAAGCATCTGCTTACTTGTTGAATCAATTGAGTCAGAAAAATCGAGAACTGATTTTGGAAGCTTACTTCGGATCTGAAGGAGCGAACTACTCTTTAACTCGCACGCACATGAACTCTAGCGATTTTTCGCTGAGTAACTATTCTTATGCTCCTGTTGCAGGAGACAAAGAGTTGAAGCATTTTTCTATCGACGAAGATCGCGACGATATCATACCCATGATTAAAGAGGCAATGGCTATTTCGGAAGACGGATTTAAGATTCTTTCTTCGCCATGGACTGCTTCTCCTTGGATGAAGGATAACAATAAGTATGTAGGGGGGAAGTTATTGCCTGAATACTATGATACTTGGGCACTGTTTTTCTCCAAATACATTACCGCCTATAAAGAGGAAGGGATCGATATTTGGGGCGTTACTGTTGAAAATGAGCCTTTAGGAAATGGTAACAATTGGGAAAGTATGCATTACACACCCGAAGAAATGGTGGAATTTGTAAGCAAGCATCTGGGACCAAAATTAGAAGCAAACGGACAAGATGTGAAGATTTTAGGATACGACCAAAACCGAGATGAGTTGAACGAATGGGCAGATATCATGTACAAGGATGAGGAATCATCGAAATATTTTGATGGAATGGCGATTCATTGGTATGCAAGTACTTACGATTATATGCCAGAGCCATTGAACTATACGCACGAGAAAGCACCAGAAAAATTGATGATTCAATCGGAGGCATGTGTCGATTCTGAGGTGCCTCATTGGCAAGATGATGCTTGGTATTGGTCAAAAGAAGGAACAGATTGGGGATACGACTGGGCTCCTGAAGAGCAAAAATATTTGCATCCTAAATATGTTCCTGTTTATCGTTATGCCAGAGATATTATTGGTTGCATGAACAATTGGGTTGATGGTTGGATCGATTGGAACATGGTTCTTGATCGCCAAGGTGGACCAAACTGGTTTAAAAATTGGTGTGTTGCTCCCGTAATTGTCGATCCTGAGAAAGATGAGGTTTATTTCACGCCTTTGTACCATACCATGGCGCATTTTAGTAAGTACATTCGTCCGGGAGCAGTTCGCATCGGCTTCGAAATTTCCGATGAAGATCTAATGATGACAGCAGCACAAAATCCGGATGGTTCTATTGCTGTGGTGGTTCTGAATATGAAAGAGGAAGCAAAAAATATGGTGATTTCTTTAGGAGAGCGTTCCGTTAACTTGCAAATTAGTGGGCAAGCCATACAAACAATTATAATTAAACAGTAATTAATAAGGCTAAAAGCATATTGGGGATTTGTTGGTATCACCTGAAATCCCCAAAAAGCTTTTCAGGTGGTAAAAGATAAATATACAAGCTTATCGGTTTTGAATAAGCCATTGTAAATCCATAAGAATGAAAAAAACTACCTTCTTAGTACTCCTATTTTGTACTTTAATAAGTCAGGCTCAGCAGAAAAAAGAAACGAAAATGCAGCACATCCTAAAAAATAAAAATCTGGAAATTTGCATTGATATGCCATTAGCCAATTACCAATTTTCGAGATTCGATTGGACTGGCAAAATTACTGCCGTTACATTTAAAGGCATTCCTGTTTCCACCCACGAAAAAATGGATGGAGATAAAGAAAATATTTATGGCAAGGGTTTTTACAATGAGTTTGGAATCGAAATGCCTATCGGCTTTGATGAGATTAATGAAGGAGAATACTTTTCCAAAATTGGAGTAGGAGCACTACAAAAAGAAGGGGTAAAATATGGTTTTAGCAAAGCTTATGAGATTCAACCAGCCAATTTTAATTTAAGTACAGAAAGCAATAAGCTAATTGTTGAATGCGAATCGCAAATAGTGAATGGCTATGCATATGTATTGCGAAAAGAAATTGAATTGCTCGAAAGTAGTTTTGTAATTCATTATCAATTGAAAAATACCGGTGAAAAAACCATTATAACAAATGAGTACACGCATAATTTCTTAGCCATTAACAAAGAATTAATGGGAGGCGATTACATCTTAAAATTCCCATTCGAGCTTGCACCAAAATTATTCGATGCAATTCTTAATCCGGAAGAAAAAGTGCTTGTAGACGAGAAACAAATCACCTTTAAAGGCACTCCCGAAGAGCAATTCTTTTACGGCAACCTAACCGGAAATAAAAGGATAGAGGCACATTGGGAGTTGATCAATACAAAAAGCAAAATAGGAATCAGCGAAACAGGAAGTTTTCAAACCAACAAAATCAACCTTTGGGGATGGAAACATGTCATAAGTCCCGAATTATTTTTCGATATCAATTTAAAACCCAATGAGGAAATTGAGTGGAGCAGAACATACGATATTTTCGAGATAGATTGATTACTGAACCGAATTCTAAGATTTTAAGCATTTATTTTGCGTCTTAGTGTCTTAGCGTTTATAATTCAAAAGAACTAACAATAATGAACAAAACAGATTCAAAATTATCCTTAAAAGAAAAAGTAGGTTACAGTCTTGGCGATACCGCCTCCCATTTTGTATGGGATATGGTCGGTTTCTGGATTCTTATATTCTATACCGATACCTTCGGAATTTCCGCGGCCGCAGCCGGAACCATCATGCTGATTGCGCGTTTTTGGGACATGATTAGCGATCCTATTATGGGAATTATTGCCGACAGAACCAATACACGCTGGGGAAAATTTCGTCCGTATATATTGTGGATGGCTTTGCCTTATAGCGTGTTGGCAGTGCTTACTTTCACCACTCCAGATCTAGGGCCAACGGGGAAAGTAATTTATGCAGGTGTAACCTATATTCTGTTGATGTCGGTTTTTACGGCCATTAACTTGCCTTATTCGTCATTAGGTGCGGTTATGACTTCCGATTCGTACGAGCGGGCAGGCTTAAATTCCTACCGATTTATTTTTGCATTCATTGGTCAGTTTATTGTTTCGGGAACTGCACTTTCATTGGCGCTCTATTTTGGCGGAGGCGATAATGCCAAAGGCTATCAGTACACATTAATTCTGTTTTCGGTAATCAGTTTCATCTTGTTCATGATCACCTTTAAAACTACGAAAGAAAGAGTTCAACCGCCCAAAGAACAAAAAGAAAATTTAAAAGAAGATTTTAAAAATCTGTTCAAGAACAAACCTTGGCTCATCCTGTTTTTTGTTGGAATCATCTCATTCATCATGTTTGCAATGCAGAATTTGTCCATTGCTTACTATTTTAAATATTATATTGGCAAGGAAGAAAACGTTCAATTGTTTAATGTGATTGGAACCATTGCGCTAATTGTAGCAATTCCTTTCTCTAAACCATTGGCAAAAAAATTCGGCAAACGTAATGTGTTTTTGGCTAGTTCATTACTTTCCGGATTTTTCTTCATTTGTCTGTACCTGCCTGCAGCCAATAACCTAAGCATGATTTATACCTTTAATATTTTGGCTAAAATGGCCTATGCCCCTGCAGTGCCTTTACTATGGACAATGCTTGCCGATACAGCCGATTATTCGGAATGGAAAACAGGAAGAAGATCAACCGGATTGGTTTTTTCAGCGGCCACATTTGCACAAAAAGCAGGTTGGGGAATTGGTGGTGCCTTGGCAGGATGGATGCTTGCCATATTCAATTTCACACCCAATGTAGAACAAACAGAAACTGCCATAACAGGCATTAAACTCATGATTTCCGTAATTCCGGGAATCCTGTACATGTCATGCGCAATTCTCCTGTATTTCTATACCATCGATCACGAAACCTGTGTGGTAATGAAATCCGATTTAGATCAGCGAAGATTGGCTGAAACTACTACTTAAATTGCCTGAGGTTAAAGAAGGTGAAAATATTTGCCTTCATTCATTTGGTTCAACCCACTTCGAAAGGAGTGGGTTTTTTTAATGATCTAAACAGGACAAAAGAAGATTCGCTGAGGTTTGATTTGCAATCCAATTCTGACAACTGTTTTTCTCGTCATTCCCTGACTATAGACAAGTTGTAAATGTCAGGCTATGACTAATTTTATTGTAGCTCCTGTGTATTTGTAATCTGAAAGCTATTAATATTATAAGAGAACGTTTTTTTGAATAATTCTATTTGCATTTGTATTGTAAATATGATAATTCGAAGGAAGTGTTATTTACCTCTATTTCTGCAAGAAAGAGGACAATGTGTTTTTCTGGGATAGTAATATTTCTACAAATAGGACTTCTCTTAAAAAAAAAATATTTGATTGATCTGAAAAATACACAATAGTGTTGTTTTTAATGTTTTTATCCTTTAATTTGCAATTGATTTACAATAATGAAAGTAAAAGTATCATGTTAGTTAATTTTTCAGTGAAAAACTTTCGTTCTATAAAGGACAAAGTAACATTATCATTCGAAGCTGCCAAGTCAGATAATTTGGAGGATTATTATATTATTGAACCTAAGGAAGGTGTTCGTTTATTAAAATTAGGTTTGATTTATGGCGCAAATGCTTCGGGTAAAACGAATGTATTAAAAGCTCTTGATTTTCTCAGAGATTTAATATTGGAACCTGTTGATAAAAAAACAGATACAATTAATGTCAGTCCTTTTTTATTTTCATCAAACACCCCAAACGAAAATACAATATTGAGTATCGAATTTTTTCAAGAAGGAATTAAATATCTATACGATTTAGAAGTAAATAAGAATACTGTTGTTAGTGAAGAGTTGCGATTTTTTAATCCCAATAAGGCATTAGTTTTTAAACGAGTAACTGATATAGAAAAGCAGTTGACAAGGATTACTTTTGGAGGTAAAATAGAGATTAATAAAGCACATAAATTAATTTTAGAAGCAAATACCTTGTGGAACAATACGGTTTTAGGAGGCTTTTTAAAAACTAATATAGAATCAATAGAACTACAGAATGTGATTGATTGGTTTCAAAATAAACTAAAATCAATAGTTCATTCGAAATCGAATTTATTCGACTATGTTTCTAATAAATTAGATTCAAAAGAGATCGATAAGCGAACCATACTTGAAGTATTGAAAAAGGCCGATTTTAATATTTCAGATATTGTAGTTGATGTAAATGAACAAGTAGTAACGTCAGGATTTACAGATCTTATATCAGAACAAATACTAATTTATGAGTCTAAATTAAAGAAGCTAAAATCAGAAAAAAAAATAACAACAAAGGAATTGTTATTTGAACATGTTGTTAATGGTACTGGTAAGTATCATCTTTCATTTGATGATGAATCTGCAGGAACTCAGCGTTATTATGAATTTGGTGGTTTGTTAGATATGTTGATTAATAATGAAATAATATTTCCAATTGATGAATTTGAATCTTCTTTACATCCCGATTTGTTAAAACATTTTCTTTTAAGTTTTTTAGTTAATTCTAAAAAATCGCAATTAATAGCTACAACACATCTTCGTGAATTATTGATGGAAAAAGATATTTTCAGAAATGATGCTATTTGGTTTACCGAAAAGAAAGAGGATGGGAGTACTGATTTATTTTCACTTGATGATTTTGATTCTTCGGTAATTCGTAAAGAGAGCTCGGTGTATAATGCCTACAAAGCTGGTAAATTGGGTGCAACTCCTAATTTAAGTGATTATTATTTAGATCTTGATTATGAATAGAGATAATCGAAAAGGTCAAAGAAAGAGAAGAGGACAGGGGAATAAGACTATTTATGTTCTCGTTGATGGAGAAACTGAAAAGTGGTATCTCGATCAGTTGAAGGATATTGAAAGATTAAAATCTCTAACGATAAAACCTGATTTAAATAAAAAGAAAACAATTTCTCAGCAATTTGAGACGATAAAAGAAGAATCTAAACATTACGATCAATCTATATGGATGGTTGACTTTGATACCATCTTAAAAGAAGAAAGAGAGTTTAAAGGAGGAAGAAAATCTCCTTTGGTTGAGTTCAATGAATGTTATCTAAAATTATCCGAAATTGAAAATGTGGATGTATTAGTAAATGTGCCTTGTTTGGAATATTGGTATTTGCTACATATTAAAAAAATAGGCCGATTTTATAGGACTTATACTGAATTTGAGAGAGAGTTGAATACAATACCAATTTTGAGATACAACAAGAGTAGAAAATATTATATTTCGGGAAGTGGAATATATGCTAGGTTAAAGCCAAATTTGAATGTGGCATATCAAAGAGCAAAAGCTTTAGGGCAATATGCTCCTGAAAATCCTCAACAGGCAAAAGCTGAAATTTATCGTTTGTTTGAAATACTAGAAATAGAATTATAACTAGTAAAGCATACAAAAGACTTAGATCTCACTTCGCTTTTTCCACGTCGAGTATTTCCCACACATACCAAATTTTACACTGCCAAACCTCTCTAAAACCCCATCAAAGCCCAATTCAAAATCCCATCAGAACCATAAAACTTTCCAAGGAAAGGGGAGAAGCTACAAAGCTCAGTAAAATCGTATATGAATGCAATAAAATTTATTTTTCAGCTAAAAACAAAAAAACGCCACTAAATAAATGGTAGCGATTCTCTAGCTTAGAGGGGGCAAGCCCCTTTGCCTAAGTAAGATTTTTTTTGTGAACGCGGAGGGATGATTCCTCGTTCCTCGTCATGAGCCAGGTACGAACCCCCAATTGGGTTCGCCTCCCCGAATGTATTTTCATTTTAGTGCATAAAAAAAACCCACCAATTTCTTGCTGAGTTTTCTGTGAACGCGGAGGGATGATTCCTCGTTCCTCGTCATGAGCCAGGTACGAACCCCCAATTGGGTTCGCCTCCCCGAATGTATTTTCATTTTAGTGCATAAAAAAACGCTCCAATTTCTTGCTGAGTTTTCTGTGAACGCGGAGGGATGATTCCTCGTTCCTCGTCATGAGCCAGGTACGAACCCCCAATTGGGTTCGCCTCCCCGAATGTATTTTCATTTTAGTGCATAAAAAAAACTCACCAATTTCTTGCTGAGTTTTCTGTGAACGCGGAGGGATTCGAACCCCCAACCTCTACGGCCGTAACGTAGTGCACTATCCAGTTATGCTACGCATCCTTTTTTGCTTAATTGCCCTGCAAATATAGGGGTTTTAGACCGACTAGTCCAAATGTTTTATTGCTTTTTTAACGATTAAAATGTTTGTTTTCTCTAAGAACTTTATAGGTAGGATTTTACAAGGAAATATTTTTCTCAATATCCAACTAAAGACACTACTTTAAGTCTAAAAAAGCTTAGGAATACTTAAAGAAAGAGGAATTTTAACAATCGATTAACAAGAAAAAGAGATCATGGTCTGGAATTAATTGCATAAATTTACTAATACACGAAAAAAAGTAAATGAATAAAGAACCTTCAGAATTATTTCAGGAAGTCGAAGAATCCAAAGCACTTTTCCACATTCACAAGCTTCAGAACCTATGCAACGAAGTTAGAAAGCAGAATGGAGCCGATCACATGCATAATTTCTACACCATCACCTGGATAAAAGAAGGGGAAGCAATACATGCCACCAAATATGTCGAATATACCTTACGCGAAAATTCAATTCTGTTTGTACCGCCAGGTTTAATGCATCGGTTCATTAGTAATGCACAATGCACTGGTTACACCATTACATTTAACGAAGCTTTCTTCGCGGTTAAAGAGAGTGGGGAAGTTTCTGTTTCCGATTCTACCTTGTTTAGTAATCCCGATTTTCGATCTATTATTAGTTTGGATGTCAATCAGCAAGTGGTATTTAAAGGAATTGCCGACTTAATGGAAAAAGAATTTGCGAATGAAAATCGCTATCGGCACGAGATATTATTGCAACAATTAAAGTTGTTTTTATTGGAGTCTCGAAGAATATACGAGGAGCAACACGACTTGGATATCAATTTAGACGAAGAGCATCCAGGTTCCGTAATTATTAAGTTTAAACAATTGATTGATAGTAATTATAGAGAACAAAAAAATGTATCTTCCTATGCCGATCTGCTTCACTTACGAGCTACCTGTTTAAATGAGATTACGAAGAAAACAACAGGAATTACAGCAGGCGAATTAATAAGAAATAGAGTGATAAAAGAAGCAAAGAAAATGCTTTATGCATCCGATTTAAATACCAAAGAAATAGCTTACGAATTGGGTTTTCAGGATCCCGCTTACTTTAGTCGCTTCTTTAAAAAATATACATCTCAAACATTAAGCGATTACAGAAGTCGAATTAGAAAATAATCCAACAATAGTGGAAAATTGTCCATTTACTCTAAAAGGTTTATCCTTTACATTTGTATAGTAATTACCATGGTTGTAATGAAAATAGAAAATTAATTAATAGAAAAATTATGAAACGAATAGGTTTATTAATGATAGCAGCATTGGTTGCAAGTGCAGTTTTAACTCCAAGCACTGTTTTTGCAAAAAAAGAAAATTTAAAGCTAAATGCAGCGAAAAGTAACGTGGAATGGCTCGGTAAAAAAGTAACTGGTGAACATTCCGGAACCATAAAAGTAGCTAGTGGAAATTTAACGATTGACAATGGCGAAATTTTAGACGGAAGTTTTGTGGTGGACATGACGAGTATCCTTTGTACTGATCTTAAAGAAGAAAGTAAAGATAAGTTGGAAGGTCATTTAAAATCGGATGATTTTTTTGGCGTTGAGAAGTTTCCTGAATCAAAATTTGTAATTGCACAAGGCACTAAAATGAACGATGGTAATTATAAAGTGAAGGGAAGTGTTACTATTAAAGGCATAACCGAATCGGTAGAATTCACAGTGAATTTACATCAGCACGATGCAAGTACTCATGTTAGCGGAAAAGTGGTTTTGGATAGAACAAAATTTGACGTGCGTTACGGATCGGGTTCTTTCTTCGATAATTTGGGCGACAAAACAATTTACGATGATTTCGAATTAACATTAGATTTGTATTTAGAGTAAATTCACACTTTTTAAAAAGTAAAGCCGGGATATTTTTATTCCGGCTTTCTTTATGCTTAGTTTTGCAGTACAATTAATATGAATAGTAAAGGGCTTGCCTTTGAAATGTGCCTAAATATTTGATCTTAGCTTAAATAATCGTAATTTGTTCCAAGCTTTAAACCTAAACCAATGTTACTATGATGCGAATTTTGTTCTCGGCTCTATTTGCTTTCTTGCTCTGCTCGAATACTTCAGCAGAAGTAAATATTAAAAATCTACGTAGTTCTCGTGTATATTCTTCCGTTTTGAAAGAATATCGTGACCTAAAAGTATTACTTCCTAACGAATATGATAATACCTATTATAAGTATCCAACCATTTATTTATTGGATGCCGAAACGAATTTCGATGTAGGTATCGAGGTACTAAGTTTCTTGATGGACAATCATTTTATTCCTCCACACATTGTGGTTGGAATTCCGAATACCGATCGCTTTCGCGATATGACTCCCGTTGATTCCGTAATGAATAAGAACATCTATAAAACACGGGGAGGAGCCGATAATTTCATTAAAACACTTGAAGAGGATGTATTTCCTTTTTTGACGGAAAATTTTAGAATGAATTCACAGCGTTTGGTGATGGGGCATAGCTACAGCGGACTATTCGTAGTGTATGCATTTTCTATACGACCCGAATTATTTGATAAATATTTAGCATTTAGTCCGGTACTTTGGTGGAATAATAAGGCAATTGTGAGGGATGTAGATTCGTTTTTAAGCAATA
This sequence comes from Labilibaculum filiforme, assembly GCF_002843315.1. Taxonomy (GTDB): domain Bacteria; phylum Bacteroidota; class Bacteroidia; order Bacteroidales; family Marinifilaceae; genus Labilibaculum; species Labilibaculum filiforme. The sequence goes on along the minus strand of NZ_MVDD01000004.1, from coordinate 208,790 downwards.
ATTCATCTATTCGAAAGCAGTTGTTCGTTTCCTTTGCCGAAGAGGCTGCCGAGATGCTAAATTCGTGCAAATCTTTAATTTCTTCTTTGGAAACAAATGCACCATCCGATTTAAAATGGCACTATGCCTGGATGCCCGATGAAAGTCACTACACGCTTTATCGTAAAAGCTTAATGCAAGGTATGGAAACAATCTTTACTGATTATAAATATCCCGATGTACAGCTTTTGGTAGAAAATGGTGTCGAAGCTGCCGAAAATTATCAACGAAAAGTGTTATTGAGCTATGGCAGAAATGAAAAGCTGCCATATTCTTTAATTGAAAGTGTTTGTATTCAATTAAAAGACGAAGAAAAATATAACGAAGCCATGGCTTTTTTGAAATATTCTATTACCAATTATCCCGAACGAGCAGAATCATTTTTTTACGTTGGCGAAATTTACGAAAAAGTGAATCAACCGAAAGAGGCTGTTAAATTCTACGAAATTGCCCATAATAAAGATAAAGGCCGTTGGGATTATGAAAATAAATTTATTGCCATGCAAAAATTACTCATCGAATTAGAAAATAATGCTCAAAATAGTGTCGATTTGTAGGCGTATAACAGGATTAATTTCCCTCTTTTAGTATCTGAAAAATAAACTCTTACATTATTTCCACTCGAACACAATTTCTTTTTTTCTCATTCGTTACTAAATACATTAAATATAGTGTGCTTATTATAAAGTGCGATGTGTATTTCTGTAACTATTTAAAAGCGGAAGAAAAATGAAGGGGATATTTTTTACAGAATTTTTGGAAATGATAGAGAAGGATTATGGCCTTAGTCTGGCCGAAAAAATCATTTCCGATTTAGGTGTTGGTAATAACGGAGTTTACGAAGCTATCGCAGATTATCCTTACAATCAGTTTGTGGAAATGTGTGATTTGTTGAGTTTCGAGTTGCGGATTTCGGTTTCTGATGTGGTCAAGAATTTTGGAGAGTACCTTTTTTCCCGTCTAGTAATTTTGTTTCGACCTAGCTTTGCCGGAAACAGTAATATATTCGATTTTTTGGGAAAGATGGATGAATTTATGCACGGGAAAATTCAAGAAAACTTTATGCAAGTCGATATTCCACACTTTCGGGCAATTAAAATAAACGACTCTACTTTTCAAATGAGCTTCCAAACCGAAAAAATATTAGTCGATTTAGCCATTGGATTATTTATGGGATGTCAGAGGTTTTTTAACGAAGAACTTACATTAAGTACAGAGTGTATTTCAGAAAAAAATAAATTGGTTTGTTTTACACTTTCTAAAAGTGAAGTGTTAGTGTGACTCCATATTGTGAAAAGTAAAATATTTTGTTTTTCCTGCTTCTACATCAATATCAAATTCTTGATCTTTACTTCCTTCGTTCGGAGAATTTACGCTAAGTGTAATACTATGTTTTCCCTCTTTCAATCGAACTCTTGTGTAATGAATGGAGCTTGGTAAGGTTTGCCAATTTCTGGTGTCGGCCTTTTCTGTAACGGCATTAAAAATGCTTACTAGTGCACCTATATTTTGATCCTTACTTCTGGTGTAGCTTTCTATGGCTTGTTTCGTTGCAAGGCGAAGTAATGAGTTAGCCATTTCGCGAACCATGCGGTCTTTAAGCGTTTTAAAGGCTATGGCGTTGATATCTTCTCCTTTATCCAAAGCATAGCTAAGCGAATCATTTACAGTAACCTTCGCATTAGTATAGTAGGGTACTCGCTCTTCATATTTTGGAAAAGCCACGCGCACAAAATCCAAATCACTAAACGAATTTTGAGTTTGTCGGTCCATATTTCCTACAAAAAATGGCAAGGTAATGTTCTCTTCACTATTCGCCATGGTAAGGTAACCATCACGACCAGTTATAGTGCTAAAATTAATACTCCATTCTGCTTTTACCGGACCAAGACCCGATAACCAAATAATAATTACATCCCCCTCGTTCTTGTTTGCCTTTTGATAATCAAAACCAAATTGATTCCGATACAACTCATAATCTTGCATCAAGCCAGTTTCATAGGCAGTTCGAAGCAAATCCTCTTTCAATTGTCGAGGGGCTGGTGTATTAAAGTTTTTCAGGTAATTGTCTTCGTAAATTTTTAGGGCATTTCTATAAGCAATAAAGGCATTATTCGAATCTCCCGATGAGTCGTAAATTAATCCCATTAAAGTGTGAGCGAATGCATCATCGCTATATCTGTTTTGATAATTTTTGGGATACTTGTCGTTCAGAGCGTACAGTTTCTCATTTACTCTTCTGCATTCCACCAAAGCGGCTTCGGTATTTCCCATTTCCAAATAGCTTAACGCTTTGTAGAAATTTAGCATTACATTTTCAAAATCTTCTGGCACATAAGGTTTAGCCATCGGACTGGTAATAAGAGCCAATGCTTCCGAGCCAATACTCTTTCGTTGATCCTCAATATATAGGTCTGCTTCGTTAAAGTAGTCGGTTGCCGCAACATAGTCTTGTTGCATCCACGATAAAGTTCCCTTATTGAGCAAAAACAAGGCTTTATTTTTGTTACGATTGCTCTTTTTATCCTTATCCAATACTTTTTCGGCATTAGCTATATCTCCTTGCAAAAAATAGCTGTTAAAAGCTTCGTTTTGCATGTAATAGGTAGCACAACCAGAAAATAGAAGAAGGAATCCAAATAAAAATACAGGTAGTAATTTTTTGGATATATGTAAGGATAGCTTTTGATTCATCGACAAAGAATAAAGAAATTCAGGAAGCCAATTAGTGGCTTCCTGTTTAGTACTAATTTATTTATTAATGTATTTTTTAATTTTCTTATCGCCCATCCAAACTAGCTCACTAGTTTCAACATTAGTTAATTCAAGGTTTAATTGATAGTAACGAAGATTTTCCTTTTTGTAGCTATCTATAATTGAATTAATATCGCCTTGAAGAATGAAGTCTGCACCTAGTTCTTGTCCCCATTTTTTCAAACTTGCTTTCGATGCAAAATCTTGTTGGTCAGCACGTTCTTGGCGAAGAGCTTCTCTTTTTGCTCCAGCTTGTACTAAACGTACTCTACCATCATTTAAAATGGCTTTTTCGATATCTTTAATGTAAGTATCAGAATCGATGTGCTCTGAACTTTTATTGGTAATTAAACCAACAATAACCACAGGCTTACGATTAAATTCGTCCTCGTAATTCCCAATCCAGTTTTGAGATAATAATTGGTCTATTAATGCCTCCGCGGTAAGTTTTGAATCCGTATCGTTCCATCGGCCACTTAAATCAATCTGCTGATCAGGAGATACTCTGGTTACTTGTCTCGAACAAGAAACACCAGCTAATATAGCTAGCGAGAATACAAATAGGCGAAATGAATATTTCATAATATTTTTCATTTTTTTGTGTAAATAATATTCTAAATTATTAAGTTATTGTATTTAAAAAGCAAACAATTATTATGCCAATACAATTATAAATTGTCCACTATTTCCGATAATTTTTGATGATGTAAATCACTAATAGGGGTGAGTGGCAAACGTAAATGGTTTTCGCATAGGTTTTTCGAATTAAGAATTGCTTTTATTCCGGCAGGATTTCCCTCGGTAAAAATATTCTTAATTACATCGAATAACTTATAATGAATAGCAAGAGCCTCTTCGTTTTTTCCCTCTAAGGCTAATTTAACCATGCTACTCCATTCTTTTGGAAAGGCATTTCCCAACACCGAAATTACACCACATGCTCCCAGGGAAATTAGCGGATAAGTAATGGAATCGTCGCCAGATATCACTAGAAAATCGTTTGGTTTATCTTTAAGAATGCTCATAATCTGCTCCATATTTCCAGAGGCCTCCTTAATACCAATGATATTCTCAATTTTTGAAGCAAGTTTTAAACAGGTTTCGGCATTAATATTAACCCCAGTTCTACCAGGAACATTATATAGAATTACTGGAACAGGACTAACATTTGCTATTGCTTTATAGTGCAGAAATAATCCTTTCTGATTAGGTTTGTTGTAGTAGGGAGCTACAGATAGAATTGCATCAATCTCATCAAATTCCGAAAAATCTTCTATTTGTTGAACAATTGTTTGCGTGCAGTTTCCTCCAAATCCAACCACTAAAGGAACACGTTTTGCGTTCACTTCTATAATGTGATTGATCACTGAAAGTTTTTCATCGTCAGAAAGTGTGGCTACTTCGGCAGTGGTTCCCATCACTACCAAATAATTCACTCCATTTTCAATTTGAAAATCGACAATCTTACTTAGAGCATTATAATCAACACGACCATTTTTTTTAAATGGCGTTACAAGGGCTACTCCTGTTCCTCTAAATTTGTTAATTGTCATGCGTTCTACTTTTTAATTTGTGAAAGGTATTTTAAGCTTTCGCTGATCAGGTTTTCTATCGAACTATTTTTCCCCTGATCAATCATTAAATCCAAATGTTCACAATTATCTACCAACGAACCTACTTTACAAGCAGCAGCAGAAGTTTGAGTAATATATTTTATCGAAACATGTTCCGATTTTGTTAGAACAAAGAGCAAATCGAATTTAGTATTGGTGAACTCGATTAATTCGGGAATAATTGGTTCCCCGCTCCATTTTACATCTTTATTGGTATAGAAAACTATCTTTTGAGCGACACCAAAATCAGGTAGTTCGTCAGCATTAATCCAGCCTACAGCTTGCACCTTATAGCCTTTTTGTGCTAGGTCTTCGCTAAACTTTTTTGCGATAGTATGATTTTTTTCCTGAAGTGTATCGAATAGGATACCAATGCTTTTAGCACTGTCTAAATTATGAAATTCTTTCCGACGCGGATTTTTCTTTTGTTGGCTCTTTATTTTTAATCCGGCAAGCTGATTTTTAATATTCTGAAAAAAACTCATTTTATATGCTATCGTTAAGTTGTGGGCTGGCAATTACGGGTTGATTTGGCAAATATAATTTTAAATCACAAGTTATGAAAAAATTCATTTTGGGATTCATAAATTAAACTTATTTAATCTTTTTTGGAGCTTTGTAACCATTAATATTTAGTTTTCCTGGAGCAATGCGTATTTCTTGAGCTAAATCGGAAATATTTTTGGTATTCATTACTTCACATGCCTTTATAGCTATTTTAGCACAAGCCAAAGTATCCTCTAATGCATCGTGATGTCGAAGAGGAATATCGAAAAGGTGTGCCATGGTATTAAGTTTGTGGTTTGGCATGCTGGGCCAAATATTACGGCTGATTTGTACGGTACACATATAATCAAATTCCGGAAACGGAATGTTATAAGTTTCTAAACAAGCTCGAAGTACCGATACATCAAAGCTGGCATTATGAGCAATCACCATTTCGCCATGCAGGTAATCTTCTACTTCTTCCCAAATGTAATTGAAACTGGGTTGGTTAGCCACATCTTCCTCTGTAATTCCGTGAATACTAACATTCATCGGATGGAAGTACATTTCTGGTGGCGAAATCAACCATTCTTTACTTTCAACAATTACTCCATTTTTAACACGAACCAAACCAAGCGAACAAGCCGAATTGCGTTGTGCGTTTGCCGTTTCAAAATCTATAGCGGTAAAATTCATTTATTTAATGTTTAAAATGGTAAAAGTGTTAAGGTCGAAGAAATAACACTTAAATAGATAGAGCTAAACAGTCTAAAATAATGTATTTGTGATCCTAAAATTCTAATTGTGTGCTAACTGCTAACTCCAATCATTTCCAAAAATTTATCTTCTGTTATTATTTCAATACCCAATTTTTCGACTTTTTCTAATTTGCTGGGACCCACTTTTTCGCCTGCCAAAAGAAAGTTTGTTTTTTTCGATATGGAACCCACATTTTTACCGCCGTGTAGTTCTATCATTTCCTTTAGTTCGTCGCGGGAGTATTTCGAAAAACTTCCAGATATTACAATGGATAATCCTTCCAGTGTAGTGCTGGAATTCTCATTTTCAATAGGTTCCTTCTCTAGCTGTAAGCCAAATTCTTTTAGTTGAGTAATTAAATTCTGATGGTATTCGTTGGAGAAATACTCTACAATACTTTCGGCAATTTTGGTCCCGATTTCGTCTACTAAAATTAATTCTTCTAAAGTAGAAGCTGCTAATTTGTCGATAGAAGGAATTGCTTTGGCCAATTTTTTGGCTACTGTAATCCCAACATATCGAATTCCCAAAGCATATAAAACTCTTTCGTAAGGAACCAGTTTCGAATTTTCAATGCTAGTTAAAATTCTCTCTGCCGATTTATCGCCCATACGTTCTAAAGGAAGCATATCTTCTTTCGTTAGTCGGTATAAATCGGTAATGTTACCTAGTAATTTTTTCTGAAAAAGAAGATCGATTGTTTCTTCGCCCAGCCCATCTAAATCCATTGCTCTGCGGCTGATGAAATGTTCAATTTTCCCTTTTATCTGCGGAGGACATCCCATGTCGTTTGGACAGTAATGATTGGCTTCTCCTTCTTTTCGAACCAAAGGAGTTCCACATTCCGGACATGTGTTGATGTATTGAATTGCTTTTGCTTCCGCGGCTCTTTCCGACAGTTCTACGCCAACAATTTTTGGGATAATTTCGCCGCCTTTTTCTACATAAACTGTATCGTTTTCGTGCAAATCTAAATTTTGAATAATATCTGCATTGTGCAAAGAGGCTCTTTTTACAGTTGTTCCGGCTAACTGTACTGCAGTTAAATTGGCAACAGGGGTAATCGATCCCGTTCTTCCAACCTGATAAGTTACCTTTTCTAATTTAGTAGAAACTCTTTCGGCCTTGTATTTATAGGAGATCGCCCAGCGAGGCGATTTGGCGGTGAAACCAAGTTCTTCCTGCATATCCAACGAATTTACTTTAATAACAATACCATCAATTGGTACTGGCAAACTGTCGCGTTTTTCGTCCCATTCTTTAATAAATGCAATTACTTCGTCAATATTTTTGCAAAGCGCTGTGTTGGCAGGAATTTTAAATCCCCAATCCTTGGCGGCTAATAAATTGCCGAAATGATTTCTGCTTGGAATTTCTTTGCCCAACAAGTAGTAAAGGTAGCAATCGAGCTTTCGTTTGGCTACTATCGATGAGTTTTGCATTTTAAGTGTTCCCGAAGCTGCATTTCGGGGATTTGCAAAAGGAGCTTCTCCAATTTCTTCTCGTTCTTCGTTCAAGCTATTAAAGACTTCAAAAGGCATCAATATTTCGCCTCGTATCTCAAATTCTTCAGGATATGCGTTTCCGCTAAGTTGCAAAGGTACCGATCTTATGGTTTTTACATTGGCCGTAACATCATCTCCTCTAACACCATCTCCACGAGTAACCGCCTGAACTAATTTTCCATTTTTATAGGTTAAGGAAATAGAGGTTCCATCGTATTTCATTTCACAAACGTATTCTACATCGCCATCAATCAGCTTTTTAATTCTGTTCTCGAAATCGCGAATTTCTTCTTCCGAATAGGTGTTGCCCAGCGAAAGCATTGGGTATTTGTGTTCTACCTGATTAAATTCTAAATTAATATCGCTACCTACACGCTGTGTTGGTGAATTGGTATCCGTAAACTCGGGATACTGCTTTTCCAAAGCGATTAACTCATTTAAAAGCATATCAAAGTCGTAATCGCTGATACTTGGTTGTGATAAAACGTAATAATTGTGATTGTATGTATGTAATTGCTCTCGCAATTCTTCAATGCGTATTTTTGCTACTGCCTGATTCATAATCGTAAAGGTCTATCGTTGTTTGAATAGAAAATTTGTGATTGCTCTAATAAGCCTCAAATGGTAAAAATAGTAAAGCTTTCGCGGATTTAGCAAGTCTTGCCCCTTAATTTTTGCAAAGAATAAGCGAAGATTGATCCGTTTTGTTTCCTATGTAATTAGAGGTAATTAATCGTTTAGTTATACGCCTAATTGATTCATTATCTATTTTATAGCATTCCTTATGTGGAATAATTTTAAATTAGGACTTAATTTATGTATATTACTGTTTTAAAATAGGATCGAGTTTCACTTCTATTTTTTAAAAGTGTTTCCGTTTTGATAGTTAATTTGTTGTTTACGAGTGATATATGATACATCCCCAAGAAAAATCCAAGGAAGAATTAGTAAAAGAATTAACGGAATTGCAACAAAAGTATTCTTCTTTGAAGGAATCTGTTAAGGAGAATTTACTTATTCAAAAGCGTACCGAAAAAGCATTACGAAACAGCGAAGAGCGATTTAAATTGGCAATGGAGGCATCGAATGATGGTTTGTACGATTGGAATCTTGAAACTCAAAAAATTTACTATTCGCCAGGTTGGAAAAAAATGCTTGGTTACGAAGAACATGAATTAGTAAATGAAGTAAGTGTTTGGGAAGAATTAACGGACACCGAGGATGTGCGCACAACTTGGGGATTACTGGAAGGTTTAATGACCCGAAAAACGAATCGTTTTGTTTTGGAGTTTAAAATGCGTCATAAACAAGGCCATTGGGTAAATGTTCTTTCGCGGGGCGAGGCGTTTTATAATGATGAAGGCAAAGCAATTCGAATTATAGGTACTCATGTGAATATTACGGAGCGAAAGTTGGCAGAATTAAGTTTGCGCAATGAGAAAGAACAAATAAAAACCATTCTTAATTTGGTGGGCGATCCTATTTTTGTGAAAGACGACAATCATTGTATTGTTCTGGCTAATAGTGCCTTCTATAAAATCTTTAATTTAAAGGAAGAAGAAGTTCTTGGATATACTTTAAGCGAATCGGTTCCAAAAGATGAAAAAGAACATTTTCTTGCAGTTGATCGAAACGTGTTAGATGCTGGCATATCAGATTTGCGGGAAGAAAAAATGACAGTAGGTTCCATTTGTAGGACGATTATTACAAGAAAAACTCGTTTTATTGATACCGCTGGAAATAAATTCTTAGTAGGATCGATTCATGATATAACAGAACAAAAAAACATTTTAAATGCATTGGCCAAGAGTGAACATCGATTAAGTTTAGCTCTAGAAACTGGTTTAATTGGTGCTTGGGATCTTAATTTGCTTGATAAATCCTCGCGCAGAACTTTGATTCATGATCAGATATTCGGATATGAAAGTTTGTTACCTGAATGGACCTACGAAATGTTTTTGCAACATGTTTTCTTGGAGGATAAAGAATATGTTAACGAGGCATTCAAAGGGGCAATAGAATCTACTGAGGATTGGAGTTTCGAATGCCGGATAAATCGTTTTATTGATGGAGAATTGCGTTGGATAAAAGCTACAGGGAGGCATGTTTTAAATTTGGAGGGCGATACGACTTACTTAACAGGGATAGTACAGGATATTACAGATCTGAAGTCGGCGGAATTGGAATTAATAAAAGCGAAAGAAAGAGCGGAAGAAAACGAAGAAAAGTTTAGAGTATATAGTCAGTATTCGCCGGTTGCTATTTATACTACTGATAAAAATGGGAATTGTATTTATGCCAATAATAAATGGCTCGAAATTGCGGGCATGAGACTGCAGGAATGCCTTGGGAATGGGTGGATGAATTCACTTCATCCTGATGATAAGGATAGTGTTTTTGAGAATTGGAATAAATCAGTAAAGTCGCATGGTAGTTGGGCCTACGAATATCGTTTTGTTAGTAAGGAAGGGAAAATTACTCTTGTTGAGGGAAGTGCCAAACCATTATTTAATAAAGAAAATGAACTAATTGGATATTTGGGTTCGAATGTAGATATAACGGATCGAAAAAAGGCCGAATTGCTACTCCTCGAGAAAAATGAAGAATTAATTGTTGCAAAGGAAAAAGCAGAAGAAAGTGACCGTTTGAAATCAGCATTCTTAGCGAATATGAGTCACGAAATACGGACACCTATGAATAGTATTATGGGTTTTTCGGAGCTATTGCGGGAGCCCAATCTAACAGGTGAACAGCAACAAAAGTACGTGCGAATTATCAGCGAAAGCGGGGTGAGAATGCTAAATATTATTGATGATATTGTAGATATATCAAAAATTGAAGCAGGTTTAATGGAGCTTGAAATAGAAAAAATCAATGTAAATGAACAAATTGAATATATTCATTCTCTATTTAACCCAGAAGTAGCAGCAAAAGGAATGCAGTTTGGATTTAAGAAAGCATTGTCCGATAAAGAAGCTGTCATTGAAACCGACCAAGATAAGTTATTTGCGATATTAAGCAATTTGGTTAAAAATTCAATAAAATATTCCGAGAAAGGATCCATTAAACTAGGGTATGAGCTTATTAAAGAAGAAGATGGTGACCTTCTACAATTTTATGTGAAAGATACAGGCATAGGAATTTCAGAAGATAGGCAGGTGGCTATTTTTGAACGCTTTATTCAGGCGGATATTTTGGATAAAATGGCCCGTCAAGGAGCAGGACTCGGATTAGCAATTTCTAAATCGTACGTAGAAATGCTTGGAGGAAAAATTTGGGTGGAGAGTAAGCTTGGAAAAGGTTCGGGGTTTTATTTTTGTTTGCCATATAATATTAGAAGCTAAGGTTCAATCTTTATAAAGCTACGATGATAAAAAATAGTTACTGTATGTTAAGAATTAAAATTCCTAATGTAAGATGAAGGCAAAATGGAGATGATTGTAAACTGAGATTGAAAACTAGAATAGACAAAGACCATTTTAAATAGTGGTCTTTCTTTTTTTTAGCCTTTTACCGATTATTGAGCGCAATTAACCGATTTTGGCAAGTAAAAGCATGTTTGTTGAACTACTTTAGCAGTAGAAACAACGTAAAACTTAATCTTAAACAACAGTATTATGGATAAAAATAAGAAAAATAAAAGTCTATTTGTAGGCCTTTTACTAATAATAGTTGGACTTGTAATTGCTTTAGAGCGATTGAATTATCAATCTAATTTTATTGAAACTTATTTGTACCGATGGGAGTCTTTTTTAATTTTAGTTGGAGTGCTTCAGATTTTAGTTCGCAGAAAAGTTTTTGGAGGTTTAATGGCGGTTGCTGCGGGAGTTTATTTCCTAATGGATGATTTGTATTTTATTCCTGCCAGTTGGGACATATGGTTTTTCCCCATTCTACTTATCTTAGGAGGCATTGCATTTATTTTTGCTCCCGATTCACCATATTGCAGTAAAAATAAATAAATTCATAGCATTAAAATATATTATTATGAAATCAAATCATAAATCAAACACAAATAACCGAGCCATATTCGGAATTTTCTTAATCCTTTTTGGATGTTTACTAGTGCTTAAAAATTTAGATTTTATTCCTTACGAATTGCGCTATGTTATTTTTTCGTGGCCAATGTTGCTGTTTGGATTGGGAGCGCTTTTCTTTTTTGGGAAAGACGATAAAACCACTGGAATTGTGCTAATGGCAGTAGGAGGTGTGTTTTTAATGCCTATGATATTCGATTGGAGCTTTAATTGGCGAGGTTTATTTTGGCCGGTAATGTTAATTGTAATTGGAGTTGTAGTAATTCGAAAACGGAACGAAAGTGGTTTTGATAAGCAACGACCAGTAGAAGGATCAAATTCTGATTATATTGATGAGCTAAATGTATTTGGTGGAGGCGAAAAAGTGATCAATACCAAAAATTTTAGAGGCGGGAAAATTACTTGTGTTTTTGGAGGTACTGAATTAAATTTCACAAATGCTGATCTGGCCGAAGGCACAAATATAATTGATGTATTTACCATGTTTGGTGGCTGTGTTCTTGTGGTTCCATCCGATTGGGAGGTTAAGGTGGAAGTGTCTGCTATTTTGGGTGGTGTTTCCGACAAACGAATACCAACTACGAATTACATTGTAGAACCTAAAAAGGAATTAATTATTAAAGGCGTTGTGGCTTTGGGCGGATGTGAAATTAAATCCTATAAATAATTGTAATGCAACATCCTCTTTTAAAAAATCGTTTTGCCATTCCAATATATTTAGCATCTTGGTTGTTTTTTGCCACGCTGTTATTTGTTATTGGATGGTATTTTGAGGGGAGATTGCCTTACGATGCCTTTTTAAATGCTTTTAGTTTTTCTTTTCCGGTACTGATATTAGGAGCATGTATTTGGTTTGTTGTGATGTTTACCAGTATCGAAAGTCTTGGAGTTTTTGGTTTTCTTTTGCACCATTTAACAGCCGGACTAATTGTAGTTGGAATATGGGTTTCTTCAGCATACCAAATTCGAGTTTCATTGTTTGGTGGTTCCAGCGAAGGATTCGATTACTTAATACCGATACATTGGCAGATTCTGTTAGCTTTTGGAATGTATGATTATATTGTGATTGTGTACTATTTAATAATGTATTATCGTAATTTTCAGGATAAATTGGTGCACGAATCTGAATTAAAAGAGTTGGTGAAGGAAGCAGAACTAACAGCATTAAAATCTCAAATCAATCCACATTTCCTATTTAATAGTTTAAATTCAGTTAGTTCTTTAACTTTATCAAAACCAGAGTTGTCTCGAGAAATGCTGGTAAAATTGTCTACTTACCTGCGCTATTCGCTCGCTCAAGATTTAAAGGAGTTGAATAATTTGAGTAACGAATTAAGTAATATTCGTTTGTACATGGAAATAGAGAAAGTCCGATTTGGCGATCGTCTGCAACTTCATTTCGATCTTTCGAAGTATTGTGAAAACTTAAAAATTCCGAATTTAATTTTACAACCCTTATACGAAAATGCAATTAAATATGGAGTGCACGAAAGTCTCGAACCTGTTTGTGTTCATACTAAATGTAGTTTCGAGAACGATACTTTAAAAATTAGTATCAGTAATAATTTCGATCCGGAAGCTATTCCAACAAGAGGAAATGGAATAGGATTGCATAATATTCAGGAACGCTTAAATTTAATTTACGGTCGTGCCGATTTAATGAGAATTGTTAAAAGAGAGAATCAATTTACTGTTCACCTGGAATTTCCGCAAAGTTTATAAAATATGGAAGCAATTAAAGCAATAATTATTGATGACGAAAGCTTGGCAAGAGATCTGGTTCGAGCGTATTTGGGAGCATATCAAGAAATTAAAATTGTAGGGGAATACTCCGACGGATTTCAAGGCTTAAAAGCAATTAATGACTTGCAACCCGATTTGGTGTTTTTAGATGTTCAGATGCCAAAACTAACAGGTTTTGAGATGTTAGAATTACTTGATAAACCTTGTAATATTGTGTTTACCACTGCCTATAACGAATATGCAATTAAAGCTTTTGAGCACAATGCAATTGATTACTTACTAAAACCATTCTCGAATGAACGCTTTAATGACGCAGTGAGTAAAGTGAAGGATCGAATTTCTAATTCGGTGAAGAGTGAAGATCAAATTGAGAAAATTAAAAGCCATAACGATTCATCAGATGAGTTATTGACTCGGGTGGTTGTAAAATCAAGAAATAAAATTGATGTACTTGCTATTGATAAAATTAAATATTTTGAAGCGCAGGACGATTATGTGATGATTTATACCAATGAAGGCAAATATCTGAAGCAAAAAACGATGAAGTACTTTGAAAAGCATTTAGATTCTAATGAGTTTTGTCGTATTCATCGTACCTATTTGGTGAAGATTGATCAAATAGCCCAGTTGCAACCTTATGAGAAAGATCATTGGATTGTAATTTTAAAATCCGGTGAGAGTTTAAAAGTTAGTCGGAACGGATTTAAGGAATTAAAGCAACAATTGGAAATTTGAATCCTTACAATTTTAGGAGCTACAAAGCATCATCCGTAAAGGGATTGATGCTTTTTTTTTGTTAAATGTGATTTATATTAAATAGCCAGTGCTTTATTTCTGCTTAATGAAATAGGTGTTGATATGTGTATTTTGAACATGAATAGATGTAAACTGATGATAAACTGATCGTTTTTGTTTGCTAACAGCTGATTTTTTTTGCGTTTTTACATTGGTCTATAACATAAATTATATACTTTTGTTGAACCTATCATTAAGTACACTAACTAATCGAATACTACACATGAATTTAAAACGTAATTTCAGAAATGGATTATTACCGGTCTTCCTGTTTTTTTTAATTCCTGGCATGCAATCCTATGCTCAGGATAATCCAAAAACGCTAACCAATTCAAGCTTAAAGGGATTTGTAATAGAAAGTGGAGAGCAAAAGCCGTTGGAATATGCTACTGTTTCTATTTATTCATTACCCGATTCGGTATTGGTAAAAGGAACAATTACCAATAGAAAAGGAGAGTTTGAACTTATTGGATTAATGAGTTCTAGCTATTTTTATAAGTTGGAATATCTGGGCTTTGAAAGCTATAGCAGCGAGCCAGTTCTTTTAAAAGAGAACGAAAATTTATTTTTATCGAATCCACTTATTTTACATGCTAATACACAAAATTTATCGGAAGTGGAGGTGAATGGGAATCGTGATTTTTCTCGAGTTGAATTGGATAAAACGGTTTATAATGTTTCCAAATCGCCAGTTTCGGATGGAGGAACAATAAATGAAGTTTTAGCTACAATTCCTAAATTAAATGTTACTGCTTCTGGTGGAATTGAATTGCGAGGTAGCTCCGATGTAAAAATATTAATTGATGGAAAACTAAGTGGATTGTTAGGAATGAGCCCCGGAGATGTTCTAAGTAATATGCCTGCGGCAGATGTGGATCGAGTAGAAGTAATTACCAGTCCCTCTGCGAAATATGATGCTTCTGGTTCTGCTGGTATTGTGAATATTATTATGAAAAAAGAAAGAGCCAAAGGCTTTAATGGGAATGTTTCCGCTACCATTGGTACTATTAATAAACATTCGGGGCGCACTGCACTAAGTTTTCGGACCGGAAAGCTTAATTTCTCAGGCTCGTACAGCTACCAAAACGATTGGTCTGGAAGAGATTACAGTGTGATGCGATTCACTGAAATTGAAGATAATATCGAAATGTTGAATGTAAATGCGGATATTGATTTTGGGAATAGAAGCCACATTAGTCAAGTAGGAATGGATTATTTGATTAACGAGAAAAATACGTTTAGTCTTTCGCTAACCAATCGTAATGTGAAACAAAATTCGAATGGTGATTATAAATATTCTCGAAATTTAGCAACTAGTAGTGCTTCTCCTAATGAAACCTTACGGGAAAGTGCTGTAGATATCGACTTGGATTCATGGGTTTACAATGCTTCTTTTATTCATATGTTTGCAAAAAAAGGGCAGGAACTATCTATTGATGCTTCCTATACCAATAATGATGCAGAGAATTATGGGAATTATATAGAGTCGGGTTCAATGACCAATGATTTTTACGATTCGGATAGAGAGGAAGCGATTGTTCAATTGGATTACAAGCAACCAATAGGGGAAAGTGCATCTATTGAAACGGGTTATTTATTTCGAACTAATGAGATAAATTACAAGGAGCCAATTGATATTTCCACTGCTTTCAATTATAAAGAAAGTATTCAGGGCTTGTATTTTCTGTTTGGTGGAAAAAATGATCATTTTGGATATCAGTTAGGATTGCGTTCCGAGTATTCCGATATAAATACTAATGAGAACTATAAGGAGGATTATTTAGATTTTTTTCCCAGTATTCATCTTTCTTATCAATTATCGGACAATAAGCAATTACTGCTTACTTATTCAAAAATGATTTATCGCCCTGATTCTAGAATGGTAAATCCATTTCAGAATTTGCAGGATCCAGAAAATCAAAGATTAGGAACGAAAGATTTAGGAGCCTACTATACACATATGCCTGAGTTAACTTTCGTATACAAACGAGATAAGATTACTTATACCACCAATTTATATTATTTGTATAAGGATAATATTATCAATCAGTTTCGATGGGTGAAAGATGATGTCGCAATTGTAACATTCGAGAATTTAGGTAGTAAGCATTATGCAGGTATCGATTTTAATATGGAGACAAAGTTAAATGAGTGGTGGAGTGTAAATTCTTACTTGTCTGGTATTTACCAAAAGTTTACTTCGTCGAGTGAGGTGAGTTTTCCTACAAATGATGATTTTGGTTTTTTTGCAAAATTAACCTCAATCATGCGGATACCTAAATGGTTTACTTTTCAGTCTACTTTTCGTTACGAGACTGAAATGCCAGTTGCTCAAGGAAGTTACGATCCATGCTTTCATGCTGATTTTGCCTTCGGAAAAAGAATCATGAAAGGAAAAGCCAGTTTGTCTTTGTATATTTATGATGTTTTGAACAGTAATAAGTTCAATGTAAATACTTCGGGCGATCGATTTAAACAACGAATGAAATATAAATTTGAAAATAGAGTAGCTAATTTTACTTTTCGTTACTATTTTGGTAAAAAATACAATGTTTTAAAATCAAAAACACATAGCAATGGAGTTCAACACTCCGAGAAAGATATTTAATATTAATTATTAAATAGATATAAATTATACCAATTTAAAAAACCTCGTTCATGAACTGCACCCCAAAAGTTGGACACAACATTTGGGGTGTTTTTTATGGAAAAGAAAAACAAATTTAGTATTAGTTGATTACAATTTTTCTACTAATCAATTTTCCATTTGTTTGAATTTTTAATAGGTAAACTCCTTTGGGATATGATTGAACATCAATAATATATTTTGTCCTACGAATTTGTTTTTTGTAGATGATGGACCCACTTCGGTTGATGATTCTAAGAATTTTTTTGTGTTTACCTGGAAAATTTATAGTTAAAAAATTACTTGTTGGATTTGGATAAATACTGATGTTAGGAGCTTCTACTTCTTCGAAATCCTTAATTGCAGTAGTAGAAGCAACAGCAATGCTTACCTTCGTTTCTATGGAGTGCCCTCTTGCATCAAATGCACGATAGGTGAAAAAATCTTCTCCGCTAAAACCAGTATTCGGAATGTATTTAAAAGAACCATCTTCCTTTAGAAAAACGAATCCATTTTCGGTGAATCCCGATAATTCTGAATAAATTAAACTTCCATCAAAATCGAAATCATTAGCCAGCAAACCGTTTTTGGCTTCAATACTTAGAATTTTGTCCTGATTTATTTCATAGGAATCGACGTATGCTATGGGTACATTGTTGAATTCTGTTAGTCCATCTTTCGTAATATAATAGGACTGTTTTTTCACCTCCACATAATTGCTAGGAGTACCCCAACTCCATAAAAAACGGTTATTTCCTTCCAATAATACATTATTGTGAAGAATAGTAAGAGCAATACCATCCGAAATAGCTTCTTCGGTTTCTTTCGTCGATCTTTCATCATTCATCACTTTTGTATTAGCAGGATCTGTAATTTGTAACAAGGACCAAGGCAAGCGAATGTCTATAGAATCATTGGAAATAACTACGGCATCAAGACTAGATGGAGGCAATTCGGATCGTCTTGTTTTTAAATTACCAATGTATTGTACTTTAAGGGAACTGTTATTGTTTTTCCATCGCACTAAATTCCAAGGAGCACCATCAGTAGGAATGGAATGATATAGTTGTTTATCTTCAGATACTCCGTGCCAGATACCATATAAATCGTATGCTTGCGTTACGAATAGTTTGGCAGAGTCGCTGGTAATCTGTAAAGCAAATTCAGCCCTGTTAGTAATCGTTGTTCCGTTTGGTAAAATAGATTCCCCAAGAGTAGCATCGTAGGTATCAATGGCTACCCAAATGGTATCGATATTGGATAGTTCATTTTGCAACTTTAGGCGAAGCTTGAAATAGTCGAAATTTGCTGCAGACATAACTTTGGTAATGGGCTTATTTTTCCCGAAATTTTCAAGATCAGTGTAATGTGTTTCTGCTTGACGGAAAGCAATTAATCCATAATTTTGTTCTGCTGCGGTTACATTGTGCCATAAAATTCTTGCTTCCGGATTAAAATCAAATGGGTCCGTAATCCAAGTTCGTTTAAACCATTCATCAATCCATGAAAACTCAATTGCTCCAGCACAGTTGGCTTCTTTAATATTATCGAGTAATCTAAGAAAATTTAAACCTTGTTCTACTTCAGAATTACCCCCATGATTCATTCCGCTGGTGGAGCAGTAAGCGGCTCTCCAACTCGATGGAGTACCAATTTCTGCTATAAGTACAGGAAAATTTTGATAATGATTTTTCAAATCTGTAATATATCCTAAATAGCTATTGGATCCCCGAGTGTCAAAATATTGTTGATAAACAGGATCTTCACTAATAAAATTTGGATAGTATGGATAAGCATTATAGCTTAGAAAAAAACCTGCAGGTGCACCAGTTATATTTAAATTGGCAAGATCTATTGAGGACCTATCTTCCGAAGTTGTTTCAGTTGGATGCGTTAAGGGATCTAAAGTAGGCCAGTTGGAAACACTGACGGGACGCTCTGTATTGTAGTTAGTACGTTCGTATAGTACTAAAGATTCTAAATGGGAGCTTACCCACACTTCCGAAGGATTAGCGACGTTTAATTTAAAAATTTGTCCGACGAAAGAAGTTTGATCGGCATGATTTTTATTTGTTTTTTCTACTTCAGCAGGATGTATTTCTCTGGCAATAATATAGGATATAATCCAGGGAGAGATATCTGTAGAGTAGGTGCCATAAGCTTTTCCGAAACGATGTTCAATTCTTTTATTTCCATGAACACAATCAATAACATCCTCTATTTCTTGGGTAAAAACCTCATTTAATTGATGTAAATCGTTGTTGTAGTTTTCAATATTTTCATCGAGCCACACACCGTGCATTACAAACATAGGATTTGCTGGGTTGGTATCGTTAAATTCTTTTAAAGCTTCATAAAAACGAGGATAGTGCAGAGTGTAAAGTCGAATGCAATTAAAACCAACATCTTGCATGTCTGCAATCCAGCGTGAATATTGTTCTTTAGTAGCAGCCAGTTCTCCAGGAAATGTACCAGGAACAGAAACACCTAAATTGATTCCTTTTATAAAAAAAGGCACATAACATTCACCATTCCATACAGTTATATTTTGTTTGTTCACCGAAAAAGGGACCTGCAGTTTATTTGGATCTGAATTTGTCGCAATGGTAGCTAAAGGGGTTAATACTAAATTAACAAGTAGAATACAGATACTTAGATTAACGAACGAGTGAGTTTTTATCATTATGTGTTTTTTCGCAAAAAGTGCCTGAATTTACAAATAAATTAATGATAAGTGTTGCTAGATAGTTGTTTCCATAGAATATAAACACTTTCAATTTCTATCTTGTTATTTAGTTAATTATTATTTAACCCTAATAAGAATAAAATAATTCACTATTGACGTTAATTGCTATCTTTCTTAACCTCCTCTACTAATTTAAGAAAGCACGATTTACTATTGTTAAAATTGGTGTAGTTTTGTTATCCTTTTTTTTGTGCATCAGCTATTTTTTTTAATCGAAAGCAATTTATTGGCGCATCAGAATAAATATTAAATAGATAAAGGTATTAATGATATTTATCCCGAAATGATAAAAAGTTTACCCGAAGTAGAGATGTCTTATGATGGAGTTTGGGCATGGTTAATGCAAGGGGAGAAGTAACAAGTTGTATTCTTTGATTTCAATGGTATTGGCGAAATTCCAAGACATTCGCATGCTGCCCGTTGTGGAATAGTGATTGCAGGGGAAATGGATCTTAATATTGGTGGAGAACGAAAAAAAATATCGAAAAGGGGATTGTTACTATATTCCCGCAGGAGTTTTGTATGCCGCAAAATTTGTTGGTAGAACAATTATTATGGACTATGTTGCTGAAAAAGATTGGTATATCACTAAAAATAAATTTGCTTTTAAATACGAGAAGGAATAATATATTGGATTGGAGGAAATAAAAATCACAGCCAGTTATTGAAAACCAGCTGTGATGAATTATCTTTTTTGTAAGTTACTTTTCTAAATTTGTAGGTGAAGGAAGATTTGTTTTTGTTTTTTCTATTTCGAGACTAATATGAAATAAAGCATCTCCTTTGTGTACAATTGGCGCAGTGTTTACGCAAAAAACGTAACAATCAAACGGAGCAAATACTTTTTTCTCATACCCTCCGTATGGATCGGTTATCTCGCCAAGTATTTGTTTTTTAAGTACCCAACTGCCATTAGTTACCCGCAATTGAAACATGCCCGAATTAGATGCTCTTACCCATTGAGCTTTCGGAATTACAACTGGGTTATTCTTTAGTTCTGGCTCCTCATTTTGCAATCCTAAATATCTCATTACATTTAACGCACCTTCCACACCACAGTTAATCACATCCTTGTCCAAGTCGTTCGATTTTCCACCTTCGAATAGTAAAATTGTTTTCCCCAAATTATGAATGGTGTCACGCACTGATTTGGAGATGTACTCGGAATTCAAAATAAATGGAGCGTTGAAAATTTGTGCAAGCTTCAGGGATTTTTTTTCTTTAATAACACATCTAATTTGGGGGAAATTTGATCGGTCGGCACCACCGGAATGGAAATCGATCACGTAATCAACTTTCGGAGCAATTTCTTTGGTAAACCGATAGGCAAACTGGCTGGCAAGCGATCCATTTAAAAAACCAGGAAACATTCTATTCAAATCTCTTCCGTCGGGAAATTCTCTTCGTAGATTTAAGAATCCAAATACATTAAACACCGGAATACAAATGATCATTCCGGTTTTTGGTTTATTATATTTTTTTCGAATGATATCTCGAACAATAGCAACTCCATTTACTTCATCGCCATGCACGCCACCCATTAAAAGTAGGGTAGGTCCATCTTTTTTAGCTCGTTCTACAATTACAGGTACCTTAATGGTATTTCGGGTATGCAATTTTGCAACTTCCAATTCTAAGAAAGCACGCTCGCCTTTCTTAATTTCTTTTCCCAGAATAGTATACTTATTAGTCAACATTCCTTTCAATAAATCTAATTATTTGTTTTGCGATATCTTTCTTGGTAGCAAGTTCGATTCCTTCTAAACCAGGCGATGAATTTACTTCTAAAACTAAGGGTCCACTTGCAGATTGTAGCATATCTACACCAGCAATACCTAATCCCATTGCTTTGGCTGCTTTAATTGCAGTGTTTTCCTCTTCATCAGTCAATTCAATAATCGATGCAGAACCTCCTCGGTGCAAATTGGATCGAAATTCCCCTTTTAGAGCTTGTCTTTTCATTGCTCCAACTACTCGTCCATCTACTACAAAAGCTCTGATATCGGCACCTTTCGATTCTTCAATAAACTCTTGAGCAATTACACGTGCTTTAAGTCCGTTAAATGCTTCTATTACCGAAGTTGCTGCATTTTGAGTTTCTGCCAATACAACACCTAAACCTTGAGTTCCCTCTAAAAGCTTAAGCACTAAGGGAGTACCGCCAACCGATTGAATTACATGATTAACATCTTTTGTGTAGTTGGTAAATACGGTTCGAGGTAATCCTACTCCTGCACGAGAAAGTACTTGTAGGCTTCTTAATTTATCTCGTGATTTTATCAACGCTTCAGAGCCAACAGCAGTAAATGTTTTCATCATTTCAAATTGACGAACTACTGTCGATCCATAAAAGGTAACCGATGCACCAATTCGCGGAATAATAGCATCAACATTTTCAAGGTATGCACCATTAAAAAATATTTTCGGTCTTTTCTTTTCAATTTCAATAATGCATTTTAAATGATCTACTACATGAACTTCATGTCCTCGTTTTTCTGCTGCTTCAACTAATCTTTTTGTAGAATATAATTTAGGATTTCTTGATAAAATAACAATCTTCATAATTTGTAATTAACATTTATTGGATGGACTATAATTCGTTATTGTTGTTTTTGCTTCAATTTGAAAGAGATATTGCGTTTTGAAGTATCAACAATAAATTTTCCATTTAAAAGTTTTCTTCCGATTAAAATCGGATATTTCATTTCACTACGTTCGCTTAAGGAAAGTTCAATGGGGAACTCCTTATTAAATAATATGATAATAGTTTCAATTACAAAACGGGTTTCTGATTTCCCGAATGAATTTTTAACTCTTTTTCGCTTGAATTTTTTAACGGTAAATTCTTTTTCATTATAATCAGGATGCGAAGGATCTAAAAGTGTGAATTTTAGATGTTTTTCCGTTCCAACCTGCAATTCTTTAATTTGGTGGCAATGAATAGAAGATGTATATGCTCCAGTATCTACTTTTAAATCTATATCCGTTAAATGTAAATCTGGAAAGTCAGCTCGGTCAATTTTCCCAATGATTATTTTCATGTAATTATAATTTCTTTATTTTTATCGAAGGGAAGCACTATAAAATTTCTAAGATAGGAAATTAATTCCAAACGCTTTTTTCCTTTAATTTATCTTTCATATCTCTTTTTCTCCTTTTTTAAATTGGAGTAGAGCAATAGTACCGTAATTTTCCGCAAGGAGAAAAACTAGTTAGCTTGTATTTGTTACTTGAACAATTTGGCACTTTAAACCATCATTTTTTGTAAACCTAAATGGAAGGGAAATAAAGTGATAGGCAAGTTCAAGCTGTACTTACATATTATTTTTCATATGCACATCCAACTGATTAAAAGGAATAGTTATTTTTTTCTCAGCGAATTTTTTATTTATTATCAAACGAATATCGCTTTTTACTTTTCCTATTCTAAAGATGTTTTTACTGAAAAATAGCAATTCAAAATCCAAAGAGGAGGCACCAAAATTCGATAAACGTGCTTCAACCGATTGTCGTTCATCAATATCGGGATGTTCAAATGCACTTTCTTCCATGGTTTTAATCACTAAATCAACATCACTACCATAAGCAACTCCAACATTTATTCTAAATCGAGTTTTTTTAGATTGATGGCTCCAATTTATTACCTTATTGGTTGTTATTAGTGAGTTAGGAATTATAATAGAGATATCGTCGCGGTTCAAACCTTTCGAGGTACGTAATCCAATGCTTTGTATTTTTACAACATCTTCGTCAATCTCCAATACATCATCAATTTTTATCGAACGTTCCGAAAGAAGAATAATTCCAGATATAATGTCATTAAATGTTTGCTGTAATCCCAAACCAACACCAACTAGTAATGCTGCCGAACCAGCAATAAGTACGGTAACTTTTACATTTAAGCTCTCCAAAATTAAACCAATTGCTATTACCCAAATCACGTATTTTATGATTTGAAACAGTGCATAAGTATTGCCAGGATCAATCTTAGTTACATTGTGTTTGCGAAAAAGGGTTTTTCTTATTAAATAAAGACAAAATCTGGTCAACACATAAATAAGAAAGATACTTACCAAGGTAAGGACTCTGATTTTATGGTCGGCAATATTTATGAGTTCGAATTCTAATATTTTAGTAATTGTTTCCAGCATGCTTGATTTTCTTCGTAATTCAGTTTTTGAAAGAGCTTAATTTCGGAAATAAATTTCGCAAAAGAACTATAATTTTCTATATAATCGGCTATTGTTTCATTTTTTATTGAAAAGAATTACTTTTTCGGTTCGCAGGCGTTAAAATGAGGAACTAATAGTAACAATTTTAAAACTCGAAATATTGGTTCATGATTTATCAGAAGAAGTAGTTTAGAGAGGTGCTTATAGAGTGAATTATTTTATTACTTGTGTTGAATTATTTTTTTGTAATTAATGATGGTAGATATTTAGTTCCTCGCTCATGAATAGTTAGCGATTAAAGACTTTTATACTTTTTTAATAAAAGAATTTAGAATGGTGCAGTCATTAATTGATACCTTTGCGCCACAAGAAAATTTATGGATAAGAATAGTAGAAACGTTCAGGAGTTAGAGAGTGCAAGTATCAGAAGCTTGCTTTGGAAGTATTTCTTACCCGCTTTTACCGGTGTAGTTATTAATTCATTGTACAATGTAGTCGATCGAATTTTTATTGGTCAAGGGGTTGGTGCAATTGCATTGTCGGGACTTAGTGCCGTGTTTCCTATCATGCTAATTATGATGGCATTTGGTATGCTTATTGGGATAGGAGCAGGCGTTAGGATTTCAATTAACCTGGGAAAGAAAGATTTAGGTAGGGCCGAATGGGTATTGGGAAATTCATTTGTACTCATGATTATTGTTTCGATAATTATTACGCTAATTGGCTTTTTAATAAAGGATCCTTTATTGCGGATGTTTGGTGTGGCTGATGACACCATGTTTGTTGCCAACGAATATTTAAATATTATTCTCTACGGATCTATTTTTAGTGTTGTAGGTTTTTCTTTAAATAATTTAATTCGTTCCGAAGGAAACGCCAAAATAGCGATGTATTCTATGCTAATAAGTGCAGGAACCAACATCGTTCTCGATCCAATCTTCATTTTTGTTTTGGATATGGGGGTAGCTGGAGCAGCTTATGCAACTATTATATCACAATTTATTTTATGTGTTTGGGTAATCAGACATTTCCGAAGCGAAAAATCGGTAATTAAACTTCGGTCGGTAAATTTTAAATTAAACAAAGAAATTGTTTTTTACATTTTAACGATTGGTTTTGCCCCTTTTTCTATGCAACTGGCAGGAAGTTTTGTTCAAGCATTATTTAATGTTCAATTGGTACAATATAGTAACGATATTGCTATTGCGGCTATGGGAGTAATTAATTCGGTTGCCATGCTGATTGTAATGACGGTTGTAGCCTTAAATATGGCGGCGCAGCCAATATTTGGATTTAATTATGGTGCACAAAACTACGCCAGAGTTAAAGAATGTTTGATTGTATGTTTGAAGGTGGCTACAGGAATCACAATTGTGGGTTTTTTGGGGGTGCAACTGTTTCCCGGACTAATTGTAAAAGCTTTTAATAACTCTAATGCAGAGCTCTTGGAAGTGGGAACCTACGGTTTAAGAATTATATTAATGGCATTACCTGTGGTTGGTTTTCAGGTGATTGTGGGAAATTATTTTCAATCTATCGGAAAGGCAGGAATTTCGGCAATGCTTACATTAATGCGTCAGGTAATTTTGCTAATTCCAATACTTTTTATTCTTCCTACTTTTATGGGTTTGAATGGTGTTTGGCTTGCTAGTCCAATATCTGACGTTGGTTCGGCAATTGTGGCAGGTGCTTTTCTAATAAGAGAATTACGGAAGTTAAATCGGAAAATTGCACTTCAGTAAAAAAAATAATCGCATTAAGTATATTTGCGATAAGTTTATGTTAAGAAATAGAGACTTATTTAATTCTAAATTAGTTGGTAAGGTATATTTTTAGAATTTAATTCCTAGTTTTTTTCGTAATTTGATGCTTGTAATAAATCGTCGAAATCAATGAAAGGCTTTAAACTATTTGTATTAATTCTGTTTTTTATTCAATCCTTTTCTCAGGCATATTCGCAGGTAAATGCGAACCGACCAAGAATAGAGTTGGGGCAGGAGCGTTTCGATTGGTTGAAATCAAACATCTCGGGTGGCGATAGTGGCAGTACTTACATCACATTTATAAACAGTTACAACAATAGTTGGATTACAAATTCCAATCATTATTTAGCAGGTTCTAATTCTGCTCAATGGACCTACGATTGGAACGATGACGATTCCTTTATGCTAGCTAAAATGACTGCATTTTTAGTGCAGTTAGGAACAGATAATTTGGCAAAGGCAAGAAGTGAATTTATTATCGAAAATTACATTAGATATCTCGATGGAATAGATTTTGCTAACTATTCGGGAGACACACAAGAGAATTTGCTTCGTAAAAACTGTGAGTATGGAGCTATTCTTCTCGATTGGACTTATAATGATATTCCTGTATCGCTTCGACAAAGATTAGCGAGTTCTTTTTATCGGGTATTGGAGTATTTTATGAACAATTATGTGCTGACATCCTCTGGGAATAGTTATGTAAGTAGCCACAACATAAATAATTGTATCATGACGATGCGTGCAGCAATTGCACTTTATCAAGCCGATGGACTTTCATCTTCGCAATTGTCTCAAGTTAACTCTTGGTATCAAACCTTGCTTGGGAAGTGGGAAAATGGTATTCTTCCTGCTTTTTCTCACTTTCGTGATGACGATGGCGGTTGGAATTGGGGAGCAGCCTACGGAAAGATAAATTTACCCATTCAGTATCAGTTTTTCGATGATATGAAATTTGGAACCGATCGGGATTATTATAAAAGTCAAGCTTGGATAAAAGAGTCAATCAATCAATATTGGTATTATTTTCGTCCCGATAATCATTGTATTCATTTGGGCGATGCTATTGTGAAATTAGATCAGGCCGATCGCGTAATGTATCGTCATGCGGCAGAGTTTACTGATGCACGCAGTCAATATTTAGTGCAGGTTTACAATCAATCGCAATATTTAAACAACACAATTTTGGTTTTTATTAAGCTACTCTATAAAGATTTTACCGCAGCTTACGTGCCACATCCTCAACCACCGCTTAGTTGGTGGTCCGATAAAGCTGGTTTGTCGGTAAGCCGTACTTCTTGGAACGAAGATGCTAGCATGCTTTGGTTTTACAATGCTCCGGCAAAACGTGCCGATCATGAGCATCGGGATAACAATACCTTTACAATTATAAAGGATCAACCATTGCTTGTGGATGCAGGTTTTTACGATTCTTATGGTACCTCTCATTATAACAATTATTATACACGAACCATAGCACACAATTCTATTTGTGTTTACGATGGAACAGAATCTTATCGGAATTTGGGGAAAAATGTTTCCAACGATGGCGGACAGATTGAGTCCAATCGTTTAGAGAATTTAGAGGATGTTTTCGCGCCTCAGCACCAAAGGGGAAAATGGATTCGTTATGTTTCTGGTAAGGATTATTCCTATCAGGTGGCCGATGCGGCAGCTTCCTATGCAACTAATAAACTGGATCGGTTCGAACGTCGTTTGCTTTTTCACAAACCCGATCGGATTATTGTTCTGGATCATGTTCATTTGCTGAATACAAGTTCGAAAGTGCGAAAAGCCAAATATATCAACCACTTTGTAAACCGGCCGGAAATCAGCGGAAGCGTTACAAGCACACAGGTTGCCAATAATATTATTACCTACAATGGAACCGACTATAAAACCACAAATGGGAGAGGTAGTCTGGCTATTCGAACACTTTTGCCCGAGCAAAGTAAAACTACATTAATTGGAGGTAGTGGTTACGAATATTGGGTAGATGGAACTAACTATCCGCCAGGACGAGGCGTTATTTTGGAAAATGAGCATCCAGGATTTTGGCGCATAGAAGTAGAACCAATTGCAGTAAAGGAAAATACTGTTTTTTTGCATACCATTAAAATTGGCGACAGCAGTAATCCCGCAGGAGCGGGCGGTAAGTTATTTTCGAATGAAGGTACAATTGGTGTCGATTGGGAAGATCACCTATATCTTTTTGATGCGCAGGGAGATACAGCCTCTGTGGCTTATTCTGTCAACGAACTTCCGGGCAATAGAAGCATTACTGTTTTTGCGGTTGATCTAAAAAGCAACAGTTCTTTTGGGGTATTTGTAGACGAGGTTTTGGAGCAAACAGGAGATTCTAATTCAGAGGGAATTTTAGAATTAAAAGTTAATCTCTCAGAGGGAAATCATCGATTAGTAGTAAAGGATAGTCTAGATGAAGATCCCGACCCTGATAATCCCGACCCTGATAATCCCAATCCAGACAATCGAGATCCGGATAATCCAGCCCCGGAAAATCCTGAGGAAGAAAGTTTAGGAGCCGTACAAGTATTTCCAAATCCGAATAATGGGGAGTTTTCAATTCATATAGAGAACGACGAAGTGATTCAGTTTGAGGTAAGTGTTTACGATTCCAATGGTCGAATGCTATCGCAACATCAAGAGTCGGGTAACCGAACCGTTATGGATTTAAGTGGTTTAACTGCAGGCTTCTATTTTTTAGTTATTCGTTATATGGAAAAAACTGTAAAAAAGAAGATAATAATAATGTAGATAATATTATTCTTGTCGCGAATAAGTTTATAACACAGTATGTAAAAGACTACAAAAATACCACTAGCTTTCTTTTCGCCTTCGCAAATTACGATATTTCCTTATCTTTAAACTTCTCAAAAAAAACGAACCATGTTTCAACGAAATATCATTTTATTTGCCTCACTTTTGTTTGTTGCAAGCTGTCAAAACTCAAATTTTAAAACTACCGAGAAGCAAAATGCCTACTCCTTTTATTTGGGAACTTATACCGATGGTGAATCCGAGGGAATTTATAAACTTACCATGGATACTGCCGGACATATAGAAATGCTTGGATTGGCAGCTACTACCAATAATCCTTCTTTTTTGGCGTTTGCCAACCATCAGCAAACGCTTTTGGCCGTTAACGAAATTCGTTTAGATAATGATATGGGAACTGTTGAATCGTATCAAATTAACGATTCATTGAAGTTAATTAGTCGCAAAGCCAGTGGGGGAGCGCATCCCTGTTTTGTTACTGCGAATAATGCTGGTGAAGTGCTTACAGCGAATTATTCAGGAGGTAATATTGGGTATTTGCAGGTAAAGAAAAATGGAGAATTATCTGATTTGTTAGCGGTACAACAACATAAGGGTTCAGGAAGCGTAGTAAATCGTCAAGATCGACCACATGCCCATAGCGTATGGTTTCAGCCGAATTCAAATAATATTATTGCTGTCGATTTGGGAACGAACGAATTGTGGATTTCCAGTATCGATATGGCAAGTAATAAATTTAAACCTGCCCAACAGGCAAAAGTTTCTCTTGCCCATGGAGCCGGACCAAGGCATTTGGCTTTTCATCCGAATGGGAACTTTTTTTATGTGATTAACGAGCTTGACAATACCATAACTACATTTTCAATTTCGAGTAGTAAGGAAATAAAGTTAGTAGCGAATGTCAGCACTTTGCCCGCCAATTTCGAGGGAGTAAGTAATACTGCCGATTTACATATTTCTAATGATGGAAAATTTTTGTATGGTTCGAACCGAGGACATAACAGTATCGTTATTTATGAAGTTCAGAAAGATGGCGCTTTGAAATTAGTTGGGCATCAGCCTACTCGTGGCGATCATCCTCGTAATTTTA
This sequence comes from Labilibaculum filiforme, assembly GCF_002843315.1. Taxonomy (GTDB): domain Bacteria; phylum Bacteroidota; class Bacteroidia; order Bacteroidales; family Marinifilaceae; genus Labilibaculum; species Labilibaculum filiforme. The sequence goes on along the minus strand of NZ_MVDD01000004.1, from coordinate 179,866 downwards.
GCTTGTCGCCCGACGATAAATTTCTACTGGTTGCAAACAAAAACACCAATAATATTGTATGTTTCGAAAGAAATAGCTCAACAGGTTTACTCACTTTCGTGGATGAAGTAAAAGCATCCAGTCCGGTTTGTATTCTTTTCGAAAAGTAAAATCGCCTTACTATTTTATAGTTTGAAATTCAATCAGCATTAATAAATCAGATTTCTTGAGTTCTGGATAAAAGCCGATCAATACCGTCCAAAGGTCGTTTTTAGACGTAAAACCATCCTTTTGAACTTCCTTTAGGCTCATATCATCAAAACTTTTGTGTTTCACTTTCGTGATATCAATAGAAATTGAACTTTTTTCATTAAAAATAGCTTCGCCATTCCCTAAGCTTGGAATTAATTCATGAACACGAGCGGTTTGGGTTTTATTACCTTTAAGTATTGGAATGTAAAAATCATCGTGAAAATGGATTTGACTCATGCTTTTTTCTTTTGAAATAGAATTTTAAATTGTTTTTAAATAGTTGCAAACTTTCTCAAATACCAAATTTTGAATTTCAGGATAGGTTAGAAATTTAGGCAATCGGTAGAAAAATTTTACTTCCGCAATTTCAGATACAGGTAGTTTTCCCAATTGTGTTATGTCGGCAAAAAAAATCCTGCCATATCTTGTTTCTCCCTTCCAATCGCACGAATAATCATAAAGGGTACGTAAACTAAATTGAGAAGCGCCTGTTTCTTCATACAATTCTCTGCGTGCCGCATTCAGTGCAGTTTCGCCTTTTTCGATATGACCGGCAGGCATTTCCCAGCTTTCTCGTAAGCGATGGCGTACAAATACCCATTTGTCTTGATATTGTGAACAGATAATGGAATATTTTAACTTTTCACCGGGAATAGTGAATGGATCTAAAAAATTAACAATGGCTTGATTCATGATAATTTATAAGATAATAGATTTGTATTGTTTTACTAAAAATGATCAAAAACAAAGAAAGTGATGTTTTTGATCATTCAATACTATTTTTATATTATTCTGAAGTTGATTTTCCCCTGTACATGTCACCAAATGGTCCATCGATAGGTTCCCAGAGTTCTACTTTATTGCCTTCTGGGTCGAGTATCCATCCAAATTTTCCATATTCAAATTCCTGCATTTCACCTACAATTTCAACACCTTCTTCTTTTAGAACCTTCAAGAGTTCTACCAAATTTTCCACTCGATAATTAAACATGAAATCTTTTTTCGAGGGCTCGAAATATTCTGTTTTATCTTCGAAAGGACTCCAAATTGTATAGGCTGTTTCTTCAGGTTTACTTGTTTTCTGCCATTCAAACATGCCACCATATTCATCAGGACACTGTATGCCTAAATGTTTGTTATACCATTCTCTGCTTGCTTTTGGGTCTTTCGATTTAAAGAAGATTCCCCCAATTCCAGTTACTCGTTTCTTCATATTGATCACCTGTTATTATTTTTTATACTTAATAATCCCCTTCGCCATTCCTTTAAAGATAAATATATGGAAGGGATAACTCAAAATCCAATACAATCTTCCCATGATTCCTTTCGGACGAAAGGTGGCTTTTTGTGAAAGGTAGTTTTCACCCTTCTTTTTCACCAATGAAAATTCGAGCCAAGCCTCGCCTGGTAGTAGCATTTCGGCATACAAAAGCAGGCGACCATTTTCTTTGTCGGCAAGTAATACGCGCCAAAAATCGAGCGAATCGCCCATTACTATTTCAGTTGGATGTCTGCGTCCTCTGTTCAAACCTACACCGCCAAAAAGTTTATCTAACAGCCCACGTAAATGCCAAAGCCAATTGCCGTAATACCAACCTCGGTCGCCGCCCAAAGCCCAAATATTCTCAATTATTTGTTCTGGATTATTTGTAAATTTATAGCGCTTATTATCGGTGTAACACCCAAAATCAGGTGGTTCTACATACTTCATTTTTTCGTTGGGAAGAATACCGCTGCTCAAAGCATCTGTCCACGAAGAAATTACCATTTGTTGCTTAATTCTACCTGTTGCCAGTTCAATTGCCTCTTTGTAAGGCATGAGTCTTATGCCTAAGGTAGAAGCAAGATTATTCGGACGACAAATTACTTCAATTTTCATGCTGTCAACTAAATTTAAGGCCAAATTATAGGAGGTAGAAGTGATGAAATACAACCAGTACGACGATAGTCGGGGGGTCATAATAGGAAGTGTGGCAATGATTCTTGGTAGCTTTCTAACTTCGGCATATTGCTGTAGCATTTCTTTATAACTTAACACCTCGGGACCGCCAATGTCAAAAGTTTGATTGTGGCATTCTTGGCGATCGATTACTCCAGTTAAAAAGCTGATAACGTTTCGAATAGCTATGGGCTGACATTTTGTGAGTAACCATTTTGGTGCGACCATAATGGCAAGTTTTTCAACCAAATCTCTAATGATTTCGAAAGATGCACTTCCCGAGCCTACAATAATTCCAGCTCTTAGAATTGTATGATAACTACTGCTTGTTTTTAGAATTTCTTCTACTTGTTTTCTTGAATCTAAATGTTTTGATAAAATTTCAACATTGGAAATTCCGCTCAAATAAATAATTTGTCGATTTTGTGTTTTATCAAGGTATTCTACAAAGTTTCGAGCACATTTTTTTTCCAAATCCTCGAACCCTTTCGTATTATGAAGCATGGAATGAATCAGGTAATAGCTCACATCAATATCAACAGGTAGTACCGATAAAGACGCTAAATTTAGTAAATCGGCTTCGAATACTTCCAAATTTGGGTGGTCAACTTCCTTGGCTTGGAAACGATCTTTATTTCGAACGCAGCAAACAACTCGGTGTCCTTGCTCCAAAAGAATTGGGAGTAATCGTTTACCTATATAACCGTTGGCACCTGTAAGTAGTATTTTCATAGATGTTTATTTGTAGAAAACTAAATTCAAATGGTAAATAGTTGCTCCCATAATTACAACTAGTTCATTCAGATATTTTATTTGTCAATCGAGTTCCTCTTTTAAAAGATAACAAACGACGCTATGGAATTGTTGTTCGTGATTGATTTTTATTTAAAAGGAACGTAAACATTAAGTAAGAGCTTAATTTACTAAATAATAAGTTTAGTTTTTAGTAATTAGTTTTAAAAATACAATGAAGTGGGGGTGAAACGCCAGATTGCTGTGGATAGGAATTTGGATTTTTGAGTTTGGAACCGATAAATATAATTCGCTTTAACAAGGTATAAAGGTTTTTAAACTTACAAATGAATTTATAGTTCTGTTTTATTGTATTGTCAAACAGTTGTTTAGGTAAAAAACGTTTCGCTTTTGTAAAAGAATTTTTTTTTATCGAAAAACATTTCTAAATTTGCCTCAGAACAGAACAGGGCAGAACGGATTAAAAAAGCTTATAAAATGTATTTATTAGGATTAGATATAGGAAGTTCATCGGTTAAAGCATCCCTATTGGATGCCGAGAGTAGTAAGTGTTTAGCTACCGACTTTTTTCCAAAAAAGGAGATGCAAATTACAGCACACCAAATAGGTTGGGCAGAGCAGGATCCGGAAATGTGGTGGGATTATTTAAAGCAAGCCATTAAAAGCGTAATGCAAACTGCGAAGGTGAATAAGGCTATGGTAAAAGCCATTGGTATTTCCTATCAGATGCATGGTTTGGTTTGTGTTGATAAAGATTTGAAGCCAGTTCGTTCTTCCATTATTTGGTGTGATAGCAGAGCCGTTGAAATTGGCGATAAGGCTTTTGCCAGTATTGGAAAAGATAAATGTCTTTCGCATTTACTAAATTCTCCTGGAAACTTCACAGCTAGTAAATTGGCTTGGGTAAAAGAGAATGAACCTGAAACATTTGCGAAAATTCACAAAATAATGTTACCCGGAGATTTTATTGCCATGCAATTAACCGGAGAAATCTGTACTACTGTTTCAGGTTTGTCGGAAGGAATTTTCTGGGATTTCAAAAATAATTCAGTTTCGAAAGATGTACTGGATGCCTACGGTTTATCAGCAGATGTATTGCCGCGAATTGTAGATACTTTCTCAAATCAAGGACAAGTACTTCCCGAAATTGCAAAAGAATTAGGATTTTCGAGTCAAGCAGTAGTTTCATACCGTGCCGGTGATCAGCCAAATAATGCATTGTCTTTAAATGTGTTGAAGCCAGGAGAAGTAGCAACAACTGCGGGAACTTCGGGAGTGGTTTATGGTGTTAGTGATGAAGTGAAATTTGATCCTTACTCAAGAGTAAATTCATTTGCTCATGTAAACCATACCGCAGAAAATAACCGTTTGGGAATTTTGCTTTGCATTAATGGAACCGGAATTATGAATTCATGGTTGAACCATAATGTAGCAAAAGGTTTGTCTTATGCAGAGATGAACGAAAAGGCGATGGAAATTCCTGCTGGATCGGATGGAATTACTATTCTGCCTTTTGGTAATGGAGCAGAACGTGTTTTGAAGAATCGTGAAATTGGAGCTCAAATTTCAAATTTGAACTTGAATCGACATACTGATGCTCATATTTACAGAGCAGCACAAGAAGGAATTGCTTTTTCATTCTTTTATGGAATGGAAATAATGAAAGAAATTGGCGTACAGCCAAATGTAATTCGTGCCGGACATGCAAATATGTTTTTGAGTCCCTTGTTTAGAGAAACTCTAGCGACAGTATCGGGTGCAACTATTGAATTGTACGATACCGATGGTTCGTTGGGAGCAGCAAGAGGAGCAGGATTTGGTGCAGGCATTTATTCTTCATTGGAAGAAGCATTCGCAGGATTGGAGAAAATCAATACAATCAAGCCTGAGGAAAAACTTCGTGAAGAAATGTTGAAGGCATATGATCGCTGGAACAAAGAATTGCATAAGAATTTATAGAAGATAGCTAATAAACAGATTGATAATTTAATAAGAAAGAACATCATGACTATTCTAAAAGGAGACAAAGAGTATTTTCCTGGAATTGGTAAGATTGCTTACGAAGGACCAGAATCAAAAAATCCTATGGCATATAAGTGGTACGATGAGAACCGCGTTGTTGCAGGTAAAACTATGAAAGATCACTTGCGCTTTGCAGTGGCTTACTGGCATACTTTCTGTGGAGACGGTGGAGATCCATTCGGACCAGGAACTCAAAAATTTCCTTGGGGAAATCAAGCTGATGCAATTAGTGCATCTAAATCTAAAATGGATGCAGCTTTCGAATTCATTACAAAATTAGGTGTACCATTCTATTGTTTTCACGATACTGATGTTGTTGGAGATGGTTCTGTTTTCGAGATTGAGAAGAGAATGTCGGTAATGGTTGACTATGCAAAGCAAAAGCAAGCAGAATCAGGAGTTAAATTATTGTGGGGAACAGCGAATGTATTTTCGAATGCTCGTTACATGAATGGTGCTTCTACCAATCCTGATTTTAGTGTTGTTGCTAATGCTGGTACTCAGGTAAAAAATGCATTGGATGCGACTATCGCTTTGGGTGGTACTGGTTATGTTTTTTGGGGTGGTCGTGAAGGTTACATGTCTCTTTTCAATACCGATATGAAACAAGAATTGGATCATATGGCACAATTCTTAACCATGGCTCGTGATTATGGTCGTAAGAATGGTTTCGAAGGAACTTTCTTGATTGAGCCTAAGCCAATGGAACCAATGAAGCATCAGTACGATTTCGATACAGCAACCGTAATGGGTTTCTTAAACAAATATGGTTTGGCTGACGATTTCAAAATGAATATTGAAGTAAACCACGCTACTTTAGCTGGTCACACATTTGAGCACGAATTGCAAACAGCTGTTGACAACAACATGTTGGGAAGTATCGATGCTAACAAAGGTGATTACCAAAATGGATGGGATACTGATGAATTCCCAACAAGCATTTACGAAACTGTTGCAGCCATGTTGCCAATTCTAGAGAATGGTGGATTTACTCATGGGGGTATCAATTTCGATGCGAAAACTCGTCGTAACTCTACTGATTTAGAAGATATTTTTGTATCGCATATTGGTGGAATGGATGTATTTGCACGTGCATTGGTTATTGCTGATAAAATCAGAACAGATTCTCCATACTTGCAAATGAAGAAAGATCGTTACTCTTCTTTCGAATCAGGAAATGGAAAAGCATTTGCTAATGGCGACCTTAGTCTTGAAGATCTTAGAAAGATTGCTCAAGAAGTTGGCGAACCAAAGCAACTAAGTGGAAAACAAGAAATGTTAGAGCAGTTAATTAACTGGTATATTTAAAATAACTATTTTTAAACTCCCGTAAAATAATTTGCGGGAGTTTACTTCTAATTCCAAACCCATGACTCAGACCCAAACTCAGGGGAGTAAATCGTTCATACTAAGCATTACTTTGGTGGCTACACTAGGAGGATTGCTATTTGGTTACGATACTGCCGTAATTAATGGAGCTATTGAAGCTTTAAAAGTATTTTTTGTTACCCCATTACAAACTGATAATGCCCTTGCATTACAAGTTTTAGGAGAATATAAAATTATTATTTCTCTATGTTTTATTGTTGTTTCTTTGTTGGTTTCCAGTTTCATGTTTCGCATGTATGGAAAAACAAAAGGAATGATTTATAGTGCTTTAGTTATAATTATAGGTGCTGTAATTTGGTATACTCAATTTTGGGTATCCGTAAACGAAATTTCTGAAAACACCTTAAACTCGATTAATGGTTTTACCATCTCAAGTGCCATTATTGGTTGTATTATTGGTGGATCAATCGGAGGATACGTTAGTCAGAATATTGGTAGAAAGCGTGGTTTAGTTTTAGCTGCAGTTCTATTTACAATTTCGGCTTTAGGTTCTGCAATGCCCGAAATACTTAATTTTTTCGGCGCAAGTACAATTAGCTCATTTATTTTTTATCGAATTATTGGTGGTATTGGAGTAGGAATAGCATCTATGCTTTCTCCGATGTATATCGCCGAAATTGCACCTGCAAATATTCGCGGTAAATTGGTTTCTGGAAACCAGTTTGCAATCGTTTTTGGAATGTTGATAGTGTATTTTGTTAATTATTTTATTGCCTTAAGTGGTGATGATAATTGGTTGAATGAAATTGGATGGCGATATATGTTTGCATCCGAAATAATACCAGCACTATTCTTTTTAGTGATGTTGTATTTTGTTCCTGAAACACCTCGTTATTTAATCATGAAATCGCGTGAAGAGGAAGCAGAAGGATTGCTGAATAAGATAGTTGGAACTAGCAAAGCTCCACAATTAATGATTGATATTAAGGAGTCATTAAAAGAAAAGAATGCTCCATGGTTAACTTTTGGAGGCTTAATTATATTAATAGGAGTTCTGTTGTCTGTATTCCAGCAATTTGTCGGAATTAATGCGGTATTGTATTATGCATCCGAAATTTTTAGAAACATGGGCAACGATACAGATACTTCTCTTCTTCAAACCATTTTGGTTGGGGCAATAAACCTGATTTTTACCGTGCTTGCGATTTTTACAGTAGACAAATTTGGTCGTAAACCATTGATGATTATTGGTGGTGTAGGTATGGGAGTTTGTATGTTCGCACTAGGTGCTGCATTTTATTTCAATCAGTTAGGTTTGGTTGCTTTATTTGCGATGTTAGGATACGTTGCTTTTTTTGCCATGTCATGGGGACCAGTTACTTGGGTATTGCTTTCGGAAATTTTCCCGAACTCAATTCGTAGCGCCATGTCTTTGGCGGTTGCAGCTCAGTGGATTGCAAATATGATGGTTTCATGGACTTTTCCAATGATGAATGATAATTCGTGGTTAACCGCTCAGTTCAATCATGGTTTTTCGTATTGGATTTATGGATTGATGGGAATTCTGTCGGCAATATTTGTATGGAAAATTGTACCAGAAACCAAAGGAAGAAGCTTGGAAGACATGCAAAAATTATGGAAAAAATAAATAGTTAGTAAAAAGTACATGTTATATCCATTATCGCTAATTAATAGATAAGTTGGTGGGTTTTATTGATTTAAGATAATGGATAATGTAAAGGATCAGCAATGCTGATCCTTTTTTTTGTTCTAGTTTCTTTAAATCATTATTGAATATGCTTCTTTTCCGTATATTTGAACTCATAATCTCCAAAAGCCAAATTTCCATATTGTTTCTGAATTTAAAATTTTTCAGAAATTCAAATTATTAGAGAATATGAGATTATTAGCCATCTGTTGGGCAATGATTTGTCTTTTTGCGTGTAGTGAAAAGAATGTTGAAAGCGATATAAAGCTTACTAATTACGTAAATACTTTTGTAGGAACCGATGGACCAGGGAACACTTATCCGGGGGCAGTTTCTCCCTTTGGAATGGTTCAGTTGAGTCCTGATAACGGTTTGCCCGGATGGGATCGAATAGCAGGCTATTTTTGGCCTGATTCTACCATTGCCGGATTTAGCCACACCCATTTATCGGGAACCGGAGCAGGAGATATGTACGATTTGTTGTTCATGCCAATGAACAGTCGTTTTACCGAAAGTTTAACTCCTGAAGGAGATTATCGTCCGTATTCTAAATTTTCTCACGACCGAGAAGAAGCATCGCCAGGATATTACAAAGTTGATTTGCTAAGTTCTGGTATTGTTGTCGAGTTAACAACGACTAAGCGGGTTGGATTTCACCGATATACTTTTCCTGCCGATGAAAAATCACAGATCATATTGGATTTAGGTTTCAGAATGAATTGGGACAATCCATATGCCACAAAAATTACCATCGAAAATGATTCTACCATTTCTGGATATCGAAAATCCAACGGATGGGCGAGAGATCAGCACGTTTATTTTGTAGCTCAATTCTCTAAAGCTTTTAAAAGTGCCGATTTGTTCGAAGCAGATGCAAAATCGCTAAATAGGGAAGTGAATGGAGTAAAAACTAAGATTGTTGCCAATTTCCCAACTACCGAGAAGGAACAAATATTGGTTAAAGTGGCATTGTCATCGGCTTCGGTTGAAGGTGCAAAGAAAAACCTGCAAGCAGAACTGTCGGCTTGGGATTTCGATGCTACTGTAAGAAATTCCGATCAGGAATGGGAGAAGTTGCTTTCGCAAATTGAAATTACCGGATCGGAAGTTCAAAAAGAAATATTCTATACCAATTTATATCACCTGTATTTGACACCATCCTTACTTTCAGATGTAGATGGAATGCACAAAGGAGCAGATGGAAAATATCACAAAGCCGAAGGATTTGATCGTTACGACACCTTCTCTTTATGGGATACCTATCGAACAGCTCACCCTTTGTACACCATTCTTTGTCCTGATAAAGTAGAAGATTTTATCCAATCATTTTTGGCACATTACGATGAAACAGGCTTATTGCCAGTTTGGTCGCTGGCAGGAAACGAAACCAACATGATGATTGGTTACCATGCCGTACCTGTTATTGTTGATGCTTATTTCAAGGGAATTGAGATGGATGCTGAAAAAGCCTTTACTGCTTGTAAGGAATCAGCAATGGAAAAGGGCAGAGAGATTGATGAGTACATGAAATTGGGTTTCGTTCCTACCGATTCCGAAGGAGAGAACTGGTCGGTATCCAAAACTTTGGAATATGCTTACGATGATTGGTGCATTGCCCAGTTGGCAAAAGCCTTGAACAAGGAAGAAGATTATCAGTACTTTTTAAAACGTGGGGAGAATTGGAAGAATTTATACGATCCAAAATCGACTTTTTTCCGTCCGAAAGATGAGCATGGCAAGTTCATTCCTAATTTTGTTGCGAAAGATTATACCAATTACTATTGCGAAAGTAATGCATGGCAATATTTCTGGTACGTACCACAAGATATTCCTGAGTTTATCGCCACAGTTGGAAAAGAGAAGTTTACAGCTAAGCTGGATTCAATGTTCACCTATTATCCGGCCACGACCGACGACCTGCCTATTTTTAGTACAGGAATGATTGGACAGTATGCACACGGGAACGAACCTAGTCATCATGTAGCTTATTTGTATAATCATATCGGACAAGCGGGAAAAACACAGGAAATGGTTCGCAGAATAATTAGTTCGCAATACACAAACAAACCCGACGGGTACTGTGGAAACGAAGATTGTGGACAGATGTCGGCTTGGTTGGTGATGTCTTCGCTAGGGATTTACCCAACAAATCCGGCCAACGGAATATACGATATAACTTCACCATCTATCGAAAAAGGAGTAATTCATTTGCCAAACGGAAAAACTTTTACCATTTCTACGGAAAATCAGGCAGAGCAGAATCATTACATTCAAGCTGTTTATTTAAATGGGGAAGAATATAAGGAGTTAACAATTACTCATCAGCAGCTTATGCAGGGTGGAGAATTGAAATTTGTTTTAGGAGCTAAGTAATCAATTTGAAGAGATGAAACGAGCCATGAAAAAAAATCTCACACACGAGAATAACTATTTGGCGAGTTCCATGTGACATTTTCAAACAAGTTTAGACACATGAAAAACTATATATATTTATTTTTTGTACTAATGCTATTTGGATGTGCTGAACAAGAACAGTCACAAACATTTATGACTTACAATTTGCGTTACAACAATCCCGGTGATAGTATAAATTGTTGGGAGGCAAGAAAAGCCAATGTGGTAGATCTGATTCAGAAATATAGCCCTGATGTATTTGGTACACAGGAAGGTTTGAACGATCAGATACTTTATTTGGATCGTGCGCTCACAGATTATTCTTACCTTGGTGTTGGACGCGATGATGGCAAACAAAAAGGAGAGTATTGTGCCGTTTTTTATCGGACAGAAAAATACAATTTGATAAAGCATACCACTTTTTGGTTGTCGGAAACTCCTGAAGAAATTTCGAAAGGATGGGATGCAGCTTTAGAACGAATATGTACCTATTTGCTTTTGGAGAATAAGGAAACAAAGCAACGGTTTTATGTGTTCAACACTCATTTCGATCATGTTGGTGAGTTGGCGCGATTAAATAGCTCCAAATTAATCTACGGTAAAATCACTGAACACAATCCAGAAAACTACCCTTGTGTTTTAATGGGCGATTTAAACCTGACTCCCGAAACTTCGGCAATTCAATATTTGAGTGAGGTGTTGGGAGAAACAAAAAGTTTGGCAGGCGAGAATTGTTCAGGCCCTGAGGGAAGCTTTAATGGATTTAAACACAGCGAGCCGGTTACCGATCGTATTGATTATATTTTCATCAGCAAAGGCGATGGGAAAGTAAATCAGTATCGTATTATTGACGATCAGGTAGAGGAGAGGTACCCTTCCGATCATTTGCCTGTAATGGTAGAAGTCGACTTGTAAATTAAAACAAAAAAAATCCTCAGGATATACGATCCTGAGGATTTTTTTTACCCATTTCTCCGAAAGGGGTAGTTTTTATAAGCTATATCTTCGTTAAAAAAGATGCACCCTAACTTGCTTATGTTTTACTTTTTTGCTTCGATACAGCTAAAAATTAATTCATTTCAATGAAAGTCTATTTTGAAATTAAATTGGTATTATAAGTTTATTACGACTTTGATATTTTTGAATCATTCACTTCGAGATGAAGAGGAGCTATTTTATCGCCCCAATAAATAGTTGTGTGTGGAAATGGAATTTCAATATTATGCTTGTCGAAGGCCACTTTTAAGCGCTTGTTGAACTCTCTGGAAATGACCCATTGCATAGATGGTTTTGTTTTTATACGAGCTTTAATAATTAAAGCACTATCGCCAAACTGATCCAGTCCCATAATCTCAATAGGTTCCAATATGCTTTGGGTAAATGTTGCATCTTCCTGCACTTCTTTGCCAATTTGTGCCATAATATCCATAACCTGTTGCACATCTTCTTTATAAGCAACACCAATTTCAAATACTGCAGCCGACCATTCTTTCGTTCTGTTCGAAAGGGTATTAATTTTACCATTCTGAAAAATATGCACAACACCAGAAAAATCGCGCAAGGTGATGGTGCGTAATTCAATTTTCTCGACAAGACCACCAGTTCCATTAATAATGGCAACATCTCCTGTTCTAATTTGATCTTCGAGCAGAATGAAAAACCCAGAGATAACATCTCGAACCAATTCCTGAGCACCAAAACCAACAGCCAATCCAATTATTCCGGCACTAGCTAGGATAGGGGCAATGTTTATCCCGAATTTTTGCAGTAGTATCATAAAATAGATTGAGTAAACCATTATTCTAAATACTCCGGATATGATACCCATTAGAGTCTTTATTCTTTTTTCAGCTTCAAGAGTGTCAATCTTTTCATTTTTTTCGGAATGACTTAGTAAGGTTTTGGTAAGTCCATGTATAAAATACTTTCCAAATTTTAAAGCAATGAATAGAGCAATGGTAATGATTACAATTGCCGTTAAATCTGTTATTATCCATTCTTGAACTTTGATTAGTTGAGTTCTAACCAGTTCTTTATTAAAAAAATTGTTCATGTGAAAATTAATCTGTTTAGTTCTTAGTTTATTTGGCCGATTGGCATTCGTTTAAAGATCCGAATTGTGCTTTAAATTCAGATAAATTAATTTGAGAAAGGCAAAAGTAGTTTCTATTCTATTTTGTTGTAGATCTTATTCGTTTTAAAATCAAATTTTATTTGTTTGTATAATCTGATCATTGTAGTTTTTTATTTCAACAATATCGGCAGGTAAATATATCCCGTTTTTATTTAAATCTTCAACAATTTTAATGAGAATTTGCGACTTAATTTGTAGATGATAAGCTTTTGATTTTGATTTAAAAGTATCTATCCAATATAAAATCCTCATATTTACGGTGCTTGTACCAAGTTCATCTACTACTACCATTGGTTTTTTATCCCCACCTAACACCTCGGGTATTTGGGCTAAATTATTTGTAATAATATCCGAAACTTTTTTAAAATCGGTATTGTAGTCCAAACCAACAATTATTTCATATCGTAAAAAACCATCGATAGTGTAGTTGAATAGTGGGTTTTTAATTATTTGAGAATTCGGAATGTAAACATCTTTTCCATCTAAAGTTTTTAGGATGCTTTCGCGAAGATTTAATTCGCTAACATAACCTACTGTTCCGCTGGTTTCAATTAAATCGCCAACTTTAAAGGGACTTTTAAAAGCCATTAAAATTCCTGATAGAAAGTTTTCCCCAATATCTTTAAATGCAAAACCAATTATAAAGGTGGTGATTCCTGCACCAGCCATTATGTTTTTGGCGATAGCTCCAAGTCCGATAATATGCAGAAATAAAACAAATCCGGTAATAGAAATTACGAATGCAACTACTTTTCCTAAAAATTCGGCGAGTAGGGGATTCTTTGTTTTAGGTTTTACTCGTTTGGTAATTACTTTTTTAATTAACCACGAACTCATTATAAAGAGGAATAAAATAACAATGCCTAAGCCAAATTTAGGAAGTAATACTAATATTTTGTTTGAAATTTCTTGTAATTCAATCATACTATTTTTGTTAAGGGAAGTTGGTTCTGAATAATAACTGAAAATACGCAAAAAAATGAACTTATTGACGATTAGAAAATCAAGCAAGTAGTTTTTCTTAGGGACATTTATTAGTTGGATAGGATAAATCTATTATAGTTATGTTTTATGCCTCTTGCTACTTGAATAAAGAAAGAGGGTAAAGAGTTTTTAAAATCCTAAAAACTAAAATGATAAGCCTGATTGGGCTTCTATATTGGGGTAAATTTGCCAGTGGCATTTCTCTTTTGTGAAAAGGCATAAAAAGCTGTAACTTAAGTATTATTAACTAAAACTGGTTGTTATGAAAAAATTACTGCTATTAGTTGCTATGGTATTGTTTTGCATTACTGGCATAGCGCAACAAGAACGGTTTCTGGTTTTTGAATTCATGAAAGTGAACAGCGATCAGGAAACGAATTATTGGGAAACAGAGACTTTTTGGGAAAAGATACATGCCGAACGCGTTAGAAGTGGAGAAATTAAGGGCTGGGATTTATGGTCGTTAAAACCTGGTGGTGCCGAGCAGGGATATCAGTATTTAACGGTAACTATTTACGATAATCCTGTAAAAGCATTGTCGGATGGAGATGTGTGGAATGCTGCTAAAAAGGCTTATCCAGCCATGACAGAGGAGGAATTAAGGAAAGCCTTAGAGCTTGGAGAAAAATCAAGAGAGCTTAGTAAGAGAATGTTTATGAAAGTGATTGCTGCCACTAAAGATAAATTTGTAATGGAGGTTGGTACAGTAATGAGAATGAATTTTATGGAGGCAATTGAAGGGAAGTTTGATAATTATGAAAAAGCTGAAATGGAATTGTTTCTTCCTATTCACCAAACAAGAGTAGATGCGGGTACCATGAGTCATTGGGCTTTGTCCAGAGTATTGATGCCTTCGGGAAGTAAGGTGCCGACTACCCACATGACCTTCGATATGTTTACAGGATATTTGCATTATTTTGATGCGTATGGTAGAAATGAGGTGTTTAATGTTGATGCGGAAACTCAAAATAAGATTGATGCCGCTATTAAAACAAGAGATTTAAATTGGACTTATCTAGGTACTATGAAGAAAACCGTAAAATAAAATCCACTTCCAAATTATAGTTGATAAGCCTGCATTTTATGTAGGCTTTCTTGTTGTTATGGCTTAAGAGAGTAACTTTTGAATAAGTCCTGTGTTACAATAGGTGTATCAATAAAATATATGTGTAGAACCGGGTGGTATTAAAAATGAAAACACCGAATGAATTTTTTAGTTTTAAATCGGCTACTTAGCTAGTCCATTTTTTTAGCGGAAAGAGCATTTTTTCTTTAGCGAAGATTAAACCATCTCCTTATTCTATAGTCTTAGTAGAACGATTTTACAAAAACTAAAAAGATATGACTAAACTACTGTTTGCAGCTTGTTGCATACTACTTCTAATTTCAAGCTTATCTGCACAGGATTTTCAGGGAAAAGCGATTTACGAGAGTAAAACAACAGTTAAAATGGATTTTGGAGGTAGAAATATCCCTGAAGACAGAAAAAAAGAGATGTTGGAACGAATGAAAAAGGCAGGTGAAAAAACATATGCTCTAAGTTTTAATCAAATCGAATCGATTTATAAAGAAGAAGTGAAGTTGGAGCAATCTACCGGAGGTGCTGGTGGGCGTGGTGGAATGAGGTTTGGAATGATGGGAAGTAGTGGTGAAGATTATTACAAAAATGTGAAGGAAGGCACTTACTCGGTTAAAAATGATCTTTTTGGGAAGATTTTTTTGGTGAAAGATAGCCTGCCAAACTTAGCATGGAAAATGGGAAGCGAAACTAAGAAAATAGGGAATTATACAGCATTTAAGGCAACTGCTATTAGAACTGTAAAACGACCAAACATGTCTGCAATATTTAATCGCGATCAGAATAATACTGAAAAAGAGTTTATTGAAAAAGAAATTGAGATTGTTGCATGGTATTCACCAGATATTCCTGTAAATCAAGGTCCTGCATCGTATTGGGGATTGCCAGGTTTAATTTTAGAGGTGAATGATGATATAACCAGCATATTGTGCTCTCAAATTGTACTGAATCCAACGGAGAGAATCGAAATAAAAGCACCTTCAAAGGGCAAGGAAGTTAGTCAGGCAGAGTACGATCAAATATCGAAAGATAAAATGACAGAAATGCGTGAAAATGGTGGTTTTGGTGGTCGAAGAGGTGGAGGAGGTCACGGTCCTCACTAGAAAAATTGCCTCTCAAAAATTTATTTCTAAACTCAATTAAATGTACGTTCTCATGAAGAAGATTTTTCTTGTATTCTTATTTTTATGCACTTTTATTGCTGGTTTCTCTCAAAAAATAACCTTAAAAGGTTTTGTGAGGGATAGTACGGAATTGGGAGTGGAAATGGCTAATATTATTGCAATTAATAACGAAACTAACCTGTTAGAATCCTATTGCGTAACCAATCATAGTGGACTTTACAAATTGAGTTTATTAACGAATTCAACCTACACGATAAAAGTTAGTTTTATTGGTTTTCAGCCAAAAGAATTTCCATTTACTACCACTACTATTGATGCGGAATGGGATGTGAATTTATCGGAAGAAAACAGTTTGCTTTCCGAAGTTGATGTTACTTACACCATGCCTGTTTCTGTTCGTGGCGATACCATTGTTTACGATACTGATTCGTTTACAACAGGAACCGAAAAGAAATTGAAAGATGTTTTGGTGACTCTTCCAGGTATAGAAATGAATGATGATGGACAAATTGAAGTGGAGGGAAAAAAGGTCCAGAAAGTAATGGTAGAGGGAAAAGATTTTTTCGATGGGGACTCCAAGATTGCCTCGGACAATATTCCCGCCGATGCGATAGATAAAATTGAAGTTCTGAGGAATTTCAATGAGGTTGGACAAATGAAAGGTTTAACTAACGATGACGATAACGTAGCTCTAAATATTCGTTTAAAGTCTGGGAAAAAGAAATTCTGGTTTGGAGAATTAACTGCCGGAGCTGGTCCTGATGAGAAATATTTAGCTCATCCAAAATTATTTTACTATAGTCCGGAATTTAGTTTGAATGTAATAACAGATGCCAACAATATTGGGGAAGTTCCTTTTACCCGAAGAGATTATATGAATTTCACCGGTGGTTTTAAGGGCTTTAATCCCGGAGGTGGAAGTTCTATTGAAGTGGGATCGGATGGTTTGGGTTTATCAACAGCTCAAAACAATAAGGCAAAAGATGTTGATACTAAATTTGGAGCAATCAACTTTTCGTATTCCCCAAATAAGGCCTTAGATTTAAGTGGTTTTGGGATTTATTCCTATACGGGAACCAAAATGGAAACACAAAGCAAAACTACCTATAAATTAGATGGAAATAGTTCCTTGGTAGAGGAGGCCATCAATAAAACTGATCAGACAGTAAATTTAGGACTGCTTAAGTTTAGTTCTGTTTACAAACCTAATTCTAATTTTCAGTTCGATTACGATGTATTAGTAAAAAAGTCGAACGATGAAGAACAAGGAGAAGTAGTTTCAGTGGTGAGTGATGCAACAGATGATATTACTCAGTTTAAGCAACAAAAACCGATTTCTGTAAATCAGAATACAAATATCTATTATACGCTTAATGAGAGGAATATTTTCTCCTTCGAGGCGCAACATCTTTATCAGGACGAAGATCCATTTTATAATGCAGTAAGAGATGAGTTTGCATTTGTGAGTTTGTTTCCTATTGATGAGAGTGTCGACTTTTATAATTTAAATCAACAGAAAAATATTGTAAGTAATAAGATAGATGCAAAATTGGATTACTATTATATTACTGGCGATAAAAGCAATATTGAATTCACCTTGGGAACTACTCAAAGTCATCAGAATTTCGATTCCGAGATTTTTCAGATCTTAGATAATAGTTCAAAATTGGAAATGACAGGAGAGGAATTTACTAATGATGTGAAGTTCAATATCTCCGATTTGTTTTTCGCATTTCATTACAAATTACAAACCGGAATTTTCACTTTTAATCCAGGCTTTAGCTTGCATCAGTACGAAGCAAAAAATACTCAGTTAGGATCAACGGTAAAAGATGAATTAACCTCCTTACTTCCCGAATTTTATGTGAATATGCAACTTAAAAAGTCGGAGAATTTACGTTTCAATTATCAGATTACTCGTTCCTTTACGGATGTTTCAAGTTTTGCAGAATCTTTTGTTTTGAACAATTATAATTCTGTTTATAGTGGAAACAGAAACTTGGAAAGCGCATTAAATCATCGGCTTTCTCTAAATTTCTTTAGTTTCAACATGTTCAATTTTACAAATATGTTTGCCAATTTGACTTATACCAAACGAATTGATGCGTTGAAAAACGATGTGATGCCAATTGGAATTAATCAGGTAAGAACTACTATCAACTCTAATTTTAACGATGAATCGGTAAGTGCGAGTGGCAGGTACCAACGAACATTTAAAAAAGTGAAAGGATCGGTAAAAGCCGATTTTTCATGGGCTAAAACCAATAATTTGGTGAATTCACAACCAAGTGTTTCCGAATCGTTAAATCAAAATTATAGTGGTTCTTTGGCTACGAATTTTAAAAATGCACCAAATTTGGAAGTAGGTTACAATTATTCTATCAGCGAATACGATAGAGGTTCAACTACAACAACTTATTATACCAAACGGCCATTTGCAAAGTTCGACGCGGCATTCTTGAAGAGTTTTATTTTTACTATAGATTACGATTGGTATAGTTATACCGATAAAAATAAAACGATTGAGAATAAGTATAGTTTCTTAGATGCAAATCTTACTTATCAGCAAAAGGACAGCAAGTGGGAGTTCGGAATTAAAGGCAATAATTTATTAAATACCGAGTCGTTGGATCAAAGTAGCGAAACTGATTATTCATTTTCATCTTCAACCTATTTCGTACAACCTCGTTACGTATTATTTACCGTTAAATATGATATTTAGTTAAGTCAATTTTTAATCGAGTTGAAAGGCAGATACAAATTAAATTTTGTGTCTGTTTATTTTTATTGTAATTGTGGATTTTTGGCTTTTACTGAGAAAACAAATAAGAGGATTGCACATGCAATACCAACATATCCCGCTAAGCTATAGCTATTAGTTAACGTATGTATTCTGCTAAAAAAAAGAGGTGCAAAAGCACTTGAAAATACAACTAAGGACATGGATAAACCACTTATGGCTCCCAAATGTTTACGTCCGAAAAAACGAGGCCAGCTAATTGCAACCAAAACTGAATATAGTCCTCCCATAATTCCATTTCCTACAATTAAAATGTAATAACCAATTTCGGATTCTAAAATAGCAATGCCCAAGCTTGCTAAAAAACAGCCTATTAAGTAAACGAATAGTAGTTTTTGAATTCGAATATAATCACTAAAAATATTACCAGTAACAGCCGTAATTATGGAGATAATAGAGACTGGAATAAATACACTCAAAGCTTTTTGTTCAGAAAAGCCACACGATTCGAATATGGAAATAATGTTAAAAGTAAATCCGGTAATAAAAAAAGCATTAAAACATAAAGAAAGAGCAAACACCCAAAAAACCCATGTGCTTCGTGCTTCTTTTAAGGTATATTGTTTTTTTGATTGAAAAGTTGGTAAGCTTTCAACTTTTGTTTCAATCATTTTACCATCAGGAATTAGGCCACATTCTTCTGGATTATCTCGATATAAAAAGTAGGCAAAAATTATAAATAGGACCGTTAGTATTGCCAATGCCTGATAGGCCGTACTCCAATCGAAACGAGTAATAATAAGAGCAATAAATAATGGAGATACAGCAAAACCAAAAGATTGAATTGCACTTGAAAGACTGTTGGCTAAACCTCTTCGTTGGTCGAACCATTTCATTACCATGTTGCGCGATGCTAATGTTAATACTCCTTGCCCGGAAAAACGTAAAAAGAAAAATAGTAAAGAAATAAGAACAAAGGAGGATGTTGAAAATCCGATGTTGATTGATGAAGATATTGATTCGGACAATAAGTGTGAATAAGAGAACAGTATAAGGGTGATTCCTAATCCGAAAGCGGCAATCATGGCAGTAAAACGAGCTCCAAACTTATCGTAAATTTTACCGGCGTGGGTTAAAAATAGTGAACTGGTTACAGTACCAATTAAATAGGCAGAACTTAGGGCATCGCGACTTAATTGTAAAGAATCAATTAGGTAATTGGTGAAAACGGATACGCCCATTGTTTGACCGGGAATACTTGCAATTACACCAATAGTACCCGCAAACATAACAATCCATCCGTAAAAAATTGGTGATTTTGATGGTGCAAACGGGAAATTCGGATTTCTTTTCAAAACTTTTATTGTTTATTATGAAGGTGTAAAAGTAGGTATTATATATTTAAATACTTTCGTTTTTACTTGTTTTAACCCACTCTAAAACATCAGTAAACCGATAGTTTTCCAATACTGAAAAATGTTTTTCCTGCTTCAATTTTAGTCGCGAAAAAATAGGAGTATTAATTCCGCATAAAAATTTTGCCAGAAGTTCGTTAGTGATTTGATCCCCAAATTGGCTTGTGGCATTTTTGCATAATTCCTGATAATTGTATTCATGCAGATTCTTCAACTCTTTGGATTTGGCAATTTTTACCGGACCAGAATTGCAAACAGAGCAATGTCCACATTTTTCCCATTCGGGATATTCTCCAAAATAGTTCGCAAGATTCTTACTAATACAGGTTTCCGATTCAAACAGACTTAGCATTTCGCGAATTCGATTTACTTCAGCTTCTTCTTTTAGTTTAAAACTGTCGTAAAGTTCTTGAGCTACTTCATCAATATCAAAATCTGGATTCGTAACAGCGAAAACATCCACCATTACTTTTGCTTCCAGATTAATTAATCTTTGAGCGTCGAAATATTCAAGGGCTGAAATAATTCGATTTCTGTCTGTCGAATAATTCTGACTGATTGTATCAAAATTTACTGTTGTCCATTTTCTTGCTTTTTCAGAATGATCGAAAATAGCCTGAATAAATTTCTTTCGTTCTCCTTGGAACTTTTCCACGATACTTTTTTCGTCGCTATTTAGGCTAAACCGATAGTCAGCAAAATAGCTGTATTGTGGTTTTATAATTCCTCGTATCTCCATGTAAACCAGTAGGGTTTTAATGGGAAGTATCCGAATATTAGTTGATGCTGGCAGTGTGTTTAGTTTGATTTCCCAGCTTGTTTTAGCCTTTTTTATGCGACTGAGAATTTCTTTTATGCCTGATAGTGCAGGAGTGTCTCCAAATATGAAATTCTCAAGCACATTCACATTGTCATGATTTGCCAAAACAATGCAATCTGATTTTTGTCCATCGCGACCTGCTCGACCAATTTCCTGAGAATAGTTTTCAGTCGATTTTGGAAGGTCGTAATGAATTATATAGCGAATGTTCGATTTGTCGATTCCCATTCCAAAAGCGATGGTTGCAACTACGCAATTAATTTTATTCGCCATAAATTGATTTTGGATTTCCTCTCGGTCTTCACTTTTTAATCCGGCATGATAGGCTTTGGAACCAATTCCCTCCGAAGCTAAAATACTTGCTACAACTTCGGCCGTTTTTTGCTGCGTTACATATACAATTCCACATTCACTTTTTCGGGAAAGAAGTAAGCTAAGTAGTTGTTTATTTTTTTCGGATTGAATGACAGGAATAACATTCAAATGCAAATTAGATCGGTAAAATCCTGTAATAGTAACTTGTTCTTTTGCAATATCGAACTTTTTGCTCATATCTTCAATAACCTTGGGAGTAGCGGTTGCGGTAAGCAAAAGGACTTGTTTTGCTCGAAAAGTAGCTCGATAATCGGGTAATTTTAAATAATCTGGGCGAAAATTGTGTCCCCATTCCGAAATGCAATGGGCTTCATCTACAACCAGTAAAGAAATTGGAATGTCTTTCAGAAATCTGCGAAAGCGTTCATTTTTAAAACGTTCTACCGAGATCATTAAAATTTTGTGTTGCTTGGCGCGGATTCCATTCATAATTTCTTGTTCCTCCTCTTTCGAGAGCGAGGAATCGATACGCACAGCAGATATGTTTTTCGATTGAAGAAAATCAATTTGATCTTTTATTAAGGCCAGCAATGGAGAAACCACTAAGGTAATTTCGGGAAGTTGTAATGCTGGAAGTTGGTAACATAGCGACTTTCCAGAGCCAGTGGGGAAGATTGCTATTGCTGATTTTCCATCCAATATTGTAGAAATAACTTTTTTTTGACCAGTCTTAAAATCAGAAAAACCAAAATTGTTTTGTAATAGTGTGTGTAACATATTCAGTAATTGCGGGTTGAAAAAAAGTACATCAATAGCCATAAATTGTGCATTTATAACTTCTTTAAAGACTCTTAGATTTGTTAGGAAACTCGAAATTAATCAAATAAAAATATATTTATGGAAAATTTAGGAAAACTAATGTTACGAATATCAGTTGGAGGTCTACTTTTGTTACATGGCGTTCAAAAATTTTTGAATGGTATTGGTGGCGTAAAATTTCTGCTGGTTAAAATTGGTGTACCAGAAATGTTGGCTTACGGAGTTTATGTTGGCGAATTACTTGCTCCAATTTTATTATTATTAGGAATATATACAAGACTTTCTGCTTTGATCATTGCACTCACCATGTTGGTATCTATTCCTGCAGCTTATCCCGAAGGTTTTTTTCACTTAAACGAATACGGAGGTTTGGCTATCGAGCTAAATGTCTTGTATTTATTCGGAGCACTGGCAATTATATTCTTAGGCGCGGGAAAATTTCGATTGTTAAATCAAAAAGGATTTTGGAAAGAGTAAACTAAATTATCCCATTATTATAGCCTTGTCTGTCGCGATATACAGGGCTTTATTTTTTGATCTTACCGCACAATTTCGTTAATTTGCATCGCAAGCGATATAAATGAAAATTATGGACAATTTAGCAAGTAAAGAGTTCGAACCTCTTAAATTGGAGAATCAATTATGCTTTACGATTTATGCAGCCTCAAGGCTGATGACAAGACATTATCAGCCTTATCTTGATGAGCTTGGAATTACCTACCCTCAATATTTGGTATTTCTTGTTTTATGGGAGAAAGATGGGGTTGGAGTTAACGAAATTGGTTGTAAATTATATTTAAATACGAACACCTTAACTCCTCTTTTGAAACGAATGGAACAACTCTCTTTTATTAAAAGAATAAAGTGTTGCGAAGACGAAAGAAAGGTTCTTATTTTTCTTACGGATAAAGGAAAAGATCTAAAACTGAAAGCGAAAAATATTCCCGAAGAAATGGCAAAGACCCTTAATTGCAACCTTGGGAAAGCAATGTGTTTAAAAAATGAATTGGATCAACTAATTCATAAAATGCTTAAATAGTGATTATTGTTATAGCTAAGTTTATTTTTATTGCCATTTTATATTCTTTTGCATTCACACATGAAGTTTTATAGATGTTAAAATTCATCACCGGTTTACTTAGAAGAGAACGAAAATATTCTGAAGTTGGAAAAAAGCTACTGAAGTTGGCTTTCCCAATTATTGGTTCGTTTCTATTGCACATGACTTATAATCTTACCGATATGATTTGGGTAGGATATTTGGGAAGTGGAGCCGTGGCGGCAGTTGGTTCGGCAGGTTTCTTTCTACATTTAGGTTGGGCAATGGCTTCGATTGTTACCGTAGGTGCGAATATAAAAGTGGCGCACTCGGTGGGTGCTGAAGATCTGAATGCCGCAGGTAGGTATTCTACTGCTGGATTGTGGGGTATTGGGGGAATTGCTATTTTATTTACTTCAGTATTTTTAGCGATTCCAGAGCAGTTCATCGGTTTTTTTCAGATGAAAGATGTTCAGGTGAATGAAATGGCCGTTTCTTATCTAATAATTAGCTCTTTTGGGATTATTATTAGTTTTGTTAACCTTTTATTCATCAGTATTTTTAACGCTCATGGGAAAACAAAAATATCCTTTAAGGCCAGTGTTATAGGAACCTTAGTAAATATAGTTTTGGATCCTCTGTTGATTTTTACTTTTAAGCTGGGAGTTGAAGGAGCGGCTATTGCTACAATTCTCGGAAGAGCCTGTAGTTTGGGATATTTCTATTTTGTATATCACAAATTTGATGAAATATATTTTAAAGGTTTTTTGCCCTATGTTGCTAAACTAAAAAGTTTATTTGAGGTGGGTATGCCTGCTGCGGTGCAACGAATTTCATTTTCGGTAATTTATATTTTTCTAGCTCGAATTATTGCAGATTGGGGACCTAATGCCATTGCGGTTCAGAAAATTGGTGTTCAAATCGAATCCATTACATTTATGATTGTTGGTGGAATTATGCAAGCTGTAACTATTATGGTAGGGCATAGTTACGGAGCAAAAAATTTAACCGAGGTTCCTGATATTTATAAAGCCGGATTGCGCTTATCTTTGGCAGTAGGATCTGTTACTACTTTAATATTTTTGATTCTTCCCAAAACTTTATTTTCCATATTCGTTCCCGAGGCAGAAAGTATATTAATGGGAAAGGATTATTTAATGATATTGGCAGCTTCTCAATTATTTATGTGTTTGGAAATGATTAGTGCCGGAGTTTTTAACGGACTTGGAAAGACAAAGATATCTGCTACTGTTAGTGTGATATTTACTTCCTTACGTTTGCCAGGAGCTTATTTTCTTGGTTTTTATACTGTTTTAAGTTTAAATGGTGTCTGGTGGAGTATCACCGGAAGTAGCATATTAAAAGGTATAGTTCTTTACTTTTTATTACGAACTTATTTTAAAAATAATACATTTGGTAAATTTTGATATATGGATCATCTTATTAACAATATCAATGAAGCCCTTCGCTTAGAGGGGATTAGGGAGAGTTTAAAAAACGGAAAGTTTGGCATCGAAAAAGAAAATGTGAGGGTAGATTATTCTGGAAATATGGCTACTACGCCTCATCCGGGAATTCTAGGAGATAAATTTCAGAATCCTTTTATTACTACCGATTTTTCGGAGAGTCAGGTAGAGATGATTACTCCTCCTTTGCATAGTATTGCCGAAGTTCATGGTTTTTTAGAAACTTTACAGGATGTCATTTCCGAGAATTTAACGGATGAATTACTTTGGCCACAAAGTTTGCCGCCATTATTGCCTCATGAGGAAGAAATACCAATAGCAAAGTTTGGCGAGAAAGGAATTCTGAAAGAGAAATATAGAGAGGAATTAGCCAATAGGTATGGAAAAGAGAGGCAAATGCTTTCGGGTATCCATTTTAATTTTTCTTTATCGGATCGGTTGGAACGTAAATTGAAAAAAGCGAACCACTGTAACGAAGAATTAGAGCGTTTTCGGGAAACCATATATTTGAAAATGGTGCGGAATTTTATGCGTTACCGTTGGATGTTGATCTGGTTGTTTGGGGAAAGTCCAATTTCCGATCCATCTCTAAAAATGAAATCATTACAAACAGGAAAAAAGAGTTTCATGAGCTGTGGAAATGCTATTTCTATTCGAAATAGTTCCATGGGATATCGAAATATTGAAGAGTTTTATGTCGATTTTAATAGTCTTCAGAGTTTTAATAAGTCAGTGAATAACCTTATAGCGTCCGATAAAATTTTGGCAGGAGAGGAGCTTTATCTTCCAATTCGGTTAAAATTCGACGAAAAAAGCAAGAAAATCTCTCATTTGGAAGTTCGTATTTTGGATTTAGATCCGTTCGAAAAATCAGGTATTTCCAAGAATCGCTTGTATTTTACCCATTTGTTCTTGTTGTATTGTTTGTTTAAAAAGGAAGATAAAATTTATAACGAAATAGAACAGAAAATAGCCGTGGCTAATCAAGATCTGGTAGCCTGCCATGGACTGAATTCTCAATTAATGCTTCAGAGTTTTGATGGAAAAGAAGTCCTAGCTTCCGAAATGTTGAATGACTTACTTGCTGATATTACTGATTTTGCAAGAGAATCGGATTTGAGTAATGATTCCGATTATCAGGGAGCATTGGTGGAGGTTTCTAATTTTGTGGAGCATCCAGACCAACGAACTTCTTATCAAGTAAAACAACATATTATTGAGGAAGGTTTTATCAATTTTCATCTGAATAAAGCAAAACAGTACAAAGAAGAAAGTGAAATGAGAGGTTTTCGTTTTCATGGTTTCGAAGATCTGGAATTGTCTTCCCAATTATTAATGAAAGCAGCTTTACGGAGAGGAGTTGAGTTTTGTATTTTAGATCGCAGTGAAAATTTTATTAGCTTAAGTCAAGGAGATAAAACGGAATATGTAATGCAGGCAACACGAACCTCATTAGATAATTATTCCAGTGTTTTGATGATGGAAAATAAGTTGGTAACGAAAAAAATTCTTGAAAAAGCAGGAATTAGAGTTCCTGCAGGATTAGATTATCAGGATGCCAGACAAGCACGTTCCGATTTTGATCTATTTGAAGGAAAAGGAATTGTAATAAAACCAAAATCGACAAATTATGGATTAGGAATCACAATTTTAAAAGAGAATAAGAACGAGGAGGTCTACAAAAGAGCTGTTGATATAGCTTTTGAGCACGATGGAAGTATTCTAATCGAGGAATTTATTTCAGGAAAAGAATTTCGATTTTTTGTGATTAACGATCAGGTTTGCGGTATTTTACACAGAGTACCCGCTAATGTAAAAGGCGATGGAGAGAAAAGTATTCGGGAATTGGTAGCTATTAAAAATCAGGATCCTTTGCGAGGAAAAGGGTATCGAACACCACTTGAGAAAATTCGTTTGGAAGAAGCGGAAGAGATGTTTCTTAAAGAGCAAGGCTTCGATTTTGAAAGTGTTCTTAAAAAAGATCAAGTAGTATACTTACGCGAGAATTCAAACATAAGTACCGGTGGCGATAGTATCGATTTTACCGATGATATTCATCAGTCATACAAGGATATAGCAATTCAGTCGTCAATCGCTTTAGGAGTTCAGATTACTGGATTAGACATGATGATTGAAGATGTGAACCAGCCGGCAACAAAAGATAATTATGCTATTATTGAGATGAATTTTAATCCAGCAATTCACATTCACTGTTATCCTTACAAAGGAAAAAACAGACAGTTAAATGAGAAAATTCTAGATGCATTAGGATTTTAAATACAGGTGGTAAAATAAGAATTGTTATGCTTATGTTGCAGGACAATGTTATAGAATAGCTAATTTCCAGAGTCTGCATCTGCAATTTATCTTATATTTGTCTGTGACTTTAATTGAAGTGGAAATATCCTTTTTGATTATTGTCAGTGGAATTATAAATACAAAATTTTAAAATTATTATATCATGTCCGATTTTCATTATCAGAAACCATTTCCGATAACAAAAGATACTACCAAGTACCGTTTGCTAACAAAAGATTACGTTTCAACTGTTGAAGTTGATGGAAGAAAAATTTTAAAAGTAGATCCAAAGGGACTTGAGATGCTTTCGAAAGAAGCCTTCTCTGATGTATCTTTTTTCTTACGTCCTGCTCATTTAGAAAAGCTTAAATCCATTCTTCAGGATAGTGAAGCGTCAGATAATGATCGTTTTGTAGCTCATACCATGTTGTTGAATCAAGTGGTTGCTGCCGAAGGTGAATTACCAACTTGTCAGGATACAGGTACTGCAATTGTAGTTGCAAAAAAAGGAGAGGATGTTTATACAGGAGCTAACGATGCAGAGCACCTTTCGAAAGGAGTTTACGATACCTATCAGGAAAGAAATTTGAGGTATTCACAGGTAGTTCCTTTCTCGATGTTCGAAGAAAAAAATACAGGAAATAATCTTCCTGCTCAAATTGATATTTACGCGAACCAAGGAAATGCTTACGAGTTTTTGTTTGTAACCAAAGGTGGTGGATCTGGAAACAAGACTTTCTTGTATCAGGAAACCAAAGCGCTTTTGAATGAAAAGAACTTAACCGCTTTTATTACTAATAAGCTTCGCGATTTAGGTACTTCTGCTTGTCCTCCTTATCATTTAGCTTTGGTTATTGGTGGTACTTCGGCCGAAGCAACTTTAGCTACAGTTAAGAAGGCTTCTGCCGGATATTACGATCATTTACCAACAGAAGGTAACGAAGGTGGTCAGGCATTCCGCGATTTGGAGTGGGAAAAGAAAATTGAAGAGATTTGTCAAAAAAGCGAAATAGGAGCTCAGTTTGGTGGAAAATATTTTGTTCACGATGTAAAAGTAATTCGATTGCCTCGTCATGCAGCTTCTTGTCCGGTAGGTTTAGGAGTAAGTTGTAGTGCCGATCGTAATGTGAAAGCTAAAATTACCGAAGATGGAATCTATTTGGAAGAATTAGAGAAAAATCCATTTCAATATTTGCCAAAAGAAGCTCCACATTTGAAAGATGCTGTTGAAATCAATTTAGATCAGCCAATGGCAGATATTTTGAAAGAATTAACCAAACATCCAGTAAAAACACGATTGAGTTTAACAGGAACCTTGATTGTGGCTCGTGATATGGCTCACGCCCGCATCCAGCAAATGTTGAACGAAGGGCAAGAAATGCCTGAGTATTTCAAAAATCACCCGGTATATTATGCCGGCCCAGCAAAAACGCCTAAAGGAATGCCTTCAGGAAGTTTTGGTCCAACTACAGCCGGTCGTATGGATTCCTATGTAGGTCCATTTCAAAAAGTAGGTGGTTCTATGGTAATGGTAGCCAAAGGGAATCGTTATCAATCAGTTACCGATGCTTGTAAAGAAAATGGCGGATTTTATTTAGGCTCCATTGGTGGTCCTGCAGCTGTATTAGCGAAAAATAGCATTAAATCTATTGAAGTGATTGATTTTCCTGAATTAGGAATGGAAGCAGTTCGTAAGATTCGCGTGGAAAATTTCCCAGCGTTTATTATTGTTGATGATAAAGGAAATGACTTTTTTGCAAATATGTAAATTGAAAATTTCAAATAAAAAAGGGTGATCCATTGGATCACCCTTTTTTATTTCAATAAATCAGGTTTTTTTCTGTTTTCCTTTTTTTGCGACTGCGCTTGTTTCTTTTCCAATCTTTTCTCTTTCGATGCTTTTGTCGGACGAGTCTTTCTTCTTGGTTTTACGGGAGTTAATGCAATTTCAATCCATTGATAGAACTTTTGAATAGCAATTTCTTTATTTTGAAGCTGAGACCGTTCTGTTTGAGCCGTAACCGATAAAATACCTAAGTTATTGATGTGATGGTATAATTTCAGAAAGATAGTTTCCTTCTCTTTTTTAGTTAATAGTTCCGATTCGAAAACCGAAAATCGAAGCTCAACTTTCGAATTTACTTTATTTACATTCTGTCCTCCTGGCCCACTACTTCTCGAAGTAATAAACTCCATTTCCTTGCTTAAATCTTTTGTAAACTGATATTTATCCCCCATAGTAAAGTAAATATAAGTCAAAAATTTAAAAAGCAACAAAGTAAATTGTTAACAATTTATAAAATTATATAGAATGCAGTCGTTCACAATGAAAATACCATTTCGAAAAGTGGTATTCTATTTTTATAATTGTTAACTAAACTAAAAGCTCACTATTATAAGAGTAAGGTTCATGTGAATAGTTAGTTTCTGAATAAAATTTTTCTAAATATTATAATGATAAAAATCTTTAATTCTTATTCTGGCAATCCAAAGGTATCTACAATAAAGTCGATGTCTTTATCACCTCTGCCACTTAAGTTTACTAAAATTGATTTTTGAGGATTTGCTTTTGCAAGTTTTAACGCGTAAGCAACAGCATGAGCACTTTCTAATGCTGGAATAATTCCTTCGGCTCTACTTAGCTCATAAAAAGCATCAATACATTCTTTGTCGGTAATAGAATGGTATTCCGCTTTGTTAAGATCTTTAAGCATCGAATGTTCTGGTCCCACACCTGGATAATCCAATCCGCTAGCAACGGAATATACAGGATCTGGCTCTCCATTTTCGTCCTGCAATAAATAGCATTTAAATCCATGTATTACTCCAGGTTTACCAAAAGTTAAAGAGGCAGCATGATCTCCTTTTTTAAACGATCTACCAGCAGGTTCCACACCATGCAAAGTGCATTCGTCATCTTCTAAAAAGGCCGAAAAAATACCCATTGCATTACTTCCGCCACCAACACAAGCTACTACATTGTCTGGCAGTTCTCCTGTCATTTCTTGAAATTGTTCTCGGGCTTCAATTCCAACAACACGCTGAAAATCGCGAACAATCATTGGGAATGGATGCGGTCCAACAACTGATCCAATGCAATAAATGGTATTTATTGGATCCTGAAGATAGGCTGTAAAAGCGGAATCGACTGCTTCTTTTAATGTTTTTAAGCCATGAGTAACCGGTACAACTGTAGCTCCAAGAATTTTCATTCTCACTACATTCGGGTGTTCTTTGGCAATATCCACTTCGCCCATATGAATTTCACATTCCAAACCAAAATAGGCTGCAGCGGTTGCTAAAGCCACTCCATGTTGACCTGCTCCGGTTTCAGCAATTAGCTTTTTTTTGCCCATATATTTGGCTAAAAGAGCTTCTCCCATGCAGTGGTTTAGTTTGTGCGCTCCAGTATGATTTAAATCCTCACGTTTTAAATAAATACGTCCGCCATATTTATTCGATAAGCGGTTGCAAAAATAAACAGGAGTAGGACGACCTTGGAAATGCTTTCGAATACTTCTTAATTCGGAGATAAATTCATGTGACTTACTGATGGAATAGTAAGCATCATTAATTTTTTTCATCTCTTCTTCCAGAACTTCAGGAATAAAACTTCCTCCATATTCGCCGAAAAATCCCTTTAGGTCGGGATTGGCTTTAAAATAATTTGTTGACATTCTCGTAACTATTTTGGTTAATGATATTTTAAATATTTTGAATTTCCTGTGGTTAGCTGTTCAAAACAAAATAACCGGATCCATAAAGATGTATCTCCAGAGTCCGGTTATTAAAGTTTCGTTTAATTCCTTTTCATCTCCAGCCGGGAATGCTATTGGAAAAGATTATAGATTACTCGCACCCCGATAAGAAATTGCCAAAATCAAACGATAAAAGCAAAGATAGAAAAATTAGTTAAATGGACAGGGGCAGGATCTGTTCAATTTGGTTTCAGATTCTAAATAGAGATATACCGGATAATTACCATTGCTATTGGAACAGGATAGTTGTAAATTGTAAAGAATCAATTCAAATAATTTTAAACCAAAAACGGAGGTTGTGATGAATGAAATTAAAGTTTCCCCTAAAGGTAGGGTAGCTTTTGTGAGTGGAGCAAATAGAGGAATTGGAAGAGCAATTACTATAGAACTGCTTGAGAAGGGGGCTAAAAAAGTATATGCTGGAGTCAGAAATATAAAAGCTATGGATGATCTTAAACCTGAATATGAAGGGCGTTTAGTGCCAGTACTATTAGATTTAAGAAATGATCGATCGATTATTAAAGCTACAAAATTAGCGAAGGATGTCGAAATCTTAATTAACAATGCTGGGGTGTACGAAGCTGGTGGTTTTTGTGCAGATGAAACTTTAGACAGTATGGCTATAAATTTTGAAGTAAATGTTTGGGGTTTGGTAAAGTTAACTGTTTCTTTAATAGATCGTTTAAAACAACGGGAGACTGCGGCAATTGTCAATATTTCTTCTGTATTTGGATTAGCTAGTATGCCTATGGCCGGAGCTTATTCTGCCTCGAAGGCTGCCGTTCATAGTATTACACAAGGTTTACGTGGAGAACTATTCGCAACAAATATTCTTGTAATGGGAGTATATCCAGGACCTGTTGATACTGAAATGACAAAAGATCTGGAAATAGAAAAGGATTCACCAGTAAATGTTGCTAGAGAAATAATTCAAGGCCTTATTGATGGGAAAGAATATGTGTTTCCTGATGTTATGTCGAAACAAGTTGGAGAATTATATTTGTCCGAGCCAATTACAGTGGAAAAGCAATTTGCACATTATGTTTCTCAGGAGGAGGAAGTGTGAGTTTCAGGAAAACAAGAATAATTACAGAGGCTATGGGGGCCTCTTTTTTTGTTCTAAAGCTGTGATAGTAAATAGTGACAATGTTTGTGAAATGAGAATATTCTCATTATCTTTGTATAAAATAATTGCCTATGCCAAGAAAAATAAGATTGCGAAAAGTTGTGGAGCCTCCACGATTTAAAGG
This sequence comes from Labilibaculum filiforme, assembly GCF_002843315.1. Taxonomy (GTDB): domain Bacteria; phylum Bacteroidota; class Bacteroidia; order Bacteroidales; family Marinifilaceae; genus Labilibaculum; species Labilibaculum filiforme. The sequence continues at coordinate 148,250 of NZ_MVDD01000004.1, read as the reverse complement.
GTACAGGCCCTTTGGTGTGAATTCTAAAAGTCGAAAATCTATCGATTTACTTTATGAAGAATATGAAGCATTAAAGTTAGCCGATTACGATTTTTTAAAACACAATGAGGCTGCAGAATTAATGGGCATATCAAGGCCAACATTTGCGAGAATCTACGAAAGTGCCCGAAGAAAAATTGCCGCGGCCTTAGTTGAAGCAAAAGAGATAAAAACAGTTTATGGAAATGCAGTAATGGATAAGGATTGGTATCTGTGTTCGAAGTGTAATGCTAGGTTTAATATTCCAGCAACAATGGAAAAAGAAATTTGTCCTGCTTGTAACTCCAAAAATATCGAATTAATAAATAAATAGGAATATGAAGACAATTATTACATCAACAGGAAACCAATTGAGTTCAATTTTTGATTTACGTTTTGGAAGAGCAAGTTGGTTTTGTTTGTACGATGATCAATCAGGTGAAGTTAGTTTCGTTGAAAATGAAAATATCAATGCACAAAGTGGAGCAGGTACTAAAACTGTTGAAAAGGTAGTTGAACTAGGAGTTCAAAAAGTAATTTCAGGCGATTTTGGCCCTAAAGCAAAAGAATTGCTTGAAAAGTTTAATATTCAAATGGTGTTGTTGCAAAATGATAATAATACAGTGCAACACATTATAAATCAATTGAAATCTTAATGAATTTATTATGGCACACTTAGATGGAAAAGGACCAAGAGGAGAAGGTTCAAAATCGGGAAGAGGATTGGGAAATTGTTCTGAAGTAGACCAAAACACGCTGATGGAGAAGTTAGGAAAAGGTTTGGGCTTAAAACGGAAGAGTGGTTGTGGTAAAGGACAAGGAAAAAGATTAAAAAGTAGTAAATCAATTTAAAAAGGAGGTTGATATGCCAGGGTTAGATCGAAAAGGTCCGGAAGGAAAAGGTTCCAGAACCGGAAGAGGAATGGGCCAATGTAAAGCCAACGAGAAAACGGATAGAGAAAATGAAGCTCAGGAAGAAACCAGAGGAAGAGGTAGAGGACAAGGATTAGGTTTAGGTCGTGGACGAGGCGGAAGAATGGGACTCGGACGAAGGAAAATGAACGACTAGATATTTATTCATAGGCTTCATGAGAATGTATCCTGATTAGTAAGAAGCACAAGAAGTTACTTGTTATCAATTTTATTGTATGGCAACTGGACTTCTTGTGTTGTATTTTCCCTAAATGAATAAGTTGTAAATAAAATAAGGTTCCTTTTTTGTTTAGGGTGAAGTAAACTTTTTGAAACACTAGGAACCGTCCCTGCTAAAATTATTTTGACATAGCGGAGGAGGATATCAGTATGGTAAGTTTCACATATAACTTAAAAACAAATCATTAACATATGAAAAAGAAAATTGCAGTTCCTGTTAAAGATGGAATTTTGGATGGACATTTTGGACATTGCTCTCATTTTGCGCTACTTGATATTGCTGATAACAGTATTGTTGCTGAAGAGCTAGTTGCCGCACCACCACACGAGCCAGGTTTGTTGCCTCCATTTTTAGCCGATTTAGGAGTTACCGACGTTATTGCTGGTGGAATGGGAAATAGAGCCATTCAGATTTTTAATCAGCACAATGTAAATGTATTTGTCGGAGCTCCACAAATAAGTGCTGTTGAGCTGGTAAATGGCTTTTTGAATAAAAGCTTAAGTTTTACTGCTAATTATTGCGATCACTAAATATGGATAGTAGGTGTTTGGCTTGCCATTCTAAAACGGTAGATTTATTAATTAAAAAATTTAAACTTCAGGGGGAAGTTGCAAGTAATTTCTCCTCTGAAGTAGATCATTTATTGACAAATTGTAGTCATCTCTCTAATCCTTATTTGGCATTATTAATTCATCGCTTGGCGAAAAAAAGGATCCAAAGTGATGATCTGTATCGCGAAGAGAAACAATATGCCAATTCAGTTTTGTATTCGCAATATGAAAATTGGAATGCATTTGTAGAAACGCATAAGGAACCTTTTCATATAGCAGCAAAATTAGCAGTTGTTGGAAATATTATTGATTATGGAGCTCATAGTGTTCCCACAGATATTCCAGCTAAAATTCAAGAATTACTTTCCCTTGATTTCATATTAGACGATAGAAACGAGATGTTTGCTGAAATCAAGCAAGCGCAATCTGTCTTGTATTTAGGTGATAATGCGGGCGAAATAGTTTTCGATAAGCTTTTTATTCAGCATTTAAATCATCCTAACTTATGCTATGTAGTTCGGGGAGCACCTATAATTAATGATGTTACCCTTGAGGATGCTAGTCAAGTTGGTATGCAGGATGTTTGCAGGGTGATATCGAATGGACATGATGCACCTTCCACCTTAGTAGACAATTGTTCTGAGGAGTTTCAGGAGCTGTTTAAAAAGGCCGATGTGGTTATTTCTAAAGGACAAGGGAATTTTGAAGGCTTGCTAAATGAAAAAAGAAAATCACTTTATTTTATGCTGATGGCTAAATGCGATATAATAGCTGAATTGTTGGGTGTGAGTAAGGGAGATTTAGTAATTACAAAAAAACAGGAGGGGAGTTTATGGCATTTAAAATAGCCATTGCAAGTGGCAAAGGAGGAACTGGAAAAACAACATTTGCAGTGAATTTGTTTTCTTCGATCAATGAAAATTGGACAAGAAAAGTACAATTGGTCGATTGCGATGTAGAGGAACCAAATGATCTTTTGTTCTTTCGGAACGTTTCGGTTACCAGTGAGAAGGCATCGGTTCAAGTGATTCCTGAAATTGATACTTCGAAGTGTACGTTTTGTAAAAAATGCGAAGAGTATTGTGAATTTAATGCAATTGTAATGATGCCTACTATGCAGTATGCTACTGTGAATAAGGATTTGTGTCATTCTTGTGGAGCTTGTTTTGTGGCTTGTCAGTTTGATGCAATTCATGAAACTACAAATGCTATTGGAACCATTACCGATTACAATATAGGGAATGATAGAAGTTTGATGGAGGGCAATTTGAGAGTTGGTTCTCCCTTACAGACAATGTTAATTAAGGATGTAAAGAGGAATTTAGTTGTTGAAAATGATGTTCTGATTTATGATGCACCTCCAGGTACTAGCTGTCCGGTTGTTGAAACCATCTCGGATGCCGATTTTGTGATTTTGGTTACAGAACCGACTCCATTTGGAGTATATGACTTAAAACTTACCGTTGATTTATTGCGCGAGGTGGATAAACCTTTTGGTGTTTTTGTAAATAAAGCCGGATTAGGAGATTCTGAAGTATATGAATATTTGAAAGCGGAAGGTATCCAATTGTTGGGCGAAATTCCTTTTAGTAAGGAGTATGCAAGTTTGTATGCAAAAGGAAAAATTGTGAGCTGTGTGCCTCTTCAGTTTGCGAAAGAATATCGTAAAGTGGTGGCATATTTGCAAAAATTGAATGAATAATATGAAGGACATAACAATATTAAGTGGAAAAGGCGGTACCGGGAAAACAAGTATAACGGCAGCCTTAGCTTCTGTGATTGAAAATACTGTTTTTGTAGATGCTGATGTTGACGCAGCGGATCTTCACATTATTTTTCAACCAGAAAATAAAGAAACTCATGTGTTTGATGGGGCTTGGGTTGCTTCTATTGATACTGATTTATGTACCAATTGTGGACTTTGCAGAGAGCATTGTAAATTTGATGCTATTAATTTTAAAACGGGTGGTGGATTGGAAATCGATTCGTTTGCTTGCGAAGGCTGTCGTCTTTGCGAACGTGTATGTCCTGTAGGAGCAATTAGTTCGGAGCGAAGTACGAATAATTTTTGGTACGTGTCCGATACGCGTTTTGGACCATTGGTTCATGCTAAAATGGGACCAGGGGAAGAGAATTCGGGTAAATTGGTAACTCAAATCCGAAAAAGCGCAAAAGAAATAGCCAAAGCAAAGAATGCAGACTATATTTTAAACGATGGACCTCCAGGAATTGGTTGTGCAGCAATTGCTTCAATCACTGGAGCCGATGCTGTAATTCTGATTACAGAGCCAAGTAAATCTGGATTTCATGATGTAGTACGTCTGGTTGAATTGGTACAGTCGTTTAAAATTCCAATGTATGCATTAATCAATAAATTTGATATTAATTTGGATATATGCAATCAAATGGAAAGTTTTTTTGCATCACAAGACATTAAGCTAATGGGAAAACTTCCTTTTTCCGAAGATGTAGTTCATTCGATGGTAGCAAAAAAGACAATTTTGGAGTATAATAAAGAATCTGAAATTGGAATTATTCTATCGGAACTTTGGAAGGAAGTTGCCAGTTCGGAACAAAAAATAGAACAATGATTATTGGCGAATGTAAAATAAGGCCTAGATATGATGAGGTAGACCAAATGGGCTATGTATATCATGCCAACTACGTTAATTATTGTCATCTGGCACGAACTGAATTGTTACGGCAATTTGGTATAAATGATAAAGTGTTGGAGGAGAATAATATAATGCTTCCGGTTATCGAAATGAATCTAAAGTATTTGAAACCAACAGGTTATGATGAAGAGTTGACGGTTCGAACTAGAATAAAAGAATTGCCAAAGGCTCGCTTTAAATTTGAATTCGAATTCGAAAATGGGAACTATGAAAAAACCTGCACAGCAACATCTACGCTTGTATTTGTAAATGGTAAAACACGAAAACCACATGTAGTGCCCGATATAATTGTGAATGCGCTTAAAGAAGCATTTGAGTTGGCACAATAAAAAGATTCTTCATGTTCTTATAATTAGGGTTTGCACATGAAAAAAACCGGACTTTAGGATAACTACCTAATAGTCCGGTTTAATTTTTCTCCTTAATTATAGTGGTTTTGGTTGCATCGTGTTTGCTAAAGGAAATTTATACGTCTTATTTTATGCTTATAATAAGACGTATAGTTTTAATTGAACACTTGTAATTGTTTATAAGGATTTTTTAGCAACTTCAAGTGCTTCATCGAAATTGTTGAAGATGAATTCTTCACTTATTAAATTGTGAATCTCACTATTCTGAAGTTCTTTCAATACTTCGGAATTTACTCCGGATAAAATCACTTTTGTTTTTCTAATTTTCAGATCCTTAATTATTTCGATAAAATTTCGAACTCCGGTTGTATCCATAAAAGGAACGTGACGCATTCGAATAATTAGTATCGACGTAGAACTTTTTAGATCGCGAAGGGTTTCCTGATATCTTTTAGCAGCAGCAAAAAAGAACGGACCGCTAATTTCGTAGATCTCTATTTGTTTAGGGATTTGATTGTAATTCTGAATTTCATCCGATTCTGATTCTAGTGGTATTATGCCATTGATTTTTGACATACGATACATGAAAATTAGAGATGATAATACAATTCCCATTTCAATAGCGATGGTTAAATCTACCAGTACGGTTAAAAAGAAGGTAGTAAGCAAAACAATAGTATCGAATCGGGTTCCTTTTAAAATAGATCGAAAGGATCTCCATTCACTCATATTATAGGAAACAACAATTAGAATACCTGCTAAACACGACATTGGAATTAATTTTGCCCATTGTCCAAACACTAACATTATAAGTAGTAGCGTGAATGCATGAATTATACCAGCAACTGGCGTGCGTCCACCATTTTTAACGTTGGTTGCAGTTCTGGCAATTGCCCCCGTAGCAGGAATTCCACCAAAAATAGGAGAGAATATATTTGCAATTCCCTGTGCTATCAATTCTGTGTTGGATCGGTGATTACCACCAATCATACCGTCGGCAACTACTGCGGATAAAAGAGATTCTATAGCTCCTAAAATAGCGATGGTAATGGCTGGTTGAAAATAGTTGGGTAGATTGGTCCAATCCACTGTAGGCATATCAAAGCTAAATGTATTAGGAATGCTTCCATATACCGATTCAATGGTATCAACCTGCAAACCGAAGATTTGTACCAAGGCTGTCATTGCAATAATTGCGATAAAAGAACCAGGTATTTTTGGAATTAATTTGCCAGAGAATAATGTTAATAAGATTGTACCTCCACTAATGATTACGGCAGAAATATTTAAACTTGAAATATTTGCGAAGTAGCAAGCCCATTTAGCGAGAAATTCTGAAGGAACTTCCGCAAGATCTAAACCAAAAGCAGCTTTGATTTGCGTAGAAAAAATGACTAAGGCAATACCCGACGTAAACCCTACAATTAGAGGATGCGGAATAAATTTTAAAACTGCACCCATACGCAATACGCCAAACAGAATAAGGATAACTCCTGCTAAAAAGGTCGAAATCATTAAACCATCAATTCCGTATTGATTAACGATACCGTAAACAATTACGATAAAAGCTCCCGTAGGTCCACCAATTTGAACACGACTACCACCCAAAAGTGATATTAAAAAACCGGCAATAATTGCTGTAATTAAACCTTTTTCTGGTGAAACACCTGAAGCAACCGCAAAAGCAATGGCTAAAGGAAGCGCAACGATACCTACAATAATTCCTGCAAACAAATCCTTTTGAAAGGCTTGAAAATTGTAATCTTTTAGTACAGTGAATAATTTAGGCTTAAAAATAGAGTTCATTTGTTAATAGTTTAAAGGGTAGTAATTCTCCCAATTAAGTTCAGGAGAAAACCGTCATGAATAAGAGTCCCAAAAGGGAGTATCTGTTTTTATGACTAATTTATTTTTTCGTTTTTGGTTATTATGAGATGCAAAAGTAATGCATAAAGCCTCTCGTTATCCTCCAAAAGAGGAATATTTTACTAAAAATAAAATAAAACGACTTGTAATCTTTCTACAACTACTATAAATACAAAGAATACCAAGTTCATGCGATGGCTTAGTGCATAAATAAATTGTATTTTTGTGAAAATTTAAGCTAGTTGAGGGCATTCGTAAATACATCTTGCTTATTAATAATTATTTAGAACAGAAAGATAAAGGCATGCAGGTTCCCGGAAAATACAAATTCATAGTGCAGTTAGGAAAGGCTTTACATACTTATGGAGTGCCTTCCTACAAATCACAGTTATACCTAACCGATATTGCTGAAAAAAAGGGGATTAAGGGAAGTTTTATGGATACTCCTACCTGGATTAACTATGTGTTTTATGAAGAGGAGGAGCAAACATACAACTATGTAGAGTGCGTACCTCCTGGCGAACTGAATTTGGGTGCCTTGTCGCGAATTGTTGAAATCACAAATGATGTGCTTTCTAATAAAATTAGTTTCGAAGAAGCGAAAACAGCTATGGAGCGGTTAAAAACGGCACCTTTTGCTTATGGAAAATTGACTGAGTTAGCTGCTTTTATTCTATCCGCGGGAGCATTTAGTATGATATTGGATACCAGTTGGGCTTCTGCGATTACTGCTTCTGTTATTGGAGCTGTAATTTATGGAATTACCCTTTTAGCACAAAAATCGGGATACATCCGTAGTGCTTTGGAGTCGTTAATTGCCTTTGTGGCAACGATTATAACAGGGATGCTGTCTTTGCGATTTGAACAAATTAATATTTCAATGACTATTTTGGCTGCCATTATTGTTTTTATTCCAGGCTTATCGATCACCACTGCATTAGAGGAGATTACTTCGAGAAGTCTAGTATCTGGCACAGCCAAGCTTTTTGATGCCTTAGTTTCCCTTTTCAAACAATTTTTTGGTGTTGTTTTAGGCTTAGCAATACTTCCTTTGTTTATTGATTTGCAACCTAATAATGTTGTAAACGATGTGCCCGAGTGGCTTGATTATATAGCTATTATTGTTTTGGCACTTAGTTTGGCGGTTGTGTTTAAAGTAAGAACACGTGATGTTTTATATTGTGTGATTGCAGGGTTTATTAGTTTTTACACCACTACACTTTTCGATTTTGCAGGAATTTTAGTCAGTATATTTATAGGAACCATTGTTGCGGTGAGTGTTAGTAAGCTTTTTAGTAAAATTACAAGATCGCCACAGTTGGTATTTTTGGTTCCTGGTATTATTATGCTGGTTCCAGGAAGTAAGGCATTTATTGGTTTAAGCAGTGTTTTTTTAGATGCTGGCGGTGCTCACAGTAATATGGGGTCGCAAGTACTTTACATTTTTATGGGCATTATTGGAGGCTTAATATTCTCGGGTAGTTTTATGGATCGGAACATTAAAAAAGTATCCTCGAAAAGCATGCTGCCTGCTTAATTGTTCACCTGATTTCTCCAGCTAATATCACAGGCCTCATTTAGAATAGTATAAATATCATATTCCGAAAAATTGGTTTGATTGAGTAATTGATCGCGGAAATTATCGGCATACATATTCATATAACTAAAATCGCCACCCGATTTAAGTAGGTTTAGTGCATAAGGCGAAAATACTTTCACAAGCTCTTCCAAAACTTCTTGTCGGTTTAATTGCTTATTTATAGTGCTTAAAATATTCATTATATAGTAATTTTGTTTGGGTAAATAGCAGTGTTCGAATTTAAGGAAATTGAAAGCAAATTACAATGAGAGATTAAAGATATAGCAAAACTACAAGTTGTCAAGACAAGTTCAAATAGGTATTTCTTTATTGTTAACTTGCAGGTAATTAAGGTGATATATATATGGTAAGCTTATTTAACCCAAAAGTTCCAGATGTTTAAATAGATTATCCGAACGATCAAGTCCCATTTTTTTTCGTAGCCGATACCGTAAAGTATGTACACTATCCGTCGAAATTCCAAGAAGCTTTGCGATATCTTTACTAGAGAAATTTAATTTTACTAAGGCGCATAGTTTTCTTTCTCCTGCAGTTATGTTTGGATATTTTGCGTTTAAATTTTTAAAAAAAGATTGATTTACAGCTACAAAACGAGCTTCGAATTGTTTCCAATTCTGCGCATTGCTATTGGAAATAGATTTGAATATTTTTCTAACTTCCACTTCATTTGGAGGAGTAGGGGCATTGGTTAAACTATTTTTTAATTGATTTAATAGTTCATCTTTTTCGATTAATTGCAATGCCGAGATGGCTAATTCCTTATTCTTAAGTTCGAAGAGTTCTTTATTCTTGTTTTTTTCAAGTTCTTGATTGCTTTGGGCTAAATTTCTTTCGGTTTGATGTTTCGTGTTTAAGTGTCGAACATAGAAGCTTACTAATATAGATAGAAATACAATAGCTGCTATAAATAGTATTTTTTCAAGGAACCAAATTTTATCTTCTTGTTCCAGTTGTGCCAGTCGTTGTTGTTGAATTAATTTTTGATGAGCTTCTTTTTCTTTTCTAAATTCGTCGTTAATCTCAAATAATGGTCTGTTTTTTTCACTACGACTATCAAACAATTGCTCATTTAAAAGTTTGGCTTCGCATAATTGATGGTGAGCTTTTTTGAAATCTCCCATATTAAAATAAAGCTCCGATAATTTCTGATGAACTCTTGGAATGTAATTCATATGTCCTTTAGAGCTTTCGCTGATTTTAATAGACAATTTATAGTAATATTCACTTTTTTTATGCGCTTTTAATTTTTGATATGCATCACCTATAAACGAGTAAAGAATCACTAAATAATCGGGTTGATAGGTTTGAAACCAAGCTTCAATAGAATGCATTTTTTGAAGAGCTTGGGTGGTGCGGTTCTGATTTAGCAGATAGTAGCCTTCTTCTGCGAGGAGAAACTCACTTGGCGCTACATTCTCTCCACCCGAATAATGAATCATAAAACAACTATCGAGATATGCTTTTGATAGTGTTGGTTTGTTTCGTTCACGAAATAAGGTAGTTAGGCCATAATAATTGGCACGAAGACTTTGTTTAGAAATTTTAGCCTGTTGCAAAAGTCGCTTTTTTATTTCTAAAGAGGATTGAAAATAACTGATAGCTTCCTCTTCTCTTTCGAAAATAGAATAGAGCCAAGCAATTTGTTCATGTGCTTGAGCAATAGTAACTTCATCTTTAATTTTATCGGCCAAGAGCAACACATTCCAAAATTGCTGATAAGCTTGTGAGTAGGAGGCATGATTGGAATAGATTGTACCCAGTTTTGAAAGGGTTTGAATTGCCATCAAGGTATCACCTTTTTCAATTTGGTTCGAATATCGATTCTGAAGCTTGAAAATCATTCCTTCGGAATATTGTGTGCTAAATCGATTGTTTGAATCGAGATTATAAAAGTTAGAAACGATACTATCGTTTGCCTGAGACGAATTTTGAGAGAAAAGTAATCCCGCACGAAATAAAAACAGTAGAATGAAAAGTCTATATGCCATTGGAAAGCTTTGTAAGGTTGTGTAATTGTTAATTACTTGTTTTGTAGGAGTAAAGGTATTTGCTTTAACTTATTTGTTCAGAATAAAAGTGCTCAAAAAACGGGGGTGTTTAGTTTTTGTTCAGGCAAACTGTACTAAAATATTCATTTTTCGATGCATTTTTGATTGAAAATATAAAAACATCACTAAATGTATTTTACTGGTATGATAAATAAATTAACTATTGGTTTGTTGTTCTTTTTAATGATAGGATGTCAATCCGCTCAGGAGCCACAACGGGAATTAGATTTTAATTTTGGATGGAAATTTTCCTTAGAGTATGCAAACGATGCTTATGCGGTAAATTTAGATGATGCCTCGTGGCGGGAAGTGAATCTTCCGCACGATTGGAGCGTTGAGTTTCCTTTTGACTCTATTAAAGGAGAAGGATGTACTGGATATCTGCCTGGTGGTTTAGGATGGTATCGTAAACATTTCACGGTAAACGTTGCTGCGGATGAGTTAACCTATGTCCTTTTTGATGGAGTATATAATAATTCAGAAGTGTGGTTGAATGGCAAAAGACTTGGTGAGCATCCTTATGGATATTCTCCATTTTATTTCGATCTAACACCTTATTTAAATCCAGCAGGAAAAGATAACGTTTTGGCTGTAAAGGTCGATCATACAAGATATGCCGACAGTAGATGGTATACAGGTTCGGGTATTTATAGAAACGTAAAGTTGATAAGCGTTAATAAATTACACATCCCAATTTGGGGAAGTTTTATTACTACACCTCAGGTTTCTTCTAAAGAGGCAACTGTTTCTGTTGATATTACTGTGGCGAATGATTTTGAAACAAAGAAAATGTTTCACATTATCACCGAATTTTTTGCTCCTAATGGCAGTAAGGTGAAAGAAATAATTTCTGAAACTATGGAGCTAGAACCGGGTGAAAATACAATGAATCAGACTGTAGTTATCGCTAATCCTGACTTGTGGAGTGTTGATACTCCTAATTTATATAAGGCTGTTTCGAAACTTATGATCGAAAAAAATAGTGTTGATGTGTATGAAACTACATTTGGAATTCGTTCTATTCGTTTCGATAAGGAACAGGGATTTTTTCTGAATGATGTAAATATGAAGATCAAAGGCGTTTGCCAACACCACGATGGAGGATTGGTTGGAGCTGCTGTACCAAAAGGAGTGTGGAAACGACGTTTGCAAATATTAAAGGATGGAGGATGTAACGCCTTGCGGATTGCACACAATCCTGCTTCGGAAGAATTGCTTGAATTATGCGATGAAATGGGTTTTTTGGTGCAGGATGAGTTCTTCGATGAATGGGATTATGCAAAAGATAAGCGTTTAAATATGAACGAACGTCATGACGATTATATAACTCGTGGATATGGAGAGCATTTTCAAGAATGGGCCGAATTTGACTTAAAGAATACCATGTTAGCGCATCGAAATCATCCTTCTGTTTTCCAGTGGAGCATTGGAAATGAAATAGAGTGGACTTATCCTCGAAATAAAAAAGCGACAGGTTTCTTTGATAATATGAATTGGCAAGGAGGATATTTTTGGTCACAACCTCCATTTTCTCCAGAAAAAATTCGTTCAGAATACAATAAAATGCCAGCATTGGAGCACACAATTGGCGAAACTGCAAAAAAATTGGCAGGCTGGACCAAAGATTTAGATACTAGTCGTCCGGTGATTGCCAACTGCATTTTACCATCGGCAAGTTTTGAAACTGGTTATACCGATGCATTGGACATTGTTGGGTTTAGCTACCGTCGTGTAATGTATGATTACGCGAAAAAGTATTATCCAAATAAAATTGTAATGGGAACAGAAAATTTGGGGCAATGGCATGAGTGGAAGGCTATTGAGGAGAGGGATTTTGTATCTGGAACATTTCTGTGGACAGGAACAGATTACCTTGGAGAATCTAACGGACATTGGCCAAAGAAAGCGACCTCAAGTGGTTTGGTCGATTTGGCTGCATTTCCAAAACCATCTTACCATATGTATAAAACCTTATGGTCGAATGAACCACATATTTATATTTGCTCAAATTCTATTGAAGATTCACAATATAAAATAGATGCAACAGGAAATATTATCGAGAAAAAACCTGATGCATGGCAAAAAGCCTTGTGGGAATGGTATCCGGTAGTAGAACACTGGAATTACTCGAATGAAGGCGACGTAATTGTTGAGGTAATTTCGAATTGTCCTGAAGTAGAGCTCTTTTTAAATGGAGTATCTTTAGGAATTAAAAGTCTGAAAAATTTCGAAGATCGTATCTATAAATGGGCAGTTCCATTCCAAAAAGGAAAATTGGAAGCAAAAGGGGTGAAAGATGGTAAAGAAATTAATTCTACCATTACAACATCATCGGAACCAGTAAGAATTCAACTAAGTGTTGATAATTCAAGCTTAAATGCCGATGGATACGAGGTTGCACATGTTATTGCTCAGCTTTATGATAAGGATAATAACCCAGTGATTGTAACGGATGCAAACATTAGTTTTGAGTTGGAAGGAGCAATTAAATTATTAGGTGTAGATAATGGATCGGCTGCAAGTACCCAAACCTATCAATCGAATACTGTTCGCACCAATAAGGGGCGTTGCTTATTAATTCTACAATCCACAACAAAAGTTGGAACAGCTAAAATAGTTGCTTTGTCCGATGCCATTAAAAGCAACACTATTCAACTAAGTATTCAATAAGTTCGTAATTCTTAGATAATAAATACTATTGGTGAACAAAGAACCAATTGGTATCAGTTTTAAAATGGAGTGAATTGAGCAACAACCTAATCGTTGTTAGCAAAAACAAATCACATCACAAATATTAATTTGGTATGAGAAACAGTATCCTACTATTATTTATTTTGGTTGTCTGTTGTGTTTTTAATCAGGATGTGAAAGCACAACAGAAAGGATTTCCTTATAAACTACCTGCAGAGAAACCCAAGCGTGAATTAAGTGCAGCTATGGAGCGAAATTACGATGCGTATTTTGCGCCTACTCCTCAGGAGAACGAGTTGTATTCTCAATTTAAATATACAAAGTTAAAAGGCTTTGATTACAATAACGACGATGGTACTATATCTAGAAGAGATCCATCGAAGGTGATTTTTGCTAATGGGAAATATTACGTTTGGTATACGCATAGACAAACACCTACGCCACCTCAGGGAGCGTCGAAATGTAACGATACAATTCCATCGAGCGATTGGGATTTATGCGATATTTGGTATGCTACCAGTACCGACGGATTTACCTGGGAGGAGCAGGGAGTTGCTGTTCCCCGACCACCGAAACCAAATGTTGGATGGCGTTCGGTTGCTACCACAGATATTTTAGAATGGAAAGGGAAATACTATTTGTACTATCAAGGATTTATGGAAGCAAGTGGAAAACGAGGAGATGATTGTCCGGTTGCTGTTTCTTATGCCGATTCGCCCGACGGTCCGTGGACTGCATACAATAAAATTGTAATACCTAACGGTGCCGAAGGGGAGTGGGATCAGTATTCAATTCATGATCCTTACCCGCTGGTGTATAAGGGAAAAATTTATTTATATTATAAATCCGATGCCAACGGACAACCAAATTTAGTGCGTATGCAAGGTTTGGCTGTGGCCGATAATCCTTTAGGTCCATTCGAAAAGCACCCTCTGAATCCAATCATTAATTCAGGACACGAAACAACTCTTTTCCCTTTTAAAGGAGGAATAGCCGCTTTGGTTATTCGGGATGGTAATGAACATTTTACGGTGCAATATGCCGAAGATGGCGTGAATTTTGAAATTGCAGCCATTACCTCATTAATGCCAAGTGCAGGTGGTCCGTATATTCCTGATGCGTTTACAGATACTAAAGATGGACGTGGAATTACATGGGGAATATCTCATTTCACTACGGTTACAACATGGGAAACCAATCACGCAATTTTAACACGTTTTGATTGTGATTTAAGTCAAGATCTCGATGATCCTGATATGAAACGAACAAATACTTACTATAAACCGGAGTTTTATTATACACATGGTTTAAATGGAAAGCAACGTAAACGAATCGAAGAAGCGCAAAAGTGAAGGATTGATTATTAATAGTAAGTGGGATAAAGATTGAAATTGGTTCGTAAACCAGTATCAATCGATGTTAGTTAGGCCATTGCAATATAGTTGCAGTGGCCTATTTTATTTTTACTATAAATTCCACTTACATTATATTTATTTGGTGTTTTTTTAAGAAATCAATAAAGGCAACTATCAGAAAATAAAATTCGTGGAAACGAAAAAAAATTGTAAATTTAATTATTCCTAAAAGAGAATGATTCTCAATTACTGATAAAATGTAAAGATGACAACAGACGATATTAAAAGTAAATTGATAGAAAGAGGCTTGAAAGTTACTCCTCAAAGAATGGCTATTTTGGAAGCGATATATAGTCTAAAAAATCATCCAACAGCTGAAAATATAATCGATTATATCTTAAAAAAACACCCAAATATAGCAACAGGCACTGTATATAAAGTTTTAGGTGTCTTGGTTGAGAATCAATTAATAAAGAAAGTTACAACAGAAAAAGACATCATGCGGTACGATGGAATTATGGAGAGTCATCACCATTTATACTGTATGGAATCGGATGTGATAAAGGACTATGTTGATGTGGAACTGGATGAGTTGCTTCAGAAGTACTTTGAAAAAAAGAATCTTCCTGGTTTTAAAATTGAAGACATAGTACTCCAATTAAAAGGAACATTTGATAATCGTTGAAATTCACTTAAAAAAAAGTATTATGGAACATGATTCAGGCAGTAGTGGCAAATGTCCGGTTACCGGAGCAACAGGGAAACACAGTATTGGTGGTAGCGGTACAAAAAATCGAGATTGGTGGCCAAATCAATTAAAGTTAAACATTCTTCGTCAGCATTCTTCAAAATCGAACCCAATGGGCGAAGGGTTTAATTACGCAAAAGAATTTAAGAGTCTCGATTTAAAGGCAATTAAAAAAGACCTTCATGCGTTGATGACTGATTCTCAGGATTGGTGGCCGGCAGATTTCGGACATTATGGACCTTTTTTTGTACGTATGGCATGGCACAGCGCTGGTACCTACCGCACAGGGGATGGACGAGGTGGTGCTGGAGGAGGACAGCAACGTTTCGCACCGCTAAATAGTTGGCCCGATAATGTAAATCTTGATAAAGCACGCCGTTTATTATGGCCAATCAAACAAAAATATGGCAAAAAAATATCTTGGGCCGACCTAATGATACTTGCTGGAAATGTAGCTTTGGAATCGATGGGTTTTAAGACGTTTGGATTTGCTGGAGGACGAGCAGATGTTTGGGAGCCTGAAGAGGATGTATATTGGGGTTCGGAAACTGAATGGTTGGATAACGATGAGCGTAAATTGGACACAAAAGAAGTGGATAATCCACTTGCGGCCATTCAAATGGGTTTGATCTATGTAAATCCGGAAGGACCTGATGGAAACCCAGATCCGCTTGCTGCAGCAAAAGATATACGCGATACATTTGCTCGTATGGCTATGAATGATGAAGAAACGGTTGCACTTATTGCTGGGGGACATACATTTGGTAAAGCACATGGAGCTGGAGATGCTGCTCATGTGGGAGCTGAACCTGAGGCGGCACCTATAGAAGAGCAGGGTTTGGGTTGGAAAAGTACCTATGGTAAAGGAAATTCGGGAGATACAATTTCTAGTGGTTTGGAAGTTACATGGACTCAAACACCGGTGAAGTGGAGTTACTACTTTTTCGAAAATTTATTTCAATTCGAGTGGGAACTAACTACAAGTCCGGCAGGAGCAAAGCAGTGGGTTGCTAAAAATGCAGGTAATTTAATGCCTGATGCCCATGATGCTTCTAAAAAACATGCGCCAACGATGTTTACAACAGACCTTTCCTTACGTTTCGATCCAGCTTATGAGAAGATTTCAAGGCGTTTCTACGAACATCCTTTAGAGTTTGCTGATGCATTTGCACGGGCATGGTTTAAGCTTACTCATCGGGATATGGGACCACGCTTGCGCTATTTAGGAAACGAAGTTCCAAAAGAGGAAATAATTTGGCAGGATCCAATTCCAACAGTTAATCATCCTTTAATTAGCGAGAAAGATGTTGCCGGATTAAAAGAGAAAGTGTTACAATCAGGACTTTCGGTTTCGCAATTGGTAAGCACGGCTTGGGCTTCGGCTTCTACATTTCGTGGTTCCGATAAGCGTGGAGGTGCTAACGGCGCTCGAATTCGTTTGACTCCTCAAAAAGATTGGAAGGTTAATAATCCGACCCAATTGGCTAAAGTTCTTGGTAAATTAGAAACAATTCAAAAGGAATTTAATAAGGCTCAAACAGGCGATAAAAAAGTTTCTCTTGCCGATTTAATTGTTTTGGCAGGATGTGCTGGTGTTGAGAAAGCGGCAACAAACGCAGGCAGTAAAATAAAAGTTCCGTTTACACCAGGTCGAATGGATGCTTCCATAGAACAAACCGATATAGAATCTTTCAAAGTATTAGAGCCTTTAGCAGATGGTTTCCGTAATTATTTAAAAACAAAATTTAAGGTTTCTACCGAGGAATTGTTAATTGATAAAGCACAGTTATTAAGCTTAACAGCTCCTGAGATGACTGTTCTTCTTGGTGGGATGCGGGTGTTGAACATTAATTTTGATCTTTCAAAACAGGGTGTTTTTACAAAACGGACAGAAGTGCTTACCAATGATTTTTTTGTTAACCTTTTGGATATGAGTACGGCATGGATGCCAGCATCGGAGGATAAAGAAAAATTTGATGGTCGCGACCGAAAAACTGGTAAAGTAAAATGGACTGCAAGTCGCGCAGATCTTGTATTTGGTTCCAATTCAGAACTTAGAGCTCTTGCCGAAGTATATGCTAGTGCTGATGCTCAGGATAAATTTGTTGCTGATTTCGTAGCAACCTGGAACAAAGTAATGAATCTAGATCGTTTCGATTTGGCTTAATATTTTTGTTTCTGTATCAGAAACTAATTCTTGCAAAACCTTCGTCCAAATTGACGGAGGTTTTGTTTTTTGGCGAAAAGGGAAGACGAATTTATTACTTATTAATTTATAGTTTACCAGTATCTGTGTAAACTGAAAACAGTTATATTTAGAAGATAAATTGATTCTCGTCCAACAAAAATTTATACAGCATATAAAATATGAATATAGAACTTCCATTTTTTACAAACATGCTTATTTTGTTGGTAGCCGCCAAGTTCTTTGGAGAAATATTTGAGCGGTTGAAACAACCTGCAATGATTGGTGAAATTATAGCAGGAGTAATTGTTGGACCAAGTTTATTGAATTGTGTTCATCATACCGAGGCTATCAAGGTTATTTCGGAATTAGGTATTTTCCTTTTGGTGATTCTTGCCGGACTGGAAATTAATGTGGAAGACATTCTTAAATCATCAAAAGGAAAGAGTTTGATTATATCTATTCTAGCTTTTTTTGTGCCCTTGTTTAGTGGTTTTTTAGTGGGTTATTTATTTGGCTTAAAAGCTATGACTACCATGTTTGTAGGGCTTTGTATAGCCATTACTGCCTTGCCAGTTAGTATTCGCATATTAATGGATTTAGGGAAGTTAAACTCGGAAGTTGGGCAAAAGATTATTTCGGTGGCTATTTTCGATGATGTGGTGGCCTTGTCGATCTTAGGGGTATTACTAAATTTAGAAAAAACCGATATGTCGATTAAGTCGGTAATGGTAGTGGCGGCCATTTCACTACTGAAACTATTTGTTTTTATTGCAATTTTAGCCTTTAGTTACTATACGATTAAGCGAATTTCCAAAAAAGAGAATTATATTGAGGAAAGGCTGAAAAAAATGCTTTCACTAATAAAAGGAAAAGAATCCCTTTTTGCACTCTTTTTTGTTTTTGTTCTTTTGTTTGCATCGGTAACCGAAGCTTTGGGCTTTCATTTTATTATTGGAGCCTTTTTTGCTTCTATGCTACTTAGTGAATCATTTCTCGGAAAGGAAAATTTACAAACTATTGAGAAGGCTACGGGTAGTTTGGCAATGGGCTTTTTAGCTCCCATATTTTTTGCTAGTATCGGACTGGAATTTACTTTTGCATCCATACATAACATCGGATTATTGATTACGGTGGTTTTGGTTTCCTATTTTTCAAAAATAGTTGGTGGTTATTTAGGAAGTAGAATTGCCGGATTAAATAGTAAAGTAGCGATAGTAATGGGTTTTGGTTTAAATGCCAGAGGAATTATGGAATTAGTGATTGCGAATATAGCTTACAAAGCCGGACTCATCACAAATGAGATATTTTCAATCTTAATTATTATGGGAGTTCTCACTACCATTACTACGCCGCTAATGTTAAAATGGGGTTTTAAAAAAACAGAAAAAAAGGCGTCTCTAACTACGGTTTAAAACCGGCTTGTTTTTGTAATTATTTTACGATTATTTCCCTCATATCCTTAATTACGAAGAGGATATAAATGGAACTGTTTGCCCCATATTATTGGCAAAAAAGCGATTCTCCTTTATCGAAATATTGCATTTCTCCCCAAAAATGTTATAATGGGGGTGTTTCGTATTGGTTAAATAAGAACAGGCTAATTTCTCTAGTAAACGAGAGTGTTTTTTAACGAGAAGGATGTAAATTCTTAATAGTCTTCTGAAAATACGTGCCACAAAGGCTTAAGACAATTATTTTTTTGATTTAATAAATGAAATAACATAGATTCTCGTTTTTGGATCTATGCTATTTTTTTAAACCTATTTGTATGCATATTATCGACATTTTTATTTTTATCATCTATTTCGCACTAATGCTGGGAGTCGGCATTTACTTCTTTAAAAAGAATGAAAATATTGAAGATTACTACATAGGGGGAAGAGCTTTAGGAAGTTGGCATATTGGTTTGTCAGTAGTTGCAACAGATGTAGGAGGAGGTTTTTCTATCGGATTAGGAGGTTTAGGTTTTGCCCTTGGACTTTCTGGATCGTGGATGCTGTTTACTGGTTTAATAGGTGCATGGTTAAGTGCTGTAGTATTAATTCCAATTGTTAGTAAGCTTTCGGTAAAACATCAGTTTTTCACGTTTCCACAGTTGTTCGAACACTTTTACAATGGAAAAGTCGCTTTAATAGCCGGAATAATTTCGGCCATTGGATACATCGGATTTACCAGTTCGCAATTATTAGCAGGAGCGAAATTGGCCTCTGCAACATTTGTTGAAATTGATTTTACTTGGGCGCTCATAATTATGGGCGTTATTGCTGTTGTATATACCGGAATTGGTGGTATGAAAGCGGTTATTTATACCGACACTATTCAATGGATTATTTTGATGTCGGGACTCGTGTTTGTAGGAATTCCAATTTCGTATTATGCCATTGGTGGCATCGAAACAATAAAAGCAACTCTAGGTCCCGAATTTCTTTCTTTAGGGAATATACGCTGGCAGCAAATCGTAAATTGGGGAGTTACTATAATTCCCATTTGGTTTGTAGGAATGACTCTTTACCAACGTATTTATGCATCGAAAAGCGAAAAGCAAGCACGAAAAGCGTGGTTTATTGCAGGTTTGTTCGAATGGCCTTTAATGGCGTTTATGGGAGTTACCCTTGGTATGTTTTCGAGGGTTGCCTTCGAAACGGGAATGTTTAATGAAATTGGTTACAACCTAAGTACAGGAATCGATCCGGAAATGGGATTGCCGGTTTTATTAAATACAGTATTGCCTGTTGGATTAATGGGACTTATGCTTTCTGCATATTTTTCGGCAGTTCTTTCCACTGCCGATTCCTGCTTGATGGCAGCTTCGGGAAATGTACAAACCGATATTTTAAGCAAAATCTTCAAATTTAAACAGGATCGTAAGTCACAACTGCTGGCATCTCAAATTGTTACACTAAGTATTGGGGCTTTGGCTTTATTGCTCGCGTCCTTTATGACGAATGTATTAGAGTTAATGCTCTACTCGTATGCCTTTATGGTTTCTGGTTTATTCATACCTATATTGGTTGCTTTATACGGGAAAAAGCCCAATTCTTTGGCGGCTATTTTATCGATGATTATTGGAGGAACTACCACGGTTGTGTTAATTGTTTTAAAGCTTGATTTACCTTTTGGTCTTGATGCGAATATCTTTGGGATATCTGCTTCGGCATTCGTATATTTTTCGGTAACTTATATGCTTTTTAAAACGAAACCATGATAACAAAAATTATAAAGCTTCGGCACGCGCTTCATCAAAACCCTGAAGTATCTAATAATGAATATAAAACGGCAGAACGGATAGAGAAATTCATGAAACCTTTTTTACCCGATGAAACTATTAATTTGAGTAAAACCGGGAAAGCCTTTGTTTTTAACGGTAAGGAGGCTGGAGAAACGTTGATGTTTAGATCGGAATTGGATGCGTTGCCAATTACCGAAACTTCGAATCTGGAATACGCCTCGGTAAATCGAAATGTAGCACATGCATGCGGACACGATGGACACATGGCTATTTTAGCCAGTTTGGCACAGAAGATTGCTTCGGATCGGCCTCGGAAAGGAAGAGTTGTTTTGCTTTTTCAGCCAGCCGAGGAAGTGGAGCAGGGTGCTGTAGATGTAATGGAATCTCCTCGATTTAAGGAGATTGAACCAGATTACCTATTTGCTCTTCATAATATTCCTGGCAGTAAAGAACACAATGTTCTAGTAAAAAGCGGAAGTTTTTCCGCCGCTTCTAAAGGAATGACCATTCAGCTTTTTGGTAGAACATCTCATGCTGCCGAACCCGAAAATGGTGTTAGTCCGGCAAATGCCATTTCTTTAATTATTCAGGATTTAAATCAACTGGCAAAAAATAAAGCATTCTTTAAGGATTTAAGTTTGCTTACCATTATTCATATTCAATTGGGCGAAATTTCGTTTGGAACATCGCCGGGATATGCAGAAATAAGAGTCACGCTTCGATCTTTCGAAAATGCCGATATGGAAATATTAACCGCCAATGCGGAAAAAATAGTTCGAGAAGTGTCGAAGGCCGAGGGGCTCAGAGCAGAAATTTCCTATTCCGAAGTGTTTCCGGCAAGCGATAATACTAAGCAGTGTGTAAGTTTCGTAGAGCAAGCGGCAAAAGAAAATAAGCTCGAAGTTGAACGCCTTGAAAAACCATTTAAGTGGTCGGAAGATTTTGCATACTTCGCACAGAAATACAATACTTGTTTGTTTGGTTTAGGAGCTGGAGCAACTCATGTTCCCTTGCACAATCCAACATTCAATTTTCCCGATGAAATAATTGAAACAGGCAGTAAGCTGTTTTTTAGTATTTACAAAAAAATTAATTTTTAATGACTGAAGGTTCCGTAATAAGTATTGATGAAAAATCGTTGCAGAAGAATGTAACGTTTTTAAAAAAGAAAATGGGAAAGAATGTATGCATTTCGGCAGTAGTAAAAGCCAATGCCTATGGTCACGGTATCGAACAGATTGTTCCTCTTTTCGAGAAACATGGAATAAATCATTATTCTGTTTTTAGCTACGAGGAAGCAATACGAGTGTATGTTAGTCTTTCTGGAGCAAATACAATTATGATTATGGGTTGGATTGCTGATGAAGATATGCCTGATGTTATTGAAAAAGGAATTGAATTTTTTATTTTTAATATTGAACGTTTACAAGTTGCGATAGCATACGCCAAAGAGCTAAATATTAAGGCAAATATCCATCTCGAAGCCGAAACAGGAATGAATCGTTCGGGATTAAATGCCGAGGAGTTGGCAATTGCTATTTCTATCATTAAAGAGAACGATGCATTTATAAATGTGGTAGGTTTTTGTACCCATCTAGCTGGGGCCGAAAGTATCTCCAATCATCCGAGAATACAAAAGCAATTAAAGAATTATAACAAGATGCTTAGTATTCTGGAAGCAAGTAATATTCATCCCAAATGCAAACATGTTGCAAATTCTGCCGCTTCCTTTATTTATCCGAAAGCAAGAATGGATATGGTAAGAATTGGGATTATGCTTTACGGATTTTGGTCGAGCACCGAGGTATTTATTCAGTATTTTAATAACAAAGCCAATAAGCAGGATCCATTGGAGCGCATTCTTAGCTGGAAAAGTCAAATCATGTCTATTAAAGAGGTGAAGTGTGGCGAATTTGTAAGCTATGGAATCTCGTACCTGGCACAAAGTAATATTAAAACCGCGCTTATTCCTATTGGTTACGCTTCTGGATATAGTCGTTCCTTAAGTAATAAAGGCATTGTGCTTATTCATGGACATCGGTGTGGTGTAATTGGTGTAGTAAATATGAATATGATTATTGCAGATATCTCTAATGTGCCAAGTACTGAAGTTGGCGATGAGGTAGTAATTATTGGGAAACAAGACGATTTAGAAATTAAAGTAAGTGCTTTTAGCGATATCAGTGATCAGTTAAATTACGAAGTGTTGGCTCATTTATCGGAACTAATAGAACGTAAAGTGATTGTAAAAGAATAGTTTGTGCAGACAGTTTTTATAATTTGAAAAGTAGGTTCGTTTGCTTCAAAGTTGTTTTCTAAAAGTGCATTAGATTGTCAAAAGTACCTCCTTAATTCGATCAGTAGCTTAGGCCTTTGGCAAATCATTTAGATTTATTGCGAGATATTCCATAAATTTAGGGATGCACGAAAATGAGAAGAGAATAAAATTAATTGTTCAGCGGAGAATTCTAGTTTTTTCGGTACTTATTTTTGTTGCGAAAATGGGAGCCTATTTCCTAACCAATTCTGTTGGGGTTTTAACCGATGCGTTAGAAAGTACAGTAAATGTAATGACAGGTTTTATAAGTCTTTACAGTATTAGTTTTGCCTTAAAACCTCGCGATGTAGATCATCCTTTTGGACATGGTAAAATTGAATCGATATCGGCTTCGATTGAAGGCATATTAATTGTATTGGCTGGTTTACTTATTATTTTCGAGGCCATAAAGCGTTTGTTTAATCCGAGTGAAATAGAACAATTAGATATTGGAATTCTGATTGTAGCTTTAGCGGGTTTAATAAATTACGTGTTAGGCTACTTTAGTATTAAAACCGGACGAAAACACAAATCGATTGCTCTGATTGCTGGGGGAAAACACTTGCAGTCGGATACCTATTCGACCATAGGATTAGTGCTTGGTTTGCTTTTACTGCTACTTACTAAAAAAGCGTGGCTCGATAGCGCAATTGCAATGCTTTTTGGATCCATCATTATTTACACTGGATATAAGATTTTGAAGGAAACCACATCGAATTTAATGGACGAGGCAGATTTTAAGCTATTAAAAGCTATCAGTAAAATTTTGTGGGAGAATAGGAAACAAAATTGGATTGATGTAAGCAATCTAAAATTACTTAAATACGGAGATCGTTACCATATTGATTGTGATTTAACTTTACCATGGTATTTGAATATTACCGAAGCGCATAAGGAAGGAGATTTTGTAATGCAAAAAATTTCGGAGCAATATCCTTTCGCCATCGATTTTACGATTCATACCGATGCTTGTACCAAAAAGATGTGTAAACATTGTACCATTTCTAATTGTAAGTTTCGTGTCAAGCCTTTTAAAAAGGAAAGGATATGGACCGTAGAAAAGACAATTAAACTAGCAACATCTTAATTTTTATAAACAAAACAACGAACGATGAGAATTTGGTCGATTCATCCAAAATATTTGGATACAAAAGGATTAGTAGCACTTTGGCGCGAAACGCTATTAGCTAAAAATGTATTGGAAGGGAAAACCAAAGGATATAAAAACCATCCACAACTAATTCGTTTTAAAAATTTAGAAGATCCACTTCATGGTATTAATCAATATTTAGAAGCTGTTTACGAAGAAGCTTGTATTCGGGGCTATCATTTTAATAAAGAGAAATTTGTCTTGTATGAGGAGCCGTTAAAAGTAAATGTAACTACTGGACAAATAGAATTTGAAAAGCAACATTTACTTCGAAAATTAGAGCAACGGGATAAGGAAAGGTATTTTAAGATGTTGGAAGAAAAAAATATAGAAACGCATTTGCTTTTTAAAGTGGGTAAAGGCGATATAGAGGAATGGGAAATTGTGTAATCTAATTTCGGTTAGCTTCCTTTTTGGGATTAATTATTACCAATAGAATTGTCTGTTTGACTCTAGATAGATTAGGACTAGTGAAAATTAAGCCTTCGTCAGTCAACAGGAATATTTATTAAATTTGAGCTCACATCTCCATTTATACTGGACGCTTTAATTTTTATTGTATCGGTCTGATTTGTTGCTTGCAGGACCAATAAACAGCGACCAAATTGAGTTGGTACTGTTTTATTTTTAAAACCACTTATTTTGTTTGTATTTCCGCAGTCGGTTCCTAAAAATTTGTGTGCTCCTTCAATTTCGAAAGTAATTTGACTTTCTGTATTTGTAACTGCACGTCCTTTTTTGTCGGTTAATTGAGCAGTAAGGTGTACAACATCAATACCATTAGCTTTTATTTTTTCTCTGTCAGGAACTAATTGTATTTCAATTGCTTTGCCAGTAGTTTCAAGTTTTGCAGTGTTGGTAGTTCCATTACTTTTTTTCCCTTTCGCTATCAGTTTTCCTTCTTTAAAAATTACGGCCCATTTAAAGGCGTAATCTTCTTGATCTTTAAGGTATTTTGTTCCTAATGATTTTCCATTTTGAAATAGCTCTACTTGTTCACAGTTGGAGTAAACTTCTACTATAACTTTTTCATTTGTAGTATAATTCCAATGAGGATTTACATCCTGCCAAACGCGGGGGGCCAATTTCCAATAGTCTTTTTTCTTTTCAATAATTTTACCATCAGGAGCTTGTTTGTATATTGATTTTTTCTCGTTTTGGGTATACATCTTAATAACAGGAATATCCTCTCTCCAAAGTGCCTTATATAGGTAATAGGAAGCGCGCGGGAACCCTGCCAGATCAATTGGAGCCATTGGTAGGGCTTTAAGAGGCCAGTCACTCTCACGGCATTCTCCCATATAATCAACTCCGGTCCATAAAAAAATGCCAGAAATAAAATCTCTTTCTTTGGCCGCTTTCCACTCATACCATCGAACAACATTCTCGGTGCCCATCATAACTTTATTAGGATAAGTGGCTTTAAAATAATCGTATTTATCAGGTTTATAGCTAAAACCGACCACATCTAGCACATCGGTATAACCAGTCTCGAAACTGGAAGTAGGTAAAATGCAGTTAGCGGTTATGGGACGAGTTGTATCCATTTCGCGAGTCCATTTTGCTAGTTTTGCTGCTGTTGCCCCAATGCTAAAATTTTGTTTAGGGAAGTTTTTCCAGTATTCACAAACCTGTTCTGGAGTATGGGGAGGCGTTTCTGTACGCCAAAGAGTCCAGTCCATTTTATCGTCTTTATCGTTTTCATCAAAAATTCCAGTAGCGCCTCTATTGCCCGGATAAGTCCATTCAATTTCGTTTCCAATACTCCATTGAAAAATGCAGGGATGATTACGGCTCGATCGGATTACATTTTTTAGATCCTTTTCTGCCCAAAGCTGAAAATGTTCGGAATTTCCACGAGTAATATAATCTACTTCTTTGTCTTGCATATTAAAACGCTTGTCTTTTGGTAAATCCCATTCATCATAGAATTCATTTTGCACCAAAAAACCGAGTTCATCGCATAAATCGAGAAATTCATCGGAAGCAGGGTTGTGAGCACATCTAATTGCATTGCATCCTCCTTCTTTGAGCAGAAGTAGTCTTCTTTTCCACACATCTTTTGGAACAGCGGCGCCTACAAGGCCGGCATCGTGATGCAAGCACACGCCTTTTATTTTCATATTCTTCTCATTCAGGTAAAATCCTTTGTCTATATCAAAACGAATGCTACGAATTCCAAATCGAGTAATCCTTTCTTCCAATACATTATTTGATAATATAATACGGGTTTTGGCCGAATACAATCGGGGAGAATCTATCCCCCATAAACTAGGTTCGGAAATTACTAGGTTTTGCGTATAGTTAGCTGTATCATTTTCCTTTAAAGAAATAGCCGTAGTTATACTTGTAATCTTTACTTCTTCAGGATCGAATACATCGGTGACCATTGTAGCTTCCTGCTGCTTGTTATATTCATTCTTTACTTTTATCTGAATATTTACTTTGGCTTTGTCTTTACTCACTTCGGGACTTGTTATTGTAATGCCCCAAATTGGAATATGAAGTTTATCTAGAATATATAGTTGAACATTTCGATAGATTCCTGAACCAGTATACCACCGCGAGTCGGCGTATCTGCTTCGGTCAACTCGTACGGATATTCTATTATTTTCGTCATAGGGTTTAAGTATATCCGTAAGGTCATAATAAATTGGCGCATAGCCATAAGGATGATTTCCAATGCGAATTCCGTTACACCAATATTCGGCATTATTATACACTCCATCAAATAGAATGTAGCACTTTTGATTTTCCTTTAACTTATTTGGAAATGTTTTACTGTACCAACCTATGCCACCTGGCATAAAGGCTGTGCATCCTTCTAAGTTTCTCGAGAAATCATGTTCAATACTCCAATCATGTGGCAAAACTATTTTTTGCCAATTTTTGGCTTGGTAGGTTGTTAAGGAATAATCTTTTGAATCGGACTCTGTAAAAAGCCAATCCTGATTAAAGTTAATAGGGTTTTGTACCTGAGCTAAAGCTAAATTACTTTCAGTAAATAGATAGAAAGCAATAGAAATTAGGAAAAGTGATTTTTTAAAGAAGTGATAAAACATACCAATTGTATTTATAAATAATTTGATTAGCCTACTTATTTCAATTTTAGTGAAATGTTATAACACAAAATAAGAACATTGCCGACAATAGTTATGTCTGAGGATTATCTTTTATTGGCAGTATTTTAGCAGATAAATATTTAATTTGAGTAACTGGGAATAAGTATTTTAAAATAAAAAAGGCAGTCCCAATTTGGAACTGCCTTTGTAAATTTATTACCAATTGGATCACTATAATTTTCGTTAAAACCAATGGTTAAGTAAGAATAAATTTTATTATTTATGAGCATTTACCACAGCATTTGCAATTTCAGGAAATTCCCATTCTAAGCTTTGGCGGTTAATAATGCCAAATTCAGTTGTATTTCCATTGTCCCACCAAATTGGGCAAATTCCTCTTTTTAAACAGCCATTAGCATAGTAGGAGGCATGAATAATTCTTGCTTCTGTATTGTTGTGATTTGTGGTACCCCATTCTCCCATAACAACTGGGATTCCTTTTGAAATGAACTTCTGTTGAAGCTTGTCAAATTCTGCATCCAAAGCCTGTTTATCGGCATCGCTTCCCCATTCGGTTTGTCCCGATCCAAGACAAAGTTCGTAAGGGAAGTAACTATGTATTGATACAATTAAATTGGAGGAGGAAGGCAATACAAGACCATCAATAGCAGCTTGAGATGAAGAGGCTGCGTAGCTAGAAATCATAATATATCTATCGGCATTTTCACTGCCAGTTTCTCGAATGGCATTCACACTTGTTTTATGAAACTGGTTGATACAATCGCGCCCTTCTGCACTACCACCATTCCACTCTTCGGCAGAGCCTTTTAAGCGGGTTTCGTTTAGCGTTTCAAAAATTAATTTATTATTGTAATCTTTAAATCGTTCGGCTATTTGAGTCCACACTTTTCCAAGTTGATCTTTAGATTTATCTACAGCAGTATACGTAGGAATTAGCCATTCTTCATCATGATGGATATTTAAAATCACATACATATCTTTGGATAATCCGTAATTTACAACTTCTTCCACTCTATCCAGCCATTCTTTCTCAATTGTATATTCAGGTGCATTGCCAATATGATATTGCCAAGTAGCAGGCACTCTTAAAGTCTTAAATCCTTTGGCGCTGATTGCATTTATTAATTCCTGACTTGCTTTAGGATTTCCCCAAACGGTTTCATCATTTCCTTTCGAATCCAAAGTATTTCCTAAATTCCATCCAACTCCCATATTGGCCACAAAGTCTAAACCAGAAAGATTGGTGCTCGAATTTTTTTCAGTAGCAAAGGAGATTTGGATGCCCTTACTTAAAGGGATATTGTCTGCGTTAAGCACTGCTTCTTTCGGAATGTTCAGTTGGTAAGTTCTATCTTTAGCTAAACTAATTGTGAAAATTAATTTGCTAAGTGAAGCTTCTACACTTACCGCCTCGTCGTTTATGGTAATACCATGTTGCGGTGCAAGCTTTATGTTTCCATTAAAACTAACTTCAAGTATGGTGGTAGATATAGGAACATCAACCGCATTATTCTCAATCGAACTAGATTTGAATTCTAACGTAGTATTTATTGAATCATCATCATCTGAACATGCTGTGCAATAAACAGATAGTATAATTATTAAAATATGAAATATCTTATTCATTTGTTTATTTTTATTGTTTTTTATTCATGATACTTACATTAATTTGTGATTAATCGTTAATTATTTACAAAATTTCCCCAATTTTTTTTGTAATAGATTTACCATGTTTCGATTTTATCAGCACAAACTATTTGCATGTTTGTATTTTGTTTAAATAGACGCTATATCGAAGTATGGTAAAAAATTAAAACGCCTAATCGTATGTATTATTTCATTTCAAATGTTTAATTTTTGTTAAATTAACTATGCCTTTATTTCGATCAGGAATATGGGGATATTAAATTTTGTGGTGTTTTACTTTCTCTTTTTTATACGAAAAATAGGCTTATAAATATTGTTTTTAGTGATTTAAGTAAGAGGGAAGAGGTGCTCCGAAATATCTATATATTATTCGGTTTTTAAAATCAGAAACAGGTTATTTAAAAAGTCTAAATAATTTTAATAAAAAAAAGGCAGTCCCAATGTAGAACTGCCTTTATTATGATATTAATGGGATTTATTTCTTAAGCTTTTCAATTTCGATAGCTAATTCATCAACCAACTTATCCAATTGATTAATTACAGCTAGCATTGCTTCTGGTTTCGATAAATCAACACCAGCTTTTTTCAATTGTTCCATTGGAAAATCATTACCACCCGATTGCAATAGGGTGATGTATCTTTTTAAGGCTTCCTGTTTCTCTGTTTCACTTCCCTCGGTTACATCTTTGTATAGTTTAGCCGATGATGCAAAACAAGTAGCATATTGGTACACATAGTAAGGAGAGTTGTAAAAATGAGGAATTCTTGTCCATGGGTAGTTCGAATATTGTGTTTTTTCCGTTACATCGCCATAATACTGGTTGGCAATTGTTCCCCAAGTATCGGTTAAGATTTCTGCATTAATTGGCATTCCTTTCTCAACCATAGTATGTACTTGATATTCGTAATCGGCAAACATTGTTTGAGCGAAAAAAGTACCAATAATACCTTCTATGGACTGCGTTAATAAAGCAATACGTTCATTAGGGTCTTTGGTGGTATTCATCATATAATCCAACAACAAGCGCTCGTTAAAGGTAGAAGCAACCTCGGCTACGAAAATAGTGTAATTCGAAGTGGTAAATGGCTGTGTTTCGTTAGCTAATGTGGTGTGCATGGTGTGTCCCAACTCATGTGCCAAGGTGAAAACATACTCAAGAGTTTCGTCGTAATTTAATAGCATGTATGGATGAACACCGTAAACTCCTGCCGAAAATGCTCCCGAACGTTTTCCAGGGTTTTCGTAAACATCCAACCAACCACTTGCGGTTGCAGTTTTTAATTTTCCTTGATATTCTTTTCCCAACGGTAGTACCGATTCTGTGACAATTTTCACCGCGTCGTCGTATGGATATTTTTTATCGAAATCTACCAAGCTGATGGATCCATCGAAACCATAATATTTTTCCAGTCCTAAAACTTTTTTACGAAGTTGGTAATATTTCTGTACCGGAGCAGTATTTTCTTTAACCGTTTTAATTAGGTTTACATACACATCTTTTGGAATATTGTTTCCTTCCAAAGAAGCATCTAAACACGATTCGTAATTACGAGCACGAGCATTTGCCCATTCCGATTGAACAATGCCGTTATAAATGGCAGCGTAAGTGTTTTTATTCCTGAAGTACACATCGTAAAGTGCCTCATTAACTTTTTTACGATCCTCTTGAGTTCTTGCATTCGAACTGGTAATTTGAGCGTAAACGCCAGGTGTTACTGTAACTTTAGAGCCATCAGATAGTTCCACTTCCTGAAATTCGATATCGGTAGTCGATAAAGCTTCAAATACCGATCCTGGATTTCCTGAAACCTGAGAGAAATAGGATACCAATTTTCCTAATTCTTCATTCAACACATGCTTTTGTAAGCGATACATATCTAGTAATTCGAACTCATATACTTTTAAGTCCTTGTTGGTCGCAATCCACTCCTTCATGGTAGTTTCAGGAATTGCAATCATTTCCGGAGAAATCCAAGCCGTAACGGGACCAAAACCTGCAAACAAAAGACCAACTTGTTGAAGTTTTGCCTGCAATTCCATATTTCGGGTATCCACCGTACTTTGAAAGGAAACAAATTGATATACCTTATAGGCTTTCTTCATTAAGCTCTCCTGCGTATGCATCAATTTTAAAAGGTTGCTAGCGCTTTTTCCAAGCGTTCCTTTATACGATACAATTTTCTGCATATCGGCTTCAATAGCCTTAAAGTCAGCTTCCCAATCTTCCCAGTTTTCGTAAATGTCCGTAAAATTCCATTTGTATTTTTCTGGAATTTCTTCTCGACTTTTGTAACTCACCTGTGCGCTTACCTGCAAACATAGTGTGGTGGTAAAAGCAGCTACAAGCAATACTTTTCCTACTTGTTTAAAATTCATTTTCATTAAAGTTAGTTGAATAGATATTTTTATTATTTCAATGTAAAACCAAAATAGCTTGGTAGTATGGTTTCAAAGATAAAATTTCAGATACAGATAAGCATAATTTTTTCGATGTATGACGAGAAAATCGGGATGTAAGCATTGGCTGTGGGGAAATATAGATTTTGAGCAAAATCGGGAATGCAATAGTTTTGTATTTTGTTTTTATTGTTTAGATATGTTAAAAGAGTATTTTTTGATATATGTTTAGTTCTATTTTTTCTTGCGTCTTTTTTATTGTCATAGTTGATAACTACTGAAAAACCTGATTTTGACAGTCTGTATTTCTTGTGTGCTAATACGCTGCGATTTTATTTTTTGTAGTGATTACGCTACTTATAAAGGATTTTTTGAGTAAAAAGCCAATTCTTAATACAATTTTAATTTTGTTATGACAGATAGATATCTTACTTTAGATTTTTTGTTATTGATTATTAGATAATCGCCGAGAGAAGATGTTGGAGTTATCAGAATTTATAATCGATCTTGCACCCTAAGTTAAATAGAAAAGTATTATGGCAGGAAAACCAATTGCAACAGTAGGTAGTATGCACGTTTGTCCGATGTGCAGTGGACTTGTGCCCCATGTAGGTGGACCAATAGCAGGTCCCGGAGCACCCAATGTATTAATCAACGGAAAACCTGCCGCTCTAATGGGCGATATGTGTGTTTGTGTTGGCCCACCCGATGTAGTCGCTCAAGGAAATCCATCCGTTTTAATTAATGGCGTACCCGTTGTTTGTCAGGGCGATATGACCGCTCATGGTGGCATCGTAATGTCTGGCGAAGCCAACATTCTCA
The DNA here is from genome assembly GCF_002843315.1 of Labilibaculum filiforme. Lineage (GTDB taxonomy): Bacteria > Bacteroidota > Bacteroidia > Bacteroidales > Marinifilaceae > Labilibaculum > Labilibaculum filiforme. The sequence continues at coordinate 116,361 of NZ_MVDD01000004.1, read as the reverse complement.
TCAGCACCTCTACCCCCAACCCCCAAGTAACCAGTCCAATTCAGGAAATTCCTTTTCCCGAAATAAGGATTACTGACCGGCTTGGTGCTGCCCTACGAGGTCGATCGGCGGACTTAAGAGAATCGGCAACCAATATGGCTCAGGTAAGAAGTGAGGCAGAGAATGATACTTTATCTTTAACAAACCTTCAATGGAAACATGAAGGAATAGTTATAAATAAGGCTATTGTCGATACGACCATTGAACTTACCGCAGATGTGTCGGGTGCAGAGAATGGAGAAATAGTACGTTTAGCTATTTGTGAGCGTACAAATGAAGATAAAGAAATCAAATCAGTATCGGCAAAAGTTGAAAATCAACAAATAGTTGCATCGTGGAAGGTTGCATATAAATTAAATGAGAGGAATCAAACAAATGAAGACGAGGAAGAATCTTCAGATTACATTGAACCAAAAATTATTTTTAAAGGTTGTACTACCAATACATCAAGTTCGGAAAGCAATGAAATTTCTATATATACATGGTTAAAAACAAGGCTTAAGGTCGAAAGTACAGGTGAGATTCTTTGCAATACAAACTGTGTTCTGCATCATCCTACAGGTATTGAAGAAAATTTAACTTCAGATGACAATGGGTATGTATTGGTTGAAGAACTAAAATTAGGAAAATATAAAATAACCATCTAAAACATCTAAGAATGACACAAATTGCTGTGCAGTTAAATACAGAATCAGAAGTTTTAGTACAAGATGTACAATACGAATTTGTAAGAGTAAAACTATTAGATTGTCGTTCTGGTGAAGCAATTGCCAATAGTCGAGTGAAGCGATTAATTATTAGAAAAGGAGAAGCGGTTATAGATGTTGAATTTGAAAGGGAAGATCAGTACCTTGAAGGAACCAATGGTCTTGTAAATTCCCTAAAAGCACTTAAAAGATTAGGTTTTACGGAAACAGAACTAACATCTTATGATACTACAGCTATTTCTGCATTTAATAGTTATTGGGAGAATAGAGCTAATGATGAAGTTCCCTTGCTCTCCGCAGATAGTCCTACTCCAGCAGAGAATTATTACACCCTTATAACGAAGGAGTATAATAGCCATTATAAAACCGATACTGATGGAATATTGAATTTAAGAATACCTCAGAATTTTTTTGATGGAAATGAAGTCTCGGTTGAAGTTGGTTTTTGGGATGTGCCTATATTTTTGGAAGAGATAAAAGGAGATTCACGAACAAATCCTGTAAGACGTAATCATTTTGGATACGGAACCCCTATGATACCTCTACTTGAGGCTCCACAATTTAAAATAGTTTGGAATACCAATGGACAAAATAACGAATGGAATGGAAACTGGGGATGGGAAGCTCAAAAACAAGTGATGAGACAGAACCAAAATACTTCAACTATTCCAGGTTATTCTTTTCCAACAGCACCCGAGCCTAGTGACTCCAATACAGAATTTAAAGTATCGGAAACCATTGTCATTAAAAACTCCACCGCTACATTTAACGATGACAGTCGTTTAGAAATTGACTTCAACTCAATTATGTCGGTTTTTTTTAATCCGAGTATTGTACCTTTTACCGATCCTCATTTTGTATTGTTTGGAATGCAATGGTGTCAACCGGTTTATGATGGAATAGAGGATCCTGATCCTGATGAAGGGCAACGTAGCAATAATATGTCATTTGTAAATATGAAGTGTAACAATCACTGGGTAAAGGGCTTGAATATGCATATTCCTTCAAAACATACTATTGGTAGTGGGCCGTATTATGGAACGTTTTCGAACACACCGCCTCACCCTAGAGGTACTAGACGACATACGGGGGTTGATCTTTACTCAGGAGAGGAAGGGCATAATGATGCTTACGCTATTCATGCTGGAGTGCTTTCTAAGCATACGGGTGGAGATTTTGGTCATCGAGCGTTTGTGCGTTTGGGAGGGATTGGTGAACCAGCATTTCATTATGCCCATCTAGATGAGGAGACGACACCTAAAGATTGGGTGATGTGTGGGGAAATAATTGGCACTTGCGGTTTAACAAGGAGTGCGACAAGTTATTTCAATGGTGAGCCTTACCATTTGCATCTTGAATATTATCCTACCATTACAAGCCTGACAGGCACCTTAGGTGTTTTAAATTCAAATAAGGTCGACTTTAGTGAGGTGGAAAATATGAATCCACCAGAAGGAGCTACTTATACTGCACCTACAGGTGCTAATGCTTTTTTGTTTCAGGGAAATAGACTCCCATTAATTATGCCATGTAGATCGGTCTATTGTAACGAGCCCAATGGAGTCCCTTCCTTTAAAGGATGTAGACTAAATGTAAATAGTATTGATTACAAGACTTGTTTTGCTATAAAAAGCTTCCCGTACTCTAACAATCTCTTACTTTCGAATATACCTTATCTTATTTCAGATGATTTGCACCCCGATACTGGATTGATTCGTTACATTTGTCCGTATATGGCGAATCTATCTGGAAAAGACGATGTTCGTTTGCAGATGAAAATTAAATTTATTTTGGTCAATAAGGAACGTTTTGCTCCTGAAATATTTACCTATGGAGCAAGTGAGCAAACAACTTTTAATTCATTCTTTAATTTTAACATAAATAACTTTAGCATAGACGGAGATATCGGAAATTGCACGAAAACTGGCATAAGAGCTTTAATTAGGGCACATTATTATTGTGAACACAGTAGTTTGGTTGATGCAGAACGAATACTTACGGAAGCTAATTCAGATATAAGTAATACAAAAATTCAAGATTTTATAGATTGCTGTATTGATGGTACAGCTATCTCTACAGATGAATCTTTCCAAAAAATCCGTGATTTCAATACGTGGTTTAATAATGAAGTAGACTTTGCCAACATGTATATGAATATTTAAATCAAAGAACAATGAAGAAAATAGCAATTGTAATCTTTGGACTGTGCATTTGTTTTATGGCAAATGCCCAAGTTCTAGGAAGTGGAGCTTATGCCAACGAGCTTGACTCCTTATTAAGGGAAAATAAAAGACAAGTAGATGAAATTGATAGTATGACGCTTTATAAAGCTATTAACGGAGATGATTATGGTTACAAAGCCCAGAGTAGTCAAGGTGCTTCAGTTGAGAACGAATATATTTTTTATTTTGATGAATCAGGTAACTTAAGAAAATACCATCTTTGGTCAAGTGATACGGATGCTGTTAATACAAGCTACTTTAATACTGAAGGTGGTGCTATACGATGTAGTTTTTTCACTTCATCTTATGATGAAGGTTATTCTATATATCATCTCTTTGATAAAGAGGGAGCTACTATCTTGTTTGATTTTAAACAAAAGATGTATACTCCAGATGAATACTTGTTAAAACATATTTTTTTATCAGAGATTTTTGGTCAATCATCCATAATTAAAAAGGATTCTGACGTTTATTATTATACTTCTATACAATCTACTAATAAGCTAGAGGATTTTTTATTAAAATGGAACAGGGTGGATAGTTTGTACAAACCACAATGCAGTATTTTGGTAAAGTTTATTCCAGCCAAAGTTGGTGATTTCACTTTTATAAACTGTAATTCTGTACCTGTATATGCAAAGCTTTCTGAATTTTCGGAGCCTATCGCCTTGTTTGATTATGGTAATATAGTCACTCTAATATGCAAAGAGGAAGAATGGTGTAAAGTTCAATACAATAACAACTATGGGAAAGTGGTTGTTGGCTATGTGAAAAAAGAATTTTTAGCTCCAATAGAGCTTACTCTAGATTAAAAAAATAATTACTGTATTAGCAAGGTTGTCAATATTGGGTGGCTAGTAAATACATTGGGGCTTTAGTTGATGAGTACGATAACTTTTTTAAAGAAGCAGTTAAAAAAGACGCAAAAGGAAAAGCTTTAGCCAATCAGAAAGAATTAGATGAAATAAAACAGGAGCGTTTAGATGCTCTAAAAGCAAAAGTGTCCGATTTAGAAATTTGGGAAGGTGTCGAAATTCGAAAAAGTAGCTACCGAACTAAATTTGTGAATGGTGCCCTTATGAGTTCTCCGATTATTATGGGGGAATATCTAATCTACAAATTAGGAAAATGGGTCTACGAGCGAATGGCTTATGGCGATAAAAAGGAAGAAGAAATTCCATTAAGCCCATTCCCTATTGCTAACCCAGTGGTTACCCATTTTCACCCAGTAGCTTTTGTGGAGCAGATGAGGAGGATGAGTGTAGATAGGGCTCCTTGGGTAGAAATTGCGATAAATGAGTGGAATTTATACAAAGGAGTTAGGCAAACTGAGAGTCCTTTAAAAGAACAAATATACAAGTACTTCGATTCTAGTAGTTACCCATCAGGAACCAATAAGACAAATTGGTGTGCTGCTTTCGTAAATTGGTGTTTTGAAGAAACTAAAGAATATAAGGGAACAAATCCAATAGCTAATGTTGCTGCGTATGATTGGTTACCTCCAAGTTCAGCTAAAGAACTTAGGGATGATGTGGACGGATGGAAAGAAGGCATAAAATTAGATAGTGTGGATGAAGCATTCGTTGGTGCTATTATTGTGTTTTCTCATTCACATGTTGCCTTTGTTGTTGGGCAAACTGAAGATAAAAAAAGCTTAATTTATTTAGGCGGGAATCAATCAGATGGCGCACCTAATGATGGCAAAGGGAAAAGAACAATATGCACAAATCCTAAGTTAAAAACAGGGTTTAATAGTTCCTTTTGGTTGATAAAACCTAAAAATTATAAGGTAGTAGGTAAAACACATTTGCCTATTATTTCATCCGAAGGAGCTGAATTGTCATATGAGGATACACATAGTTAAAACAAAGCAATGAATAAAATAATGAAATTTGTAATAGCATTGGTTTTAATAGGTTCGTTGACTGGTGCTCAGATGTTTGACTTTCAGAGGTCTGATAGAAAATCAAATGTATTAAGGAAAAATGAGATTCTCAAACAGAAACTTTGGGAACAACTACAAAATGGAGAATCTGCTTTGTATGATAACGCATTTGATATTGAGACATACAAATATACTAAAGATGATTATGAATGTTTAATTTCTTATTTGAAAGAGACTCTAAAGGAAGAAGGTTATAATACACCGAGCAAGGAAGTTTTTGCTCAAAAAGTAAGAAAGATATTTGGGCGTACAATAGATTACAGTACCTGCCTAAAGTATTTATATGTTAACATGGATAATCCAAAGGATAGAAAGCATAAGTATTTTCGTTCTGATAACTCTATAGAAATACACCCTTTGGGTATTTTTGTTAATAAGGAATACTGTTTCATTACTCAACTATATGCAATCCCTGAGATTATAGATTATAAGAAAGAATTTCCTGAAATTTATCAAAGGGAGTGTAAATTAAAGATAAACCAAAAGGACAAAAATAGTGAATCATTAAAACTATCTCTATGGAAAGATAATAAAGGTATTACTGTTGGTGATAATCTTAAAACGTTTATAGCAAGGAATCGATATTTACTAAATAATGACACTACTCAACTTGTATGGTTATTAAAACATGATGAATTATTCATGGAGGCCCTAATTAAGACGTATGGATATTATGAAAATAAAAAACATGTAGATTGGTATAATAAACGAAGATAATCCTACAAAGAGCCCTAAACAATCATTATATAGCTGATAAACTCTCTCATTTAGTTTGTAAACATTTTAACGAGTGGGCCTATGGAAGTAAATACATTGGGGCTTTAGTTGATGAGTACGATAACTTTTTTAAAGAAGCAGTTAAAAAAGACGCAAAAGGAAAAGCTTTAGCCAATCAGCAGGAATTAGATGAAATAAAACAAGAGCGTTTAGATGCTCTAAAAGCAAAAGTGTCCGATTTAGAAATTTGGGAAGGTGTCGAAATTCGAAAAAGTAGCTACCGAACTAAGTTTGTGAATGGTGCCCTAATGAGTTCTCCGATTATTATGGGGGAATATCTAATCTATAAATTAGGAAAATGGGTTTACGAGCGAATGGCTTATGGCGATAAAAAGGAAGAAGAAATTCCATTAAGCCCATTCCCTATAGCTAACCCAGTGGTTACCCATTTTCACCCAGTAGTTTTCGAAGATGTGTTGATATGTTAAATTCATGTGAATATACAGCTGTGTCTTCAACTGATAAATCGGTCGTACAAATGACAAAATATAAAAGTCAAGAAGATCAAACGTTAGTTCTTTAAAAAGTGATATAAAAGGGAATTGAGGTAATATATCAACATTTGGATGATGATATCCTTAGAAACGATTACCTGTTATTGATGAATTTTGATGTTTCTGGGAATAGTTTCGAACGAATCCAAAGGAGATAAAAGCAGCTAAACTATCGCTAAGTACAAAAGCCATCCAAATTCCCTGTAAGCCATTTGTCCAATTTAAAAAGTATACTATCGGAACAAAAAGAAGAACGGGACGAAGTATGGCTAAAAATGCAGCAATTTTATTGGCATGCATGGCCTGAAAGTATCGCGTAATAACAATTTGCAACATATAAAATGGAATGGATAAGGCAAATATTAGCAATGCCGGTTTAGTAATGCGAAGGATATTTTCGTTGTTGTGAATAAAAACACTGGTGATTTGAGTGGGAAATAATTCTATGATTGCGCTTCCTAGTAAAGCTACTAATCCTACCACTTTTAAGGCATAATCCAGAGTTTTTTTAGTGCGATCGGGGCGTTTTGCTCCAAAATTAAAACTAATAATGGGTTGCATGCCATCTCCTGTTCCCAAGGCAGTCATCATAAAAAAAGTATTGACAGCAAAGATAATTCCCATTGCTGCTACGGCGTGTATTCCGCCCGATTTAAGAAGTAAATTATTGGCAATTGCATTTTGAATACCCATGGCACTATCCATAATGAAAGGAGCCAATCCAACAGCAAGAATGGGTAGAATAATGTGTTTTTGAAGTTTGATATTTTTCCAAGCCAGTTTTACCAGACTCTTTCCCCTTATGTAATAGTGGAGCATAAGAAGTGAATTTACAGCTTGCGCAATAATGGTAGCCAAAGCCGCACCACTAACTCCCATCTTAAATATTTTCATAAATACAATATCTAAACAGATATTGATTAACGATGAGATAAGAATAAGTATAGCAGGCAAACGTGGATTTCCTTCGGCACGACAGGTAAATTCTAAAGCAAGAAAAAAAGAGAACGGAAAACCCATAATGATGATTAAAAGGTAATCGGACGATAAATTTAGAAGTGTTCCTTTAGCACCAAAAGCAGATAAAAGTGGTTTATAAAAGAGAAATCCGGCAAGAGTGAAAAGAATAGTAGTAATAAAAAGTCCAGCCATCATATTGCCAAGAACTTTTTCAGCTTCTTCTGGTTTTTCTTGTCCCAAATATTTAGCGATTAAAACTCCAGTACCACTTCCAAATAAAAGCACAAAAGCAAACTGGAAAATAGTGATTGGAAAAACAAATGTAACGGCCGACAAACCTTCTGCTCCCACAAATTGCCCAACAAATATGCGATCTACAATATTATAAAGGGCATTTACCAAAAGTCCTATTACGGCAGGACCCGCAAAAACGAAAAGTAGTTTACGAATGGGGTCGTCTTTAAGAGAATATTGTTGTGTATAATTTTTGCGTTTATTCTGATCCATTTTTCCCCCTCGAGTAGTATCGTTTACCGTTTTTCTTTGTTCCAGGTTCATTTAAATAAGGAAACAAAAGTATTTAAATATAGGCAGACTGAGCATTAGTAGATGGAAAAAAATAGAATTTTCTATTGATTTTGATACAAAAAAGAAATGGAGAGAGAGAAGGGGAATATTAGTATTTAGAGGAATACTTTTGCTCCTTTCGATATTGCAATAAGATATGTTCTAACTTTTTTTTGTTCGAGAAGAATAAATCTTTTTTATCATTTTGTTTTCCAAATGGATTACCAACAATTTCATATATAATAATTTTGCCTCCTAAAGTAAAATCGTTGTCGCACACATTGGTTTCTACCAAAATATCTTTTCCATTTTTTTGAATTGTACCTGTAAAGGTAGAGGGAATAGTTTTTATGAAAGCACCATCAAGTTTTGCTGTTCGTAAAATTATATTACCTAAACAATCAACTTCACCTTTGTATAAGGAAGTAAATTCAAAGCTTGCGAAAAGGTTTATAATGGGAAAATTACTTTTTTTTGTTCTACAGTAAACAACTCCATTTTGATTAATATTGCCTTGTAGTTCAGAGGAATAGTAGCCAAAAACAGAACCGGCTAAAGTGCGTGTTTTAAGCTGAAAATTTAGGTTTTTGAGTAATTCGTAATTCTCATTTGCAATTTGTCTAAATTCAGGATTGTTTGCTTCCAGTAAGGGTGCTAAAAGTTGATTTATAGTGTTTTTTAGTTCTATTTCTTTTTGTTTATACCTTATATATGTAATTATTGAGTCTCCAAACTCCTTTAGGCCATTCAATTTATTATTAATCTTTCGATATTGTTTTTCTAACTTTTCAATTTCCATTTTTTCGTAGAATTATAGCGAAGGGTAGTTTTTCGTTTGTAAGCTATTGACATTAATAATTAAGCTCTTTTTAGTGCAATTAATTTAGTATCATACGGTTTCTATTGCTCACAATCTTTTATTTATTTCTTCAAATCTTTGTTTAATTATTTGTACCTCTTTGTATTGCAAATTATCAAGTTTTACTGTTTTTTGATCTTCTGCTAATTCAATATTTATTTCTAATGTATCTATTGTAACTCTTTTCATCTCCGACCATTTTATTGTCTCAACAAGTTGGTTGTTTGGAAATAGATATCTGAATTCTTCAGTATCCCATTCTATAAAATACTTTTCATTTTTTCGAATTACATACCCAATAGTACAGAATATGATTCCTTGTAAGCAATAAATAATAGCATTCCAATTGCCTCCAGGAAAATCTGTATTAAAGCCCGTTTTAACTGTTTTAATTAAAAGAATAGAACCCATTACGATGCTAAAAAGTCCGAAAATTAGATAGAACCAAGCTAATCCCTTTTGTCTCTTGTAAATTTGAATTCTTTCCATGCTTTATCCATATTCGTTGTAAAAAAACTTTTGTGCTATGTTAGGTATTAGGTGCTACTCGTTTAATTTAGCTGATTTTGAGCTAAAATATGAAGACGGCGGTATTTTTCTTGAGCAATTTTCACCTTTGTTTTAATCACCTTTCTTGCCTGATAATCAATAAAAAGACTAATCCACCAAGCTGGCAGAAGTAAATATTGCCAAAAGTGAATTTGTGTTAGTTCGTAGTGAATTGTTGGAATTTCGTTGCATGCTTTTCGAAAAGCTTCATCTTCTATTCGTTCATCCACATATCTTTTCAGTTCGTTAGAGTATCTGGCAAAGGATTCTAGCTCTTCGGAGGAGTCGTTTCCATTCAGAATTCGTTCCGAGTTGGCTATAATATCTATAAGTTGCCTATTTAATAACAAATAAGCCTTTTCTTGTTTCATTGGGTAGGTTAGGTTTAGATGCATTTGTTAAGTGAGTATCGAATTTTAATGGATGGTTACTCTCTGTAACAAGTGCTAGTTTACTTCAAACTGCACAGGATCAATTTGAACGTAATCTGGTAAATCTTTAAACAAATCTTTATTCAATTGAAACACGCCTTTTTTCTTAAGAATTACCGTAAAGCTAGCTCCATTGGTATAATTTCCATTAAGGTAGCTGGTGGAATGAGATTGACTATTGATTGTAAAAATGTCGTTTTCAATAAAAGAAATGGAATAAGCTCTACTCATTAAACCACTTATTTTTATTTGGATTTTTTCCCCAACCACTCCTTGTCTAGGCATCTCAATCTGCACATTTTCACTAGCCGGTTTTATTACCTCCACTAATAATATATTCGATTGGTACTCTTTGCCCAAAAGTTTAATTTTAAAAGGACCAATAAGATTTTCTCCTAGCAATTCAGGTTTAATATCAATAAAGGTTCTAAAATCGTTTCCTTCCTGATGATCTTCAAAAAAGGCAACTTGACTTTTCTTGTTTTTAAAGATATCGCTCTCTACTCCTTGTAAGGATAAACGTACGCTAAGGCTTTCGCCCTCATAAATAGTATCTTGTGAAGTACTTGCTTCCAACTTTAAGTCATGTTGAACGCAAGTATTTTTTTGTACACAAGCATTTAATACTAGGCAAAATAGGAGCGTTGCCATTAAATTTAATCGATTCATAATTATAAAAAACCCTTCTTTAGTTTATAAATTAAGCACAATAGACCTGTTTGCACTTTCAAATTTTCTATAGTTAGCTTTAAGCTATTACTTGTTTTTCTAGTGTGATTGGGAAAAGGACAGAATAAATTTACATATTATTTTATTATGGATTACTAGTATGGTTAAATTAAGACAGTTTTTAAATAGGGAAGTTTGTAGAAACCTACAAATATGGCTTCCGAAAAACCTGCAAATAAAAAATAAAGCGGAACTGTTACTTATTGTAGTATAAAAATTAATGGTGTCACGGGTGTCCGTCTAGTTTGGGTATATTTTTCGGAAGTAGTGGGTTTTCAACGAGTTTTCTGTTCAGTCTTTTGCTTTAAGAAATACATCCAATGAGTGTTTTTGTGCAGTCTTTTGTTACAAGAAACACGTCTAACGATTATTATGTGCAGTCTTATGTTACAAGAAACACGCCTAACGAGTTTTTTATGCGGTGTTTTGTTATAAGAAACACGTCTAACGAGTTTTCTGTACAATCTTATGTTACAAGAAACACGTCTAACGATTTTTATGTGCAGTCTTATGTTACAAGAAACACGCCTAACGAGTTTTCTGTGCAGTCTTATGTTACAAGATATACCTTCAATAAGTTTTCCAACTTCTATTTTAATTGAAGATGATGCACTTTTTATTCTAACTCTAAATAATAAGAGGGTAGCTAGTAGTAGTCTTGAGTACTAAGCACTAGTAAATCTGGAAAGGAAACGAACAGGGAATAAATTGGTAAATACCACACTTTAAAATGGGATAGTGGCTTTTAGGTATAAGATGAAAGCATCCTTTTGGTGAGGATGCTTTAGTATTTTAGTTACGGATGCGATCAATTAAGTCCTGCATCTCTTTCATGGTATTTATTTTTGGTTTTCTACTCATTACCTTTTTCGTAGTAGGAACGTATTGATGTTTTGGTTTTAAGGCTCTTAGCTTTTGTTCTTCTCTTTTTTGAACAATTAATTCTAATTTTTTTAATTGTTTCAATCGTTTCTCTTCTTTCGCCAGTTCTGCAAGTTTATCTCTGTGTTTGTTAAAAGCCTGAATTGCCTTTTCGGAATCTTGCTCCATAGGAGCCGTTTGAGAGGCAAGAAAGTTGAAAAAATCTGTTAGGGTATTGTGTTCTTTGCTCATAAAGATCTGTTTAAATAGGGGTAACTTTAAAAAATAGTGACTTTAGAATGATATTGCTAAAACTTAAAACAGGAATATTGTTTAGCTTGATTATCCGAAAGTAATCATTTTTCTGTAATATGAATAATATTAGACAACATTAAAATCTGAAAAAAGCACGAAAAAGCAAGCTTTTCGATCTGTTTTTAGAAAAAATGAATGTAATTTTGCGATTCATAATACTTAGCAAGCTTAAAAAAAACCATTTATAAATCGAAAGTAATTTTATGCTAAAGAAGATTTTATTGCTTGGCTCGGGAGAGCTGGGGAAAGAATTTGCGATTGCAGCCCAGCGATTGGGACAAAATGTAGTTGCAGTAGATAGCTACGAGGGAGCACCAGCTATGCAGGTGGCCGATGCATTTGAAGTAATTAATATGCTCGATGGAGAAGCACTCGATGCTGTGGTAGCCAGACACCAACCCGATTTAATTGTACCCGAAATTGAAGCCATTCGCACCGAACGATTCTATGACTACGAGAAGCAAGGTATTCAGGTAGTTCCGAGCGCAAAAGCAGCTAATTTCACGATGGACAGAAGAGCTATTCGCGATTTGGCAGCTAAGGATTTAGGAATTAGAACTGCAAATTATTTGTATGCAAAATCGTTAGAGGAAATGTACGCGGTAGTCGAAAAAGTCGGAATGCCTTGTGTGGTGAAACCACTAATGTCATCCTCAGGAAAAGGCCAGTCGGTAATTAAATGCTACGAGGATATCGAAAAGGCATGGAATATTGCTGGTTCAAAAGGTCGCGGCGATTCGGGTGATGTAATTGTAGAAGCATTTGTGAAATTTACTTCGGAGATAACTTTGCTTACCGTAACTCAAAAAAATGGTGCTACTTTATTCTGTCCGCCAATTGGTCATGTGCAGGAGCGTGGCGATTATCAGCAAAGCTGGCAACCAGCGGTAATTTCCGATAAAGACGTAAAAGCAGCGCAGGAAATGGCCGCCAAAGTAACTAGCGAATTGGGAGGAGCTGGACTTTGGGGCGTAGAATTCTTTATCTGCGAAGATGGGGTGGTTTTTTCAGAATTATCGCCTCGTCCGCACGATACTGGAATGGTTACCCTTGCCGGAACACAAAACTTTAGTGAATTCGAATTGCATTGTCGTGCCGTGTTGGGTTTACCAATTTCCGAAATTACATTGGAAAGAGTAGGAGCGAGTGCCGTGATATTAGCCACTACCGAAGGAGTAAATCCTTACTTTGAAGGATTAGAGAAAGCAGCTATTTACAGCAAGTCGGATATCCGTTTGTTTGGCAAACCAACTAGTCGCGAATTTCGTCGCATGGGAGTGTGTTTAGCGTATAATACTATCGGCACCAATGTTTTTACTTGCGTAGATCAGGCCAAAGAAATGGCGGCTTTAATTAAGGTGAAGAATAAGTAGACGAAGGGTCGAAAAGTCTGGAACATCCTCTTTGTTCTTTGCTTGTTGCAATGTCAATTACTATTTTCGAGCCCGAAGGGCTCAAACCTGAATAGCCCGGGGTAAATGAGCACAGCGAATGTAAGCCCGGGATATGAATACAGCAGTACGTACCGGCGCAGTTTTAAAAATCATTTGGAAAGCAATTTTCATTTGCGTCGGAATAGCAAAAGGCAGATAATAGAAGGGTAATAGAGTAGAAAAAATGAATACCCTTCTTAATACAAAAGGAAAAGGATGTTCATCTGTTTAAGCGTCCTTTTTTCTCAATATTGTATTTAATTACTATTTTCGAGCCCGAAGGGCTCAAACCTGAATAGCCCGGGGTAAATGAGCACAGCGAATGTAAGCCCGGGATATGAATACAGTAGTACGTACCGGCGCAGTTTTAAAAATCATTTGGAAAGCAATTTTCATTTGCGACGGAATAGCAAAAGGCGGATAGTAGAAGGGTAAAAGAGTAGAAAAAATGAATACCCCGTCGAACTTAATACAAAAGGAAAAGGATGTTCATCGGTTTGAGCGTCCTCTTTGGTTTTCAGATTATATAAAGGCCACGGTATTTGTACCTAATCCGAAAATATATTAAATATGCCACAAATACCGCAGTGCTCTGCACCTAAAAAAATTAAGATTGCCTAATTCCTAATTCATCACTATTTTTTATCGTACGCATACCAGTATGCCGCACCAACAAACAATCCACCTCCAACAATATTACCAAGAGTAGCTGGAATTAAGTTTTTCACAATAAAATCGATCCAAGTAATTTCGGCACCATGAAAAATAGCAACCGGAATAAAGAACATGTTGGCTACGCAATGTTCAAAACCCATTGCCACAAATGCCATTACAGGAAACCAGATGCCAAGAATTTTGCCAGTGATATCTTTTGCTGCATAGGCCAGCCACATGGCTAAGGCTACCATCCAGTTACAGGCAATTCCTTTTAAAAATGTTTTGTAGAATGGGTTAGAAGTCTTTGCGATTGCTATATTAATTGCCGAATCAACCGATGGAGAATTTAGTAATGCTCCGGTGAGGTAAACCAAAAAGTAAGCAACAATAAGGGAGCCAATAAAGTTTCCGATGTAAACAATTCCCCAATTCTTTAGAGGTACTTTAAACGACATGCGTTTCGATAGTACCGATGGAATAAAGTAGGCGGTGTTTCCGGTGAAAAGCTCGGCTCCTGCAACCGCACAAAGAATTAGTCCTAAGGGGAAAACGGCTCCAAAAAAGAATTTTTGCAAACCTGGGTTACTCTGCGCTAACCCAGGCATAGCTCCACCAATTACTAAAGCAAGCAAACTTCCCATGGCAATGTATCCACCCGCTAAAACAGCAAGAACAAATACTTTATTGGCAGGAGTATTTTGTTTTGCTACTGCCGTATGGTTTACTACCTCAACAGTTTCGATAGGCGAATAGTAGCCCAATTGCGCTTTAGTAACTGTTTTTTTGTTTTCTATTTCAATACGATCAATTGATTTTGGAAAGGACATGTTTATTCAATTAATAATTAATAACTAGAAATTTCGATCTGTTGGAACAAATCTTTTCATTCATAATTGTTAATTCGTAATTTTTTAATTAATGATTACTTCTTTAAAGTAGGGAGAGAAAATATCTTTTGCAGCTTGAAGTTGTTCTCGTGTGTTTTCAGGAACACCGTGTAGTTTGTACTCCATTTTTAAATGCTCGTATTTATGAACTCCTAATTTGTGGTAAGGTTGAATTTCCAGTTTTTCGATATTATCGTATTCCTTAAAGTAGTTTCCCATTTCATGCATATATTCAGGCTGATCGGAGTAACCAGGAACCAATACGTATCGCATCCACACTTTCACATTTTTTTCGCGAAGGTAAGCTGCTAATTTAAGTGTAGTATCGTTTCGTTTTCCGGTAATTTTTTGGTGCCAATCGGGGTTGATATGTTTGATGTCCAGTAGTACCAAATCGGTATACTCCATTAGCTCCTTAACATCATCGGTAAGCACATTTCCATTACTATCGATACAGGTGTTAAAGCCTTCCTCTTTTAATTGCTTGAAAAGAATTTTTAGTTCTTTTGCTTGCCAAAGAGGTTCTCCTCCGGATATGGTAATTCCGCCAATTTTCCCGAAAAAAGGACGCTGATTACGTGCCATTCTCATAATTTCTTCGAGGGGAGTAGGTGTTCCTCCTTCAAAAGTTATGGTGTCGGGGTTGGCGCAATACAAACATTTAAAAGCGCATCCTTGTAAAAAAACAACCAATCGAATACCGGGGCCATCGTAAGTTCCTAATGATTCAAAAGAGTGAACGTTTAACATACTTGTTTAATAAATGTGTGAATGAGTATCCCATTAGTTATTGGGATTGTGAATGAGTGGTAAAAATAATTCAGGTCGCTGGTCACACACCAACGACCTTATTATTAATTCTTAACTGCTCATTATTAATCAAAAGAACAATTTGTTCTTTTCTACATTCTCTCGAAAAAGCTACGAGAGATTACCTCCAATTGCTGTTCACGAGTTAAACGTACAAAGTTCACAGCATATCCCGATACACGGATGGTAAGCTGAGGATACTCTTCAGGATGCTCCATTGCATCTTCCAACATAGCACGATCCAAAACATTTACGTTTAAGTGATGAGCTCCTTTCATAAAGTAAGCATCCATCATGGTAACTAGGTTATCCTGACGAGTTGCTGAAGTTGCACCCAAGGATTTAGGAACAATTGAGAACGTGTTAGAAATACCATCTAATGAATCTTCGTAGTTGATTTTCGCAACAGAGTTCAAAGAAGCAATTGCACCATGAGAATCACGTCCGTGCATTGGATTAGCGCCAGGAGCAAAAGGCACACCTGCAGCTCTTCCATCAGGAGTAGCACCTGTTTTAATTCCGTACACTACGTTCGAGGTAATGGTAAGAATCGACATGGTTGGTTCTGCATTTTTGTAGGTATGCAATTCTTTTAGTAAACCATTAAACAGATTAGGGATCTCAACTGCGAAACAATCTACTGCATCATCATCGTTGCCATAATATGGGAAATCGCCTTCAATTTTAAAATCGCAAGTTAAACCTTCCTCGTTACGAATAGCAGTTACTTTTGCATTCTTAATTGCAGATAAGGAATCGGCAACAATCGAAAGACCAGCAATTCCGTAGGCCAAATTAACCTTAGGGTTGGTATCTACCAATGCCATTTGAGCTTTTTCGTAGTAATATTTATCGTGCATGTAATGAATGATGTTCATGGAATCGTTGTAAACACGAGCCATTTCCTTCATTGCAATCATGTAATTTTTCATTACTTCCTCGTAGGTCAACTCATCGCTGCTCATTGCAGGAATACCATTAATCAATTGAGTTCCTGTTTTTTCACATCGTCCGCCGTTTAATGCTAAAAGTAATGTTTTGGCCAAGTTACAACGAGCACCAAAGAACTGGATTTGTTTTCCAATTTCTTGATAAGAAACGCAACAAGCAATACCATAATCATCCGATTTACGAGTATCACACATCAATTGGTCATTCTCGTACTGAATAGAGGAGGTGTCGATAGAAACCTTAGCACAAAATCTCTTGAATCCTTCAGGTAAAGTTTCCGACCAAAGCACGGTCATGTTTGGTTCTGGTGAAGCTCCTAAAGTATATAATGTATTTAAAAAACGGAACGAAGTTTTGGTAACTTTTGTTCTGCCATCAAGAGTGTTTCCTCCGATCGATTCAGTAACCCAAGTAGGATCGCCAGCAAAAATCTCATCGTAAGCATTCATACGAAGGTGACGAACCATACGCAATTTCATTACGAATTGGTCTAGCATTTCCTGAGCAAATTCCTCAGTAATAAAACCTGCCTCTAAATCTCTGTTGATATAAGCATCCAAAAAAGTAGAAACATTACCAAGCGACATAGCAGCACCATCTTGTTCTTTTACTGCAGCAAGATAACCCATATAAACCCATTGAATTGCTTCTTGAGCAGTTTCCGCCGGGCGATTTAATTCTAAGCCATATTTTTGGCCCAATTCTTTTATATGTCCTAGTGCTTTAATTTGCTCTGCTACTTCCTCACGAAGACGAATTAAATGATCCGTCATGGTTCCAGTTAAACCATCCAAATCTGCTTTTTTAGCTACTATCAAACGATCAATACCATATAAAGCAACACGACGGTAATCTCCAATAATACGACCACGAGCATAGTTATCTGGCAAGCCAGTAAGGAAACCTAAGGAACGAAACTTACGAATTTCGGCGGTATAAGCATCAAAAACACCATCGTTATGCGTTTTTGCATAATTGCGGAAGATATCTTTCACACGGTCCGATACTTCAAGACCTTGTTCGGTACAAGCTTTTTCAACAACGGCAATACCACCATAAGGCTTCATTGCTCTGCGAAGAAGTTCATCGGCTTGCAAACCAACAATTAACTCCAATGATTTATCGATATATCCAGCTCCATGAGAAGCAATGGTTGATACTGTTTCTGTATCAATTGAGCGAACTCCGTTATTTTCACGTTCTTCTTTTACTGCTTCTTTACAGATATCCCAAAGCTTTTTTGTACGTTCTGTTGCTCCTGTTAAAAAAGAGGCATCTCCTGTGTAAGAAGTTAAATTGTTACTAACGAAATCTCTAACGTTAATTGTTTTTTGCCATTCACCGGCTTTGAATTCAATTCTTTTCATTTGAATAATGATTTTTTCCAATGGTTGAATGGAACAAGCATCCGTCTTGTATTGGTTCAAAAAACCAAAAATACGATCTGACTCTTGGTGTTTGTTCGCTTAAAATTTTGGTATTATAGGTTCTCTAATTTTATTTTTTTGATGAGCAAAAGAAGAAGACCTAAGACTCTTTTTTGCTTTAAGTGGGCAAAGGAACTGTTTTCTATTTTCTCATACAATACCTAGTTATAGGGAGTTTTTTATTTGCAAACGATATTGTTCTTGCAAACGATCTGGTATTGGCTTACTTAGTGATTTTGATAAAACCTGTTAAAAAACATGTTATTTAGAATGATTAAAGTTAACATAGTAGTTTGAATTGGTGTTGGGAAAATTACTGACTACCCGAAAGCAGAAAGTAGAAAAGTGAAATTTTTGCTTCTTGATTAGTAAGAATTTAATACTAGAATAAGAACTTACATTAATTTGAAAAAGATGCTTAGCTACCAAATATAATGGCACAAAAATGGGCAGATTTCGGGAAAGAGAAAGCGTTGAAATCTCAATTTGTCTAATAGATAGGGAAAAGGGACGGATGAGGTAGGAGTAAGGAAGATTTTTGCTTGAAATAATTTGAAAATTATTTTGATGCGCTACATTTGTCGTTTATATTATGAGCTGGAATGAAATTTCGTAATAAATCAATTATACTGGTCGGGATCATTATTATTCTGAGTTTTGGGGCTGTTGCTTATCTAATAGGCGAAAAAATGGCTGTTACTGCCCGAAAAATGAGTCTCGATCTTGCTGTATCTAAAGCACAAAATAGTTTTCTAATCGTAAAAAACGAGCTAGATGCTAGTGTTGTGCGTACAGGTTTAATGGCAAATGCAATTGCTGAAGCGATTAACTTTACGAGTCAGGATCAAATTATTATTGAAAAAACGCTTCAGTCCGAACTAAAAATTAGAAATGAGCTGAATGCTTGCTGGTATTCGTCCATTCATCAAGAGGTTGATTCGGAGAAAAGTAGTCTGAAAATGTATTTCCGAAAAGTGGCGGATCAAATTGTTACAAGTGAGCTACAGGAGAAACAATTGTTACTACTTAAAAAAGTAATGCTACAGGGAAAAGAAATGATTTCGGCTCCCTATTGGAGCTTGGATAATCGTTTGCTTGCAACCGTGCTTGTGCCGGTGGTGAAGGGAGATAAAATGGTGGGAGTTATCGCAACAGATTTGGATTTGTATCATTTTCAGCAACGTTTTTACGACAACGAATCATTAGGAAGAGCTTATGTGACGATTATTTCGGAACAAGGATATTGCATTTCTCATCCCGACGAAAAATTAATAGGAAAACGAATGGATACTTTGGCTGAAGGGCTTAGGATTCATGAGGTGCTAAAATTGGGAGAAAAATACCAGGAAGAGGTTCATTCGGAGTTTTTGCAAGTTCCGGTAATAAGAGTTTATCAGCCAGTTACAATTGGTAATTTGGATAAGCAATGGTTGGTAACGGTAAGTGTGCCACTATTTAATGTGAGCGAATCGGTTCAGGAAATTCGTAATTCAACTTTTCTGATCGGTTTGGTGTTGGCCCTACTATTAATGGTATTTCTTTACTTTTCTCAGCGCAGATGGTTTCATGAATTTAACAAACGACAACGTGCCGAGAGCAAACATCGCAACGAGGTTAGTAAATTGTCTTCCATTATGGAGAGTACCGATCAAATCATGATTTTTTCGGTCGATAAGAATTATAAATACACTAGTTTTAATAGCGTTCATAAATTAGATCTAGAGAAAAATGAGGCCGATTCTATTCGTTTGGGAAGTAATTTATTGGATACTTATTCGGGCGATTTCCAAATTCAAATGAAAAAGTATTTGGATCGTGCAATTACAGGCGATCATTTTTTAGTGGAATTTCAACGGCACGGCATCGATTATCAGCAGATTTTTAATGCCGTATCCGATTCGGAAGGCAAAGTGATTGGTGTTTCGAGCTTTCGATTCGATATTAGTGAGACATTGGAGCTTCGGCGCAGGGCAGTGCAGGAGGAGGAAGAGAAAGTAAAAGCACAGCTAAAGAATATCAAAAATCAAATCAATCCTCATTTCTTATTCAACTCCTTAAATTCTCTTTATGCTTTAGTAGAAGGGGAGCCAGAACTGGCTAGGAAGTTTATTTTAAACTTATCGAAGGTGTATCGTTATTTGTTGGATAGCAATAACAGTAATCTGATAAGCTTAAAACAGGAGATGGATTTTATTAAGCAGTATCTTTTTCTGCAGAAAATTCGTTTTGGCGATCATTTACTTTTAGAATATGACATTAAAGATGAAGCGCTAAATAGAAAGTTGCCATCGGTAAGTATTCAATCTTTGGTCGAAAATGCCATTAAGCACAATATCATCACAAAAGAAAAGCCACTCACCATTCGGATATCCGTTTCCAACGAAAATTATTTACTAGTTGAAAATCCATATCAACCTCGTAAGGATAAAAGTCAAACTTCGGGCACTGGCTTAAAAACGCTCGGAGCCTTGTATGCTTTTTTAGGCGATAAACAACCTGTTTATGGAATTGAAAATGGTATTTTTCGGGTGAAATTACCTTTGTTTTAGTACCGAAAAGCAATTTTTCTATTTGTAGCGAAGTCTTCATACCTGTTTTTTTGCCATTCACTCCTTAATCTTTCCGGTTCACTCCTTTCTTTTTTCTTGTAGATAAGAATTAATTCATTTTTGTTTCGAATTTATTGCGTCACGCTACTTTCGACGCAATAGATAAAATAAAGCAAGTTTCATTATGTAGTTGAGTGAGTATTCGCATAGGGCGATGCTCACGACTACAATCAAAATATAGTAAATGATCTTAAGTACAATCACACCAAATCACACAATTACGCGACTGTTTTTAATGGCATGTATTCTGGGGGGAATAAGTTTGCCATCGCAAGCGTCGCATAAAATTACAACATCTTCCGAGGATGGAATTTTTACCTTCTGGAAAAAGAAGAAAGCGGAAACCGAATCGGATACTACGAAAGGAAAAGACAAAACGTCTAAGCTAAAAAAGTACGAGGAAATAGTTACTTCCGAAGCAACTACTAAAAAGGGAGTAATTGATATCCATAGAGTAAAAAAGGATTACTATTTCGAGATTTCCGATTCTTTATTAAGCCGAGACTTTTTGCTGGTAAATAAAATATCTAAAGTTCCTTCGGAAATAAATGAGTTGGGTTTTAACAAGGGAATCAATTACCAGAATTTATTAATTCGTTTCGAGTTGGATACTTTAGCCGAAAAAATTTGGGTGAAGACTTATCATCCTTACTACGAAGGAAAAGCTGGAGATGCAATTACTCAATCGGTGGAAGATAATTACATACCTTCTATCCGAGAAAGTTTCGATTTAGCTTGTTTTGGTAAAGATTCTTCGACTTACGTGTTTAAAGTAAATAAGGTATTCGACGGATCGGAAAAAAGCCTAAATGATTTGTTCGGAATATTAGGAATGCCAGGAGCTGCCGTGAAGGATCTTTCGACGATTAGTGCTGCAAAAAGCTTTCCTGAAAATTTAGTAATGAAGTCATTGCTAACAACTAAAGCAGAGGGGATTACGATAACCATAGAGGTAACATCCAATATCGTTTTGTTAGCGAAAGAAGCAATGAAACCACGATTTGCCGATCAAAGAATAGGATATTTTACTACAAAGCATTTTTATTATAGCGACGATCAGCAGGCTGTTGAGAATAGAGAGTTTGTGAATCGTTGGAGAATGGAGCCAAAACCCGAAGATGTGGAAAAATATTTGAACGGAGAGTTGGTAGAGCCTAAAAAACAAATTGTTTATTATATCGATCCATCTACACCACCACAGTGGCGGCAGGCTATAAAAAATGGAATTACCGATTGGCAAGCGGCTTTTGAAAAGGCTGGTTTTAAAAATGCTATTTTGGCAAAAGATGCACCGGCAAACGATGCTGATTTTGATGGAGATGATGTTCGTTATTCAATGATTACTTATGCTGCATCTAGTCAGGCAAATGCCATGGGACCATCTGTTATCGATCCTCGATCGGGCGAAATAATTGAAGCAGATGTTATTTGGTGGCACAACGTAATGACTGCCTTACATTCCTGGATTCGTATTCAAACTGGAGTAATTGATCCAAAAGCAAGAGATAATAAGTTTAGCGACGAACACATGGCTCATGCCATCCGATTTGTTTCCTCGCACGAAATAGGACATACCCTTGGTTTAATGCACAATATGGGAGCATCGGCCGCATTTCCTGTCGATTCATTGCGTTCCAAAACTTTTACAACAAAAATGGGAGGAACTGCCACATCGATTATGGATTATGCACGTTTTAATTACGTAGCGCAACCAAACGATGGAGTGGTAAATATTACTCCTCAAATTGGAGTGTACGATAAATATGCAATTGCTTGGGCTTACCGTTGGATTGATGAAGAAACTCCTTGGGATGAAGTAAAAGTGCTGAGTCAAATGATAAGGAAGCACGAGAATGACCCATTCTATCATTATGGTCCTCAGCAAGATGGAAAGAATACGATTGATCCATCCGCACAAAGCGAAGACTTGGGAGATAATTCGATGAAAGCTAGTCGTTATGGCTTGGAAAACTTAAAACGAATTGTTCCTGAAGTAGAAAAATGGACCTATGAAGAGGGAAAAGGCTACGAAAAAGCTGGTAAAATGATGATGGGAATAATCGGACAGTGGTTTACTTATGCCAATCATGTACTTGCAAATGTGGGCGGTGTTTATTTAGATCAACCAGTATATGGAGAAACTAAATCGGCTTACATTCAGGTTGAAAAAGCAAAACAAAAGGATGCCATAAAATATTTAATCGACGAGGTAATTAATATTCCTCAATGGATTGCTAATGCCGAGATTTATAAAAAGTCTTATCCTATTAAGGAATCGGTGATTGGTGATATTGAATATGCACCAACCACATTATTTAGAGATTTGCATGCACGTATTTTTTACTCATTATTAGAAAAAGAACGTTTATTGCGCATGCAGCAAAACGAGGCTGAAAATGGGGAGGATGCTTATACTTTAACAGAAATGATGAGCGATTTGCATCAAGGAATATTTAGCGAGACAATTAAAAATAAGAAGTTGGACGTGTTTACGCGTCAGTCGCAAAAAAACTTTGTAGATGTTTTAATTATTTCTCAAAATCAGACGCTTGAAAAGACGAGTAAAAAGTCTCTTCAAGAAAATCAGAAAGCAAATTGTTGCCCATTTCATCAGCACATGCCATTACTTTGCGATTATGGAGTAAAAAGCCGCGAATTGTTTCAGGATCACGAACAAGAGGATGAAACCAGTCGTTATGCTAATCGAAATTTATTTTATGCTACTATGAACCGAGTGTCGGATGATGTGTCGGTGAAGCGTGGGGAGATGCTGCGAATTAAAGACTTATTAACGAATAGGTTGAAGATTGCTGATGAAGCTACTCGCTTTCATTATCAGGATTTAATCCTTCGAATTGAAGAAGCAATGAATACACATTGAAAATAGACCCGACAGATAAAGTGTTTGAAAAAACGCTTTGTCTGTTTTTTTGTACGAATTAACCACTATTTTAATAATCTATAAAACTACAAATTTATGAAAAGACTGCTAAGCTTGCTTTTAATCTTGCTTCCCGTTTTCGGATGGGCACAGGAAATGAAGCAGATTAAAGGAACGGTTCTATCTGCTGGCGATGGTGAAGTTCTAATTGGCGCTTCGGTTTATATCGATAAATCGACCATTGGCACCGAAACCAACATGAAAGGGATTATCGAGAACATAACCTTAGGAACTATAACCGATTTTGATGGAAATTTTACCTTGGAAGTTCCTAAAGAATTAAATACAATTGCCTGTAGTTTTTTGGGTTTCGAAACTCAAATGGTTGATATTACAGGAAAATCATCTGTTACAATTAAACTTAGCGATTCAACAAGTGAGTTGGGCGAGGTGATCGTTACTGGATATCAGAAAATTGAAAAACGAAAATTAACTTCGGCAGTTGTTAAAGTTAATGCGGATAATATCAGACAAGCTGGTGTACCTAACGTAGATCAGATGTTGAGTGGGCAAATTGCCGGTGTAACTAGTGTGGTTCAAGGAGGAGCGCCTGGAGCTCCAGCAAAAATACGTATTCGTGGTACTGCTTCATTAAACGGAACACAAGATCCATTATGGGTTTTAGATGGAATTCCTTTGGAAGGAAATGAAGTGCCTGATTATAACGACAAAGATAATATCGATCAACTATATAACTCATCGGTTGGTGGATTAAATCCTCAGGATATTGCTGATATTACAATTTTAAAAGATGCAGCAGCTACCGCAATTTATGGAGCGCGTGCGGCAAATGGAGTGATTGTGATTACCACAAAAAAAGGAAAAGTTGGTAAAATGATAGTGAATTTAACCAGCAATACTTCTTTTATTTCTCGTCCCGATTTTGACAAGTTGAATTTGATGAATTCCGATGAGAAAGTTGATTTAGAGATGGCTTTAGCTGCTCGTACCGATCTTACTTATAACAGTCAATATGGTGGTGTATCTCAAATTTTAAATGCAAATAGCGATTGGGACAATTATCAATCTGGTGGCGTTTCTGCAATTTCATCTGAATCCTTAGATGCAATTAATGCATTAAGAAGTGTGGATGCTAATTTGGAAGATGAATTGTATCAAAATGCAGTGAATCAGGATCATTCTTTGAGCATTTCCGGAGGAAGCGACTTAGCAACTTATTATTTTTCATTAGGCGCTCATACCGAAAAAGGAACTACTATTGGTACTTCGCTGAATCGTTACAATGTAACTTTAAAAACAGATTTTAACTTACGTGATAATTTAAGATTAGGGGTTAGCTTATTTGCCAACGAACGCAAAAGTAAATCTTATCTTACCGGATCAAGTAAATTAACAAATCCTGCAAACTACGTGCGTTTAGCGAATCCATATTTAAAATTGCGCGATGAGGATAACAACTATGTGTATAATGTTGACGAGGATGGCTTGTATAATATCGCCTACATTCCTTTCAATATTTTAGAGGAAAGAGCAGGAACACAAAACAAATTAAAAGGACAAAGTATTAATGCTATTTTTGATTTAGAGTGGGATCTAAATGCTCATCTTAAATTCCGTACCCAATATGGCATTCAAATAGACAAAACAAATACTAAAAAAGAAGCAGAGGAGGAGACTTTCTTTGCAAGAAAAAGTCGTCATTTAAGTCGTTATTTTGAAGGTGGAGAACCATTTTATTTTATCCCTGAAGGTGGAGTTCTTCAAAATTGGGAAGCCGACAATACTGCTTATAATTGGAAGAATATAGTAGAGTACAATCAACTTTTTAACGAAAAACACGAAGTTGAATTGATGATTGGAAACGAGTTGCGTCAGAATGAATACACACAGGTTTTTTCCGCTGCTTACGGATGGAATGCAGAGAGAATGACTTCCAAGCCTGTTATTTTCAGAGATGAAGCAGATGCCGCATCTTTTCCATTATTTAATAAAACCTATAGAAAGAACCGTTATGCTTCCTTTTTTGCAACCGGTTCGTACACTTACGACCGACGTTATACTTTCTTTGGAAGTATTCGTTTCGATGGTTCGGATCTTTTTGGTGTAGATCCAAAATATAGATATTTACCATTATATGCTTTGAGTGGTGCATGGAATGCAAGCGAAGAGAGTTTTTTGACTAATGTCGATTGGTTAAGTTCTTTAAAGTTTCGTGCTTCCTACGGATTGCAAGGAAATATCGATAAAGAAAGTTCTCCATACATTATCGGCACACCAACTACAGTATCTAATCTTCCAGGAACTAACGAAGATGGGATAGATATTAGTGGTTTGCCAAACGAAAAATTACGTTGGGAAAAAACTTCTACCTATAATATTGGTGCTGATCTTTCTTTATTTCGTCATGCTATTCGTATGAGTTTTGATTATTACGAAAGAAAAGGAACCGATTTAATCGGAACTCAGAGTTTACCATACGAAACTGGTTTTAGTTCCATGTCGGTAAATTGGGCCGAAATGACTAATAAGGGATGGGAATTGAGTATATCTACCCGAAATATTAAAACAGATAATTTTGAGTGGAATACCAATTTTAATATTGCTCATAACGAGAACAAAGTATTAAAAGAAAAGATTCCGGCAAGTCAGTTTTTACCTTCTCGCGAAGGATACTCTGCAAATTCTGTATGGGTAATTAAAACAAAAGGTTTAGATGAGAACGGATATCCCTTGTTCGATAAAAATGGTACTGCAGTAACAGGTAAGGAATTATTCGATCTGTACGACCAATATGCCGATTTTTGGCCAGGTAATTATGCAGGATCAAATCTAAACACCGAGCAGGTACGAGATCTTTTCACCTATGCCGGCGATTCCGATCCTGAATATTCAGGCGGTATCATCAATACGTTTAAGTACAAAAATATCGATCTGTCAATTTCTGCTAATTTTAATTTAGGGATGGATATTTTGGCACAACCAACTTATAGCATGACCGAGTACGATCGTGGAAGAAATACATCTCGTAAATTATTAGATGTAATCAATGGAACCAATAAAACGCTTCCAAATTTGTTAGGGTCAACTTCAGCCGATGGTGCTTATTGGATGGAAAAACAATGGTACGATAATATTGATAATGCTGGTACATACCGTCATTTAGATACTTGGTTAAAAGAGGTAAACTACATGAGAATTAGCAGTATCCGTTTAGGTTATACCTTGCCGAATGAGATGCTAAAACGTGTCAGATTATCGAATGTAAGATTTAGTTTAGAAGCACGTAATCCATTTGTTATTTCAAATGGTTACGATGGTTATTTCGATCCAGAATCGTATGGTAATATCTATGCGCAACCACAGCAAAAATCTTATACTTTAGGTGTTAATTTAACTTTCTAATGACTTACACAATGAAAAAAATAAATAGATACATTGCACTATTGTTGGCAGTAGTATGCTTTTCTGCTTGCGACGATTATTTGGATGTGAAGCCAAAAGACAGGTTGATTCCAACAACAACAGATGATTTTCGAGCTTTATTAACAAGCGCATATAATGGTGTTCCTGCTGATAAAGCACGATTAACCTTCCGTACCGATGAATTAAAATTAGATAACAATGCCTGGGATTTAACTCAGGTGCAGGATATCTATTTATGGAAGGATGTCAACCAATCATCAAATACATTACTTTTTTCCTATCAGTCTTTTTATAAGGTGATTATGTATGCCAATCATATTATCGATGCAGGGGAAGATGCAACCGAAGGTACATCCGAAGAAATTGATCAGATTGTTGGAGAGGCATATCTTTTAAGAGCTTTGATGCACTTTAACTTGGTAAATCAATACGGATTAGCCTATAATGCTGCTACAGCAGCTACCGATCGAGGAGTTCCAATTTCTTTAAAAATTGATACCGAAGCCACTTATGCTGCAAGTAGTGTAGGTAAAGTGTATACTCAAATTTTGGCCGATATTACCAGTGCATTAAATAAAATTAATGTGGATACGTACGAAGAAGGTCTAAATTATCGTTTTAGTAGAATTGCAGCTTTAGCATTTCAATCAAGAGTATATTTATATATGAATGATACAGAGAATGCAAGAGCGACAGCGCTCGAGGTTTTAAAGCTTAAAGCCGATTTACAGGATTTAGTTGCCGATAATTCTCTTTCGGCTCATAAATACAATTCTGTGGAGAGTATTTTAGCATTAGAGGAAGTGTTTTCATACGAAATAGGAGGTTCTTCGTTTGTTTCCGATAAATTAGTTGGAATGTACGATCAGACGAACGATTTACGTTTTGCATTGTATTTTACTGATAATGGAGGTGGCGAGTTTAGCGTTAATAAAGGAACAGATGCCGCTTCAAAATGTACATTTAGAACCTCCGAAATGTATTTAACGATTGCCGAAAGTGCAGCCAAACTTAATGATTTAGATCAGGCCAAAAACTACTTAAATCAGTTGAAAGCAAAACGTTTGAGTGTTGATTTTTACAATGCCGAAGTTTTACGTGTTGCTACATTAAATAAAGAAGAGCTAATTGCTGAAATTGCTAACGAGCGTTATCGGGAATTTGCTTTTGAAGGACATCGTTGGTTCGATTTAAGAAGAACTACTCAGGAACAAATTATTCATGAGTACAAAACAGAATCTGCAACACTTCAAGTTGGAGATCCTCGTTATACCCTTCGTTTTCCGGATGAAGCAATTAATAACAATCCAAATTTGAGTAATTAGGTTAATTTGCATACCAATAAATCAAAATTAGGGGTTTTCCATTACGGATTACCCCTTTTCTTTTGTACTTTGGTCGGGGTAAAAATGGAAGGAAAATGATCAAAATAGCTATCGTTGAAGATGAACATTTGGCCGCACGCGAATTGGAAAAAATGCTGTGGAGTATTCGTCCGAATAAAATCGAAATTAAAGCCCATTTAGAGAATGTTGAACAGGCGGTAAACTACCTTTCTCAACATACTGTAGATTTAATCTTTATGGATATTCATTTGGGCGATGGAAATAGTTTTGAGATTTTCGAAAGTCTGAATATTGCAACACCTGTTATTTTTACCACTGCATACGATCAGTATGCAATACAAGCTTTTAAACAATGCAGTGTCGATTATTTATTAAAACCAATGGATACTGACGATTTGGAGGCTGCAATGGTAAAATTTGAAACATTGTTTCAGGAAAAAGAGTCTCTCGATTTTACTGCACTTCAAAAATCTTTAAATAGTCTTATGTCTGGCGATCAGTACCAAGAAAGATTTATGGTGAGTCGTGGCGACAGACTTAGTTCTTTAGAAGCTGAAAAAGTGGCCTATTTTATGGCCGATGGTAAAGCTTTGTATTTGTTTGGTTTCGATGGCAATCGTTATCTTTTTGATGGGACTTTGACTGCTTTAGAAAATAAGCTTAATCCCAAAAGCTTTTTTCGAATTAATCGCAAATTTATGGTCAGTTACCCTGCCATAGAGGATATGCACTACTATTCCAAAAATCGAATTAAATTAAATTTAAAGCCCAATCATGCCGAATGTATCGATGCCATTGTTAGTCAGGATCGGTGTTCCGAATTTAAAAAATGGATAAATCAGTAAACTTATATATCGGTTTTACCATAAAAGTGTGAATTATTTAACAGCAAGCTGTAATTATTGAATTCTATACAGATAAAAATAATTCGAACACGTATTATTGCATAATTTTTATTTATTGATAATTATAAAATAATATTGTGTTATGAAGAACTGTGTTCTTGTATCTATTTGTATTCTCTTTTTGTTCTGTTCATCTTCTTGTTCAAGCGATGATGGTTTATCTAAGAATGATTATTACAATCTTTCAAATTTGCCTGTAGATACTGGTGGAACTCATACCGGTCATATACTTACAGAAGCAAATGCTCCCTATGGTTATTATGCCTATCAACCTTTCGGATACAATGATGATTCTGATTCCATGTATCCTTTACTGATTTTTTTACATGGTTCGGGCGAAAAGGGGAATAGTTTAAAACATCCCGAATATTTAGAGCGAATTTTGGTAAATGGTATTCCTAAAATGATCGAAAATGGAAACTGGTCTCCGAAGTATCCTATGTTGGTAGTTTCTCCGCAATGTCACGATGATGGATGGCAACCAGCTACAATAAAGCGTTTTGTCGAATTTATTGTAGAAAAATATAAAGTGAACGAACGAAGAATTTATATTACTGGTTTAAGTATGGGCGGTTTTGGATGTTTTAGTTATGTAGGCACTTACGGTGACGATTCTCATATTACAGCAGTAGTTCCTATTTGCGGTGGCGGAAATGTTAGTCAAGCCGAAAATTTCAAAAATATACCAGTATGGGCTTTTCACGGCGAAAGCGATGCAACGGTAGCACCTTCCAAATCAAAAAGTATGATTGAGGCAATAAATAGTAGCAATCCTGTCGAAAAAGCGAAAATCACACTCTATCCTGATGTTGCACATGACTCTTGGACTTATACTTACGAAGGAACAGGAATGGGAAAAGAAAATGCAAACTACGATGCTTTCAATTCCGATATTTATACTTGGATGTTATCGCATGAGAATAAAGAGTAACAACTAGTTGACTAAATAGAAAAAAGCCATTATTTTTAATGAATAATGGCTTTTATTTCGTGTAAATAATTGCTGTATAGATTATTGTGCAGTTTTAATGCGAAAAATATCGTACGATTGGCGAAGGTTCTCTGGTAAGTGAATTTGTGAAGTTGTAAAGTAGATATTTCCATCTTTATCTTCGGCAAATGAATCTGCCCAACGTATTTTAGAATCTTGAATTACAGGAACCAGCTTCCCTTTGGAATCAATTTTACCTATCGAATTGTTCTCTAATCCTCCTAGCCAAAGATTTCCCTGTTTATCGAACAGCATTCCATCAGTTGCAGGAATTGTCATTACTTTGTTTACATTAACTGTAATCTGTTCCTCAGAAAGAGTTTCGTTTAATAAATCTGCTGTTGGTATCTGGTATAAGGAATGACCTGTTAGTGCCGTGTAAAACAAGTAATTCCTATCTGTGCTTAGTGCAATTCCGTCGGAGTGAACACTATTTTTCCATTGGTGACCATCACAAATCAGCGAATCAACTTCACTCTCTGTTGAATAATGATTATCGAGCAATCGACGAGATTCACCTGATTGTAAATTCAGCACAATAATAGCACCATTACCAGAATCAGTTAGGTAAGCAATCTCTTTATGAGTATCAATTCGAACATCATTAAAATAAGAATTTGCCATAAATACACCTTGAGGGAAAGTGTAAGCTTTCTCTTTCTGGTTGTTTTTTAAGTTGAACTGATATAAAACCGGTCCGCTTTCTAAAACACCAGCAAATAGAGGGTTTTTTGTGTCTAATATCCAAAGTCGATTTTTTTTATCAACGACTACCGATTGAACGGCGGTAAATACTTCTGGATTATCACTTTTATTCCACTCTTTATCAGGATAAGCAATTGCTTTTCCATCCACAATTTCAGCTACACTTATTAGCACATTATCCGACCATTTAGGGTAATTCACAAAAATCCTACCTTCCTGACTTACTGCGACTCCCGTCCATTGTAAATCCGAGGAGGCAACAAGTTCAAATTTTTGTTCTTGTATTGGTTTGCTATTCTGGCAGGCTCCAAAAGCCATTAGTAGAGCAAGTAATATTGATTGATTTACTTTTTTTATCATCGTGTGGTGTAAAATTTTAATGAGTTATACAAGTTAGTAATTTCTTACCTTTGTTAACAATTTAAAAGTTCGATATGAAAGAGAATACTTGCACCCCTAAAATAATTCAGTACGATGGAAAGGAATACATCTGTTCCCTTGCCTTTGCGCTTCATTTAATTGGAGACAAATATAAATCACTAATTCTTTTTCATTTAAAGGATGGTGAGATGCGATCTGGCGAACTTCAAAAATCCATAAATGGACTTTCAAATCGAATGTTTACATTTTCGATAAGAGCACTAGAGAACGATTTGTTGGTGAGTCGGGAAGTATTTCCCGAGGTTCCTCCTCGTGTGGTATATCGATTAACCGATTCGGGCAAAGCAATAATCCCCATTATCCTCGAATTGGATAAATGGGGACAACAATTTGCGAAAGATCATCATTTATATGCTCCTGGCGAATAATGCAATTCGTAGGAGTGAGAATAAATTTCAAATACATTTCCAAAAGGATCTTCTACATAACACATGCGATAAGGTTTTTCTCCAGGATAATATTCTCTGATAGGCATACGTTGTTTGCCACCATGTTCTACAATTTTAGCAACTAAACCTTCTACATCAGGGTCCTGAACCGAGAAGTGAAACAAACCAGTTTTAAACGGTTCAAATGTTGGTTTTTCCTCTTTACTTTCTTTAAACTCAAATAATTCAATTCCTATTCGATCTCCGGTAGAAAGGTGAGCAATGCGAAATGTGCCCCATCCTTTGCCAAATACATCAATACACATTTGACCAATGGCGGTTTCATTTTCTTCGGTAACCTCGGTGGGTGGCATAATAATATAAAATCCCATTACTTCGGTGTAAAACGCCACTGCTTTATCTAAATCCGGAACTGTAATCCCAATATGGGAAAAAGCTCTTGGGTACTCTTTTTTTCCTTCTTTCATATGATTATAATTTGTTTTTTAGTTGCCATATGGAACTTACCATGCTGGGATAATCATCTCCCTGTGTGTCAAAACACCCTTGTCATGGACGTTTCATATGATTATAATTTGTTTTTTAGTTGCCATATGGAACTTACCATGCTGGGATAATCATCTCCCTGTGTGTAGAAAGCTTTATACATGGACGTTTCATATCTTTCTTTTTTGCATCAGCATTGGTCGAAAAAAATAGACTAATGCTCAATAATAAAATTAAACTAACTCTCCTGTTTAGTTTTTTAAATACAATGCAATTTTAGTTTGATTTTAGGTCGCAAACAATATCTTACATGAATGATCTTTGGTTACATGAATGTGTAAAATACTGAATAGTAAGACTATGCGGACTTGTTAATGATTTGTTAAGAACAAAAAAACTGCCAACGGGTAAATTTGGCAGTTTGTAATTTCGTGATTAAAACAACTTATCGAATAAAGTTGGTGTATATTTTTTTCTCTTGAGTAGGAGCTTCTACTGTTTCTTTTCCATTTTCAACCAATTGCATAAGGTAAGCCATATTTTTGCCTAAAACTCTCATAATTTGCATCCCTTCTTCGTCTTGCAAAGCTTCCCCCGGAGAGGTTCCGTGAATTACATTCCAATAGTTCGAAGTAGGAATCATCATCTCAGAATAAGTAAGATAATTATTCAATTCGTTAAAGGTTGGTAAACCACCTGATCGACGAACGGCTACTACCGAAGCGCCAACTTTATGGCGTAATAAGTTTCCATTTGCACCACTCACATAGAAAGCACGGTCTAAAAACGATTTCATATTTGCTCCTAAAGATGCATAATGAACAGGTGAACCAAGCAAAATACCATCGGCTTCTTTCATCTTTTGAATCCAAAGATTCACGTCATCTCCTGTTAGGATACATTTTTCATCTTTATTTTTAGCGCATTGACCGCAGGCGGTACAACCTTTCACACCTTTGTTGCCAATAGGCACGATCTCGGTTTCAATACCTTGTATTTCCAATTGCTCTGTTACTAATTTAAGAGCATGGTAAGTGTTTCCTTCTTTTTTCGGACTTCCGTTAAATGCAACTACTTTCATATTTTAAGTTTTTTTTTCTGATTTCAGATTTGTGGAAAATGGAATGATTCTCACTAATCTGAAAGTGCAAAAATAAGTGTGAATCGAATACAATTTGTATAACGAAATGTTAATAGAATTATTCTATGGTAGGAATCTGATGTAAAACTAGAGTCTTTTATTAAAATTTAATCCGATTCACTTTTAAACCTTCCGATTGAATTCCTCTGGTATATTTCACTGCCGATTTACCAAATATCATAACATAGCCAATCGTATGATTTTTTGGTATGCCAACTAAAGTGCGCAATTCAGGATCAATATCATCAATAGCCCATTTTATCATTCCATTCCAAAGAGTACCAATTCCGTGAGAATTAGCTATTAGTTCAAAATAGCACAATGAAATTAAGCAATCGGCTAGTGGTGAGGCATCTGCTGATGGGGCAGATGCAATAATTAAGTGCGGAGCATCGCGAAAGATGATATCGGTACCATTAGCTTCCCATAATTTTTGGTAGGAGAGCAGGAATTGAAATCGCTTTTCAAGTGTGCCGGTCTCCCTGGCATTTTTTAGTGAGTCGTATACTTTTGATCGAAACAAATCTAAATCCTCTTTATTATCAATTAATGATATCAAAACAGCATTGTCATTATGTCCTG
This sequence comes from Labilibaculum filiforme, assembly GCF_002843315.1. Taxonomy (GTDB): domain Bacteria; phylum Bacteroidota; class Bacteroidia; order Bacteroidales; family Marinifilaceae; genus Labilibaculum; species Labilibaculum filiforme. The sequence goes on along the minus strand of NZ_MVDD01000004.1, from coordinate 82,821 downwards.
TTGGAGCATGTGCGGCCGTTTCAATCAATTCCTGAATTAATTCTTTATCAACATTTTCCTTTTTGTATTTTCGAATAGAGCGTCTGGTTTTCATCCATCTGCTAATTGCTTCGGGCTTTGGAATTTCCCCCGTTACAGAAATGCTATCTTCCGGATTTTTGCCTAAAATTGAAAGTGCCGCTGTCGGGCAAATAGCCAAACAGTGTTGGCATTTCAAGCAATTTTTTTCTTTTTCTTTGCGGATAATAGGTTTTGGATTCATCTCGATAATTCGAACGGGACAATCCTCGGCACATAAACCACATTCAATACATTTTTCTTCGTCAATCTTAAAATCTAACATTCTTTGCAAGCTTACTGTTTGTAGGCAAAGTTAATTTTTCCTCAGAATTAAATCGAAAAAGATTTACAGGAGACGTGCCAATTCAGGTTTTTTATTTTACATTTGTATTTATATAAACTAGGGGTGCCTAACTTTAAGGCTGAGATCATACCCTTTACCTGATCAGGATAATGCCTGCGTAGGAAAGTAAAGACAAGTCTACTTTATTTAGAGTAGGATAGCCCCTGTTTATTAATAGTATTTACTTAATAAACAATAAAATGGAGCAAATTGTATCAGCAGGAATCGTTGATTCCTATTTTAAAAAACTCAAAGAAAATTTATCGGTTGATGTGGCAATAGTTGGAGGAGGACCTTCAGGATTGGTAGCGTCCTATTATCTTGCCAAAAAAGGTTTTAAAGTCGCTTTGTACGAAAGTAAATTGGCTCCAGGAGGAGGCATGTGGGGCGGTGCTATGATGTTTAATGAGATTATCGTGCAAAAAGATGCCTTACATATTTTGAACGAATTAGGAGTTTCCTACCAACACTATCAGGAAGATTATTACACGCTCGATTCAGTACATGCAACCTCTGCATTAATTTATCATGCAACGCAAGCTGGCGTAAAAATATTCAATTGTTCATTTATCGAAGATGTGGTTTTTCAGAATGATAAAGTGTGTGGGGTTGTTTTAAATTGGTCTCCGGTTCGCAGAGAAGGATTGCATGTCGATCCTCTGGTAGTTATGGCAAAAGCCGTTGTGGATGGTACAGGTCACGATTGTGATATTGCTCGAACTTTGGAACGTAAAAATGACGTGAAACTAAATACCAAAACTGGTAAGGTGATGGGAGAGTGTTCCTTATCTATTGATGAAGCGGAGCGCACTACTGTTGAGAATACGAAAGAGATTTATCCAGGATTGTATGTGTCGGGAATGGCATCGAATGGCGTGAGTGGAGGTTTTCGAATGGGACCGATATTTGGAGGAATGCTACGTTCGGGGGAAAAATTAGCTGGTTTAATTGCTGAAAATCTAAGTAAATAAGATGGAAGACTTTGGTTTATACATTATTATTACAAACCCACAATCTACTTATCGTCAAATAGCAGAATCTTGTGTTAAACATGGAGTTAAGATGTTGCAATTGCGCGAAAAAGCCTTATCCGACAAGGATTTAATTAGGATTGGGAAAGAGATTCGTGCTATTACAAAAGGAAGCAAAACTAGTTTTGTGATGAACGATCGAGCGGATATTGCTGCAATTTGCGAAGCTGACTTTTTGCACCTTGGGCAAGATGATATGACGATGCAGGAAGCCCGCAAAATTGTGGGCGACATGAAAATTGGTTTGTCAACCCATTCGATACAACAGGTGAAAGATGCCTTGGTTCAACAACCCGATTATATTGGTTTTGGCCCAGTTTATCCTACCAATGCAAAAGCAAAACCAGATCAGCCAGTAGGTACTGAACAATTAAAACAAGTATTGGATTTAGTGAATATTCCTGTGGTTGCAATTGGTGGTATATTTCCGGAAAACATAGAAAATGTGCTGAAAGTGGGAGCTAAAAACATTGCGATGGTACGACATTTTATGCAAACAGATCAGATGGATCGGAGAATTCAAGACTATACTAATTTACTAAACAAAAAATAATGACTACACAAATACAGAAAGCCAAAGAAGGGGTTATTACACCTGAAATGAATATTGTAGCTCAGCAGGAAAATGTTGATATAGAGTGGTTGCGAAATGAAATTGCTCTGGGACACATTGTAATTCCTAAAAACAAGAATCATGATTTTCCGGTTATAGCAATTGGTAATGGTTTACGAACCAAAGTAAATGCGAATATGGGAACCTCCGAAAAACATTGTTTTTTTAAAGAGGAATTGGAGAAAATGGATGTGGCTATTGCCAATGGTGCTGATGCAATTATGGATTTATCAACTGGTGGCGATTTGCATATTATTTTGCAACGAATACTTCAGAAATCATCCGTAATGGTTGGAACTGTACCTATTTATGGTGTTGCTACACGTTTGTTGGCCGAAGGAAAAGAAATCAAGGAACTTGACCCAGAGGATCTGTTTCGCGAAATCGAAATTCAGGCAAAAATGGGTGTTGATTTCATGACCTTACATTGTGGAGTAACCAATGTTTCTCTTTCTTTTTTAGAGAATGAAAATAGAGTTTGTGGAATTGTGAGTCGTGGAGGAGCTTTGCTAAAACGATGGATGAAGGAGAACAAGAAAGAAAATCCTTTGTATGAGCAGTACGATCGAGTATTGGATATTTGCAAGCAATACGATGTTACCATCAGTTTAGGCGATGGTTTACGTCCGGGCGCTGGTGCTGATGCAACAGATCGTGCGCAGGTTGCTGAATTGTTGGTTTTAGGGGAATTGGTCGATCGTGCCAGAGAGAAAGGCGTTCAGATTATGGTGGAAGGTCCTGGACATATGCCATTGGATCAGATTGAGGCCAATATGAAATTAATGAAAAGACTTTGTGGCGAAGCACCATTTTATGTGCTAGGTCCTTTGGTTACCGATGCTGCACCAGGATACGATCATATTGTAGGAGCAATTGGGGGAACAATAGCAGCCATTCATGGAGCCGATTTTCTGTGCTATGTAACGCCTGCCGAGCATTTATGTTTGCCCGATGTGCAAGATGTAAAAGAAGGTGTAATTGCCAGTCGAATTGCTGCGCATGCTGCCGATTTAGTGAATAATGTAGCAGGTGCTCGTCAACGAGATTTAACTGTTTCGAAGGCGCGTTACGATCTCGATTGGGAAACCATGTTTCAGAATAGTATCGATCCTGTATTGGCTCGAAAACGAAAAATGGAATCGGAGAGTAGCGAAGAGGACCATTGCACGATGTGTGGAAACCTATGTGCAGTGAAAAACGACAAAAATATGTAGTTATGGAGTACTTTTTAACAATTGCAGCCTCGGATAGTAGTGGGGGCGAAGGAATACAACAAGATTGCAGCGTAGCACACGACTAAGTCCTTTGGGATGCATTGTGTATCTTTTTATTTAATATGGTTGTAGTAAGAAATCACAAGAAAAGATATTCGTAAGTATTTTGGTTGTTAGTGAGTTTTGTTATTAAAAGCGCCGTCAGGGGGAAAAAAACCACTGACGGGCTTATTCTAAAATTAAATTTTGGATGTTGATGTATTCTTGTTTTTGTTGATGGTAGCCAATAAAATTTTCTTCATCATCAAACCAATTGATTAATTCTTCACGTTTCAGATTACTCGTTTTTTTCGATAAGGCAGAATGGTAAGATGTCCATGGATAATCAATGGAGTTTTTACAAAATCCATGATGTGAAGGCTTGTTATGAATGTAGCTAAACAGTTCTTTAAAATAACTATCTGATGTAACTTGTTTTCGTTTGAAAGGACTTTCAAATAGACTCCCACTTCGTTTGTATTCCTTATTTATTGACTGAGCATATGCATTAAATAAGTGGGAGAACTGACGTGAGGGATCGTATTGTTTGGAAGAAACCCCGTCAGCGGTTTTTATCCCTGACGGTGGTGTTGTAATTATATGATTACTTCTTCGAACAGGAATAAATCCAATTTCATTTTTCTCTTTTATTCGCACTAAAATATGAAAGTGATTTTTCATAAGGCACCATGCGAAAGTATCAGCAATTTCTTCTATATATTTTTCATACAAATGAAGAAAATGGGCATGATTGTCGTTATTTCGAAATAAATCTTCACCGTTAATACCTCTGTTGTAGATATGATAATACTTGCCATGCTCAATTGCTTCAAGAAGTCTCATTTATAATAGATTTAGATGTTGCTACCTCTAGTTAATTTATAAGAATATTATTGTTAGCCCTCTACATAGGGACGCATTGTTAATAATTTTATATTTAATAGAATCCGAAAGTAACCATCTTTCCCTCTTGTTGCAAGAAATCACAAGAAAAGATATTTGTAAGTATTTTGGTTGTTGGTGAGTTTTGTTATTGAAAGCGCCGTCAGGGATAAAAAAAACCGCTGACGGGCTTTGTCTACTTGTATTTTTTTCCTTTGTGTGTCTTTATGACCTAGTGTTCTTGTGGTAAAATTAGATTTTTATTCAATCTCAAAACCATTAAAAGTTTCAAGCTTCCAAATTTCAATGGCATTCTTAATAGGCAATTCGTAAGGTTTATAGTTGCGGTTCGAGGATACCAAAAGGAGTGTTTGGTTTTTCTCTAATTGTTTGTACACCACTTTAAAAACAATCCCCTCTTCAAGTGTTACTATAATGCAGGGAGTGCCATCTTTAATTTGTTCCCAGTTTTGAATAAAGGATGCCGTAACCCATGCACCTTCGGGTATCGGAAGCATAGAATCTCCTGCAATTTGAAAAGTTCGGTAGGTTTTATCTTTGGGTAGAAAAGGCAATGAAAACTTGGGCAACGAGCCAATAAACTCTAAATCGCCATAGCTGTTTGTGTAACCGGCCTGGGCTTTTAAGGGAACCATTTCTATATTTTCTTCTCCATCACGATCGACCGATATGGTAAGCAAACGTAATTTTTTTCCGGTAACATCAATATCGAATCCATCTTCTATCTGCGAAAGCTGAAATTCCGATAATTCCTGCAAATTATAGCGCAACAATGCATCTATGGATACCCCAAAGTATTCTGCGAATTTAATTAACACTTTAAAAGGTGGCTGAACGCTTTTTTCATATCCTGCCAAAGTAGTTCTTGTAATGTCCAGTTGATCAGCTAAACTAAGCTGTGATCTTTTTCTTCGCTGACGAAGGAATTTAATATTTTCTGCAAAAAACATCGCTTTTTTTTCAAAGATAAGCAGAAAAGACTAAATTATAGTCAGAAAAATGACGAAAATATCGACAATTAGTGAGAAAGACAATATTACATATGGATTTGGATACTTTTTTTGTGTCCTGTGAACGGCTTTTAGACAGCAGGTTGAATAATCGTCCGGTACTGATTGGAGGAACATCGGATAGAGGTGTTGTTGCTGCCTGTAGTTACGAAGCGCGTGTGTATGGCATTCATTCTGCCATGCCAATGAAAATGGCTCGGCTATTATGTCCAGATGCCGTTGTGATAAGAGGAGATAGCGGGACTTACAGTAAGTTTTCGGATATGGTGACTGAAATTGTAAAGGAACGTTCGCCTATCTTCGAAAAATCTTCGATTGACGAATTCTATATTGACATTACGGGAATGGATCGTTTTGTGCAGACCAGTTATTTGTGGTCGAGGGAATTACGGGAGACGATTTTAAAAGAGACACACTTGCCTATTTCGTTTGGATTATCAACTAGCAAAACGGTTTCGAAAGTAGGAACAGGAGAGGCCAAACCCAATAATCATATCGAAATTCCGGAAGGCAACGAAATGCATTTTTTGGCACCGCTTTCCATCAAGAAAATTCCCATGGTGGGCGATAAAACTTATCAGAAGTTACGAAGTATGGGAGTAGAGAAAATACGAACCGTACAGGAAATGCCCATGGAATTAATGGAACGGGTATTGGGAAAAAATGGAACGGTAATCTGGAAAAAGGCACAAGGAATTGATAATACTCCTGTGGTGGCTTGGAACGAGCGAAAATCGATATCTAGCGAGCGAACTTTTGAGAAAGACACTACTGATATTGTAAAATTGCGCAGTTTGTTGGTAGCGATGGCCGAAAATATGTGTTATCAGCTACGAAATGGAAACAAACTAACTGCTTGTGTGATGGTTAAGATCAGATATTCCGATTTTCAGACCTACACCAAACAGAAGCGAATTCCCTATACATCTTTAGATCATACGCTAATCGCAGTAGTGCTCGACTTGTTTGAGAAGATGTATGAGCGCAGAGTACTGATTCGTTTGATTGGTGTTAGTTTTAGCAATTTGGTGGGTGGAACTTATCAAATTCGTTTGTTCGAGGATTCGGAGAAGCTAATTAAATTGTATCAAGCCATGGATCATGTGCGCAACCGTTACGGACAAAGTGCGGTGAAACGAGCCATTTCCATGGGGTCAAAAACCATTGGTGGCATGAATCCTTTTAACGGACAAGCGCCAATTATTCCAGCACACCGAAGGCGGTAATAAATTAGGAATTAATGATTACGAATTAAGAATGATGAATTAAAAATTTAAAGGGTGAAAATTACAATTGTTGGATTCTCCCTTTTCAGGGGAGATACCGATAGTGATTAAAATTAATAATGATGAATTAGAAATTATGAATTACGGCTTGTCGTATTGTTTTAGCTCAGGAATGAAGAGTTAAATCCTGAATTCTCCCTTTTCAGGGGAGATCCCGACAGGGAGAGGGGTGTTGAGTGAAGCAAATTAGGAATTATGAATTAGCAAGACCTTTCAAGACTTTGTCTGTTTTTACCCCAAACCCCTAAAGGGGCTTAAAAAGAATGCTGAAATTTAAATTAATAAGAAAAAGTCCCCTTTAGGGATCCCGATTTTTGGGCTAGGGGTAATAATTTAGTAGACCTTTCGACTGTTCAACTGTTCGACCTTTCGACTGTTCGACTTTTCAACCTTTCCAGACTTTTATAGACTTTATAACCATGCTTTTAAATTGCCATAGCTACTACAGTTTTAAATACGGAACACTTTCTGTTGAGGATCTTTTAAAAGAGGTTGTTACAGGAGGATTTTCTGCTGTTGCCTTAACGGATATCAATAATACCGCAGCAAGTCTCGATTTTGTGAGGCGATGCGAAGAGTTTGCTATTCGACCTGTGGTTGGTGTTGATTTTCGAAACGGAACGCAACAACAATATGTTGCAATTGCTAAAAATGCAAATGGATTTCGTGAAATCAATGAGTTTTTAACACCACATTTGCATGAAAAAAAGGAATTTTCGCCCATTGCTCCTGATTTTAAGCATGCCTGCATTGTATATCCTTTCACCTCAGAACTTCGTGATTTAAAGGAGAATGAATACCTGGGTGTGAGTCCAAAGGACTTACTTCGTTTGCCGTTTACCGCATGGAAAAACCAACCAGATAAATTGGTTGTTTTGCAAACGGCTAGTTTTCGGAATAAGCGCGATTACAATATTCATCGTTTGTTGCGAGCTATCGATAAGAATAGCTTATTAAGTAAGCTCTCTAAGAATGAGCAAGCCGATTTTGAAGATCAATATCGAAGTAAAAGCGAACTGTTGGAGGTGTATAAAGAATATCCGAAGCTAATAGAGAATACAGAAAATTTACTGAATTCTTGTAGCATGAAGTTTGAGTTTGGTACCAATAAAAACAAAAAGCGCTTTACCTTTTCCGAGGAGGAAGATTTTCAATTGTTAAAGCAGAAGGCTTGTGAGGGATTAAAATATCGTTACGAAGAGGTGACCGATGAAATTCTGGATCGTTTAAACAAAGAATTGAAAGTGATTCGGGAGTTGAATTTTTGTTCCTATTTTCTGATTAATTGGGATTTGGTAAAATATGCCATGAGTAGGGGATTTTATCATGTGGGACGAGGAAGTGGAGCCAATAGTTTAGTTGCTTACCTTCTAAGAATCACTAATGTTGATCCTGTTGACTTAGACCTTTACTTTGAGCGCTTCATTAATCCTTTTCGAACATCGCCACCCGACTTCGATATCGATTTTTCATGGACCGACAGGGATGATGTGACTCGTTATTTGTTTGATAAATATGGCTGGGATCGCGTGGTTTTGCTTGGCACTTTTATCACCTTTAATCACAAGTCTGCCTTTCGCGAAATAGGCAAGGTGTTTGGTTTGCCCGATGAAGAAATAACGCGCCTACAAAGGAATCCCAATCCTGATGATGCCGATGAATATGGCAAATGGGTAATTCGTTACAGCGAGTACATTGCAGGCTTTCCGAGTCATGGAAGTATCCACTCCAGTGGGATTTTAATAGCCGATAAACCAATAAGCAACTACTCGGCCACCGAACTTTTGCCCAAAGGCTTTCCATCTACTCAGTTCGATATGTATATTGCTGAAGATTTGGGTTTGCACAAATTCGATATTCTGAGTCAGCGGGGATTGGGAAAAATTAAAGACACGCTTAGCATTATCAAGCAAAATCATGGTATTGATATCGACATTCACAACACCAAACTGTTTATGGAAGATGTGCGGGTAAAGCGCATGTTGAAGAGAGGAGAAGCCATTGGTTGTTTTTATGTAGAATCGCCGGCCATGCGCATGCTTTTAACCAAACTAAAGGCCGAAGATTATAAGCGACTGGTGGCCGCAAGCTCTATTATTAGACCCGGAGTAGCCAAAAGCGGAATGATGCGGGAGTATATTCTCCGTTTTCAGGATGAAGGACGAAGGGAGCAAGCCAAACGCGAAATTCCCGATTTGTATCGGATTTTAGAAGAAACTTATGGTGTAATGGTGTATCAGGAAGATGTGATAAAGGTGGCGCATTATTTTGCCGGATTATCGCTCGACGAAGCAGATGTTTTGCGACGAGGAATGTCTTGGAAGTTCAAACAACGGAATGAGTTTGCTAAAATTAAAGACAAGTTTTTCTCTAACTGCAAACAAAAAGGCTACGTAGACTCTATTGTGCAGGATATTTGGCGACAAATTGAAAGTTTTGCCAATTATGCTTTTGCTAAAGGACATTCGGCCAGCTATGCTGTGGAGAGTTTTCAGGCGCTGTATTTAAAGGCATATTATCCTTTAGAATATATGGTGGCAACACTAAATAATGGCGGTGGCTACTATTCAGCACAGCTTTATCTGCACGATGCGATCATGCACGGAGCTACGGTCGAAGCTCCATGTGTGAATCAAAGTTGGTGGGAGAACAAAATTCAGGGCAGAACTATTTGGCTGGGTTTCTATTTGTTACACGATTTAGATAGAGCAACAGGAAGAAGTCTTATGAAGGAGCGGAAGGAAAATGGCTTGTTTTTAAGTTTGCGCGATTTTGTGAAGCGATTTCCTCTTAGTTTGGAGCAATTAATTATTTTAATACGAGTGGGAGCTTTCCGTTTTACGGGAAAAGAGAAAAAAGAATTGCTTTGGGATGCTCATTACCTATTGGGAAACAGCAAAAAGACCAAGCCCGAAAAAACATTATTCCAGACCGAAGTAAAAGAATTTAAGCTTCCCGAACTTTGGAAACATCAATTGGAAGATGCTTTTGATGAAATAGAATTGCTGGGTTTATCGATACAATCGCCTTTTGAATTGCTGAAAGATGAGCTTCCTTCCGATTTAAAAGCCTGCCATTTACCTCGATTGATTAATCGTTATATTCGCATTGTTGGTTTTTTAATTACCCGGAAACCCAGCAAAACAAGTAATGGGAAAATCATGTATTTTGGAACTTGGATCGATTTGGATGGACATTGGCTTGATACAGTCCATTTTCCGCCTGCAGCTAAAGAGTATCCATTTCGTGGACCGGGTTGCTACTGTATTGAAGGAAAAGTAACGGAGGAATACGGATTTATTAGTATCGAAGTTAGTAAAATGGAGCGGATGCCAAATTTAAGCTTGGAAGAGGTGGTGAAATAATTAAGAATTAATAATGATGAATTAAGAATTTGCAAAGTGTAAGGAAGGTGACTATTTTATCTTCGAGCTAAAATTGAAGACTAATATATTGAACTGTAGTTACTTGCGCACATCTACCCCAAACCACTAAAGCTTTCGGGATAGGGATCATAATTAGTAAGCTTTCGACCTTTCCAGACTTTTATAGACTGTTCGACGTTTGACTATTCGACCTTTTGACTGCTTGACTTTTCCAGACCTTTCAAGACCCTTTTCTAACCAACTCCTTATTGATAGATTTTACTAGTGCAGGTCCTTCATAAATAAAGCCAGTATATATTTGCACAAGCGATGCTCCAGCAGCCAATTTTTCCAAGGCATCTTCTTTTGTTAAGATTCCACCAACGCCAATAATTGGAATTCGGCCTTCAGATTTTTCATGGATGTATCGAATTACTTGCGTAGATTTTTCACGAAGAGGTTGTCCACTTAAACCGCCGGCGCCAACATGTTTAATTATACTTTCCGGATCGGATAATCCTTCTCGTGAAATGGTGGTGTTGGTAGCAACAATTCCATCAATTTTAGTTTCCTGAACAATTTCAATGATATCATCCAATTGTGAATTATTAACGTCTGGAGCAATTTTTAAAAGCACAGGTTTCGTTTTTTCCTTGCTTCGGTTCAATTCCATTATTTCATTCAAAAGCTTCTTTAAAGGTTCTTTTCCTTGTAGCTCTCTCAGGTTAGGAGTATTGGGAGAACTTACATTTACAACAAAATAATCAACGTAAGGAAATAAGGCATCAAAACATGTTAAGTAATCGCTTGTGGCTTCTTCGTTAGGCGTATTTTTGTTCTTTCCGATATTTCCTCCAATGATAATTTTGGTTCTTTTCTTGCGCAATCGGTTAACAGCATCTTCAACGCCTTCGTTATTAAAGCCCATGCGGTTCACCAATGCTTTATCGTTTACAAAACGGAACAACCTAGGTTTTGGATTTCCTGCTTGTCCTTTTGGAGTAAGTGTGCCAATTTCAATAAACCCAAAGCCCATACTTCCTAAAAAATCAAAAGCTTCGGCATTTTTGTCCAATCCAGCAGCCAAACCAACCGGATTTGGAAATTTCAGACCAAAAAGTTCTCTTTCCAAAGAGGAGTCTTTCACTTTAAACTGTGCAGAAACTAAAGAGCGAATGATTTTAAATTTTTGAAAGAATTTAAAACAAGTAAAAGTGAATCGATGAATTGTTTCAGGATCGAACTGAATTAAAAGAGGACGTATGAATAATCGGTATAAGCTCATTTAAAAATATATTTTACACAAAGATAATCAGGAATACGAATAGAAAAAGAGTTTTAAGTCTTATTTTATCGATGAAAGCTTTAAAGTGCTAACTTATGACAAATAGAAAAAAAGTGTTTTATTCACTTACTATAAGCACAAAAAATAATTTTGATTGATTAAGTTAAAATTTATTAAGGAAGTGCATATCAGGAATTAATATTTTATTTTTTGCTTTACCGAAGAATTTATCTTCAACATAATTTCTTTTTTATGAATGTTTTGTTACTTTTGTGCTCGGTTTTAAAAATCAATTGAAAAAAGATCTTTTTTTTTATTGAAAATTTAGAAAATAAAACGATGAAAACGGAATTTGAAAGCTGGTTAAAATTAGCTGCAGGTAAATTTATAAAAATTTATACAGGGCATAAGTCTATCATTCGAATGAAGTTTCTATTGGTAATTTTGCGAATTTTTTTTGCCGTACTGGCCATAATGTCGGCATTTCTAATATTCGGTTCCAATTTTATCGATATTAATAAAATTATAGGAACCAATTTGGGTTTTGTAACTATTCAGAAAATAGCAACTGAATACCCGATGTTTTTGAATGTTGTTTTTACTATTTCAGGAGTTTTATCTATATTAAATTGCTGGTTATTAAAGATGCTTTGGGCTAGTAATAAGCATGTCACAGAATTTTATTACTTTTGGGATAAGCATATAGAATCTGGCAGAAAGTTGTTGAAGGAAAATTTCTAATAGAAACAGGAAACGGGATTATATATTAAAAAATACAGATTTATTAATCTGTTTACGATACAAATAAGCAAAAAATGAGCGCATTAAAAGAAATATATTTAAATCAATTTCAGTTAAATATTTTATTGGACGAAGAGGAGAAGGAAGCCTATCGTTATATAGTACAGGAAGGTACATATTGTGTGCATTGTAAAGATGTGTGTAAAGAAGGAGTGGAAGTTCACGAAAATATTTTGAATGATATGAACGACATTTTAATAAAAGGAATTTGTAAAAAGTGTGGAGGACATGTAAGTCGTTTTATAGAATATGGAGAGTTTGAAGATTTTGTAGTTAAAGCAAATTCTTTTCGAAAAGCAATAGGGGAATAAAATTAGTAAGAATAAATTCTTATAAAATATAAAAAGGAATCCAGACAGGTTGAAAAACAAGTCTGGATTTTTTTTTAATGCTGATATCTTCTAAATATATAAGTGTTTGCGAGAAATTTCCTTGCACAAAAAGTAAAATAGCGTGGGAAGATAAATTTGTAAAAAACACCTTTTTGTGCGAGATTATTCTGGAATAAGCTAAAATTGCTTATTGAACCTCAATAAGCTGAATATCGAAAATGAGAACAGAACCTGCAGGTATAGATCCATAGTCGGTATTCCCATAAGCAAGTCGCGAGGGAATAAATAGAATACCTTCGCCGCCTTCTTTAAAATACTGAATTCCTTCCGTCCATCCTGGAATAACTGCCTCCATATTAATTTCTAGTCGTTCATTGGAATCGAAAGTTTCTCCATTGCTAAAATATCCGATGTAGCTAATGGTGATATTTGAATTACAGGAAGGATGCTTGCCTTTTCCTTCCTTGGATATCAGATAGTACAAGCCGCTTTCGCTACGTTGAGCTAATAGCTTATTTTTGGCAATATAAGTTTTTATTTCTTCTTCGTTTTTTAATCCAAATTTGTGTTTTTTCATTTTATATAATATGGTAAAAATTGAGTTCTTTAATTTATTAGTTTCCAAAATTGTTTCGAAACAAGATAAAGAGGACTTTTTTGCATAAAAATAGATAATTAATGTTCGAAGAGAATAATTTGGAGAGGAACAATTAAAATTTATTACAATTGTAGTTTACTCAATAATAGGAGAGGAAACTATTTTACAAGTCAATTTCGATAAATTAGAGCTTCCATTATTGCAAAACATCGTAAAATAATGCTTGGTTTATTTGAAAAAATGCTTTGTTTTGTATCATTAAATTAAAAAACACCAATCATGATAAGAAAATACTTACGGCTAATTATCGCCGGCATTCTATTTTTAGGATCTATCGCTCTTTTTGTTAAGGCTTTAGTGTCTTTAGGCATTTTAATACTTTTCGTTTCCGGATTATTTGTTTTGTTCCATTTTAAAAATGAGATGAACCTTTTTGCTTTTTATTTTGTTAGAAAAAATAAGTTTCAATCTGCAAGTAAAATTTTGGGACGTGTAAAGAGACCTGAAATGATGATTAAAACTCAGGAAGCGTACTACTATTTTCTTTCAGGTTTAATTGAGTCGCAAAAACAAAAGAATTCGGCAGCTGAAAAACACTTTAAAAAAGCATTGAATACAGGTCTTCGAATGGATACGGATCGAGCAATGGCGAATTTGAATTTGTCTGGAATTACATTGTCTAAACGAAATAAAAAGTTGGCTAACTATTATTTGTTGGAAGCTAAGAAATTAGACAAGCAAAAAATGTTGACAGCTCAAATACGAGAAATAGAAGGTATGATGAAGCGTATTTAATTATTGAAAGCTTTGTTTTCGAGCAATTCAAGTTTAAATAACGATATAAGTGATTTGAATGAGTCCGGAATTTTCCCGGACTCATTTTTTTTTGATACTCAAAATAGTTTAGCTAGAGTCGAAGCAAAATGAATCGGGATTTAAAAGCTCGTTTTTTGTTTAGAATTGGATAAAGGCTCCGTAAAAATTAGAATCATTTTACTTACATGTTGCAGATAGCTAAACTGTTTGCAGTTTCTTATCTATTTGATTAGAAATTATTCCCGCCCATTTTTCTAGCGTTTGCAATTCCCCGTTAAGATCAAGGCTTACTTCTGAATTGTAAAACTCCAACTCGATAGTGGATTGCTGTTTATGCAGAGGCTGAAAAGCCAATGCTAACCTATCGATATGTGTTGATTTATCTTTTGTACTATTTGCACGTCTAGCGATTAGTGCCTTAGCACTTTTAAAATCAGATAGATTAATTTGTTTTATTGTATGGTAGGGATCCTCTTTTTGAAAAAAGAAAACAACCTTAGTGTTTTTATCGATTCCGATTATAAATTTTCCACTAAACTCGTATTCATCGATAAGACAATTGTATTGTTTTGCAATATCCGATAAGATATTTGCGATTTGTTTATTGTTTCTTTTTTTGATGTATCCTAGTATAATAACTGGGATGATGAAGCACGACAACATAAGGATGCCGGCTATTGCTGTTCCTAATTCCATTCTATTTATTTTTTGAAAATTAATGCATTGAAGTTTCGGTAATGTTGACAAACAAAACCGTTAATAATAAGATTCGAAAGTGCTAAGCGAGTATGCTTACCAGAAATAATGGAAAGGAAAAATCAGATCTGATTTTCGGTATTGAATAATGAGAATTCTCGCAAGATTGAAATAGTGAGAATTTTCTGATATTAGGATTCTATTTTTAGAATCGAAAGCCACAGGAAAAACATGGGAAAATTCTTGTATGTTTTTGCTGGAAAAACAATTCAGGCTTTCGGCTAGATTTTCTATTTGAGGAATTTGACAATAAGGAGCGTTGGCCGTTTTTGTTAAATAGTTCTCAAAAGAATGTGATGATAAATCTTTTAAATCTGGCTGTGTTGACGAAATACTAGTTTGGCTTGTAACAAAGTAAAAGATTGTTACGAGTAAAATTGCTAGTGAGTATTTTAAAAGCCTATTCAATGTTGGTATTGTTACTTGTACATTTAATCAAACAAACAACTTGAGAGGTTGTGTTTGTGTAAGTAGGTATTTTCTAATATTTATTCTGTCAATACTTCTGTTCGTCAAAAAAAAGCCGTCCTATTTTTGTAATGATATTGCTTTTTGGTGCTTGCAAATCTACAAACTAGAAACTACATTTTTACAATTTTGAATAAAAATTTATACCATTTCTATTTAAGATATATGGAAACTTATCGCGCAGGAAAAATTAAGCTGACATTAGCTCCTTTGTCCTTGTTATTGGTGGCTTCAATTTCTCCATGGTGAGCATCCATAATTAATCTCACCAAAGCCAAGTCCAGGCCTTTATTTTGGTCGGAATACTCAGGACCTTGCGAAAATAGAGCAAATAAGTTTTTAATAGTTTCGGAATCAAATCCAATTCCCTGATCGATAAAGGAAATGCGTGTTTGTTTTTGATCGGTATCAATTTTCACCTGAATAGTACTTCCATTAGGTGAGTATTTAATGGCATTGTCAAGAATACTTTCCACACTAAATTCAAGTAATCCGATATCGCCATTTATAAATTTATTGTTTGTGCTTTCCTCGAAATGAATGTTTATATTTTTTGTGTTGAGTTTTTCAATAAGATGTTCCGTACTGGATTTAAGTAGGTTGTCGATATTTACTTCTCTTTTATCCAGCGCTAGTTGTTTGGTTTTTAATTCGGTTATTTTTAAACTCACTTTTGCAAAAGAATCGAGTCTATTTGCCGAAACTTCAAGGTAAGAGAACATTTCCTGCATGTGAGGATCGGTAAGTTCATTTTTCAAGATATCGATAAATCCAAGAATTCCATTTAATGGAGTATTAATTTGATGACTAATCATTGCTAAAAAATCTGATTTTGATTGATCGAGAACTTTTAGTTCCTGATAGGCTTTTTCTAATTTGAGATGGGATTCTTGAAGAGCTTGGGTTCGTTCTTCTACTTTTTCTTCAAGCCATTGGTTTACTTTCTTAAGTTGATCTTTACTTCGTTTTAATTCTACATGAGTTTTAACCCGCGACAAAATTTCATTGGAGCTAAATGGTTTGGTAACATAGTCTTGTCCACCTGCTTCAAAACCTGCAATAACATCTTTAGTATCGTTTAAGGCGGTAAGAAAAATGACTGGAATTTCTTTTAGAATTTCATTTTTGCGCATCGCCACACATGCCTCCAATCCATTCATTATGGGCATGTTAATATCTAAAAGCACTAAATCGAAATTAGGTGATTCCTCTAAAATAGTAAGCGCTTGTTGTCCATCGTAAGCAAATCCTATAGAATATCCGGCATCTCGCAGAATGCTACCAAGTACCTGAATGTTTTTCGGATTATCATCAACCGCTAAAATATTTATTTTTGGGTTTTCATTACCAGTATTCATGTACGTTTTATTTAGAGGTATAATTTTTCAGTTGCTCTGTAATGCTAGGAAATCGTTTCAATGATTGGCTTAGTTTGTCTATTTCAAAGTTATCAACAAAACGGCAAATTTCCTTGGCATAATTACTAAGAAACTCAATTTTATAATCTTCGGCAAGTTTTTTTAATTCTTTTCCAAATTTCTCAATATGATCGATCATCTGTGATTTACTTATTTTTGCATGCATGGGAATAAGTTGATTATCAAGAATAAATATAAGGTTTGGTAGTTGCTGAATTTGTTCTTTATTAAGGTGTATGCTTTTTTTAGGAGATTTTACCGGAGCAATTATCTCTGGTGTTTTGTAAGCAAGGTAGTTTTGCATTTTTTGAAATAAATCAGAAACATTTAAAGGTTTCATAAGGTATTCATTAAAAATATTTTTGGACCTACCTTCCCGCATAATTTTACGGGTAGAGGCAGAAATTGCAAATACCGGTATTGCTTTAGTTTTGGAGTTTTGTCTGAGTATTTCGGTTGCTTCGTAACCATCCATTATAGGCATACGCAAATCCATAAAAATAAGATCGGGAAGCTCTTTCGAAGCTATATTTACAGCTTCCTTACCATTTACAGCTTCGAAAAAATGTATTGGAGAGCAGTCTAATAAATCCTTAATTAGTTTTCTATTTTCAGAATTGTCATCGGCCAATAAAATTTTAGCAGCTTTAAATTCAATTCCTGTATGATCGAAAGTATCATCAGCAATTTCAATATCATCAGCGCATATGGTAATATTTTGAATTAGCACAGAAAAACTACTTCCTTCACCAATTTTACTTTCCAAACGGATGCTTCCGTCCATTTTTTCGATCAATTTTTTGGTAATCGATAAGCCCAAACCAGTGCCTCCGTATTTTGAACTTTGATTCTCTTGCTGACTGAAAGGCTCAAAGATCATTTCTTGCTGATTGGTAGGAATTCCTATACCAGTATCTTCTACTCGAAATAATAAATCTAATTTATCTTTAATAGGTGATGTATGTTGGGCATCAACAGTTACAATAACATGTCCTTTATCCGTAAATTTAATAGCGTTCCCAATTAAATTAAATAGAATTTGACGTATCCGAACTTCATCGAGCATTAGCAATTTAGGAATTACACTTTCGTATTCCACCGTAAAATAAATCTGTTTTTCTTTTGCGATTTGAACAAACATGTTTTTGATTTCGCTCATTAATGCCGGAAGATTTATCACTACAGGTAAAATATCAATTTTACCGGCTTCTATTTTCGAAAGATCCAGAATATCATTAATTATTTTAAGTAAGTTTTTACCACTGCTGCGTATCGATTCAACTTGCGAAAGTTGCTTTTCATTTTTAACCGATTTAGCAAGCAATTCCGAAAATCCGATCACCGCATTCATAGGAGTACGAATTTCATGACTCATATTGGCCAAAAATTCACTTTTTGCTCGGTTGGCCAAATCGGCGGCTTCTTTTGCACTAATAATAGCCTCTTCCGTAATTTTTTTGGTAGTGATATCGAATCGTACCGCCATGTACTGATAAGGTTTTCCCTTTTCATCCAGAAATGGTACAATGGTGGAGTCTACCCAATAAATACTTCCATCTTTGGCTTTGTTTTTAATTTCCCCTCTCCATACATTTCCATTGGCGATGGTATGCCATAAGTCGATAAAAAAGCTTTTGGGATGATATCCAGAATTGATAATACGATGATTCTGACCAATTAATTCAGTTTCGCTAAATTTGGAAATACTACAAAATAGATCGTTTACATAGTTAATCGTTCCTTTATTATCTGTTATTGCCACTATGCTTGATTCATCTAAAGCAAATTTGTAATCGGTAATTTCTTTAAAACTCCTTTTTAATTTTTGTTCAGAAATGGTTAGTTCTTTAGTACGTTCGGCAACCTTAATTTCTAAATTTTCCTGATGTTTTTTAATTAACTCGTTGGCTTGTTTTTGTTCCGTAATGTCCATATCAATTCCAAGAATTCGAACTGGGTTCTCCTCTTCATCAAAACTAACAATTCCATATCCTCTTACATAATGTATGGTTTTATCAGGCCAAACCACTCTAAATTCAGTATGGTATTCTTTTTTGCCATTGATAGCTTCTTCAATTTCTGATTCCAGTCTAGCTTTATCTTCGGGATGTAGTGCTGTTTCCCATGCCGTTGTTGGATCGATGGACATATCGGTAAAACCAAAAATTTCGTACATGGTATCGTCCCAAATTATTTCAGATGTTTTCAAATCTCTATCCCAAACACCAATATGAGCGGCGCTTGTTGCTAGTTGCAGACGGTTCGAGATATTTTGAATTTCTATTTCGGCTAATTTTCGTTCTGTGATATCTCGCATGGTGCCAATCATTCTTAATGGCCTACTTTTTTCATCCAATTCAAGTTGTCCCAGTCCATGTACCCAACGCACCTGTTTATCTATATTTCTAACGATTTTGTACTCTCTATCGAAAAAACGTTTATCCGTGATTGTTTCTTTCAGATAGATTTCTAGCTGGTCGCGATGATCGGCATGCAAAAGATCTAGCCATACATCAACAGAATGACTTTCTTTTGGTTCAATGCCAAGAATTCCATCAAGTACTTTTGAGCTGGACCAATGTCCCGAAAGAATATCTAAAGAGTAGCGTCCTAAGTTGGCTATTTTTTGTGATTGATTTAGCTGTCTTTCGTTTTCCTTTAACTCAAAGGTTAGACTTTCCGCTATTTTTTGCGCTTGGTATTTTGTGTCAATTAAGGATCTAGCAAGGAAAAGTAAGAGAATACTAATAACTATTCCCCCAAAAAAAACGGTCCACGCCGCAATGTAATCCGTAAATACATTCCCTTTTTCTTGAGCAAATATCAAACTCCAGTTATGACCGTTAAAGTTGATGATTGATTTGGAGGTGAAACGTATTTCTGTTGAGTCTTGTAAGGTTTTTGTATCGGCAGACGCGAATAGGAGCGATCTACTGTTACAATCCAATCCATCGTAAATGCTTAGATGTAGTGTTCTTTCCTCCTTTTTAAAATCCCAATCGTCTAATATCCCCCGAACTAGGTCGTTCATACGATAAGGGCTATATATCCAGCCAATAATAGCCGCTCGACGCTCTTTCAAATTGGTGGTTGGCATTCCTTTTTTATAGACTGGAACATACATAAGGTTTCCTGCCTGAACATCCGTATCCGTTTCCTGTACCAACAGTACTTTTCCCGAAAGAGCAGCGATATCTTCATCACGAGCTCGTTCCATTGCGTTTCTGCGCACAGGTTCGGTCATCATATCGTAACCAAAAGCACGTAAATTTTGTTCGTTGAATGGTTCCAATAGAACAATGGAGGTATAAGTATCTCTTTTTTGTTCAGGCCAAACTTTGTAATCGGGGAAGCCTGTATTTCTAACTTGTTTGCAATGTTCTTCCAGATCTTTCGACCGAATTAGTTTTGAAAATCCAGTGCCTAAAATTCCAGGTAAATCCTCCTTAATTTTAGATTTTGTTACAAATTCGCGCCAATCGTCACGCTCTACCATATCGGAAGCGCTCCAAAAAGCAACCCCACTTTGTAACAATCGGGCATGAGCATGTAGTCGCAGATCTGTTCTATTTGAAATTTCCTTACACTCAAAACCAAATTCTGTTTCGTTAATTTTATCAATATCTAATTTAATAAAGAATGTGGCTAAAAACGTACTTAGGATACCTACCATAAATAATAACAATACTCGCCAATCACTTCTTGTTCTCATAATTATTTTTTTATAGCGATATAGGAGTAAGTCATTACTATATTACCCCAACTAAAATGCTAAGTATTACTATACGCTCATAAAGAGTAAAAGATACGCATATCGCATATTAATTTCTACGATTCTATTTTTTATAACGCTAAGAAATTATAGTGCTAGTAACAAGTATATTAAAGGTTTTAATTAGATTGTTTTATTATAACAAGTAAAGCTTTATTTTAATGCTGATGCGAATATTTATTTATAATAGACGAGTAGTGGGTTTAGGAATAGACACTTCGAGAAAGGATGATTTAATTTCTACTTTCTATTTTTTAGGAGCTTTACTAGAAACCATATTGGGAACCGGAAGAAGGATAGCTTTTATCTGTAAATTTAAATCTATCTTTGCACTCCGCAAGGATAAAAAAAGAAGAATTTCTCTTAGCTTGCAATAATTTGGTGGTTACAGAGAGTGTTTTTCTCCTAATTAAAGAGATAAGCACAATTAGTCGATATACAATTAAGTAACATGAATATGAAAGATCTTTCCCAAGTAGAAAAGATAAACACAGTAATTGAGGAATATTTTAAGACAAATGCATCAATTACCATCGTGCCAGTAAAAAATTTGATGCCTGCTTTTATTCAAGCTGGAATATTTGCAAAAGATGTAAAAAAAGGATTGCCAATTCGTTTAGTTCTTAGAGATTTAGATGCAAGTAATCAGTTAGCTTTAATCCCCTTCGTGTATGCTGAAAGACACGGAGAACATACCTATTGGTATTTTGTGCCAGCCAATGTAAGCGCACCAAAAACGCCCTACAAACAGGAAAAGAAGAAGCCCGAAAATGATCCGATCGCCATTCGCTTAAATAGTGATGAAACCTATGTGATTGATTTGTGTGATAAAGTTTTAGCATTGACATCGGATCGTCAAAAAAGATTCGATTTTCTTTTGGGTGATTTGCACAAGAATGGAAAAAAACAGACCATGCTTCCTGTAGATGCTTATTATGAAGAGTTGCAATTGGTAGTAGAATATAAAGAAATACAGAATTTTAGACCACGTGCTGGTTTCGACAGAGACGAAGAAGAGCAAGACGAGGAAAGCACGAAGACAGTATCGAGAGAGGAGCAACGAAGAATTTACGATGAACGCAGAGCCAAAGTTCTTCCCGAGCATGAAATTTCATTGGTTGTAATTGCTTATTCTGATTTTGACTACGATGTGAATAACAAAATTATCCGCAAGGAAGAAAGTGATTTGAAAATAGTGCAAAAAGCATTGAAAGCTTTCTGCTAGCAAACGAAAAAGCACAAGAATTTTTAAGCTTGACAGAACTGAATGCTCAGACCTGTCAAGCTTTTTTTTGTGCGAAGGAGTAAGGATTTCCGGTTCATAGAAAGTCTAAGTCTGCTTCTTTTTTTCCAATTCTAGTTAATTAATTATCCTAACAAGTTTCTAAACTATTTTAGTATTGTTAAAGCTTGATCAGAAGTGATTTGGAATTTTTTTGCAACTTGGCAGGTTTGACAGCAGAATATTTATTTTGTTTTAATTACTATTGTTTCATAAATAATACTCAAAATACTATGAAAATTAAGAATCTTTTTGCAGTGGCTGTTTTAGCCTTGTTTAGTACCGGTTGCGGATCATCTGTTTTTTATCAGGTTTATAATGTTAAACCCGTAAATGTGGATACAACGAATAGTAATTCGTTAAAATTCGAAGATGAGAATTGTGTTGTAAATTATAATTTATGGGGCGAATATGGAAACATGAATTTTCGATTTTATAATAAAACGGATAAGAACATCTACCTTGATATGAGCGAAAGTTTTTTTATTATAAATAATGAGGCTCATGATTACTTTCAGAATAGAGTTTATAGCGAGTCTTCAAGTCAAGGAGTAGCCGCAAAAAAAACGCTTGCAGTTTCTGAAACTTCTTCGGTTTTGTCTCAAATAAGTCAACAGACTTTGGTAGCTTCTGGTACTGCAGCAATTTCAAAAGGCTATTCGGTATCAACTAGCGAGCAAAGAATTGTTTGTATTCCAGCAAAAACTTCCAAGTTATTTTCAGAATTTAAAATTAATAGCACCATACTCCGCGATTGCGATTTACTACGCTTCCCGAAACGAAAAGAAATAACTCCTAAAGCTTATGATATTTCGGATAGTCCTTTGGTTTTTTCGAACAGATTTCTTTACACGATTGGGAACTCGACAGAAGCAGTAAGCTTGGAAAATAAATTTTATGTTTCTGAAATTGCTAATTACCCACAAGAGGAAATGTTTGATATGGATTATGAAGAATTTTGTGGCGAGAAAAGTTTCGCGAAACGTAGCTATAATAAATATGTTTCTTCCAAAAGCTTTTACATTCAATATTCAAAAGGGATAGAGACTTGGAAACACTAGAAAGTACGGGACATTAGTATGCACTAAATTAAAGTATATTAAGACTCGCGGACAAGTTGTTATTCTAGGAATCAGGTTTTGAACCTTTAGTCAAGAATGCAAAACTGACATCCAACCAAGCAGATTAATTTTTAGGAAGAACTTAAATTCAGATCACTTAAAAATGAAGGTGTCCAAAAAAAATGGACATCTTCATTTATTATTTAATAGTTAGGTCTATGTGAAATACAGGTTTCTCGTCAGACCATTAATGCAATTGAGAAGGGAAAGTTTATTCCCTCTGCCATGTTGGCTTTAAAAATGGCACGTTTTTTCGAATGCAGAGTAGAAGATATCTTTAGACTTGAAGAAAACGATTAAATACAAAAAAGAGTCGGATAGCAGTTAGTTATTCGACTCTTTAAATTTGACTAATTAACAAGAGTTATTTGCCGATGCAAAAAGTAATTTAACTTGATAATCAATGAGTTATGTAGATTGGGCAACAAATAGGCAACAAAATCTGTAAAATTGGTGGCAAATAAGAGAAAATGCCTTTGTTGAATTAGAACCTATCTACGAGCAAATATAATCCTTTTTTCCTTGTTTTAGCTCTCAAATTGAGTTCTTGATACTTTGGTAGTTCGGAGCAATAAAGTTTATCATAAGGCTTTGCAAAGCCGTTCTTGACCATTATCTCGTTTAAGGTGTTGCCGTTAGGCAATACCACATAAGCCAAAGTTCTGCCGTATGGGTCTTGCTCGTTGCCTACTTCTTGAATTAATGTAATCCGCTTTCCAATCTTTGCCTTAGTTCTTAAAAATTCATAAGACTGGTGTGCAAGCTCTATCAAAAAACGCCCTGATAAATGAGTTTCTCTTTCGTCCTGCTTTAGTTTTTTGCAAGGTGTCAACTCTGGTGCATCAATACCATAAAAACGTATTTCTTCCTCTTTATTTGAGATTATATTCTTTGCGATTATACCGTCACCATCTACAACTTTTACTATTTCGTAGTTGGTTTTGATTGTGGTCTGACACTTTACATCTAATTGCTTCATATTGCACTATTTAAGTAATTGATTAACAGCTATTTATGTCGTAAATTTACAATAAATTTTTAACATAAAATACGTATTATTATGGCAAGACAGAAAGGACATATTAAATATGTCGGAACACTCGGAGAAGTTAGACACTTCAAAATTAAAGGTAATGATGGTTACTTTGCAGGCTTAAAGGGCGGACCATCTTCCGAACAGATTGCATCAGATCCAGCCTTTGTTCGTACTCGTGAGAATATGAACGAATTTGGTGGAAGTGCAATTGCAGGTAAATCCCTAAGAACAAGTATTGCAGGTTTAATTCGTAACAATGGCGATAGCCAAGTTACAGGAAGAGTAACCGCAATAATGAAAAAAATCAATCTGGAAGATGGTTCAGAGGCAAGAGGGCAAAGAGCTATTTTGGTAACTGTTGCACCTCAGTACTTACAAGGATTTGAGTTTAACAAATTCACTTCTTTCAATGGTGCTTTTAATGCTCCTTACACCATTACTCCATCAGGTGCAAGAGATAGTTCAACTTTGGATATTCCTTCTTTTAATCCTTTGGATAGAATGTATATACCTGCTGGTGCTACTCACTTCAAAATCATCAATGCTATTGCTGTTTTGTCCGACTTTGAATATAACAATGTAACTGGAGTATATGAGCCAAAAGATGCCACAACAAACGGTTTAACAGATGTGCAAGATTCAGGTTATCTTCCTGTTAATGCTGCAACTGGTTTGATTAGTGTTGTAAGTACTCTACCGGGTGCTCCTACTGTTTCTGCGGATGTGTCGGTTGTGAATGTGTTGGCAGTAGAATTTTATCAGGAAGTGAACTCAAACTACTATTTATTTTCGCAAGGAAATGCAATGAAAGTAGCTAAGATATTCTAATTCTTCATCAGTGAATTAGACGATTTCGGAAAATCGGGAAAGCCTGCTCAAATTGAGTGGGCTTTTTTCGTTTGCACCTTTTTTCCTATAATGGCGAAATATGGTTTAAATATATGTACCTAAACCATAAGACAACCATAGGAAAGGTTTTTTACCTCCTTTTGATGTAGCGGTAAAAAATTGCTCTTTTTGCATCATTGATAAGTAGCAAAGTTTCTTTGTATTTTTTCTCTTGCTGTTCTAAAATTTCCAATGCTTTTACTGACTTGTTGAAGCCTTTTAAATCCTTTTTGGCTTGCTCTAATCCGTTATTTATGGCTTGTTTACAATCGCCAATGGTAATGAATGGAATAACGGAACCTTTTAAGAAATATTCAAAGGATTTTGCCTTCCATAAGCCGAAACAAAGCGAGTAAAAAAACTGCTTTTCTTCTTCGGTTTTGGCGGTTAAAACAAAGCAATTCGGGCAAGGCTCGGAAAGTGGTTTTCCGCTGTTTTTTCCTTTGCATAGGATGTAAAAATGTGGCTCATTTATTTGAGCTTTTGGGCTGTACGTTTTAAGTGAGAATTTTGCCATTTTGAGATGATTTTGTTTGCTTCCGAAATCCCCTCTGACAAAAAATTTTTTGACAAAGAAAAAAACGAAAAAAAAAGAAAGCCATCTCATCAGGTGGTGGAGATTGGACAAGCAAGTTTTTTTGAAAAAATACTACCCGATAGGGTGGAGATTTTTTTAAAAACCCGTAGGGCTTGAACTTGAAGGGCCAATTGTAGCCACCTACTTTTGCTTCCTTTTTTATTCTTTTTGTTAAAACATCTCTTTAAACTCTAATCTTAATTGATACTTCTTTTTTTCAATTCCAATGGGGTAAACACTTCCAGAAAAAAAATAAACTATACCTTATTTGTGCGGTGGCTTGTGTGTGGCAAGTGTGGTGACTGAACGGAATGGAACGATTGCTTGGGTATGGAATGGAGCAATACTGTATGCTTTTGCAGGGTTGCAAACTTTGCAATCTTTACATTTCTGCAAAGTTTTATTGCGTTGGGGAAAGCATACGGATTGCGTAATGGAATTGTGCGGTGGGTTCGTGTAATGGAGGGCAGACACTACTCTTGCTGGCAAATTAGGCTGTAGTGGGTGCTATGTAGAGAAACGGAATAGTACCTACTAAAAGCCGATACTAAACTTCATAGTTTATTTTTTTTCTGACCGCTGAAAGGGTGGTGGGGAATTGGGTTTTTGGGTGGGTGCGGCTGGTTAAAACACGGCTCTGGACTGATAAGGACAGCTATGGTGCTGGATACTTAACATAATGTTATTATAGGACTGACTGTGCGGTTGGATGCTTGCATAAGCAGGGGAAAAGGCAGTACTATAATGCCACATTATGTTAATGTAGCTTCCGACATTTTTAATACTGGCATAAGCGAAATGGTGGTGGTGGTTGGAATGTAGCGGCTTTTTGTTTGGGCTGTGGAGGGTTGGCAACAGCTCTTTGCTTTTTTAGTTTATACCACTAAAAAAATAAATGCTTTAAACAAAAAAGCAATGTGCTGTATAGCGTGGGGAACAGCCCACACAAAAAGTATGACAGTTTAAAAATGGCGGCAGTACCATAGGATGCACTGAAGCGTTGGCATTGTGCGGTTGGCAGTGCATAAGCCGTGTTTTGTGCGGTTGCTGGGTGGGTCTTAATAAATTCGTGGCTCTGCTACATCTATTAAAAAAGGGTGCAAAGATACAATAATTAAGTTTGAAATACGTATCTTTGTGGTGTCGATATTAACGAAATAAATGGATTATTCAGCACTTGCAAGGTCATATAATACTCTAAGCTATACCAATCAGCTTAGAGACCTTCTTGCTGCTTTTTTCCAAACAGATAAATACAAAGATTGCAATAAATTTGAGCTTGCAAAAACGGTAAATGATGCTGTTTTTAAAAATTATGATGGTGAGCAAATTTTGAAATATCGTCTTGCTAAAGAGTTTGTAACCAAAAAATATGTTGCTGCATTTGAAGTAAAAGCAAAGACAAGTAGAACAGATTTTTTAGTTATCAATGGAGACACCAAATCATTTGAGGTAAAATCAAAAATTGATACTCTTAATAGACTTAAAAAGCAAGTCGAAGACTATGGAGATGTATTTGAATATAACACTGTCGTAATTGATAAAACTCATCTTGAAAAGGTTATTGAATTAATACCTGATTATTATGGAGTTTGGTATTATGAAAAATTAAAGAAAGTTGTCTATAGAGAAGCAAAATATAGCCCTAAGATTAATGCAGCTGAACAGCTTACTTTAATGAATAAAAAAGAGCTACAAAAGTATTTTGGCAGCACTAATAATGAACAAATCTTAAAAAACTGCAATGCTGCACAAATCAATAATACATTAAAACAAGCCTTAAAAGACAGGTATGATAAAAGGTGGTCATTTGTTCAAACCAATTGGAATAGCATTTTACCAATCGATTTACAATTCTTCTTTAACACAAATGTTAAGCCTGAAATAATTTACGGTAACTGATTGTTAGTTTGATGTAGATTATTAGATTCAATATTTACTTTCATACAATATAAATAATGGTCCATTGCTATTTTTTTGAATTTAGCTTGACTTTTGCCACTTTCCCCTCCAGAATTAATGTTTAATAAAGTTGAATAACCATTATTTGTAGGAGATAAATATGGAGGTGCTGCTGCTAACATACGTACCGTAGAATCTGAACTTAATATATCAGGAACAATTTTGTTTTCAAACTGGCTTAATTCTTTTATATCAGCTCTGTAACCGTAGTATTGATTTTCCGTAGCATCATAATAAATAAATCCAGGGCTTATAGTACCACCAGCTGTAAGGTCATCTTTTTTGACACCCACAAAATCACCAGTCGCATTTACTCCAAAATCAGTCATAATATCTACATCAATATGGCTATTGTCTGCTTCAAACACAACTTGACCGTGATCAAGTTTAATATTTTGTATTTCTGTATTAATTGCACTACGCAAGAGGATTTTACAACAACCTTCAAATGCTTTAAGAGCATTTACAATTGGTCGCAAAGGCGGACTTTTTGGATATGGTGTAATTTGGTCTAAGTCTATTATTATATAATCATTAGGTCTTACTAATCCTTGAACTATTGGGAAATCAACACTAAATGAAATGGGAAAAAGTCTGTACGCCAATCTTTCAAAATTAGGTTGTAAAAGATTTGTTTGCCTTTCAATACTATCAATTTCGCCTGTTTTGAATAAATAAGATGAAATAACTGGAATAGCTTTAGGGCTTGATACACTTAAACGATTGATGTACTCACTACGTTTTTCAATATCATTTATTACACTAAATGAAAATGACACTACTTCATCCTTTACTGAGCCCGATTGTTTTAAGTAAATTGGCAAGTCAATAAAAACGTGTTGAGCTGTTATTTCATTTATCAATTCATTATGAATTTCTTCAAATGTCTTTTGAGTATCTGCCTTTCTCGCTCTATCGTGCTCCTTTACAATTTCTAATAAAGGATATATATTGTTTCCAAAATCAAATGATTTTAAAACAATGGTTTCTTGTTGCCTAACTCTAAAAGTTGGCATATATATTAAGTTATTGTCCATAAGATACTTTTAGTTGTTTTATTGATTCAATATACTCTTCAGTTGGGTCAAAATTTTCATCATAAAAAGCTAATGTTGATGTGTAGGTTTCTATAAATGAATTAAATTCATCTGCTAACCATTTGTATTTAAGAAATATACTTTCAGAAATGGAGCTGGATAAGAGGTTTTCAGAAATGTAATGATTGTATTTCTCAAAGAAATATTCTTTGTCTTCTACTTTAAAAATATGATTAAAAACGTTTAAATATTGTATTTCGCAACTGACCTTTACCAAACTTGAATTTAGAATTGAATCAATTTCATATTCATCAATTGCTATGTGGTTGCTTAACTGTTTTACAAAGTCTTTAGAAAGGATAATACGAGGAAATACAGCAAGTGAAGATTCCATTTTATATGCTGTGGCTAATGGAACACCTAATGCAATTGAAGCCTTATCGATAAATAAACCATAATCAATACCACCTCTAAGAAAATAGCCTTTTTGAACAAATTCAAAATACAATTCTGAAATTACTAATAGAAGTTCAACAAGTGACTTTTCGCCATCATTACTAATGTTTTTTGCTGTAATGCAAATATTATCACTAAATAAGTAATAGCTAAATTTATCATTATCAAGCTTAGAGATAGCCTTGTTAAACGTTTCAATAAAATCAGTTGCTTTTTGAGAATAATATACCCGACCACCAACTTCATCTTCATCTGTATCATCTTCTATATTATCCGCTACAAAATCAGAATAGAATTGAATGGCTTCATCTTCAAATTCCTTTAGCTTGTTTTGAAAGCCAAGAACATCTAAGAATGCAACTGCACGATTTGTATATATGTAGTTTGGTTGCTCCATATTATTGCTCCGGTTCTGCTGCTATCGAAATATCACTGCTTGGGTTTATTTTATACTCCTTCGTTTTTGAAAATTCACTTGCCATCATTTTTGCTTGCTCAATTACTGTTTCTGTTGCTTTTAATTCTAAGTCTGGTGGATAGCCGTGTTTACGCAATATTTTCTTCACTGCTATTCTCATTTTGGCTTGTACGTTTTCTCTAACTGTCCAATCGATACTGCTGTTTTTACGAATGGTATCTACTAATTCTCTGGCAATGTGTCTTAAAATTTCATCTCCTAAAACAGCTACTGCACTATCGTTTACTTCTAATGCTGAGTAAAACGCAAACTCTCTAAAGTCTAAGCCCAAACCTTCTCCTTTACGGTCTGCTTCTTTTATTTCTTTAGCAAGATTGATTAGTTCTTCTATTACTTGTGCTGATGTGATTAAGTTATTTTGGTAGTTGCGTACCGCATTTTCTATCATTTCAGAAAACTTCTTGGATTGTACTATATTGGTTTTCTGTCTTGTCTTTATTTCATCATTCAATAATTTTTTAAGCAGTTCTAAGGCTAAGTTTTTATGCTGCATTCCTTTTACTTCTGCCAAAAACTCATCTGATAGAATAGAAATATCGGGTTTCTTGATACCTGCTGCATCAAAAATATCTACTACCTCATCTGCAACTACGGCATCTGATAAAATTTGCTTAATGGCTGTTTCTATTTCTTCATCACTCTTTGTTTTACTACTTTGGGTAACTTTTACAATTCTTGCTTTAATAGCTTGGAACAAGCCTACTTCGTCTCTTATATCACTTGTGTATGGATGCGGTACTGAAATTGCAAATGATTTTGAAAGTGCAGTTACGGAATTGGTATATCTTGCCTTGCCATCTTCTAAGCCTAAAATGTAGTTGGCTGCTTGAATAGGGAAATACAATTTTTCTTTTGGCGTAAGCCCAAAGAAACTTTTGTAATCAAAACCTTTAGGTTGAGATTTGTCTGTGGGTTGCTCTTCAAACATTTGAGCCACTATCTCATACTTACTCATCATTACTGATGCTGCTTCTTCCTGGTCAAAAGCTGGTTTTCCTTTACCACCGCTTTCTGTGTAAACAGAAAGGGCTTTTTTAAGGTCTGTTGCTATACCAATATAATCTACTACCAAACCGCCTTCTTTGTCTTTGTAAACACGGTTTACTCTTGCAATGGCTTGCATTAAGTTATGGCCTTTCATAGGCTTATCAATGTACAAGGTGTGCATACTTGGAGCATCAAAGCCTGTAAGCCACATATCCCGAACAATGGCTAATTTAAGGCTGTCTTTTGGGTCTTTTAATCTATCGCCTAATGCTTTGCGTTTTGGTTTGTTTCTTACGTGAGGTTGGAAGTTTAAGGGGTCTGATGATGAACCTGTCATAACAACTTTTATAGTTCCTTCTGCATCATCATCACTGTGCCAATCTGGTCTTATTTTAATGATTTCAGCATATAAATCCACACATATTCTACGGCTCATACAAACTATCATTGCTTTACCGTCTAATATGGAGTTTCGTTCTTCAAAGTGTTTCACAATATCAGCTGCTATGAGTGATAAACGGTGCTGATTACCAACAATTGCTTCTAATCTTGCCCATTTGGCTTTTAGTTTTTGTTGGTCTGTGAGTTCTTCGCTTTCCGTGAGTTCTTCAAACTCTGCATCAACTCTTGGTTTTTCTTCGTCTTTGAGATTAATTTTTGCTAAACGGTTTTCATAGAAAATACGAACCGTTGCACCGTCTTCAACTGCTTGTTGAATGTCGTACACATCTATATAATCGCCAAAAACAGCTTGGGTATTTTTATCTGTGTTTTCAATGGGTGTTCCTGTGAAACCTATAAATGAAGCATTGGGCAAAGCATCTCTCATATGTTTGGCAAAACCATCCATAAAATCGTATTGACTTCTGTGAGCTTCGTCTGCTATAACTACAATATTTCTGCGGTCTGATAATTCTTCAAATTGCCCTTTGATATTTTTAAATTGACCATTTCCTAAATCAATTTTTTCTTCTATTTCGGGTAAAAACTTTTGAATGGTTGTGAATACAATCCCACCTGATGTAACTGATAATAAATTTTTTAAATGGTCTCTGTTTTCGGCTTGTACAGGTGTTTGTCTTAGTATATCTTGACTTAATGAAAAGGTATCGAATAATTGGTCGTCAAGGTCGTTTCTATCGGTTAAAATAACTAATGTGGGGTTGTTGAGTGCCAACACTAATTTACCTGCGTAAAACGCCATAGAAAGGCTTTTACCGCTTCCTTGTGTGTGCCAAATAACACCTGCTCTTTGGTCTCCGTTATCTGCTGTTGCTTTACGTGCTGCTTCTACCGCTTTATTAACTGCAAAGTATTGATGATAACGAGGTACTATTTTGGTAATCTGTTCTTTGTTTTGGTGGAATATGGTAAAATGACGAATTAGGTCTGGCAATACTTCTTTATTGAGCATCCCTTTTGCCATTACTTCCATTTGAGGGATATTCTCGTCTGCTACTAATTGCCCATCAATAGATTTCCAAGGCACAAAAAACTGTTTGGGTGAAGTAAGCGAACCATATAAGGCATCCCACCCATCAGAAGCTATTAGTAAAGCATTGTATTGAAATAGGCTTGGTATGGTTTGTTTGTAGGTTTGTAACTGATTGAAAGCTGCATTGACATCTGCATTTTCGTCTGCTGCATTTTTAAGCTCTATCACAACCAAAGGCAAGCCGTTTACAAACAAAATAACATCAGGTCTTTTATTAGTATTGCCTTCTATCACGGTGAACTGGTTAATGACTAAAAACTCATTATTGCTTGGGGATTCATAATCTATGAGCCAAACTTTATCACCTGCAATACGGTCTGTTTTTCGGTATTCTACATCTACACCTTCGGTTAAGTATTTATGGAATTGGTAGTTGTTTTGAAATAACTCTGGACTATCAGAACGCAATACTTTACGCAAGGCTTCTTCTTGTGCTTCATAGGGGATAGTGGGGTTGAGTTTGGCAATGGCTTCTTGTAAACGGTTTTTGAGTACAACTTCGTTGTACTCTCTTTCAGGCATTGAGCCATCAGGCGAAATGTCTGTGCCATTGATGTACTGGTAGCCTAACTCAATAAACTCCTGTATGATTACTTGCTCTATGTTGTCTTCTGATATTACTGCCATAGGGTTATGCTTTTTCTGCCATTACTTCTGCTACTTCCAACTCTCCCGAAATGAGCTTGGGTAATAGCGTATCTCTTAGGTTGGTTAGTTCTTGGTTTTCTTTAGTGTTATTAAAAATTGATTCAAAAAATGCCTTTACGCAATTATCAAATGCAACATTAATCGCTTTAGGAGGCAATAATACTTTTGACACTTTTATTTCACTTGTTGAGAGATTAACTTGCACACCACTATTTGCTCTACTTCTTAAATCTTCTATAAAGTCATTACTATTAGTAAGAATGTATAAGTAAGGAAAATCAATACCTAAAGCATTGTTTGGTCTCAATAAGCCTACACGTTGATTAACTATGTATTTGTCATTTTCATTCATTAAAGCTGTATGCCCAAGTAAAGCAACATTGCCTTTCATATCTGTCATACACATTAATAAATCGCCAACTCTTAAAACATATTTGTTAAGTTTTTTAGCTTTTGATTTCTCATAATAACTTTTTGTACCGTCAGCATTTAAACCGCCACCTTTTTTGATATGACCCATTTTAAAAACGTGATAGCAATCGCCTATATCTTCTTTCAGTAATTCTTTACTCTTAAAAGCATTACCATTTGAAAAATCAATTAAATCTTCAAGTACGCCAACTTCCCACCCCTTCGGAATTTCGCCTAACTCACTATCTACCAAAGCACCACCTGATGATTTGTACGGTTCTCCCTTTTCGTTTGGAAACTCAAAATCTATAAACCACTGCTTAAATAGGGTTTGGGCAAGGTTTTCTAACTCTTGGTTTATTTTGTTGTTGAGTTCTATTTTATCGTCAAGAGAAGAAAGGATTTCTGCAATGGCAGTTTGTGTGGGTAGGTCGGGGATAGATAATTTTATTCCTTTCAAACCTGCAATAGTTAAGGCTGCTTGTGTTGATCCAATTGTTATACTATTAAAACCTTCTTTACCAAGCGGTGAACGCAGCCAATACAATAGAAACTTTGTATTAATCTCATCTGAAAAATCTTTAAACCAAGTTAGATTTCCATCTTTAAAATAGAAATAATCACTTTCTTGAACTTGATATGATACACCAAGTGTACCAACAGACGTTAAAAGAATATCACCTGCCAGTGGTACGCCAAACTTGTCTTTAATTTCTTGAAACTTGTCTTTTGTGATAAATAATTCAGTAGAAATATCGTTTCCATTTGCCTTTTCAATTATTTCTTTAGATCTAAAGAAAGGCACACCTTCTGAAACATACTCTTTATAAAAGATACGTTTACTTGATGTTATTGTACAAAGTTCTCCTAATTTATATTCTTTCCAGTTGGTCATATCTTAATCTTGCTCAATAAATGAGATTAATAAATCTGTTATTTTTGGGTCTTTTGAACCTGTTTTGAGTTCCTCTTTACGCTTCACAATAATATCATAAGTTTTATCCCATTTTATCTTGTATGCTACTTCTAAACGGTCGCTATCTAAGTATCCTTTTGATCTGTTTGTTTCATCTTCAAAATCTTCAAATTCGTAATGTCCCGTTTTTAAATTCAAGGCAGTAAAACGCCCTGTTATTTTTATATCATCGGTATCAGAAAACTCTAATGTTTCTAAATTTTGAAGAATAACCTTTGCCTTTTTATAATCAATATCACTATTTATAAAATGCTCTGAGATAGCATTTACATAGTTCAATTTAAAGTTTGTTTTTGCTCCTGTTATTGTTTTTAAAAGGCTTTTGTAACTATTGACTACCTTTTTATCTAAAGTAGAGATATAGGCTTTGAAATCCTCTATGTTGTTTGAAGATTCGTAAAAGCCAATTACAAATTCTACAAATTTATCCTCGGTTGATTTAGTGCCTGGAAAATTAATTTCATTGCCAACTGGCTTGAATAATGCACCAAAAGAATTTCTGGTATTGCCAATGTAATGAAAGGTTGATGCTCCTTGTAAAAGTGCTGTATCAATCTTGACATTATCTTCTTTAGCTTTACGCTTTGTTTTGTTTATATAGTCTTTTTTTAGCCCTTTGTTAATTGCAACAAATTGTATTAATGAGTTTGCCCATAATTCGGCATCAATAGTGCCATAACCTACTTTTTCGGAGTTACCGAAATATGCTTGAAATATACCTTGATTGTGTTTTTTGGAATAGCTGCTTAAATCAACTTGTTGTTTGAGTGGCTCAAAACTGTATAGGCTGTTTTTATTCGGCAAATAAGATTCTGGTAACTCATAAATATATAATAATTCAAAATTGTGATACTGAATATCTTTATCAATATCTACCTTATACACTAAGCCAGCATCTAATTCTGTAATAAGTTGATGTAGTGATATTTTACGATTTAAGTAGTCTTGAAGTTTAACTATGCTAATATTGATAATGAGCCATCTATTATAAGTAGCATCGGTATCTACCCAATAAAATAAATAATCTTCACCCGATAAACTTTGATAATGAGAAAGCAAAGGGCCATCATAATATATGAGGTCGCTTACTTTGACTAAGTCTTTTAGCCAATCGGACTTAATTGATATGCCTTTTACTTTTTCCATTATAGCTTTTCTATAACATTAAATTTGTTCTTTAATTCTACATTTTCAAACTCATAGAGACCAAAGTGAGATGAGTAG
Organism: Labilibaculum filiforme; assembly: GCF_002843315.1. Taxonomy (GTDB): domain Bacteria; phylum Bacteroidota; class Bacteroidia; order Bacteroidales; family Marinifilaceae; genus Labilibaculum; species Labilibaculum filiforme. The sequence continues at coordinate 48,133 of NZ_MVDD01000004.1, read as the reverse complement.
TTTTCTTCTGTAATTAAACCATCCTCAGCATCAAGAATACCATTAGCAAGGTGTGTGCCTGCTGTTTTATTGAAATTTGGAAAAGAATTTGCTAATTCATAATATTTCTCTTTTGCACCTTCAATTTTAGAATACATTGATAAGTTTAAATAATCACATTTTTTCTTACCATTTGCATCTATAAATCTTGCAGGGTCATCTTTTAATTGTGGTAAAAAATTGCTCTTATAATTTATGTCTTCAAATACATAGCGGTATGCTTCAAAAGTGGTTATTGCTTTTAAATCTTTATTTGGACAATCACAATTATGTTCATTTTTGATATTGTCCATATCTTCTTGATATTTGAATTTTTTAGCCATTATATCTCAATACCTACTTTTACCAAATTCGTTTTAATACGCTGTTGCAACTCAATAGATTTTTCAAAATAACCTTTTAGGTTTTCTGAAATGGTGGCTACTTTTTCTTCATAGGGTATGCCGTCATCTTCTACTTCTTCAGTGCCTACATATCTTCCCGGAGTTAGTACAAAGTTGTTGGCTTCTACTTCTGCAAGGTTTGCAGACTTGCAAAAACCTTGAACATCTTCATAATTACCGTCTATGTTTCTCCAGTTGTGATAGGCATCTGCTATTTGGGCAATGTCTGTGTCTTCAAATGCTTTGTTTTTACGGCTGGTCATAGTGCCTAATTTTCGGGCATCTATAAACAGTATTTCGCCAGAACGATTGCGGAATTTGTGATTGGTTCGGTTACGAGCCAAGAACCACAAACAAGCGGGTATTTGTGTGTTGTAGAATAGTTGCGTTGGTAAAGCAACCATACAATCTACTAAACCCTCTGTAATGAGTTGTTTTCTTATTTCGTTTTCTGTACCTGCATTGGTAGTCATAGAGCCATTGGCTAATACAATACCTGCTGTTCCTGTGGTGCTTAGTTTATTAATAAAAAGTTGTAACCAACCGTAATTTGCATTACCTACTGGTGGTACTCCGTACTTCCATATATGGCTGTCTTGCAATTGCTCACCACCCCAATCTGAAATATTAAACGGTGGATTGGCAATGATATAATCTGCTTTTAAGTCTTTGTGTCTATCGTTGTGGAAGGTGTCGCCTAATTCAATTTTTGCATCAATACCTCTAATGGCTAAATTCATTTTTGCCAATTTGTAAGTAGTTGGGTTGCTTTCTTGACCATAAACTGCTATATCTCCAATTCTACCACCGTGAGCTTTTAAGAACTTCTCACTTTGCACAAACATACCACCACTACCACAACAGCCATCATAAATACGACCATTGTAGGGTTCGAGCATTTCAACTAAAAGTTTTACGATACTTTCAGGTGTGTAAAACTGACCGCCTCTTTTACCTTCGGCATCAGCAAACATTCCTAAAAAATATTCATATACTCTACCTAATAAATCTTTACTGCTGTGTCCTTCTTGTTTGAAACCTACATTACCAATTAAATCTACCAATTCGCCTAAACGTTTTTTGTCTAATGCTGGTCTTGCATAATCCTTTGGCAAAACTCCTTTAAGTGTAGGGTTGTCTTTTTCGATGGCATCCATAGCATCATCAATATCTTTTCCTATGCTTGGAAGTTTGGCTCTTTGGTGTTGTAGATAGTTCCATCTTGCAGACGGTGGCACATAAAAAACATTTTCTGCCAAGTACTCGTCTTTATCTTCTGCATCAGAAAGTTTGTCTTCTTTGAGCCTGTTGTATAAATCTTCAAAGCTGTCTGAAATGTATTTTAGGAAAATCAAGCCCAATACAATATGCTTGTATTCTGCTGCATCCATATTGTTACGCAACTTATCAGCCGTAGCCCAAAGGGTTTTTTCGAGTTCTTGATCCATATTTATTTCTTATCGATTTCAGTTAATACTATTTTTAAAGCATCTGTTGCACAATCTTCATTATGTACCACAGTCAGCACTTTTTCGGCAAGCCAAAAGGGCAAAAGGGTTTTTTCTGTTACGTGGTAAAACTTTGCTAACGATTTCAGTTTTGTACGACTAACTGGTTTATCGTTGTTTTCCATTTTACTCACATAGGCAGTATCTACGCCTAAAGCGGCTGCTACTTGCCTTTGAACTAATCCGTTGCTTTCTCTTAACTCTTTGAGTTTTTCTCCAAGCATATTTCCCTTATTTGTTCTTGTCCTTAAAAGGACAAATGTACTGAGTTATTTACAATTTTTGTTAGTTATTCACAATCTTTCGATAATGCCCTGTCTTTGGTTTCTCCAAAAGCATTGGTACAGAGTTGTTTAGGAAATCATCAACTGACCTTTCGGATAATCCTAACTTTTTACCAAGTGCAACTGCTTCTTTGCGTTGAAACTCCTGTGGCAACTGGTCTAAGAGCTGTTTTTTGTTGTTTGGCATCTTGTACAGAATAGGGTCTTTGTTTTCTTCCAGATTGTTGAACATTAAAAGACTGTGTTGCAAATAGACTTCTGAAAGCATCAAAGATGCTTCAAAGTCATCATCAGTACAGGTTACATCTTTTGAGCAATCGCCATTTTCAAACTTCCGCAAGGAAGTGAAAATCATACAAAAGCGGTAAAGGATTAAGCCCAAACGAAATACCACACTTGCTGCATCTTCCCCTGTAAAAATCACTACGTTTTTGAGCTTGTCGAAAAAAACTTGATTGAGTTTATTCCATTGGTTCTGCGTTAAAAATACTTCTGTTGGGTACTGGTTTAAAAAATCAACAATCTTTAGTACTTCGTTTGACAATGCTTCAAAGTGGTCATTGTAAACTATTCCGCCTGGTCTTGGTGATGGGTCTTGCCAAACGATTTCGTTTTTAAACGCATAGAAAATAAAGCGACTAAACAAACCATCTTCTGCCGAAGCGATTAGCTTTGGCACTTGGGCAGGTGTGCCTGACAAGGCCACCGCCAATTGTGGGTGTTTTATTTCTAAAAGTTCTCGGTTGGTTTTTCTTGCTGCTGATATTTTTTCGTGATGAAAAGCGGCTCGCATAATGTGAGAATAGTTGCCCCAATCTTGTTTGTTTGCTCCACTCATTGCATCTGCTTCTGTTTCGCAAATAATGCCTCTACCGTCATTGTCTTGAAGTATTTGCATCATCATAGCCTGACTGCAATCGGCAGGAATGAAAAGCAATTTAAAGGCAGGTTCTTGTGGCTTTTCGGGTATTGGGTCGTCTTTCTTACGCTTGCTTAATTGGGCTTTGTATTCAACCATTTCGTTTTCGTGTTGGTCTTTGGCTTGTTTGCTGCTTTCCACCATTCTTTCGTGGATTTTATCGCCTAACCTTTTGGCATTTTTTAAAACGCCTTTACCACTTGCAGCTGGAGCAATAATGAAAGAAAATAAATGTGGATAAACCCGTTCTTGATGATATACCCCTTGAACATCAGGCAGGCAACCGCTTATGATACACAAAGCACTGGTTAAGAAAACATCTCTTTTTCTTGGGTCGGCATCAAAAGCTCTTGCACCTTCTTGAAATAAATCGGGCATTAAATTGATAGCTTCTATCGGAATGGTTGGTGTTGTTTTTAGGTAGTCTTCTGTAGTATCGTTTGTAATTTCTTTTTTTTGCGAACCTGCAAGGTTTGCAAACTTGCCAAACTCTGCTGCATTGTTTTGATAGGCACTTTCAATTGACTTGCGTATTTCGGTTTGGTCTTCGTGGTAGAAATTTGATGTAATCAAAGTTTCTGCCTCTGGATGTGGTATGCCTCTGCGGTTGCAATTGCAAGCCAACTGATATAAGTAGTTGTTTCGGTTGCCGTTATTGAAAGTTAGGATGTTGTTAGTGAAACTAACACATTCATCAAAAATAGTATTGAACGAATTTTGAGCTTGCTCAAAAAGAGGTTCGCTTAAAGGAGCTTGCTCCTGCAAAGCAATTTCAAAAGTGCTTGCACTTTCATTTATAAAGGCGTTTTTGTCGTCAGACACAAAACAAAGCCTTGTAATATCTTTACATTTTGGGTCGGCTTCAATACCTATTTCTTTTTCATAAAAAATTTGTACTTGCTTATATACCAATTCGTGGAAGCCTTGATCTGTATTTACCTTAATGAAGATTTTTAAACCATCACCACTTGGGCTTGTGAAACAAGCAAAAGTGAAAGGAATTTTGACCACAAGGTCAAAAGACTGTTTTAATTCTTCGGGTGTTAGTTTATCAAAATCAAGATGAACGTAACCGCTGTAAGCGGTAAGTAAATCTTTTTTACGTCCATCCTTAAAGGTAGCTGAAGGCGTGAACGCCAAAAGCTCTTTTTTAAGTTGGTCGGCTCTTTCGGGTTTACCCATACTTTTAGCCATACGAATAGCATTTATGCTATCGTGGTAAGTGCCGGATTTGATATTAGAAATGATTGAGGATAGTGAAACGTCCTCAATAGGTATATTGAAATTTTTATAAGTCGTTATTGTCGCCATCAGTTGAAATTTTAAGGTTATTGATACTATTTGCAGGAATGGTACTTTTTTGGAGTAAGTCCATTATGTCAGAAAGTCGGTAGTAGATTTTGTTACCTACTTGCGAATACGTTATGACATTTTCGGTACGCCAATAAGCTGCGGTACGCTTGCTTATGTTCATAATCTGGAGGAACTCCTGATTGTCGTACCAAATTTGGTCGGGTTCTGTTCTTTGCTTTTGCTTTAAAGTCAAAGCAATATCATCTAAACGCAGTTTGATGTCTTGAACCTCTTCTTCGGAAAATCTATAAAAACCCATAATTATTTACGTTTATTTCTGATTAAATAATTAGCGGCTGCTGTTTCTATGTCTTCCGAAGTTTCCTGCTTATTACGCATTAACCATTCGTCTATTTCTTGGCGGTTGAAATAGAGTTTCTTTCCCTGTGGGCAAAAATGCGGGATTTGCTTTTGAGAGGTAAGTTTGTAGAGATGTGATGCACTTATGTCAAGATACTTGCAGGCATCATTAAAATTGAATACTTCTTTTTTAAGAAGATTTTGCTCGTCAATTTTTAGTTCTAATTGACTTAGCTTTTCGAGAATTTGATTTACTTCCATCATTGTATATTTTTATGATTACGGAAGCAAAACAAGGCACTTTATGAGTGCTATGGTAGTTGCATAGGGTTGTACAACCTTATGTTATTGTATTTGTTATCAGTTACTTATCTTGTTTATTTTTGTTTATCTTTTTTTACATTGTCTCTTAATCTGATAAATTTTTCAAACCAAAAATCCATTGCGTTGAAGTCTGGAGTATCAAAAGCGTTCTTGATTGAGTTGACACTAACATCTTCTTTTTGCTTGGATGAAAAGCTCTCGGCAATGAAATTGAAAATGTCGGTTTTGTGTTTAGCATCAATGATACCTTCATCATTTAATACTCTGAATAAATAAGCTATTTCTTTAACTGTTAGATTAGTTTTTAGCTTTGCTTTAGGCTCTTGCTGGGCTTGAATAGAGAAGTCGGCAAATGAACCTAAATAGCCTTTTTTGAAGTCTTGCAGGGCTTGTTCTGTGGCTTCTTGAAATAAGTGGAAATGTTTCTCATACCATTTGAAAACGTGACCGAAATACTTGTTTTCATACTCTGACATTTTAGAGTAATGATCTGGTTCAACATTAGGATACCAGTAATCTCTATAATACTGTTCTTTCATAGCTTCAAAGCGTAGCTTTGGACTATGGGTTTTAAACTGGCTCAATGATACCGTAAGGTATTTATTGATTTCATTGTTGTTGAGGTGTTGGGTTCTTTTGTAAATGGTTTGAACAAATTCACTCAATAAAGGACCTTCCATAAATCGGTTGAAATAATCAGGGTCGAATTTGTATTGCTCCCAAAAGTTGTCAAACTTATGTTTGTACTCAACAGCTTCAATTGAAATTCTCAATTCAAGTTCTTCTACTAAAAATATTTGCGGTGCTTCCATACTTATAATTTGATTTTGATTTTGTTGGCAGCTTCCACCTTTTTCTCGTTGATAACCTTTGCGTATATCTCGGTAGTAGAAAGGTTTTTATGCCCTAATAATTTTGAAACGGTGTAAATGTCTGTGCCTAAAGTCAACTGAAGCGTAGCGTAAGTATGACGAGCACAGTGGAATGTGATGTGCTTATTGATGCCTGCATCAATTAACCAATCCTTTAAGTAGGTTTTGTTCCAGTTGCCATATTTAAGCCCTGTAAAAACCTTTTCTTTTGGCTCTTTCTGTTCGCCTAACAATTCTCTTGCTTCTTCTGCAATAGGTAAGGTTTCTGCTCCGTTGGTTTTTTGCTGACGAAAACGAATGAAGTAGCCTAAATTTTCTGAGTGCTGAATTTCTGACCATTTAAGTTTCTCAATGTCTGACCATCTTAAACCAGTTAGACAAGAAAAAATGAACATCCGCTTTAGCGTTTCATTTCGGCAATGGGTGTTGGCTAATTTTTGTAATTCTTCAAGGGTTAAAAATTCACGTTCTACATCATCCTGTTGGAATGGTTCTACTTGCTCCGCAGGATTGAATTTGATTAGACCTTCTTTTAATGCTTGTTTGAGTGCAGCTCTTAATTTGTTGAAATAGCTGTACTTGGTATTTAGTGAAATGCCGTCACCTGTTTTTGTTTTGGTTTCATAGTCCAGGTAATCTTTGAACCCTTCAACCCAATCTTTATCCAATCGCTCAAAGGTTACATCTTTAGGATTGTAGGCTTTTATCAGAATACGGACTGCATTCCAATTGCCATAATTGCCTAAGCTTGCTTTTTTCTTTTCGGTAAGTGCATCAAAAAATTCAAAGAAACTGCCTTTCAATTTCTCTTTATCTCGGAAACCGTAAATACTGTTTTGAACTTCTAAATGTCTTTTACTTCGGATGCTCTCTGCCAATTCAAGGATTTTTTTGTTCTCGTCCTTTTGGGCTTTGGTTAAACTTCCTTTGTCGGGTTCGGGTGTGAGGTATAAACCTAAATGCTCATACTCTCGCTTGCCTTGGTCGTAGTAGTCAAGGTAGAGGGTAATCTTGTTACCCTTTTTGCGTTGTCTTAATGTTATTTTCATTGCTCATCAGTTAAAAAGATTATCAATTTCGGAACGTGGTATAATGGTTCTTCTGCCCAGCTTACCTGCTTTTATGTCTTCTCTTTGAATCATTCGTTGAATTGTCCATCTGCTTGCACCTAATAAAATGGCAGCTTCTTGAACGCTTAAAAACTCCTTATCTCTAAGATTGATAAAATTGCCTGTTTGAATTGGCAGACTTTGCAGACTTTGCAAGTTTTCGGAATTTGCAGAAGTAACGGATTTGATTTGCTCCTTTAGAGTAGCCTGTACTTTTTCCTCTCTCTTGATTTGCTTGTAGTGTCGGGAATTACAAGTTTTTGAGCAATACCGTGTTGTAGTGGTTTGGGCAACAAATGCCTGACCACAATATTGACAGAATTTCGGAATTTTAATGTTACTACTCATTTGGTGCTTATTAGTGCCTGATATTGCTCGGTGGTGCTGATTGGTGCATCATTTCACCAGTACCTACTAATTTGTGCCTTTGGGCAACAAATTTGTTGTTTGAGCAACAACTGGGCAACAAAAATAAGCAATAAAATGCAATTGGGCAACAAATAAGAGAAGAAAGTGAACCTATAAACCTAACAATAGTAGGCAGTTAGCAAATAAGAGAAGGATAACTACTTTCCGATGCAAAAATTCTTAAAGATATTCCCTAGAACCTCGTCAGTAGATATGTCCCCAGTTATCTCTCCAAGGAAATGAAGACATTCGCGAATATCCTGAGCAAGAAAATCGGTTGGAATTTGATTTTCCAATCCGTTATTTACTCTGTCTATACTACCTAAGGCATTTTTAAGAGCTTCAAAATGGCGAATATTGGTTACAATTACATCTTGCTCATTAATTTTACCCATATTAACGGTTTTTAAAAGTTCGTTAGTTAGAGTATCTATATTTTGTTTTTGTTTGGCCGAGATCAAAATGATTTTGTCTTCGGTTTTTAATCCAACTAAATGCTTTGCGACATCCTGTGGATCAGGAATTAGATCAATTTTATTAATACAAACAATTAATTGTTGAGTATCACGATCGATCGTTTGATTTACTTTTAGAATAGAATCATTTATGGCTTCAATGTCACGGTCGGCATTTATCAATAGCAGAACAATTTGAGCCTGTTTCATCTTGCTGTAAGTGCGTTCAATTCCCATGCTTTCAATACGATCAAGAGTTGTTCTAATTCCGGCAGTATCAATAAAACGGAAGGTAATTCCGCCAAGGTTAATTGTATCCTCAATTACATCGCGTGTTGTTCCTGCAATATCAGAAACTATAGCTCTATCTTCGTTTAAAAGTGCATTTAACAGAGTCGATTTTCCCACATTTGTATTTCCTACAATAGCAACAGGAACCCCGTTCTTAATAACATTCCCTAACTCAAAAGAGTTGGTTAATTTCTGAATTAAGCTTTGTATTTCGTTTACCAAATTAGTCAACTGAGTTCGATCTGCAAATTCAACATCTTCTTCTCCAAAATCAAGTTCCAATTCAATTAGGGATATAAAATTCAATAATCGACCGCGTAAATTGGCAATTTCATTCGAAAACCCACCACGCATTTGTTGCAACGCAACTTTGTGTGCAGCTGCCGAACTAGATGCAATTAAATCGGCGACAGCCTCTGCTTGAGAAAGGTCCATCTTCCCATTTAAAAAAGCACGTTGCGTATACTCTCCAGGCTTGGCGCTTCTCGCTCCGTTTTTTAGTAAAACCTGAAGGATGCGATATTGAATAAAAGGTGCACCATGACAAGCAATTTCGATGCTATTTTCGCCGGTATAGGAGTGAGGAGCTCTAAAAATACTTACCAGAACCTCGTCGATAATTTCATTGCCATCTTGAATGGTTCCAAAGTGAACTGTGTTCGCCTTTTGCTCACTAATTTTTTTTGAACTTGCTGCGGTAAATACTTCATCGCAAATTGTAAGAGCATCAGCTCCCGAAAGGCGCACAATCGCAATTGCTCCATTCCCTGGGGCAGTCGAAATTGCGCATATAGTAGTTTGATCTATCATAGTAATGCAATTGTAATAATGAAACACAAAGATAAAAGAGAATAACGATTTTTGGGTAATTCGTGATTGCTTTTCAAAAAATTACACCTATTCCCAATTTAGATTTATTGAAAAATCATTATTTCTAGGTATTGATTTCATCAAACAGAGATTATAAATTTGTAATGGAACTTAAGAAATACTTTTGACTATGATATATAATAGAATCTCTAATGGATCACTGTTTAGATGTGATTCCTGCAAATTAATTCATCTCGAATTTAATAATATAAATATTAATTTTCCAAGTGAAGAAAAGTATCAACAGTTTGCTGAATACATTCACGAATTGGATATAGAAAAGGTCGTGCAAAAAAATGCTCACTCCCCATATCATAGAAAAATAATTATTCCTATAAATGGTGGAGCTTGTAATTATATTCTGCATGCAGGGGAGTTGAGCGATCTAAAAAGATTGTGTATTCGTCAATTGAATAATCAGTTTCCGAGTGATGCAAAACTTGAGATTGATTTTAGTTTAAACTAGAAATTGTTTTCTATTTTTGATGTGAATTCAGAATTAAAAGTAGGAGAATGAAAAATATTACTGGTCGCTGGACATTTAATGAAGATTTTGGTTTTGGCAAAGATGAAGGTTTTGCAGAATTTACTCAAGAAGGTGAGATCATAAAAGGAAAGGTAGTGTATACCGAGAGAATTGACGATGAAATTCCATTTAGAGTTCAACAGGAAGTAGAAGGGACTTTTGATGGGGTACATCTTACGATTACTGGAACTTCGGTAGAGCTTTTAGATGTAGAAACTCAGTTTGAATATCATTTGGATACTTGGGAAGGAATCTTGAATGCAAACAATCAGATTGTAGGGCATAGTTACGACGATCATGATTGTTTTGGGGTTTTTGTATTAGAATACATTGACCTGTAATTGAATCTATATCAATGATATATGGTAAAAGTTCGATGCTTTATGTATCGAACTTTTTTGTTTTGCTTAGAGCATTTTGTACTTAGTGAAGCATATTAATTCATAATATTAAAAATTGCCAGAGCGAATAAGTAAAAACGTAAAAAACGGAACAATCCGTATAAAAGATATTTTTTAAAGCTAAAATTAATGATTCCAGAAGCCATGCTCACCATAGAGAATGGTAGTGGTAATAAGGCACCAACAACAATTAACAGACCACCCCATTTTTTTAGGTTAGTGATATGCTTTTGCATTTTGTTTTCTACTGTTTTTTTTACAACTGGAATGCTGAGCACTGTTTTCCCGATAAAATAGGATACACAACCTCCCAAATACGAAAGCATAGCCAGTAGGAAAAGATTAAGTCCCGGATTGGATAGTGTTTTTACCCATGCAATAAATAATTCGGGAGGAATTAAACCTAATAGCGATTCTGAAGTAAAAAAAATCGTGAATACGCTAATTGGCGAATAATCTTTAGTGATTTCATGAAATAAACTATGAAAATCCACCACATAGTATTCTATAAAAAGAACAAGACCAACCAGAACAGCAAATGGAATTGCAACCTTCTTTAAGCTCGATCCAATAAATTGGTAAAAGCCTGTGTAGGAATAATATTGGTGAAGAAGTTGAATTTTTGGTTTGCGATTTTTTCGCACAATATTTGATTTCATTAATTATAGTACTGGTTGGGTTATCAGAGAAATACAATAAAATGTATGCCTTAAAATATCTTGGTATGACTGTTTTTTTTTCAATCTAAAGATATCTTATTCATTGCTATGAATTTGAAGTGTTTATACAATTCCTTAATTCTTAATCAAGAGTGAACATTGCAATAACAACAAATTAATATGGAAGTAAAATTTAAGATTGCGGAGGTGGTGATTCCAGTTTTCCTTTGTCGCAACTACTTAGATTAAAGCTTAATTTGCTATAAGTATTAGCCTTGAAAGCGAAAAATTTAATTCTATTAATAGAGAACAAATCCAAATCTGAAGCTTCACTATCATGGTATTCCGAGGCAGCTTCATCTGTTTCTGGCAGAAGGTCAGCAACCAATGCATGCTTATTTTCCTGCTTTACTACAATCATCTGTTGTATGATTGGTATCACAAGAAATAGTATCGATAAGAGAACCAATAAAACAGTTGGATTTTTCATGAATCAAAATTCTATACGCAAATGTATCAAAAAATTCAATTGTAAGGTAAAAGGGTGGTTAATTTAGAAAAGGATTTTTACTTTGCACTTAGTTTTAGTTTACCGATACAAATAGATCATTATTTTATGGACTCTTTATTGATTTGAGTTATTTAATAGTAAGACTCCTACGTAAATTTTAGGGATTTAAACCTGATGAATTCATAAAGCCGAATTATAAACTCAAATTAGGTAAAGATGTGGAGACTATCTGTAAAAAAGACTTCTTGTTCTATTAGTAAATGTGGGAAGTAAGCTCTTTTCCTTTCTCTTTTTAGTTTTGATTTTCAATTAAAATTAAATAGTTTTAAACTTATGAATTGAGAAAAAAAATGAAAATTATTTCCAGAAAATTTAAATTAAATTAGAAGCAAGGTGTCAGTTTAATAAACTCTACAAAAAGAGTGGATACTAAGTGAGAATAAAAATAAAATGATGATACAATTTTTGAAAGAAAAAAAAATATTTGATCGAATTAAAGATCCTCTTGTCGAGTTTATGCGAATGGAAGCATTCGGAGGAATAGTGCTGATGTTTTTTACCATTTTAGCAATGGTATTAACTAATTCTATGTTTGGAGAATCCTTTTTAGCTTATTGGAAACAGCATTTTGGAATCCATTTCGGAGAGTGGGAGCTAAGTAAAACTTTAATACATTGGATTAACGATGGCTTAATGGCAATTTTCTTCTTTGTAGTAGGCTTAGAAATTAAACGTGAAGTACTTACTGGTGGTTTGTCATCAATTAAAAAGGCTAGCTTACCAATTTTTGGTGCTATTGGAGGTATGGTAGTGCCTGCATTAATCTATATTGCTTTTAATTTATCAGGATCAGGAACACATGGATGGGGTGTTCCAATGGCAACAGATATTGCTTTTGCCTTAGGAATATTGCTTCTTTTAGGAAAAAGAATTCCTACATCGCTTAAACTTTTATTAACCTCTATTGCAATTGTTGATGATATAGGCGCAGTAATTGTTATTGCTTTGTATTATACAAACCAAATAGATTGGATTTACCTTCTTTATGGAGGAGGAATATATGCTATACTATGGGGGCTTAATTTGCTGAAAGTTAGAAAACTACCAATATTCCTGTTTTTTGGTGTATTGCTTTGGTTTACCCTACTTAAATCGGGGGTGCATGCTACTCTTGCGGGTATTTTACTAGCATTTACAATTCCTGCACACGCAAATCGAAATGTTAGCGAATTTATTCGATCGAATACAGTATTATTGAAAGAATTAGGAACAACACTTTTAAAAGATAAAAAATTAAAAGAGAAAAAAATACAATCTTCAATTACTGCAGTAGAAGGGAATTGTATCGAAGTAATATCTCCTTTAGAGCGATTAGAACATTTTTTCCACCCTTGGGTTGCCTATTTTATAGTCCCTTTATTTGCATTCTCAAATGCAGGAGTAATTCTAGGAGGGGATGTAATAAGTAATATTCTAAATCCTATTTCTCTAGGGGTAATTTTAGGATTGTTTTTAGGAAAACCAATTGGGATCTTTCTATTTTCTTATTTGGGTGTGAAAATGGGTTTTGCTCAAAAACCTAAGAAAATTTGTTGGTCGCAAATTATTGGAATTGGTTTTCTGGGAGGAATTGGTTTTACGATGTCATTTTTTGTCTCGCAACTTGCTTTTTCTGATCCCTTAATTTTAAATCAAGCAAAAATTGCAGTACTAGTAGCATCAGTTATGTCAGGATTACTTGGATTTATTATTTTGAAAATGGTGAGTTCAAAAGTCGAGAAATAGATGTTTTTCCTTACTAAATTCATTTTTCAAAGGCCGAAACAATTGTTTCGGCTTTCTTTTTTATTTTTACGGATGAAGTATTCATAAATTTTTTTATTTTTTTTATAATGCGATGAGCTTGTAATTCAGAGCGTTTAGTGCTGTAATGCCTATTATTAAAGAGTTGTAGTGTTTTTTTTCTAGCAAAAACATTTGGAGGATAAGAAAAAATCCCCATCTTTGCATCGCAATCAACAGAAACGCGGATGTGGCGTAATTGGTAGCCGCGCTAGACTTAGGATCTAGTGCCGAGAGGCGTGGGGGTTCGAGTCCCTTCATCCGCACAAAGAGACTGATACGAAAGTATTAGTCTCTTTTTTTATACTAATCTCCACTTATAAATTCTCGATTTTCTTTGTACCTTCTTAATATCAATCCTTTTATTATGAAGAAAAAATTTAGTCTGAGCCAAATTCTAGGAATAGAGCATTCAATATTGCTCGCACCTATGTTTTTAGTAAGTAATTCCAAAATGGTAATTGCTGCATTACAATGTGGTTGCACTGCTGCAATTCCAGCTCTAAATTACCGAACAAATAAGGAATTACGTGAGGCTATAGTGAAAATCCGTCACGCAAGTTCTAAACCTTTTGGAGTCAATTTAATTGTAAATAAATCCAATCCAAAATTAGCATCTCAATTAAAGACATTGATTGAATTAAAAGTGGATTTTATAATTACCTCCTTAGGAAATCCTAAAGATGTTATTGTAGCCTGCAAACCTCTTGGGATAAAGGTTTTTTGTGATGTTATAGATGTTGTTTATGCCAAAAAAGTAGAGGAGCTGGGAGCAGATGCTATTATTGCAGTTAATTCACAGGCTGGCGGACATTGTGGTAATTTGTCTGCAAAAGAATTGATGCACCAGTTGATTCAATCTATATCATTACCAATTATTGCGGCAGGAGGAGTTACTTCTAAAAAGGATGTGACGCAAATGATGGAGTGGGGTGCTGCTGGCGTAGCAGTTGGAACCATTTTTATTGCTACCCACGAATCAGATGTATCCCAGGAGTATAAGCAGGCCATGATTCAATACAATTCAAAAGACATAGTAACATCAACCAAGTTAACTGGTTCTCCTCTTACCGTAATTAATACCAAATATGTACAGAAAATAGGAACAAAAGCAAATTTTTGGGAATACCTCATTAATCATAGTTCCATTTTAAAAAAATATGCAAAATTAATTCTTGCTTGGCAAGGAATGAGCAAGATAAAAAAGGCTGCATTTAGAGTAAGCTATAAAAATGTTTGGTGTGCTGGCCCAAGTATCAAGGCGGTCCAAAGAGAACGTTCCGTGCAAGAGGTAATGAAAGAGTTACTGTAATGTGTTTTTTAGTTGATTTTCAAAGCTTCTCCAGCCAACCCAATTTTGTGTTTCTACATCGGTAACAATGCCTGTTAACCGAGAGGTAAAGTCTTTTCTGATGCCATTTTGATCCAGATAAGTTATTGCTTCAGTAAAAGATTTAAGCATACTCTTGTAAAATGCTTCTTTATGGATATATTTTTCGGACGTATAGGTAAGAGCTATTTCAATATGGTATAGCATCACATCTGCAATAAGACCAGGTTCTACGCCAAGTTTTTTAAAATGACGAATAAAGTTCTGAGCAACAGAACGCCTCATTTTGGCTCTACGGCCTGATAAAGGAAAATATTCCTTCGAGATTTTAAATTTACAGTCTTCCAAGAGTTTATTTTCTTGCGGATTAAATGCAAAATCGTAAAACTCCTTTACTTCTTTAAATCTGGTATAAAGATCAAGAATTTGTTCTTGAAGCTGTTTCTTATTTAATGGTTGAAGGTATTCTTTTAGTTCACGTTTACTCATATTTAAATTTCAGAAAAGTTAAAGTTATCACTGGATTTTAGATTTACTAATAAATTATATTTTTTTGTGTGCTTATGCTACTTTTATTAGGTGTATAATTTGAATTTAATTAAAAAGAAAAATAGATGAATTTAATCTCCAAAAGCAACAATTACTGCTTTTTGTTTAATTTAAATTAAAAATTCAAGCAGTTTTTAGGCTGTCGTTTAATTTTAATCCTACGAAACTGCAGATTAGTCATTTAATAATGTGTTTTAATGTAAATAATCTAGGTTACCCACTTACACTTCCGTAAATTTATTTTGTTGATTAAAAAGAGAGCTGATATTTAATTATGCTTTAAACATGTTGAATTTTCTATTTATTCCAGTATCAGTAGGAAGTTGTTATTTTTATTTAACATTGTAAATTAAATTTTAAAATATAATTGTGAATTACGCATTGAAATTATTAAGATTTTTTCATTTAGGTATGCAAGCATGCCTTTGGATGATATCTTCACTTCTAATAGGTAATTTAAATCCTAAATTAAATATATCACTTCAGTTTCAGACGATCCCTTTTTATTCAAAACATCCTTTTCAGAAGAAAAATTGATTTAGAAAAGAAGGGATATCAGTTTTCGAAACAAAAGTACATTTTCCAACTTCAAAATTAAATTTTAATAAAAATAAACTATTTAAACCGGATGAAGTTTTGAATCTTTTTAAACTACAACCATAAAAATTCAACTAAGAAAAACTTCATCGAAATATTCATTTAAACCTTAAAAAATTCTACAATGAAAAAATTAATGTTAATTATTACGGCTGTAGTTCTTACTACAAGTGTATCTTTAGCTCAGGTCAACCAATCAAATGTTGATCAAACAGGTACCGATAATGGTGCCACTGTTGAGCAAGTCGGTCTTTTAAATATGAGTGATGTAGCACAGATTGGAAATGATAATACTGCTGGTGTTACTCAATCAGGAATGCTTAATCAGTCATTCATTACAACATGGGGAAGTGCTAATTCAGCAATGGTGAACCAAATGGGGACTAATTATTCTACTATTTTTCAGTGGGGAAATGATAATAGTGCTGATGTAACTCAAACAATGGGTAATCATTCCACTATTAATCAGTTTTGGACAGTTAATAACTCAGCTAGTGTGGAGCAATATGGTTTTAATACTTCTGTTGTTAATCAATTTATAGGTGTTGACAATATTGCTGGTGTATATCAGTGGGGAATGAACTATTCAGAAATTAATCAAACGTTTAGTGAATGGGTTGAGGCATATGTAGAGCAATATGGATTTTTTAATGAGTCATATGTAAATCAATCCAGCGTTTGGGATATTGCAAATGTACTTCAAGATGGTTGGTTTAACTTATCGTATGTTAATCAGGAAGATAATTTCTGGTCGAATGCATTAATTAATCAATATGGTGACTATAACTGGGCTAAAGTAGATCAAGCTGACGGTTATCGTGATTTTGCAGGTATTATTCAAGATGGTTATGCAAATCAAGCAAGAATTCGTCAATATGGTAATGAGAGTAATTGGGCTGGTATTGTTCAAACAGGAATGTTCAATTTAGCCGATGTTTATCAAGTTGATGGAATTGTTAATTCTTCTTACGTTACACAAGAAGGTAATGCTAACTGGGCTTTCACAAATCAAATTGGTGGTTTTTTCAACGATATTGAAGTTGAGCAGTTTAATAATTTCAATACAGCTGTTGTTAATCAAAATGAAGGTGAGTTTAATACAGCATACGTTGGACAATCAGGAGATTGGAATTTAGCTCAAATTAAACAAGAAAAAGGAGCCAATAACTATGCAGGTATTGCACAGGTTGGTAATGTTAATAATGCTTCTATTAAACAAATTAAAGGGGAGATGAACTGGGCTGGTTTAGTGCAAATTGGCGATTTTAATAAGGCTACAGGAATTCAAAGAAAAGGATCTGGTAATGAAATGTATTCAGAACAAGCAGGTAATGAGAATACTGTAATGATGAAACAAATTGGTGGCGAAGTAAATATGGCCGAAGTTTACCAAATTGGAGATAATAATTACACCTATACTAAACAAATTGGTGGAGTTAGTAATTCCATTTTTGTAGAACAAGAAGGAACAATGAACTATACCGAAACTTATCAGTTTGGTGGCGAAGGTAATCTTGCTATAGTTAATCAATTAGGCAATCATAACTATTCTGGTATTTTGCAACAAAATGTAACTAATTCTGGTGCTGATGTAAATCAATCAGGTGATTTTAACGAATCTGTTATTCTACAGTACAATGGTGATGCCAACTTTGCAATTGTTACTCAAACTGGTGATTATAACTATTCTGGAATATTACAAGATGGTTCTTTTAATGAAGCAGAAGTTACTCAAGATGGTTTAGGACACTTAAGTGTTGTAATGCAAAATGGTAATGGAAATAGTGCTTTAGTTGAGCAAGCTAATACAGTTAATCCGTAAGAAAGTATTTAGCTGTCTTTATTTCTAAAGACAGCTAAATTTAAAAAATTGAGTTGATTTTGTTTTAAAGTTTGAGTCAACTTTAATTAGAAATGAAATCTAGAAAGTATTCGTAATTTGTGTGGTTGTAAATTGCGAAAGTGAATTAGATTTTATTAAGAGCGAGATAAGGAATGTTCAATTTGGGCATTCCTTATTTTTTGATACAAAAAGAACCGATAGTCATCTTTGTCGAGATTAAACTATCGGTCCTAACCACTTAACTGCCTATGTCTAGTGTTAAATTTTGTAGTTTTAAGCGTTTAAATATTTATGTATGGAGAGCGCGGTTTTACGACCATTATCTAATGCTCGAACAACCAAACTTGCACCTGATGCAGCATCTCCAGAACAGAATATTTTTGAATTTGAAGTCTGTCCTTTGGCATCAGTTTTAATATTTCCTCTGCCATCTAATTCAAGACCTAATTCATTAACTAACCCTTCGTGTACAGGATGAACAAAGCCCATTGCTAATAAAACTAAATCAGCATCAATAGTTTCTTCTGTTCCTGGAACTTCACTCATTTTAAATTGACCTTTTTCATCTTTAGTCCATTCAACCTGCGAAATAGTTAATTTTTTCACTATTCCATCCTCACCAAGTAGCTCTTTAGAGCCAAGAGACCATCTTCTTTCACAGCCTTCAAGGTGAGAGCTGGAGGTTCTTAGTGTTTGTGGCCAGTAAGGCCAAGGATTTTCTTCAATTCTTTCTTCTGGTGGTTTGGGTAGTAATTCTATCTGTAAAACAGATTTTGCTTTCTGACGAATTGAAGTACCAACACAATCGGAACCAGTATCACCGCCACCAATTACTACAACACTTTTACCTTTAGCAGAAATTCTTTCCTGCTTGGTAAATTCGTCGCCACGAATTAATTTATTTTGTTGTTTAAGAAAATCCATTGCAAAATGTACACCTTCTAGTTCACGACCTTTAATTGGTAAGTCGCGAGGCTTCATAGCACCAATAGCTAGGCAAATGGCATCGTATTCAGCTTCCAATTCGGCAAAGGAAACATCTCCGCCTACATTCTGATTTGTTTTGAATTCTATTCCTTCCTCAATAAAAAGTTCTAATCGCCTGTCAATAACACCCTTATCTAATTTAAAATCAGGGATGCCATATCGAAGCAATCCCCCAATAGCATCATCTTTTTCAAATACGGTTACGCTGTGTCCTGCTCTGTTTAGTAAATCAGCAACCGACAATCCAGCTGGTCCTGAGCCAATTACAGCAACTTTTTTACCAGTACGCTTTTTTGGAGGTCTAGCTTTAATATATCCATATTCAAAAGCCTTTTCAATAACGGCAGCTTCATTTTCGCGAATGGTTACCGGGGAATTGTGTAAAGCCAAAACACATGATTTTTCGCATGGTGCGGGACAAATTCTTCCAGTAAATTCAGGGAAGCTATTTGTCGAATGCAATATTTTGCTTGCTTCTTCCCAATTTTCGCGATAAACGGCATCTTGCCATTCCGGAATTTTGCTGGCGGTGGGGCATGCCCAATGACAAAAGGGAACACCACAATCCATACATCGGGCAGCTTGATCTATTCTGTCCTCCAGATTTAAGGTTTGTTCCACTTCTCCAAAATCACCAACTCTATCTCTTACCGGACGGTAACCGGCTTCTTTTCTTTTTATTTCTAAAAAACCTTTCGGATTTCCCATATTCGTTCTGTTTGTTAATGAATAGTGCGGTAATTAAAGGAAAGGATTAATCTTTCACTTACTCCTTTCCTTAAAATTAATTACTCGTGAACTTCTGTTTGCGATTGAGCGGCTTTTAATTTCCGGTGAATCTTCTTCAGTTTTTTCTCCTCAAGTACTTTTTTATACTCATATGGGATTACTTTCACAAAATGTGGCAGATATTCTTCCCAATGGGTAAGTATTTTAGAGGCAACACTACTCTGAGTTAATAACAAATGTTCGTGGATCATTCCTTGAAGCTCATGAACATCTTGCATATTTTCAACTGGCTCGAGGGAAACAAGACTCTTATTGCAAAAATAATCTAATCGCCCTTCCATATTAAGTACATAAGCAATTCCACCACTCATACCTGCGGCAAAGTTTCTTCCAGTTTTCCCTAAAATTACAACTCTACCTCCGGTCATATATTCGCAACCATGATCGCCTACACCTTCGACAACTGCTATACTTCCTGAATTACGAACACAAAAACGTTCTCCAGCCATTCCTCTAATAAAGGCTGCCCCGCTAGTTGCTCCATAAAGAGCAGTGTTTCCAATAATTATTTGTTCTTCAGGTTTAAATTTACTTTTCTCCGAAGGATATACAACCAGTTTTCCTCCTGATAAACCTTTTCCAAAGTAATCATTAGAGTCCCCAATCAAACGGAACGTTATTCCTTGTTCAAGAAAAGCTCCAAAACTTTGACCGGCAGATCCTCTAAAAATGCAATGAATAGTATCCTCTTCTAAAACTTTTTTTGGTTTCATTAAGGCAACTTTACCCGAAAGCATAGCTCCTGTGGTTCTGTCTGTATTGTTTATTTTCTGATCGATCCAAACTTTTTCCCCATCGTGTAAGGCTTTTGAAGATTGTTTAATTAGCTCATGGTCAAGAACTGTACCAATAGATTTAATTTTAGCATTCATCCCACAGATCGTATGTCCATCTGTTTTTGGTAAGTGAATTAAATTGTCGATGCTAACGGTTTTGGCTTTCCAATTAGTGATATCTTTTCGTTTGGTTAATAAATCAGAACGTCCTACTAAATCATCAAATTTTCGAATTCCTAATTCAGCCATTAATTCCCGACACTCTTCTCCTAAAAATGTGAAGTAGTTTACCAACCATTCAGAACGTCCAAGGAATTTTTCTCTTAGCTCTTTATTTTGAGTTGCAATACCGACTGGACATGTGTTAAGATGACATTTACGCATCATTACACATCCGAGTACAACTAAGGCACTTGTAGCAAACCCGAATTCTTCAGCTCCTAATAAAGCCATAGAAATAATATCTCTACCCGTTTTTAACTGTCCATCAGTTTGTAATTTAATACGACCTCGTAAGTCATTCATTACAAGTGTTTGTTGCGCTTCAGCTAATCCTAACTCAACAGGCAAGCCTGTATGTTTAATTGAACTTAAAGGACTTGCACCTGTTCCACCTTCGCAACCTGCAATCACAATAAGATCTGCATTTGCTTTAGCAACACCCGCGGCTACTGTACCTACACCATTTTCTGAAACTAATTTTACACTAACACAGGCTGTTGGATTTACATTCTTTAAATCGTAAATCAATTGAGCCAAATCTTCTATGGAGTAGATATCATGATGTGGAGGAGGAGAGATCAAAGTAATTCCTGGTGTAGAATTTCTAAGTTTTGCAATAATATTGTCTACTTTAAATCCCGGTAATTGACCACCTTCTCCTGGTTTTGCACCTTGAGCTACTTTTATTTGTAATTCATCCGCATTTACAAGGTATTCGGTATTTACACCAAATCGACCAGATGCAATTTGTTTGATGGAACTTCGAGCACTTGAATAAAAGCGCTTCGAGCTTTCTCCACCTTCACCAGTATTACTTCTACCACCTATTTTATTCATGGCAATAGCTAAGGCTTCATGAGCTTCCTTTGAAATAGAACCATAAGACATAGCGCCAGTACAAAATCGCTTCATTATTTTTTCCACTGGTTCCACCTCACTGATATCAATTGGGTTCTTTTTATATTCAAAGAATCCTCTTAAGAAGTTTGGCGAAGCGGTTTGCTTATTTACAATAGTGCTGTATTCTTTAAACTTACTGTAATTGTTTGTTCTTGTTGACCATTGTAATAATCCTATTGTTTCAGGATTCCAGCTATGTGGTTCTCCATTTTTTCGGTAATGTATGTTCCCATTATTGGTCAACAAATCCTGATTATCGAAAGGATCTTCTGGGGAATAAGCTTTTTTGTGATGACATAAAATTTCTTCTGAAATTTCTTTCAATCCTATTCCTTCAATTCTAGAAATTGTGCCTGTGAAATATTTGTCAACCACATCCTTACTAACCCCAAGAGCTTCGTAAATTTGGGCGCCTAAATAGCTTCCAATGGTTGATATTCCCATTTTCGACATCACTTTAAGTAGTCCCTTATCTACAGCTTTTATATAGTTTTTACGAGCTGTTTTGTATTCCAGACTAATTCTTCCGTCTTTTACCAATTTGTCAATAACCGCATAACTCATGTATGGGTTAATTACACTTGCTCCATATGCAATTAGTAAGGCAATATGATTTACTTCACGAGCCTCGCCTGTTTCCACAACAAGTCCAATCTGCATCCTCTTTCTTTTTTTAATAAGATGATGATGAACGGCAGCTACTGCTAACAGTACTGGAATAGGAGCCATGGTTGCTGATAAATTCCGATCCGTAAGAATAATATAGTTTTTTTGTTCGTCAACAGCTTTTTCCGCTAACAAACAAATTGAATCCAAAGCATTCTCTAATCCAGCTCCATTTTCCGATGCCTTAAACAGCATGTCAATGGATTGATGTCTGAATTCTTCGTGCTTAAGCTTCTTAATTTTTCCTAAATCGGTATTTGTGATCAGCGGACTCTTAAAACGAATTAACTTACAATGTTGGGCTGTTTCATCCAAAAGATTCTTTTGAACTGCACCGATATAATTTGTTAAATCCATCACCAAATTTTCACGTATCGAATCGATAGGAGGATTGGTTACTTGAGCAAATAATTGTCGAAAGTAGTTGAAGAATAACTGTGGTTTTGGTGATAAAACAGGTATTGGCGCATCATTACCCATTGATCCAACAGGTTCTTGTGCACCCGTTGCCATTGGAAGAAGAACTCTTTCAAAATCTTCTTTACAATAGTTAAATGTTTTTTGACAAATATTAAAATGATCTCCAATATCTGAAGGTACTCGTTTTTCAACGGGAATAGCCTTTAGGTCTAAACGATTCTCCTTCAGCCAGTTTTGATATGGATTTCGATAAGTCAGTTGAGATTTCACTTCCTGATCTGGTATAATAATTCCAAGCTGGGTATCAACAAGTAATAATTTACCAGGTCTCAATCTTCCTTTTTCTTTAATCTCTTCGGGTTTAAATTGTTGAATTCCAACTTCGGAACCCATAACAATCATGTCATCTTGAGTAATTACATAACGAGAAGGGCGCAGACCGTTTCTATCTAAAGTTCCTCCAATATATCTTCCATCGGAGAATACAAGCGAAGCTGGTCCATCCCAAGGTTCCATAAAGGTGGAGTGGTATTCGTAAAATGCTTTTAAACTATCTGGGATAGGATTTTTTTCATTCCAAGATTCAGGCACCATCATACTCAAAGCATGTGGCAAGCTTCTCCCGGTAAGGAATAAAAATTCAAGAACATTATCGAAAGAAGCAGAATCACTCTTGTTTGGTTCAACAACAGGGAACAGTTTTTTGATATCTTCGCCATACATCTCTGATTTTAGAAGAGATTCACGAGCTTGCATCCATAAACGATTACCTTTAATTGTATTAATCTCACCATTATGAGCGACAATACGAAATGGCTGAGCTAAATCCCACGAAGGAAACGTGTTAGTGCTAAAACGGGAGTGAACCATCGCAATAGCACTTTCCATACGGTCATCTTGAAGATCCCCATAGTATTTTCCTAACTGGTCGCTTGCAAACATTCCTTTATAAACCAATACTTTGGAGGAAAGGCTTGGGATGTAAAACATCTCCTTTTCCTTCATCTTAGTGGCACGAATGTAGCTTTCAGCTTGTTTTCTTGCTAAATAAAGCCGACGTTCTAACTCATCTTGTTCGTAATTTCCACCAACAAAAATTTGTTTGATTACAGGTTCCGATTGTCGAGCAATCTCTCCAATGGCATCTGTGTCAGTAGGTACATCCCGTAGTTGAATAAATTTCAATCCTTCTTCTTCCAGAATTTGGATAAGTACTTCAATACAGAATTTTTCTTCAGTTTCGTCTTTTGGTAAAAAGATTAAACCGGTACCATACTTTCCAGCTAATGGAAGTTTAATTCCGATTTTTTTGTAGAAACTGTGAGGCAATTGCATTAAAATTCCAGCACCATCACCACTTACATTATCGGCACCACGTGCACCACGGTGTTCCATATTGCATAGCACCTCCAGTCCACGAGTAATTATCTCGAAAGATTTTTTTCCTTTAATGTTGGCGACAAAGCCAATCCCACAATTGTCATGTTCGTTCTGAGGGTCGTAAAGACCCTGTTGTTTTGGTCTAAGGTTTCGCATAGGCAATTTTTAGTGCGAAGCCAGGAAATGATTTTAACTTTTAAATTTAAGGACATGAAAAAATGAATAGAAATCCCCATTCTATATCATTTAGTAACGATTTTTAAAAATCCGACAATCGTTGCCTTAACTTAAGAAACACCCAAAGATGGAGGTGATTAATTTTTTGCTTGTCTAATCCGTTCAACAAATATAATACAAATAAATCTAAAATAGCAATTATTATTGTTAAGCTAGTTAGCGAAAACGTTTGAGAAGAAAAAAAAACATGATATTTATCATTGCAATGGTTTGCATGATATTCAATACATTAGAGAATTGAAAAAATGAGAATATAAATTATCCAAAGAATATTTTATCGATAACTATGCTTTATGGTATTATGTTGTGTTGAGCGTTTTCAACTACAGTTTGTACTTTAAGAAGTTTAAGTAATCGCTTTTCAATCCATTTAGGAAGGTATTTTCCATATTTTAATATGAATTGTTTCCCCAAAATATAAAGGGAAGAATAGAAGAAAACTTTATTCAGTACATACACAGATGCTGTTAGTAAAATAATTTTACTAGAACCAGATAGAATAAAAGGTAAGGATAAGTAGAGGAAGAAAGTAATAATAGCTAAACCCAACAGCACAAATCCAACAATTTTTTTTAACTCCATGGTATTACAAATCTTTTAATTTTAGATACTTAATTGAATTCTACGGCGCAAGTTATAAATGGTTAGTGAAAAATTGAATTTAAAAGTGTTAAAAATACATAACGTCTTGTTATTTAGACGAAAAGAAAGGTTTTGCAAATTAAATTTGATTCTTGTATTCATTGGTTTTACAGTGAAAATATTCAATTAATAAAATGAGGTCTATAATTTAATAGAGTATTGAAGTAAAAAGAGTATGGTTTTTTTTATGCAAAGGTTATAAATTAGTAGGGCTTGAAAAAAAAACTTGATTTATTAGGATATTACTGATTTTTGCATTTATCTTTGTAGACAACAAATAAAAAGAAGCATGGAACATATGCAAATTATTCGACGACGCTTTATTAGATCTTTATCGCAACGATAAGGTATAAGCATTGGTGTAATTTTTTCCAAGCTTTCCCTGTCGGAAAGCCTTTTTTTTGATTAACAAACAAGGAAAATTTAATAAATGATTTTATTTCACAACATACTACGACGAAGACAGAGTGCTCCCTTAGGGAAAGCGGTTGGTGTCTTATTGTCGTTTAATCAGTGATTTACAACAATATTTAAAGGCTTACCGTTTTTACCGGTAAGCCTTTTTTTTGAACTAATTTTTACAGAAACAAATGAAGCAAATCATCTATACTCAAAGTCGACGCCATTTGCGCAGTAACTGTTACCCAGGAGGAACAGATGAGCTTGCTATTTCTGTAATTGAAATATCGTAATTTATAAGCTTACTGTTCACGGACTGTAAGCTTTTTTTGTATAAACTAAAATTAAAAAAAATGAATTTTTTCAACTCCTTAGATTTTCGAAGACGATGTTTTCGAGAGCACAACAATCAAACCGCAAGAGCGGACTTTTTTGTAGAATTAAATAATAGGTGGTTATGCTTAACTGCGGTAGCACTTTTTTGGGAAATTTAGTCTTAGTTAGAATAAAATGATAGATACATCAATGGAAGTTGAGCAAAAGTTAAGTGTCATTATAGCAGGTTTGAGGCATTACGATTATGCCCAAGAAATTTGTGATATGATTGAAAGTGCAGCGAAAATTCGCGGTACAGGAATTGCAAAAAGAGAACCTTTGTACATCGTACAAAAAATTCAGGAAGGAAAGGCAATCATTGCCTTTGATCAGGAGAAAGTAATAGGTTTCTGCTATATAGAAACCTGGGAACACGGCAAGTATGTTGCTAATTCGGGACTTATTGTCGATCCGGATTACAGAGCGGTAGGTTTAGCTAAAATGATTAAAGCTAAGGCATTCGAGTTATCCAGAAAACGTTATCCTGAGGCCAAAATATTTGGACTCACCACCAGTCTTCCTGTAATGAAAATCAATTCAGAATTAGGGTATAGACCAGTTACCTTTTCGGAGCTAACTACTGATGATACATTTTGGAAAGGATGTAGCGGTTGTGTGAATTACGACATACTGCAACGAACCAATCGAAAAATGTGTTTGTGTACTGGTATGCTTTACGATCCCAATAAAAAGGAGAAAAAATAATTTTGAAACGTAAGCAATTTTATCAATTTATGAACAAGATTTTAAAAATCTACAAAAAACAATATAATGACATCAACTAAGAAAAAAGTAGTATTAGCATATAGCGGAGGTTTGGATACAACTTACTGTGCACTTTATTTATCTAAGGAGTTAAACATGGATGTGTACACAGTTTTGGGGAATACAGGAGGCTTTAGTGATGCAGAATTGGCTGATATAGAGAACAGAACTAAGCAACTGGGGGTTGTACAGCACGCTTCTCTGGATATTACCACAGAATACTACGATAAATGTATTAAATACATGATAATGGGAAATGTTTTGAAGAACAATACTTATCCATTATCTGTAAGCTCCGAAAGAGCTTTTCAAGCTATGGCAATCGCTCAATTTGCCCATTCTATTGATGCGGATTATATCGCTCACGGCAGTACCGGAGCAGGTAATGATCAGATAAGATTTGATTTGATCTTTAAAATAATGGCTCCTAATGCCGAAATTATTACTCCTACAAGAGATATGGAGTTAAGCAGGGAAACGGAGATCAATTACCTAAAAGAAAATGGCATTTCAGCCAATTTCGAAAAAATGAAATATTCGATTAATGCTGGAATTTGGGGAACAAGTATTGGTGGTAAGGAAACATTAACATCAGATCAACCATTACCAGAAGAGGCTTATCCTAAGCAAGTTGTTAAAACGGAATCGGAGAAACTAATCATTGGTTTTGAAAAAGGAGAATTGGTAAGTGTAAATGGCGAAAAAGTAAAACATCCACTCGAAGCAATTAAAAAAATTGAAGCTATTGGATCTCAATTTGGCATTGGAAGAGATATGCACATTGGCGATACAATTATTGGGACAAAAGGAAGAGTCGCTTTTGAAGCTGCTGCACCCTTGATGATTATAAAAGCTCATCAAACGCTGGAAAAACACACGCTTACCAAGTGGCAAATGCATTGGAAAGAGCAAATTGCAAATTTCTATGGTATGCTACTGCACGAGGCTCAATATTTAGAGCCAGTAATGAGAAATATGGAAACTTTTCTGGTTGATTCTCAAAAGAAGGTGACTGGAACAGTTATTTTAAATTTAAATCCTAAGCATTTCTTTGTGGAGGGAATTACTTCACCAAACGACTTAATGACTGATTTATTTGGTCAGTATGGAGAAAGTAGCAAAGGATGGACTGCTGATGATGCAAAAGGATTTACCAATATTCTGGCGAATTCATTGAAGATATATTACACCGTAAACAAACAATAATTATGGTGAATGTAGGAATTATAGGTGGAGCAGGTTATACGGCAGGAGAGTTATTACGGATATTGATCTGGCATCCCCAAGCACATATTAATTTTGTTCAGAGTACAAGTCATAGGGGACATCCAATTTCGGATGTCCACCGAGATTTGTTAGACGAAACTAACTTGATGTTTTCCGAAGCAGATTTTCAGGCAATTGATGTTTTATTTATTTGCTCGGGACATGGGAAAACAAAATTATTTTTGGAAGAGAATGTTTTGCCAGCAAACGTGAAAATTATCGATTTAAGTACTGATTTTAGACCGAGAACAAATGGAAATGGATTCGTTTACGGCTTGCCCGAAATAAATAAGGAAAAAATTGAGCGTGCGGATAAAATTGCTAATCCAGGATGTTTTGCTACATGTATTGAATTGGGATTATTGCCTTTAGCGAAAGAAAATAAATTGAAGGAAGAGGTTCATGTTAATGCGATTACCGGATCAACCGGAGCAGGTCAGAATCCAACAAGCACTTCACATTTTAGCTGGAAAAACAATAATGTATCGGTTTACAAAGCATTTACTCATCAGCATTTGGCTGAAATCACAGAAACAGTTTTACAACTTCAGCCAAACTTTAATAAATCGATCAATTTTATTCCTGTAAGAGGAAACTTTAGTCGAGGAATAATGGCAACCATTTATACAGATTGTGATTGGTCTGTTGAGGAAGCCATTGAAAAGTACAAATCATATTATAAAAATCATCCATTCGTTTCAATAACCAATATAGTACCCGATGTAAAACAGGTTGTAAATACCAATAAATGTGTATTGTACCTTGAAAAACATGGGAGTAAACTGATGATTATTTCAGTGATTGATAATTTATTGAAAGGTGCTTCTGGTCAGGCAGTTCAGAATATGAATTTATTATTTGGAATGCCGGAAATATTAGGACTAGGATTAAAGCCGATTGGATTTTAAAAAAAAGCAAAATGGAATTATTTAACGTATATAATTGTTACGATATAAATTTGGTAAATGGAAAAGGATCCTATATATCGGATGATAAAGGAAATAAATATTTAGATTTTTATGGCGGACATGGCGTAATTTCAATTGGTCATAGTCATCCACACTATATTTTTAGAATTGAACATCAACTTCATTGTTTAGGTTTTTATTCAAATGCAGTAAGAAATGATATGCAAGAGAAGTTAGCCAGTAAATTGGGGGTTCTTTCAGGATATGATGATTATAATCTATTTTTATGCAACTCAGGTGCTGAAGCAAATGAAAATGCTTTAAAAGTAGCATCTTTTCATACAAGGAAATCTAAAATTATTGCGATAAAAGGTGCTTTTCATGGACGAAGCAGTGGTGCTTTAGCAATTACCGATAATCCTGTTTTATCGTCAGATTTTAATGCAAAACATGAGGTTGTTTTTGTTGAAATGAATGATATTTCTGCTCTAGAAAAGGAAATTAGTAAAAATGATGTTGCCGCAGTAATTATAGAAGGAATACAAGGTGTAAATGGAGTTATTGAACCTGGAACTGAGTTTTTGAAAGCTGCAGAAAGTTTGTGCAAAAGTCATAAGGTAATTTTAATTCTCGACGAAGTTCAATCGGGTTATGGAAGAACAGGGAAATTCTTTGCACATCAACACGCAGGAATAAAGGCGGATATTATCACAACAGCTAAAGGAATGGGAAACGGGTTCCCAATTGCAGGGGTGATTATTTCGCCA
The DNA here is from genome assembly GCF_002843315.1 of Labilibaculum filiforme. Lineage (GTDB taxonomy): Bacteria > Bacteroidota > Bacteroidia > Bacteroidales > Marinifilaceae > Labilibaculum > Labilibaculum filiforme. The sequence goes on along the minus strand of NZ_MVDD01000004.1, from coordinate 19,261 downwards.
GCTATAAAAGCTTGGAGTGGAATGTTGGGAACAACCTTCGGAGGAAGTCATTTGGCTTGTGCAGCAGGAATGGCTGTATTGGAAACAATTGAAGAGGAAAAGCTAATTGAAAATGCAACTGAATTAGGAGATTATTTAATTTCTAAATTAAAAGACGATAAAGCAATAAAAGCAATAAGGGGAAAGGGATTAATGATTGGTCTTGATCTGGAAAATATGCCTAAAGTTAGAAAGCAACTTCTTGAAGAATTTGGAATTTTTACTGGATCATCTGGTAGTTCAACACTTCGTCTGTTACCACCACTTTCAATTACTAAAAAGGAAGTAGATCAATTCATTCATGCATTTCAAAAAATAACCCAAATTGTACCAGTATGATAGATTTAACAGTAGTAAAAGTTGGAGGAAACGTAATTGACGATCCCGAAAAACTAAATGATTTTTTAGATGCCTTTTCGAATTTAAATGGCAAGATTGTTTTGGTTCATGGAGGAGGGAAGCTTGCATCTGATTTAGCTGGCAGTTTAGGTGTTCAAACCAAAATGGTTGATGGTAGACGAATTACGGATGCAGAAAATCTGAAATTGGTGACCATGGTTTATGCTGGTTTAATCAATAAAAATATTGTTGCAGCTTTACAAGCTCTTGGCGTTAATGCGATGGGAATGTGTGGTGCTGATTTAGATTTAATTAGGGCAGAGAAGAGAAGTAATTCAAAGGTTGATTTTGGTTTTGTAGGTGACATTACAGCAGTGAATACCTTGGCATTATGCAAGCAAATTGAATGTAATTCAGTGCTGGTAATTGCTCCAATTACTCACGATGGAAACGGTCAGTTATTTAATACGAATGCAGATACTGTAGCAACGGAAGTTGCAGTTGCTTTGAGTCGTTTTTACAAAGTAAAATTGGTATACAGTTTCGAAAAGCTTGGTGTGCTGATAAATCCAGATGATGATAGCAGTGTAATGCCAGTTCTTTCAAGTGAAAAATGTGCAGAAATGGTAAAGCTGAATAAAATAAATACTGGAATGTTACCCAAAACACAAAATGCATTCTATGCCTTATCTAAAGGAGTTGAAGAAGTGGTAATTGGGAATTTTGTTTCCATTGAAACTAATCATTCTTCAGGAACACAAATCGTTAATTCTTAGCTTATGGAGATGGATGTAAAAAAGTATAGCGAAATAGCTTTGAGCACTTTAAAACAACTAATTTCAATTCAATCCTACAGTAAAGAGGAGCATAAAGTTGCCGATTTAATAGAGCAAAAATTGAATGGTTTTGGTTATCAGGTTCACCGAAAAGGAAATAATGTTTGGGCTTACAATAAGGATTTTGATGATAATAAACCGGTTCTGTTACTAAATTCTCATTTGGATACAGTACATCCTTCTGAAAAATATACCAAAGATCCTTTCAATCCGGAAGTAACTGATGGTAAATTATACGGTTTGGGGAGTAATGATGCTGGAGGGTGTTTAGTGTCCTTATTTGCTAGTTTTCTTGCTTTAGAAGGGACAAATCAGGCATATAATCGTGTTTTTGTAGCTTCGGCAGAGGAGGAAATATCAGGAACCGGAGGTTTTGAGTTGGTGCAGGATGAAATTGGTCGTATAGATGTTGGTATTGTAGGAGAGCCTACGCTTATGGAAATGGCTATTGCCGAAAAAGGTTTAATGGTGTTGGATTGCGATGCAATTGGGGTTCCAGGACACGCTGCCCGTAACGAGGGAGTAAATGCTATAACTATTGCAATGAGAGATATAGAATGGCTTCATTCCTATAAATTCGCTTTAGAATCGGAAATGTTGGGTGCAGTTAAAATGACTGTAACCCAGATTAATGCAGGGAAACAGCACAATGTTATTCCATCCTCCTGCAAATTTGTTGTGGATGTTCGTACAAACGAGCATTATTCTAACGAAAAAGCATTTGCAATTATCGTCGAAAAATTAGAAAGTGAAGTTACAGCAAGATCTTTCAGAATGAATTCTTCTGGAATTCCTTTGGAACATCCTCTTATTCAAAATGGAATAAGTTTAGGCATGACTTATTATGGTTCGCCAACGACCTCTGATCAAGCGATAATGAAGGGATTTCCAACTTTAAAATTAGGACCTGGAGATTCTGCCCGATCTCATACTGCCAATGAGTTCATCTATATTGATGAAATTGAGAATGGAATTAAAAAATATTATAACTTGTTGAACGGTTTGAAGATATAAGCCTAAAAAAGTTATAAAATACGAATCAGACAATTAAACAATAACATATACTCACACCTACTTTAAAGAGAATTACTATGAAACTTTGGGACAAAGGCGTAAAAGTCGACAAAAAAATAGAACAATTTACTGTTGGAATGGATCGCGAATTGGATGTACAATTGGCAGCCTTTGATGTACTTGGATCGCTTGCACATATTGAAATGCTCGAATCTATAGGGTTATTGGAGAAAACAGAATTAAAATTGATTCAGGAAGAATTACGAAAGATTTATTCTTCGATAAAAAATGATGCTTTTGTAATTGAAGATGGCACAGAGGATGTCCACTCTCAAATCGAATATCAACTCACTTTAGCTTTGGGAGATATTGGAAAAAAAATTCATAGTGGTAGATCTAGAAATGATCAGGTTTTGTTGGATTTAAAACTATTTACCCGAAATAAACTAGAAGAAATTGTTAGGGAAGGCAGATTGCTCTTTGATGAGTTGATTGCAAAGAGCAATGAAAATAAGGATGTATTAATACCTGGATATACTCACTTACAGGTTGCTATGCCATCTTCATTTGGTTTGTGGTTTGGGGCCTATGCCGAAAGTCTAACCGACGATATGATGGTGTTGCAAGCGGCTTATAAAGTGGTTAATCAGAATCCATTAGGATCTGGAGCCGGCTATGGTTCCTCTTTTCCATTAAACAGACGAATGACTACCGAATTGTTAGGTTTTAGAGACTTAAGTTATAATGTGGTTTATGCGCAAATGGGACGTGGAAAAATGGAATTTTCAGTATTGTCTGCTATTGCAAATATGGCCATGACCATTGGGAAATTAGCGATGGATGCTTGTCTTTACAACAGTCAGAATTTCAACTTTTTAAGTTTTCCTGATGAATTAACAACTGGTAGCAGTATCATGCCTCACAAAAAGAATCCTGATGTATTTGAATTAATTCGGGCACATGCAAATGCTTTACAAATGTTGCCAGCACAAATTCAGGCTGTTACCTCCAATCTTCCTTCCGGATATCATAGAGATTATCAGCTCACAAAGGAATTTTTCATGCCTGCGTTTGATAAAATGATTGCTTGTTTGGAAATGACAAGAATCATGCTTTCCGAGGTGAAAATTAATAAAAATGTTTTAGAGGATGAGCGTTATAAGTACATGTTTACTGTAGAAGAAGTGAACCAGATGGTATTGAACGGGGTTCCTTTTCGCGATGCTTACAAGAAGATAGGACAAATTGTGGAAGAAGGTAAATTTGAATATAAAGGTAGCGTGAAACACGTTCACGAAGGCAGTATTGGAAATTTATGTAATGATAAAATTGTAGATAAGATGAATGAGATTTTCATTGGTTTTAACTTTAACAAAACCAAAGAGGCCTACATGAATTTATTGAATAGAATTTAGATCATTGAAAAGAAATTTATATTTAACCATTTTATAGAACTTTTATGTCAGAAGAGACAAAAGCTAAATTAATTTTACAAGATGGATCGGAGTATGTCGGCACATCTTTTGGATACCAGGAATCTATTTCCGGAGAAATGGTGTTTAATACTGCAATGACAGGTTATCCAGAAAGTTTAACCGATCCTTCGTACCGAGGACAGATTTTGGTTAGTACTTTTCCTTTAATTGGAAACTATGGTGTTCCTGGAACACTTCAGGAAGATGACTTGTTTCGTTTTTATGAATCGGAAAAAATTCAGGTATCTGCATTTATTGTATCAGATTACACCGAGGAATTCAGTCATTGGAATGCGAGTTTAAGTCTGGGAGATTGGATGAAACAACACAAAATTCCAGGAATTTATGGTGTTGATACTCGAGCATTAACTAAAAAACTTCGCGAACAAGGCAGTATGCTTGCTAAAATTGTTTTTGAAGGCAAAGAACCTGAATGGAAAGATCCTAATTTAGAGAATCTGGTAGCGCAAGTAAGCACAACAGAGAAATTAGTTTACGGCAATGGAAAACACAAAGTTTTATTGTTGGATTGTGGTGTGAAAAATAACATTATTCGTTGTTTGTTAAAACGTGATACTACCGTAATTAGAGTTCCACACGATTACGATTTTACTCAAGAAGAATACGATGGATTATTTATTTCTAATGGTCCTGGAGATCCAAAACAAAATACAGAAGCAATTGCAAATCTCGCAAGTGTTTTTACTAAGAATACTCCAATTATGGGTATTTGTTTAGGTACTCAACTAATGGCATTGGCTGCTGGTGCTGATACCTATAAGCTAAAGTACGGACACCGTAGTCACAATCAGCCGGTTGTATTGAAAGGAAGTAAACGTTGCTTTATCACCTCTCAAAATCACGGATACGCCATTAATATGGATACTTTACCAAAGGAGTGGGAACCTTTGTTCGTTAATGCGAATGATAACACATGTGAAGGAATTAAGCATGTGAGTAAACCATTTTTTGCTTCTCAGTTTCACCCTGAAGCTTCCAGTGGTCCAACAGATACCGAATTCTTATTCGATGATTTCATTAATATGATGGAAGAATATAAAAGTAAAAAGCAATAGTTAAGCCCTTTAAATTCGCAAATAAAATGAAGCAAGATATTAAGAAAGTACTGGTATTAGGATCTGGAGCACTTAAAATTGGTGAAGCAGGGGAGTTTGATTATTCAGGGTCTCAGGCATTAAAAGCCATGAAGGAGGAAGGTATTTATACGGTACTTATCAATCCCAATATTGCCACGGTACAAACTTCGAAAGGGGTTGCCGATCAAATTTATTTTCTGCCAATTACACCGTTTTTTGTAGAGCAGGTAATCTTAAAAGAAAAGCCAGATGGAATTTTGTTGGCTTTTGGAGGACAAACCGCATTAAATTGTGGTATTGAACTATTCAATGCAGGTTTACTAAAAAAATACAATCTTCAGGTTTTAGGTACTCCAATAGAGACAATTATTAAAACAGAAGACAGAGAGATATTTGCCAACGAGTTGCGCAAAATAGATGTAAAAACTCCAAAATCTTTTGCTGTAGGATCTATTCCAGATGCTTTAAAAGCCGCCGAAGACTTAGGATTTCCGATTATTGTACGTGCAGCCTTTACTTTAGGTGGACAAGGTAGTGGTTTTTGTTCCAATATGTCAGAACTAGAAAAGTTGGCAGAAAATGCTCTTTCCTATTCAAGTCAGATATTGGTAGAGGAGTCCTTGAAAGGCTGGAAAGAGGTAGAGTATGAGGTTGTAAGGGATGCTTACGACAACTGTATTACTGTTTGTAATATGGAGAATTTTGATCCGCTGGGAATTCATACCGGAGAGAGTATTGTTATTGCGCCATCGCAAACACTAACAAATTCGGAGTATCACAAATTAAGGTCTTTAGCCATTAAGATTATCCGCCATATGGGTGTAGTGGGAGAATGTAATGTTCAGTATGCTCTTGATCCTAATTCGGAAGACTATCGTGTTATTGAAGTAAATGCACGATTATCAAGATCTTCTGCCCTGGCATCCAAAGCAACAGGATATCCTTTAGCTTTTGTGGCTGCCAAACTTGGTTTAGGATATGCTTTGCATGAACTTAAAAATACGGTAACACAAACAACTACAGCTTGTTTTGAGCCTGCTTTGGATTACGTGGTTTGTAAAATTCCTCGTTGGGATTTGAATAAATTTGAAGGGGTAACCAAAGAGATTGGGTCCAGCATGAAAAGCGTTGGAGAAGTTATGGCCATAGGTCGTAATTTCGAAGAAGCCATTCAGAAAGGTTTGCGTATGATTGGTCAGGGAATGCACGGTTTTGTTGGTAATGTTCATTCTAAATTCGAAGATATTGATCGTGAATTATCACATCCAACTGATATGCGTATTTTTTCGATCGCACAAGCTTTTGAAAACGGGTATTCTATCGATAAAATACACGATTTAACAAAAATCGATAAATGGTTCTTGAGCAAACTGGAGCACATTGCTAAATTAAAATGGGACCTTCAGAAATACAATAGCTTACAAGAATTACCTGATGCAGTACTTAAAGCTTCTAAAGTGTATGGTTTCTCTGATTTTCAGTTAGCCCGATTTGTGCTAAAACCGAATAATACGGATATGCAATCGGAGCTTTTAGAGGTGAGAAAACATCGAAAAGCAAAAGGCATAGTTCCTGTTGTAAAACAAATTGATACACTTGCTGCAGAATATCCTGCACAAACCAACTATGTTTATTTAACTTACAGTGGCGATGAAAATGACATCACCTATGTAGACGACAATCAATCGGTTATTGTATTGGGATCGGGGGCCTACAGAATAGGGTCTTCGGTAGAGTTTGACTGGTGTAGTGTGAATGCATTAAACACAGTTAATAAAGAAGGATTACGATCGGTAATGATTAATTACAATCCAGAAACAGTAAGTACCGATTACGATGTATGTGATCGTTTGTATTTCGATGAACTTTCATTCGAAAGAGTTTTGGATATTATCGATTTAGAATCACCTCGAGGAGTAATTGTATCGGTTGGTGGTCAAATCCCACAAAATTTGGCAATGCGTTTATATAAAGCAGATGTTAAAGTTTTGGGAACTTCTCCAGAATCAATCGACAGAGCAGAAAATCGCCAGACCTTCTCCGCAATGCTTGATGAATTGAAGATTGATCAGCCAAGATGGAAAGAGTTAACCAGTAAGGAAGCAATTAACGACTTTATTGATGAAGTAGGCTTTCCCGTCTTAATTCGGCCAAGTTACGTGCTTTCAGGAGCTGCAATGAATGTGGTTTCGAATCACGACGAATTGGGACATTTCTTGGATTTAGCAGCTCAGGTTTCTAAGCAATATCCTGTGGTGGTAAGTGAATTTATTCAGGAAGCCAAAGAAATTGAATTTGATGGGGTAGCTAAAAATGGAGAAATTATAATCGATGCCATTTCGGAACACGTTGAATTTGCTGGAGTTCATTCTGGAGATGCAACATTAGTGTTTCCGCCGCAGAAGCTTTATTTCGAAACCATTCGACGAATTCGAAAAATAGCAGGGAAAATTGCAAAATCGTTGAATATTACCGGACCATTCAATATGCAATTACTGGCAAAAGATAACGACATAAAAGTAATTGAGTGTAACCTGCGGGCAAGTAGAAGTTTTCCTTTTGTATCGAAAGTTATGGACTTTAATTTTGTCGAAACTGCTACTCAAGCAATGTTGGACGTTACTATACCCAATAACTTGCCATCTATGTTCGAGTTGGAGCATATTGGTATAAAAGCTTCCCAATTCTCCTTCTCACGACTATCAAAAGCAGACCCTGTTTTGGGGGTTGATATGTCATCTACAGGCGAAGTTGGTTGTATTGGTTCTGATTATTACGATGCTATCTTAAAAGCTATGCTATCAGTAGGTTATCGGATTCCGAAGAGTGCTATTCTTATTAGTAGTGGACCTATTCGCTCAAAAATTGAGCTTTTAAAAAGCGCTAAAATGCTTGAAGAAAGAGGACATAAATTGTATGGTACTAGAGGAACTGCAAAATTCTTGGAAGAGAACGGAATAAATATCGAAAGTGTTGGCTGGCCCGATGAAGATGTAGCAATTACTGCGCAAAATTTAATTAAGGAACGAAAAGTTGATTTAGTAATTAACATCCCTAAAAACTTAAGCAAATCGGAGCTGAATAACGACTATCTGATAAGAAGAACAGCGATTGATTTAAACATTCCCTTGGTAACCAATGCTCGTTTGGCATCTGCTTTTATCTATTCATTCTGCAAAAAATCTATTAACGATTTAGGAATTGATAGCTTTAGCGATTATGTGGATAAAAAAGATGGATTTTAAATTTTTATAACTTAAACTCTAATAGTAGTTATCCGTATTCAATTACCAGTATAATTCTTTAAGCCCCGATAGGTTTCGAAACCTATCGGGGCTTTTTAAGTTTCCTCCAAAAGGAGTATTCGATCTTTTCGTTTGGCTTAATGTTAGGGCTGAGAAGATAATATTTTACGCTATTTACATGATTTAGAATCTTAGTTTCGATTTGTATTATGTAGTAATTATCATACAAATTAATGTATTATGCACACTAATAGATAATATTAATATGATAATCTTTAAGCTTTGTATCGTTATAATTTATTTTTAATTCATAACTATTAAATAAATATATTCGTGACTTCACAGTTGTTTTAATTATAAAAGAAAATTTGTGCGCTTTTTTGAGTGATAAATACAAACATAACTTGATGTATTGTGCATGTTTTTTGTATTTAAATAAGAAAATAGTTTATTTTTCATCTTTAATTAACTATTTGTATAGTAACGTAATTATCTTTTTTACAACTTAATTTTTTATGCGTAATAATGTTTAATACTAGGAAACATAGTGCTTTGATAAGGTCAGGATCTGTAGTTGATAATAATTTTTCAAAAATTTTATAATTTTTTGGGTTACCTTTTTACAATATGGGGAATAAAAGGGTGTGGTAATTAATTTCGCATTTTGAAAATTGTGAGTATTTGGACTAAATATTCATTCAAATTATCACAATCAATTACCAAATGATAATAACTAAAAAATTTACTTATGAAAAAAACATTTTACACCTTATGGGGATGGGCTATTGTTCTTATCCTTGCAACCTCCTTTAATGCTTTTGCTCAAAAGCGAGAACACATTAAAATCAATCCGAATAATCGTAACGACAAAAATGAGATGAGTCTAAAATCATCTGCTGGAAACGATTATGTTCTTGATTTTACCTTAAACTCTTACGATCTTATTTGGATTGAAAAAGAAAGTGCCTATAAAGTAGAAGCCAGCAACATGGGCGATATTCTACAAAAAGGTGATCCTGCGTTGCCTCGTTACGCTCAATCCATCATGATTCCTGCTAGCGCCGACATGCAGGTCGAGATTCTTGCCTCAGAGTTTATAGAAATAAACGATATCAAAATAGTCTCTTCGAAAGGAGATCTAACTAGAGATATTGATCCAAAGACTATTCCATATCAATATGGCGATAGCTATGGTAAAGATGCTTTTTTCCCAACAGAATTGGCACTATTGAACGATCCGTATATCTTACGAAGTGTTCGTGGACAAGCCGTTGTTGTGCAACCAATTGTCTATAATCCAATTCAGAAAAAGTTGAGGATTTATACTCATCTGGAAATAAAAGTGAGTCCAAGTCAAAAAATGTCAACTAAAAATGTAATGTCGAGTACCAAATCGCTTGTTGCGGATAATGATTTTGATAAAATCTATCAAAGTCATTTTCTAAATTATTCAAGTACTAGTACTAAATATACTGCATTGAATGATGCTCCTGGTAATATGTTAATTATTTGCTATGACGATTTTATGGACGAAATGGCAGATTTTGTAGCATGGAAAAAACAGAAAGGAATAGCCGTAGAAATGGTTGCAGTAAGTACAATCGGAAATGCTTCGGCAATTAAAACCTATGTAAGTAACTACTATAATACGCATGGTTTAACCTTTCTTTTACTTGTAGGGGATGCCGCACAAGTTCCAACATCATCCACTAGTGCAGGAGATTCCGATAATAATTATGGATTTATTGTTGGTAGCGATCACTATATCGATATTTTTGTTGGTCGGTTTTCAGCCGAAAATGCCAGTCAGGTAACCACTCAGGTTAATAGAACAATTTACTACGAAAGAGATGTAACTTCTGCTGATACATGGTTATCTTCAGGTGTAGGTATTGCTTCCAACGAAGGTTCTAATCCTTCTGATGCGGAGCACATGAATACAATTCAAGGCAAATTGGAAGGATATGGATATGGTATTACTCGTTGCTATCAGAGTGGTGGAAGTGCCAGTCAATTAACTAGTTTGCTAAATTCAGGTAAAAGTTTAATTAATTATGTGGGACATGGCTCCAATACTAGTTTTGCGAGTATGGTATATACCAGTTCCAATGTAAATAGCCTAACTAATAAAAACAAGCTTCCTTTTATTTTTGATGTAGCTTGCGTAAATGGAAACTTTAAATCAATCACTTGTTTTGCCGAATCATGGTTAAGGGCAACAAATAATGGTGTTGCAACAGGAGCGATAGCTATTTGTGCTTCTACTATCAATCAATCATGGGTGCCACCTATGATTGCTCAAACCGAGATGAATGATATTTTAGTAGAGAGTTATGCCAATAATATTCGAAGAACATTTACAGGTTTGGCTTTAAATGGAATGTTTAAAATGGTAGATGTTTACGGATCTGGAGGTGAAACCATGTTAGATACTTGGACTATCTTTGGAGATCCATCATTGCAGGTGAGAACAAAAACACCTGGTAATTTGCAAGTGAGTCATTCAGGAACTCTTGCTCCAAATAGCAATCAATTGGTAGTTACTTGTACAACTAATGATGCATGGGTTTCTTTAACTTTAAATGGGGAAATTTTAGGAACTGCAAAAACCAGTAGTGGATCGGCAACAGTTTCTTTTAGTCCTCTGCCTACATCAGGTGTGGTAAAAGTTACCGTATGTGCTTATAATAAAATTCCTTACACTGCAAATGTAAATATTTCAGGATCAGGATCTAGTGATGTTATCGCAAATTTCACCACCAACAAAACTACTATTTATGAAGGTGAAAGTATTAGTTTCTCCGATTTATCATCAAACAATCCAACAGCTTGGAATTGGTCTTTTATTGGTGGAACTCCAACAACTAGCTCTAAACAAAATCCAAATGTAATTTATAATACAGAGGGAACCTACTCAGTCTCTTTAACTGCATCTAAAACAGGCAGTACTGATACAAAAACAATTGCCGATATAATTACAGTAAGTGCTCCAACTCAACAAAGTTATTGCGAGGCAACAACCAATGGATGCAGTTCTTACGAATACATTTCGAGTGTTTTGTTTGGAACAATCAATCAGACTTCCGTTTGTAAAAAATATACCGATTACACTTCTCAGCAAGCTTTGGTTGAGCCAGGTGGGACTTACGCTATAACTATAAATGTTGGTCGTCCGGACTCTCGAGACTATGTAAGTGTTTGGTTTGATTGGAATCGAGATGGTGATTTTGAAGATGCCAATGAAGAATATGCATTAAGTTATAGCATTAGTGGTGGACTAGGACAAGCAGTTGGTTCAATTTCAGTTCCTAACAATGCAAATTTAGGAACCACAAGAATGAGGGTTCGTTTAACCTACAATACAAGTCCGTTAGCTTGCGGTAATACTAGTTATGGCGAAATAGAAGATTATGGAATTAAAGTGGAAGCTAGCAGAGAGGAAAGAGAACGAGAAATTTCCAATAATGCTGCAGTTAGCCTTTATCCAAATCCAGCGGTTGATTTTTTCAAAATAGAATTAAAAGGTGTTTCAGCTGAAATGACTGTTAAAATAGTAAACCTTACAGGAAGTGTAGTTCGAACTTATAAAACAGATGGCTCAAAAGAGATTGATGTAACAGGTTTGAATGCAGGAGTGTACATGGTTAAAATTGATGCAGATGGTAACAGTTGGACCAAAAAATTGATTGTGAATCGATAAAAATGTTCTAGTCAACATTTTAGAACTGTTGAGATATTATCTCAGCAGTTCTTTTTTTTTATGTATTTCTTAAGGAAAATTTTAATTCTTATTTCTTAAATATTATTAAATTTAACTTTTCAATAAAAACGAGTTTAATGGTAAAATATATATACAAAATCAAGTTTAAAGTTCGAGATTACGAGTGTGATATTCAGGGAGTTGTAAATAATTCGGTCTATCAAAATTATTTAGAGCATGCTCGTCATGAGTTTTTGGAATCTATTGGCACTAATTTTAAAGCACTGCACGAACAAGGTACAGATGCAATGGTATCACGAATTGAAATAGATTACAAAACCTCATTAACATGTGGGGATGAATTTGAGGTTCGCTTAAATATTGAGCGGGAAGGAGTAAAATTGGTGTTTAATGAAGATATTTATCGATTATCTGATAATAAAATTTGCGCGAAAGGGAAGGTATATACGATTTGTTTGGTGCATGGTCGTTTATCGAAGGGCGAACTGTTCGATGAACTATTTGCTACATATCTCTAGCATAAAATTAAGAATTAATCCTCTGCTTAAACAGAGGATTGATAGTATTTAATACTTGGTATTATTTTTTTATACTATTTTAATTGATTGGGATTATTGGGGAATCTGCTATGTTTTGCAACCTAAAAGAAGAATTGGAATCAAAAAAAAAGGATCAGCAACCAACTGATCCTTTTAAATTTAACCCCAATCTCAATCTATGATAAAACTACTTAATCTTTTGTGCTACACCATGAAGTTAATATAAAATATAGTTAAGAGCTATTAAGGGAGGTTAAATAAAATTAAAAGGGTGGTTGTCCAATTTTTGGAGTAAAATTTAAGTTTCTATCTGTTAGGGATAAATAAATTTTGACTTCTATAATATCTTTCTATATTATGCAAGATAGAAAGCCTTCCATTATTAAACATCACTAATTTTAGCACATCACAATTGTAACGTTTAAGATGCTTCGTGCGACTATATTATACTTGTAGCTATAGGTGCACCATTTGTGGTATTAGGTCCGATTTTAATAGAGTTTGCGGTTTTAAAGGCTATAGCAGGATGGTTGGAATTGGTTTTTGGCGTGATTATTTTGAAACTCATAGATAAAGTCTTTCAGAATAGAGGAGGTGATAATATACTATTTACTAATCCTAAAGTCGATTTTAATGTGGCAATAGTTTCGCTAGTAATTTTTGCTGGGATAATTCCTTCAAAACGTGTAGTGGAAATACGTCCTATTGATTCAATTCGCGAAGAATAATTTGACATTTCATTATTCATATTAAGTCTATTTAATTTGTTTTGTCCATAAAAAACATCGAATCCCAGTCGTAAAATAGTATTTCAACTTGAAAATTGCTTCCGTAATAAAATTTACTCCTGCTATTTCCCATATCAAAGCCTTTTTAGCTTGCTGTTTCGGATGTTTTCTATAAATTTATTGCAAATAAGAGGCTTTACGGGGTAGAATACTATATTCAGTAAACTTTTTACTAATCCAACCGTACAATTATTTGTTATTCTTGAATTGTATTTTAAAATGTACTGTTGCATAGATACTATGTGAGTTTGATAAGTTGTTTTTATTTCTGAAATAATAAAATCAAACTTATTCATAAGTATTTTTTATAGATTCATTTTTGTGATGAATGAGGGATGAATGAGGGATGCGAAAATCAAATAATGATTAGATGAAAAGACTTTTACTCTTTGTAGTGCTTTTTTTATTATTATTTGCTTCGGTTGGAATGGGAACATTTAGCCGGTTATCTGCTGGTGGAAAATTGAATAAGGATCAGTTTTTTAATTTAGCTCCACTTCCTATTCCAGCTCCACCTGTCCCAACAAATGATTATTCCTGTGCCGCTATATCACTGATTGTTTCTAGTTCTTGTTCTTTTTCTCAATTCACCAATGTCGGTGCAACAATTTGGTCGCCAGGAGACCCCGAATATGTGAATGATGATGGGTTAAGCGATTTTGATGGAGGAGATGTTTGGTTTATAGTTACCGTTCCTACATCAGGAGAACTTTTCATAAAAACCGTTTCGGATGATGAAAATGATGCTTGGATGGATAAAGTTAGATTTGCAATTTATAAGGGTGCTTGTAGTTCTCCAACGATATTAGAAGATGCTCAACTTGATAATGATGAATCTCTTGAAATTACCGGAATTTCAGGCGTTAATGCTGGTGATGATTTATTAATTCGTGTTTGGGATCACCATAATGTTACGGGTGGTATTTTTGAACTATGCGTTTACGATGAATGTGTAGGTATTGTTGTAGACGCAGGCCTCAATGATACAATTTGTAAGTCTGCATTATCTTATTCTATTTCCGGCACATCTTCGGCCAACACATCATCAGTAACATGGACTACTTCTGGAGATGGAGGTTTTGATGATTCGTCACAAGAAAATCCGATATATACATTAGGAAGTAATGACAAAAACAATGGTTCTGTTACGCTTACAAAAACAGGCTACAATTCACTAGGATGTTCCGATGTTATTGATGAGATGATCTTAACGATTTCTCCTGACCCGATAGCAGAAGCAGGAGACGATGATGCGATTTGTGAAACAGAGCTTTCATATACTTTTAGTGGGCCAACTTCGTCTAATGGTGATATTCAATGGTCTACAACCGGAGCAGGAACATTTAATGATGCAACACTCGAGAATCCGACCTACACGTTTGATTTATCGGATTCTGAAACCCTTACATTCACAAAAACTGTGAGTGTAAATGGATGCTCAAATGCGAACAATATGGATTTGACTATTTCTGAATCTACAATAGCTATTGCAGGCTCTGGTGGTGAATCTTGTGATGTGGATTTTACTTTTGATGCCACAACACCAAGTGTTGGTATAGGTACTTGGTCTATCGTTTCAAAGCCAATCACTGGAGGAATTTTTAGCTATTCAACGAACAATAACGATCCTAAAACGACAGTTACCGTTACTGCTCCTGGTAATTATGAATTTGCATGGACAGTTGTAAATGGAGCTTGTACAGATGCGGATACAATAGGTGTTGTTTTTATTCAAAATATTTTTTCAGTACCTGGACCTAATAGTAATGTTTGTGATACGAAAATCGGTAGATTAACAGTAATCAGTAATAGTGTAGGAACTCCACACTGGAACTTAAAGTCAGGGCCAGGAACAGCGGATATTAAAACACCAAACTCTTTTGAATCTGATGTTGAAGTAAGTGTGTTTGGCTTATATGAGTTTACACTAACCGTTACTAGTGGAAGTTGTTCAGTTAGTAATGATATGCAAATTGAATTTCACCAATCGCCAATTATAGAAGGTGTTGTGGCTGCCTCAATTTGTAAAGATTCTCCATCTTATGAAATTACAGGCAGTAGTTCAATAAACGCTACTGATATTTTATGGTCTACATCAGGCAATGGAACTTTTGACGATGCAACTGTAGAAAATCCTATTTACACAATTGGATCCAGCGATATTAGTACGGTAACTTTAACAAAAACAGTTAGTAATATAGGATGTACTCCGGTTAGTGCTGATATGATTTTAACTATTTCAGAACCTTCAACGGTAACTATGGGTTTGAATGATGAAGTTTGTTCAAGTGCGAATTCCTATAAAGTTACTGGGAGTACATCTACAAATGCCTCTTCAATTTTGTGGACAAGTTCAGGATCTGGGACTTTTGATGATGATAGTGCTGAGAATCCAATTTATATATTCGATTCGAACGAAAGTGGAGTAGTAACCTTAACAAAAACAGTTAATAATTTAGGTTGTTCTTCGGTTAGTGCTGAAATGCTTTTAACAATAACACCTGCTCCAGAAGGAAATGTTGGAGTAGGTGGTGATGCATGTGGCCTGTCTTATACTTTAGCCGCTACAGTAAGTGCAGGAACAGGAATTTGGTCACAAGTTACCGGGCCAGTAGGCAGTTCAACAATTTTTAGTGCAATTAATTCAGGAAGTTCAACAGCTACGGCAAGTGAATACGGAACTTACGTTTACCGCTGGACCATTTCCAATGGAATCTGCACACCATACAGTGCAGATATTACTGTAAATTTCTATGAAACACCAAGTACTGCAACAGTTGGTGCAAATCAAGATATTTGTTCCGATCTATTTACAACAAGTTTAGGCGGAAATACTCCTGCAGTTGGAAATGGAGAATGGTCACAAGTTACCGGACCAGTAGGAAGTTCAACAATTTTCAGTGCAATTAATTCAGGAAGTTCAACAGCTGCTGCAAGTGAATATGGAACTTACGTTTACCGCTGGACCATTTCCAATGGAACTTGTACACCATCCAGTGCAGATGTTACTGTAAATTTTTATGAAACACCAAGTACTGCAACAGTTGGTGCAAATCAAGATATTTGTTCCGATCTATTTACAGCAAGTTTAGGCGGAAATACTCCTGCTGTTGGAAATGGAAAATGGTCTCAAGTTACCGGGCCAGTAGGCAGTTCAACTACTTTTAGTGCAATTAATTCAGGAAGTTCAACAGCTGCTGTAAGTGAATATGGAACTTACGTTTACCGCTGGACCATTTCCAATGGAACTTGTACAGCATCCAGTGCAGATATTACTGTAAATTTCTATGAAACACCAAGTACTGCAACAGTTGGTGCAAATCAAGATATTTGTTCCGATCTAATTACAGCAAGTTTAGGCGGAAATACTCCTGCTGTTGGAAATGGAACTTGGTCTCAAGTTACCGGGCCAGTAGGCAGTTCAACTACTTTTAGTGCAATTAATTCAGGAAGTTCAACAGCTACTGCAAGTGAATACGGAACTTACGTTTACCGCTGGACCATTTCTAATGGAACTTGTACAGCATCCAGTGCAGATATTACTGTAAATTTCTATGAAACACCAAGTATTGCAACAGTTGGTGCAAATCAAGATATTTGTTCCGATCTATTTACAACAAGTTTAGGTGGAAATTCTCCTGTAGTTGGAAATGGAGAATGGTCACAAGTTGCCGGGCCAGTAGGAAGTTCAACAATCTTTAGTGCGATTAATTCAGGAAGTTCAACAGCTGCTGCAAGTGAATACGGAACTTACGTTTACCGCTGGACCATTTCCAATGGAACTTGTACACCATCCAGTGCAGATGTTACTGTAAATTTCTATGAAACACCAAGTACTGCAACAGTTGGTGCAAATCAAGATATTTGTTCCGATCTATTTACAGGAAGTTTAGGCGGAAATACTCCTGCTGTTGGAAATGGAGAATGGTCACAAGTTGCCGGGCCAGTAGGCAGTTCAACAATTTTTAGTGCAATTAATTCAGGAAGTTCAACAGCTGCTGCAAATGCATACGGAACTTACGTTTACCGCTGGACCATTTCCAATGGAACTTGTACAGCATCCAGTGCAGATATTTCTGTAAATTTCTATGAAACACCAAGTATTGCAACAGTTGGTGCAAATCAAGATATTTGTTCCGATCTATTTACAGCAAGTTTAGGCGGAAATACTCCTGCTGTTGGAAATGGAGAATGGTCTCAAGTTGCCGGGCCAGTAGGCAGTTCAACAATTTTTAGTGCAATTAATTCAGGAAGTTCAACAGCTGCTGCAAGTGAATATGGAACTTACGTTTACCACTGGACCATTTCCAATGGAATCTGTACACCATCCAGTGCAGATATTACTGTAAATTTCTATGAAACACCAAGTACTGCAACAGTTGGTGCGAATCAAGATATTTGTTCCGATCTATTTACAGCAAGTTTAGGCGGAAATACTCCTGCTGTTGGAAATGGAACTTGGTCACAAGTTGCTGGGCCAGTAGGCAGTTCAACTACTTTTAGTGCGATTAATTCAGGAAGTTCAACAGTTGCTGCAAGTGAATACGGAACTTACGTTTACCGCTGGACCATTTCCAATGGCACTTGTACAGCATCCAGTGCAGATATTACTGTAAATTTCTATGAAACACCAAGTATTGCAACAGTTGGTGCAAATCAAGATATTTGTTCCGATCTATTTACAGCAAGTTTAGGCGGAAATACTCCTGCTGTTGGAAATGGAACTTGGTCTCAAGTTACTGGGCCAGTAGGCAGTTCAACAATTTTTAGTGCAATTAATTCAGGAAGTTCAACAGCTGCTGCAAGTGAATACGGAACTTACGTTTACCGCTGGACCATTTCCAATGGAATCTGCACACCATACAGTGCAGATGTTACTGTAAATTTCTATGAAACACCAAGTATTGCAACAGTTGGTGTTAATCAGGATATTTGTTCCGATCTATTTACAGCAAGTTTAGGCGGAAATACTCCTGCTGTTGGAAATGGAGAATGGTCACAAGTTACCGGGCCAGTAGGAAGTTCAACAATTTTTAGTGCAATTAATTCAGGAAGTTCAACAGCTGCTGCAAGTGAATATGGAACTTACGTTTACCGCTGGACCATTTCCAATGGCACTTGTACAGCATCCAGTGCAGATATTACTGTAAATTTCTATGAAACACCAAGTACTGCAACAGTTGGTGCGAATCAAGATATTTGTTCCGATCTATTTACAGCAAGTTTAGGCGGAAATACTCCTGCTGTTGGAAATGGAACTTGGTCTCAAGTTACCGGGCCAGTAGGCAGTTCAACTACTTTTAGTGCAATTAATTCAGGAAGTTCAACAGCTGCTGCAAGTGAATATGGAACTTACGTTTACCGCTGGACCATTTCCAATGGAATCTGTACACCATCCAGTGCAGATATTACTGTAAATTTCTATGAAACACCAAGTATTGCAACAGTTGGTGCAAATCAAGATATTTGTTCCGATCTAATTACAGCAAGTTTAGGCGGAAATACTCCTGCTGTTGGAATAGGAACTTGGTCTCAAGTTACCGGGCCAGTAGGCAGTTCAACAATTTTTAGTGCAATTAATTCAGGAAGTTCAACAGCTGCTGCAAGTGAATATGGAACTTACGTTTACCGCTGGACCATTTCCAATGGAACTTGTACACCATTCAGTGCAGATATTACTGTAAATTTTTATGAAACACCAAGTACTGCAACGGTTGGTGTTAATCAGGATATTTGTTCCGATCTATTTACAGCAAGTTTAGGCGGAAATACTCCTGCTGTTGGAAATGGAGAATGGTCTCAAGTTACCGGGCCAGTAGGCAGTTCAACTACTTTTAGTGCAATTAATTCAGGAAGTTCAACAGCTGCTGCAAGTGAATATGGAACTTACGTTTACCGCTGGACCATTTCTAATGGTAGTTGCTCGTCAAATAGTGCTGACATAACCGTGACTTATTATGAAGAAGCTAGTACTGCAACGGTTGGTGTTGATCAATATTATTGCGATCAACTAAGTAGTGGAAGTTTAGAAGGAAACACTCTATAGTACCCTCGTTTTGTTGGACCAAGATTTCTGTTTTCTAAGTTGAATTTAAGCTGCCATATTATAGATTATAAACGGCTTCTTCCTATCGATGCCTTGATGATCTCTGTTATGATATCTATCAA
>NZ_MVDD01000003.1 GCF_002843315.1 Labilibaculum filiforme | reverse complement strand
ATATTGTTGGCATAAAAGCCCTGATAAAATGGGCAAAACAGCTATTATCTTACTTTCTTGAATTAATGGAGCTCTTAGGGTTGAAATTAGCCAAAATAAGAACTTGGTTTCTGTCAGAAAATAAAAGCAATATCAATTTTTATGTATCCTTAAAACAGCTATATTTAACACTTATTTGAGCAGTTTGTTGAGTTTTTAGACAGACTGCCGTTAGGTTGCATTTCAACATCGCGGTAAACAGAACATTGAATGGACACAGAACTTATTCAAAATATAAGAAAGAGATGGTTATTTTCTCTATTTGAATTTGCTCATATTGAGTTTCAAGAACGACTATGGTTACTTGATGATTATCCTAATTCAGTTAGTGATTTCACAGAAGCAGTATGCAAATATTTTAATGACCTCAGTCTTGAGGATGGTTATACTGACTTCATTAATGATGAAATCATAAATACAGAAGAACTAGATATCATAAAGGATTTTCATAAGATTCTTGATAAGTATGTGGAAAAACCAGAGAAAAAGAATTTGTCTGATACTAATATTTTAAGAGACACTGAATGGTTGATTATTTGCGAATTAGCAAAATCAAACTGGGAGAATCTTAAACAATTAATTAAAAATATTGATGAAATTCAATATATGGAGAGCCTTGAAACTGACTATCTAAATGATAAGAAATAATAATGAATTTAAAAGATTTTAAGCTAAACCTTCAGAAAGTAAAAGACTCAAATGAGAAATTCACTTTTTCACTCTGGGATAAAGCAGGAAAAGAGACTTTTGAACAAGTTGAAAAGGCTTTAGGGATTAGTATTTCTGACAAGACTAAGGAGTTTTATAGATTCCATAATGGATTTAAAACTCATCAACCAGATTTTGAATTGCTTCGGCTTGAAAACTGGTCAATCTTGGAGAATGACAAAATTCATTTTGCGACATTTGATAAAGACTTAAAAGTATATTTTGACACCAAAGAGTTAAATCAAGCTGATTCATGGTCAATAATAAACCCACAGGATAATTATGTATTGACTCTTACTATGAGTAGTTTTTGGTCAAATAAGATTTGGCATTGGTTGAAAACTGAGAGACAGATTTGGAAGGATGAATTTTGGAAAGAATAAAAAACTTCCGCTAATAACGAAACCTTCTAGTAGCAACAACTGCCCAATAGGTACGGGGCGTTGATGGTTCCGATGGCATTATTGTTACTTTATGGGGAATGGTGTATTTGGCGGACTTTTTAGGAAAGTAGTTTGGCAAATTTACGACCATTTAATAATGTCACCAAACTTAGTAAAAGCACATCAAGAGGTAGGTAAAGCGGTTGATGTGTGATATTGTCTGCAAGTATTTACAATCGAAAATGCACGTATTGAATTTTTGTTTGATTTTTACAATGAACATACTTCGGGCAATGTTTAACGAAAAGAAGAAAAAATAATGGGAGGAAAAACTCACTACTTATTTACAGAAAAGAAACTATAGTTGTGAACTTTAAGGAGGGAGGGCTAAATGATACTGTATTTATAGTGAAAGGGTAATGAATTATAAAACAAATACAGTAATGAAAATGTCAAAAAAAAAAGGAGAATTGAGCAGGCTCCCCTGCTACCAACAATTTTAACGTAGCGGGGGAGGAAGGTCTACATACCTTACAGCCTAATTTTCAATTTTACTTGTTTAAAATATTAAAAACCAAGCCATTTTACTTTTTTAGTTAATTCAGAATCTAGTCTTGGTGGTGCTGGAGGATTCATATCAGGATATCCAATTGGAATAATTCCAGCTATTAAACGATCTTCTGAAAGCCCAATAATATCTTTCACTTTCTTCGAGTGAGTTATATTTCCATCAATCCATACTGTTCCCAAACCATTTTCCGTTGCTTGCAAAAGAATATTTTGAATAGCGGCACAGCAGGCTTTTAAAGCTTCTTCTTTTTTTTCTTCATCCTCTAGGTTTGGAAAACTTACAATGATGTGAATTGGCGCTCCGCCAAAATCTTTTGAGTATTCAAGCATCCGTACTTTTTGATCTTCAGGAATGTAAGTGGCTTTTGGAATATAGTCTTTAGCGAAATTGTAAAATTCCTGCGAAATTTCACGTTTTATCTCACCCTTTACGACTATAAACTCCCATGGTTGGTTATTGCCTGCTGATGGTGCCCAGTTGCCCGCATGCAATACATTTTTAATTAAATCTGCACTGGGCTCTTGATTTGTATATTTGCGTATACTTCTTCTTCTTTTTATTACATCTAATACATTCATCTTATCTATATTTTTCGTTAACTATTATTCTCAAAATAAACTTTCTATACTATATTATCATTATCAACTTTTGCCGGATTTCCACGATAAAATATCTGATATTGGAATATGGTCATCAAAATCTTTTCCGTAATAAGCTCTGAATACTCTTTGATTTTCGTCAATTAAAAAATCAGCAGGTATAACTGGATCTTCATTCATTGATTTTGAGCTAAAAAAACCTCCGAACATTGCTTTGATTACTTTCTTAGGATTTGCCATAGTTTTTAACATCCTAATGTAAGAAACCTCAATACCATACTGTTTATATATTTTAAAATCTCCGTCGGGAATAATAGGAAAAGGAGGGTTTTGTTTACCTGCGTATTTTTCCACATCTTCTTTTGATGATGCAAATAGTGCAATTATTTTTATCCCTTTATCTTCGAATTTATGGTGATTTTTAATTAGTTGTTGAATCCCTAAATTACAAAAAGGACATGCTGCTTTCCTAAAAAAAGAGAGTAAAAGTTTTTGTCCTTTATAATCTTCTAAGTTAATAATGTTTCCTTTTAAGTCAGTTGCATTAAATGAGATAGCGAGACTGTTTAATTCTATTTTTTCCATTTTACTATTATTGTAAAAAATTTATTACTAGCCTACTTATTTGTTTTTGGAGTGGGTTCAAGTGGAGATATTGGTGTGAACTGTGGACGAATCTCAGGATGATTAGCAAAATCATAATGTAAGAAACCATCCCAATGAACTTTTAAAACATGGTCTAATGCTAATTCAAATTGTGGATAATGCCCGTACTTAGGTTCTAATTTTTTAGCAACCTCAAAAGCTACTTTATCAAATATATTACGCAACCAAATAGCTACATAATCATCTTTTAATTTACCTCGAGCGTATCCTGACACACCCCAATTCTCAAGAATTACATCAAACCAGGCGTCATAAATATCTTTGGTATACTGAAGCGTAAATGCCAAATCCTTTGGTGCACTAATATTAGTATGCCCTGTATTGGCAAAATCCCATTCTTCTCCTGCCACATGTCGCAAAAATGTAATATAGCCCGTCATATTTTGCACACCACTATAATCTTGTAAAGGCATACGATTGGCATAAATAAAATCAATAAACGTGATAACTCGGTCAGGGAAAAGAATATAGCTGTCCGCATTACTATGCGCTACATCTACAGGAGTACCAATTTTAAATTGTTTATTATCAAATTCGAAATAGCCAACTGGGGTTGATATAATTTCAGTCGGTTGTGGAATGTTTTGTTGATACTGTTTGGATGACCGTACAAATTGGTCTGTTGCAATAATTCTTAATGAATGCCCTTTTTTCGCAAGAGCATCTACTAAATTTTGAGCGCCACCAACATGGTCTAAATGAGGGTGGGTATAAACTAAAGTAGTAACAGGTTTATCGGTTAATTTGGCAATGCGTTTCAATAATCGGTCTGCAAATAAGCCCTCGGCAGCATCTACTAATAGAACCTCTTCTGCTCCAATATACATCGTCATAACATGTAGGTTATGCATTATCCAATAGCTGTTATCTGTCAATTTTTGGATGTTAATTTCTCCAATAGGATACTCTGAAATTTCAAGCATCTGGTCTGGTTTTAAAGCTATTGTTTCCGAAATGGACACCATTTCTCGATTATCTACTGGCTTTGTCTTTGATGTAATTGGAGAAACTGGACGAAAAATATGTTCGCCTTGTTCAACTCCTTCTTCTCGTAACCAATACATTGCTACCATCGCGATTACGGCAAATGCAGTAATGGTCCAACTAATTTTATTTGACATAATTGTTTTGCTTTATTATTTAACGATTAAAAAATTACTAATACAAATGTATGGTAAGAAGAAAATAAAAAATGGTGCATTTAAACCATAAAATGGTATTATTGAAACCTATTCGAATATTTAGACTTTAAAATGGTACTGTTACAATGAATTTATTCTAAAATGCTATTTCATGAAAAGAATTCCTCTCAATAAAATGAGTGATTTAACTCAAAACTTGGACACTACTTCCAAAGTGAAATTGGTATTAATCTTTTAGCAATAGTTCTGTTAAAACCTGTTTAAAAGTATCTACTGGTTGAGCTCCAGATACTGAGCTTTTACGATTAAAAATAATTGTTGGAACCGACGATACACCTAGTTTTTGCCAATAGACTTCTTTACTCTTTATATCGTAACGTGCTTCGTCATTATCTAATTTGGTAAAGGCTTCTTCAGCATTTAAACCAACATCTAATAAAGCTTGTTTTAGAATGCTTCTATCGGAAACATCTTTTCTTTCGCTGAAAAAGGCTGTGGTTAAACGCATTTTTAATTCGGTTTGTTTGCCGGATTCTTTAGCATATTCTAATAAAACATGAGCTTCAAGGGTATTAACCATTCTCATATCTTCAAAATAATCGAATTTAAAGCCCAATTCTTCTCCAAATTCTGTCATTCTTTTTATCGCTTCTTTCTGTTGATCTTTAGTTGAACCATACTTTTGAGTGATATGTTCTGTTAAATTTTGACCTTTAGCAGGCATGTTTGGATTTAATTCAAATGGGTGCCATTCTATATGTATTTGGTCTTCTATCCCTAATTCTGAAATAGCTCTTTCTAAACGTTTATAGCCAATTGTACACCAAGGACACACTACATCTGAAACGATATCTATAGTTAACTTTTCTTTCATTTTAACTTCTTTTTTTATTCAAAACAGTAATTGACTTTTTTTAAAGTCCTCCATTTACCTCACGCTCACCCTTTATTTCCCTGAAGGAATTTGACACATGGCGAGACTGTTCTTTAATTGTAAACAGTAATCCCAATTCCTTTGCGTAAACACCATTAGTATCAGTTAAAACTTTAAGCTTTAAGCTATGTCTTTCTGAAGTTGATTAGCATGCATCTTGGATTTCAGGTGTAATTACGACCAATTTAGCACCAGTTATTTTTAAATCAATTATTGATCGCTTGTTTACTATTCAAATAAAGATTAATACTTACAAGAACAATATATGAAATAGGAATAACAGGAGGCTTAATAGGCACTATGTGAGCAGGAACGTTAGGATGAAGATGTACATAAGTCGCAACAAGCATCATGGTTATGATGGCAAAATTTCCTAAATAGAATAGTTTATTTTTTAAAGATTTATTTAATGTATTTCCTTTATATGCTAAAAATATTAATACGGACCCAACTCCAATTTGGCTGAATTTAACAAAGTATTGTAATACTTCTGCGAAAGGGATTCCCGACAATGACAATTGCTGGAACACAAAAGTCTTGTAAGGCTCTGTGAATTTTTGTAATCCGGGAACTAGTATAATAAAGCCTAAAATCCCTGTTATTATTTTTACTGGTTTTTTCATAATTGATGTTTTTATAGATAAGCCCAAACACTATGTCTGAACTTATCTAATAATATTATAATTAAACTGTTATATATCAATATCCCTTTTCAATAACATTAGCAATAAGAGCCTTGCATCTACCGCAGTCGGTACCGGCTCCTGTCTGTTTTCCAACTTCTTCAACTGTTGTGGCCCCGTTTTTAATTGCTTCAATAACATTGACCATTGAAACATTGTTACAGCCGCATACTGAAGAAAGAATTTTTTCTAACTCATTTTTACAGCCATCACAGGTGAGACAAAGCCCATGCTTTTTCATATCTTCAAGAGTTCTTGCACCAGCTACCATTGCTTTTCTGATACTGATGTAATCGATATTATTTGTCGAACAGATAATTTTGTTTTCTTTCATAATTGCAATCTCCTATTATTAGACATTATTTATTAGTTTATTGTACAGAATCAATCTGCTTTAAAAGTCGTCTCAGTGAGAAGTCAAAGTTCTCAGGCTTATCTTTCTTAATTGTTGTTTCAAATAAGGGCGGAAATTTGTTTCTCGACAGATGTTTTAGCAACGAATTGCCATTCCATTTGCCGAGAAACACAAAACAGTACTACTTCAACTTCCGATACCATGCTGAAATAGCCTCGCCAATGCCGTGAGGATCATCCTCTTGAACGAAATGTACGCTATTGCCAACCTTAGCTACCGTAAGATTTTTCAAATTCGCTTTTGCCCATGCAAACTGTTCATCTCTGATAATAAACCCTGGCTCAAACTTGATTAGGAGTTTTGGCACCTCAGATTTCACTAACTTTTCACTATATGTTGCAAATAGCTTATGTGTATCGGCTGGCTGGCCCATAACAGGGATGTCATTGGCAAACCTCCAAATAGGGCGACGACTTTCTGCCGTTGGGAAAGGAGCATTATAAACCTCCATTTCTTCTGGCTTCATATCGCGAAGTATTACACTTGGAATTAAGCCATTTAGAAAAACATTCTTGTTGGTTATAAGATCATAGCCAAGAACTGGTGTTCGAAATGCCTTAAACGATTCGATACCTTCCTCGCTATCTGAAAATTCTTTCCATGATTCTATAGGTTTTAAATGAGCATCCATCATGGCAATTGCTTTGATTTTTTCAGGATGTGCCATAGCAATGTGCAAGCCAATTGCCGAGCCCCAATCATGAACAACCAGCGTGATATTTTTTAAGTCGAGAGCTTCAATAAAACCTTCCACATATTTAATTTGGTCGAATACTCGGTATTCAATATTTGGCTTATCGGACTTACCAAATCCAATCAAGTCAGGTGCGATCGCACGTCCCTGGCCAGATACATGTGGAATAATGTTTCTCCAAAGATAATTAGACATAGGGTTACCATGTAGGAAAAGAATAGGATCTCCAGTTCCTTCTTCTACATAGTGCATCTTTGACCCGTGCACTTCTATATATTTAGATTCAAAGGGAAATTCTGCAGAGATTTCTTGTGTATAAGCAGATTTTTGGGGCGCAATAGGAGTAAAATCTGGAATTGCTCGTTCTAAGTTATTCTCTTTGCGTGCTCCCGTGTAGTCCCAGTTCAAGGCAAAGTCCCAAAGTACGTTGTGCGCATGATCCCAGGCAAGCTCATAATGAGGAAGATGGCCCCACTTTTCTTTTTGTTCCTTAGCCATAATAGTTGCGATCTGATCCATAAAGTTGCGGATTAAGACACCACTACTCTGTCCTTTGAATGCCTGAAGCCCCTCGGCACCGAATCCAGGCCAGTATTTATTGGCTGCAATATAAAGATCCTTATGGTATTCTAGGTTTGCTTCTAAATCTTTCTTGTACCCCACATTGTCATGGCCTAAATTGGCGTAATCCCAGTCTTCGCCAGCCAATCGACGAAGGAATTCAATGTAGCCTGTCATATCCTGAACCCCACTTGTCTGTGCTAATGGGAGGGAGCCAGGGTAGAAAAAATCTACGACAACCGCAACTCTATCTGGGGTAATGACATAACTGTCGGCGCCGGAGTGAGCTACGTTTACTGGTGTTGCGAATTTGAAGGTTTTCCCTTCAAATTGGAATGTTGCATAACCATTCGGCAATATTTCAGTTGGCATCATAACCATGTTTTTATGCCTAGCAATTTCTTTTGCACCAGCTTCGCTACCAATGATCCGTAAATTGATTCCTTGGGCTTGCATCATGTCAAAAAGAATCTTTCCCCCAGCAGCATGGTCGACATGAACATGATCGTACACAAGCGTCGAAACTGGAAGTGGCGTTATCTTCTTCAACGTATTCAGGAACTTTTCGTATGGAAAGGTTTCTGGAGCGTCGATCAATAATACGCTCTCGTCGCCCACATAAATCGTCAAACTGTAAAGATTAGACCACGCCCAATAGGTACGATCGGTTAAACGCTGTATAATGATCTTATCGACCGGTTCTACCGACTCGTGATTCACACGCTGACCTGGCTTAAGCTTTTGGGTGATAGATGGTGTAACCCATTCCTCTTTTGGGTTGCGCTCGGTGTAGGTGATAACCGGATTTCTCTCTTGTATGGGACGATCATTTCTGAGCTGTTCCAGGTCGTGAGTATGATGTTTGTGCGCATGATGCTCCTGAGCTGAAACAGTCTTTGTCGTAATCGTAGTAGCAGAAATACAAACAAAGAGTATCGCTATTGTGCGATAGATACTATTGTGGAATACCTTCTTTTGACTTTCTTTTAGCAAAGTAGACTCTCTTCCTGTAAGAAATAGTCTTGTTAAAATTTTTGTTATTTTTTCCATTGTTTAATTATTAATTTAAGATGTTTATTGTAGTAATTGTATATAACTAAACTATCGGTTAGTTACTAATTAAAAAAAATGTTGATTAATTTTTTAAGGTCATTTCAATATAAGCTTCAATTACTTTTTTACTATTTAATCTTGACGCTGCAGTCAAATCATACTTTGCAAAAAAAAGAATTGCTTAGCTTGTTTTAGTACGGTAACTTTTCCTGGTTGGAATCAATTTTTAGTTATCACACCAATAGCCAAACGATCGTTTAGTAATGAGATAAAAAAATTATAGATTCTTAAAGGTCATTTCAATATAATCTTCAATTTCTCTCTCATTATTTACTCTAGACGCGGCTGCCAAACCATTCTTTGCCAAGAATAAATAGTTAGCTTGTTTTAGTACGGTTAACTCATCCTTGCTAGAGTCTTGTTTTAATTTTTCGATGAATAGTTCTTTTAGATTATTCATATACGAATTGATTAGTTCTTTAATTTGATCATCTTCTTTTTCTGAAAATTCATTATAAGTGTTTGTTACCAAGCAACCTTTTTGATTTCCAGTTAGCTTACAAATTTTAATAGAATTATAGAAATAGTCTTTTATATCTTCTATACCATTATTTGAATTTTTTAATTCTTCAAAAATGGAATTTATTTTCTTCTTGTAATTCACCACACTTTCGAGAAATAGACCGCGTTTACTTCCAAAGCTTGAGTATATAGAAAATTTATTTATGCCCATTTCTTTTTCAAGCATTTTCATTGAAGTAGTTTCGTAACCATTTCGCCAAAAAAGATTCATTGCTTTTTCTAATACTACACCTTCGTTATATTCTTTTTTTCTTGCCATTGTTTTTAAATTACACAACAAAGCTAAACAATCGGTTAGTAATAAAAAAATATTTTAACCTTTTTTATAAATTGCAATGTATTTAGTTGAATTTGAGTACAAATAAAAATAATTGTCGATTTCCTTGTGCAATTTGTATGAAATAATTAGCAATGCAACGAGAACACTTTATCAGAAATTTAAAATGCTTTTATAAAACACAACAAAAGATTTTAAAGGTTATCTGTACGATAAAGTCTCTAGGGATAGCCCTATGATTGGGATTGTTAGTCCTCGAGGTGTAGGTAAAACTACAATGATTTCTCAAAACATTAAAGAGAATTTAGACAGTAAGAAAGCATTGTATGTGTCTGCAGATGACATGTATTCGGCCACTCCTAAAAAGATAAAATAGTCTTTATTTGGAGAGCTATAATACGCGGTAAAATAATTAAATACCCATAGTTCAGGCGACATTGTTCAATTCTATTAAGTCTTTTATTTAGAACTATTCTCAGAATCAAAAATCAGTCTTCTAAAACTATTTTGTTAATTTTAAAAAACGAAAGGATAAATACTTTTACATTAGCATTTATTTAAACAAAACAGACATACAAATGAAAAAAAGAACATTTGATATTATTATGATACTGCTAATTGCAATTTTATTAGTGACTCTTAATCAATTTGATTTACTTGAAAAATCAGCGAAATTTATGTTAATACCGATTCTATCATTTTACTTTATAGGTCAATTTGCAGAGCGAAAATTTCAAAAATAATATAAATTCACTCGCAGTTGTGAGAGATTTTGAATAAAAAATCAGTATAAAAACAAACTTATTCCAAATAAATAAGCATATAAAAATGAATAAAAAAGCAGTAAAAATTATCGGAATTATAGTATCAATAATTGTGATTGTCATCGTTCTTGATTTTGTTTTAGGTGAATTTCTAATCGGTTGGAATAATCCAAAGTAATTGTTTTTAAAAACGTAGAAAAACCGAGTGTTTTGACAATTGAAAATCAACAGTTTTTAAAATAAAACTCACTGGTTTTTGTTTTGACGGCAGTTTTCAATTTTCAGTTTATGCAAAAATTAATTTTGCAGGTTGAAAAAAATATTTTTTTAGTTTAAAAATCAAAATAATTCCATGATAAAAATAATTTTAGTTGGAACGGTACTACTTCTATTTGTTGCTTGTGGTAATTTAACGGACAAATCATCCGATCTTCATCTTATAAATAAACTAGAACAATTAGCCGAAAGTGAAAGTTTTTTTAAGTTAAAAAAGTTATATGATCGACAAAGCAATCAATTATCAAAAGAGGACGCTCTCTATTATAAAGCAGTTATAGCTCTTGCTTTTAATAAGTCTAAGGAATCAAACAAAGCAATTAAAGAGCTACTTGACAATGCTGAAATTTCGCTTAATGATTCATTAATTAGAACATTATACTACATGAAGTTGCAAAACGAAGGAAACTTATTCGAATACAGAAACGCTGCGTTAAGTAGTGAATTTATTCAACAGAAATATTCAGGGATAATTGATTCGTTGGAACTTGATAACGTACAAAATTCTTACAAAATTTGGAAAGCCTTAATAAATACTCCTCCACAAAAAGTCATAAGGAATAAGGATGTTACGATACCATTAATAAAAGACAAAGTCGGTTTGTCTACTATTAAAACAGTTTTTAGAGATACTTCATTGAATCTGATTTTTGATACAGGAGCAAATTTTTCAGTCATACAAAAATCACTTGTCGATCAGCTAGGGTTAAAATTAATTAAAGCTGATTTTTTTGTGACTGCCGCTACTGGAGCTAAAGTGAAGAGTGATTTAGCTATTGCAAAAACACTTAGTATTGGTGGCTTAACATTTTCAAATGTTGTATTCCTTGTTTTCGACGACGAAAATTTGTCATTTCCTCAAATAGACTATTCAATTAAAGGAATCATCGGTTTTCCAGTAATAAAAGCCATGGAAGAGATACATCTGCGACAAGATCATCAACTATTTATTCCGAAAGAACTTACTGAATATTCGTATGATAATTTTGCTTTGGATGGGTTTATGCCCATTTTAGCAAGTGAATATAAAGGAGATACTTTGAGGTTTCATTTTGATACTGGAGCAACAACGACTACCTTATATTCACTATTTTACAAGGAATATAAACAATCGATCGTTGATAATTATCCAAAAAAAACATTTAAAGTTGCTAGTGCAGGTGGTCGAGTGGAGTTTGAAGGTTATGTTATTGATAATTTAACGCTTAAAATTGCTAATTCGGATGCACAATTAGATAGTTTACAATTGCATAGTGAAGGTATTGGAGGAGTAAATAAGAAGTGTCATGGCAATTTAGGACAAGACTATATCAAGCAGTTTGATGAAATGATAATTAGTTTTAAGTATTCATCTATCGTATTTAATGGCAAAAAACTTTAAAATCGTAAATGTAGCAGGAGGAATGTTAGATCCAAACAATTTACCTATAGTGGCTTTTTTTTAATACCAACAAAATGTAAACAATCGTCGAAATGCAGCCAAACGGAGCAGTACGGTTAAAATTGATAAATCTAAATTCTAACACAAAATCGGTTCCTTATATTTTTATTTGTGTTCTATTCTGGCTTTAGTTCCCGTCGTTTTCTTTTTTTTACTCCGATAATTTCCAGCCTATTATTGATTCTCTTTTTTTAAGAAGCATTTCAATTAATTTATATAATTGAAATGCTTTCGGTACTTTTAGGAGGATTAATAAACGAGGAGTAAATACGTTTAGTAATTGAGTTTCTGCCTACAGCTTATCAGAATCTTATCATTCTATTGGCGATGGAGCGCCGAGGCAATCAATCACGATTTATGCTTAGAAATTTACTAGATGTACTTTACCCTAAAAAAGCACATGATGAAGAAAAAGCTAACCAAACGAATATTTCAAATAGCATTAATTGGCTCGAGCATAACTTCTCTGTTTTTTGTACCATGGATACTGGTATGGGCTTGGATATTGCCACTGCCTAATACTGTGCAGGCACAATTAGAGGAGGGGATTGAACATGGCTTTGATGGAATGATTGTTTATGTGGACCAAGCTGGGAAGCCCGCAGCGTTTTATGCCGCAGGCTGGCACGATCGAAAAAATGAAATCCCTGCCCGGCCACAAGCATTATTTAAGATTGCCAGCATCACTAAGTTGTATGTAGCCGTTGCCGTTGCAAAATTAGTTAAAGACGGACGTTTGTCTTTGGATAAAACACTTGCTACCTACTTTCCCGAATTGGTTGGAAGGATCGAAAATGCCGACAAAATTACCTTAAAAATGATGGTGCAACACCGAAGTGGCATTCCTAATTTTGTAGACCATCCCAATTATTGGAGTAATCCGCCCAAAAATAAACAGGAAACACTTAATTACGCGCTCGATTTACCTGCCGACTTTGAGCCGGGTAAAGACTACGGCTATTCAAACACGAATTATATGTTGATTTCGGATCTAATTGATAAAGTGTTAGGATATAGTCACCTGCAATTTATAAAGGAGGAGATTTTGATACCACTTAAGCTTAAAAATACCTTTGGTTCCCTGCACGAAGTGGATATAAGTGAGGTGATGAGTGGATATTATGTTGGAGTGGAAGAGGATCTAAAGAATGAATTTTCTGGTTTAATGATCGCTACAGCCGAGGATGTAGGTATATTCCTGCGGGCACTAAACGATGGTTCGGTGTTTAAGGAAGGTGAACAGGAAATTTATTCTTCCATTTACGTGTACAAACATACAGGTTTGCTAGTCGGCTATCAGAGTATTGCCGAATATCATAAAGATATTGATACCGTTGTTATTCAATTTAATAATACCACTAACTTTGATGGATATGACTGGAATTTAGCGGAAATATGCTACAATCGGATTGTGAAAATTATTCGTAAACAACACTAAAATTTAAATTATGAGTAAAAAAATCAAAATAATCATCGCACTATTCTGCCTTGTAGCAGGACTAGTTTATCAATTTTATTACCAAGGCGAAATTGTACTGATCGACGAAGAGACTACCGATTTTTTATCTGGAATATTAGTTGGTGCAGGAGCCTCTATCTTAATTGTTAGTATTTTCAATCCGAAGAAAAAGAGACTTTAAAACGCTTAACAAATGAAAGAATCGGAAAATAAAGGAGTTCGGGAGTTTATAGAGAGCTTGGTTAATACAGATCCTGTAAAGCATCAAATAGTGGAAGCTTCTCGTAAATTGCTTTTCGAAAATTATCCGAATGCTGCCGAGCGCATGATGTATGGTGGAATTCTATTTTCTTTAGACGAGGATTTTGGAGGTGTGTTTGTATATACGAAGCACGTTTCTTTTGAATTTAGCAACGGGTTTTTATTTGAAGATCCCGCAAAGGTGCTCGAAGGGAAAGGGAAATACCGCCGGCATTTAAAAATTAAATGTTTGGAAGAGGTGAATACAAAGAGACTTGATTTTTTTGTGAAACAATCACAAAAGATCGATCTGTAAATGAAACGTTTAAGAGAATATCAGGTGTTTTGGCCCAAGTAAAATAGCTTTTGCTAAAGCTAGCAGGTATATGCAAGCATATGATACCGAAAATGATTGTTTATTGAATTAATTAATTGCCTATGTATTATGGATGAATCAATAATTTTTAAATATGATTTTAATAATAAACAGTCCAATTTAGGTTTGGAAATTATTCCTTTGCAAAGGATTCTTACTTTTTCTAGTGAAAAAGCTTATTACTCGCATCGGCTAAATTTTTATCAGGTAATTATTATTACCGAGGGAAGGGGAGTGCACGAGGTTGATTTTGAAAGAATTGCCTATTCCGAAAATACGGTAATTCCAGTAGCTATGGGACAGGTACAACGTTTTTATTCCAACCCACAACTTAAGGGATATGCCTTACTGTTTACTCCCGACTTTTTGGTTAAGGATGAATTTGATTATCATTACTTATACGATTATACCATATTTAATCATACAATTAATCCGCAAAGTCATATTGCAAATAAAGAAGTTTATACCCTTTTACAGGAAATGATTACCGAGCAAGAAAAGGGAATGCCATTCGACTCGGGAGAGTACCAACGCAACTTACTTAAGAATTTTTTAATTCAGATAGAAAGGAATAAGCGCGAAAGGGCTGATATAGTCTGTAATGAGTCGCTTACCCTTTACCTAAAGTTTAGAAAAATATTGGAGGAAAAAGTAAGCTATAAATTGCGGGTTACAGATATTTGCAAAACGCTAAATGTGAGTGCTAAGCAGGTAAATATGGCTTTAAAAATCTGTACGAATACTACCGCAAAACAATATATCGAAAACAGGGTAATTTTGGAAATTAAACGCTTATTGGTGCACTCCAACCTAAGTGTAAAAGAGATTGCTTATGAAATTGGTTTCGACGATCCTACCAATTTCACTAAATATTTTAAATCTCGCCAAAATATATTGCCTACCGACTATCAAAAACAGAATCAATTGTAAAATTACCATCTAAGGGCGCTTTTTTACCTTTCCTGCCTTTGCTCTCTGCCATACTTTTGTAGTGTTCGATTTTTATAGAGATAAACATTAAAAAAAAAGTATAGTTATGAAGATAGCAATAAGTGGAGCAACAGGACAATTAGGAAGTATTGTTGTAGAGCAACTCAAAAAAAGACTTGCAATAGAAAGCATAGTAGCCTTAGCGCGTAATACCGAAAAAGCGGGTGCTTTAGGTGTTGAAGTACGCGAATTTGACTACAGTAAACCAGAAATACTGACGGGAGCGCTTCAGGGAATAGACCGGTTGTTACTGATTTCGGGAAGTGAAATTGGCCAACGTGCCGGGCAACATGCTAATGTTATTCGCGCAGCGAAAGAGGCTGGTGTAAAATGGATTGTATATACTAGTCTTTTGCACCTGGAAACAACTAGCTTAAATCTTGCCGAAGAGCATAAAAGCACCGAACAAGCTTTAAAAGAATCAGGAATTGCATACACACTTTTGCGCAACGGATGGTATTCTGAAAACTACACAGCATCGATACCTGGTGCGATTGGTGGTGGTGCATTTTTAGGAAGTGCGGCACAAGGAAAAATAGCATCGGCTCCACGTGCCGATTACGCAGAAGCGGCTGGTATTGTAATCTCCAACGAAACAAATAAAGGAAAAAGCTTTGAATTAGCCGGAGATCACTTTTATACATTAAGCGATTTAGCTGCCGAAATTTCCAAACAAACGGGGAAAACCATTCCATACAACAACATTCCTGAAGAAGAATATGCCAACATTCTTAAAAATATTGGTTTGCCAGAGGGTTTAGCCTTAGGTTTGGCAAGTTGGGATGTGAGTGCATCTAAAAATGATTTGTTTGACGATAGCAAACAACTTTCCAAAATCTTAGGAAGACCAACAACTCCAATTGCCGAATCGGTAAAAAATGTTTTAGCATAAGTGCTTGATAAAAATATCACTAAAAAATAAATTTCAACGAGCTAGGTAAAGAAATAACTAGCTCGTTGATTCAAAAAAAGGATAAGAAAATGAAAAAATTAAGTGTTTTACTTGCTGCTGCAATGATCGCAATTTCGGCATATGCACAACCTAAAGCCAATTTTTCAATCAATAAGATGGAGAATTTTACCCTACACACCTATGCCTCTTTTGATGCTATGGCAGATGTTTCTTTTATTATAGAAGGGGAGAATAGTCTTGTAATACTCGAGCCACAGGCTTTTAAAGGCAAAGTAGAAGAATTTATTGCTTACACCGAAAAATTAGGCAAACCCATTGAGAGAGTGCTTGTTTCGTTTCATCCAGCAGGCTTAAAGGTTTACAGGGAGGAACACAAGGTGATCACAAAATCGATGGCAGAATTTTTAAAGTCGGATGCAGCAAAAGGAATGTTAGGATTCTTTGATAAAGCATTTAAGGGAGCTATGGATACGGAAATTGTAGCTTTCGACGAGCAGATTGATGCTTCTACAACTTTTACAGTAGATGGTGTGAAGTACACGCTGGAACCAACATCGGTACCTGGTATGCCTGGTGTAAATATCGCTATTGGCGAGAATGTTTATTACCAACATTTTGCTCCTGCAAAGGGGTTTCATGCATCTAAAAATCAAATTGAAAGCAAATTGGCTATAGATGGAGCGCTTGCCGATGCTACTAAAGCTAAAAAAGCAGGATATACCTTATTGTTAGGTTCGCATGGATTTGGAAAAGCAGGAGTCGACGATTTAGAATTTCAAATTAAGTATTTGAAGGACATGAAGAAAGTAGCTTTTAAAGCAACATCGGCCGACGAGTTTATTCGCGAAATGAATTTAAAATATTCAGATTGTAAAGGCGAAGAGGATTTAAAAGGAATAGCAGAGAAGCTTTATAATTTTTAAGGAATAGATGATATAAAATAATGAATCGGGATTTCTGAATGGATTTCCCGATTTGTTGTACCTGCTAAAGGGTAAGTAAAGTTTTTGATAGATAAAGAGGACAGGAACGATTGGTTCTTTCCGTTTAAGAATATTGCAAAGGACTGGTTTTATTGGAACAAAAGGGAAACCCAATAATTGGATCCTGCGAATGCAAAATGGGAGGGTAAAATATTGTTTGTTGTACTACTGCAAAATAGAAAGGGTTAAACTTTTTAAAGTTTAACCCTTGAACTACCACTAAGCCAATCTTGTGGGACAAAGTCCCTGATTTATTGATGAAAAAGTTTTCTTTTGTTCTGTTTCAAACAAGAAATGCGAATGCTTTTATATTCAAGTTTTACTTTACAGGATTAAAAATTGAGATCTATCGAATGCTGAATGCTACCTACTAATTGAATACTAATTAAGCCCAAACAAATTATTACAACAGCTATTACAACAATTTCGCCTATTCGTTTACTTTTTGTTTTTTCCATTTGTTAAATATCAATTTTCGTAAATAAGTAAAATAATCAGCTACCGGGCCTAAAGGACATAGATAGGTACACCATGGTCTTTTAATAAACAATGATGCTACCAAAACGATACCTAATATTGCAAACTGCAAACCACTGCCTGTTAGTTTAAATAAAGTACCAAACACTTCGTAACTCGTAACGCCTGGATTTCGCAATAGTAAAGCTGCAATAATGGCCAAAAAAGTAATTGTCCTTAAGGTCCATTTTAATACATCTTTAAATTTTCCTGTTGATCTGGGTTTTGCACCTCCAACCAAAGCCATACATTCTTGAGCAGCGCCAAATGGGCAAAACCACGAGCAGTACGGATTTTTATTTTCTACGGTAAGCACAAGAAAAATTCCACCCAACAGCAAATACCAATATAATTGTGAATATAAGGGAGGAAAATAGCCCAAAAATAACTGGTTGATCATGGAAAGAGTAAAAGGTTTATTGTAAAAAAAACCGAGTACAAATAAACCAACGAGCATGGTTCCCCACCGAGCAATTTTTGTGTACTTAAACGTAGATTTATGAGCAAAATATCCTACTGCAAAAAGGAGTAGCAAAATTATTTCAGGAGTCCCAAATTTTAAAGAAGGACTTGCTTCTTTTGGTACATCTAAGCCAAGCATTTTAGCCGCAATAAATCGATTTCCTTTGATTGTGGCTTGCACTATGGCGCGCGAGGAATAAGTAGCACTTGAAATCCC
This sequence comes from Labilibaculum filiforme, assembly GCF_002843315.1. GTDB lineage: Bacteria > Bacteroidota > Bacteroidia > Bacteroidales > Marinifilaceae > Labilibaculum > Labilibaculum filiforme. The sequence goes on along the minus strand of NZ_MVDD01000003.1, from coordinate 494,382 downwards.
ATCAACTCCATTACCAAGGGAATATTCGTCTTGAGATGATTTACCGATCAGTCGATCAAGGAATTTAGCATCCAGAACTTTTTTTAAATACGAAGGGGTTTCTTTGGAGTTAATAACTGCAAGATCGAATATTTTTCCATTCTGATCGACTGCAACAGCCATTTTTAGCGGACCACCATATCCCATGGCGGCTTCCACAGTAAGATAACCTAGTTGTTCTTCGTTTGAATTATAAATTTGGTAAGTAGATTCTTCAACTTCTTTTAATTTGGCAATTTCAGGCATTTTTGTCTGAATAGAGGAGAGGATATCTGCATTTTCCAGTTGTCCCCCAACAAACCAAGCCACTATAATTAGTAGTATGGCAATAATAGCGAGCCAGTTTTCTGCTTTCTTTTTATTTGATTTTTTATTACACATTGCACTGCATTCTAATTTGGGCAATCAACAATTATATAAAAAGTATAATTAATTCAATTGCATCTCTATTCTTCTTTGGCTTTATTTCAATTCTTTACAATGAGAAACAATCACTTTTCTGTAATTCCATAAATGGATTACAAACATTACAATAAGCAACAATCCTAATTTGTTATGTATTCCTCTTAAAAGTTCCGCAATATTGGCACCATCGAAAATTAGCCAAGAGCATAATGCAGTTAGCGAGCAAATAATAAATACGATGAACAAAATTATATTTGATGCTTTAAATCTGGCTTTCAATTTGGAAAGAAGTAAGTTTTTTACCCAATCAGTTTTTACAAAAAGATGAAGCAAAATTAAAAGAATAGATAGCACAGCTGTTAACTTATGAAATGAAAACCAATAATGTGCATTCCATCCCATAACCGTTGATTCTAGTGGTGCTCCTGTATGATATTTTAGCAAAATAACTCCTGTTGCTAATAGAAGAATAAAAGGAATAAAGGCAATTGCGTATATCGTAAAACGGATTTTATTAGCTGATTTACTCATTATTAAAAGTCTAATTTAGTTCACTTTATGGATTACTGGATAAGGACAAATATCAACACAAATGCATCAAAAATTACACAGCGATTCATTGACACGAAGGCCTGTATTATTAATGCTTAATTCTTACTCTAAGTTGCTGTTTTAAATTTGTCATATTCTTAATTCATCAGGGTAATAAGTCTTGAGTAAGATGGTATTACTCATCTAAAACAATTGCTTTTTTCGATATATTATTCTCTAGTAAAAAATCTCTTATGGATTTATTAAACTCCGTTGAGCCTACTACATAGTATATATTGTCATCGCTGTTAATGCACTGACTAATTACTCTGTACAAATCATCTCTATTTGTTACAAACACATTTTTCAACTTACTTTCATCTAATTTTGCAAGTTCTTCTTGATATACAAAATTACCAGAACGATCTATGTTTATATTTATCATTGAGGCGAACTTGGTAGCATCTTTTAAATGCTCCAAAATTAGTGGTCGAAAGGTAGCTAAACCAACTCCCATACTGATAAAAACAATCGGTTTATCGGTTCCTTTATCTTTAAAATGATTCCCGATTTTAAACATACGTATTGCCTCGCCTGGTTTAAGGTTAAGCAAGCATTGTTTAAAATCGGAAGGGTTCTGACGGATTCGAGTTGTAAACCCAATAAATTTTTCATCGGGATGGCTCATGATTGATAATTCCCGTACCGATTCTTTATTTACTTTTTCTCCGTTTTGCAGGTCTGAACTTAAGAAATGAGCATATGCACCAGGGGTCCATTTACTTTTCTCGGGAACAGCAAACTTAAATGTGTACGTCCCAAACGTTTCCTTTTCTATGCTAATTAATGTAATAGGTGTGGAAATGCGCCTAACTATTGTCGTAATCATATAAGTTTTTTTGTTTGTTAATTGTGTGTTTGATATAGTCTTTTTTGACCTCAGCTAAGTGCTTTAATTTTAGAATATCGCTTGTTTATCGATCTGTATACTACTACCGCCATTAAAAGAATAGGTATTCCCATAAAAACGAGCGAAAGCCATGCTGCTCGAGGTTCATACTCTTGAAAGGATGCAATAAAGGTTTGACTCATAAGCATGAAAGTAAAAAAACAGAGAATTAATAGAATCCACTCAAACCAAACCATCTTTAATTTCATATTTTTTAAGATGTGCCATATCATTACGGCTCCGCCACCCATTAGAAAACCTACCAAAACATACCAGAACCAATTCCAAGTAATTAATTTCATATTTTTTAGATTGTGAGATAGGAGATGTGAGACATGAGATGGTGTTTTTTTTATTCATGTCTTATTACTCAAACCTCTTGTTGTTATTTTTTTATAGATGATAAGATGGAGATTGGAGATGAAAAAGTCTCCAATCTCAATTCTAATATCTCTTTATGAACGGGATTTATCTAAACCGTAAAGAGGAATATCCATTGGATCTAAATCCCAAGGTGTTTCATTTAAGTCCGGCTCTTCGCCATATCCAAATATATCGTCCATTTTTCGGATTGCTGAATTTAAAAGAGGAGCAGATCCGATTGATAATTTAATGAGGTCATGTATTACCGCGTCATCAAATTTTGTAAATGGACAAACAGTTTGGCAGCGACTACAATCCGGTTCGCCTCCCAGCATAAAAGAATAACACTTTTTGGCATCCATATACCATCCTTTAATTCCTTTTGCCTGATAGGCTTCACCACCTCCCCAGAATGGTTTTTCTTCCATACTAATGGCGCCGGAAGGGCACATTTCTCCGCATTTTTTGCAGGTTTCACAAAATTTGGTGATGCCAGCATCTATCGGTTTTGTAACTGCCAACGGCAGGTCTGTAATCGTTATCAATACAGTTCGAATATCAGTTCCATATTTTGGACTAATCAGAATACCTGCTCTGCCGTACTCTCCCAGTCCTGCCATTACACCAAAACCTACTGAGCGTCCCATAGACTCGGTATCTCCACCATAGGCTTGATATCCTAAACCTCTTAAAAACACACTCAATCTATTTCCGTAAATATTGGCTCTTGAATAACTCATGGTATTACTGGAAGCCCAACTCATCCGCTCGGAGTATTGCTGCATCCATAAGGATTGTGGTATTACAGAGCATACTGCCCACAATTCTTTATTTGGTAACACATATTTGTTTTTTTCTGGTTCTGCGTATCCCTTTTCTACGTCTTCAAATGTAATCTTACCCCACAATAATTTTTTTGTTTTTTCGTCGAGTTTTACAAAGCCCATGTCAGAAGCTCCCATAATTCTTCCTGCAGTTCGTAGCATTTTAGAATTTTCTTCTGGTGTTCCTTCATGTTTCGACACTCCATAATCTTCAGGAGTATAAAACATGGTAGGATGTTCCCACATAGGATTTGCCTTAACATCAGCACCTGCCCAAGGGGAAGCTAAATCCGCACCCGAGCGTCCGCCCCAACCCCAACAGTTAGCATCTGCTAAAGCTCTGTCTTTTAACGAAAGACCAGGAACATTATCTTGAACATTTTTCTTTGTTGATGCAATATTTCTATCGTATATGTCCATGTAATCTTGAGGATTCTCCCAAGAAGCAGGATTGAATAATGTATTCTCAGGGCCATGGAATATTTCCATATTCTCCCAATCAATTTCTACAGTAGGCTCATCTACTTCCTTTACCCAAAACGGTAATTTTCGTTCCGCTAAAGGGGTTTCCATCATTTTATCAAGATTTTTAAATCCAGAAGCATAAGCGGCGGCTCCAAAGCCAACAGCACCAACTCCTAAACCTAATTTTTTCATAAAATCTCTTCGACCTACCGATGAGGGATCTTTTTTATTCGATTTTGCCATATTATCCTCCGTTTTTATTCAACAACTAATTGATTTCCCGTTTTAAAATACTTGCTACACAAAAATAAGAGTCTGGAAGAGTGATAGTAAGGTGCTAAATGAGGAATATATGGTACTTTTCAACGGAGCAATATTTTTTTAACTTGAGCTAACAAAAAATCCTGAAAGACTTTTACTTTCAGGATTTTAAAATTATTAGCAAAGCGATACTTTGCTTGTTCTATTTCATTATTGTGGACTCAGATTAATTGGTCATGTATTAATTAAGTAATTAGTAATTAATAATGGGCAATTAACAATTGCAAAACAAGCCGTATATCAGTTAATTATAAATAACATAATGCGACAGCACATTACTCATAGTACTTAGTGCCAAACCACACAATTAAACTGTGCGAGAACAGAGAGTTTACTTATCTGAGATTATTAGTTTTAAAGATTCTGCTATTTTATTGGCCTAACTTATAACAATAGTTCGGTAAGGTTTAGTAAAGATCTGATAATGAGTGCCTTTTAAACCTGCTGCATTTTTATCAATATGTTGATAATAAGTCGTTTGTAAATCAGTCTCATGTCTTAAATCTCATATCTCACGAATTATTGTTATAATATACAACTATTATATTCATAGATTTTATGAACAGCTTTCATAGCAGCTAAAGCAATTGGATAAGCTGTAGGACCAGCTGTAAGTTTAGGTTGTGTGCCATATTGCATTAACGCTAATTCTGATGCTGTCATATTTTTTTGAATAGCCAAACCTAACATGTTTATCATTTCACCGGTTGAAACACCACCAACGATTTGGGCTCCTATAATCACACCACTTCCTTCAGAGAAAATTAATTTGACTATCTGTTTCGAAGTATCAGGTAAGATTGCAGGATGATGATCAACGCCACTATGTACGCCTACAATTATTCTAAAGCCTTCCGCTTTTGCTTGTTTTTCAGTAAGTCCGGCTGCTCCCATCGAAATATCGTCGAGAGAAGTTGAAAAGATGGCAATGCTACCTTTGGTTTGACGGATAATTCGTAAATCGAATAAGTTCATTCCTGCAACACGCGCTTCGGAAGCGGCGGTTGAGGCTAACATCAATTTCGATTGTTTATTGGTAAAATAGTCACGGTGTTCTACACAGTCACCTACTGCAAAAATATCTTTGATATTTGTACGCATGTAGTCGTCGGTGATAATACCACCGTAAATACCGATGTTTATGCCGCATTCTTTTGCCAAAGAAACATTCGATCTATAACCAATTGCTAGTATTACTTGGTCTGCTTTAATTTCTTCTCCATCTTTAAGCTTTACTGCACTTACCTTTCCGTTTTCGCCTACAATTTTATCTACCAGGGTGTTGGTGCGAATGTTTACACCATGATTTTGTAGAACCCTTGCAGCTGATTCAACTACTTCCTCATCGAAAGCCAATGGCAATATAGAATCCATCGATTCGATAAGTGTTACATTTTTACAAACTTTGCTAAGTTCGTCGCTCATTTCAACACCAATAAAGCCAGCCCCAACCACAACAATATTTTTACCTTGTTTTAATTGTGGCTGTATTGCTTTAATATATTCCATTTCCTTACGAATGGTTACCACACCTTCTAAGTCAACCCCAGGAATAGGAGGTACAAAAGGTACAGAACCTGTAGCAACAATCAATTTGTCGTACGAAACCAGCTCACTATTTTTTAAGCTTAACTGTTTGTTGACACTATCGATTACAGTTACCTCACCGATAAGAACATTTATGCCTCCTTGTTTCATACGTTCAGGATCAATCTGATTATCTTCTACCTTGTTTAAGGTTCCAAAAGTGTAAGGAATACCGCAAGGAACAAGAGATACCGGTTCCTTTTTAATGATCAATATTGATTTGTCTTTATGCAACATTTTTGCAGAAACTGCTGCTGCTCCTCCGGCAGGATTACCGCCAATTATTACTACGTCGTAATTCATTTTATCTTCTATTTTATTTTTGTTTTTTCAGGAAAAAGCCTAAAGCGATAGTTTTTTATATCTCTTTTTACTTCTTGCGTTGATGAATATAAACTTCAATTTTAAATTGAATTATTATAAGACTAATTTATTTCTTTACCGTTCAAATAGCAATGAGTATACATGTCGGTAGCTCCTTTAAAAGCTTCACCAGCAAAACACATCGAGAGAGATTGTTGATAAAAACGATTCAATCTTTCCTGCGATTCATCCGAATCAATTAGAACACTTGAGTGAACGATGTCTGCGAAACCAACCATTTCGGTAGAATTTATATTTTCTTCTCGGTAGTCAATTTGCTGTTCCACTCGAAAATCTCTGCAGTTTAAATCCAACATAGCACTTACAAGTGTCATTTGTGATGTAAGACACAAAGCCGTTCCTGCTGTTACATATTCCAAAGATGTTGGAGCCATAGCTTTTCCTTCCGCACCATTCAACTCATCGGAGTAAAGTTCCCAAGTTTCTGAGCCTGTACTATTAAAAGAAACCGTAACTTTTTTTAAATAAGGTCTATCAGAATTTTCTGCAGACTCTGAGATGGCTAATATTTCAAACACCAAATTTGAAATATCATCCATTGACTGATCACCGATGCCTTTAGCAACCTGTTCGATGTAGTCTGATTTTATCGGTCCATCAGTTATGTGACTTATTTTCAGTCCATCTACATAAGCTTCATCGGTAAGAGTCGTGCCAGGAGTCGCACGATAATTGTCCCAGTTTTTTCCATTCACAACTAAAGTGGGTTTAATCGTAGTTGCATTGGCTAAACCTTCACCAGCAGTCCACGAGTTTAAGGCAATATTTTTTAAGTTTTGGATGGTTTCTTCCGATTCACTGCTTTCAATAATGATATTTGTATGAGTTTCATCAAGAAAACCTGCTCCTTTGGCCGACATCATATCATTCCAGTGAAATTTATTCAATACTTCCACTTTTACATTGTCTAATTCAATATTTAGAACTTTTGCTACTCGAATAATCTGTGTATGCAAATTAGCCGCAACACCTGTTGTCAAATAACTAAGAGGTGATGGGCCGAAACTATTCACCCCTTCTTCAAAACCTTCATCTGCGATCAATTGCCAACCCAAGTAACCATTAGTACCATTAGGTTTCACCATGGCTTTTTTAAGCATTTTTGATGTTTCATTGCGTACCATTTCTGTGATTACAGTAACATTACTGTTGTAATCATCATCGGTTGTTTTGGCAACAACAGGCTTAAAAGAAGTAGTTTGTGGAGCTATTTTATTTCTATCAATAGTCTGATATTCTTGATATGCATCATAATTCGCTCCGCTCTTCATCATAAACGACACCATGTTTCTTTGCTCACTTGGCATTTTAAACCAAATAATAGCGACTATTGAGGCTACGACAAGTAAAATGGCAACTATGGATACTGTAATTTTAGATTTACGACTCCGGTGTTTCTTTGTATTCATTTTTATGTTTTTTATAATTTTTCTTGTTGAATTCAATAACTTATTTAGAAACAAAGCTATCGATTACCCTTGTAGTTGATAGGTAACTAATTCCTGATAATCTGGTACTTTTCAACGAAATTGAGTGCTACTTATGAATTTTATTTTTGTTGGCTATTTTTATTTTGTTGGCTCCTTATTTTCAAAACAACACGCACAAGAATAAACACAGCTACAATACTTAGTACAATTGTTCTTTCGGAGATGGAATAATCAGCTGTTTCGTTTACAAAACCAGAAGTCCATTCAGCTAATTCGTTAATAACAAATTTAAGGATATAGCGAACAGCAAAAATCGAGGCAATAAGCACAGGAATTAAACTGTACTTTACTACAGGATATTTGTCTATTACTGGAAACTTATCTTTTAGTACTCTGAAAGGGGCTGTAAATTTATTCGTGATATTCTTATAAATCCACAATAGCAAAGCTTTTCCTCTATCCAATAGTGTTGTATAATTCATCCCTTGTATAATTTGATTCATCTTTTAAACTGTTGAAATATTACTCTGCAAAGATGCTGAGTAAAACAAACTAAGTAAAGGTTAATCAAAGAGAAGGAAGGGTAAATGTGTAACCTCATGTTAGTTCGTGCATAAAAAGAGCTTTTTTATTTACATTCGGTAAGCTTCTTAAAATAAAAAACCTACCTGAGACGATAATCTCAAATAGGTCTTTTTAATGTTAATCATTTACTGAAATACTATTTTACAAGCTTTCCATTCAAATAAATACTTGTTTCCATTTCAGTTTCATATACTATTCCTTCTCCAGCAAAACAACAACGAAGAGATTGAACAGCAAATTCATTTGCCAATTCTTTATCGGCATCACTTTTAACCAAGATTCGAGTGACTACATCGGTCATTTCGCCTGTCATTGTAGGGGTCATAAAATTACTTTCTCTGTAATTAAACTGGTGCTCAACACCAAAATCATCAATGTTAATCCTTTTTTTTGCGAAATACTTCTGGTTTGGCGTCAATTGGCTCATCAAACAAAAGGATGTTCCTAAAGTAAAATATTCTCTTGATGTAGGTGCTGCGTTTATACCTTCGTAACCACGACTATCGTCAGAATAAAGTTCCCAGGTTTCGTAGTGTGCAGTTAAGGATTTTGCTCTTATCTTGTGTAAGTATGGACGCTTAGGATCATTAGCCGATTCAGCAATACCCACTTCAGAGAAAATCATGTCTTTTGGAAAATTGTTCATATCCATATCAAGGTCAGGCTTAACTTCAATTGTTTGCAAATTTAAAGGCGAAGTTGTATTAGTAATTGTACGACCATTATCGGTAGAAACGGGCGAAGGAATTTGTCCTGTTTGTGCAGCTTTTCCATCCCAATCGGCACCATTAATTATATTTGCTTTGTTAATTGGGGTTTTGTTAGCTAAAGATTCTCCAATCGACCAAGCTCTAACTGCCATTTCCTTTAGTTCTTTAATTTTTTCTATTGGTTCATTACTTTTTACAATGATATTGGTTACCACTTTATCGGTAAATCCCGACCATTTATCGGTCATGATATCGCTCCATCTAAAAAAGAATTCAGTTTCCACCTTTACACTTTCAACATCTAAACCCATTATTTGTATACTTCTTTCTACCTGAGTCAGCAGATCCGAAGCAGCTCCAGACGTAAAGTAAGTTAGTGGGTTTGGAGCACTTTGTGGATTCCCTCCTTCATCACTGGTCATTTGCCACGCGCTAAGCTTATCTTCGCCTACAGTTTTTACAACCCCTTTTTTTAGGAAAGGTTTTTCTTGGTTTAAAATTCTTTTTGCTGAGGTCACTACATTTTCGCTAATAGCTCCATTTACAGGTGTTGCTTTGGTAGGATAAAATGTAGTAGGCTGGTTAAAGTTATCCACTCTTTTTACTACCGTATAATTCTCTTGTGCATAAGCTGCTGTTGTACTAATTAATAGTGCAATAAGAACGGTTACAAGGTTTACATTTCTTTTTGTTTTCATCTTTATAATTTTTTTACGTTAATATGTTATTTGATTTTAATATCTGTTGAAATATTACATTACAAAGATGCGGGGAAAACAAATCTGGCAAAAGGTTAATAAAAGAGAAGGAATGGTAAATGTGTAACCTAACGTATTTTTCGTATAGTATTCTGCTTAAAATGAGTATTGGGTAGGTGTATTTTTATGATGGGTGAGGAAAGGTTTAAGATAAAAAATCAATTAATCACGGAAATGTCCTGAAAGGACAGCACGTAAAAGCGTAGGAAGTAAACCTACGTTGCAATGCGCGACTAAACAAAGGACTGAAAGGCCGACACTTAATAAACCAAAGAGTAATGGTGAAAATGTAATTTAATTACATAAATTTATCAATCCATAAAACTAAATATCATGCCACAATCATTAGCAAAAGTTTATATACACATTGTTTTTTCAACAAAATATTGTAAGCCAATTATCAAAAAAGAAATTCAAAAAGACTTACATGCCTACATGGTGGGAACTATTGCTAACCTAAAAAGTTATACGAACGAAATTTATGCAAATACCGACCATGTGCACATTTTGTGCAACTTACCACGAACGATTACCCTTGCTGATTTTATTTCAAAAATTAAATCATCATCATCGAAATGGATAAAAGAAAATGGGGTGCTAAATTTTGGTTGGCAAAATGGATATGGAGTATTTTCCGTAAGTTCGTCAAAGATTGAGATTGTGGCCAAATATATCCGAAGCCAAGAAGAACATCATAAAAAGAAATCGTTTAAGGACGAGTTACGGGCATTTTTTAAGGAATATGGGATTGATTATGATGAGCGTTATGTTTGGGATTAAATCTATTTGACTCGTATCGGGCTTTCAGCCCTTGATTTTACCGTAACATATAAAAACACAGGGTAAACCCTGTGCTTTTATGTGTCAGGGCTTTGCCCTTTTATTGGTATTTAATTTCAACCCCCTTTCGGGGCTGTTTAGTCTCTGTTTTTCCACCACGGGTTTCACCCGTGGTTATTCATGTTTAGTCCTTTCAGGACTTCTTTGGTGTTAGTTTTAAAATATTTAGCCAACACTCATTTTTTTGATATAATCTATTTATAAAATAATCGACTAAAAGCCACAAACAAAGCTTCGCTGTGCATTATTCATCAGCTTAGTTTCACTTGTGGCTTTATTCCATTCAATAAGTGGAGAATCCAACTAAAAGTAATTACCTCCCCTTTTAAGCTCCTTTTAATCCTTTCATAAAATCTTTGAAATGAGGCAAAAAATCTTTGAATAAAGAATTCGATTTTTGTTTCATCATAACCCCAGTAAATAATTTTAAACCCAGACCAAATGCGGCAGCATCTTCTCCGAGATTGGGATGTTGTTTTAATTTCTCAACAATTGCAAGTATATTCTCGTGACTTTCGGCTTCAAAAGTGAGTGTGTTTTCATCCGAAATCTCTTCTACTGTAATTTTATATTGTTTCATATTATTCTTAAACGCCATTGTAATTTTTAAATGAATTATTTAATTTTCTTTTGTCTTTACTTAAGCAGTTTTCCATTTTTAGAAACACTAATTTCCGTTGTAGTGGCATTTGTTACAGCTTCTCCAGCAAAACATGTTCGAAGAGCTTGGCTTGCAAAATCACTCATTACCTTTTCACTAGCATTGCTCTTTATTAGTATTCTTGTAGTCACACCATCAACATGACCTGTAGCCGATGGAGTCATATAATTATCTACCTGATAATTGAATTGATGCTCCACACGATAGTCATCGAATTCAATACCCTGATGGTTGTAAAATTCTGACCATCCAGTTAGTTGACTCATTAGACACAAACTGGTACCTGCAGTAAAGTAATCGCTTGAAGTCGGGGCTTTGTCTATGCCTTCACACTCACGACTATCATCAGCATAAATATCCCATGCCAAGTAGTTTTCCTGAATTGCTCTGATTTTTATTTTATGCAAATAAGGTCGTTGAACATCATTGGCCGACTCAGAAATACTTACCACTTCGAATATAAATGGATTTGTGAATTCTGCCATGCTAACATCAATACCCAGCTCAAAACTCTCCGGTTCAGGTTGATTTCCTTTCGATGTGATTTTCATGCCATTATCATACGAATCGGGACCAGCTACTTTTCCCAAGCGAGCAGATTCTGTCTCCCAAATTCTTGTATTCAATGCAAATTGTGCATCTACAGGCGTTGGGTTTGTAATACATTCTCCAATAGCCCATGCCTGAACAGCCATTCTCTTTACTTCAGCAATTTTCTCTGCTGGCTCATTACTATCAATAAGAATATTGGCAATAAGTTTATCGGTAAACCCTGTCCATTTCGGAGTGAAAGGATCGTTGAACCTAAAAAACACTTTAGCTTCTACTTTTGCACTAACAACATCTAAACTCAACATTTTTATAGCCTGTTCAACACGAGTTAGTAAACTTGATGAGATACCACCTACCATATAACTCAATGGGTTTGGAGCCGATTGCGCATAAGTATGGCCACCCTCATCACATAAAAATTCCCATGCACTAAAGCCTTTTTTACCTATTGGTTGTGCGCATACTTTCTTTAGCATGGCTGTTTTTTCATTTAATACTCTACTTGAAACCGTAGCCACGCTCTCGGTATAAGTGCCATTTACAGGGCTTGCATTTTCTGGCTGAAATCCTGCTGGTCTTGGACCAATATCACTTCTCGATATTACATTATAGTCTATTGAAGCTCCATTGCTTTGAGCATTAATTGTTCCTCCACTAATAAAAAGAGCAGTTAGAATCGTTAGGATGAACACATTTTTAATTGTTTTCATTTCTCTTCGTTTTTTATTAAATCTATTTTCTATTTATTTTAATTCAGTTGGCAAGAGAACTACTTTTCTTTTTTGAATACTTGATTCAAAAAGCTCAAGCCTTGTTTTTCTAAAAATCATGTAAAAGCACTTTTATAAATCACTGTTTTCAAGAAGTGTGTAGAACAAAGATTAGACTCTACGACAAGTATTAAATAATTTTTCAAAGCCAAGTTGGATAATTGCAACAGGAAGCAGAACAAGAATTCCTAAGGAAATGCCAAGCTCATTATAAAGTTTGCTTCCGTTCATCTTTTTTCCTTTAAATCTGCTTAAGAAAGCATCTAAGGCAATGCCATGAATGTTGGCAGTCATTATAATTCTAATCATAGCCAAAATATCAGTTGCTTTCTGTGCTCCATAATGCTTCACAAATTTCGCATACGTTTCCTTATCAGGATTTCCATCAGTATCGGCATAATGTTGAGCAAACAGCAGAGCAACAGATTCGTCCTTACCTTCTTCGCCAAATTCCCCATTAAGCATTCTATTTATTTCATCTTCGGAAGCACCTGCGTCAATTGCATTCTTGGTATGTACGTAGTTGCAATACCTACAGCCATTTACTTGTGTTACGGCCAGCATTATTTTCTCGCTGAAAGCTTTGTTAACATTGCCGTTTTTTCTTGCTTTTCGTAAATCCGAAAAGCTTGCAATTGCTATTTTTAAATGCTTGTAGAAAGCTGATGGTGTAAATATTCTAGCTTTTAATTCTTTTGTTTTCATTGCACATGTAGTTTTATAAAAATTCGTAATATGCATTTAATGCTTATTTCAAAAGTTGGATATTTTATTAGATAGGTTCTATTTAGTACCTACCACCGGGGCCTTTTTAATCCACTTGTTACTGGTAATTTCAGCAAGCATAAAATCGCTTAACTGATTTACATCAACAGTATTACCAATGAATTTATTTTTATCAGCCACGAATTCGCCCTCTACCTTTTCTTTAATAAAGGGAGGACGTATAGTTGTCCAAGCCAGATTGCTTTGTTCAAGTAAACGAAGTTCTCGATCTTTAATATTGATGATTGATTTAGATATGGTCATTAACTTTACGCGCAAAAGCTTGCGAGCAAAAGGTAAGTTCTCGTGTTCCTTTTTTACTCCTGCACTCGAAATGCTGATCCAACGGGTTTGTTTATTAGCTTGCATCTGTTTAATAATAAAAGCTAGCGAATTTATGTAGTTATCTTCATCCTCAGATGATAATTTTCGATTCTTTGGTGAACCAATGGTGGAGAGAATTACTTCTGAACCTTCCAAGGCTTTTTGTAGTTTGTCTTTATCGAAATAATTTCCTTCAATCACTTCAATTGCATGTTTAAAGTCATGCAATTCCTCAGCATCTAAGGCTAATGCTTTAATGTTGAAGTTTTTATCAATAGCTTTTTGCAAAAGAATTTTGCCAACAAAGCCAGTTGCGCCTAAAATTGTTATTTGTTTCATCTTTGAAATATTACAATACAAAGATGCAGGGAAAACGAACTGAGGGAAAGGTGAATAGTAGCAAATGGATGGTAAATGTATAACCTATGAAAAATTAGGCGTGCTAATTCAATTTCGTATGCTGAATTTATTTTAGCATATCGAAGTAAAACAATAGGTTTTAATCTGCCAGCTGACAGACAGAACAACGAAGCCAAAGCTTACGATTTAACTATTTTCTAAGCCAAAGCATTACGAAATTCAACGGGTGTTAAACTAGTGTGTTTCTTAAAATATTTAAGGAAATTTGTAGGTTCATCGAAACCTAAAGTAAAGGCAATTTCTTTTACCGAAAGCGAAGTCGAAACCAGCATTCGTTTAGCCTCAAGAATGACATAATTATCGATAAATGATTTCGCCGTGGTTTTTACAATTTCTTTGCTCACCTCGTTTAAGTGTTTGTAGGAAATAGCAATATCGGAAGCATACACCTTAGCATCACGGGTTTTTGAATAGTTTTGCTCAACAAGAAGTTTAAACTGATTAAAGTACTCCAGATATCTATTGTCGACAGAAGTTGTTACCAAATGCGTATTCGCATCGTTTAATTTTAGCAAGTAAACAGTCAATAAGGCTGCTATAATATTTGGCAGTGAAGACGAGTCGCTTTTCAGCTCCTCTTTTAACTTGTTGAATAGAATTTGATTGTAGTCGGGATTGTTAAGTTTTTCTTGTCTTAAAAAATAATTGTATAAATGGTTAATTCGAGCGATAGATGCCTGAGCCATATATTTCTGCATAAAAGCTTCGGAAAAAACTACTAAATATCCTTTGTACTCGGTGTGTTCTTCAAACGCATGTATCTGTCCTTTCGCAATAACTATTACATCGCCTTTTTGCAAGGTATGAACTTTAAAATCAACAATATGGTTGACTTCTCCTTCCGTAATAATCAGTATGGCATAAAAATTTAAACGGTGCGGCAAATAAGGACTGTGGTCTGATGGATTTAGGTCGTCAGTTATTAATTCTTCTAGTATGAAAAATTGAAATCCACTTATTTGTAATTCTTTGTCTTTCCAAAAGCTTATTTCCGGAATGTATTTCATAGTGTTTAATCTATCCTGATGAGAATTTATAGCAACTTAATTTTATATTTTTTTCGGATTTCTTTTCGGTAGTTTAATGGGCTTTGTCCTGTTTCACGTTTAAAAAATCTGCTGAAATAGGATGTATCTTCAAAATTAAGTGCGTAGCCAATTTCTGCGGTGGTTAATTCGGTATTGGCTAATCTTCTTTTTGCTTCAAAAATTATCTCTTGTCTAATTAGTTGGCCTGGCGAATAGCCGGTAATATTTTTAACGGTATCTCTAAGGTGAGTAGAGCTTATTCCGATGAGATCAGCGTATGCTTGAACAGAACGGATAACAAGATAATTTTCAGAAACTAACTGTCTGAATTTACGAACCATTGTATTGGAAGGATCTAAAATATTTGTTGGTTGATCATTAGCATAAATACGAAGCAGATTTACCAATAAAATATGCGAATAAGCTCTAAGCATTGAAAGACTACTTTCCGATTTTCGCGAGTACTCTTCTTTTATATTATTAAGTATTTCTTGAATCTTGGGTAAATTCTCATCATTAATGCGAACATACGGGGCTTCACTTAAGCCTTTAAAAATACCTAAATCACCCTCTTGGTTGAAAGCTGTTGTAGGTGGAATTAAAAATTCTCTTGGAAAAAGAATCACTTTTCCTTTTAATGGTTTTTTTAATTTCCATAAATGGATTTGTCCTTTTGAGAGAAAATAAAAACAAGGTGGCTTTATCTCATAAGTCTCGTAATCAATGATATGTTGCCCTGCACCATCTTCAATAAATAGAATTTCAAAATAATCATGACGATGAGGAGTTTCGGTTTGCGCTCTATTGTGCATAAAGCCAAATTGAGTCATTACAAATGGAAAGTTTGGATCAATAGAAAGAACAGGGTGACCGTCATTTATATTTACATACTTATAGGTTTCTGAATAATGATGAAATGGCAGGTCTTTTTTATTGTTCATAGTCATCTAATTTCTTTCTAATGATCTAAATCTAACACAAATAATTCAACTTCTAAAAATTCAGCAATATTAATGTTCATTTCCCTTTTTAGTGAGCAATTAAAAAACTGGATTCTTTACGTTGGAATCTAAACTTAATATGGATTTAAGATTTACTTACAGGATTATTCAAGAATTGTTTTTACTTTCGCAAGCTGAAAATGAAGACTAACGCATTGTTTGTTAGCCAAAATGAAATATTCCCAGGCAATATACTTTAATTGAAAAATCTCTAATTGAAAATCATTTTAAAAGGAGGAAGAAAGAGTTGGGTGAGGGAGATGATAGAATGTAAGAGATGAAATATAAAATGTTAGTCCTCGATTTGGACGATACGCTTTTGTGCGATAATCACCGTATATCAGTAAGAAATAAAGAGATGCTAATTAGGGCGCAGGAGAAAGGTGTTTACGTTATTTTGGCTTCGGGCCGACCAACACCTGCCATGCTTCGTTATGCCGATGAACTCGAATTAAAAAAATATGGATCGTATATTATCTCGTACAATGGGGCAATTATTACCGATCTTAAGCAGGGAAAAAGTATTTTCGAACAAAGTTTAAGTAAGGAACAAGTTCACGATTTGCACGATTTTTCGATGGCAAACAATGTGGATATTCTTACCTATACTTCCGATAGTATTATTAGCGAGAGAACTTCGAAATATATTGATATTGAGGTGCAGCTTACACAGATGAAATTTAATAAAGTTGATGATTTTAAGGCCGCGGTAACTGAAGCCGCGGTGAAATGTATTCTTTTAGAGGAACCAGAATATTTAAAAATGGTAGAGGCAAAATTGAAGCATGAAAAGCCAAATAAGAGCGTTGCTATTTCGAAACCATTTTTTTTGGAGGTAATGTCGCAAGGTATCGATAAGGCAGCAAGTATTGCCCGATTGGCTGAAAAATTAGGTATTCTTCGCGAGGAGATTATTGCGGTAGGCAATGCAGGTAACGATTTAACGATGGTAGAGTATGCCGGATTGGGCGTTTGGGTAGATAATGTTACGCCAGAGTTGCGCGATCGTGCCGATGTTATTGTTGCATCGAATAACAAGGATGGTGTTGCCGAAGTGGTTGAAAAATACCTTCTAAATTAGAAGCTGATTTTCCGGATAAATAAAGAATTGAGGCTCCGACTTTAAGTCGGATTCTCAATAAAATCGCAAGTTACTTTTAAAACATTTTTCGGTAGCAACGCTTTCTCTTGTGCTGAATATGATCGAACGATTTCCAAAGTTGAATTGCTACATGATTATTTTCCAGCATTCCGGTTGTTTCTGCAAACTTTAGTCCGTCGCTGTTCGATGTTTTTAATAGTTCATGCATTAATATCGATACAAAACCCAGTTTTTGACAGTCGTGATCAATTCCGGTCAGCATTAGATCCATCTCGGTAGGATGTTTTAAGGCTTTTCGCAAATGCCACCATCCGAAAGGCAATAATTTGCCTTTGGCTTTTTGCAATGCTTTCGATAAGGAAGGCAAAGCAATAATGAATCCAACCAATTTATCTTCTTTGTCTAAAATGATTTTAACGTATCGTGGATTAAGGATTGGAAAGTATTTCGAAATGTAAAAACGGATTAGCTTTTCGGGTAGTTTAATAGATCCAAATAAATCGGAGAAAGCATCATTAAAAACTTTAAATATTTTTTCTTTATAGGGTTCCAGTTCTTTTTTTGATGTAAAATTTACAGTCTGTAAACCATATCTTTTCTTAATTAATTCGGCAATTCGACCAGCTTTAGCTGGTGTTTCTTTTGGCAAGTTGATTCTAAATTCCAACCAATCAATTTCCTTCAAATATGCCAATCTTTCGAAATGTTTTTCATAGTAGGCAAAATGATAATCGGAAGCCATGGAAGGAAGCCATTCGTGTCCTTCAATCAATAAACCGGCATGGTCTAAGTTCGAAAATCCTAGTGGTCCGCTCACACCAATCATTCCTTCTTTTTTCAGCCATTCTTCTGCGGTTTCAAAGAGTTTTTCGGAAACGTCATAGCTATCAATAAATTCCATGCGAGTAACACGACCAATTTTTTCACCTTGGTTTTCAATACACAAGTGGTTTACAATCGCACCAATTCGTCCTACAATTTTTCCATTTTTGTAAGCCAGCCAAAATTTAGCCTTGCAAAAATCAAAAGCAGGGTTCTTTTCGGGGAGTAAGAGCTCCAGTTCTCCAGCTTTAAAAGGAGGAACCCAAAATTTATTGTCCTTATATAATTTAAACGGAAAGTTTACGAACTTTTTACGTTGAATTTGATTCTGAACTTCTACAATTTGGATACTCATAAAGGGAAAATATTTTTTTGGAGCATGTAGCTTTAATGAATAATACTCTTTTTTTAGTTTCGGAGCTAAAGAAAGCTATTCGTATTGATACTTACTTCTGATTTTTTTGGAAAATTCTATATTTAGAATGATTATGGTTAATGTCTGTTTTTGTACGGATTTTAATAAATATAAACTGCCATTGTTTTCGATTTAGCAGCTCATTTTTAAGTGTAATTTTCTGTTCACTTCAATAAAAATTTAGTTTTCATTTTAGAAAGGCCGAAGCAAGGAACTTGTTTTCTGCTTATTGTTTGAGCGAATAGAGGAACACACAATAAATTTAAATTCTTTTTTTTCGTGTAAACACCCAGGCGCCAATAATTGCTGTAAAAGGAGCTACTAAAACCAGTCCAAAACTGCCTACCAAAGTATGTAGTATTTCGCCAGAAACGTAATTTAGGTTTAAAATGTTTACCATCGGAGTTCCTTGTGCAATAAATACCATTAATAAGGCCGAGAATCCTCCCGAGTAGGCAAGAAGCAAGGTGGTTGTCATGGTTCCCACAACCGCTTTTCCTACCGAGAAACCCGAGTGACGCAATTCTTTGGCAGTTATACCTTTGTTTTGTTGGTACACCTCAGCTTGCGAAGCGGCAATGTCCATCGAAATATCCATTACTGCTCCCGATGAGGAAATGAAAATCCCGGCAAGGAAAATTTCAGTTAAGTTTAAGTAGGAATAACCCGAATAAAGAAGTGTTTCGGAAAATGGCTTAATGGCTCCGTGAATATTAAATAGATTTCCAAAGAGTATTGCCATAAAACAGGTAATGGCAATTCCACTCATGGCACCAAAAAAGGCAACCAAACCTTTTCTATTGGTGCCAGCCACCAAAAAGATGATTACTGAAGTAAGCAAAGCTACAATTGCCAGAGAGAGTGGAATAGGAGCGTAGCCTTTTAGTAGACCAGGCAGTAGTAGTTTCCAAATAGTAATTCCAGCAAACAGAAACGAAAGCATTGCTTTTACACCAGTCCATCCTGCAAACGAAATTAAAAAGAGAACAAATAAACCAAGTAAAAAAGCTTCGAGGTTAATTCGATAATGATCGATTACATTGGCACTAATAATTTTAGATTTATCTTGGTTGAAATTCAGAACAGTGAGTGTTTTATCGCCAGCAACAAAATATTTATCAAACTCCATTCTTCCAATCAGCTGATTAAATGCAGTTAATTCTTTTCCCTTGAATTTTCCATTCAAAATTCTAATTTGAAGGGTTTGCGAACCGGTTTTTATAATTCCGGTTGCTACTACCATCGAGTTGTCTGTTTCTAAAACTAAAGCTTTTACTCGTTCCGAATTTTTAGAACCGTTTTCAGAAAATCCTGTTGGAAGATAAAGGATTATAGTGCTTAAGATCAGAAGTAAAGCAACTAATGCAAGGTCTGACTTTTGTGGAAGTTTGAATTTTAACATGCGTATAAAGGTATTAAAAAAACGTAAGTCATATAGCGTAATGTACGGACGAAACGGGAAAAAAATAGGGAGAAATACTTGAAATTAGGGAAGAAGATTTATTTTTTGTTGATAAAAAACGCCCTACAGTTTCTGCAGAGCGTTTCATTTGGGTATTTACGTTTTATTTGTTTTCAATAATTTTCATCAGGTTTTTTGGTAGATCGGTATTATCAAAGTAACCTGTAAATAGTTGTGCACCAACACCAATCGACCGTACAGGAATTGGGGAGGCTGTATGGGAATAGGATGTCCATCCAATTCCAGCTTTTTGCGACAGAATATGACAAGCCGTAACCGTGAAGGGATCGTAACTTCCGTAAAGTAGATAGAACTGATCATTCTTGGTCATTTTAGCTTCGTAAGTCATGCTTTTTACAAAGGCATCCTTAAGTTGTTGCATTTCAAATGGCGACAATTGAAGTTCTTTGGATGCATCTCCCAAACCGAAATGTGCCTTTACCATTTCCAAACCATCAGCTATATCATAATTTTTAGGATGCTTTTCTTTATACCTGGCAATTTTATCAGAAAATGCCTCGTAGGAGATATTTTGGTACTGAAGTAAGCCAAAAGAGGAATCGTAATGACTTCCCGAAAATCCCATGGCTAATCCGCCGGTTTCATGATCGCCGGCAACCAAAATTAATGTTTCGCTAGGATGTTGCTTGTAAAATTCAATTGCTTTTGCAACCGCGTTATCGAATTGTAATACTTCTTTAATTACCGTAGCAGCATCGTTGGCGTGACTGGCCCAATCTATTTTTCCACCTTCTACCATCATAAAAAATCCGTTTGGATTATCTAAAATGTCGATTCCTTTGGCTGTAAAATCAGCCAAGGAAATATCGGCTCCATTTTCCTGATCGATAGAATAGGGAAGAGCAGAACCGCCACCTAATTTTGGGGCAATTGCAATTATCTTATCATCTCCTTTTTTTAGTTTTTCAAAATCGTTAAGAGTAGTCACAAAGGTGTAACCTCTTTGCTCTGCAATTTTCATCGAGTTCGTTTCTTTCTCCTCTATTTCATCATCGGCTCCCATACCAAAATTGGAAAGGGAATTTTTCTCAGATGTTTTTGCATCTCCTTCCGGATGTTTAAACCCACCTCCAGCAAAATAGTTGAAACCACTTTTACTTAAATCCAAACTAATATTGTAATACATATTACGAGTAGGTTGGTGTGCATAAAAGGTTGCAGGAGTAGCATGATCGATAGAAACCGACGATACAATTCCTACTTTATATCCTTTTTCTTTTGCCATTTCGGCAATGGTTTTTAGGGGAACTAACCTGTCGCCATCCATCGAGATGGTATTAACTGTGGTTTTTTCTCCAGTAGCAAGTGCTGTACCTGCGGCAGCAGAGTCGGTAATGAAACGATCTAGCGCATAGGTGGTATAAAAACCTTGATTGGGAAGACTACTCAGTTGCAATCTTTTGATACCGCTTAATCCTTCCAAAGTACCCAAGTAAGCTTCGGCAGCATTGGTATGAGATAATCCCATGCCATCGCCAATAAAATAGAAAATATATTTTGGAGCTTCTTCTTTGTAAGTATCTCTTTCGCTAGGCTGAGCTATACTGCTAAGGGAAGTAAGCAAGAAAACAATCGCTAAAATTTGTTTCAATTGTATTTTAAAGTGCACCATTATTTGTTGTTTAAATTTTATCAAATCTACTAATAAAATATTATTTATAATGAGTTTAAATAGTTAAATTAATAGTACGTATAGAACTTCCTTCTTTATATGTTTCGAAGACTTTCTTTATTTTTCGCATTTAAAATGTTTTTTCCTTCTGGTGTATAAAGAAAATCTACATGTTCTTTAAAATGGTTAATTACCTTATCGCGAACTACTTTCATGGTTGAGTTTAGCAACTTATTATCTTCGGTAAAAGCTTCGGGTAATATGCCAACTGCTGTAGGTAACCAACGATGAGGGAACATATCTTCGTGTTTTCCTCCTAAGCGATACTGATTTAACTCATTCTGTATTAGCTCCAAAGCAGCAATTTGTCCTTCTTCCGTTTCTAAACTTAAATGTTGGTTTTTTAAACGAGATAGAATAGCTCCCTTGTTAGGTACCACAAGTGCAATGGTATAAGGGTCCTGATTGTTGTGCAGAATACATTGATCCATTAATGGAGATTGATCTACAAACGCTTCCTCTATTCCTTCCGGACTAAATTTTTC
This sequence comes from Labilibaculum filiforme, assembly GCF_002843315.1. GTDB lineage: Bacteria > Bacteroidota > Bacteroidia > Bacteroidales > Marinifilaceae > Labilibaculum > Labilibaculum filiforme. The sequence continues at coordinate 472,691 of NZ_MVDD01000003.1, read as the reverse complement.
GCCATCGCTCGCAATCAAAAGAGATTTGAATCTACCCAATACATAAAGAAACCCATCCTGATCTACATAACCCATATCGCCAGTGTGTAGCCAGCCATCGCGAAGAGTTTCGGCTGATGCTTTGTCATTTTTCCAGTAGCCTTTCATTACATTGCCACCTTTAATCACAATTTCGCCTTTTTCCCCAACAGGAACCGAATCTCCATTGTCTTTGCAGATTTTTAAATCCATATCCGGAACAATAAAACCCGATGAACCTAATTTGTGTTTGTGGTGAGCATTGGAAGAAATAATTGGCGAGGCCTCGGATAAACCATAACCTTGATACATTGGAATTCCAATAGCATAAAAGAAACGTTGCAATTCAATATCTAATAATGCACCTCCGCCAACAAAGAATTTTAAGTTGCCACCAAAATTCTCTCTCACTTTCGAAAACAATAGTTTATCGTAGAAAAGATATAGTGGTTTTAAAAACACTTTACTACCTTTTCCTCTGTCCCAACCTGCAGCATTGTATTTGTAGGCAACTTCAAGAGCTTTATTAAATAGTCTTTCCACTTTAGGACCTTTCGCCTTTATTCCATTTTCGATATTCTTTTTAAAGTTTTTAGCCAAGGCAGGAACGCTCAATAAAATGTCGGGCTTAATTTCTTTAATATTTTTTGGAATATTTTTTAAGGCTTCCATTTGCGATTTTCCTTGCTGTACAGCAGCAATGGATGCTCCTTTTAGCATGAAGCTGTAAATTCCGGCTGTGTGTGCAAATGAATGATCCCAGGGAAGTATCAACAAAGTTTTAAAACTGGCAGGAATATCCATCAGGTTGGATGCCTGCAACACATTGCTTGTATAGTTATTGTGGGTTAAAATAATTCCTTTCGGATCTGCGGTAGTTCCAGAGGTATAGGAGATGTTTGCATCATCATCAGCAACAATGTTTTTTTGAATTTCTTTTAGTTCAGCAATATTATTTTCTGATAGTTCTTTACCTAGTTTTAATAGCTGAGAAAGTGAAATTTCTTTTTCTTGAAGTTCAGTATTTTCATCCAAAACAATTATGGTTTCGATACTTTCCAATTGATCTTTTATCGATCTTATTTTTTCGAGATGGTTGTTGGAAACTACTACAAAACGAGCTTCGGAATGATTTAGGCGAAACTTTAGTTCGTTTTGAGCATCTAATTTTACGGATAAAGGAACATTTACGGCACCAGCAAATAAAATTCCTAGTTCGGAGAGTACCCATGCATTTCTACCTTCCGAAAGAAGACCAACACGGTCGGTTTTTTTAATTCCTAAAGAATACAAACCAGCAGCAAATTGCTGCACTTCTTCATATAATGACTGGTAGCTAACAGACTGATAATCTGAGTCTGTTTTTTCCCATAGAAAAGGGTTTGCCCCAAATTGATTAACGCTGTTTTCAAAGAGTTGTATAATCGTTTTCATTTACTTCTATATTGTGAGGATACTCTGTATTTTAACGAATTCCAAAAATAGCTGATTAGCCCGTTCTAAACAAGCTGTATGTATTAAAAAAATGTAAATGTATTCATGGTTTAGTACTTTACTATGTAAATAGTTAAAAACCTGTTAAAACTCCTTGATTTTCATTGGTAGAATATCTAATTTCCCAACCGATTAATTTTTGGAGAAGAAATACTCTTTTTTTTTTCGAAGATGACTTCACCCTTAAGCGGTTTTAAGTTGTCTTTAAATAAAGCTTAATTAATACATTCCGACGCAAACAACTTTCACATAAATAAGCCTAACAATAATGAGTAATTTAGAAAAGTATTTTAAACCGTTTCGCAAAAATACTATCGGACACCATGCCCGGTTTTATTCTCCATTTGGAAAGCAAAAAATCGTTTATGGCGATTGGATTGCGAGCGGTCGGTTATATGCTCCTATCGAAAAGAAAATAGCCGAAGAATTTGGACCGTATGTGGCAAATACCCATACCGAAACAAATGAAACGGGCACATTAATGACCCAATCTTACCACCGCGCTCAGGTATTAATTAAAAAGCACGTAAATGCAGGTCCCGATGATGTAATTATTCATGCGGGTTTTGGTATGACTGCAGTTATTAATAAGCTACAACGAATTTTAGGTTTGAAAGGGTGTGGAATTATTGGACAAGATACCTGTCAAAAAGATAGAGAAAAGCCAGTCGTATTTATTACTCACATGGAACATCATTCCAATCAAACTTCATGGTACGAAACCAATGTTGATGTGGTGGTAGTTCCTCCGGGAAATGATTTAAGCATCGATTTGAATGAGTTGAGAACACAGTTAGAGAAATATAAGGATCGTAAAATAAAAATAGGATCTTTTACCGCTTGTTCTAATGTAACTGGTATTGTAACTCCATATCATCAAATGGCTAAATTGATGCACGAGTATAGTGGTGTGTGTTTTATCGACTTTGCAGCATCGGCTCCTTATGTTGATATTAATATGCATCCCGGGGATGAGATGGAAAAGTTAGATGGAATTTTCTTTTCGCCACATAAATTTTTAGGTGGTCCGGGTTCTTCTGGAGTAATGATCTTCGATTCGAAATTGTATACTCGCGAAGTACCCGATAATCCTGGAGGAGGAACTGTTGATTGGACCAATCCTTGGGGGAAATATAAGTATGTAGATAGTATCGAAGCTCGCGAAGATGGCGGAACACCTGGATTCCTTCAGTCAATTCGTATTGCTCTGGCAATCGAAGTGAAGAATCAAATGGGAACTAAAAATATTGCTAAAAGGGAGGAGGAACTTCTCGATTTGGCTTTTGATCGACTAAAAGCAGTAAAAGATGTTCATTTACTTGCCGGGAATACCAAAAAAAGATTGGGAATATTGTCCTTTTATGTAGAATACATACATTACAATTTATTGGTAAAATTATTGAACGATCGTTTTGGTATTCAGGTGCGTGGAGGATGTGCTTGCGCTGGAACCTACGGGCATTATCTTTTGGAGGTTAGTCAGGAGCAATCCGATACCATTACCAATGAAATTACATTAGGCGATTTAACACATAAACCAGGATGGGTACGTTGGTCTTTACATCCAACAACCACTAATAAAGAGGTGTTGTTTTTTATTCATGGAGTAGAGCAGATTGTGGAAAATTTTGAGGAATGGAAAAAGGATTATTCTTACAATCGGAAAACAAACGAGTTCTTTTACAGTGGAGAAAATAAAGTCAAGAAAAAAATTATTGTGAACGATTTGTTTAAATTATAGGCGATTTTAATATTCTTTATAAATATGATTTTAATCCTGAGAATTTGTTCTCGGGATTTTTTTATATTTTTGATTGGATTAAAAAATAAAAATTAGCGTGTACGATATTATAGGAGATATTCATGGAGAGGCTACAACATTAGAACATATGTTGCTTAGCCTTGGCTATGTTGAAGGGAAAAAGGGATTTTTTCATCCCGACAGAAAGGCTGTTTTTGTTGGTGATTACGTAGATAGAGGACCAAATATTTTTGAGACTCTTAGAATTATCCGAGAAATGGTTATTGCTGGGAATGCATATGCTATAGTAGGAAATCACGAATTGAATGTACTAACTTTTTACACCAAAGATAATGATGGCCTGTTTTTAAAAGGGCATAGTCCGAAAAACAAGACTCAAATTAAAAAGACTTACGAAGAGTTTAAACTCGACAAGGAGAAACGAAAGGTCTATTTAAAATGGTTACGATCCTTGCCTTTATTTTTAGAGTTAGATGGAATTCGTGTTGTTCATGCTTGTTGGGATCAGGAAGCTGTTGAACTTCTGAAAAAGGAAAATCCAGAAAATTGTTTGAGTAAGGAGTTTTTAAGAAAAATATATTTCGAAAAAGATAAAGTCTTTAATGCGGCCATGCTCTTATTAAAAGGGCGTGAGTTTGCTTTTCCTGATAATTTAGTACTGAAGGATGATTATGGTTTTAAACGTACTGCCTATCGAGTAAAGTGGTGGGAGCCAATGAATGGGAAAAGTTTCGAAGATATTTCGTTTGGAAATAGATTTCGCTTGCCTAAATACACGATTCCTGCTCAGTTATATTTTGATATTCCGCTATATTCCGAAAATGACTATCCCGTATTCTTCGGACATTATTGTTTGGGTGATAAAGCAGGAGTTGTTCGTAGTAATTTATGTTGTGTGGATGGATGCATTGCCAATGATGGTGTATTTGTTGCCTACCGTTGGGATAATACTCTTCCATTAAGTCAGAAGAATATTGTTTCGGTAAAGAAGGTGAAGAAAGCTATGATAAAGTAGTTGGATTATTTTTCTTTAACTGATTGGATTTTTTCCAATGAATTAAGAATAGGATACCGGGAAAAGAAAGAGGGATAAATAGAAGTAATACAGCGTAACTATTCGAATCGATAAATGCATAAATTGCGATTAAAATACTACTTACAACAAGTAGTAATCCTCCTAATCCAACTTTCCAGAAGGTGATTAAAAAACCAACACCATAAATAATTGATAGCGAGTAGAATACCATCATCCATATTTCGGTATTTGATGCATTACTACTAAGCAAAACAATAAACTCAGGTACCATAAATAGAATATAGCTACCTGTGATTAGAAAACCGATAATTCTTGCAGTTAGAAGATAAAATTGCGATGGATTATCCTGAAATAACATTCGCCTTTCCATAATTTTTGTGCTTTAATTACAATGTGTAATTTAAATGTACGGATTTGAGAATGTAAAGTCAAATTTAATTGATTATGAGATGGTTGTCGTAGGTGCAATGCGTCTGCTTTTTAGGAGCAAGAGTTTGTTTATAAATCAGTTTTGTATTTTCAGCGTGTTTTTGCAGTTTTGCTACCTAAAGAAATAAACATGAACGAGATAAAAGTAATCGCTTTTGATGCCGATGATACCCTTTGGGTAAACGAACCTTATTTTAGAGAATCGGAAATGGAGTTTTGTAATCTGTTGAAAAACGGAATGAGTATCGAGGAGGTTACCGAGGAGTTACTTGCTACAGAAATTGGCAATATTCCTCTTTACGGATATGGCACGAAGGCTTTTATTTTATCGATGATTGAAACCAGTTTGAAAATTACGAAGGGCAATATTAGTTCCGAAAAAATTGAGGCAATTCTAACCTTGGGAAAAGAGCAAATAAACAAACCCATCGAACTAATTGATGGTGTGGTAGATGTATTAGAGAGTTTGCAAGGAAAATACCGATTGATAGTTGCTACCAAAGGCGATTTACTCGATCAGGAGAGAAAGCTTGAAAAATCAGGATTACTAAAATATTTTCATCACATCGAGGTGATGAGTGATAAAAAAGAGGACGATTATAAAAAATTGATTCAACATTTAGATATCGATTCGAAAGAGTTTTTAATGGTAGGGAATTCCTTAAAATCGGATATTATTCCGGTATTAAATTTGGGCGGAAAAACGGTTCACGTTCCTTTTCATACAACTTGGGTGCACGAAATGGTAAGTGAGGAAGAGCAGTTGAGTTCAGGAATAAATAAAATTGAGAATATTCGCGAATTACTTCACTTGCTGTAAATCGGTTATTTTCGGATAATAGATAAAATATCGATACGTTCTACCAACATTTGTTCATCATTTTTTTGTTGTTGAATTAATTTAACAACATCCAATCCTTTGCATACTTTGCCAAAGGCAGCAAAGCCTTGTCCGTCTCTATTTCGCATTCCTTCATAATCTAGGTTGGGTTGATCGCCAACACAAATAAAAAATTCGGTTGAAGCAGATCCGGGCTGATTTCTTGCCATTGAAATTACACCATCGGTATGTAAAACACCGGTTTCTTTTGTAGTTTCATGAGCAATAGTCGGTTTTTGATCGACGATAGAATCGAAATACAATCCTCCCTGAATAACTTCTATTTTAATGTCATTATTGGGTTGATTATTCATGCGGACTACTCGGTAAAAACAAGCATTTTGAAAGATGTTGTTGTCAATATTCTCTAAAAAATACTTGGACGTAATAGGTGCTCTATCTTCAAAAATTTCTAATTCGATGTTTCCCAGACTTGTGGTAATTTCAACTTTTGGATTTTGAGCACTTGCATGGGAAACAAATAGAAGTGTGGCAATTAGGAGTAGACCGAAATATTTCATGGTAATTATTTGTTTTGAAATTAAATACCTCATGCCCTAATCTATTTCTAGATTAATCCTCTGGACTTAAATTCAAGGTATTTATTAAGTGTGTTAATAGTCAAATCTTTAGGATTACTCAATATCGCATGAATTCCATATTTTTCCAATTCTTTTACGATTAATTTTTTGTCGTAAATAAATTTTTCAGCAATGGTTTTAATATAAATATCTTCTATGTTTTTAGCCGTTTGTTTGGTAATTTCTTTAATCTCGGTATTGGTAAAAAATACGATTAGTAAGAGATGATCTTTTGCCAACCCTTGTAAATAGGGAAGTTGGCGTTTCATGGAATCCAGGCTTTCAAAGTTAGTAAAGAGTATTAATAAGCTTCTGTTGCGAAGCAACCTACGGGCCGAACTGTGTAGTAGCTCATAATTCGGTTCCGGATAATTGGTTTTTTGATTGTAGAGAACCTCCATTATTTTCCGAATCTGGGTTCTTCTTCCATCGGCAGGAACATGAGCATTAATATCTTTTCCAAAACAAATTACACCTGCTTTATCGTGTTTAATTACAGCGGTATTCGAAATTACCAAACTAGTATTTATTGCATAATCGAGTAGTGTTAACCTATTAAAAGGCATTTTCATCGATCGACCTGTATCGATAAGACAATATACAGGCTGTGATTTTTCATCCTGATATTGGTTTACCATTATTTGCGATTTTCGAGCAGTAGCTTTCCAGTTAATTGTTCTGTAATCGTCGCCCTTTACATATTCTCGAATTTGATCGAATTCCATTTGGTGTCCAATTCGGCGTATGCGTTTTACACCATAATCGTTTAAGCGATTCGAAATGGCTAATAATTCGTATTGACGCATTTGCATAAACGATGGGTAGCAGGGAAGCATTTGTTGCGCCTCTATTTTATACCTTCTTTTTATTAGTTTTAAAGGAGAAGCTACATAAACGTTTAAACAGCCAAAATGATACTCGCCTCGGGCGAATGGCTTTAGATCGTAGTTAATTTGCTTTTCTTCGCCAGCTTTTAATGAGAAAGAGTAAAGGAAATCTCTTTTTTGAAATTGAATGGGTAACTCATCAATAATAGCTATTAGTGTGGATATCGAATAATTATTTTCTATTCGTATTGAAATAGTATTGTCATCTCCGTTAGATAATTTTTCTGGGCATTTACGCGAAGCTGCAACACCATCTTTGATTCGGTAAAGAAGAAAAATATCGATACTTATCCCCACTAAAAATACGAGTAAAAGTAAGCGGGCTACAGGAAATAAGAAAGGAATGAAATGTCCGAGAATGGAAATTACAGCCAACAATACCAGTATCCAGTATACTTTTTGGTTTAGATATATTGATTTAATCAATTTCATTAATGGTAGTTCCTTTTATGTTGAACATTTGTATTTTGATATATTTGTTACGGAATTTTTATCGGGGAATTTCAATTCCTTCCATTATTTGTGTAATAATTTGTTTTGGTAGTATTCCCTCCATTTCCTTCTCAGGAGTCAGTATTAAACGATGATGCAAAGCAGGAATTACCACTTCTTTAATGTCATCTGGAGTAACAAAATCTCTTCCTTTAATAGCCGAAAGAGCTTTTGCGGCCATCATTACTGCTACCGATGCTCTTGGCGAAGCTCCCAAAATAATTCCTGGATGATTTCTTGTGCTTTGAACTATTTGCACAATATACTTTTGTAGGTTTTCATCAATATGTATCTCTTGAACTTGCTGGCGTAACATATTAATTTGTTCCGAATTTAGAACTTTATTTATCTCTAAAGTTTCATTCTTACCTTTTCGTTCATTTTTTGTCGCTAAAATTTCAAGTTCTTCCAGTTCGTCGGGATAAGTGAATTCTATTTTCATAAGAAAACGATCCAATTGTGCTTCTGGCAAACGGTAAGTTCCTTCTTGTTCTATTGGGTTTTGGGTGGCAATCACCCAAAATGGCTGCTCCATTGTATGCGTGGTTCCATCAATACTAATCTGTGCTTCCTCCATTACTTCAAAAAGAGCTGCTTGAGTTTTTGCAGGAGCTCGGTTAATCTCATCTATCAGAATAATATTGGAGAAAATAGGTCCTTTATTAAATTCAAATTTTGAGGTGCTTAGGTTGAATATGGTAGTTCCTAAAACATCCGATGGCATTAAATCTGGCGTAAATTGAATCCTCGAAAAGTCGGAAGATATGGATTTGGCAAGTAGTTTCGCCGAAAGAGTTTTAGCAATTCCGGGAACACCTTCAATTAATACGTGGCCTTTAGCAAATAATCCGACCAATAATAAGTCGATGTTTTTTTCCTGACCGATAATTACTTTTTTAAGTTCAAATTTAATTTGGTCAATCAGATGATTGAGTTCTCCCAAATCGATACGGTTTTTAAATTGTGGTTTATTTTCCATGTTTGGATGTATTTTATTTGCCGGATTTATAAATGAATTCCACTTTTGAGTGTAAGTCTTCCAATTCTTCCTGCGATATATTTTGGGAATTGGATATTTTATCAATCTGTGTAAACAGAATTTGAAGCGTTTTTAAAGAGATTCCCGATCGCAAACTCACTTCGGTTAACGTGTCGAGGCTTAAGTCGACATGATAGCGACTCTTACAAAATTCTTTTAAATATTTAATTTTCTTTAAAGCAATGTCTTTATGATTTTTACGATTGTAGTACAAACGTCCCATTGTTCTAATAAACTCGAGCGAAGTGTTTGGTAGTGGTTTTAGAATTGGAATCATTTTTTGTTGCCGTTTGCCTTGAAAAAGCAAAACAAGTAGTAGGCAGACTAGCAAGAGATAGTATGCTAGTTTTAATGGAGGACTTGAAAGTAAAAATACGATTGGGCTAGTGGATCGCAAAGCTCTTAGAGGTTTGTAATAGGTATCCCAAACTATTGGCATTGGAGGCAAATAACTGAATGCTCCTGCAATATAATTTGCATTTTTATTTTGTACCACATTGTAATTGGTAAACGCTAATGGTTGACTGCAGATATAAAAATTGCCTTTTCCGTGTGGTATTTTTACAAGCTGAATGTTTTTTTGATGATCTCGTCCCAGAACAATAACACTGTCTTTGTAAAATTGACTAATGGTCGAATTATCGAATGCTTTTGGATATTTAAATTCTGATTTTCCTTGTAATTTCGGGTTTTCGAAAGTTTGAGTTTTCTCTTTTGTTACAACTACTTCGCTTAACTGAATTTCGTTTGTAAAATGAAGATGTAAAGAATCTGCAAAAGCATTTCCTAAAAGGGAACTTGCAATAAATACCTGATTTCCATTTTTCGCCAAATTCATAATTATATTGATTTCCCACGGCTGAGGAGAAAAATTATTGGTCACAAAAATGTAGTTCTTTTTGGTGGAAGTACTATTTGGTTCCGGATATTCAAAAATTGCTTTATTACTAATTGTAAATTCCTGATCAGGAAATAAATCTTCTTGAAGCAATTCATTTAGTAAAAAACAACCAAACGGACGTTTGTCATTCTGATCAAAACTCTTTGTCCAGTCGATTGGCTGAGGCGCAAAAAGTTCCATCAATATAAGAATGATTAGAATTCCTAGTACCGGAAATGCGTTTTTAGGGATATTTATTTTCATAAGGCAAATTCTTTTTCTTGCGATAGAAGAAGATTCAATTGACCAAATTCGGTTTCGATTTGATCATAGTCTTGTTTCATTATTGGAAAATCGCCATACCAAACTGCCTCATACAATTCACTTAGCTCAATAAAATCAGTTTTTATTCTTGCCTGTTTTATTTCCCGAATATAATCGTAATTGGTTTTCTCTGATTTCCAGACTATTAATTTTTTTTCGCTTAATTTTTTTAAAATAGATAGGAAGTGATATCGCACGGCTAAGCGGTATTCTTTATGAAGAAGAGCTTCGCGGATTTTTTCCTCCCAATTTACTTTTGTAGGATTTGCACTGTCACTAAACTCAATAGAGGTAATATTCTGGTTCGTGTTAAATAAACCAGTGAATTTGCCTCGATAAATTAGTGAAATAAGAAAAATAATTAGCGCAGCTAAAATAATGTATCGTAAATACCAAACAACTCCTAATCCTTTAATCAGAAAACCTAGCCAGTTTTGAACCCAATGGATGAAACGACTCCAAATACTTTCTTGTTTTACTACCGTAAAATCGTAATTAAAATCGCTCTGTTTACGATAGGCTTCAATACGTTCTTCCGGTACTGATTTTTCCCACAATTTTACCTGCCCCCTATCTGTAACAATAGTATCGGAGCTATAAGTTTCCTGCGCTAAAATAGGGCTGGCTCCAATAAATAGATGGAACCAGCCAATAAATAGTAGTATTAGTATTTTTTTATTCATTCGCTCCAACGCTTTCTAACTCTTTAAGTAATGCTGGATTTTCTTTTTGTTCCACTAAGCTAAAGTAAAGAATTCCTATTCCTGTAAAAGGAAGTAACTGTAATAAAGAAGTTCCAATTGCTTGAATAATGGAAAAAAGAATACTTAAACTTTCGGTAACTTGTGAAGTTTCATTTTGTGCTACATGAATAGTTGTAATTAGTTGATAAATGAGTGCAGGTAATTGAAATACAAAGGATAATGCGCTTGCAATCAATCCAAGGATAATTAGAAATCCAAATGTTTTCCACCAGTTATTCTTAATTAACGAAAAACAGGAGCTGATAGCTCCTCCTAACGAATCTTCTTGAAAAATAATGATTGGAAGAACCAGACTAAAACAAACCATTAGGTAAATGCCCGGAATAATCAAGAAAATAAATCCAATACCAGATAAAATTGCCATCGAAATAATACTTAGGAAAATTTTAGGAGTAACTCCAAGCATTAATTTCCAAACGTTTTTTAATTCAATCACTTTATCGGTTGAAACTTTGTACAGTTTCATGTATTGAAAAATAAAAGCGATAGTAAATGTATACGTAATGAATAAAAACAAATAGGTGATTAATAGATTGTTAATCGTACTTGCGCCGAAAGCACTAGGAACTTGGCCTAAAGATAAGGACGTAAGTGCTTGGTGTTGCACTATTCCTAGAGCTATTCCTTGTAGCAATGCAAAAGGCACTACAAAGTAGATCATTCCCATCAGTAAATTTTTGAAATTGTACTTAATGAAAAGGAAGGTGTCGTTGAAAAGTTCTCCAAAGTCACGATTTTTTTCGAGTGGTAACTTATTTTCTGTCATTTTTTTAGATTAATTGGTTATTATAATTTGCTTAGTTTTTGATATACTTTTTTAGGATGAAGAATAAAATACCAGATAACAAATAGTAGGGAACAAGCTATAATAATCCAGCTGAACCACATTGGCATTTCGGTATGTCGGGTTACATAGCCTTCTAAAAAGCCCGCAGTAATAAACATGGGTATAATTCCAATGATAATTTTAATGCCTTTGCTTACACCAATTTGCATGGATGTTTTTCGTGGTAAAGTACCAGGGAAAACAATACTGTTGCCCAATACCAGGCCTGCAGCACCCGAGATAATGATCGCAGAAATTTCAAGTGTTCCATGTATCCAAATTACTCTGGTTGTCTCCCAAAATAAATCATTTTCAACAAAAAAATAGGTAAAACATCCCAGCATAATTCCATTATTAAAAAGGACGTATCCTGTACCAAAGGCAGTAAGCATCCCAAAAACAAAAGCCATAAAGGATACCTTAATGTTGTTTACGGTAATTCCCAGAAACATTTCAGTTTGGCTTTCCTGCTTGTACACAGCCATTGGGTCGCCTTTTTTAATATTGTCGATGGTCATGTTTACGTAATTGTCGCCCAAAATAGCTCGGACAAACGATTGGTCGTTCATTGTAGAAACAACCCCCAAGAGTGTTGCTGTAAGAAATATAAGTAATGAATAAAGTAGTTGTTTCCGGGTTTGGAATAGAACAAGTGGCAAATCGGTAGTCCAAAATTGTTTAAATTTTCCTTTTTTTGTTTTCTGATTTTTATAGATTTCCTGATGAATAGTCATACTTAATTGATTAAGATATTCAGCAGTAGAGGAATTAGGATAAAAAGTTTGTGCGTAGGATAGATCATCCGTTAACTGGATGTATAAATCGGCAATTGAATCTGGATCGTGATGCGATTCGTCCGAAAGAATAGTTTCAAATTCTTTCCATTTTTTGCTGTTGCGATCCAGAAATACTACTTCTTTCATCTAATTCTAGTTTTTTTTATTCTCTTATCAACTGAAACGCTTCATTTGTGAGGGAATAATTATTGATTCTCGAAGGTTTCATTTGTGGTTTTTCTATAAAACAATGCTAAAGTTATTGTAATTAAAGATAATTGCAAATGCTAGCTTAATTATAAATCTTGATATTAGTTTACTAACTATCAATGAGTCAGTAGAATGATTTTAAATGATGAAAATAATTATTCGAATATTTCTTTTATTTTCTTATGATAGGTATATTCGACTTCACAAATTTTTGAAATTAAATGGCAGATTTAGGAATAGAAACAACTCAAAATGTTCGTATTAATTTTCAATTGGCAAGTATAGGCGAAAGAATTTCAGCCATTTTACTCGACTTTTTATTTTTCTTAGGAGTTTACATGCTTTTGTTGCTGGTAATTGCCTTGGTGGGGGACGGAGCGGTTTGGATATTATTTTTATTGGTGCCTTTGTTGTTTTATTCCTTACTGTTTGAGGTTTTTATGAACGGACAAACACCAGGGAAAAAAATAATGAAGATAAAGGTAGCAACCGTTGATGGTTCTGCACCTAATTTTCTCAATTATTTAATTCGGTGGATGTTTAGATTGGTTGATATTTCGTTAACCTATGGGGTTTGTGGTATTTTGTGCATAGTGATGGGACAAAAAGGGCAACGTTTGGGAGATATATTAGCAAAAACGACTGTGATTCGAACCAAACGAAAAGTGTTATTTGAAGACACAATATTGGTGGATATTCCTGAAAATTATCAACAGGTTTTTCCTGAATCTCGTAACATTAATGAAAAAGATTTGCCTTTATTTAAAAAGGTAATTGCTCAGATTGAAAGTTTGGAGGATCCGGTTGAAAAATTGCAATTTGGATTGCGTGCACGAAAAAACGTGATGGAAAAACTTGAAATCCAAACCGAGATAAAACCACTCGAGTTTTTTAAAATATTAATTACCGATTATAATTATATACATCGGAATCGATAGGTAGGTATAAAATAGAAAACGAGGCAGAAAACTAAATTTCTGTCTCGTTTTATTTATTTTAGAATACGTTGTTCTTGTTTATTAAGGGTAAAATCAATTCGAATTAAATATTCCTGGTAAAGTAAGTAATTAGTACCTACTATAAAAACGTTTCAATTCTGCTGTAAGGTCGGTAAAAATTGGCTTGGTAAACTCTACAAATAAATCCTGATGAGCAGGGGGGAGAATTGGTTCGTTATTGCAAATATTTAATTCTTCCTTATTCAGAGCTCTTTCGTCGCCATTGTAATGTCCCCATTGATGAAACCAGTTAAACTGCCCACCAAACTGTTTGTTGTTTATTTCCTTCTTATTATCGAATTCAATAATATGAAGCGATAGAATTCCTTTTGAAATCACCTCGCGCTTGTGAATGTGTAATTTTGCATTCACTTTATTAAAAACCTTGATGGTTTCGCCATTTTTTAGTTTTGTACTTCCAACTTCAACACTGTCAGCACTTACTACTTCTTTTTCAATATTAGTATCGTGAGTTTCACCAACAACAAAATCTTCAAAACGCATACCGATAACCTGATCGGGATATTCTAATTTTTCTAATTCAGCTTGTTTGGGTGTATAAAACCGAACAAAGCGTTGTTTAATATTGTGAAAAATATACTGTGTTACCTGATCTTGAAAGAATTCGGCGCTTAATTGATATTTTGTAGAATTAACAGGAACATGATCGATAATTACTTTTAAAGTGGCTAGAAATTCGGCTTCGTCCATTTTTTCTGCTACATCTTTGTAGTTGGGAACAAACAGATTGGCTTTTTCGAAATTTAAGTAGGCAGTTACGGCAGCTTGTCGGCTACCTTTTGCAAGTTCTAGAACACCGGCAGCATAGCATTCTGGTGCCGCATTTTGTTTCGCCATTTCTTCCTCGGTCTGGTAATTTTTAGGATAAGGAATAACGTGCAAAGCACCAGGACATCGTCTTATTTCGTCAGTCATCTTGTTTAATGTCTGATAATGCCCAACTGTTTTCGAATATTTAAAAGGATCATTCGAAGATAAAAGCGTACTTATTTCCTGCTGATACCAGTTTACTGCTAATGGGTAGCTTTGCTGTAAAGTCGATTGGGCTTTGGCCTTGTCAGGATTGGATCGTAAACGCTCTACCGATTTAATAACTGCAGAATAGTAATCTCCATTTTGCAAGGCTTTTTTTCCGGTACTGCATGCAGCCGAAATTAAGAGAAGTACAATAAGCGAGTAGCGTAATGTTTTATTCATTGATGTAGGATGTTGGTTAGGTTGCAAATTTAATTTTAAAATTGAGAATATGCCATTAAGTAGGTAAGCTTCCTTTTTTTTAGATTTATTCTTCCCATACAATAAATGGTATTCAGTATTAATAATTGTTAAACAAACAGTGTGCCACTTTAAAAAGAAACTTTTAGAATCTACTAATTGAGGAAGTCTGCTGCAACAACATATTTTAAAGTTTTCATAAGTAGTTGTGATGAAATACTGGTACAATAAGCAGGTGTAGACTATTACAAACTACTAAATTGAAATGGCATAAAGCAAATAGTATTGTTGGGAAAAACCAACCTAAAGTGAATTAATTGACAATAATGATAGTATTTACCAACACAATATATTGTTATTGTGATTATTTTAGTATATTTATGTTGGTAAATGCAAACCTTAAGTGTAATAAATAGAGTTAAAGATGGGAAATGCCAACAATTATTGGGTTTTAATGAGCGATAAGGCAATCATTTCTACTATTGGTAGGTATGTGAAACAGCAACGTTTGCTTCAAAATAAAACACAAGCAAAAACTGCTGAAGTAGCTGGTGTTAATCGCTGGACTATTAGTCAGTTAGAGAAAGGGGAAGCCGTTTCGTTGCTGTCATTATTACAAATTTTGAGAGCTCTTGACTTATTACATGTACTTGACAATTTTAAGATTGAAACACAGATTAGTCCACTAGAACTGGCTAAATTAGAAAAGAAAAAAAGGCAAAGAGCCAGAAGTAAGGACGATAACGAGCAAAACGAAAGCGAATGGTAGAAATTAAAACGGCATATGTAAAAATTTGGGGACAAACTGTTGGCGCTGTTGCCTGGGATGAAAAGCAAGAATTGGCTAGTTTCGAATACGAACCAAAATTTAAAGCCCTGGGAATTGATTTAGCGCCTGTGAAAATGCCTATTCGCTCCAATCAGCTCATATTTTCATTTCCGGAACTTCGATCTTCAAAAAATAGCGAATACGATACATTTAAAGGTTTGCCTGGTTTATTGGCCGATGTGTTACCCGATAAATATGGAAATCAGCTAATAAATGTATGGTTGGCACAGAATGGTCGTGCCGAAAATAGCATGAACCCAATAGAGCAACTCTGTTTTATTGGAACAAGAGGTATGGGAGCTTTAGAATTTGAACCAACACAACTTAAATCAAATAAAAATTCTTTTCAGGTTGAAATTAATGGCTTAGTGGATATTGCTCAAAAAATGCTTGGCAAACGGGAAGATTTTGAAGCTAATTTGAGTAAGGATGAACAGCGGGCAATGCACGAGATCCTAAAAATTGGAACATCGGCTGGTGGAGCAAGACCAAAAGCAATTATTGCCTATAATAAAAAAACAGGACAGGTTCGTTCCGGACAAACGAATGCTCCCAAAGGGTTCGAGCATTGGTTAATAAAGTTGGATGGGGTGAGTGATGCTCAATTTGGAAAAACCATTGGTTATGGAAGAATTGAAATGGCTTATTACAATATGGCTAAAGATTGTGGAATTGAGATGATGGAATCTAACTTGTTGGAAGAAAATGGCAGAGCACATTTTATGACCAAACGATTCGACCGGGAAAATGGAGCGGAAAAATACCACATTCAAACATTTTGTGCGATGCAACATTATGATTTTAACGAGGTAAGAAGTTTTAGTTACGAGCAATTGTTTCAAACCATGAGAATTTTGCGTTTACCGTATCCACAAGCAGAGCAAATGTATCGAAGAATGGTATTTAATGTAATCGCACGCAATTGCGACGACCACACAAAGAATTTTGCTTTTAGGTTAAAGCAAGGAGGAAATTGGGAGCTGGCACCAGCATACGATATTTGCCATGCTTACCGACCGGATAGTATTTGGGTAAGTCAACATGCTTTAAGTATTAATGGCAAGAGAATAAACTTGGAAAAGGCTGATTTATTAAGCTTTGCAAAAGCGATGAATATCAAAAAAGCAGAAAAGATTGTTTCTGAAATAAGTAGCAAAGTGCAAAATTGGAATCATTATGCCGACCAAGTTGGAGTAGATTCTAAATTGCGAAATGCGATTAAAGGAACATTATTGAATTTTTAGGGATAGAAATCAGCTAAAAGTTCAGCAATTATTAAAAGGGTGGAAGTGTATAAATATGCATTCTTATTTGAGAAAGATAATATAACTAAAGAATTGGTAATATAGTTTAAAAATAGAATGTATTCCTTATGTAAATTTGCTTTTTCAGAACTTAATTAATAACCTATTTTTAAGCAAAGATGAAAAAAACAAGTGTAGCTATTCTCTTTTTGATGGTATTGTTCACAAGTAGTTTTGCTAAGGATTCACGAACCCAAAAAGATTTTAATTTCGATTGGAGATTTTATCTTGGTGATGCGAAAGAAGCACAGAATCCGCAATTCGATGATACCGATTGGCGGGTACTAAATCTTCCACATGATTGGTCTATCGAACAAAATTACACATCAGAAAATACTGCGGGCTCTACTGGTTTTCTTCCTACAGGAATTGGATGGTATCGAAAATCATTCGAAGTGCCAACTTCTTGGAAAAATACGATTACTACTATCGAATTCGATGGAGTATATCGTAATTCAGAAGTGTGGATTAATGGACATTATTTGGGGATACGACCATACGGCTATAGTGCTTTTTCCTACGAGTTAAGTAAATATTTAAATTACGGAGGAAAAAATATTATTGCGGTTAAAGTGGATCATTCCAATTATGCCGATTCCCGCTGGTACTCTGGTTCGGGAATCTATCGAAATGTACGATTGGTGAATACTTCTAATTTGTACGTTCCACCATTTGGAGCATGGGTGGAAACACCACAAATTACTTCCGATAAGGCAAAAATAATGGTTGCGGCAATTGTAAAGAATGCTTCTGGAAAGCAACAGAATTTGCGAGTTCATGTTTCGATTAAAGACAAGCAAAATAATTCTTTGGCAAGCGCTACTAAAAAACTGACCTCTGTAAGTTGCGACACTGTTAGTTTGAGTTTATCCCTTAAAAATCCTAAACTTTGGAGTATCGAGCAAACCAATATGTACAAGGCCGAAATTCAAGTAATAGCTGGTAAAGATATTGTAGATAGGTATTTTGTTGATTTTGGAATTCGATCGATTCGTTTTGATGCGAATAAAGGTTTCTTCTTAAATGATAAGAGCGTTAAGTTAAAAGGTGTCTGCCTTCATCACGATGCCGGAGCAGTTGGAGCTGTATTTATTCGTGACGTTTGGAAACGACGCTTGTTAAAATTGAAAGAGATCGGGGTAAATGCCATCAGAATGTCTCATAATCCGGGTGATCCTGGACTTTTAAGTTTGTGCGACGAAATGGGCTTTGTGGTGATTAACGAGGCTTTGGATGAGTGGAAGCGCAACAAGGGGAAGTGGATTACTTCTCGTTTTGCGAATGATATGCGACCAGAATTAGAAACCGGATATGGAGATGATTTTGAGGAATGGGCAGAGCGAGATGTTAAAGATATGGTTCGATATTCAAGGAATCATCCATCAATAATTATGTGGAGTATGGGGAATGAAATAGAGTGGACTTATCCATACTATTTTAAGATGGAGCAGAGTAATCAAGGTTTGGGAAATCAGGTTTTGATGGAAGAAACTGGCGATGGGCGTGATGAGTTAAAAGAAACGGCGGAGCAAATCGAAAAATGGATCAAAGAGATAGATCAAACTCGTTTTGTGACTACAGGAGGAGTGTTGCCGAAAGCAGGTAATCTTACTGGATATTTTGATGTGCCCGACGTAATTGGTTATAATTACCGAGCAGAAAATTACGACGAAGACCATAAGAATTATCCAAATAGGAAAATGTATGGTTCTGAAAATTGGGGAACCTATCAAGAGTGGAAGGATGCAACCGATCGGGATTTTGTTGCTGGTATTTTTATTTGGACAGGAATTGCTTACCTAGGGGAATCGGGACCTTTCCCTTGGAAAGGATTAGAAATTTCCTTGCTCGATTTTAGTGCGTTTTATACACCAAGAGGTCATTTTTACAGAACGCTTTGGAGCGATCAACCATATACTTATTTGGCTACTAAGCACGAGAAAAAAGCGCAATGGAAATACGAAAATGGGAAGTTTATAGATAATCGGGTTCGACATTGGCTGGATAAATGGTTATTTGAAGATGTAGAGCAAACCTGGAATTATACCGAAGGAGATTCGGTTTTTGTTGAAGTATATTCTAATTCTCCACAAGTAGAGCTTTTCGTAAATAACAAAAGCTATGGTTTAAAAAGTCCTTCTGATTTTAGCGATAATATCGTAAAATATTTGGTGCCTTATCAAGCAGGGGAAATAAAAGCCGTCGGAGTAAATGCGGGAGAGAAGGAGGCTGAGTATAGCATTAAAACCGCGAATTACATATCTGAGATCGTATTAAAAGCCGATCGAACTAGTATGAAAGCGAATGGGTATGATGTTGTTCATATTGAAGCCTTTGTTCAATCGAAATCAGGCGATTTGGTTCCAGATAAAGAAATGCAACTTGTATTTTCTATCGAAGGAGAAGGTGTAAATATTGGCGTTGATAATGGATGGGAAAGAAACGTACAAAAACACAAATCCAATTTAATTGTAACTCATAACGGAAAAGCAATGTTATTGGTGCAGAGCACACGGAAAGCTGGTTCAATAAAAATCGTGGCGAAAGCAGGAAAATTGGTTTCAAATGAGCTTCTAATTCAAGCGGAATAGAGTTCCGCTGCGAATTGTAAATGATTCGGAGTAATTAGCAACAAGAATTTTTTCTGGTTTATAAATGATAATCAAATACCGCAGGCTTCTCTTGCGGTATTTGTATTTTTAGCGGTAGGTGACTGTTTTGGGTACGGGAACTTTATTGCAGGAATCCAACTAAAAAATCTTTACTTTTGGCAGGGAATAAAGCGACAGGATGGTTACGAAAAGGAAGATTGAATTATTAGCGCCAGGTGGAGATGTTGATTCCATAAAAGCAGCAATACTCGCCGGGGCAAATGCAGTGTACTGTGGTCTAGATCAGTTTAATGCAAGAAACAGAGCTGTAAATATCAGTTTTAATCATTTGCAGGGAATTTTGCATTTGGCACACGCTCACAATTGTGAGGTTTTTCTTACGCTCAACATTATCGTTATAGAACGCGAAATTCCTGCTTTAATTAGCTTACTGAATAAGTTGGTAAATACCAGCATCGATGGCGTAATTGTTCAAGATTT
This sequence comes from Labilibaculum filiforme, assembly GCF_002843315.1. Taxonomy (GTDB): domain Bacteria; phylum Bacteroidota; class Bacteroidia; order Bacteroidales; family Marinifilaceae; genus Labilibaculum; species Labilibaculum filiforme. The sequence continues at coordinate 452,834 of NZ_MVDD01000003.1, read as the reverse complement.
AGGAATGCTTTATTTACTCCAAAAGTATTTTAAAAGTCTAAATGTACATGCTTCTACTCAGTTAACTACGCACAACCAAGGACAGATAAAATTCCTAAGTAAACTTTCTGCTACCCGTGTGAATCTCTCTCGAGAACTAAATATTCATGAAATAAAGCATCTAACCGCTGTTGGACACGAGAATAATGTGCTTACAGAGGTGTTTGTGCATGGTTCCAACTGTATTTCCTTTTCGGGAATTTGTTATATGAGTTCTGTTTTAACTGGGAATTCGGGCAATCGTGGTCGATGCAGTCAGCCATGTCGCGATCAATATATCACAAGCGCAACAGGGAAGGAGTATCCTTTAAATTTGAAAGACAATTCCGCTTTTTTCAATGTAAAAGAATTGTACGATGCTGGTGTGGATTCTTTGAAAATTGAAGGGAGAATTAAGAAGTTCGATTACGTGTACACGGTGGTGGATGTTTGGAGGAAGCAACTCGATACTTTGTACAATCAAAATATTGTTGGGACAGATAACAGTCTTTTGTACAAGGTTTTTAACCGCGATTTTTCGAATACTTTACTAACGGGCGAGATCAGTAAAAGCATGTTTATCGATAATCCTCGCGATCATTCTATCAAGCATCTATCAGAAATTAATTCGTACGCTTCCGCGGATAAGTTGGAGAGCGGTCAATTACAGCTGTATCAGGAAAAAGAAGAAATAAAAGCGATTGTCGAGCAGAAGATTAAATCGGTGAATGCTGAAAAAGTAGCAATGCAAATTTATCTTTCGGGAGCTTCTGGCACACCATTAAAAGTAGCCGTAAAAACAACAGAAGCTAGTTTTGATATGTTTTCGGAATGCAAATTGGTCGATAAGGGAACAGAAGCCCTATCGGAAGCTATGGTTTTAAAACGATTCAAAGCTTTTAACGATACCGAGTATTTTATCGAAGAATTGAACCTAAACGGAATTGTTGGCGATGTATATATTTCATTTAAAGAGCTAACTTCCTTAAAGAAAAAAATTTTGTTTCTTTTAAACGGATCTAAAGAAACAATCGATCCGATAAGGCTTCCCGCGATAAAAAAGATTGAAGAAGAAAGGCGAAAGCCAAGTCTTTCTGTTTTAATATCTTCGCAAGAAGATGTGCTGTTAACGCAGAAAACCAATGCTGATATTTATTTTTGTTTACCCAATAGTTTTAAAAGCAGGTATTCGGAATTGTTAGAATTGTTTATGCAGAACAAAAGCTTAATTCCCTACTTTCCATCGGTGATAATAGGGGAAGATTATGCTGTTGCGCTTGATTTTTTACAACAATTAAAGCCCAAAACGATTGTAACAAACAATACTGGAATTGCATGGGAGGCTTATCGCTTAGGTATAAAGTGGATTGCCGGACCTCAGGTTAATATAGTAAATTCGTATAGCTTACTCTCATTAAAAGAGAAGATGAACTGTTCCGGAGCGTTCATTTCTAACGAACTTAGCCTGCAACAAATTAAAGCACTGATAACTCCTTCCGATTTCGCATTGCATTACAGTATTTATCATCCCATTGTGCTCATGACAAGTAGGCAGTGTTTGTTTCATCAGGTAACTGGTTGCGAAAAGAAGAAGGTTGATGCTACTTGTATTGCAACTTGTGAGAAATCAGCTTCCATCACCAATCTAAAAAATAATTCGTTTCAAATTGAAAAATCGAAAGGGAATTATCATGCGGTCTACAATGAAAACAATTTTTTAAATACCGCTGTTTGTTCCGATTTACCAACGTTTTTCTCTGCATTTATGATTGATTTGCGCGAGGTGAAAACTGAAACAAAGCGGTTGGTATCGAAATTAGAAATTGTTTCTCTTTTCGAAAATCTGCTCGACAGAAAAACCGGTGCAGAAATTAAAGTGAAAACTGCAATTTACCCAACAACAAATACCCAATACGAAAAGGGAATTTAGAAAACTTTATTCTATGAAGTTTTTATTTTTTGTTGAATGGAAGTTTAGTGGGTTAGCTTACTGTTTATTAAGTGTTTGATTGTATTCTTAGTCATTTTTATTATCTTTAAGTTGAATAAATTCAAAGAAGAATCTAACATATGTTTTTTTAGTTTAGAAGTTATTCCTGCTGGTGCAATGCAAAAATAAATCGTTATTAATATGAAAAATATTTGGTACAGCTACATGAAAAATGAGAATAAGGGTTTGCGTAGTTTTGTGCGTAACTTATTGTCGATTTTTATATTAGCATTTGCCCTGATCGTTGCAGGTATAATTCTGTCCTTAAATAAGTATAATGAGGTTGAGTTAAAGGCTTATAAAGAGGTTACTGAAAGTGTTTTGGCTACAAAACTTGAAAACATTCAGGACGACGTAAAGTCTGTCACTTCCGATTTAATGATGTTGGCCGAAAGTGCAAGTTTAAAGAAGTATTGGAACGATAAAGAGGGTGTAATAGAGGATTTGGAAGCGGAGTTTTTAAACCTTTCATTTCATCATTATGTTTTCGATCAGGTACGACTGATTGATGAGGAGGGAATGGAGATTATTCGGATCAATTATAATTCAGGAAGTCCTTCTGTAGTTCCAAAAGAAGTTTTGCAAAATAAAAAAGACCGCTATTATTTCTACAATGCTTTTCAGCTAAATCGGAATGAAGTGTTTATTTCACCACTCGATTTAAATGTAGAAAATGGGGAGCTGGAAGAACCTTTAAAGCCAATGATACGATTCGCAACTCCTGTTTTTGATAAGCAAAATGTAAAGCGTGGGGTGGTTGTTTTGAATTATTACGGGCAAAATATTATCGATGAATTTGTGAATCAGGACAATCCGCTAATTAAGGATCAATTGATGTTTCTTAATTCAGAGGGATATTGGTTTAAGGGGGAGAATGCGGCTGATGATTGGGGTTTTATGTATGAGGATAAGCGGAATTTAACTTTTAAAAATAGGTACGGTGCGGTTTGGGATAGTATTGTTGACACAGGACAAGCCCAATTTGAAACAGGCAGCGGTTTGTTTACTTTTAAAACAGTTTATCCGATTCCTGAAAATTTAACTCCCAATAAGAGTGGAAATCTGCGTACTGTGGATGACTATCATTGGAAAATTGTTTCGTTCATTCCTTTTGCTGTTTTGCATGAGAAAAGTAATATGAGATGGAAACAAGCTTTATTTGTTTTAAGCTTACTATTTATTAGTTGGTTGTTTGTTTTGTATCGTTTGGTAAGAGCTCAATATTTTAAATTGAAATCGCAGGAAGCATTATTAGAACGGGAAACAGCTTTGCGCGAACTGAATGCTACTAAGGATAAGTTATTTTCGGTGGTTGCCCACGACCTAATTAATCCGTTTAACAGCATAATAGGTTTTAGTAGCGTATTGTTGCAGCAAGTGAATGAAAAAGATTATGAAGGCATTGAAGAGTATGCCGAAATTATTCATGATTCATCGAGCAGAGCCATGGATTTGCTATCTAATCTTTTAGAATGGTCGCGTTCACAAATAGGAAAAATTGATTTTAAGCCCGTTTCGTATAATTTAAACCAGCAAATACACGAAGCAGTTCTTTTATTAACGGATACTGCCACGATTAAATCTATAAAAATTGTCACAAACCTACCATCCGACTTTGCTATTTTTGCGCATAAGGAAATGATTAGTACAGTGATAAGAAATTTAATTTCCAATGCAATTAAATTTACAATGCCTGGTGGCGAGATAGTTGTTGCTGCCGAAAAACAGAATGACGTGGTGACCATTAGTATTTGCGACAACGGAGTAGGTATTCCGCCAGAGAATTTGGCGAAATTATTTCTAATGACCGAAAGTTACAGCAGTTTAGGAACGGCCAAAGAAAAAGGGACTGGACTGGGATTGATGTTATGTAAGGAATTTGTTGAAAAGCACCAAGGAAGAATCTGGGTAGAAAGTGAAGTTGGAAAAGGTAGTTGTTTTAGATTTAGTTTACCCGTACACAAACAGGAGGTAAATGCATAGTACAATTTGCATTTTGCAGTAGGCATTAGATAGCTGCCGAATTTTTTCACTCTTATTTTTGGAAATATTTTCCACCCATTTTGGCAATAAAACAAAATGAAAGAGCAATCTTTGCCGAATCAAAAAAAAAGAAGGCTTTAATCGGCAAATTAATATAACATTCGGTATTCTTAGTAAACAATGATGGAAGAGAGTCAAAAAGCACAAAAAAAAGTAAAACCTAGATTTCAGCCACGAGGTTGTGCTATTCTTTACGAAGATCAGGATATTATTGTTGTTGAAAAAGTGAGTGGTTTGCTTACAATGGGAAGCGACAGAGAGCGCACTAAAACAGCATACCAACATGTTACGCATTACGTAAAAAAAGGAAATCCGCGTTCTAAAAACCGCATATTTATTGTGCATAGGTTAGATAAGGATACTTCAGGGGTATTGGTATTTGCTAAAACCGAAGCAGCAAAAGTATATCTACAAACCGAGTGGCAGAGCTTTAGTAAAACTTACATTGCCGTGGTAGAGGGGCAGTTAGCCGAAAAGGAGGGGATTATTGAATCTTATCTTACCGAAAATAGCATTCACAGAGTTTTTTCCGTTAAAAATCCCAATAAGGGCAAGTATGCAAAAACGGGTTATAAAGTAATTCGAGAATCGAAATATTTTAGCATGCTCGAAATAAACCTATTTACTGGTCGTAAAAATCAGATTCGTGTTCATTTCTCCGAACATGGAAATCCTGTTGCCGGCGATAAAATGTACGGCATAAAAGGAAAAGGAGTGAAACGTCTGGCACTTCATTCTACATCACTTACCATTCAGCATCCTTTTACTAAAAAAGAGATGACCTTCGAAGCTGGAACTCCTGGTTTCTTTAAGCAATTAATGAAATAGTATCAAATAAGTAGGGCGAAGAGTAAAGCAGATTGAAATGTCTTTTCTATTTTGTCGGGACTGCTCGCCCGATTTGTGGAACACTCGCCTGAAGATGGGAAGTCCTCGCCCGATTTGTGGAACGCTCGCCCGAAGATGGGCTGTCCTCGCCCGATTTGGAAATCTTTTGCCACGCCTGTTTTTCCTCACTTTTGTTTTCCCGATCGTTCATCTCAGTTTTTTTTTATTTGCAGCAATTTCTTAACAAAAGAGAGCTGTCTTTTTATTATTTCATAAACTAAGCAAAGGCATAAGTTAACAGGCGGGAAATATATTTAACCGATAAATTAATCTGATATACTTATGCCTAAAAGCAAACGTGAAGTAGATGTTTTGGTTCTTTCTGATATTCATTTGGGAACCATGGGTTGTCGGGCCGAGGAGCTTCTAAAGTACCTAAGTTCTATTCAGCCTAAAAAGGTGATTTTAAATGGAGATATTGTTGACATTTGGCAGTTTAGCAAGCGATTTTGGCCAAAATCTCACATGCGGATCATCAAGCATTTTACCTCTTTTTTATCCAAAGGAATTCCTGTGTACTACGTTACCGGAAATCACGACGAATTGCTTCGAAAATTTGAGGGATTTACCTTGGGCGGTTTGCAAGTTGTAAATAAAATTGTGTTGAATTTGGATGGCAAAAAGGCATGGATATTTCATGGCGACGTATTCGATGTAACCATGCAACATGCTAAGTGGCTCACCAAATTAGGATCAATTGGTTACGATTTGCTTATTCTGATTAATGCAGTAGTTAATTTTTTCGCTAAAATGCTTGGCAAAGAGAAGGTTTCTCTATCTAAAAAGATAAAGAATAGTGTGAAGTCGGCAGTAAAATACATTAATAATTTTGAAGACATTGCTGCAGATATTGCCATACGAAAAGGCTACGAATATGTGGTTTGTGGGCACATTCATCAACCCGAATTGAAGGAGGTAAGTAATACGCAGGGAACCACCATGTATCTTAATTCCGGCGATTGGGTCGAAAGTTTGAGTGCTTTGGAATATCACCAGGGAAAATGGAGTATTTATGAATACAATCATGATGAAAAGGCTCGAGAATTCATTCCCGATTTAGAGAGCTATCAGCTCGACGATTACGATAAAATATTTAAGGAGATGCTTGGCGAATTTACCTCCGGAGATAAGCAAGCAGTATCGTAATTTGAAAGGATCTACTACACTCTATGGTCTTATCTACAAAAACACTTTATTAGTTCTTCTTCTTTCAGATAAATACTGTTGACCAATCACATGAAAAATAAAAACAGATGAAAATACTGTACGGAATTCAAGGTACTGGTAATGGGCATTTAAGTAGGGCAATTGAGTTAATTCCTCACTTAAAAGAAGAAGCCGAGGTCGATATTTTAATCTCCGGTCTGCACCACGATCTGGAATTTAATCATCCTGTAAAATATAAAAAGCAGGGATTGGGTTTCTTTTTTGGGAAGAATGGAGGCGTTGATATTTGGAAAACCGTTCGAAAATTTAACGTTTACCGCTTTATAAAGGATATTCGTTCGCTTCCGCTAGAAGAATACGATTTGGTAATTAGCGATTTTGAGCCACTTACGGCATGGGCTTGCAAACTAAAAAAGGTATTCTGTTTAGGGTTAAGTCATCAGTCTGCAATGCTGAACAGTAGAACACCTTTACCCGAAAATATGGATGCATTCGGATATAAAATTTTAAAATACTACGCGCCTTGTTCGCAAAATTTAAGTTTTCATTTTAAAGAATACGGACACAATATGTTTACGCCGGTTATTAGAAGGGAAATTCGCAAATTAGAAGTGCAAAACAAAGGTTTTTATGTGGTGTATTTGCCTGCTTATTCCGACGAGAAAATAATCTCTGTTCTATCCCGGTTTTCATCTACTCAATGGCTGGTTTTTTCGAAACATAGTAAATGTGCTTATCAGAAAAGGAATGTAAGTATTCGACCGGTAAATTCCGACGAGTTTATTGCCGCATTAAAAGATTGTGAGGGTGTTCTTTGTGGAGCAGGTTTCGAAACGCCTGCCGAAACAATGCACTTAGGTAAAAAACTGGCAGTAATTCCCATGAAAAATCAGTTCGAACAACTTTGTAATGCCTGTGCACTTGAAAAGTTAGGCGTTCCTGTTTTTTATGATTTGGAAGATTATAGTATCGAGTTGATTGGACATTGGTTGCAACAAAATGAAAAGGGCATATCTATAAATTTTCCTGATAATGCAAGGCATGTAATCAAGTATTTAATGAGTCATTTTACTGTTAAAGTCTAGGTTAATTATTCAGTTCATATTTCTTTTTTTGCTTTTATTTAAGCCGCAGAACCGCTCGTATTGTTGGTTTCGTGGGCATTTTATTGTATTTTCCCCGAATTAGGAACGATCTAAAACAAACAATATGTCCGAATTCATCAATAACAATCAGGAAAGGGTAAATTCCTTGTATAATTTTTGCTTTCAGCTGATAAAAGGAGCGAAGGGAACCGAATTAATTAAGCAATATCAGGCAGCAATTGATCAATTAAAACCGAACGATATTGTTTTGGTAGTGCATCGCCTGGTAGAGGCAAAAGTTCCAATGGAAGAACTAAAGATTGGAATTAATAAAGCGCTAAACGTATTTCACAAACAAATATATAGTCATTCGAAGGCAGCTGTTGAGGATACTCATTTTCTGGGTATTATGATGCAGGAGAATGCCGAGCTGGATACTCGCTTAAAGGAAATTAGACCTTTAGCAAAAAGCATCAATAGTATAAAAGACAAGGAAAAACTGGCAGAGGCATTGTCTTTGTTAGGAACAAAGATTCAAGCTTTGAGCGAAATGGACAAGCACTATCAGCGCAAAGAAAATATTTTCTTTCCTTATTTCGAAAATCAGTTTCCTGAGTACAAATGTTTGGGGGTAATGTGGTCTATTCACGACGATATTCGAAGGGTACAAAAACAATTATTGGTAGAATTAAAATCTAGCTCTACGGATCTGAAACGGATAAATCGTTTGCTAGGTGATTTGTTCTTTTTTACGTATGCCATTATCTCGCGCGAGGAATATCTGCTATTCCCAGTAGCATTAAATGCTGTTTCGGAGGAGCTTTGGGAGGAGATGAATAATCAGAGTCATGAAATTGGCTTCAGTTTTATCGAAACGCCTCAGTTAGCGAAAAAAGGAAATAAATTAGCAACAAAAACAAGTGAAATGGCAGCAGAAAAATTAGATAGTGATCAATTGGGAGATACAATATTGAATTTCGATACCGGATTAATGACTTTAAAACAAGCAATGCTATTACTAAATCATTTGCCGGTTGATATTACCATGATTGATGAAAACGACCGAGTGTGTTTTTTCTCCAATCCGAAAGATCGCTTTTTTCCTCGTTCCAAAGCGATTATTGGAAGAACCGTGCAGAATTGTCATCCACCGGAGAGTGTTCACGTTGTTGATGATTTAGTAAAAGCATTTAAAAGTGGAGAGAAGGACAGCGAATCGTTTTGGATTCAAATGAAAGGTCGCTTTATTCTAATTCAATATTTCGCTTTACGCGATGAGGAAAGTACTTACAAAGGTTGCATTGAAGTTAGTCAGGATGTAAGCGATATTCGTAAACTCGATGGTGAAAAACGATTAATGGATGAATCGTAACCGATACGTAAAACAAAGCCTGCAAATCGGAGCGAATTGCAGGCTTTTCTAATATTATAATTCATGCAGAGATTACAATCTGCCCATAAATTTAACCGGATCAATAATGTATCGCATATGCGTTGCAGAACCAATAACACCCTCTTCATCAGAAGCTTCAATTTCAAAGCTTAGCTTTTTACCATCTACTTTTACTAGTTTAGCAGTGCAACTTACTTTTTGTCCTACCTTATTGGCTTTGCTGTGTTTGGTATCAATTTGAATGCCTACGGTATCCATTCCTTTTTCCAAATCATTATCAATACAGGCAATTGCCGTATTTTCCATAAATGCTACCATAGCAGGAGTTGCATATACTTTTAGCTTTCCTGATCCGTAATGAATTGCAGTATCTTTATCGGTTACAGTCATTGTTTGAGTAACTGTTAATCCTTCTTTTAATGCCATATTTCTATCTTATTTTGTATTTCCAATCAAGAATTTTGTTCAGATTGCTGAAATTAGATAATTATTCGTTTCGTAAATCTAAAATTCCGATGTGAAATGGAATTCTAATTTCGGATAATTAGTTTGTGCCATTTGCAACATATAGCCCGAATCTGCAAGAAAAACATCTCTTCCGTGTTTGTCTTTTGCAATGTATTGGAATTTGGCTTTTTTAAACTCTTTCAGTTGCTCGGCATCGTTCGATTTAATCCAGCAAGCTTTGTGCAAGTTAATATGTTCCCATCTACAAGAAGCACTGTATTCGTGCAGTAAACGATATTCTATTACCTCAAATTGAAGTGCACCAACGGTTCCAATTACTTTTCGTCCGTTAAATTGCGATGTAAATAGCTGTGCAACCCCTTCATCCATCAATTGGTCAATACCTTTAGCCAATTGTTTCGATTTCATCGGATCGGCATTCTCTATGTATTTAAAAAGCTCAGGAGAGAAACTAGGAATTCCTTTAAAGTGAATTTTTTCACCTTCGGTTAAAGTGTCCCCAATTTTAAAGTTTCCAGTATCGTGCAAACCTACAATATCGCCAGGGTACGCTTCTTCAATAATCGATTTTTTCTCTGCCATAAATGCTGTCGGACTCGAGAATTTCAACTTTTTACCGTTACGCACATGCAAATAAGCTGTATTTCTTCTAAATACTCCCGATACAATTTTTACAAAGGCAATACGGTCGCGATGGTTTGGATCCATATTGGCATGAATCTTAAACACAAAACCCGAGAATTTTTCTTCATTTGGTTCAATTATACGCTCAACAGTTTGGCAGGGTAGAGGTGATGGTGCAATTTGAATAAAAGCATCTAAAAGTTCTCGAACACCAAAGTTGTTTAAAGCCGAACCAAAGAAAACAGGTGCTATTTTAGCATCCAAATATTCTTTAAGGTCCAATTCAGGATAAACTCCAGAAACAAGCTCAAGCTCTTCTCGAAGAATTTCAGCATCATCCCCAATATATTCTTCTAATTTAGGGTTCGATAAGTCATCGAATTCAATGGTTTCCTGAATGGTTTGAGTTGCAGGTGTAAACAAACTCAAATTTTTCTGATATATGTTGTAAACTCCTTTAAAATCGGGACCCATATTAATTGGCCAGCTTAATGGATTTACACTAATTTGCAATTCTGTTTCAATTTCATCCAACAAATCAAATGCGTCTTTACCACTACGGTCCATTTTGTTAATGAAAACAATAACCGGTGTTTTTCGCATCCTACAAACCTGCATCAATTTTCTGGTTTGTGCCTCTACTCCTTTTGCAACGTCAATAACAATAATTACACTGTCGCAAGCGGTAAGTGTACGGAAAGTATCTTCTGCAAAATCCTGGTGACCTGGTGTGTCGAGGATATTTATTTTGTGGCCTTTGTATTCAAATCCCATTACCGAAGTTGCAACAGAAATTCCTCTCTGTCGTTCAATTTCCATGAAATCGGAAGTAGCCGTTTTCTTTATTTTATTGGATTTTACAGCACCAGCAACGTGAATTGCACCACCAAACAAAAGTAATTTTTCGGTAAGTGTTGTTTTTCCCGCATCCGGATGAGAAATAATCCCAAATGTTCTTCGTCTTTTTATCTCGTCTTTAAACCCCATCGATAGTATTTTCTTTAAAAATAAAAGCATGCAAAAGTAATCATTTTTTACCGATTCCCCTTGTTTAATTGTCGATTAAATGGCTCGTTTTTTTAGTGCGAATAATCGATCAAAACCGGCTGATACCCCAGAGAAATGAGACTTGTACCCCTAACAATTACTTTGCGTAAATTGGTTAATGAAACTTTTTTTTCATTTTCTTTTTGTAGATTTACGTTTCAAAATTTTAAAAAAAGAAAAATTTTATGAAGCGGATAGGCTTACTTTCTGATACTCACGGTTGGCTTGATCCCGTTGTGGTGAAACACCTTAAAGAATGCGATGAAATTTGGCATGCTGGAGATATTGGAGGCATTGAAATCGCCGATAGCTTAGCGGAAATAAAAACTCTTAGAGCTGTTCATGGGAATATAGACGACCACAATGTTCGAATTGTTTATCCAAAACACCAAAGGTTTTTTTGCGAGCAGGTTGATGTTTGGATGACACACATTGGAGGCTATCCTAAAAATTACGATCGGAATGTTAAGCCCGAAATTTATGAAAATGCACCGCAGTTATTTATTTCAGGTCATTCTCATATTTTAAAGGTTATTTTCGATAAAGAATTACACCTTTTACATATCAATCCAGGTGCAGCAGGAGTTCATGGTTTCCACCAAGTACAAACGATGGTTAAGTTCATCATCGACGGCAAGGAAATTAAAGATCTTCAAGTGGTGGAATTTGGGAATAAAGGCAAATAACAGACAATCGTCTTTTTATTGCTCAAATTATAAAAAAGTCTATTTTATTCGGGGGAATTTTATTGGATGTGAGGGATAATTATGTATCTTTTTAGGCAGGTTAAAAGCTCGTAAAGAATTTTAGTTGTGGCTTTTTAATATACCAAGTTTTTGTTATATTTAGATATTTAAATTTAATGATACTTAACAGACAATTATTTCGAATATAAGATTATAAATAACTGTTAATCAAGCAATAAACATTCCTACTGGATTTAAAGGAAATTGCATTAAAAGATCGGTAAGTCCGATATTAATCCTTTTCTTTTGCGATCTTTTCGGATTCAAAATAAATAAGAATTAAAATATATATAAATCAAAAATTCATCAAACTATGCTATTTGATTTTAATTTGATAAAATCTGTTTACGAACAAATGCCTGAAAAGGTAAAAAATGCCCGTAAGAATTTAGGAAAACCACTTACTTTAAGCGAGAAAATTTTATACTCACATTTATCGGTTGAAGAAAAAGGGAATAAGTTTACACGAGGAGTAGACTATGTAAATTTTGCTCCCGATAGAGTAGCAATGCAGGATGCCACTGCTCAAATGGCTCTTTTGCAATTTATGAATGCAGGAAAAACAAAAGTAGCCGTGCCTTCTACTGTGCATTGCGATCACCTTATTCAGGCTTCGATTGGTGCCGATAAAGATTTGGCAGATGCAAAACAACAAAATAACGAAGTATATGATTTCTTAGAATCTGTTTCTCAGAAATATGGAATTGGTTTTTGGAAACCAGGTGCTGGAATAATTCACCAAGTAGTATTGGAAAATTATGCATTTCCTGGTGGAATGATGATTGGAACCGACTCGCATACCGTAAATGCAGGTGGATTAGGAATGGTTGCCATCGGTGTTGGTGGTGCCGACGCTGTGGATGTGATGGCAGGTATGCCTTGGGAATTGAAAATGCCAAAATTAATTGGAGTGAAGTTGATCGGAAAATTAAGCGGTTGGGTTTCTCCGAAAGATGTAATATTAAAAGTTGCTGGGATTCTTACCGTTAAAGGGGGAACAGGAGCTATTGTCGAATATTTTGGTGAAGGTGCCGATGGAATGTCTTGTACCGGAAAAGGAACCATTTGTAATATGGGTGCTGAAATTGGAGCAACAACCTCTATTTTCGGTTACGATCAAAATATGAGTAATTATCTTCGTCACACCGGACGAGAAGATGTTGCCGATTTAGCGGATGTGGTAATGGAGCATCTTCGTGCAGATGAGGAAGTATACGAGAATCCTGAAAAATATTACGATCAGGTCATCGAAATTAACTTGTCGGAAATGCAACCATATATTAACGGTCCTTTTACTCCAGATTTAGCACATAGCTTAAGTGTGTTTGGAAAGGCAGTTAAAGAAAATAATTATCCACAAACTTTGGAAGTTGGTCTAATAGGTTCTTGTACCAACTCTTCCTATGAAGATCTTTCGAGAGCAGCCTCGTTGGCAAAACAGGCAAAGGATAAAAATTTGAAAGTGAAAGCCGAATTTGTGGTAACACCAGGTTCCGAATTGGTAAGATATACAACCGAGCGAGATGGTATTTTAAAAGAATTTGAAGATATAGGTGGGGTTATAATGGCGAATGCTTGCGGACCATGTATTGGTCAGTGGAAACGTCATACAGACGATCCAACTCGTAAAAATTCTATTATTACCTCTTTTAATCGAAATTTTGCCAAAAGAAATGATGGCAATCCAAATACACATGGTTTTGTAGCATCGCCCGAATTAGTTACTGCTTTGGCTATTGCCGGAGATCTATGTTTTAATCCGATGACCGATACATTGATTAATGAAGATGGTGTTGAGGTAAGATTAGATGAGCCAAAAGGTTTGGAATTTCCTCCAAATGGTTTCGACATGAAGGATTCAGGTTATTTGGCTCCTGGTAAAGATGGTGGTTCTATTGTTATCAATGTAAATGAAACTTCGGAACGTTTGCAGCTACTTGCTCCATTTCAGGCTTGGGATGGGAAAAACATGAGCGGTCTTAAATTATTGATTAAGGCAAAAGGAAAATGTACAACCGATCATATTTCGATGGCTGGACCATGGTTAAGATATCGAGGTCATTTGGATAATATCTCCAATAACATGCTGATTGGAGCGCTTAATTATTTTAACGAGGAAACCAATTCAATATTTAATCCGGTAAACGGAAAATATGAAGAAGTTCCTGTGGTGGCAAGAGATTTAAAAGCTAGTGGATTGGGTTCTATTGTGGTTGGAGATGAAAATTACGGCGAAGGATCATCAAGAGAGCACGCAGCAATGGAACCTCGACATTTAGGTGTTAAGGTTGTAATTGTTCGTTCGTTTGCAAGAATTCACGAAACAAATCTTAAAAAGCAAGGGGTTTTAGGATTAACATTTGCTGATAAAGCAGATTACGATAAAATTCAGGAGAAGGATAGATTTGATATTGTCGGATTAACCAATTTTACTCCTGGAAAAGCGTTGGAATTAATTGTTACACATGAGGATGGGTCAAAAGATACCATTGTGGCAAATCATTCCTATAACGATGTACAAATAGAGTGGTTTAAAGCGGGAAGTGCTTTAAATTTAATCAGAATTCAAAACGCAAAATAAACAATAAACATTTCCTAACGTGAAACCAATCTCCCCGGTTGGTTTCCAAATATAAAGTTTAGACCATATGAAAAAAACATTAAAGCAAACCTTGTTCGAAAAAATTAAGGAGCATAGACCTAGAACAAAAAGATTGTTGAAAGAATACGGGGATGTAGTTGTGGATCAGGTTACCATATCCCAAATAATTGGGGGAATGAGGGGACTGAAATCTTTGGTTACGGATATTTCCTATTTAGATCCGGATGAAGGAATACGCTATAGAGGATTTACATTAGAAGAGGTAATTAAGGGCTTACCAAAACCTAAAGGAGGAGACATGCCTTATGTGGAAGGCTTGTTTTACTTACTTCTTACTGGAGATATTCCAAATCAGGAGGAGGTAATGACGGTAGTTGATGAATTTAGTAAGCGCAGAATTGTACCTCGTTATGTGTACGAGGTAATTGATTCGTTTCCTTGTTGTAGTCATCCAATGGCTATATTTTCAACTGCAATTCTTACATTAAATCGCGAATCGGTATTCAACAGACAGTACCATGCCGGACTAAATAAAAAAGAGTATTGGGATGCAACTTACGAGGATTCGTTAAACTTGCTTGCTAAGCTTCCCGAAATTGCAGCTTATATTTATAATAAACTATATCGTCAAGGACCAAGAATTCAATCGAATCCAAATTTGGATATGGGAGCAAATTTTGCTCATATGATGGGAGTTGCAAAGCCTTACGATGATGTTTCTCGTTTACATTTTATCATTCATAGTGATCACGAAAGTGGTAATGTGAGTGCACATACAGGTCATTTAGTAGCAAGTTCCTTGTCGGATATTTATTTGTCTATTTCTGCAATGATTAATGGTTTGGCCGGGCCATTGCATGGTCTTGCTAATCAGGAAGTTCTGAGATGGTTGCAAGAGGTAATGGATAAAATGGACAATCGGGTTCCTACTAAAGAGGAGATGACCCAGTTTGTGTGGGATACATTAAATTCGGGGCAGGTAATTCCAGGTTTTGGTCATGCGGTATTGCGTAAGACAGATCCCAGATATATGTTGCAACGAGAATTTAGTCTAAAACATTTACCAGAGGATCCTATTTTTAAATATGCAGATATGCTATATCAGGTAGTTCCAGATATTTTAAAAGAGCATGGTAAAGCAAAGAATCCTTGGCCCAACGTGGATGCACAGTCAGGTGTAATTCAATGGCATTATGGAGTTACTGAGTACGACTTTTATACCGTTCTATTTGGTATTGGTCGTTCCATTGGTATCTGTGCGAATGTTATTTGGGATCGAGCTTTGGGATATCCATTGGAAAGGCCTAAATCAATTACCACTGATATGCTAGAGAAAATTGCTGGCATAAAAAAGGCGGTAGAAGCGGAAGAAGCAGAAGAATAGAACCGCTTAAATAAGATCAAAAGAAGCTGATTTCTGAAAAGGGATCAGCTTTTTTTATAAAAAAAACTGTATAAAAGCTGGTGAAGACCTTTATACAGTTTGCGCAAAAACTAACAATATGGAAAACGTTCCAATGAATTCTATTTTATTTGTAAAAGAAAAGAGATCTACTTTAAATCCTACTAAACAAACCTAACCCTAACCTAAACCACGCAGGATTTAAAGTATTCTCGCAGCAGAAGCACTTGCTACAAATCTGTCTTTCACAATTTGTTTGTTACAACTCTTGTGATATCCCTTTCACATTACAAAAATGCATGATTTTTTAAGGAGAGTAATCATTGAATTTACCCAAACTGTAGGTTATAAATACTCAAAAGAACTGGGTATTTTACGACAAAAAAGTTATTCGAAATGGGTAACTGGTTAGTGGCGAGTGGGTAATAAAATAAAAGCCAATCGGTTCGATTGGCTTTTAAAAATTATTGTTTTTCGGCGGAAATAAGTAATTCCCGAATTTCAAATTCTAAATGTTCCAAGTCTTCACTAACTTGGTTTTTCATATTTTTAAATTTGCCAGAAATACTATTCGATAAGTCTTTATAGTAATCAACACCATTTAAGAGGTTGTTTTTGAACTTTTCTAAAGATCTCAATTGTTTTGCTACAGGATTCTGAAGCTCATCAATTTGTTCCTTTAAATAATCTACATACAAACTCATTTCTTTCATGAACATATGAGGTCTGTCTGTTCTTACAATCAGATTGGTTCTATTATAGATATGATCAATCATTTCTTTTAATTTAGCTTTTCTCGAAAAATAGGCCAAATTTGGTCCAGGACAAATGGAAACTCCATCGCCATCGGCTTTTGTATCAATATGATTCACCAAAAAGGAAGATGCTGATAAGCCTTTACACAAGCAGGTTTTTTCAAGAAGCAGACTTACCTCTTTGTTATATTCCTTTTCGGGTAGATTTTTTGCTTTTAAATCGGCAAGTTTTAACTTTTGGTACTGAATTGATGCGGTACAAATAGGTTTCTCTGTAAATTCTGTATTCGACAGCATGAATTTTTTTGTACAGGCGCTTCCTGGCTTATTATTTGCAAAATTCTTAAGAACATCTTTATCTCTAGTGTTTGCAATAAGGTTGTTGTAACGAACACCTAAAGGAGAAGCGTAACTAAGTCTTAAATCTTTTTCCTCAGCTATTTCAAGTAGGTGTAATGTTTTTTCATCTACGTCGCAAACTTCAGGAACTAAAAGAAAAGGGGTTCCCCAACCAATTGAATCCAGATGGTAATAATCCATCAGGAATTCTTGTTCTTCAGCGGTTCCAACACCTCCTTGCGCAGTGATTCTGATATCTAAATCTAATTTTGGACAAGTTCGTTCTTTTGCTTGCAGCGCTTGAGATAACATCTCGTTAAGCGTATTTTTTAACTCTTCTCGATGTTCTTTGAACTCTTCCAAAATTGGTCCCATTAAAGTGCCTTCGGTTGCAAAAGCATGACCACCACAATTTAAACCAGATTCAATACGGAATTCCGAAACCCAAATACCTTTTTTGGCAAGAAATTTACCTTGTATTAAGGCAGATCGATAATCGCTTACTTTCAAAACAATTTTTTTCCTTAAATGTCCGGTCTCATCCGGATAAAAATCTTCAAATTGCTCTAAATAACCATATAAACGAGGGTTCATTCCAGCAGATAAAACCATGGAGCTCTCCAGGTTACTCATGGCAAATCCACGAAGAGCTGCATGTGCATCGTTATATTCTACAGGTAGTTGTTCCCCTTCATAATAGTTATCCTTATCCAGCTTGGTCATGATATTAACATCAATCGATCCGATAGGAAGATTCTTTGATAACCATTCTTTCGCTTCTTTTACGTAAGAATTGCCTTCAAATTTCTCTTTAAATTCCTTTTTCAATTCCGAAAAATCGGGTAGCATATCAAGATATTCTTCCAAATCTTCTTTCTTTTCCTGAACGGATGCTTTAAGATTTTCAAATTTTTCTTTTACAATCTTATCCATTAAATTAAGGTAAGAAGTAATTCTTTCAGCGCGAAAATCTTTGTTTTTTTCCGTAATTGGTGAAAATGGCAAGCTGAGTTTTGTACAATACAATTCTCTCATTTTTTCAAGTAGAATATCATCAACAATTGAAATAACCGATGATATTCCTAAATGAGCCACTTTTGCAGGAGTATCCACCGTATATCCGGTCCCCATAACTGGGATGTGGAAACTGTGTCCTAAAATTTTACTCATGTATTCGTTTTTTTTGTTTTATGATTTTGTGCAAATTTTCTACCTAAAACATAGGTGTTCAGATAGAAAAATGCTTGTGCAAGTTAACTGATTTGTCAATGATATCAAAGCTATTTTACGTATTTATGATTCTTATTAAGGGGAAGTAGGCTAAGCTTGAATAAGGTGAGAGGTGCGGTAAGTATAATAGGAATGCTAATTGATTTAAAATAACAGATATTGCTCTTTGGAGGGAGAATGATCAATATTTTCAATACCTAACAATATGGCTTTTGCGGGTAGTCCTCCCGCATAACCAGTAAGCTTTCCATTTTTACCAATAACTCTATGACAAGGAATTATAATTGGGATGGGATTTTTAGAATTAGCCATTCCAATTGCTCTACATGCCGAGGGCTTGCTAATTGCGATAGCAATATCCTGATAGGAGCAAGTTTTACCGTAGGGGATGTTGAGTAATTGATTCCAAATTTGTTTTTGGAAAGCGGTTCCTTCGGGTGCTAGTTTTATATCAAATGTGGTTCGTTCCTTATTAAAATATGCAATTAATTGATCGGCAATAGGTTTCAATTTATTCGCATCATTCACCCAATTTGTTTTTATTTGCTCCTTTTGATTTTCAGAATCAAACAGAATTTGTTTTAAACCGCTATCACTTGCAACAAGTAATAAGTTCCCCATTGGAGAAGGGAGAATATCATAGTAAATCATAGCAGCCTATTCAAATTATTTAGATGTATTTGCAAACATCAATGTAATAATATTATATAGAACCAGGCACACTTCTTTCGCTTCAGGCTGTTAAAAAATATTAATTAGTCAGCTAATAATCCATTTATAACCACCGAAGAGCAAAAACATCCGAACAAGGGTGGCATGTAGGAGATGGTGCCTACATTCGATTTTTTATTTTTACTTTCGGCAATTACAACTGCGTTCTTAGAGACATCTTCGGGTGAAAAAACAACTTGCACACCTTCGTGTACACCTAGTTGATGCAATTTTTTACGAAGCATTCTTGCCAATTTACAGTTGTAAGATTTTGAGATATCTGCAATTTGAATTTTAGTGGGATCCATTTTTCCTCCGGCACCCATTGCACTCACAATTTTAAGATTATATTTCAGACTGTGATAAATAAGAAATATTTTGGGAGCTAACGTATCTATTGCATCCAAAACATAGTCGTATTTTCCTTCCTGTAAAACCTCAATCATTCTTTTATCGCGAAGGTATTCGTTAATAATGTTGAGTTTTAAATTTGGATTGATATCCAAAAGGCGTTCGCCCATTACTTTCGTTTTATCTTTCCCAAGATTACTTATACTTGCAGGTAGTTGTCGATTGATATTAGTAATTTCAATATCATCACCATCAACAATGGTCATTTCACCAACACCTGCACGACAGAGTTGTTCTGCGGCATATGCTCCAACACCGCCTAAACCAACCACAAGTACATGTGAATTTTTTAACTTGTCTAATTTTGTATTTCCAAGAAGCAGTTCTGTTCTGCTAAGCCATTCTGTATTCATCATTTATTAAAACAAGTCTTAAAATTTGAAAGTAATTCTTTTTTTAGATCCTCTATTTCAAGGTTTTTTATTGCAGCTGCTTTTTTGTATAATTCTTCTATTTCGATAGCACTATCATCAGTTTCCAAGAAAATATTCTTGCTAGGAAGCGTTTTAAAAAGCTGTTGTAATTGCTCATTTATTAGCAATGCTTTTCCAAATGAAAGATAGCAAGCTAATTCTATTAAATCTTCGGCTATTTTCTGATTTTTAACAAATCCATGAATAATCCATGGAAGTTGAAATTGACCTTTTTTGCGAATCCGGATTAATTCCGAAAAGCATTTTACACAATGAATAATTACGGGCTTTTCATACTTTTCAGCAAGCTGTAATTGTTGCTGAAAAATTTTTTCTTGAATAGAAAGTGGGGCGGTAATCATTCGATCGAGGCCAATTTCTCCGATGGCCAAAATAGCGGGGTGTACAACCATTTCTTCCATTTTATTCATTGTTGCAGCGATAGCTGTAGTCTCAATATTCCATGGGTGAATTCCTATGGAATAATAAGCAGTTTCTGTGTGCGACAACTTTTCTTCCGGATGAATGGAAAAGATAGAACGAACATTAGACTGAATACTAAAGTTATGCGTATGAATATTGATGAAAGGTATCACTGGTCGAGTCAATTTTTTTGGCAAAAATACAAATATTGCTGATGTAGACAAATTTTCGTTTTAAAGAATAAAAAGAGATACGATAACAAATTAATTGCTTGAGCTTTGGCTTATATTATTGGTGGATTCGTTTAATTTAGATTAAAATATATAGTCGAAGCCTTGCAAAAGCAGAGATTCTTCCTTAGCTTGCAAGTATTAAAGAGAACGTTCTTTGGAAATAAGATAATCGCATACCGCATTAATTATCGATTGTTAAACTCAACATTTATAGTATACCGAGAAAGCTACATGTTTGCTAAAGCGGGCCCCAACCTTCGGGTTGTTTCGGCACAGGGGATACTTGATCAGACTGGCACTCAAATCCTGTCATTTAGGAGTTTAAAATCCTATTAATTAGTGCGGTTTTTTTATGTCTTTTTTTTACCTGTATATGTGATATTAATCATCTGTATATCAGTGGTGCTGGATTGTTTTCGAAAGGGGTTAAATTTTTGAAGCTACTTCGTGTTTTATGTGGTATTTAGTACCTTTTTCTGTAAAGTTAAGGGCTATAAGATTCCAACAAATAAGTTTCACTAAAATTCGTTCTGCTTTGTAGCGACTAATTCGAGCAATTTTACAGAACTGATTCAAACTAATTTCCTTTTTATCATTCAAATAATCCATTAATATAGCTTCTGTTTCGGTGTACTCCAAAAAGGTGCCGGTTGGTTTTGATTTTCGTTTCCAAACTTCGAGAAGCACCTTGTTGGCTAGAATATTTTCATCATCGCGACGAAAGTACGCTAACCATTTTCCATTTTCGTTTGCTGCATAATGTGGCATTTCGGGAGAAGGAAGAATTGTGATTTCTAAAACATTTTTCCCGTTAACTTGCCATACATTACTCTCGAAAGTAAGTTTTGGACGACTGTACATTTCTGCGGCAGCTTTTATCATATGAAATTCTTCTTCGACTTTTGCTCCTGCTATTTTCCCATTGTCCTTTACGCCAATCAGCAATTTACCACCATCGGTATTGGCAAAAGCAGATAATGACTTGGCAATTTTTCGCGAATCAGTAATACAGAATTTAAAATCCTGTTGCTGATGTTCTCCTTCGTGAATTAGTTTTTCTATATAGTGAACCATAGCTAATCTCCTTAAATAGGGTTCGGATTTGAGATAATTTTATTCAAAAATGATTTTCATTTCACATCTTTGGCAATGAAATTCAAGTTTGTAGCGATTCTTATTGTCAACCAAATACAATGGTTGATTTTCTTTTTTACCAGTACTAATCTCTTTGTTACACATTCCAAATTCATGACGCAAACAATGCTTGGTAGTCATAATTGTTTTTCCTTTGAAATTGGATTGCAACTCAAATCCTTTTTCGATGTTTTCAACACCGCACTTGTGATAAAACTCTTCTGCCTTACAATTCACCACATTTCCCATATAGTTTAGGTTTTTTAGGTGATATTTTGGATGCGAGATTAAAGGTTTTGTTTTTGGTTGTTGAAATGCTGCAATTCGGTTTTTGGTTAACGAGTCAAGAACTTGTCGACGCAATTCGTTAAGCACTTTGGCCTGAATAAAAGGAGCTTCGGTAAAACTAATGTCAATTGCATGAATCGAGTAGATAGAATCACCCGATTTTGATAACTGATTTTTGAGATTAGTAATAGCCATTTCGGTATTTCGGGCCAATTCAAATTCTTCTTTTAATTGTATCGATGCACTAATTCCATCTTCATCAGTAGCAAATAAGCTTAAAATATTTTCTTTAAATTCCAGAAAAAGATCTGCAGAAATGCGTCTTATGGAGTTGTCTCTTTTAAGTATTTTAGCGAATTCATGATCGTTATTACGATACAGAACAGCACCTTTAACTAACATGTTCATTTCGTTAGGAAAAATTTGTTTTCCTTTTACTCCATTCACTTGAATCCCTTTTAGCAATTTATTGTGATTAAAAAAGCATAAGCCATCGCCATTGTGAATCTCAAATTTGGTGTCCACTATAAAATGATCCTTGCGAATGTCGACAATTTTGCCAATCTCTTTTCCTAAGGATTTTGGGGTGTGAAAATTTGCGATTTCAGGAATTCTTCCGGTAAAGAAATAGCTTGTATATCCACGATTAAAAGTCCGGTCTAAATCTGGTTTAAAGTCAGGAGTTATTGTTCCCGACGATGCTTTTTCAAATTCTGTTTTCTTTGCAAAAACAACATCTAGTTCTTTTCGATAGTAGCTGGTAACATTTTTAAGGTAGGAGCTGTCTTTTAAACGTCCTTCAATTTTTAGCGAACAAATTCCACTTTCCACTAATTCTTTCATATGACCAGATAGATTCAGATCTTTTAAAGAAAGCAAGTGTTTATCTTTCGCAATTACTTTTCCTTCTGCATCTACTAAATCGTATTTCATCCGACAAGCCTGACTGCACTCACCACGATTAGCCGACCGGCCACCAATGGCATGAGAGAAATAACATTGGCCACTTAGAGAAACGCATAAAGCGCCATGAATAAAATATTCAAGCTCTACAGTGGTATTTTTTCTAATCTCCTTAATTTGATCAAGAGAAAGCTCCCTTGCGAGAATTATTCTTTTAAATCCGACTTGTTCGAGAAATTTGATTCGATCCAAATCGTAATTATGAGTTTGAGTACTGGCATGAAGTTCGATAGGAGGCAGGTTCATTTCTAAAACGCCCATATCCTGAACAATTAAAGCGTCGGCACCCAATTTATAAAGTTGATGGATAAGTTCTTCGGCTTCTTTTAATTCGTTATCATACAAGATTGTATTCATTGTGATGAACACTTTTGCCCAGTATTTGTGCGCATAGGTAATTAAAGCAGCAATATCTTCGAGGGTATTTCCAGCAGCAGCGCGAGCGCCAAATTTCGGAGCACCTATATATATAGCATCAGCTCCGTAATTAATGGCAGCCATTCCGGTTTCCAGATTTTTGGCTGGAGCTAATAGTTCTATTTGTTTCATGTGATTGAAATTATTTAAAGATGTCAGATGAATCTTTCCCAAATTAATCAAAGAGATTCAACCTTTTCAAATTTTTAGCGAAGATACGAACCAATGTTGAGATCAGCGGAAATATAGGACGTTTGTTTTATTTTTTGATGAAAAATTCGGAGCTATAAATCGATTTATACCAATCTCTAATAGTAGTTTTTTTACAAATCGAAATCTTATCTCTATCTTGACTAAATAAAAATAATAAAAAGAAGATGAATAAAAATACATTATTAACTCCTTTTACGATTGGGGAAATCGAATTGAAAAATAGAATGGTAATGGCTCCAATGACCAGAAACAGAGCTGGTGTAGGAAATGTTCCGACAAAGTTAATGGCAGAGTACTACGAACAAAGAGCTGGAGCAGGATTAATTATTTCGGAAGGGAGCCAAGTATCTCCGCAAGGAATGGGTTACCCTGCAACGCCAGGAATTTATAGTAAGGAGCAAATAGATGGCTGGAAACAAGTTACTAAAGCAGTGCAGTCGAAAGGAGGAAAAATATTTATTCAACTTTGGCATGTGGGGCGAATTTCACATCCCGACTTTCATAATGGTGATTTACCTGTTGCACCTTCGGCTATTTGTGCGGCAGGACAAGCATTTACCTATGAAGGTTTGAAGGATTTTGTTACTCCTAGAGCTTTAGAAATAAAGGAAATAGAAGCTATTGTTGCAGATTTTAAAACTGCAGCGAAAAATGCAAAAGAAGCAGGTTTTGATGGTATCGAAATTCATGCTGCCAATGGCTATTTAATCGACCAGTTCTTAGTGGATAAAACAAATCATCGGACCGATAAATATGGGGGAACGGTAGAAAATCGTGCTCGCTTTTTATTTGAAGTTTTAGAGGCTACGCTTCAGGTTTGGGATGCCGGTGCAGTTGGTATTCGTTTGTCGCCTAGTGGTTTATTTAATGATATGGGAGATTCGAATCCGAGTGCTATTTTTAATTATGTAATTGAAAAGTTGAACGGTTATGATCTTTCGTATTTACATTTAATTGAACCTTTAATGCCTCTCGACGAGCATCCGAAATTGATTAAAGATGTTACAGATTATTATGGCAAGCAATACAAGGGCGTTCGAATGGTGAATGGGGGATTTACGAAAGATAGCGGTCATGAGGTAATTGTTTCGAAAAAAGCAGACTTAGTTTCGTTTGGGGTACCTTATTTGGCGAATCCCGATTTGGAAAAACGATTTGCGCAAGGAGTAGAATTAAATGTTGCTAATCAGGAAACCTTTTATGGTGGTAACGAAGTTGGCTATACCGATTACCCTGCACTAAAGTAAAAAAAAAGATAGAAAAGGAGGCCGTTTTGTTGAAGACGGCCTCTTTTATTATTCAGTAATTTCGATTGAAAAACTTGCGCTAAATGTTTTGTTGGAATCAAGCGACTGAATGATCTCTTTTTGAGAGAATTCACGATTTGACCTGTAGCTGTCGGCAATGCCAATCCAAGGTTCTATACAAACGAATGGTGCATTTGGTTTGGCCCAAAGTCCTAAGTATGGGAAATCATCAAGGCTAACTTTTAACGAAAAGTTGGAAGTTTTACTTTTTAGTTGAACAAATGATGATTTTAAATTCTTGAATATCAATGCATCTTTGGCAAATAGTTCCGAATGCAAGTCAATGCGATTCGTATCGTTTAAAACGAGTTTGCCTTCATCGCCAATTAACCCACCTTCAACAATCATCCAGGTTTTGGCGGTTTCTTTTTGTTCAAATTCCAAGTAGTAATCGGAGTAGTTTTCCTTCTTTTTTAGAGGACAAGCAAAAGCTGGATGACCACCAAGGCAGAAGAACATTTTGTTCCGATCGGTATTAATCACATTGTATTTTACCTGAATTTGGTTTTCATCTAAAATATAATGAATATAGAATTCAAATTCGAAAGGGTATATTTTGCGTGTGTTTTCGTTTGATTTTAAAACAAAACAAAGCTCCTTTTCGGATTTACTATGTAATTGAATTGCTTTATTATTGCGAACAAAGCCATGTTTAGGCATGGGATACTCTTTGCCTTTATAAATAAATGCATCTTCTTTTAAACTACCAATAACAGGAAATAGGTTAGGAGCATGGCTTCCCCATATTTCGGGATCGGCTTGCCACATAAATTCTTGATTTGTAGTTACAGATTTAATACTACAAAGTTCAGCGCCTTTTTCCAACACTTCCATTTTAAAGAATTCGTTTTGTATGCTGTATTTCATTGGGGTAAATTTTTACTTTTTTTTAATGCATTAAATGTAAGGATTATTGGGGTATTAAAAAGTTATACAGATTGGCTTTCTGTTTTTTTAATGGAAACATGAAACACTGCTGCGACAAGCTTCCATCGGGTGATGGAAGCTCCAAACACTGCTGCGCGAAGCTTCCATCGGGTGATGGAAGCTCCAAACACTGCTGCGACAAGCTTCCATCGAGTGATGGAAGCTCCAAACACTGCTGCGCGAAGCTTCCACCGAGTGATGGAAGCTTCGCGCAGCCTCGTAATAGCTTTCTAATACTGATGTAAGGAGAAAACACAGTAATCTTAAATAAAGAAAGGATTTCGATTTTCGAAATCCTTTTGTAGAATTGTATTATATCATTTCAATGTCTTCTTTTTTTAGCCAGCCTTCGTTTCCATCGCTTAGCAGAATGTTTCTCCAATCCTGCAGTTCTCCAATCACTTTAACTTTGGTTCCTTCGTGCAATAAAAACAATTCGGTACCACTTTTATCGGGCGAGCCTTTAATCGTAACACTGGGACTAATAATAATTGCATGCTCTCGAATATTTATTTCATCCGTTTTTTCGGAGGCAAAGGAGTAGGTAAGTAGGGTAAGTCCAAAAGCAAAAAATGCGAAGAAAAATCCAAACTTTTTTAGTCCTGACTTATTGCTGTATAGGTAAAAGCAGGCAAAAATAAGTGTTAACAAGAAAAGAAGAATGGAGAAGTAAGACCATAAATCGGCCGAAAAACTATTTCGAATTCCCGAATACCATCTTTTTATAAATATCTCGGGCAAGACTTCGAATTTATCCAAAACATGTTTTCGAGCCAATTCTAAATTGTACTGGATATCCTTATCGTCGGGAGAGAAAAGTAATGCTCGTTCGAAGTTTAAGATTGCAGAAGATATTTGGCCTGTTTTATAGTAGGCATTTCCCAAATTAAAATAAATTTCGGGAGCTTCCACATGCGTATCTAAAACAAATTCGTAGGCTTGAATTGCTTTTTCGTATTCTCCATTTTTATACATTTCATTGGCTTCGGAAATGGGGTTGCTTTGCGCCCAAACCGGCGTGCTTAGAAGTATAGCGAGTATAAATTGTAATGCTTTTTTCATCTGTAAAAAATTTATATGCAGTTGTCAGATGTAATTTATTCTGATTAAATAATCCGACTCACGTATGAGTTAGTAACCTATTTAATGTTTTTTTCCAATTTGGTAATTGTATTCATGCTTTTCTGATACAATTCATCCATCTCCGATGATCCGGCAGAAGGAGAGTATCTTGCAAATTCACAGGTGTCCAGGATACTTAAAAATTCGTCTTTAAGCTCTAATTCAACACCTTTGCTCAGTAGTATTTCACTAATATTTTCTTTGTTGAGATTCGCCAAAGGTAAATTCAGTTTATCTGAAGTATATCCCCAAATTGCTTTAAGTATTTCATCGTAAAACCGATCTTTTTGTTGTGCTTTTAAGCTTGCCGATGCCGCTTTTAATCTTTTCATTGCAACACGATTGGCACGTTTGTTTTTTAGTTTGGCAGTGTCTGCATTTTCTTTTATTCGTTTTCGGTTGAATACAAAGGCTAAAATAAATAGAAAGAAAGGTACGATATAGGCCAAATAGAAATTTGTAGTGCCAAAGAAAACTTCCCCTTTTAACTGTGGAGTGAAATCATTGGTTTTGATAAATCGAATGTCTTTTCCAAGAAATTTCACTTTCTCTTTAGAAAAGGAACTAATGATAGTTCCCGAATTATCACCTTCTCCTTTCGCTACTTTTATCGTAAATTTTTCGGTTGAGCGGGTTCGAAATATTTTTGCTTTCGGATCGAAAAATGAAAAATTTACTGAAGGAATTTCATATTCGCCACCATGACGAGGGATTATTAAATATTCGAAAGTAGTGGAGCCCGACATACCTGCCTCAGTACTATTTAAGTTCTGCGAAGTTTTAGGATCATATACTTCAAAATCAGCAGGAAAGTTAAATTCCAATGGTTTAATCAACTTTAAGTTTCCGTTTCCAGCAACTTTTACCCGCATGGTAACCGCATCATTCGCTTTCACAGAATCTTTGTCGATAGTTGTAATAAGCTCAAAATTACCAACTGCACCGTCGAAACTTGCAGGTTTGTTCGATGGAAAATCTTTCACTCGAATTCGGATAGGCTTACTTTTGCGAGGAACTCTTATATCTTGGTAATTATCGAAGAATTCATCAAAGAAACCGTTTCTTTTGTTCGCTTTTCGCTGACGGATGATCACCTCTAATTCGAAAGGATCGATGGTAATTTCGCCAGTGTGCTGTGGAAAAAGAATTAATTTACGAATGATTCCCGTATTGTAAATGGTGCCATTTATATTTTCTCGTTCCAAGGAGATTTGTCCTGGAGTAGGAACTTCCTGACTTAAAAAT
This sequence comes from Labilibaculum filiforme, assembly GCF_002843315.1. GTDB lineage: Bacteria > Bacteroidota > Bacteroidia > Bacteroidales > Marinifilaceae > Labilibaculum > Labilibaculum filiforme. Next base: position 425,230 of record NZ_MVDD01000003.1, on the reverse strand, counting down.
CCATCGAAAGATGGGAATTTAGAATCGCCAAATCCAGCAATGCTAAGTCGTGTGTACACCTTTATGGTGGCAACAATATGCTCGCCCATGTAAACGCTGCTGCGATCAAGATGCACTTTAACAAATAAATTGTTCTCTGTGATTTTATCGGTGGAGGCTGAATTTTGCGATTGTTCTGATTCGGAGCTCTGTTGTGTTTTATTTACTTCCACAACTTCGATAGTTAGCGAATTGGATATTTTAGTTTCACCATCCACCGAAATGGATGCTGGTTTTATATCAAATTTACCTTCTTTTTCCGCCAAAAGTACATAGGTGTATGAGTAGGCAGAGCTCGAAGTTACTTTGCCATTAATAATTTGAGTACTCATACTGCTTGATGTCGAAGGTCCCATAAGAACCCTAAATCCATCCAATTCTGGTACTTGAATGTTTTTCCCTTTACTGTTTACGGAATAGGTTAAACGAAATTGTTCACCAAGTTCCACCACGTTTGGGGCCGAAGCAGTAAATTTAATTTCATCAGCAAACACTGATGTTGCAATTAATAGGACTGTTACTAATGAGAGAATTATTTTCTTCATCTGTATGTATTTATTTTTCAGATGTTATAAATGCAATTAATTTGTATTTAAAATACTTCCGCAAACTTACTGATTAAACCACTAGGAAGTATCAATTTTGGAAGATCAATTACCAATCCTTTTTGATCTTGCTTCTTTTTGTTTTTTGAGCCGCAGCTTTCGCTTTCTGAACTTTTTCCTGAACCTTTTTTTCATCGTTTTCAAGTGCTTCTAACAAGCGCTTAGCATCTTGTTCCGAAATTTTATTTTGTTGCTCTTCTGGTTCTCCTTTTTTCTTATCCTGATCACCAGGTTTGTTTTTTTTGTCTTCCTGATCTTTTTTATCCTGATCTTTTTTATCCTGATCTTTTTTATCCTGATCTTTCTTGTCTTGATCCTTTTTATCCTGTTCTTTTTTATCTTGGTCTTTCTTATCCTGATCCTTTTTGTCTTGATCCTTGTTTTGATCTTTATTTTGATCCTGTTTCTTTTTCTGCTCTTCCTCTTTCTGTTTCATTTTTCGGGCATATTCCAAATTGTACTTTGTTTCTTTCGAATTGGGATTATTTCGAAGAGATTCTTTGTAGGCTTCAATACTCTCATCGATTTTCCGATTCATGAGAAGTGTATTTCCAATGTTGTGATAAATTTCGCCTAGTTTTTTAGGATCTTTTTCTGTCACGGTTAAGGTCTGAAATTGTTTTAAAGCTTCATCGTATTTTTTTTGTTTGTACAATGCATCGCCTAAGTTAAAACCTGCTTCGTACGAGTTGATTCTTTTGTCCAAAGCTTTTCGATATTCAACTTCAGAGTTTTCATATTCATTTCCTTCAAACAGTCCATTTCCTTTTCGGATAAATTTCCGTTCCTTTTGTGCCAATGCATCTAAACTAAAGAGGCAAAGTACACCGATGAATATTGCTATATGTTTGTTCATAATAATCTGAATTGTGTTCTATTTCGGGGCTTTAAATAAATTGATATCTTTTAAATGGCGGTTCTTACGTTCCAGCACTATGAATTCCAGAAAAAGAAGGAGTAAACCAATTGCGATAAATAGTTGAAATTTTTCGTCGTAGGCTGCATATACTCTTTGCTCTAATTCTGTTTTGTTCATCTTATTAATCTCAGTAAAAAGAACGTTTAAACCAGTGGTTGTATTGTTTGCGATTACTGGTTTTCCTCCTCCAGCAGTAGCTATTTGTTCCACCATTTTTTGATCAAGTCTTGAGATGACAACATTTCCGTTCTCATCTCGGCGAAAATCGCGAGAGCCAGAGCTAACCGGAATTGGAGCTCCCTCGGGCAAGCCCATGGCAATGGTGTGTACTGTAATTCCTTGATCGAGCGCTGCTTTTGCTGCAGTAATGGCATCATCCTCATGATTTTCGCCATCGGTAATTACAATTATTGCTTTACTAGCTTCGGTATCGGGAGTAAAACTTTTTGCCGATAAATTAATTGCGGCACCAATTGCAGTTCCCTGTATGGGAACAATGTCGGTACTTATAGACGACAAGAACAATTTTGCCGAAGCATAATCGGTTGTAATTGGCAATTGGGTGTATGCCTCGCCAGCAAATACCACCAATCCAATTTTATCATTATTCAATTCATCCACCATTTTGGAAATAGCACGTTTGGCTCGTTCCAATCTATTGGGTTGAATGTCTTGTGCCATCATCGAATTGGAAACATCCAAGGCAATAATAATTTCGACTCCTTCTCTTTTAATGGTTTGGATTTTGGAACCAAATTGCGGTCCGGCCAAACCAAAAATGATAAAACTTAAAGCCAGTAAAAGAATACCAAACTTATAAAACGGTCGGGTAAACGAAGCATAAGGCATTAGTTGAGAGATGATATTCATCTCACCAAATTCAGCAAGAGCCTTCTTTTTTCTTGAATAACTAATCCAATATAAAATTCCAAGAATTGGAAGGATTAGATATAAATATAGAAGATCCGGATGATCAAGACGAAATTGATTCATGGTTCAATGATTTTCTGTGTTCAATTAAAAATACTTACGGAATGTTTCGCAATATTGAATTACGCAAAGCTATTTCCAGTAGTAAAAATAAGGCTGCTAAGAGTGCAAAAAATAAATATTCTTCGCTTTTTGTACTGTATTGTTTTACCTCAATTTTACTTTTTTCCAGCTTATCAATTTGTTCGTAAATTGCTTTTAGTTTATTATTGTCTGTTGCACGAAAGTACTGACCGCCTGTCATATTCGCAATTTGCTGTAAAACTTCCTCATCAATTTTTACTGGCATATTTCTCATGCTAATACCAAAAGCAGTTTGAATAGGATAGGGAGCGGTTCCCATGGTTCCAATACCAATAGTATACACACGAATGCCAAAGGTTTTTGCTAATTCTGCCGCGGTAATAGGAGCAATTTCTCCTTGATTATTAACACCATCGGTTAAAAGAATAACTACTTTCGATTTCGATTTACTTTCCTTTAAACGATTCACCGCATTGGCTAATCCAAGTCCGATTGCCGTACCATCTTCAATCATTCCACTTTGAATATCTTTGAATAGGTTAATTAAAACAGCATGATCGGTGGTTAATGGACATTGTGTGAAACTTTCGCCACTAAAAATTACCAATCCAATTTTATCTTCTTGGCGACCGCTAATAAAATTAACAGCTACATCCTTGGCAGCTTCTAATCTATCGGGCTCAAAATCGCGGGCAAGCATACTACTCGAAATATCAAGCGACATTACAATATCGATTCCTTCGGTAGTTACATTTTCAAAACTATTACTGGACTGCGGGCGTGCAATAGCGACTACTAAAAAAACAATTGCTAAAACACGAAATACGAATAAAGCATGTCGTAAATAGTATTTGTAGGTTCTCGCACTTGAATGAAAGCCTTTTGATGTTGATACCTGAATACTTGCATGTGCATTTTTATCTTTTAAAATATACCAGGTAATTAGTGGTATTAAAAGTAGCAACAAGTAAAAATATTCTGGATTTGCAAATTCTATAGAACTCATACTTTGGATTTTCAAAGTTTACTTTTCTTCCTTTTTTGTCTCTTCCACCGCAGTAGTTTCTTTTTCCTCTTTCGCAGGAGTCTCTTCTACAATGGTGGTTTCAATAATTTTGTAAGCAAATTTCAAGCTTAGTTCATTTTCATCCTGTAAAGGAGTAAACTTTGCGAATTTTGCCAAATCGGCACGTTCTAAAACTTCTTTTAATTTCGTGTGCCAGTCCGAGTTTACCTCCACCTTGTTTACTGCTTTTAATATTTCATCGGTGGTGGATTCTTGGGTGGATAGTTGGAAACGTTCATCCAAATAAAATCGAATGGTATCGGTTAGGTCGGAATGAAACTGTTTCACTTTTCCAGTCTCCCAAAGCTTTTGTTTTTTAATCTCGTCTAACTTCCGCAAAGCAATAACATGAGCAGGTTCGGAGGGTTTTACTTTCACAAACAAAGGTTGATTTTTTTTCCGTTTTCGCAGATATAAAAGCAATAAAATAATTAATGCAACAAGCAATAATCCTCCAAAAGCCCAAGGGGCAATTTCTGCGAATGCAATGGGAGTATGTATTGGCATTATTATATCGAAATTAGCTTTGCTTGTATCAATTTCGAAAGTTTTTACACCTAAAAGCATCGTGTCGGTTCTAATGATATTCATTAGATTTTCAGCATGAATCTTGAATTCAAAAGGATTCATTTTATGAACACCATCGTTAAAAGAAGTAATTAAAAAGTTCTTATTCACTTTAATATTACCATTCTCTAAGGTCGTAGTATCCTGAGGAGATTGATTGATAATCTCCACTCCCGAACTAATACTGTCCATAAATACAGGAAACTCAACAAACAGGCCTTTTGGCTGTTCGATAGATAGCTTCAGGTTTATTTGATCGCCAATTACAATAACATTGGTGTCGAGTTGAGCACTGTAGTTTAGGTCTTTACCTTCTTCTTGAGCAAAAGACGAGAAGGAGGAAAAAGTAGCTCCCAATACAATTGTAAATGCGAAAAGTGCTTTTGCAAAGCCATTGTTTGGGATTTTAATTCTATTTGTCATAGTCGTCTGCTTCTAAAAATTAGTGTCCCCTTCGTTTAAATAAGGCAATTAATGATCTCACGTAATCCTGATCGGTTCGAATATTTGCCACGTCAACACCAGATTTTTTGAATGTTTCGGTAAGTAGGTTGTCATTATCGGCCCACCATTTGGCGTAATTTTCTCTTACCTTTTTATTCGAAGTGTCTATCCAGCTGTATTCTCCCGATTCCGCATCCTTAATTTTAATCAAGCCAATGGAAGGGATTTCCTGTTCGCGTTTGTCGAATATTTTAAGTGCAACCAAATCGTGCTTTTTATTGGCGATGGTTAAGGCATTTTCAAAGTCATCATCAATAAAGTCGGAAATCACGAAAGTGGTACAACGTTTTTTAATCACCTGTGTTAGGTATCGTAATGCATTGTTAATATCGGTTTTTCGATGTTCTGGTTTCAGATCAATTAGCTCACGAATAATTCGTAGGATATGAGATTTTCCTTTTTTTGGTGGAATAAATTTCTCTATTCGATCGGAAAAGAAGATGACTCCAATTTTATCGTTGTTTTGAATGGCCGAAAAGGCAAGAACCGCAGCAATCTCTGTAATCTGATTTTTCTTGAGTTTAGAAATGGTTCCAAATTCTCGGGAACCACTCACATCAATTAGTAGCATTACAGTCAATTCACGTTCTTCTTCGAAAAGTTTCACGTAAGGTTGATTGTAGCGGGCCGTTACGTTCCAGTCGATATTTCTGATATCATCGCCATATTGGTATTCCCGAACTTCGCTGAAAGTCATACCTCGCCCTTTGAAGGCAGAATGGTATTCTCCGGCAAAAATATTTCGAGAAAGCCCTCTGGTTTTGATTTCTATTTGTCGAACTCGCTTTAATAAATCACTAGTTTCCATAGTTTAATTACGAATGAATAATTATAAATTAATAATTAAGTGGTGGAAATTAAGAACTACGTTTTGGCATTCAATTCGTAATTCTCAATTACTTATTCGTAATTACTACGGTACTTCAACGGTATTTAAAATTTCACTAATAATATTTTCGCTGGTGATATTATTTGCTTCAGCTTCGTAGGTTAAACCAATTCTGTGACGAAGTACATCGTGACAAACGGCACGAATATCTTCTGGAATTACGTAACCTCTTCGCTTAATAAATGCATACGCTTTTGCAGCGGCAGCTAGGCTGATACTTGCACGGGGAGAACCTCCAAAGGCAATCATTTCTTTGAATTGCTCTAAACCATAATCGGCAGGAAAACGGGTTGCAAAGATGATATCAACAATATATTTTTCAATTTTTTCGTCCATATAAACATCTTTCACCACATCGCGTGCTTTATTAATGTCTTCTGGTTTTAAGATTTGAGATGCTTTTGGAAATGCTTTCAAAAGATTCTGACGCATAATTAGTTGTTCCTCGTCTTTTTTAGGGTAGTTGATTACTACTTTCAGCATAAAACGGTCAACCTGAGCCTCTGGCAAAGGATAGGTACCTTCTTGTTCAATCGGATTTTGTGTTGCCATTACCAAAAACGGCTCTTCCAACTTATAGGTGTTATCGCCGATAGTAATTTGTCGTTCCTGCATGGCTTCCAATAAAGCAGCCTGTACTTTAGCCGGAGCACGGTTAATTTCATCGGCAAGAATAAAGTTGGCGAAAATCGGTCCTTTTTTTACTACGAATTCTTCTTTTTTCTGACTGTAAATCATGGTACCTAACAAATCGGCAGGTAACAAATCGGGAGTAAACTGAATACGACTAAAGTCAGCCTCAATGGTAGTTGCAAGGGTATTAATTGCAAGTGTTTTTGCCAATCCAGGAACTCCTTCTAATAATATATGCCCATTCGAAAGTAATCCGATCAATAAGCTTTCAACAAGGTGCTTTTGACCAACAATAACTTTGTTCATTTCCATAGAAATCATATCCACAAAGGAACTTTCTCTTTGGATACGTTCATTTAGTTCTTTGATATCAACTGTTTGGATCATAGAAATATATTTAATTACTTGAAAAATTTACATAAAAAGAAATCGGTTTTTTAGAAAACCTTTACAAAGATAAACCTTTGAGCGTTTTATGAAAATGCATGGCCGTTAAAAATTGTTAATGGTTTTGGGAGAGTTCAAGGATTAAGGAATAAGGAGCAGGGAAGAAGTATTAAGTGACAAGTAATAGATCTTTAGGAGTTGGTTTGAACTTCGTTGTACCTTGAATATAGCAAGCTGTAAATGTTAGGTTACGATTATAGCTAATAACAAGCACAAAAAAATACAGACACTACCTTATCCTGAAATTCACTTTCCAGCTTGCTAAAAATGCTTACTTTTGTGGGGGAAACAGTAATACTACTTGAATTGAAGAAACGATATTTTATTCGCTTAAGTTATAAAGGAAGCAACTTTCATGGTTGGCAAATTCAGCCGAATGCCAGCACAGTGCAGGAGGAGGTAAACAAGGCCTTGTCTACGGTTTTAAATCAGGCAATTAATGTAGTTGGTTGTGGCAGAACAGATACGGGTGTGCATGCCAGTGATTTTATGGCGCATTTCGAGGTGGAGGAGAGCTTTGAGTTCGATTGTGAAAAATTGGCTTTTAAGTTGAATCGTTTTTTGCCTTATGATATTGCTATTAATGAAATTTTTCGCGTAAAAGCCGATGCTCATACACGTTTTGATGCAATTGCGAGAACCTATGTTTATCGAATTACAAAGCGGAAAAATCCGTTTCGAAAAGAGTCTCATTGGCAAATTCAGCACGTGCTTGATGTTGCCAAAATGAACGATGCTGCTAAAATTTTATTTGAATATATCGATTTTACAAGCTTTAGTAAATTACATACCGATGTAAAAACTAACAACTGTAAAATTTCGAAAGCAGAATGGTTGGAAACTGCAGACGAGTTGGTGTTTACCATTAAAGCTGATCGATTTCTACGGAACATGGTTCGTGCTATTGTTGGTACTTTGGTAGAAGTTGGGCGAGGTAAAATGGATTTAGCTGGCTTTCGAAAGGTGATTGAAAGCAAGAATCGATCCAATGCAGGATCATCAGTACCTGGTCATGGTTTGTTCCTCGTCAAAATTGAATATCCAGATGATTTAAGAGCAGAAGATGTGTAAGGAGCTGTTCTTATTTGCCGATGGAAGTGTTGACCCTCCAAACAAAATTGGTTTTGGAGCCTTTCTATTTTTATCCTCTTTAAGTATTTCTTTGGCGGTAGCTAAATCGCTGGTGAAAATTAAGCGTTTCGAAAATACTTCTTCAACAAAATTAGAATTGCAGGTTTTACTTTTTGCTTTAACTGAAATAGATTCTAACAATTGTCATATAATTGTCTATACCGATTCTCAAAATATTATTGGTTTGCCAGGCAGAAGAGAACGTTTTGAAAAAAACGATTATCGCTCCAAAAACGGTAAACTCATTGCCAATTATGAACTGTATCAGGAATTTTACCGACTGACCGATAGCTTACGATGTGAATTTGTAAAGGTGAAAGGGCACAAAGTTTTGGGTCAGAAAGATCAAGTTGATCAATTCTTTTCATTGGTGGATAGGGCTTCGAGAAATGCTTTGCGGGAGAGGGGTTGATAATTATTAATTTTCATTGCCCCTCGAAACTGAGTAAGATCACTTGGGGAGGTCTTGGCTAGTCTTCCATGAGTAATGTTTCTAATTTTACTGACTAGAATGTTCGGTAGGTGATGTCGCTGGTGGGAGTTTGCTTGTCATCAAAGTGGTTTTTTTATTTTTAGTTACGGTAAATTTTAACCATATTTTTTTACAAGATGAAACTATTTTTCCATGCCGACGATAGTATTATAGTTTTATTTGATTAGGATTTCCAGAATTAAGATAATTGACTAAATTTGCTGATAGAAGAACAAAATGAGTCAAGCTGATTATATAAAGGATATTGCAAGGTTTGGTCTTGAGAATGATCAAGATCAACTTTTGGAAGTATTGAGTAAATTGATAGAGCATTCACGGCAAACTAAAAAAGTGAACCTGGCTTTACAGTTACAATCGATACTAAAGGAAGGGTTACGCGCACAACAAACTAAGGGTTTAGCAACTGTAGGATCCAAAAAATATTATTTAAAAGAAGATGATCGTGCATTAAATGAATTGATCATTGAAAAACTCACTTCAGATTATTCTTTTGAAAATTTGGTTTGTTCTGCTGGTATTAAAGAGGAATTAACTTATTTCGTTCAAGAGCATCGTGATATTGAATTGCTAAACAAATTCGATTTACCAGTTTCAAACCGTATTCTTTTTCATGGCCCATCGGGTTGTGGAAAAACATTGGCTTCATACGTACTAGCCGGCGAGTTGGATATGATGATGTATGTGGTGAATTTAGGAGCCATTGTTTCTTCAAAATTGGGTGAAACCAGTAAGAATCTATCGAAATTATTCAGACAAGCGACCAGTGAAAATTGCATTATTTTCTTCGATGAGTTTGATTCTATTGGTAAAGTAAGGGATTATAGTCAGGATCATGGCGAAATGAAACGTGTAGTTAACACTATTCTTCAGCTCTTTGATTATTTACCTCAGAATAGTATTGTTATTGCTGCAACCAATCAGATGCAAATGATTGATGACGCTTTATTGCGCAGGTTTGACATGACGATTAATTTGGGTTTGCCAAGCAATTCTCAGATACAAGAATTGATTGAAAAAACTTTGACTAAATCACCTTTTAAATTTCGTACCAAAAAGGAACTAGCTGAAATTATTAAGTTATCCGAAGGATTATCCTTTTATTTGATTCAAAGATCAATCATAACAGCTATCAAAAGAACACTGTTTGGTTTAAAGGATGTAGAAAAACCTAATCTATACCTTGATTCTGCAATTTTAAAAGAGTTAATCTTAAAAGAAAAAGTCTAAATTTCTGCTTCAAGGTCGGATTCTGCAATTGCTACTAGATTATTAATTAACTGTAGCTCATTGTAAAGAGAATTAAGAGTTTCATTTTTTGCAGGAACCTGCTCAATTGTTATCACTAAGCTATAAGGGATTGCTTGTTGAAATGGTTCTTTTTCAGCTTCTGTTAGTAGCTTGTTAAATGCTGAATTAATGGCGATTTTAAAGCAATTCTGTTCGTTTATTATGTTTTCTTTCTTGACATTGAAGCTAATTTTCTGAACGTTGCTAACCAACTTGCTTTTGTAATAATAATCCTGTACCCATCCTTTTGAGGATGAATTCAGTTTAATTTCCTTGCTCGAATTCCCATTGTACCCATCAGGTACATTAATTTCCCTTTCATTTCCATTTTCAGAAATTTTGGTTTCTATGTGATTTTCATTTAGTTCTAAATTTTTACCTATGGCGAAAGTGACATGATAAGGACAATACAACAACTGATTATCTTGCTTTGGTGGAAATTTAAAACAAAGTGTCGCGGTAATTTTTAATAGTCCAATTTTCCTTATTGCAATGTTTAAATATTCCGGGAGAAATACTGGAAAAGATTTTATATATCCGGGATAGATTTCATCTTCAATTATTAACGTTGCTTTATTATCATCTGAAAAAAGAATTGTATCAATATCAGGGGTTCCATATCCCATTATTCGTTTCTTTTGATTATTGGAAAAAGCTTGAAATTCAGAACCTGTCTCGATCTCACTGGAACCATTTATCAACATGGCTTTTATTGTTTGCATGTCGAGATTAGGGTATTTTGAAACCAATTTTGCAGCAATGTTTGCAGCTATTGGGGTTGCATAACTCGTGCCTATTTGTTTATATGTTCTTTCATGTAAATCAGATGACAAAATTTCTAATCCTGCTTCACTTCCATTATCATAATCAATTTCTCCCAACATTCGAACTTCAGTATAATCACCCCCAGGAGTTAGAATGTCGGGTTTTCGGTAATAATGATTTGCTGTTTGTGCATTAAATGTGTCCTGGTCATCAAAGTTATAATGCAGTTTTCTTGAATAGATTGCAGGAAATGTTTTTGAAAGCGCAAAGTTTTGCAATTCACTGTTTTCGAAATTATCTGCAATTGCTCCAATGGTTATGTTGTTCATGCTTTCAGCTGGTGGAGCAATATTTGCATTTTGCGACTGAAATTTTACTGGGTAATCTCGAACGCCTTGAATTTGAAATATATGATTTGTTGTGGAGATAAAAATGAGAATGTCTAATTCTGAAGAAACTTTGTCTAACAGTTTTGCATACGTTGAAAATTCCTGATTGTCTTTTAATGGGAAATCGGCATAGCCAATGGTTAAAGTAAAAATTCTAACATTATATTCTTCATGAGCTTTTCTTATTAAATCTATTGTCGCGCTTTGAGAAATTGCACCTCGTTTTCCATTGAGTATTTTTATTGAAAGTAATTTAGCATCTGCTTTTACTTCTCCTTTGTAATCCGGAATAAGTTTATTCCCAAATGCAGCAAATGCAGCGACTCCTGTTCCGTGATCGCTTTCATCTAAAAAAGAACCTGTTCCTGTTGTGTCAAATTCTCCATTACTTCCAATTAAGATACTTGCTAACGGAGTTTGATCTGAAATACCGGTATCAATAATCCCAATAATGGGTAAATCTTCGTTTGAATTGATTATTTCAAAACCAAACTCTCGTGAAGGTAAACTATATCTGTTTGGTAATATTACTGCTCCAGAACCGGAGCATGTAGCATAGATAAAATCAAAATTGTTCACTATTTCAATGACAGTTTCAAATGAAGTATCAAAGAGCTCGGCATTATCTTCGTTTAGTTTGTGGCTTAAGTTGTTTCTTTCCAAGTATTCCCTGAATGCTACTTTTTGGGGATCAATGAGTTTTCTTTCCATTAATCCTTTTCCGATAAATGTAAAGTGAATATTTTGATAGTTGTTTATAGTGCTAAGCATGTCGTTTGATGAGAACAATCTAAAACTCTTTATAAACAATATTTTCCCATCAAAATGTGAGTTGATATTTTTCAGTTTATTATCAATAAAGGCCAGAATTTGGCTGTCAAAGAATCTATATCTTTCCTGATTTTCGATTGCAAATAATATATTTTTGTTGAAGTTTGACAGATGAAGGAGTGCCAGTCCAAATCTTTCGAGATAATAGTTTTCATATTTAGGCTGGTCAAATGCTGCAAAAAATTCCAGTTCCATGAGATCAAAATGCACTGGCAACTTAATCGTCCTTTTTGAGTGCCTTAATTCAATATCAATATTGAATTGTCTTCTATTTTCTGCAAATACCTCTGCCATGTAGGTGTAATCCGGTTCTTCTTCTTGATCTTCATCGTCATTACCTTTACCGCCACCGATTCGAGATTTGTATTCAACTAATCCTTCTTGAGGATTACGAAAGTATAAGTGTGGTTTATTGTTATCTGCCATGGTCGTTAGTCTTTGGGGAATTTTTTATACTGCGTTTCCAAAGTTATGAAAGGTAAGCAGATTAACAAAAGATACCTGCAGTAAAGTTTGTTTTCAGAAAAGGAAATGAGTAAGTCGCTGTGTTTTGAATGAATAGCTAGGGAAGGAGCTTGTCTTATTTTTGTTTAAATGCCCGAAATGCTTTGAGAGCAAGCAAAATGTAAAATTATCTCTCGTCCGTTTTTTTAATCATTTTTAGGGTGAAGCCTCCAAGAATTAATATAATGATTGCCATAAGCGCCCACAGCCATTTTTCATTGGCAAAAAGCGGTTCTTTTTTTTGCGATTCCTTTTTTTGGACTTTTATTTCATTGCCTAAATGAATCGTACTTATCGACTTTGGCACATTTTCGGTAAATCGAGCGATGTCATAATTTGGTTTGTGTGCATTCCTGTTCCCATAGCATAAGAAATACTTGGCCGGTTTCGAAAATCGAATCAGTAACTCATAAATAGAACCTTCCACTTCAATCCTATTAATTGTAAGCGCTTCACTGTCCGAATTATGAATAAATATTTTTACATGCTGGGCGATGGTATTATTGAATTGGAACTCATTTTTTTCGATAGAGCTGAGTGTGCCCGAAGTAAGGGTTTGATAGTTGTATATCCATCCTGTTTCCGTTTTGGTACTGTCGGTAACGTATTGAATATGAATAGGTCGATAATAATCGAAATTCTCATTTACTGTAATTTTAATGTTATTTATTAATACGGGAGAACCCATATCGATATCAAGTTCGCTTTGTTGCAATTTCTTATTTTCGAAGGTATTCGTTTTATTTCTGGCGTACTTACGGGATTTTCCTGTTACAATCTCTTGAAGAGATAATGCCGCATTTTTTAATTTTGGTTTTTCCTTGCTGTTAATTAAGACTCTATAAAATGAATAATTGGCATCTGGAAAATTTAGTTTCGAAAACTGATAATTGGTATGCGCATTTTTAATAGATAGAATTCTGTAATCCTCGATAAGAGTATACCAATTTTGTTGATTTTGACTTCCTTCCAGCCTAATATTCCAATCGAAATTCTCTTGTTCAAAATTTAACTGAATTTGATTAATGGTATTGGCGGTAGGAAGCTTAAAGGTGAAGTAATAGCCGTTTTTGTCGCGAGATTGATTTAATAATTTGAAATCAATTGCTGTGTTTTTAATTAGATCTTCGGTTGAGTGAAGTATGTATGGAGCTTCAATGCTATCGTTTTGTGCTGTAATGCCAATAATTCTGATGTCGTTAAGCTTTGGAGAAATTTTCCCAAAAATTTCATTTGGTAATTCCAGTTTATGCCATGCTTCGTTGATTCCCATAATCTCTCTTTGGTAGTCGAAATTATGGTGCTGAGCAAAGGAATAGGAACTTATAAATAGCAAAAGAAGTAAACAGATCTTATTTTTCATGAGAATCGTTTTTAATAGTAGGGCTAAGTAGCATCAGCATTAAAGAATAGGGTTTACGGTTATACATCTTCTTCATCAGTAATACTGTTTTTGTATTTGTTGTAAAGGAAAGAAATGATTAAAAGAAGTATTCCTAACGAAACAAACACAATGGTTTTTGCAATTGTACTCATGTGCGAGATATCGTAAAAGAATAGTTTTACTAGGGTTAATGCAAACAAGGCTATTGCGCCAATTCGCACGTGTTTTTTGTTTTTCCAAATGCCGTAAGCAATTAAGAGTAGGGAATACGAACCCCAAAGTATGCTTAAGCCAAGTTTATAAGATTGTGTGGATCCACTAATGTCCATCCAATTCAATAATTCGCTACTAAAAATCCACAGAATAGAGATACCAAGCAGGTATTCGAATGCTATTTTGTATTTTTTTGTGGCAAACTCTTCCTTTACTTGAAAATAGCTGCTTGTTAGTGCAATAGCAGCAAAAACAAAGGAGATGTATCTAATAAGGATATAAAAGGTTCCACGTTGATAATATTCTGCTAAACTTTGGCTGATGTAACTTTCTCGAAGTTCACTTAATGAGTATAATCCAAGGGTTAAAAATACGAGAATTGTTAGAGTGCTTAAGCCAACATTCGCAAATGCTAGTTTTCTGTTTTTCAATTTCTTGATATTCACAAGCGATAAAACAGAAAAAAATAGCAAGGAGTAGTTGAGGATCCAAATTATTTTAAAATCTTTTAAATTGTAGTTGGAATAGTAATTAGAGTATTCTTCGCCTACTGCTTGTATGCTAAGTGCCGAGTCCTCAAATAGCTGATTCCAGTAGTTGCCAATTTCTATTCGAATAGAATAGTAAAGGGTAAATAGAAGAATAAAGGGAAGAACATAAGATAATAGTTTGGTAACTTTTATCCAGGATCCTAATAGCGTTGGATACTTGAGCTTGCTATTTAGCTTATTAATGAATGCGAAAGAAACAATGAATAGTATTGAACTTAAGAAATTAACATTCAAGAAAAGTGTGATTCTTGTTTCTGTATCTTCTACCACATAGCTGTTGTACACAGTAAACCAATCCTGCAAAATACTTGTAAAAGCAAGTATCATTAGTGGATAAGACATTGCCTCGTATAGGGAGACTTTTTTAGTTCGGCCAATCCAAAACAACAATGCAGCTTCACTGGCCCACAGAAGAGTTACCCAATTTCCATCTAGCTGAATAGGAAAGGCAATGGTGATAAATAGTAAAACCAGACCCGATATCAGGTAGAAAATGTTCTTGTCGGCAAGATTTTGTTTGTAGATAATTATACTAACAATACTATGGATAATTGCGTTGATAAGGGTGAATAATCCTAATAAATGTTGTCCGGTTTCGTGCAGCGATAAAATTGAATATCCTAGATAGAAAAAGAGAAGAGAGTTTGCTACTATTAGCAACGAATTGCCTTTGTTCAATTTCTCTTTTCGAACCAATTTATAGGCTAGAAACAGGACGTAAAATATTGCAAAAAATAGGAATAGAAAACTACTTCCCATCATAAAGTGCTCGCTGGTTTCGTATTTTCCTAGGAACCACGAATAAAAAATTAACCAAGTAAATACAAAGGAAGAAAAGTGCAATGCCTTCCAATATTTTTTAAAAGCTATAAATAGAATGCCAATATTTATAATGGTCATATAGCTAAAAAGTACCGCTACTTTGCCCGAACCATCACTCAGCAGAAAGGGAACGGCATAGGCACCAACCAAACCAATATGCGCAATTACTTGTTTGTTGTAATTTATTGCCGCAACAACAGTGAATACCGTAAAAATTAACATCAGAATAAAGGCAAATAACTGTGGAAAAAGATTGTACAGACTATAGGCCATATAGGTAATAAAATATAGAATTGCGATGGCACCACTCACCAAAACGGCACTGTAATTTTCATAATTGCTCTTCAGCTTTATTCCAAAACCAAGCAGACCTATTCCCATTAAATAAGCAAGAATTATTCTGGTTAAAGGACTAATAAGATCGTTGTCGATAGAATATTTAGCACCTATTGCTACACCAATAATGGTAATGGCTATGCCGATTTTATTAATCAGATTTTCTCCAATAAATTTCTCAATATCAGATTTCGATTGGGAAGCTTTAATTGTTTCGGAAGGGTTTGCATCTATCTTTGCAGTTTCTATTTTGGTTTCTTCCTGCACCCTTGGCGATGCTATATTTTTAAGATCTTCAAGAAGATTTTCATTTAAAATTTGAATTTCTTTTTCTTTTTCAAGAGGTGCTGTTGCAACGTTTTTTAAACGAATTATTTCGTTGCGTAATTCGTTCAATTCCTCCGACAAGGATTCTTGTTTTTCATGAAGAATTTCCTGTTTTTCGAGGAGTTGATTGATTTTGGCTCTATTTTCTGACATTCTATTGGTTTAGTAGATATTGCAAATAAAATTTTCAGTTAATTTCATAATCGGAAAGGAGCAAGGCTTTTCGTAAAAAGGAAAATATTTATTCGACGGCCTAATTTATGAAAAGCATTCTAGATAAACAAAAGGTGCGTTTTGCTTGCACTTGCAGGTAAAATTGAATGTTTATTGAAATTATATGGCATCGAAAATTTACCTTATCAGGAAGCGAAGGATCGTTTTGTGGAACTATCGATTCCAAATCTCCCAGTTTTTTTCTGCTTGCAGGTGAAGCATTTGCAAGCCATTGTGGGTTTTAGCCCCTTGTTCTGCACCTTTTTTTAGGAAAAGAGTCTCTGCCGGATTGTACACAACATCATACAAAAAGTGATTTTTTGTGAGCAATTGGTAGGGAATATCCGGACAAGTATGATTTTTTGGAAAAGTACCCAGTGGGGTGCAGTTTATAATTAAGTGATAATTACTCACCCATTCCGAGGAAAGCATGTGGTAACTTATGCATTTATCCGAAGCCGTTCTGGAAACAAATTGATATTTAATTCCCATTTCTTCTAATCCAGTAGCTACCGCTTTCGAAACTCCTCCGGTTCCTAAAATTAGTGCTTTCGGTTTTGTTCCATCCAAAAAAATGCGCAGGGATTCGGTAAAGCCAAGTATGTCGGTATTGTAACCAATTAATTTTACTTTTTGGTTTTCACGGATAATCTGTACTGAATTTACGGCACCAATTCTTTTTGCTAAGGGATCAATCTCATCCAGAAATGGAATAATAGCTTGTTTGTAGGGAATGGTAACGCAAAATCCCTTTAGCTTGGAATGTTTATTGAATACGGTAGGAAATTCTTGAATAGTTGGAAGTTCAAAATTTAAAAAAGTAGCATCCAGACCTTCTTCTGTAAATTTATCGCTAAAGTATTTCTTTGAAAAAGAGTGCCCAAGAGGGAAACCAAGAATTCCGTATGTATCCATTTTAATTCGATTTTGATTCTGGAGAAAATTTTTCCATCATCCAAATTAGTAGAAATCCGGCTATGGCCAAAATAATTGCAAATATCAGCTGAGAATCCTGTTCCAAAATATTTGAGAAGGTGTTTGGTAAAATATTCTCTTGCAGCAAGGGTTTTTCTACTCCGTGTCGGTCAATAAAAGTAGAAACGGTTTGTTTCCAGGGCCAAACTTTATTTAATGAGCCAATCATGAAGCCAGCAAGCAAGGCGATAGTCATGTTGTGGTATTTTTTTAGTAACCAGCTTAGTAGGTTCGAGAAAGTCAAAAGACCCACGACAGCACCGGCACCAACAACTGCAATCACATCCAATTTAAAGGTGCTCAGGGCATTCATAATGTATTCGTATTTTCCTAAAAGGAGTAAAATAAATGCTCCTGATATTCCAGGTAAAATCATTGCGCAAATAGCTAAAGCTCCCGAAAGAAAAAGAAACCAATAGGAGGTAGGCGTTTCGGCAGGTGTAATTACCGTTACCATATAGGCAATTCCAATACCAATAACCAAGGCAATAATGGTACGTAATTTCCACTCATTTATTTTGCGGGCTACAACAATAGCCGAGGCAACAATTAATCCAAAGAAGAAAGACCATACTAAAATAGGTTGTTCGGCCAGTAAATAGATAATTAGCCTGGCAAAAGACAGAAAACTAAGGAAGATGCCAAAGATTAAAGCAGATAGAAAATTGCCGTTAACGGCCTGCCATAATTCTTTGAATTTAAATTGAAAAAGGAGCTTTACAGCATTTCCGTTAATGGATTTTATGCTGTTTATTAATTCTTCATAAATACCGGTAATAAATGCTATTGTGCCACCAGAAACACCTGGTACAACATCTGCTGCTCCCATTCCCATTCCTTTAAAAGCAATAAGAAGGTAGTCTTTCATTTTTCTGGGCATAGTATAATTTTGTTGAGGCTTCTTCACTGGTTTTACAAGCAATTATTGATTTGCTTTAATTAGTTTGGTGAAGTTTTTATTTTTCTTCAGTTCTGGAAATTGAATGAAGATGTCGTTAATATTTTCTGAATCAATATCAATTGCCTGTCTGATATAATGTTCAGACGTACTTATATCACCAATAATTGCATAGTAAGCAGCTAAATTACTTAGTAATTGTGGACAGTTTGGAGTTTGAGCAAGACTCTCCAACAAAACATCAATAGCGGTTTCCTCATTTTCATTTTGATGATAGTATTCAGCCAAAGTAATCGGATAAGTAGTATCAAAAGGGTCCAAATCGATAGCTTCTCGAAAAGCCTGAACTGCTTTTTGGGGCGAGTTGGCTCTTGCATAAGCCGATCCTAAGGCAAACCAATAATCAGAATTTGAATCATCCAGGCTTTTTGCTTTTTCAAGATAAACCAAACACTCATCAATTTTATCCTGATACATGAGGATTAGTCCCATTCCAAACCATGGATCTGCTAAATTCTCATCCGTTTTAATAGCTGTTTCGTAATTGATTAAAGCTTGTTCGTATTCGTCCATTTTCTCGAAGCATTCGCCAATATACGAATAGGTGGAAGCATGATCATCGTCGAAATCCAGGTATTCGGTATAGCATTTAATTGCATCTTCGAAAAGTCCCTGATTCGCTAAAGCATTGGCTTTGTTAAAGTATGCTTTGCTATGTTGATTATTTACCGCTAGGGTATATTCATAAGCTTCAACCGCTTTCTCGAAACTGCCCATGCGGTTAAAAATAATTCCCAGATTGTACCATGCATTGTCCGAAAATGGGTTTAGCTCCAAAAAACGCTCATAAAATAGAATGCTTTCCTCATCCTCTCCAATTTTCTCGTAGCAATAGCCCAATTCAAAAAGAACTTCCGAATCTTCTTCGTCTAATTCCAGAGCTTCTTCCAAATAATCAATAGCAAGGTCGAACTGACTTAGTTGCTCGAAAGCCAACGCAATCCTGAAAAGTAAATCTTCACGATTCTCGTAACTAAGGTTTAAGGCTTTGTCGAATTGTTTTTTCGCAAGCTTAAATTTCCCTAAGCTGTTGTAAATATTTCCCTTCAATAGGAGTATTTCCTTGTTCGAAGCTTCTATTCCTTGTATGTTCTTTAAAATGGAAAGTGCTTCAAGGTGTTGCTCGCGATCTACTAGGATCTGAGCTTTTTTAATTTGAAGAGAAATAGCTCCCGGGTGTTGCCGATTAGCAATGTTAGAAACTTTTACGGCTTCTAAAAGATTGCTCTTCTCAATATAGTGATCGATGATGCTTTCAAATTCATGTACATCGAAATAGTAAAGCGTCTCAGCTTTAATCATTTCCTCGAACCGGCTTACCAAAGTAAGCGCATCATCATCAAGATAGTTTTCTGTATTCTCTATCATCTAACAAATTAAAATGATTATTGCACTGCAAAAATAGGATTAATTTTAAAATATTCAAGGTGTAAGATATCAACAAAAGGGAATCCGTATTTCTTCTTTAACAGGATATTGCCTAAAATAAACGGCCTCTTGCAAGAGGCCGTTGTTAATTATAAATTGCGATGTTCAATTCTTAGTAAGTCAAATACTGTTTTTACAGGATTAAAAGTAACAATTGGAACTTCAACAAAGACAGAATTCCAATCAGACATGGCACCATTCCACAATCCTGGCAATTCCATTGCTTTTAGATCGTTGCCATTATGCGATTTTTGGGAGATAAAACCGGTTTGTTTATCCACAAATGTATGCAGATCGAATTTATTTCCTTTAAAATCTTTAATCCCACAAACCAAATCTACAGGGTTGAAATGAGTCGATCGTTCCAGAATATTTGTTTGTCGAACGTCTTGTTTGTCAATTTGCGATCCTTCCACAATTTGAAGAGATACGGATCCATCTGAATTTCTTGACCAGAATGGGCCACCACCAGGTTCGCCTTCATTCTTAACCATTCCGCAGACACGAATAGGACGGTTGAATTTAGAGAATAGGTATTTCTTTAATTTCTCAGGATCATCAATTTTAAGACTTGCAGGAGCTTTGGTACAAAGTTTTTCTTCTAAAAAGGCAAGCATTTCGTTCAGAGTTTCCTGCGCAATATCTTTATCTTCTTCAAGCACTTTTAAATAATCGAAAATAAACGATTGGCGTTCCAACAGAATACCAGCTAATACTTTCTTAAATCGATAAGTGATTTCTTTCAAACGATCAGGAACAACGTTATCAATATTTTTAATAAATACGATATCGGCATTTAGCTCGTTTAAATTTGCAATTAAAGCACCATGTCCGCCCGGACGAAATAGAATGGTTCCATCTTCGTTCCGGAAGGGCTCGTTGTTCATATCAACAGCAATAGTATCGGTGGATGATTTTTGAACCGAGTAAGTAACATTTAGCTTGCCCTCATATTTTTCCTCAAAAGTATCCTTGGTTTTTTCTAAACGATCCTCAAAAAGAGTTTTGTGATCTTCCGATACAGTAAGGTGAATTTGCGCATCTCCTTTACTGTTTTTTGCGTAATTCAGCGTTTCAACCAAATGTTCTTCAAAAGCTGTTCTGGAAAAATGTTTGTACCTGTGAAATTTTAATAATCCTTTTGGAAGACTTGCATAGTTAAGCCCTTTTCGCGTTAGCAGCATGGCCAAAATTTGCTTGAATTGATTTTTATCAATCATTTTTTCCAAATCCATATTATTTTCCGAAACAACATTTCGGAGATCTCCATAGAACGCAAAATCGTCTATTCTTTCGAAGAAGTTATACATGGTTTCCGGACCTTTGGTGCAAAGGAATTTTAGGTATTCGTCTTCAGTGTCCTGATAGGTGTTTAGAAAATCGTAAAGTGATTTAAACATTCGAGTTGCAGCACCCGACGCAGGAACAAATTTTAGTAAGGAAAGGCTTTTTACATGAGCAGTAAACACCTCATGATAAATTTCCTGTTCATCTTCACTAATTTGCAATATTCCGTCATCAATTGTGGCAGGCTTCTTCAATTTCATTTTAGGAAAACCAGTAGTGAAGTTGTTTAGCTGTTCTTCAATGGTTTTAATATCAATGGCTTTGGCCTTGAATTGAGATTGGTCTTGTTTTGAAAACATGTTTAAAATTTTAATAAAGTGTCCTAGGCAATATAAAGAATAGTTTCAATAAATGAAACGCTGATTCTATTAAATAAAAAAAATACTTATGCAATGCTTTGCAGTTTTCAAGTAGAAAAATAGAATTTCAGCATAAAAAATGAGGAGTTTGATTGGGATAAACTGTTGGAGGAATGGCTTCGAAATACATTCTTTTTATCGCTAATTTATCTTGATGGATTCCTTTTAGTCGTATTCCATTTATTTCAATGGATTTCTTTTGTATTTTTGCGTAAAATATAGGAATGGTATGACGGACAAGCAATTTCAGTGGGGGAATAATAAAAGGTATAACGATTTTCCAAGTTTATTTAAAAGAAGGTTCTCCGAACGAATACAAAAAATATCCATTGATGCAGGGTTTACTTGTCCCAATCGGGATGGGACTAAAGGAGTAGGTGGATGCACTTATTGTAATAATAATAGTTTTAATCCTGCTTATTGCAGTCCCAAAAAAACGGTTACCGAGCAAATAGCTCTGGGGATCGATTTCTTTAATGCCAAATACAAAGCGCAACGTTATTTGGCTTATTTTCAAGCTTATTCGAACACCTATGGTACGCTTGATCATTTAAAACGAATCTACGAGGAGGCATTGTCGCACGAAAAAGTGGTTGGTTTGGTGATTGGTACTCGACCCGATTGTGTTTCCGATGCTCTTTTAGTTTATTTGGAAGGCCTGGCAAAAGATTATTACATCAGTATGGAGTATGGAGTAGAATCTTTGAATAATGATGCTTTGAAAGCTATTAATCGTGGGCACACCTATCAGGAGGCAGAAAAAACGATAATAAGAACTTCGGGGCGGGGAATACATATTGGAGCCCATTTAGTGAATGGTCTTCCATGCGATACTCCGCAAATGATGTTGGAACATGCCATAAGCTTATCAAATTTACCGATTGATACCCTTAAGATGCATCAGTTACAAATTCTTAACCATACCACAATGGCGAAAGAATATGAAGTAAATCCGGAAAAGTTTCACTTGTTCGAAATGGAAGAATATTTGGACTTTGTAGTGGATGTAATTGAGAGAATTAACCCGGAAGTAAGCTTGGAACGATTTATTAATCAGGCACCAAAAGGTTGGTTGATAGCACCAAAATGGGGAATCAAAAATTTTGAATTTGTTGCTAAGCTCGATAAGAAACTAGTAGAAAGGGATGCATGGCAAGGGAAGTTTTTTAAGAAAATTCCTTAGGCTAGCCGATTTCTTGAAGTGCTTCAGCTGCTTTTTTAAAGCCTAATTTTTCGGATTGTTTGATGTCTGCAATTGCAGCTTCTTTATTGCCATTTTTTAAATTGGCTACTCCACGAGCAAAATAAGCTCGCTCCAAATTTTTATCAATATGAATTGCTTTGCCGTAGTATTTTATCGCATTGGCAAATTGTTCCAAACAATCCAAAGCAACTGCTTTATTGTAGAATACTCCCGATGAATTTAGTCCATACTGAATGGCTAAATTATAGTCAGCCAAAGCTCCGGTATAATCTTTACTGTAATATTTACAAATGCCACGAAAATGGAGGGCTCTAATATTTTTCGGATTTAAGGTAATAATATGTGTATAATCTTTAATTGCAGCTTTGTAGTCTTTCTGATTTTCAAATAGAATAGCTCTGTTTAAATAAGCCTCTTCTTCATATTCTTGTTTCGAAATAACAAAATTCAAATCATTTAATGCCGCTTTATTTTGATTGAGGTAAGAGTAACAAATAGCTCTGTTGTAATAAGCCGGAAGATAGTTCTTATCTCCGTCAATAATAGTGGAAAGTTCTTGAATTGCTTTGGTGTATTCCTGTTCTTCCATTAATTCAATGGCATTCTCATTTGCTTTGTATTCGCTAGATTGACTGCATCCAAATGTAGTGAAGGCGAAAACGATAAGTAATAATAGAAGGGGAGCTGGTATGTTAAATTTATTCATGTAAAGTAGTAAGAGTTAGTGGCTCTAATATACGTAAAATTAATAAGAAGAGGTTTTGAAACCCCCTCTTATTGTTATGGAAATATGTTTCGCTTTTCTCAACTATTTAAAAAGCTTGGTTAACATGTCTTTTTTACCCATTTTTATTAGTTCTGTTTTTATCGCTTCCCGATACTCTTTCTTATACCAGAATAAGAATTTGCGTTGCGATAGTTTTTCCTTTTCACTTTTCGCGGTAAATACCTTTTTTAAAGTGTATGGATGATAGCCGGAATAATAAATTACCGTAGCAACGGTCATAGGTGTTGGAGTAAAATCCTGAACCTGCTCCAATTTAAAATCCAGTTCTTTTGTTTTTACCGCAAGGTCGGCCATATCTGTTGGCTGACTTCCTGGATGACTGGATATAAAGTAAGGAATCAGCTGTTGATTTAATCCTTCCTTTTTATTAATATCATCGAATAAAGCTTTAAGCTTGTAAAATAAATCAAAAGATGGTTTGCGCATCATATTTAAAACGTCATCGGAAGTATGCTCTGGGGCAACTTTTAATCTTCCCGACACATGATTTTTAATTAATTCGGTGGCATATTCCCGATTGGATTTATTCACTTTCTCATCTTTTGTTTGGTGCAGAATAAGATCGTAACGAATGCCACTCCCAACGAATGATTTTTTTACGCCAGGAACCTGATCTACTTTTTTGTAAATATCCAGCATTGGCTGGTGATTCGTGTTTAGGTTGGGACAAATATCCGGATGAATACACGAAGGTCTTCGACATGTTTTACAGATGGATTCAAAAATCCCCTTCATTTGATACATATTGGCTGAAGGACCTCCCAAATCGGAAAGATAGCCTTTAAAATCAGGCATTTTTGTGATGTTTTCTACCTCTTTTAGGATCGATTTCTCAGATCGGTTGGCAATAAATTTTCCTTGGTGAGCAGATATCGTACAAAAAGAGCAACCACCAAAACATCCTCGGTGCATATTTACAGAGAATTTAATCATGTCGAAAGCAGGAATCCTTTTCTCTTTATAGCGAGGGTGTGGCAATCGGGTATAAGGCAAATCGTAAACCTCATCCATTTCCTTTTCATTCATTACCGGATAAGGAGGATTCACAATAATACTTTGATCTTTATAATTCTGAGTGAGTTTTTTTGCCATCATGGCATTCGATTCCATCTCGATGTATCGAAAGTTACTTGCAAATTTTTTCTTGTCGCTCAGGCAATCTTCATGCGAGTATAGTTCCTGATCCTGCCATTGCTTTTTGGTTGGGTAAGCTTCGTCTTTTGCAACCAAAAACGATGTTTGAGGAATATTGGTTAACGAATAAAAAGGAACCCCTTTTCTGGTTAGACGAACAATTTCCTTTAAAGGTTTTTCGCCCATTCCATAAACCAATAAATCGGCACTGCTTTCGCAGAGTATGCTTGGCTTAAGCTCATTAGCCCAATAGTCGTAATGGGTTACTCTTCGCAACGAAGCCTCAATGCCTCCGATTACGATAGGCGTATCGGGATATAATTTTTTTAGAATTTGCGAATATACAATCGTCGGACGATCTGGCCTTTGTCCATGTCTTCCTTCGGGAGTATATGCATCATCGTGTCTTAATCTTCTGTTGGCAGTATAGTGATTCACCATTGAATCCATATTACCAGCTGTGACTCCAAAAAATAATTTTGGTTGTCCTAGTTTTTTGAAATCACGCAAGTCATCGCGCCAGTTTGGTTGTGGAACAATGGCAACCCGTAGTCCTTCATTTTCCAGAACTCTGCCAATCACCGAAGCTCCAAATGATGGATGATCAATATACGCATCGCCACTAAAAAGGATAACATCCAGTTCGTCCCAACCTCTTTCTTTTACTTCCTTAGCTGATGTAGGAAGCCAACTATCTATGTGTAATTTGTTGTTCTCAGTCATATCGCTTATAATTACTGCAAAGATAGTATTATTTATAAAGATTTTAAAGAAGCATTTTCATCGAAAGGAATAATTATTTACACTTTCTGTAAAATAATGTATGTTTTGTGCGTAAAGTATGGCTTAACAATCGGCGTTTGTTGAGAAATAGCTTTGTGGTAATGTTGTCTTGCCGTATCTTTGCAGGATTAAAATCTACGAATGAATTATTTTTCTTATCATACCCATACTACTTTTTGTGATGGTAAAAGTAGCGCGGAAGAATTAGTGTTGAGAGCTATTGAGCTTGGTTTAAGTGCAATTGGATTTTCTTCTCATGCACCTTTAGCGCAAAATGAGCCATGGAGCATGCCTTTATACAGATTAAAGGAATATAAGGAGGAGATAGAGGCATTGAAACAAAAGTATCAGTCTCAAATACAAATTTATTTGTCTCTGGAGATCGATTATATCCCACAATTGACGAAGCCTTTCGATATGCTAAGTAAGGAGCTTGGTTTGGATTACACAATTGGCTCGGTTCATTTGGTGAAAGCAAAGTCTGCTTCCGAATTTTGGTTTCTCGATGGTCCAGACACCAATTATGTTCATGGTATCGAAGTTTTATTTGATGGCGATGTACAAAAAGCGGTAAGTGCCTATTACAATCAGGTAATTGAAATGATTGAAACCCAAAATCCGGATATCATTGGACATATCGATAAAGTGAAAATGAATAATAAAGGCCGTTTTTTTTCGGAACAGGACAAGTGGTATGTTGATTTATTGGATCGTACGATTAAAGTAGTTAAGCATTCGGGTTGTATCGTTGAAGTGAATACCCGAGGGATTTACAAGAACAAATCGGATTCTTTTTTTCCAGATGCCTATTTTCTTCAAGCATGTAAACAGAATGGGATTCCGGTTACCATTAGTTCCGACGCTCATCATGCAGACGAATTGGTTTCGGGATTTGAGGAAGCTAAGACCTTGCTCAAAGAGATTGGGTTTGAGTATGTTCGTGTTTTTAGTGGCGGTACTTGGCTGGATCAGGCTTTATAATTACCAGTAATCATTACGTTTTTTTAATTGATTAATGGACTAGAGTATTGATAAATAATACTATTTTTATCCAGTTAAAAAAAGTCTGCAAGCTTTATTTTGATAGATGGATTTGTAATCTGCAAGACTTTTTTAATTTGGTAATATTTTGAAAATAAAGAAACTATAAATAGATGCTAAATCATTTTTACTGCTTTTAAAGATAGCAATTGGTTTAGTTTGTCACTCCCGATAGGTTTCGGGACAACCTTAATAGAACGTATTTACATATGAAGCTGGTTGATGCAAAAGATTTATTAAAAGCTAGCGAGAATTTGAGCTGGTTTGGCGGGGAAAGTTTTGCCAAGTTGTTGATGTATATTCTTCGATTGAATAAATTGAATGATTTGTATTCTGCAAATTGTGGCAAGGAGGGGATTGATTTTATTGATGCCTTGTTGGATGATTTAGGAATTAAATTTGATTTTGACGAGGAAGAATTAAAACGAATACCGAAAGAAGGGCCGTTTATTACAATATCAAACCACCCATTTGGTGGTATTGATGGTTTAATTTTGATTAAGCTGATTTGTATGGTGCGGCCAGAATTTAAGGCAATGGCTAATTTCCTGCTGAAAAAAATTGAACCAATAAAAGATTACTTTTTGGGCGTAAATCCTTTCGAAGAAAGAAAGGGTGTGGCTTCAAGTACAGGAGGAATCAAAGAGGGCCTTCGT
This sequence comes from Labilibaculum filiforme, assembly GCF_002843315.1. GTDB lineage: Bacteria > Bacteroidota > Bacteroidia > Bacteroidales > Marinifilaceae > Labilibaculum > Labilibaculum filiforme. The sequence continues at coordinate 398,629 of NZ_MVDD01000003.1, read as the reverse complement.
CATTTAAGTGATGGTTTTCCGTTAGGGATATTTCCTGCGGGAGAGGTGTCGTCCTATCAATCGCATACCAATAATATTACTGATAAACAATGGCAACCATCTATTCTTAAGTTTATTAAGAAAGCCGAAGTGCCGGTTATTCCGGTCTATTTTCAGGGAAGCAATAGTTTAATTTTCCATTTATTGGGGATGATACATCCTACATTGCGAACCGTAAAATTGCCTTCGGAATTACTAAATAAAAAGAACAAGACGGTTCGTATTCGTATTGGGAATCCTATTTCTGTAAATGATCAGAAAGGATTTACAGATATTAATCAATACGGTCGTTTTTTGCGGGCAAAGACTTATATGTTAGGTACTCCCATAGAGGTGAAAAAGTTTTATCAGTTCAAACGTAAAGAAACCGTTGCTAAAGTAGAAGAGATAATTCCCGCAGTAGATCCAGTTATTATTCAAGGAGAAGTGGAAGGTTTGGCTCAGGAATATATGCTTTTTAAGAGCGGAAACTTTGTGGTGTATTGTGCTCCTTCCTCCAAATTGCCCAATATTTTAAACGAGATTGGGCGATTGCGTGAGATTACATTTCGGGAAGTAGGCGAAGGAACAAATATGGGAATTGATGTGGATGAGTACGATTTGTACTACCATCAGCTTTTTATTTGGGATGAAGACGAAAATAAAATTGTGGGAGCTTATCGGGTAGGCAAGGGGAATGAAATTCTTTCCAATTATGGTTTGAAAGGATTTTATCTGCAAAGCTTGTTCCGGATGAGTAAAAAGTTTCAGCCTATTCTGCATGAGTCGTTGGAATTGGGACGCTCTTTTATTGTGAAGGAGTATCAAAGAAAGCCTATGCCTCTTTTTTTACTTTGGAAAGGGATTTTATATTTCTTGTTGAAGAATCCTCAATCTCGTTATTTAATAGGACCGGTAAGTATAAGTAATAAGTATTCTGATTTGTCGAAAGATTTGATCATTAAATTTATAATGCGGAATTATTTTAATTATGATTTAGGACAGTACATTAAATCGAGAAAGAAGTTCAAGGTGAAAATAAAAGATCTGGATGTGGATATTTTATTGGAAATGGCGAAGAATGATATTAATAAATTAGATAAGCTAATTGGTGATTTCGAGATAACAAATGACAAATTGCCCGTTTTGCTAAAAAAATATATATCGTTGAATGCCAAAATAGTAGGCTTTAATATCGATCCGAACTTTAATGATTGTTTGGATGGATTAATCGTTGTTGATTTATTTGATGTGCCTATCAAAGTAATCGAATCCTTGTCGAAGGAGTTTAATGACGATACGATTATGAAAAGATTTTCGTCTGAGGATGTCAAGTTTTAGCGATATTTTTCGAACTTTGCAGGCAATTTTGTTCACTGAAAAAGATTATTAGTTGGATTTTCAATATTTATTTAAAGGAATAGTTGTAGGTTTAATGGTTTCCATTCCATTAGGTCCAATAGGAGTGTTAATTATTCAAAAAACCATTCAAAAAGGGCGATTGGCTGGATTTATTTCAGGGATGGGGGCTGCTGTTGCAGATATGTTTTATGCTACCGTTGCGGCTTTTGGATTAGGAATGGTGCTTAGCTTTATTCGAACGCAAGAGTTTTATCTTCAATTGGTTGGTAGTATTTTTCTGGTTTATGTTGGTCTGCGAATTTTTTTTACAAATCCGATAAAGCAAATAAGAGGCGCACGAAAACCCGGTAAGAAGGGAATGTTAGGCGATTTTATTTCTATTTTCTTCCTTACGGCTTCAAATCCTATAGCAGTTTTTGTTTTTGTGGCAGTCTTTGCTGGAACGTCTATTTTTGGAAGTAATCCAACACTTCGAATTGAATTGTTTTTAATACTAGGGGTTTTATTAGGCGGAGCATTGTGGTGGTATACCTTGTCCACCATTATTAATATTTTTCGCAAAAAATTCCGATTAAAACAGTTGTTTTGGATCAATAAAATTTCAGGAATTGTTATTGCTGCACTTGGATTTCTTGCCTTTCTGGCTTGTTTTGAGCCAATCAAATCATTTCTTCACGCTTAACCGATAGAATATCAGTTGCTGCTGAGTTTTTTATGGAATATTTACCACTTTATTTAGATGGTATTGTTGTGTCTAATTTCTTTCAATAAATAGGATAATACTGATGGATCAATTCGAAAAGTTGGTGGAGAATAAAAATAAATGAATATTTGCAATCTTAATTTTATAGCATGGATTCAAATAAAGATCATTACAAGTTACTACTTCAAGCCATTTTACCAGAAGAGATATTTTCCTATTTTGAGATCACACAAGTTATTATTGATGAAAAGAGATTGGATGTCCATCTAGATGAATTACATCAATTTCCGGAAGAATTTTCAACGGAGAAGCTGACTTCAAAAGGCTTTCAGTCAGCAGTTGTGATTCAAGATTACCCGATTCGGGAACGAATGGTTTACCTGCATGTTCGCAAAAGAAAGTGGCTGGTATGTTCTACGGGTCAGATTGTAAGTAGAGATTGGGATTTGATTGCAAAGGGAGCTCGATATACAAAAGGGTTCGCTTCTTTTTTAAAAGAATTATTTGGACAAATACCCGATTAGCAGTAAAAGCCTTGAAAAACATTACCATATCGATGGGAATCAATTTTCCCAGCAATACAAGGAACACTTAAGTGATTTTACTCAGTGGGATCAGAAATCTCATGCTCACAAGTGGATGATTTTTCCTGAAAACATTGGTCCTAACCTGAGTATTGATGAAACCGCCTTAACCAATGGAGAGCTTTATACAATAATCACCAATAAAGCAGCAAAAGGTCAAAAAGGAGCACTGGTTGCCATGATTCAAGGAACTCGATCCGAAAATATCATATCCATCTTAAAAAAAATTCCAAAGAGCCTTAGAAGTATAGTAGAAGAAGTAACTCTGGACATGGCAGGAAGCATGAATAAAATCGTACAAAAAAGCTTTCCAATGGCAAGCAGGGTTATTGATCGCTTTCATGTTCAGAAATTAGCTTATGAGGGTTTACAGGAAATGCGGATAGCTCATCGCTGGGATGCTTTAAATGAAGAATCCAAGGCGATAAGAGAAGCAAATTACAAGGAAGAGAAATATCAGCCAGTCGTATTTGATAATGGGGATTCTAAAAAACAGCTTTTAGCAAGAAGCAGGTATTTACTTTTTAAATCTGCAAACAATTGGACCAAAAGTCAGAAAAAACGTGCAGAAATCTTATTTGCTCAATATCCTGATATACAAGAAGCATACATATTAACGCATAATCTGAGGTTGATATTCACTCAAACCAAAGAAAAAGGTATTGCTTATACAAAATTAGCTCATTGGTTTAGAAAGGTTGAAGAGTCTGGATTTAAAGCCTTCACAAGCATTAAAAACACAATCCAGAATCATTACCAAGGTATTTTAAACTACTTTGAAAATCGAAGTACAAATGCTTCTGCTGAATCTTTCAATGCTAAACTGAAAGCATTCAGGGCATCACTTAGAGGTGTGAGAGAGATAAACTTCTTTCTTTTTAGAGTAGCCAAAATATATGCATAGAAAAAATTACTCCACCTGATATTTGAATTGATCCATACTGATTTTGTATCCAGTAATGCAAAAAAAAGACGCAATAAAATTGCGTCCTTGCTATTGCATTCTCACCAATACCTGATTTCTTAATCTCTTTAAACATAGAAAAAAGTTCAGGGATTCAAGAATGAACAAGTCCCTTTGCTTTCCGGAATTTAAACTTTTCGACTGTCCATACTCTGCTATTTATTTACCTTTAGACGCTTCTATACTTTGGTGTTTTTATCGAATGGTAACCATGGTGGCACCCCATCCATATTCTTTAAAAGAAGCATCTTGAGAATAATGTTTTCTGTATTTTCTTTTAAGCTCACTATGAACACGCTGTTTTAGTGTGCCATTACCAATGCCGTGAATAAATACAATTTTCTTGCCTTTTTCATATTGATTTTGACGCAATACCTCATGAAATTTATTCATCTGAAAATCAAGGATGTCAGCGTTTGATAAACCTGTAACCGAGTCGATTAAAGCATTGATGTGTAGATCTATTTCAATTAAATTGTCGGAATTGTTATTTTTCACCGAAGAGCTTGGCTTTTCGGAAGTTTCCTTCTCGCGAATTGCCTGTTGGAAATCGTTATTGCTTAATTCATCTAATTTTTGCTCTAAATTTTCACCGGTAAGCTTATAAAGAACTACATTCTGATGAAAGTAAGCGGTTTCCTTATAACTTGATGACTTATAAAATTTTACAGCCTGAATTTTAAGGCTTCTATCCAAAGGATGTTTCGGATTACAGCTTCCTTGCTGATAGAAAATGATTTGAAAATGACAGGAATTCAATTCATTTAAATCTTTCATTTCGTATTCCGACAAAAGAATTTTCGATTTGGGATCGAGCGTTCCTGCAGTTACGCCTTCTCGTCCATTTCCTTTTTCATCACAGAAACTGTACAAAAGAATTTGTGGCGTATCGTTAATTAGGTAAAGCTCTAATGGACTTTCCGATTGTGTTGCGTTTTCTTTTGGCGCAAAAGCCACGTAAACTTCCTCTTTTTCAACAAAAAGAGATTGTTTTGTTGGAGTGAAAGAGGAGCTGGAGCTCGCAGGATTACTTTGTTTTGATTGTGGGGATGTTCCTGTGTTTACAGATTCAATCACTACTAAATTGCTTTTTAAACTTGGAATTTCAAATTCATCTTCGTCATTTAAAACCATTACCGTTTTAGCATCTATAATTCGGGTAACAACACCACCGCCTGTTTCATTTAAAAATCGGACTTTATCTCCTATGTTTATTTGCATCGGATTATCTGGTTTATGTTGGCTGTTTTAGGATTCTATTTTAATTCAAAAATCTAAAAGAGTCAACAGGTTTTCTATTCCCGACAAAGTTAGCTATTTTTGCCGACCAAAAGGTAAAGCACCTTTTTTATTAGGAATAAAGCTGGATTAATTAAGAAATAGATGGATTGTAATATCAATACAAATAGTTTGGACGCGAAACAAATTCAAATTTCCGATTTCACCTACGATCTGCCCGATCATAGAATTGCCAAACATCCTTTACAAAATAGGGATTTGTCAAAACTTCTGATTTATAAAAAGGGAAAGATTTCTGAATCGCTATTTGAAAATTTACCTTCGGAAATAATGGAGGGAAGCAGTATGGTGTTTAATAATACCAAGGTGATTCAGGCGCGATTGATATTTCATAAGGAGACTGGAGCCAGAATCGAAATATTCTGTCTGGAACCTTTACGTCCGGCAGATTATGCTTTGGCTTTTCAGGCTTGTGATTCTTCTTCCTGGAAATGTATTGTAGGGAATGCACGTAAGTGGAAGTCTGGCATATTAAAAATGCCTTTTTATGTGGAGGAGAAGGAATATTTTTTAACCGCAGAGAAGCAGGAGGTGTTGGAAGGAGCACAGGAGATTCTTTTTTCGTGGAATCATCCAAGTCTTAGTTTTAGTGAGGTTTTGGAGCAGACCGGTAAAATTCCTATTCCTCCGTATTTAAATCGCGATACCGAAGCAGTCGATTTAGTTCGCTACCAAACTGTTTATTCTAAATTGGAAGGATCGGTGGCAGCGCCAACTGCTGGCTTGCATTTCACCGAAGCTGTATTTGCACGTTTAAAGGCAAAAAATATTCAACGGGAAGAATTAACCTTGCATGTTGGTGCAGGAACCTTTAAACCGGTAAAATCGGAAAAAATTGGCGATCATGAAATGCATACAGAGCATATTCAGGTAACTCGTGAAAGTATTCAGAATATGATGCAGATTAGTGGCCAAATTGTTGCCGTAGGGACTACTTCGGTGCGAAGTCTGGAGAGCCTTTATTGGATGGGAGTTAAGATTCTCAGCCAAAAGGAAAATCCACATTTGTTAAAGCAGTGGGAAGCTTATCAGCTATCCTCCAAACCTACCCGACAGGAGGCTTATCAAGCAATTGATAAGTATATGGAAGCCAGGGATCTAAACTTGTTTAATGCGGCTACCCAAATTATTATTGCTCCGGGTTACGATTTTAAAGTTATTTCGGGTTTGGTAACCAATTTTCATCAGCCACAAAGTACATTACTTCTGCTAATTTCGGCACTCGTTGGTGACAATTGGAAAAAGATATATGAATACGCTCTGAATAATGATTTCCGCTTTTTGAGCTATGGCGATAGTTCTTTATTAATGAAGGAATAAAATGACTCAAAAAAAATTGGAGAAAGTGTAGGGGACAAAGGATAAATTATAAGTAGCAAGTATCGGGTATCAAGTTACAAAACTCAACGTTCAATTAGAATTCTTAAGCCTCTAGGACTCTAATGCCACCCTGGGCAGGTATGCGTTTGGTAAGTGCTGACACAGGTAACAATTTTGTTTGGGATACAAATTTGATTTTCGTTGGAATGGTACAGCGTTCGATTATCAAGTACCAAAGATCAAAGGCATAGTATCCAGTAGAAAAACCCAAAATGGCAAAATCCAGCTTACAAATACAATTACTGAATTCGTAGGGCTCCAATCCTGATAGTCCCAGGCAAAGGAGTGAAGCGATTGTTGCCGCGGGACAAAAGGAGAGCTTACCAATCGGCGAAGGTGAAAATGTTTTTTTTTGAAACAGGATCGTATCGTTTGCACGAAATGTTTAAGAATTTATAAATCATTGTTTGTTATTGTTCTCAAAACCCTTATTTTTAGTTTATGTTTATTCTAAAAACATCTGGAAATGATTTATAAGCTAAAAGTATTTGTTCTATTGTTGTTGCTTCCAGCTGCTATTTTCGGTCAATCAAAATCTGAAAAAAAAGGAGATAAAGCACTACTTAAGGGAGATTATCAGGAGGCAATTGTTCAGTTTAAAAACAGTAAAGATAAAAGTGCTTCAGTCGCGCGAAAGATAGCCGCTTGCTATTTTGTATTGGGGAATTACGAAGCATCCGAAAGGTTTTATAATAGCATTCAGGAAAAGGAGAAAATAGCTGCCGATTTACTCCAGCTTTCGCAAATGCAACTTGCAAATGATAATTTTGCGGCCGCTGTTTTATTTGCAGAAAGAGCAGGTGAACTGGGAGCTGATCCAAATGAAGTTCAAGTTCAATTGGCGACTGTTCGTAAATGGATGGAGTTTCGAAGTACGAATCAACAATTGCAAATGAATCCGATTGAGCTGCAGCCGAAAGGAAAGTGCCTGGGCATCTTTTTGTCGCCCGAAGAAATTGTTTATTCAGAAACCGGTACTGGAAAATTGAAGTCGGCTAAAAATTACAAATTACAAGTTGCCACCCATGAAAAATTAGTATTTAGTTCGCCACAAGCTTTTGCCGCTAAATTGGAGCCTAAAACAGATATAGGTGCAATTTGTATTGCTCCCGATGGAAATGTGATGTACTACACACGTTGGTTTTATCGAAGAGGAAAGCAGCAAATGGAGATTGCTATAGCGGAAAAGGAAAAGGGAGAGTGGAAATCGAAAGAAAGTCTGGCTTTTTGCAGTCGGAAATACTCCTGTTGTTATCCATTTTTGTCTTCGGATGGAGAAACCATGTATTTTTCTTCCGACAAGGAAGGTGGATATGGAGGAATGGATTTGTATGTTAGTAAAAAAGAAGGGGATAAATGGACGGAGCCTCAAAATTTGGGGAAAAGAGTAAATACAGCAAAAAACGAGATTTATCCTCGAATGTTGTCTGATGAGCAACTGTGGTTTTCGTCCGATGGTCGAGGAGGTTATGGAGAGTTGGACCTGTTTTTCACCTCCAAAAATGAGGATGGAACTTGGACTCCGGCGATTAATCCGGGAGAACCGTTTAATTCTGCTTTTTCGGATTATGCAATTCAGGATGTGCCAGAAGTTGGCGTGCAGCTATTGGTTTCCGATCGGGAAGATAATGGTTTGCGGGATAAAATCTATTGGATAAAAAAAGAGGCGCAGGAGCGCATTCAACTATTCGTTAAAGATGCAAGCACCAATGAATTAATTACGAATGTACATTGTAGCGTTTTAAAAGCTCTCGATAAAGAAAGTATTTCGGTGGAAGATAAAGGAATGACCGACGGCGGGTTTTCTTTCCAACTGCCGGTTTCCGTATTGGATCAAGGAATATTGTATGAGATTCATCTTAAAAAATCAGGATATGAGGATCGAGTAGTGGAATACTATCCTTCTACACAAAAAAAGAGGGTGGAGGTAAAATTGGATCCCATAAATAAGCTTCCAAAATTTTCTTTTGCATCCGAGCTGTTGCCAATTGCTTATCCGCGCCAAAAAATTAGCTTTCAAAATATCTATTTCGAGAAAAATGAGGCTGATTTTAGTGAGGTGGCCCAAAAAATAATGGATCGTTTGTCTCGATTTTGGAAAGAATTTCCAGAATTAGGCATTAAGATAAATGCACATACCGATGCTAAAGGTTCTTCGGAAAAGAACCTGGATATTTCCTTGCAAAAGGCAGAAAAAGCCAAACAGTATTTGGTAAGTAAAGGAGTGGAAGTGTCAGCAATAGAGGTAGGTGCGTGGGGGGAGGCCTTTGTTTTAAATGCTTGTACTGCAGAGGAAGAATGTTCCGAAGAGCAACATCAGGAGAACCGAAGAATTGAGTTAATTTTTGTATTGTAAGCTATATATATAGCTGCGGGAGGAAGAAGTACAGGCTTTTTTGATATTTATTTTCATTCCTTAAGGTTTTTATTATATTTACTACTGTTAATTTTTGTTATTTTTAAGAATTAATCTGACACTCTATTTCTGCCATTTGCTATGAGAAATATCTACTTTTTAATCTGTTTTTTCCTGACTGTAGGAACAATTGGTTCCTTTTCTCCATTTTTCGATATTAATTTTACTGGTTCTACTGCTGGTGGTACAAGCTATGGAGTGGAAATTGCGAAATTCAAATATCCAGTGTATACTGATTATTTCGAAGAATTAGACGATGTTGTCGAATTGAGCGGAAAAAATGGTGAATATCATTATATATCTGGTATTACTACTTCTAAAGGGGAAGCAGAAAAACGTGTAGAGGAGATAAAATCTTTTGGATATGCGGATGCAAAAGTCTTGGACTTAAATCACGATTTTTCGGCCGAAGAGATAGCTGCAGTAGTAAGCAAAGAAAATAAAGTTCAGGATAATACTAAAAAGCAGAAAATTACCAGTAAAACGATAAAAAAGAATGCTGATGCGGAACTTGCTATTAGCAAACTAACGAATATTGGGAACGATTATTTTTATTCGGTATTGCTTCAAAAGAGTCAGGAAATTCTGAATGCCGAAAGTTTCTCTCCTCATGCTTCGGTAAAAGTGTTCGAAATTAATAGCAAGTTTTACTACTTATTGGGACGGTTTGAAGACGTAGGCGATGCAAAGAATTATTTGCAGGAAGAACTTGCCGACGACTTTCCGAATGCCAAAGTGGTGGTTATTAATAAAGGAGAGTTGGTAGAAGTAAAAGAAAGCGAAAGAAAGAATAGGGAGGTGAAAATTGCTTCGAATTCAGTAGGTTCTTATAATATGGGACGGAAAATGCGGGGAAAAGAATATGTGGATTACTACTATGAATTAGGATCACTTCAAGGAGTTGAAAATCCTCTCTATACTATTGAAATAGGAGCTTACCAAACGAAAGAGTCGGCTAAGGAAGCAGTGCAGAAATTAAAGGATTTGGGCTTTACTCAAGCAAGGATTAAAACACCAGATACCCAAAAAACAAAAGTTGCAGTAGAAAATCTTAGTCCTACTGCTCATTTTACGATCCAAGTATTTGCCAGTAAATTAGAATTAAATACGAAGCGGATTCCTATGAAAGATTTGACACAAACCTACGATCCTCAGGATGAATTGTATCGCTATTTCTATGGAAATTACGATAATTATTGGGTTTGTCGCCGCGAATTGCGCGAAGTTCGCCAAAAAGGCTATAGTGATGCCTTTATTGTTAGATTATAAATTCCAAATTACAAAAAACAAATCTCAATTGTCAAATTTCAGGTGTCAATAGCGAATTCAAAAGTAATTATGCTCTAAAAGTGTTTGAATAAATGGCTCCTAAATACGATCTACTTAAAAGATTATTTGACTTTTCTATTCGGGTCATAAAAGAGGTGCGAAATTTCTCTGATTCCAAAGCGTATCGTGTAATTTCTTACCAAGTTTTAAAATCAGCCACTTCGGTTGGTGCTAACTTTGAAGAGGCTCAAGCAGCTGTTTCAAAAGCCGACTTTGCCAATAAAGTGGGTATCTCTCTAAAAGAAATCCGTGAAACGAACTATTGGATAAGAATTATTATAGCAATATCCTTACCAAATGAGGAGTGGCCTAAACAGGAGAAGGAATCAGAGGAAATTATTAAGATACTTGGCTCGATCTATAACAAAATATCACAAAAGAAAATAATTTTATTCCTTACTTCCAAGTTGTTAAGGTGTACTTGGGCTTCGTAATTTGGTATTTTGGAGTTTGTTTTTTGGGGCTTGAGATAAATTCTTTATCTTCGCGCCGGCAAACCGTTCTATCGCTGCTTTGTAAAAAGGAGAGGAAAGTCCGGGCAACATAGAGTAACATACTTCCTAACGGGAAGAAGGTCGAAGGGCTTTAGTAGTAGAACAGAAAAGAACCGCCCCGATTTATCGGAGTAAGGGTGAAAAGGTGAGGTAAGAGCTCACCAGCACTGGTGGCGACATTGGTGGCTGTGTACCTTATGTGTTGCAAGATCAAGTATACCGGCGTATGTAGGCTGACTCGGCTGATGTTCGGGGGGTGGATTGCTCGAGACATTTGGTGACAAATGTTCTAGATAAATGATAGAAATTCTCTTCGGAGAGTACAGGACCCGGCTTATAGGTTTGCCTTTTTAAAAAAAATAGTAATAGACCAACACTCAGGAGTTGGTCTATTTTTTATTTAGCACGGGAGTAAACAGTGTTTAAGGAGCAACACGCAGGGAGGTATGATTGCTTAGTTTCGATTATTAAGTGTTTGTGGATAAGAATCTTGTATTTTTTTTAAAATGAGGACGCAACCCTTTGCAATTTTTGTAATCTTATAGTTTTCAGAGGTGTGGATTAAAATACAATATTTGCTTGTGAATAGTCCCTAAAAAAGGATAAAATAAAAAAATGGCAACTATGACAGTTGCTTTTAGAAAAATAAGGACGTATTTTTGTGGTTTAGATTTATTACGCATATCACTACTACATATTAAACCAATAATTATGAATTTATCTAAAATTAGTGTCTTCGATCACAACACACCTCGTTGGATCGTTTTTCTAATTGATTTGTTTATTGGACTTGCATCAATTTCTGCAGCCTATTTATTGCGCTTCAATTTTAACATCGAAAGTGTTAATTTGAGTTCTGCGAAGTTAGTTATCCCTTTGGTCCTGATACTGAGAGCCACGAGCTTTTTGATTGGTGGCACCTATGCGGGAATTGTTCGATATACTAGTGCTAAAGATGCCGAACGTATCTTTGTTGTTATATCTGCAGGATCTCTAATTTTGGTACTAGCAAACGGATTTAGTTACTATCTTCAGAATGGAGCTTTTTTTATTCCATTTTCTATCCTTATCATCGAATACATTTCGATGGTTTTTTTAATGACCAGTAGCCGCATAATTTTCAAAGCTATTTACTTTCGTTACATCACCTACTCAAAAATTCGTGAGAACATACTGATTTATGGTAGCGATGAGTTCGGAATTATGGCAAAACATGCCTTGGATAGTGGAAAAGAAGTGAATAGTACAATCGTCGGATTTGTCGATCATAACAACAAAAAAGTTGGCAGTAAATTAGAAAATATCAGGATTTATGGACCTCATGATCTGGAGAGATTGTTAGAGAAACAGGAGATTGATAAGGTGATTATTGCCAAAAAAGACTTAAGCGTTGATGAACGTCAGGATATCATTGAAAAATGCCTGAATAAAAATGTGAAAGTTTGGGAGGTTCCTAAATTTGAGAGTTGGGTGAACGGGGAGTTGAGCGTAAAGCAAATTAGAGCGATTAAAATTGAAGATTTATTGGAACGGGAGCCGATCAAACTCGATTGGGACGAAATAGATAGTCAGGTAGGCGGTAAAACAGTGTTGGTGACTGGTGCTGCAGGCTCTATTGGCAGCGAAATGGTTCGTCAGGTAGCTCGTTTCCGACCAAAGTGTATCATTTTATTCGATCAGGCGGAGTCCCCCTTGTACGATCTGGAGCTCTCCTTAAAGGAAGAATTGAATTTTTATAATTTCGAGATTGTTATTGGAGATGTAAGGGATTTGGAACGAACCCGAAAAATGTTTGATGTGTTCAAACCTCAGTTGGTGTATCATGCCGCAGCTTACAAGCACGTTCCCATGATGGAGAACAACCCTTCGGAGGCGATCAAAACCAATGTGTTTGGAACCAAGAATATTGCAGACTTATCCTTGGAATATGGAGTGGAGCGCTTTGTGATGGTTTCTACCGACAAGGCGGTGAATCCTACCAATGTAATGGGGGCATCGAAACGAATTGCCGAGATTTATACGCAAAGTATGAATTTCCCGGGAGGACAAACCCATTTTATTACTACCCGGTTTGGAAATGTATTGGGTTCAAATGGTTCCGTAATTCCACGCTTTAAAGCACAAATACAAAAGGGAGGACCACTTACGGTAACACATCCCGATATTACCAGGTATTTTATGACCATTCCCGAAGCTTGTCAGCTGGTAATGCAAGCCGGAGCTATCGGAAAAGGGGGGAAAATTTTCATATTCGATATGGGCCGATCGGTGAAGATTGTCGATTTGGCATATAAAATGATCAAATTAAGTGGGCTGAAGGTAGGGGTAGATGTGAATGTGCAGTTTACCGGTTTGCGCCCCGGAGAAAAACTGTACGAAGAACTGTTGAATGTGAAGGAGAACACAGTGCCTACCAAACATCCGAGAATCATGATTGCGAAAGTTCGTTCCTACGAACGGGAAGAGGTGGAGGTTCTTATTGATCATTTTCACGAATTGCTCGAGGAGAACGATAATTTTAAAATTGTGGCTCACATGAAGGCGGTGGTGCCTGAATTTAAATCCATGAATTCGATTTACGAGCAGTTGGATGCAAAAATCATCCGAAAAAAAGAAAAATTGGGCGTGATCGACCTGACGGAAATAAAGGAAATGCTGCGTTAGGAATACAGTCGTAAAAAAGAAGATCCTAAAAACCGTATCAGATTTGTTTGGCACGGTTTTTCTTATTTGGAAAATTAGACAGGCAAAAAAAGAAGGAAAAGTGCTATTATTGCAAGTTATGTTGGTTTCTACCTGCAATCTTTCTAAAAACAGGGAAAGTAAAGGGGGTTAAATTAGGGAATTGGATATTCGTTGCCTATTTTTGCGGGGCGAAAATTATTCTTTTATCTCCTTAAAATAGGGTTTTATCCCCGTAAAACGGATATAGAGAAAGATAAAAAAGGACACACTACTATAAATGTTATTGAAATGATGATTGGGTCGGTAAAAAAAATGTTTTTGTTTTGCTTCTTTGCACTGCTAATTGCAGGAACAGGGAAGGCTCAAAATACAAATGTCAATCCTGCTGCGGTGAATGTAGAGGCTTTGAGCGATGCTCAGATTGAAAAGTTGATTTCCGAAATGGAGAAAAATGGGATGAGTTTGGAGGAAGCTATGGCATTGGCAAGAGCCCGGGGAGCTTCCCAAGTGCAGATCGATCAAATGGTGAAAAAGATCAACGAGTACAAGAGTGGGAAACGAAACGGAAAAATTGAGAAGACGGAGGAGAAAGAAGATTTGATTGTCAATCCCGAAGCTGATCTTTCTGAAAAAGAAGTCTTTGAAGCGACCCCTAAAAATAAGGAGGTTTTTGGCTTCCACTTTTTCAATTCTAAAAATTTAAGTTTCGAACCTGCGGTAGATGTGCCCGTTTCAGAATCCTATTCCTTAGGCATAGGCGATGAGGTAAATATCTCGGTTTATGGAGCTTCTCAGCAAAACTATCAGTTAATGGTGGAGAAGAGCGGTGCCATTCTAATTCCTGATGTAGGGCCAGTGCCTGTTTATGGCATTGCTTTTCGGGAAGCGAAAGAGAAAATAAAGCAAAGATTACTTTCCATCTACAACGGCATGGGGGGCGATCGTCCCAATACCTTTGTAAGTATTAGTTTGGGTAGTTTAAAAGGAGTGAAGGTAAATGTAATTGGGGAAGTAAATTTGCCGGGAAGCTATTCCCTGCCTGCTACCGCCTCGGCATTTACCGCTTTGTATTTGGCTGGTGGACCTAACGAGAATGGATCTTTCCGAAATATCGATGTTATTCGCGATGGGAAAACCATACAGAGCATAGATGTGTATGCCTATTTAATCGATGGAAAAACACAAAACAACATACAGTTGCGCGATCAGGATGTGATTTTGGTTCGTCCCTATGCCAAACGGGTAAAGGTAGGTGGCGAGTTGAAACGAACCGGCTTATTCGAAGCACAGGAAAACGAAAGCGTAGCAGATCTCTTGCGTTTTGCGGGTGGTTTTACCGATAAGGCATATACTCATCGATTGGAATTGTATCGTAACAATACACGAACACTTACTTTTAAGGGAGTTGCTGCAGCTCAATACGATCAGGTGCAATTATTGAATGGCGACTCCTTGGTTGCGGGGATGCTTACCGAGCGTTTCGAAAACAGGGTGAGTATTGATGGGGCTGTTTATCGCCCGGGAAATTACGAGCTGACCGAGGGACTAAAATTATCCGAATTAATTAAGGAGGCCGAAGGGTTAAAGGAAGAGGCATTCATGGAGCGAGGGGTGATTACCCGAAAGATGGAGGACATGAGTCTGAAAGCCATTTCCTTTTCGGTGCGCGAGGTAGTAAAGGGGGCAATTGATTTCGACCTGCAACGGGAGGATCGGGTGCAGATTTCCTCCATATTCGATATGCGCGAAGCCAGAACGGTCGAGATTGTTGGCGAGGTGCAGTTCGCAGGAACTTACGCCTGGGCCGAAAATTTACGAATCGGCGATCTGATTTTTCAGGCCGGAGGCTTTAAAGAGGAAGCAGAAGTGGCCGGTTTAGAGGTGAGCAGGGTATTGGACTACAAGGAAACCAGCGAGCTGACTAAATCCTTGCTGCATACTTTCCAATTTTCATTGGATCGAAATTTAAAACTGGATCCCAAGGGCGAAGCCTTTCTGTTGAAACCTTTCGATAAGGTGTACGTGCGCCGTGCGCCGGGATATCGTCCGCAGGGAGTGGCAAATATTCAGGGGGAAGTAAAATATGCCGGCGATTTTGGAATTACCCGCAAGGATGAAAAAATATCCGATATCATCCGCCGGGCGGGAGGCATTACTCCGGAAGCTTATACCAAAGGTGCTTCCTTACGAAGAAGAATTGAACTCAGCGAGGCCGAATATCAGGCCAAAGTTGCCATTGCTGCTCAGGATACCACCATGACCGAAGAGGAAATCGAAAAGGTAGTTTATCAGATTGTAGGAATTGATTTGACTACGATTCTTAGTAGTCCGGGAGGAGTAGAAGATTTACAGGTTAAAGCAGGCGATCAGATTTTAGTGCCGTCGAAATTGGAGACCGTAATGGTGTCGGGTTCGGTTTTAAGTCCGGTTGCGCATACTTTTACGCAAAAAAGAAAGTTAAAAGATTACGTGAACGGAAGTGGTGGATTTGCCGAACGGGCCAAAAAGGGAAAGGTGTACGTGCTGTATGCCAATGGGACTACTCAGGCAACCAGATCAGGGCTGTTTGGTCGTCGTTTTCCGAAGGTGGAACCGGGGTGCGAAATTATTGTTCCTGAAAAACCAGAGGTAGACAAAGCCGGACAGGCAAGCAAATGGTTGGCCATTGCATCTACCTTTGCAACATTAATTACCGCCATTGCGGTGGCAACAAGGTAGGCGTAAAGTGGTCAATCGTCAATTGGGAATAGTCAGAGAAAAAAAATGGTCAATAGGGAATGGTTAATGGTAAGAAAGAGGTCAATAGTCAGTAGGGAATAGTTAATGGGAAATAGTCAATGGTCAATGGTTAAAAAAAAAGTCAATAGTCAGTAGGGAATGGTCAATGACGAGTGAACGAATGACCAATGACCAATGACCAATGACGAGTAAACCAGTCAACGAATCAAAGAATGATAAATAGCATGAACCAAGGAAAAGACATACGATGGAGACAGCGTTTTCAGAATTTTGAAAAAGCGTATACCGTGCTGGATAAAACCATGAAGATTATTTCTCCTTCCGAAATTGAAATTATGGCTGTTATTCAGGCGTTCGAATTGAGTTTTGAATTGGCATGGAAGGTGATGAAAGATTATTTGGAGTCGGAGGGCTTTGATCCCAAATCTCCACGTGAAACAATAAAGCATGCTTTTCAGGTAAAACTGGTAGAGGATGGTCATGTTTGGATGGATGCCTTAAAAGATAGAAATTTAACTGTGCATACATACGATGAAGCCTTTGCAAAGGAGATGGGACTAAAAATAAAAAACAATTATTATCCGGCTATTAAATGCTTGTATGTGAAAATGAAAGAGTGGCTGTAGGAAGTGGGGAATGGCAAGAAAAATGGTCAGTGGGAAATTAGGAATAGTCAATGGTTAAAAAAAAGTCAATGGTGCATTGGTCAATGGTCAATAAAAAGGTCAATGGGTTGAAAAAAGGTCAATAGTCATTAGGGAATAGTCAATGACGAATCAACCAATGACGAATGACCAATTAACCAATGACGAATCAACCAATGACCAGTTAACCAATCAAATGAATGAATTAAATTTTGTTTTATGTCTGACTTAAAAGATTTACAGGTTTATCAATTGGCATATTCTTTTGAAGAAAAGGTTTGGGGGATTGTTGATGCTTGGGCGTATTTTGAGAAGTCGACTGTAGGAAAACAATTGGTGAGATCAGCAGATTCTGTTTCAGCCAACATTAGTGAAGGATATGGCAGATACCATTATAAAGAGAATAAAAATTTTTTGTTTTATGCTCGCGGGTCACTTTATGAGACAATGAATTGGTTAAGAAAAGCAAAGGATAGAAAATTAATTGAATCTGAAATTTATAAAGAACTGGAGGTAGAGAGTATTCGAATAGCAAAAATGCTAAACGCTTACATCCGCTCAATTGGAAAGAGTAGTCAATAGGGAAAATGGTCAATGGGTTGAAAAAAGGTCAATAGACATTAGGGAATAGTTAATGGGAAATAGTCAATGGTCAATAGTCGATGGTTAAAAAAAAAGTCAATAGTCAGTGGGGAATGGTCAATGACGAGTGAACGAATGACCAATGACCAATGACGCATCAACGAATCAACCAATGACAAATTAACCAGTCAACTAGTGACGAATGCACCAATGACCAGTTAACGAATGACAAATTAAATATGTACGGACTAACACAACAGGATATGATATGGATTAAAGAAGCAATAAAAAAATTGCCGGAAATTCAGGAAGCGATTTTGTTTGGTTCCCGTGCCATGGGAAATTATAAAATAGCTTCTGATGTGGATCTATGTATAAAAGGAAGTAAGATAAACAGTCAAATCGTTTTATCTTTGCGGGAATTGCTGGAGGAAGAGTATTCATTGCCCTATTTTTTTGATGTAGTTCATTATGAGCAAATCACAAATGAAGAACTGAGAAGGCACATTGATGAAAAGGGAAAGAGGTTGTAAATAGTCAATGGTCAGTGGTGAAGCAATCTCTTAATTATGAATTGCACGAATTTAACTAATTACGCGAATGGTTGACTTGTTACATAAGGATAAGTGTTATGCGATTGTTGGGGTTTGTATGGTTTAACTTCAGATTACGCGAATTGACGAAGTCATCTGGAACTGTTGTACGTCATCTTTAACTAACGTCCGTCATCCTGAACTTGTTTCAGGATCTAAAGGATCTCGGGATCTCAGGATAAATACAGATGCTGAAATAAATTCAGCATGATGAATAATATTAAAATGAAAGGTGGATACATTTATATACTGTCAAATAAAAACAGAACAACATTGTATATAGGAGTGACATCAGATTTAGATAGACGAATAGCAGAGCATGTAGAAGGAGAAGGGTCTAAGTTTTCAAGTAAATATAATTTGACAGACTTGGTTTACTTTGAGGAGTTTGATGATATTGGTGATGCTATTTTGAGGGAGAAG
The DNA here is from genome assembly GCF_002843315.1 of Labilibaculum filiforme. Taxonomy (GTDB): domain Bacteria; phylum Bacteroidota; class Bacteroidia; order Bacteroidales; family Marinifilaceae; genus Labilibaculum; species Labilibaculum filiforme. The sequence continues at coordinate 380,414 of NZ_MVDD01000003.1, read as the reverse complement.
CAGTTGAAAAATTGGAGGAGAGAATGGAAAATGAATTTAATTAAGAGTTTGAATCCAGAATTGAAGGATTTAAAAATGGATTTTAGATAAATGAAATTTGGAAATGACCTAGGATGGATACAGTCATCCTGAACTGACGACTGTCATCTAGAACTGACGACTGTCATCCTGAACTCGTTTCAGGATCTCAGGATCTCAGAATCTAAAGGATAAAATACAGATGCTGAAATAAATTCAGCATGACGAATAATATTGAAATGAAAGGTGGATACATTTATATACTGTCAAATAAAAACAGAACAACATTGTATATAGGAGTGACATCAGATTTAGATAGACGAATAGCAGAGCATGTAGAAGGAGAAGGGTCTAAGTTTTCAAGTAAATATAATTTGACAGACTTGGTTTACTTTGAGGAGTTTGATGATATTGGTGATGCTATTTCGAGGGAGAAGAAGTTGAAAAATTGGAAGAGAGAATGGAAAATGAATTTAATTAAGAGTTTGAATCCAGAATTGAAGGATTTAAAAATGGATTTTAGATAAATGAAATTTGGAAATGACTCAGGATGGATACAGTCATCCTGAACTGACGACTGTCATCTAGAACTGACGTACGTCATCCTGAACTGACGACTGTCATCTAGAACTGACGTACGTCATCCTGAACTGACGACTGTCATCTAGAACTGACGTACGTCATCCTGAACTTGTTTCAGGATCTAAAGGATCTCAGGATCTCAGGATCTAAAGGATAAATACAGATGCTGAAATAAATTCAGCATGACGAATAATATTGAAATGAAAGGTGGATACATTTATATGATGTCAAATACATCAGGATCTAAAGATAAATACAGATGCTGAAACAAGTTCAGCATGACGACCAAAAAGAAAGAAGTAAAATAATTAATAAAGCGTAGTTTAAAAGCAGTAACGCCCCATCAGCGAAATCCGCTCCAATCCGCGCAATCACTATAACAAGTATGCAAGAAGAAAAAAATACCACCCAAGCTGAAGATGAGATTGATTTGATTCAATTGGCAAAGACCCTCTGGAACGGCCGCCGTACCGTAATTCGCACCACGCTTATTTTTATGGTGCTGGGTTTATTCATTGCAATCTTCTCTGCCAAGGAGTACACTGCCACCACCACCATGGTGCCACAGGCTGCCGAAGGCGGATCTGGTTTGAGCGGTAGTTTGGGAGGATTGGCTGCCATGGCGGGCATTGATTTGGGGAATATTAGTGGTGGTTCTACAATTTCACCAAGTTTGTATCCAAAAATTATCGGTAGCATTCCCTTCCAAAAGGAACTGATGCAAACCAAATTGAGTATAGCAGGACAAAGCGAGCCAATTACATTTGCATATTATTATTCGAATATTCATAATCCAGGCCTTTTTGGCTATATTAAAAAGTATGTCATCGGAATGCCTGACTTGGTGATTAAAGCCATAAAAGGTGAAAGTTTAAACAATAAAGATTTAATAGTTGATAATTTAGTCTGGATTAGTGAGGAAGAAAGGGAATTAATTAAGATTTTAGAAGAGGATTTAACTTTCTCAATGAATGATAAGGATGGAGATGTTACATTGACGGTAAGTATGCCAGAGGCTATCGCTGCCGCTCAATTGACACAAATGGCTCAGCAACTATTACAACAAGCTATTACGGATTTTAAAATACAAAAAGCAAAGGAGCAACTTACTTTTATTGAAGATCGTTATACGGAAAAACAAAAAGAATTTGAAGAGATACAAAATAAATTGGCACAATTTCGCGATCGAAATAAAAATGTAAGTTCTGCTATTGCCCAAGCAGAGGAAGAACAGTTAAATGCAGAATTTAATTTGGTGTATGGAGTTTACTATGAATTGGCAAAACAATTGGAAACGCAAAAAATACAGGTGAAGGAGAATACGCCAATTTTTACAATTTTACAGCCAACTAGTATACCAATTAAACCCTCATCTCGAGGTAAATTATTAACAATTATAATTTTTGCTTTTTTAGGGGGAATTGTTGGTGTTGTAATTGTTTTTACTAAGGATCTAATTAAAGTACTAAAGGAAAAATTAGATGACCATTAATAATTTTATAAATTTTAAACTATAGTTATGTATAATTACAAGTCTGTTTTAATTACAGGAGGTACAGGTTCTTTTGGCAAAATGTTTACTAAATTAATATTGAGGAATTACCCAAATGTTAAGCGTTTAGTGATTTTTTCAAGAGATGAGCAAAAGCATTTTCAAATGGCACAGGATTTTCCTGAGGATAAATATCCTCAAATGAGATTTTTTATTGGAGATGTTAGAGATAAAGGACGTTTGATGAAGGCTTTTGAAGGGATTGATGTGGTAATACATGCTGCTGCAATGAAACATGTTCATTTAGCAGAGTATAATCCAATGGAATGTGTTAAGACAAATATATTGGGAGCTCAAAATGTAATTGATGCAGCATTGCATTGTGGGGTTAAAAAAGTTGTTGCCTTATCAACCGATAAGGCTGCAGCTCCGATCAATTTATATGGTGCTACAAAACTAGCATCAGATAAGCTTTTTATTGCTGCGAATAATATTAAAGGAAGCAGGGATATAATATTCTCAGTAGTTCGTTATGGTAATGTAATGGGATCAAATGGTTCTGTTATTCCATTCTTTTTAAAGAAAATGAATGAAAAAGTTTTGCCTATCACTCATGATAAAATGACCCGTTTTACAATTTCATTGGAAGATGGTTGTGAGATGGTTTTTTTTGCAATACATAATGCTATGGGAGGGGAGATATTTGTGCCAAAAATACCATCCTATAAAATAACTGATGTGGCTAAAGCAATTGCACCCGAATGTAAACAAGAAATAGTAGGGATTCGACCTGGTGAAAAATTGCATGAAGAAATGATTACTGTTTCTGATTCGTTGAATACTTATGATTTAGGTAAATATTATGCTATTTTACCTCAATTCCCTAATTTTCCTTTAGAAAAATTTATCGAAAAGTTTAAGGCAAAAAAAGTAGATGAAGGTTTTAGTTATAATTCTGGTAATAATGTAGACTGGGAGACAGTTGAGAGCTTAAGGGGCTTAATTGTAAAGCATGTGGACCCTAAATTTTCAGTGTAAAAATTTTTGTTTTGGATATTTTAAGTAAAATTATTTTAGGAACTGTTCAATTTGGGCTTAGCTATGGTATTAATAACCATCAAGGAAAGCCTACATATGAAAGAGTAAAGGAAATATTTGATTTTGCATTTTCTAAAGGAATTGATCTTTTAGATACTGCTGAAATCTATGGTGATTCACAGGTTAGAATAGGGACCTATCATAAGGGAGGAGAGAATAAATTTAATGTAAGTACAAAATTTGCCCCTAACAGGCTCGATTTACCTTTTGATATTGAAGACAGAATTAAAAAAGATATTGAGATTATTGGTGTTGATTCACTCGAAAGTTATATGTTTCATTCATACAGTGATTATATATCTTATTATCCAACTTTTAGAAGGGGTATAATTAAGCTTAAGGATCAGGGTATAATTAACAAAGTTGGAGTTTCTCTATATACTAATGAGGAAATTGAGCAGGTTATTAAGGATGATACGATTGATTTAATACAATTGCCATTTAATCTCTTAGATAATAGTAGTCAAAGAAAGGATGTTTTACAAAAGGCAAAACTAAAAGGCTTTGATGTGCATGTTAGATCCGTTTTTTTGCAAGGGTTATTCTTTAAAGATATTGAAGGATTAAATGGAAATTTGATTGGATTAGCTGACCCCTTAATTCAATTAAGATTAATTTGTAATGATTCTAATATAAAAATTAATGATTTGGCATTGCATTATGTAGCTCAGAAAGAATATATCGATAAAGTGCTAATTGGGGTTGAAAATGTATGTCAACTAGAAGTGAATCTTAATAGTTTGAAGAATATTGTACCCAAAACTGTACTAGAACAAATAGATAAAATTAAAGTCAGTAATAAATTTTTACTAAATCCTTCCAATTGGAACCAATGAAAATATTAGCAATAACCCAGGCGAGAACAGGTTCTTCTAGACTTCCAAATAAAGTATTGAAGACTATAGATAATGAATCTTTATTGGAGATTCAAATTAACAGAATTAGGACATCTAAGATGATCTCTAATATCATTGTAGCGACAACCATAAAAGTTGAGGATGAATTGATAGAATTGGAAGCTCGTCGACTAGGGGTTGATTCTTACAGAGGTTCTGAAAATGATGTATTAGATCGTTTTTATCAGGCTGCTAAGTTAATTAAGCCTGATTATGTTGTTCGATTGACCTCAGATTGCCCTCTAATTGATGGGCACTTGATTGATGAGGTAATAGAAATGGCGTTGAAGGAACGGGTGGATTATTGCTCTAATACTTTAGTGGAAACTTTTCCTGACGGGCAAGATATTGAGGTTTTCACCTTTGATACTTTAGAAAAAGCATGGTTTGAGGCAAAACTCAAATCTGAAAGAGAGCATGTAACTCCTTTTATCAAAAACAATTCTACATTTCATAAAAAGCAAATTTTTAAAGCAATTAATTTTTATTCGGAATATGCCGATTATAAGGATGTTAGAATGACAGTTGATGAACCGGAAGATTTCCTGGTTATTTCTAAAATGATTGATAAATTTGGGAAGGAAGAGAGTTGGAATGTATATGCTAAATATTATGTAGAGAATGAGGGTGTGGGAGGTTTAAATAGTGGCATAATAAGGAATGAAGGATATATTAAATCTATTAAAGAAGATCTATAAAATTAATGATGATGAGAACAGGACAAAAATTATATGAAAGAGCAAAGAAAGTAATTCCTGGTGGAACAATGCTTCTATCTAAAAGGCCAGAAATGTTTTTGCCAGATAATTGGCCAGCTTATTATTCGAAATCTAAAGGATGTGAAGTATGGGACTTAGATGGTACAAAATACATTGATGTCTCTATCATGGGTATAGGTACTAATATTATGGGTTATTCGCATCCAGAGGTTGATGCGGCTGTTTTCGAAGTTGTAAAGAATGGAAACATGTCTACCCTTAATTGTCCAGAGGAAGTATATTTGGCTGAGAAGTTGGTTGAAATGAATCCGTGGGCTGATATGGTGCGATTTGCAAGAAGTGGAGGTGAGGCTAATGCGATTGCTATTCGAATTGCGAGAGCCGCTACGGGAAAAGATAAAGTTGCAATTTGTGGTTATCATGGTTGGCATGATTGGTATTTGTCTACTAATTTAGGGAATGACGAAGGTTTAGCACAACACCTCCTTCCAGGTCTTGATCCGTGCGGTGTACCCCAAAACCTTAAAGGAAGTACTTTACCGTTTTTATATAACAATTTTGAAGAATTAGAAAATCTTGTCAAGAATCATGACATAGGTGTGATTAAGATGGAAGTACAGAGAAATGATCCGCCTAAAAATGGTTTTCTAAAAAAAGTTAGAGGTTTAGCTGATGCGCATAATATTGTTTTAATTTTTGATGAGTGTACTTCGGGTTTTAGAGAAACTTATGGTCCATTATTTAAGAAATATGATGTAGAACCTGATATGACAATTTTTGGAAAAACGATTGCTAATGGCTATGCCTTAACTGCTGTTGTTGGAAAAAGAGCGGTTATGGAAGCGGCTCAGAAAACTTTTATCAGTTCGACTTTTTGGACTGAAAGGATTGGTCCTACCGCCGCGTTGAAAACATTAGAAGTAATGGAAAGGGATAAACCTTGGGAATATATCACTGAGATGGGAAAATATGTTACTGGGAAGTGGTGTGAATTGGCTGAAAAAAATAAGCTAAAGATAAATACATTCGGTATACCTGCATTAACTGGGTTTAGTTTTACATCTGAGAATGCATTAAAGTATAAAACTCTTATTACACAGGAAATGCTAAAGCGAGGGTATTTAGCTTCTACATTATTGTATCCATCAACAGCACATACTAAGCATATTATTGATCCTTACATGACCAATTTGGAGGAGTTATTTTATGTGATTAGTCAGTGCGAATTGAAAAATAAAAATATTGATGATTTATTAGAAGGCCCTGTTTGTCATGGTGGCTTTAAACGATTAAATTAGATGAAAAGAATTCTTATAACAGGAGCGTCAGGTATGTTAGGCTTTACTTTAGTAAACATATTTAGCAAATGTGGTTTTAAAGTGTATGCAACAGGAGCTGATAATGAGGTCAATATACCTAATTATAAATGCTATGACTTAGCATCAGATGATTACTCAGAATTAATTACTTGGTCAAATCCAGAGGTGGTTGTACATTGTGCTGCAATAATTAATGGTAATTATTGCAACGAACATCCTAAAGAAGCTTTTGATATTAATGGGATTTCACTTAAGAAACTTGTTGATGCAACGGATAAATCGGTAAAAATACTATATATATCTTCTGATGCTGTTTTTCCTTCAAGTACACATTTAGCGAAAGAAGAGGATCTCACATTTCCGGAAAATATTTATGGGAAATCAAAAGAAATTGGTGAGTTCTTTTTGAGAAATACAGATAGAGATTATATTATAGTTCGGACCACCATTGTGGGTTTGAATAAAGATACAACTAAGCTTGGATTTGTTGAATGGATATTACAATCTGCAATTCAAAATGATAAGGTTGGTTTATTTAATGATGTTTTATTTACTCCTATAACTATTTGGGATTTAGCTGAAGAATTGATATTTCTCACTAGCCATACTTTACCTGCAAAAATTTATCATATAACTGGGACTGAAATTTTATCCAAGTATGAATTTGGGAAAAAATTATTGGATGCATTGAATATACCGGCCCTAAATATCGAAAAAGATTCTATTCTAAACTTTAAGGATAGAGCTAAGCGGTGTGCAGATCAGACCTTAAACGTGAATTTGTATCAGGAGCATAGTAAAAGAATTTTACCCAACAATGAAAAAACAATTCAAACCTTAGTTTCAAAAATCAAAGAAAATGAAAAGTATCAAATTAGGGAATAGACTAATCGATGATAACTCATTGTATTTTATTGCAGACATTGGAGCCAATCACAATGGTTCTTTAGAAAAGGCTAAAGCGTTAATTCATTTAGCAAAAGAATCAGGTGCTGATGCTGCTAAATTTCAAAATTTCTCAGCAAAACAGATTGTTAGCAAACAGGGATTTAATGCAATGAAAGGAAAGGTTTCTCATCAATCAAAATGGAAGAAATCTGTTTTTGAAATTTATGAGGATGCTAGTATCAACAAAGACTGGACCAAAATACTAAAGGAGGAGTGTACTAAAGTTGGTATTGATTATTTTACCAGTGCCTATGATTTTGAGTCAGTGGATTTGGTGGATCCATTTGTCGATTTTTATAAAATTGGCAGTGGAGATGCTTCTTGGACTGAAATAATTGAATATATTCTGGATAAAAAAAAGCCAACTATATTCGCCACTGGAGCCTGTGATTGGAATGATGTTGAACGAATGATGAATCTTGCAAAATCAAAAAGTCAGGATGTTGTTTTAATGCAGTGTAATACAAATTATACAGGGAGCTTTGAGAATTTTAAATATTGTAATTTAAATGTTTTAAAAGCTTATGCGGAAAGATATCCGGGTGTAGTGTTGGGATTATCAGACCATACACCTGGGCATAGTACGGTTTTGGGAAGTATTGCACTAGGAGCTAGGATTATAGAAAAACATTTTACAGATGACAATAGTCAGGAGGGACCAGATCATGCATTTGCGATGAACCCTCATTCATGGAAGGAGATGATCGAACGTTCTTATGAATTGTTATTTGCATTAGGGGACGGTGAAAAGCGGGTAGAGGACAATGAAAGACAATCTTATATTGTGCAAAGGCGGTGTTTATGTGCTAAAATGGATTTGAAAAAGGGACATAGAATTACCAAAGATGATGTATTCCCCTTGCGCCCTATTGGAGTAGGTAGTTTTCAGCCTTATGAAATCGATGAAATTATTGGGAAAGAATTAGTATTCGATTTGGAGGAAGGTTGTAGTTTTAATATAACAAATATAAAATGATATCAGGGAAGATAATTGGACTCAGGGCTGTTGAGAAAGAAGATTTGGTCTTTTTGAGAGATTGGAGAAATATTCCAGAGTTTAGAAAAAATTTTAGAGAAGTTCGTGAATTGTCATTAACTGACCAGGAAGCTTGGTTTGATAGTCTTCAAAGAACGAAGCATATCAACTATATGTTTACTATAGTTGATTTAAAGGATAATAAAGTGATTGGTGCTGGAGGCTTGCTGTATATTAATTGGCATACTAGATCGGCTGATTTTTCTTTCTATATTGGGAAAGGAAAGAAATATATTGATAATGATGGGTATGCAGAAGAAGCCGCTAAATTGCTTATAGAATATGGATTTAATAATTTAAATCTTAATAAAATTTGGATGGAGTTATATGAATTCGATAGTAAGAAGATAAATTTCTTTGAAAATATATTTAGTTTCAAACAAGATGGTATTCTAAGACAGAATTGTTTTGAAGATGGAAAGTATTGGGATTCCATCATAATATCACTTTTAAGGTCTGAAATGAGAAATTAAGACTTCATAACCTATCGATATTTTGAAGATTGAAATCGTGAAAAAATAGTTATTATTAGGTTATCATCATTGAAATAATAAATGGAAAGGATAGAATATTGTCTTCTTTCAATGCTAAACTTTAGTTCTTTAATCTTCACAAAAATATTTTAAATAAAAATTATCAATATTCGAACCGTAGTGAGAGGGAAAATTAAAAAGCCAAATATTAAATTACTTTTAGATTCATTTATTGTGTTTCTCAATATTTCGAATTCTTATTCAATAATTCCTTACCTACTATTTTTTCAATATTATAGAGCTATCAATACTTCAATTATCATATTAATTAATATTATATATATAATATATAGGTTCGGGCGGAAAGGTGTATTTAATTTAAAAGATACACTGTTTTTATGTTTTATTGTGATTAATGTGTTGAATTATATTTTTGGGTTAGTAACTAATACATTTGGAATTGGAATGTTTCCATTCTTGTTTGCAAATATGACCTTTTATATCTTACTTTATAATTTATTCCGAAAATATATAGAGGTATTTACTTTTGATCGGAGTTTTTGGCTAATTATTCGAGGTTATATTTGGTTAAGTACAATTAGTATACTAAGTGTACTTACCCTATTCATTTTGATTACTTATTTCAATGTTCAACCACATGTCAATGATATAGGAAGTTCCATGGATCTTTTCCGGTCAAACCTCAGAGATCCGAGAGATACATATTATTTTCCTTTAGGGATATCGGTTTTGTTTGATACTACAGGTATTAGAGTTCCTTATCTGCAGCAATATGGGATTATTACAGGTTTATTTCATGAACCACATTCATTTACCTTTTTGGTAATCCCTTCTTTTTTTCTCATCTATAGATATTTGAAAAATTCTGTTCTGAAATTAATGATCTTTACTGTATACGTTGTTGTAATGCTGATAGAGGCATCAACTACCAATATCCTTGCTTTTTTGCTTTGCCTGTCTGTATATTTTTTTGTGAAGTATAGGAAGAATTTTTTTTTACTCTCATTAATATTTGGTGTTTTTATAAGTGTTTTTCTACTCATTGATCCTGTCTTGTATAATTTTATTGTTAATAAATTATCTTCAGGTTCTGCGACGTATTCTCAAAGCACCATTTTGTTCGCTTTTGAACCAAAGACACTAATAGGAACTAATTTTTTTAATTTAGGATATTTAAAAACTTATTGGAATGAACCAGATCCTTCCATGAATGTTGGATTTATTAATTTCTTCATAAACCTGTTCTTCTTGTCGATATTTGTTTATCGAATTATTGTGTTAAATTTAAGAAGAAGCATAGAAACTCGTTATGTAGGTTTATTTGTTCTTTATTTTTTTCTTCATTCTATGAAAGTAACAATGGTGACCTATTCACTTTCTTATTTACTCTTTGTAATGTTTTTAATACGAATTTTTTACTTTCGTAAATACTATTTAGACACTAAAACAGTAATAATATAGAAAATGAAATTTTCACTAAGAAATATGAAGTTTAATAAGGTAATTGTTTACCTAGCTACGAGGTATCTTACCTACTTTATTCAATTTGTTATATCGATATTTATCGCTGTAAAATTAGGACCCTATTATTTTGGTTTATGGGGTTTTTTGTTACTCCTTTTATCATATTTTCAAATTACTAATTTAGGAATTTCAAATGCAATTAATGTTTTACTAGTTCAATATAAAAATGATGACTCAAAAAGTAGAAATTTAGTTTCTACTGCTTTTGTATTAATTGGTTGTCTGTGCTTTGTCGTTTTATTGTTCGCATTATATTATTATTATTATGGCATTTCTTTTTTTGATAAATATGAAGTTGGCAATCTGTTCTACCCAATCTGTTTAATTGCCATGTTTGTCTATGTTAATATGTTACTTGTAACTATTTATAGGGTTAAGAATAGACTATTTGAGATTGCTTTTTATCAATCTGTTATTCCGGTCTTAATATTGGTTGCTCTTTTTATTTTGGAAGAGAAAAATTTGATAATCATTTTATTAGGAATTTATCTGTTTGGTCATCTACTTTCTTTTTTATTATTTCTTTTTAGAAAAGTTTTGCCAGCCAGAGGCAATGTGAATTTTGGTGATAGTAAAGTCATTATTAATAAAGGTTTTTTTCTTTTTATTTATAATATCTGTTTTTATCTTTTAATAATATCGGTTAGAACAATTATAAGTATCTTTTATTCCGTAGAAGAATTCGGTTTTTTCACTTTTTCTTACACCTTAGCAAATTCACTTCTATTGTTATTAGATGCAATGACTTTTGTAATTTTTCCCAAATTGATTGATAAGTTAAATTCGGATAATGCCGATGAAGTTGAAAGAAATATCAAATTAATTCGCTCAAATTATGTTTGTTTGTCACATTGTTTGATCTATGTAGCAATAATATTTTTCCCAATTTTTGTTGAATTGATTCCTAAGTATAGAGATACCCTACAAGCACTTAATTTAATAGCACTGACCATAGTCTTGTATACTAATGCTTTTGGTTATAATTCCTATTTAATGGCAAGAAATAAGGAAAAAATTATTGCAACGGTGTCGGTCGTTGGGTTAATTTTGAATGTTTTTTTAGCACTAATTATGGTTAAGGTTTTGAAGGCTCCTTATTCCTATGTAATAATTGCTACGATGTTTTCTTATTTATTTTATACTTTCTTTTTTGTTTACTTTGGCAAGATAAATTTAGGCCGTAACGCGTCTTTTGATATAGTTTTTAACGAAGCGTTTCCGATTCGATTATTGATTCCGTATATAATTGCTGTGTTGATTTCAATCTTTCAATTAAAATATATAGTTTTTATTCCATTGTTAGTTTTTATGATGTTAAATGTTCAAACAATTAAAGAGGTAATAGAGACTATAAAAAGAGTTATAAAAAAACCAAATGTGATTAATCTATAAAAAATATTAATTTATGGAGTCAGAAATAGATTTATTAAAAAATATATTAAAGAAAGAAATTAGCTCTGGGATTTACAAGGAGAAGTTATTTGATTTTTCAATTTGGAGAATTTTTAGATTTAAAAGCCGATCAAAATCCTTAAATATAAGAACAGGGTTTGTATTTAAGACTTCTAGGAATAGAATAGATATATTTTTAATACTTAAGAATACCTTTAAATCATTTTTAGGATTTTTTAAATTTTTATTTTTTGAAAAGGATATTGTTGACAATGTTATTTTCGCGTTTCCACGATTACAAAAAGTGGATCAGTATTATTTTGATAAATTTACGGATCCAGTTATAGAATATTCGAGTATAAAAGATAGTTTTATTGTATTTCAGCGTCACTTTTCTGGAGAGCATAAAACTCCAAGGTATAATTCGGATAGTTTAATATTGACTGATTTTATAGAGGTAGGATCTAGGTTTTTGGGTGTCTTGATATTCCCTGTTATCTTTTTGTTATATGCTTCTACCTTGTTAAGGTTACACAGGAAAATGCGAAATTTAGTTAATTTGAGTAGTATTAGTTTACTCTCCAATACGATTGAATTATCAGTATTTATAATTGAGTATCATTTTTATGACTTTCTATTTAAAAGAAAAAAAACTAAAAGAATTTTTGTTGTAAATAGGGAATTGTGTTTTCCTGCAATTAGAGCTTGTAAAAAAAATGGAATAATGGTTTATGAGCTGCAGCATGGTGTTACTCATGGCGATACGCCTCTTTATTCAGGATCTTATTGTTCGTTTATAGATCCTGATTACTTTTTGGTTTTTGGTGAAACTTGGATAGGAACGCAGTTTGGTATGCCCCTTGACCGTATTATAAATGTAGGTTGGGCGTATGCTAATTTTTTGAGGAAGTTTCATAGGGAAATTGAGTTTTTTGGTAAAAATTCTGTCTTACTTATTTCAGAACCTCACATAACTGAAAAGATTATAAAAGTCGCTGTTCTACTGGCAAATAAATATAATGACTATATGTTTCATATTCGTCTGCATCCCCAGGAAGATTTAAATCAGTATCAGGAAGGGTTATTTGAAAATTTAAATAATGTAGATATACAGAATAATGCAGTTGAATCTTCAGTGGCTATACAGGCCTACGAATTAATTTTAGGTGAGAATTCATCTGTTCTTTATGAGGCTTTAAGCTTAGGCAAGAAAGTCGGGAGGTTTAACATTGGAGGATTAACTTCCGATTCTATTAAAGGGAAGCCTATAGATGGATTCACTTATATCAATAGCCTAGAAGATTTTGAGAGTTTTTGTGCGAAAAATGTTGTTAGTGAATCAGGTGGAATTTATTCTTGTTTTGATTCGGATAAAATTGAAAAATTGAAGTAAGCTTTATTTGTTAAATATTAATGTAATTATGAAACGTATTTTTGATTTTACTTTATCCTTGATTGGTTTGATTCTTATCTCTCCTATTTTTTTGATTCTTTTGCTATTCGTTTATCTTGATGTGGGTGGGCCATTTTTTAAACAGAAAAGAATTGGAAAAGACGAAAAGGTCTTTTCTATATACAAATTAAAATCAATGAGGAATATTGATGAAAAAAAAGGTTTGGTTAGTAATGCAGATAGAGTAACCAAATTAGGGCGATTTATACGAAATGCAAGTCTGGATGAATTACCAAGTTTATTGAACATATTGAAAGGGGAGATGAGTTTTGTTGGACCGCGTCCTTTATTAGTTGAATATTTACCTTATTATAAGGATAAACATAAAGTGAGACATGCTGTGAGACCCGGACTGACTGGATTAGCTCAGATTAATGGAAGAAATAATGTTGATTGGAATAATCGATTGAGTCTTGATATAGAATATGTTAAAAATCAAACTTTTATTATGGATTGTAAGATAATACTTACAACTTTTGTGAAAGTGATTAAAAAAGAAGGGGTTGAAAGTAATGTAGATCTTTCAATTGTTAGGCTCGATCAAGATAAAAATTATAATAAAACGGAATAAATTATGGCAAGAGTATTAATTACCTGTGCAGGTTCTGGTGTTGGACAATCGGTTTTGGATTCTTTGAATATTCATAGTAGAGATATTTTAATTGGTTGTGATATGAATGAGAATGTTTTTGCATTCGATTATTGTCATCATTTTCATATCACATCCAGTATTTATTCAGATACTTATATTGATGAGTTATTGGTAATTTGCAAAAAGGAGAACGTTGATATAGTTATTCCTGGGCATGATCATGAGTTATTGCTTTTTGCTAATAACATTAAAAGATTTAACGACGAAAATATTAAAGTAGTTGTTGCTTCTTCTTCGTCGGAAATTATTGAAATTAGTAGAGATAAATTTCGCTGGTATAAGTTTTTTAAAGATTATGGTTGTGCTATTGTACCAACATATTCGGTTTTAGAATTTCGGGAGAATCCAGATCCTTCTATCTTTCCTGCTATTGTAAAACCGTCAGGAGGTTCCGCGTCTCAAGGTATTTATATATTAAATAAAGTTGAAGAGTTGTCAGAGATGAAGGATGAAGATATTATTCAACCTTATTTGTTTCCACTTGAAGAGGATGCAAATTTTAAAACTATACAGAATGCTGTAAAGAATGGGGAGTTTGTGCAAATGTCAGAAATTTCAGTGCAAATTGTTTTTAATGCAAAATCGGAAATGGCTGGATTGTTTATTTCAAAGAACACCTTGAAAAGTGGAGTTCCTATTTTTGTAGACACAATCGATCCTCAGCAATTCGAATATATTGGTGAGATTTATAAGTTTGCCAATGTTTTAAAAGAGAAAAAAGTAATTGGTCCGGTTAATCTGCAAGGACGCATAACAAATAGAGGTTTTTTGTTTTTTGAAATGAATATGCGTTTTACTGGGATTACAGGAACAAGAGCAAAGCTTGGTTTTAACGAGGTGGCTTTTTTAGTAAATGATTTCTTGGGCTCGCCATCTACATTAAGTAATGAAGCTTTTAATAAGGTTGGAATAAGACAGGTTGCTTGTTTAACAAAGCCTCGCTCAAACATGAATATAAATTCAAAGAAAACCTATGCAATACTTGGTGGTAGTGGCTTCATTGGGAGTTGTTTTGTTAAAGAGCTGATTAAAAATAATAATTTCACAGCAATTAATCTTATTTGTAGAGATAACTCATACGAAAAATATTTGCACATGTATAGTGATGTTTCTGGTGTTCATATAATCAAGGAATCTTCACAAGACTTGGAAAGTAGATATAGCCAAAGTGATGTTTTGATCAATTTGGCAAGTGCAAGAGCTAATGAGAAGGATGAAAGATTATATCAAGCAATACATTTTCAGCTTATACAATCTCAAAAGATTGCTAATGCTGGAATACCCCTTATTCTAAATGTATCCTCACAATCGGTTTACGATCAGAATAAGGATATAGAAAAGAAAGAAGGTGATGATCTTTGTATTAACAATTTATATGCTTTTCAAAAGTTTATGGGGGAAGAGTATTTCAATGTGATTTCAAAGAATTATCCCTATACAAAAACTTTATCACTTAGGTTTTCACGAGTTATAGGAGTGTCATCTTCCGAAGAGAAGCCCGAAGGATTTTTTGCAAAGGTCATATCATCTATGATTAAAGGTGAAAAAACTAGTATTCCAAATCCTTTAAATAAAATTAATTTAATTGATATTAATGATGCTGTTGGTGCAATTACTTATTTTGTGGATTATAAGGATTTTTCTCGTTTACCATCAGTATTAAATATTGGAGGCACAAATTTATCGTTGAAGCAATATTGTAGTGCGGTTTCCAATAGTTTAAATAAAGAAAGTAAAAATGGTAGTATTAATTTATCAGATTCAAATGATGTTAAAGTTAGTTCTATGGTAAATTCTGAGTTAGCTCAATCTTTTGGTTGGAAAAATAAATTTTCTATAGAGGATACGATTAAGGAAATGTTTAATGTAATTAATAAAAAGGAGAATAGTTGTGCAGACTGATATGAATTCAAAAATATGGCTTTCCTCGCCTCACATGGGAGGAAACGAAATGAAGTACGTTCAGGAAGCGTACGATACCAATTGGGTAGCCCCTTTGGGTCCCAATGTAAATGGTTTTGAGGCAGATTTGCAAAAGTACACAGGTACAAAGCATGCGGCGGCATTGAGCGCTGGTACTGCAGCCATTCATCTTTCGTTAATTTTGTTGGGAGTAAAGGCTGGCGATGAAGTGCTTGCCTCCTCTTTTACATTTTCGGCTACAGTAAATCCTATTACTTATGTGGGGGCAACACCAATTCTGGTGGATAGCGAAGCCGAAACATGGAACATGTGTCCAATACAATTAGAGAAAGCGATAAAAGATCGGATTGCGAAAGGAAGGAAACCTAAGGCAATTGTGGTGGTGTATTTGTATGGCATGCCTGGGAAGATTGAAGAATTATTGGCTGTTGCAAACAAATATGATATTCCTTTAATTGAAGATGCCGCCGAAGCTTTGGGTAGCAGGTACAAAGGAAAAAGCATGGGAACTTTTGGAAAGTTTGGTATTCTGTCCTTTAATGGAAATAAGATCATTACTACTTCTGGTGGAGGAGCTTTAATTTCAGATGATCAGGAGTTAATTGAGAAATCTAGATTTTTAGCAACACAGGCACGCGATAATGCACCTCACTATCAGCATTCTCATATTGGCTATAATTACCGTATGAGTAATATTGTTGCAGGGATAGGTCGTGGTCAAATGGAAGTGTTGGAGGAGCGGGTTGCTCAACGCCGTGCTAATTTTGAATTTTACAAGGAATTATTTTCAGATATTTCCGGAGTAAGTCTTCAGGAGGAGCCGAGTAAGGATTTCTTTAGTAACTTTTGGTTGACTTCTATTTTAATAGATCCTTCGAAAACAGGAGGAGTTACCCGTGAAGAGGTGCGTTTGGGTTTGGAACAAGAAAATATTGAGTGTCGTCCTTTGTGGAAACCAATGCACATGCAACCTGTTTTTGAAGCTTGTGCCTACTATGGAAATGGGGTTTCAGAAGAATTATTTGAAAAAGGATTGTGTTTGCCTTCGGGTTCGAATATGACCGTGGAAGAACGAAATCGAATAAAACTTGCCCTTTTAAAAGTATTTAAGAAGTAAAGGCATACTTGGGCGTACTACCCCGTAAGAACCTATTGTTCTTGCGGGGCCGAAGGAAATAGCACAAGTAAATTAGTAAGCAGGAGACTCGATTTGCAGCAGATTACTTCAGTCGCCTTAGGCTAGATATAAATAAGCTATGAACAACAACAACTACATCGTTATTATGGCTGGGGGAGTAGGTTCCCGATTCTGGCCCATGAGTACAGAAGCCAAGCCCAAGCAATTTTTAGATGTTTTAGGAATTGGAAAAAGTCTGTTGCAACAAACAGTTGCTCGATTTAAGAGCATAGCACCTGCAAATAACATTCTTATTGTGACATCAGCCAACTACAAGCAATTGGTAACAGAGCAATGTCCTGAATTGTTGGAGAGTAATATTTTGCTGGAGCCGTGCATGCGCAACACAGCCCCCTGTATTGCTTATGCCGCTTACAAAATAAAAGGAGTAAATCCGAATGCCAATATTGTTGTTGCTCCATCGGATCATTTAATTACCAATGAGGCAGAGTTTGTACGCATTATCGAAAATGGATTGAAATTTACTGCCAATAACGATACCCTGCTAACTCTGGGCATTCAACCTCACCGTCCCGAAACAGGTTATGGATACATACAGGCCGATTTAATTAATAATGGAAAATTAACAATTAATAATAAGAAGGAAGCAGTTCAAATTGGATCGGAGGGAGAATCTTGTGAGACAATGCAGAATATGGCACCCAACTTTCCCCCTTCAGGGGGAAGCGAAGGGGGAATTTGTAAAGTTGCTTCGTTTAAAGAAAAACCAAATCTGGAAACGGCAAAAACATATTTGTCAGAAGGAAACTATTTCTGGAATTCTGGTATTTTCTTGTGGTCCTTGAAAAGTATTTTGAGTGCATTTGAAAACGATTTGCCTGAAGTAGCCACTTTGTTTGCTAAGGGAGAGTCTGTTTACAATACAAATAAAGAGCAGGCCTTTATTGACGAAATGTTTCCGACATGTATGAATATCTCCATTGATTACGGCATCATGGAAAAGGCAGATAACATCTATGTGCAACCAGCTGATTTTGGATGGTCCGATTTGGGCACCTGGGGGTCGCTTTGGGAGAAGCGCGAACGGAATCAACAAGGAAATACTGTGGTTGGTGAAAAGGTTCATGTATTCGAATCAAGCAATTGCATTGTGAACATGCCAAAGGATAAGAAAGTGGTGATTCAAGGCTTGCAGGATTTTATTGTAGTGGAAGACAATGATGTTTTGTTGATTTGTAAAAAGGAGGAGGAGCAAAGGATTAAGGAGTTTAGAGCAACTGTTCTGGAGGATTAATTCCCTTTTATGCTTTTTAATTGCAACAATATGCGAGGCCGAAGTAAATTCAGGAAAAATAAAACAGCCCAAAGAATTCATTTTCTAAGGGCTGTTTGTTTTTAGGACTAGGGGACGGCCAACAAGTGCCGGCTTTCCACTTTCCCGGCATTAGCTAGCTTCATTTTCGGTTTCCATTTCTATTTCGAGCAGATTGGTTTCCCCGCCGCAGTGTACCAGTTCCAGCTCAATGGTTTTATAGGGAAGCGCCTGTATCTGAACCTGGTAAGTGCCTGGGTTTAGTTTCGAAATTCGGAAGCTTCCTTTTTTACTGGTACAAATATGATCCAGATTAATTTCGGGAATCAAAATATGAGCACGTTGCACTGGCAGGTGGGTATTCTTGTCGCAAATAGACCCAGCCACTGCAATTTTCCGATTGCTATATTTTTCGATGCTTGTAGCTTGCAGATAGCTTTTATAGAATTCCGGTTCGGAAAGCGAGAAAAGCGATTGCATTACATTGTTGAGTCTGGTTTTATTGATGTTAAGGATATTCGCTCCTGTTTTTTTTAGTTCCAGATTCGAAAGTTTTAGAGAGGACTGCATCTCGCGGGGGCGTGGTGCCAGCTTAATATAGCTTTCGTGCAGTAACTTAAGGTCAGCTAGTTCCTCAGCACTTACAGCAGTTTCGGCCAAATTTTCGCCCAAAGCCTCTCCAAATTTGCAGGAGAAGTTTAGTTTGCTGATAAAATTTTCATCCGAAAGGTTCATGTAGTACGGAATACTGCCTTTTAAATTGGCACTATCTTCTAGTTTACTGTTTTTAAGGCAATAATTATAAAATAGAAGATTGATTCGATTCAGATACTTGGCCGCCAACTCCTTGGTATTGTGTTTGGTGATGGTAGTTCCTCTGTGGTTCATTTGCGACTGCTCCCAAAGCGTATCGAAGTGGGTCATATTATTTAGTTGCACCTCAATAATTTCTTTGATGATAGAGATTGCCATCAATTTATCCAGATTATTTTCAATAAAGTTGCGAAATACTCTATGCATTTCTTGCTGAGATTTTATAGACTTTTGCATGATATTTTATTTAAATGGTTTAAAAAGAGGAACAAACAAATGTTCCATACAATCGAGGGCATTCTGTTTTCCAGGAAAACAGTAAGGGATGCAAGGGAATAAACAAGCCCCTTTGATGGTTCTGCCTCTTCGGGAGAAGGTACAAGCTTCTCGGGAGCCGGCACAAGCTTTCCTTGGTCTGGTACAAGCTCTTCGGGAGCCGGTACGAGCTTTCCGTAGGGAAGGTAAAGCTTGTTTTGCACCTTATAAACGCATCCAATGAGTCTGGAATTGGCTGCTGCAAATTATCCGATCCTTAAAGGAGGAGCGCAGAAGTCCACTTCCTTGCGAGACAATCATTTTTTACCAGAACACTTTTGTTCTTGCGTTAACGAATGATAAAAAACTAAATTTTAAATTGAAAAAATAGGAGGTAATAAGCTGTTTTAATTATTGTTGTACTGCTATTCAAGCTTTAAGGATAAATTTAAACTGGTATATGCAGGTCATTTGCAGGGATAGAAGTCTGCAGTTGATATGGCTTATTGGAAAAAACGAATGATTCATAAGCCAGAGAGTAATTGGGAGCAATTCTGATGGTGCGATCTGCCTGGAATGTCTTTTTGTTTGAATCAAAGACATCCTAAAGCGCTTGGCTTGCCATCGGAAACCTTCTCTTTCGATTTGGTATGATATTAAAATTGACGATTGATTAGAAAGGATCAACCTGTAAACAATGAATTAAAACAGCTGTAACATAATCCTATTCTAAATGTAGAAAAAAGTGTTCACATAATCAAAGTTAAAGTTCAGCTAAAACTATAATAAATGTTAATAAAAATTAAATTATAGATATTTCTTGCTGAATGGAAAGGGAAAAGGGGCAAGAGAAAGGGAGAATGCTAGTATTTAGCCGTTTATTTTTGAATATTTTAAGGTTTTGGTATGGATAAGTGGGGAAGGATTCTTAAATCCGCTTTAGCGATACAAATCCCTTTTCGGTATTTTAAGCATACCCAGGCAAAAAAAAGCCTCTAAAGAAAAAAATCTTCGGAGGCTTTTTTAAAGTGTTTTAAATTTTTGATAGGTATTAAATGCAAAGATCTAATACTCTGGCGGCATTTTCCTGATCTCCTTTTTCTAAAAGGCGGGTTGCCATTTCAATGAGAGGTTTTTCTCCCATTCCATTTTTAATCGCATCGGCGATCTCCTTTGGTAAATTTTCCATTGGTCGCATTTTTGTAGTAGTAGTGTATAATTACGGTGTAAAATTAAACAAAAAAAAGAAAAAGTCAAGAGATCATTTTTGCCAAGCGAAACTTTAGTCTTCGATTTAAATGGTTTTATGTCATTATTTTGAATGTTTATGTAATCTGGCAGGGGGAAAGTCAAAAGTGTAAGTTGCAAATTTAAAGCTCCAAAATTTCAGTTTCCAATAGAATTCCCGAGTCTTTAGGGCTATCATCCCATAGTCTAGAGGAAAGGAGTGAAGTGAGTGACGCCCCGCGAAAAAATGAGAGGTTACAAATTGGCGCAGATGAACATGTTTTTTTGAAGTAGGATTTTATTCCGTGCCGGAGGATGTATTCTAAAAAAGTGTAATGTGCCTTATTCTTTGCACCGTGCTTTAGCTCGGGGATTTAGGTTGGGAAGTCGACGTGATAAAAAGTTATCCTGGGTTATTCTAGTGCCGACCAACCATATGATTTACAATTCAGTTTTAGGTTTTGGAGAAAGAAACCGTCGTATAATACACCCTTCGACGATTCTAAGAACAAGGCAATCATTAAAAAAGTAGGATTTCGGTTTTGATGTGTAAAATTATGTGGTATATTTATGCTTTAATTTATTAGAAAGAGGTAAATGTTAAATGGATAGCATTTTACCTTATGATTTGAATGACTACAAGCTACTTATATAATTTACCGGAAATGAAGAAATATCAGATTTTAATCGTTGATGATATACCAGATAACATTAAAGTTTTGCAATCCATTCTTTCCGATGACTCCTATGAAATCAGTTATGCACTAAATGGCAGAGATGCTATTATGCTTTGTGTGTCAAAAAGTTTTGATTTAATTTTATTGGACATCATGATGCCTGAAATGGATGGTTATGAGGTGTGTGAGTATTTTAAATCGAAAGAAAAAACGAAAGATATCCCTGTCATTTTTCTTACTGCCAAAGTAGATGAAGAATCTATTGTTAAAGGTTTTCAAACAGGGGCACAGGATTATGTGACTAAACCATTTAACCCTCAGGAATTAGTTGCCAGAGTAAATACGCATCTTGATTTAAAATGTAAGAATCAGGCGCTGAAAATGATGAATTTAGAATTGGAGGAGCGTGTTGCAGCCAGAACCATGGAGTTAGTGGATGCGAACCAAAGTCTGGAGCGTGCCAATCATCAACTTTCTACTCTCGAGGACGCCAAAAATGACTTTCTGTCGCTGATGTCGACAGAATTACGCGAGCCACTAAACGGAGTAGTTGGCTTTGCCGAAATGTTGGAGTTTTCTATTAAAAATAAAACCAATTTAAAATATGTGCGTTACATCATTCAGGCTTGCGAAAAGTTAATTGGTGTTTCGGACATGGCACTCTTGCTGTCTGCTTTGCGTTTTGATCGTTACGAAATGAAAATTTTGGGTATCTCTGTTTACGAAGTGGTTAAAGGGAGTATCGAAAAGTTAAAGCCTCTTATTTCGGAGCGTAAGATCAAATTAAAGGTAGATATTCCTAAAAATTACATTATTCGTGGGGATGAGAAATTATTAGGTATTAGTATGGAGAAAGTAATTGAAAATGCAGTTACGAATGCTCCCTCGCGTTCGGAGGTTATTATTGGTGCTGCCCTCGACGAACAAAGTGTGAAAGTTTTTGTTCAGGATTTAGGCGTTCAATTCACTCCATCGGAAGTCAATTATACCTTTCACTTTTTTGAGCTCAGTAAAGATGCCCGAAGAGAAGATTTTAAACGCTTTACCGCTGGTTTGGTGGTTGTAAAACTAGTGATGGATTTGCACAAAGCGAAAGTGGATGTGGAGAATTTAAAAGAAGGTGGCGTTCGTGTATCCTTCTATTTGCCAGTGTATTAAATACAAGCATCAAGTATCAAAGGATAAAATTCAAGATCCAAAATCCAAGTTTTAAATAGAATTTTTGAGTCTGCAGGGCTCCAATTCCGCTAGCCTGGACTAAAGGAGTAAGGCGGTTGTAAGCTCGGGTAGGTATGCGTTTGGTAAGTCGCGACCTAGGTAAAATAGTTGTTTGGAATGCAATTTTAATTCGCGTCGGACTACTGCAGAGTTTGGATATCAAGTATCAAAATCTCAAAAAAGACTAAGCTTTTACTATGAGAAGTAATGTTTCATATGATTATAATTTTAAGTTTTTGCCATATGGAACTTACCATGCTGGGATAATCATCCCCCTGTGTGTCAAAACACCTTTGTCATGGACGTTTCATATGATTATAATTTTAAGTTTTTGCCATATGGAACTTAGCATGCTGGAATAATCATCTCCCTGTGTGTTAAAATATCCTTGTCATGGACGTTTCATATGATTATAATTTTAAGTTTTTGCCATATGGAACTTACCATGTTGGGATAATCATTTCCCTGTGTGTCAAAATTGCTTTGCCATGGACGTTTCTTATCTTTTGCCCCTTGTTTTAGTTTGGGGCTTTGAAGGTAAAAAAAACAAAGTCATGTAAGTTCCTATTGTTTTAGCTTTGAATCTTTGGATGTTTTATGCTTTCCGGATTTTATATATTTTATTTCCTGATGCTTTTCACGATTTGGTATTTTTTTTCAACACCAATTTTATCTTGTCTGCATTGGCAAGTTCTTTCCGAAAGGAACGAAATTCCTCGTATCGGGATGCTTTAAAAGTGTTTTTATTTTTGCGGAAAATTCGGGTATAATACACTTTTTGATTTTTAAATTCAACTGTGCTTTTATAGTATCCAAAATCCGAATCGATAATTTTTTCCTTGGGCATATTTTCAATGCTGTATCCATTCGGTAGTACAAAGCAGATGCTGTCTTTATCTTCCATTGCCCTGGTGTAGCGAATATCAGTAAGTCTGTTTTCTACTTTTTTAGGAATGTAGGTGGCTCGGTTGATTTGATTTAATGGGATAAATAAACGATCGCCAGTTTGGGAAGCATAGTTTCGCACCTCCAGGTTTAAATGTAAAACAGAGGAAGGGATTTGCTGTTTATCTTCTACAAAATTGTAATCATTTATGGTGAAATCGGGTAATGAAATGTGATTTTCGTAAAGGAACTGTTTCTGATCCTCTGCGCTGGTTCTATGGTAAAGGGCTTCTATATTTTCATATTGAATGCCTGAAAACATGGTTGAAATTTCGGCATGAGCATCCCCATTGGCTTGTATTGTAAAAGTAGCTTTTTGCACTTGCTGGTTTTGTTCCATCGTGTACACCGGAGTATGACAAAGCTCTCCACCATCTTCGGTTACGCACAGCACGTCGCGATCATCGGTGAAGCTTCCCAGATATCCAAATGGCATTTTCTGGCTTGTGCATTCGAGCCAAATAGTATCCTGTTGCAAGGGAACGCGCAGAATAACATGATTAAAATAGCTATGTACAAAATCGGTATGTTGCAGGTTATTACTTTCACCTGCTTTTACTAATGTGTAATTCGAAGCAATACCAAGCACTTTAAGTAAAGATTTCATGTAGTTCGATAAAGCTTTGCAATCGCCATATGCTTTTTCCGAAACCATTTCGGCAGGCAAAGTTTGCCAGCCACCAATACCTAATTGTATGCCTACATATCGCGTTCTAGATTGCATGTATTCGTACAAAACTTTTACTTTTTCGGCAGTTGTTTGGCAGTTTTTGCTAAGTGTCAAAATATGAGTTCGTTCTTCTTCCGGAATTATGTCCCTTCCTTTATTAAGGCTGGCCGACCATTTTCCAAGGCTGTTCCAACTATCTAAACTACCAGGATAATTATCCATTTCGAAATGCAGAGGAGCCAAAAGAATTTGAGGTGATTGTGCTAACACACCGCTTGAGTATGCTTCGCTTTTTAAGGCTGGCAAACTATCAATTCCCCACTGATAAATTTGCTGATTATTTTCAATTGCTGTGTGAATGGAGTCGGTAAAATGAATGCATTTGTAGCGTAATTGTTCCTGCAGGGGAAGAAGTACTTTCATAACTGATTTCTCAATACTAACCAAATATCCTGGATAAGCATGCCAGCTAGGGTAAACAAAAATACCTTTATAGTCTGATACCGATTCATATTCGATGGTATAAGGATAGTTTTTTTGAACAGGTTCGTAAATTTTATAGCGGGAATCACCAATAAGCTCACCCGCCGAATTATAGCTGTAATCTTTAATTTCAGCGTTTTTAACCTTTTTAATCACCATACCAAAGGAATCGTAAATGGTGATTTTCAAATTTTCTAATGTGGTAAATTTGCTGTATCCAAAAGGAATTGAGGCGTACGATTCCCCTTTCTTATTTAAAATGGTAATTACCATTTTTTGTGTTAGTCTTGAGCTTTTTGAGGAGTGCACGGTAAACTCCGACTCATCTAAACGAACCACTGCGTTGGCATTTTTTTTAAGTTTGGCTGGAATTGCAGAGGCAGGATATTTACTCGTTTCCTTTTTTGCAAAAGCAGGAGGAAGAAGTAAAAAGTAAGTCAGTAAACTAAGGATTGTAATTTGTTTCATATTGTATGGTCTTTCGTCCAGCAGATGGATGGGGTGCAAATCTGCCCACAATTTTGTTTTGCCGCACCAATGAGTTTTTTATAAATTTCATCTAATATAACAAACGAACATAAAAGAATGAATCTAAATCGGGAAATGCCAATTAATAGATAATATATGGGAAGTAGTAATTTACATTGTATCACAATAGAGAACAAGAAAAACCTTTTCTTTTAGGATAGTAAGATGTATCTCCTCCTAAAATGAAAAGCTTTGCTGTTTTGTAGACTTCTGTAGGAAACTATTTTTCGAAATCAACATAAAAAGACAAAGGTTTCTATAAATCTTCTAGTATTTGATTTAGATATACATTTAAGGAATGTAAACTCGTGAAGCAATTTGAAATTTCCTTCGGAAATCGATCGGATAAAACGATTTCATCAGGCACCATTTTACCAACTGCGTAGTTTTTATAGTTCAGCAAGTCAATATATTCAAAATCTTTAGGATAGCCACGAGGAGCAGTTTTAAGCTTGTCTCCGTATAGTTCTGGAAAATGGGAAATAAATTCCTTATTGGTGATTATTTCTTTAAACTCTAATGGGTTATGGTATATTTCTTCGCGAATGGCTTTAAGAACATTGGGGGCAGGCATAAAGCAACCACCTCCTAAAAAGCTTCCATCGGGTTGAATATGAATATAATAACCTCCATAGCTGCTTTTTCGGCCATTTTTTGCCAGAAAAGCTCCAAAATGGGTTTTGTACGGTTGTTTATCCTCCGAAAATCGGACGTCTCTAAATATTCTAAAAATACAGTCTTTTGCAACAAGTCCCGAAAGATCAGGATCAATTTGTTTTAGCTGTTCGATACTTAATGCCACAAAAAGTTCAAAATCTTTTTTGGCTTTATCGTATTTGTTTTTATTTGCACGAAACCACTCTCTATTGTTGTTTTCTCTTAGTTCGAGCAGAAAGGGGTATACATTTTTATTTAACATGATTTGGTTTTTAAAAGGGAATTCCTTTATCATCTTTATTAAGGTATTCGGTAAAAGGTTTCCCCATATATTTTACATCTGTTTCAGGTTTTTCGGGTAAAGCAGCAAGCTCATAGGATGCTGCACATGGTTTCTGTTTTTTTATTTTTTGACAGACGAGTGTTTGGTTTGGAAATAAAATCACTTAAGGAGAAAAATTATTATTGTAAGCATGTTTTTCATGAAGAAATAATTTTGATGGATGAATGATAATCTGATTTTAAGTTAAGGAAAATTAAATTTATATTAGTTTTATAAATTCGGTCAAGCCTAAAAAAGAGCTTTACACCCTTAAATAAAAATTACTTATCAAAAAAAATGAACTTTATATTGTTTATAAGCGTTATAAGTGTGAATATTGCAAGTAATTTAAATAAAAATAACGAATGTGGAAATTGTTGCGAATAGTAATTCTTTTATTTCTTTTAATTCCTGTAGTTTCTTGGATTAGTTGGAAGTTTAAGGATCAGGTGCAAATTAATCTTTTGGTGGTGGATAAAACGACTCCCAATTGTAATTATTCTGAGCACTTGTCATTTTTTTGGCTTGCTAATCAAAAACGATGGGTAAAACCCAATGGAGAGGAATATAATTTTGCCGAAGATTTTTATGGTTTTCATCCAGATGGGCATGGGGATTACGTAATTAAAGATTTGCGGGTTTTTGAAAAGAAAGGATTTGCATCGCTTGCAGATTCTCTGGATGTTGCTTTTTTTGCGGATACTTACGGAATCTATAATTCGAATTGGAAAGATCATCCTGATTATGGAAAAGATACAATATCCTTTTTTTATGGAGGATTGCAAGCCACAGAGATTGATTTGATTAGAGAGTTAAAGCAGAAAGGCAAGACGATTATTGCTGAATTTAATTTTTTTGCATCGCCAACGGCTCCCGTTATTCGCCAGCAAGCTGAAGATATGTTGGGGGTGAAATGGAATGGTTGGGTAGGAAAATATTACAACACATTGGATACGCTTCTCGATTCGGAAATTCCTCGTTGGGTGCCTGATTTGTATGAGAAGAATTACAAAAAGAAGTATGATTTTAAAAATGCAGGTATCGTATTGGTCGACAATAAGGAGCGAATCGTAATTCTGGATGCAAAAAAACACCTAAACAGACGTTTTCCGGTATTGGAAAGTGAGTTGAGCACGCAAAAGAAATATAAAGTTCCTGAATCAATCTACTATCCATTTTGGTTTGATATAAATACAAGCGATTCACAAAATACTATTTTGGCTTGGTTTCATTTAGATGTGAACCGCAAAGGCGAGGCTTTATTAAATCAGTTTGATTTGCCTAAAAAGTTTCCGGCAATTATAGAGCACAATAAAGATTATCACTTTATCTATTTTGCCTGCGATTTCTCTGATAATGAAATGGGTATCTATTCTTCCTACTTTAGGGGAGTTGATAAGTTGAGCGCAGCATTTTATAATGTCAATCAGGTAAAGGATAGAAAGATGTTTTTTTGGGAGTACTATCGGCCTTTCATGAAAACTGTAATGGATGATATATCAGCAGATAAGCTGAATAGAATGGAGTGTGTGGACTAAACCTTAATGGATTTGTTATTGTCAAGTTAAAGCTGGATATTTGCACGTGTTTTTGTACGGTAAAGAATAAACATAAAATATATATATAGATAATGAAATTTTTATCTCTACTTACACTTTTCTTTATTTTTTCGTTTGGGCAAACCATTGCTCAGGAAATTCCTGAGAGCTCAAATAATAATTCGGAGGAATTCGAACAGGCAAGAGGTATGGCTTTCGCAGGAGATCGTGAAAAAGCCAGAAGCATATGTTATGGAATATTGAGTCGGACTCCGAATTTTTACGATGCAAGAATATTAATAGGAAGAACTTATGCTTGGGATAAAAATTTTAAACAAGCCCGGGAAGAATTGCAAATAGTTTTGGATGAAGATTACGATAATCGGGATGCAATATTTGCTATTATTGATACGGAAAAATGGGATGGTGATGCAAATAAAGCCATTTTTTATTGCGAGTATGGTTTGTCTTTTTTCCCAAATGAAGAGGCTTTTTTAGTTCAGAAGGTTAAGTTGTTAGAGGAAATTGGCGATGAAGGTAAGTCGGCTTTTGTTTTAGACGAGCTATTAGAATTAAATCCATCTAACGAAGAGGGTTTGCTTTTGCTGGAAAAACACCAATCGTCGCGAATGGATTATAAAGCGATATATCAACACGATTACGAACGATTTAACGAGCCTTATGATAGAAGGTGGCATCTTAGTTCTTTTCAATTGGCTCGTCGCTATAATTGGGGATCACTTATTGGAAAGTTTAATTTGGGAGATTTAATTTCTGATGGAGAGAGCTTTTGGTCGAATGAAGTAGCCAAGCAATTTGAGGTGGATGCTTATCCCCGAGTTACAAAGAAGAGTTATGCGTATTTAAATTATGGTTTTTCTCCTGATAATTTATTTCCTCAACATCGGGCAGGTGCTGAATTGTATTATAAATTGCCAAAGTCTTTTGGAGTTTCGGCAGGAATGAGATTTTTGCATTTTGATTCCGATTCCGGAAATAAAAATGTTTATATCTATACCGCATCGGTAGAGAAATATTATCGGAATTATTGGTTTTCCTTTCGCACTTATCTGACACCTAAGAATGGAGATCTTTCTCAATCGTATTGGTTAACAACGAGAAGGTATTTAAGAGATTCTAAGAATTATATAGGACTTGAATTAGCCACTGGAGTTTCACCAGATGAACCAAGAGGAAACTTTTCCTCCTTGGGTAACTATGATTATAAAAGTAGAAAGTTAAGATTGTCCTATCAGGATCGTATCAAGACAGATCGGTTACTCTATTTGGTTAAGTTGGGGTATGAAAGAGAAGAGTATCAGGTGAATGAAAAGAGAGATGTTCTATCTTTTTCAGTGAAGTTGTCTTACCAATTTTAATATTTCATGAATAAAATTTTACAATTATTAATCGTTTTAGTTTTATATCCTGTCATAGCTTTTCCTGATACTATTTCAGTGAATAAGGATAGTATTGCCGGAGGTCGCATATTTAATTCGGATATCATTCATGAAGTGCGTATTCAGTTTCTTCAATGCGATGCCTGGGATAGCTTACTCTTTATTAAAAAAGAAAGAGATTCTTTACGGGTGAAGAGATATCTGCAGGGAAATGTGGAGGTAAATGGTAAAAAGTATTTTAGTTGTGGGGTGCGAATAAAAGGGGAGTCATCTTTCGATTACTATCCAGGGAAGAAAAAATCTTTGAAGATAAAGTTTGGAGAATTTAATAAAACGCAAAAGCTAGATGGGTTAAAAACCATCAACCTTAACAATGCGTTTAGAGATCCGAGTTTCATGAGAGAGAAATTGTATCTCGATTTTATGAGAGAAGAAGGTTTGCCAGTTCCTCGATGTACCTATGCGAATGTTTATCTTAACAATGAGCATTTGGGGCTTTATGTTTTAACCGAGGAGGTGGATAGAGGTTTCTTAGAGCGAAACTTTCAGAATAAAAAAGGGGCATTTTTTAAAGGAGAACCAAAAGCAACTTTTGCTTATCACGGTGATGATAGTTTGGTGTATGTGGGGGATTATAGAAATAAAAATAAGTCGGTAAATGAGTATGCCGATTTAATGCAATTAATTCGGGTGATAAACGGGAAGGAAGAATTAGAAGGTTCGGATTCACTGCAAATTAATGATGTTTTTAATGTAGAAAGTTGCTTGAAGATATTTGCAATTACTAGTTTGTTTTTAAATGTTGATGCGTATAATTTACTCTATCCGCATAATTTTTATTTGTATAAAAATACAGATACGAAAAAGTTTGAATGGATTCCTTACGATGGAAATTATGCACTTTGTGCATTTAGTTCAGTTTTTGATTTGAATCAGGCAGAAAATTTAAGTGTCTTTTATCTGCACGATACTTTCGACAATCCATTAACCGAATTGCTTTTTAGTAAGGCTGAATATCAGAAACTTTACACAGATTATATTACCTATTTGCTAAGTGAGAAATTTACAAGTAAAGCCTTGAATAGAGAAATTGAAACTTTAGCCAGAAAGATACGACGTTCGGTTTATTACGATACGCATAAAATGTATAGCAATGCTGAATTTGAAACAAATATTCATTTATCAATAGGAAATACAAATGATGCAGGTGCTTTTATTCCTGGTTTGGAACCTTTTATCGAGCAAAGAATAAAGGCTGTAAAAAAAGAACTCAAAATAAAAAATTAGAATGCTAATACAATTTCTAAATATCATTTTAATGGAGCTGTTCGGACGCGTTAGTCACGTTCAGGGAGTAGTGTTCGTGTATTTTGATTTTTGGAAAAACCATTTTGACAGGGCGCAGTCCATTGTAAACTATACTTTTGAGCGTCTGCCTTATACTGTATTGAATCGATTGATCATCTATATGATCATTATTTTCTTTATTGCATTGCTAATTTTATTGCCTTCCATCCTGTTTTCTAAATTATATATTGCTTATCGGAAGCGGAAAACGGCATTGTTGCATCAAAAGTATTCTAGGATAGTAGTGCGCTTTCTAATTAACGACTTATCGGAAAAAGAACTTACAGATTTAAAACGTATTAAGTCTAAATTTCATAGAAAAATTATGACAGCGGTTTTAATTTCTATTGATACTGCTGAGAGTAAGATAGTAAG
Source organism: Labilibaculum filiforme (assembly GCF_002843315.1). GTDB lineage: Bacteria > Bacteroidota > Bacteroidia > Bacteroidales > Marinifilaceae > Labilibaculum > Labilibaculum filiforme. The sequence continues at coordinate 349,963 of NZ_MVDD01000003.1, read as the reverse complement.
CAAGCAAATTAGAGGCTTGTATTTGGAAATGAAATTAAATGAAGATTCAATTAAAAAGCTTCGAAGAAGGTGGCATCATAAAATAGTTGGAATTCGCGAGCTGAGTCACATGGGAGTGAAGAGCGAAAACAAATACATCATGGAATTCCTTCAAAGACCAAACGAGATTCTTAGAATTGAAACTCAAATGGGATTAATTAAGTTGCTTCCGTTTGTGCCTTTTGCATTTTTAGATTCTCAGGAAAAACCTTTTACCGTATGGGAACAGATTAACGTTTTCGATCTAATTCGAAAAAAGAGAATCGAAATACCCGAGTTTCACTTGTGGTTGGATCATTGGAATGATTCAGTTGTGATGTTTTGTTTGGATATGATTCGTGTTTTAAAGCAAAAGGAGGCCGCCCCAAAAGTATTAGAATTGCTGAATCATCAGAGTGATTTAGTGAAGGGGAAAGTGATTAAAACGCTGGTAGATTTAGAGAGTAAAGAGGCGGTTGTTAGGTTGAAAAATATCTTTTTTTTAGAGGAACTTCCTAATCAGGTCAATATTATTCGATCAATTGGTCAATTGCGCTTAGAGAGTGAGGTGAATTTCTTAATAGAAAATATGGCTTCCAAAGAGTTTAAGATCAGGATGGAATGTTGTAAATCTATGGCGCTTGTAGGTGATACTGGGATTGCTAAATTAAAGACACTTGCAGAAAACGGCGATGAAGAGTTAAAAGGAATAGTCAATCATGTTTTAGATCCAAGAATATGAATTACGATGAGTTTATAAGATTTATTAGTTTTTTTCTGGATAGGATTTTTATCTCCTATGCATTTCTTTTGATCTTTAGTTATACAGTTTTGAGTATTATATCGGGGATTGCTTTGAACTATTATTTGAAGAAGAATAGCTTTGTGGATTATAATGTGATTCTGGATTCTCCCTTAGCACCTTCTGTTTCGGTTCTTGTGCCCGCATTTAATGAAGCTAAAACCATTGTGGATAATGTAGAATCTATTTATACAATTCATTATAATAATTTTGATGTTATAATTATTAACGATGGTAGTACTGATTCAACTTTTGAAGAGTTACTGGAGGCATTTAAATTAGAGAAGGTGAATTTTGCAGTGAATGCAGAAATACCCACAAAAGAGGTTCGAGGAATCTATAAATCGACTCTTTCCACCTATTCAAATTTAATTGTGGTTGATAAGGAGAATGGAGGAAAAGCCGATGCATTGAATGTTGGTATTAATGTGTCGAACAAAGCCTTGTTTATGGCAATTGATGCAGATTCGATTTTAGAGCCGGATGCTGTTTTGAAATTAGTAAAACCATTTTTAGAAAGAACCGATAGACGGGTGATTGCTGCTGGAGGGGTGGTTCGAATTGCTAATTCATGTGTTGTTGAAAAAGGAAGAATAGCGGAAGTAAGAATTCCTCGGAATATTTTAGCCAGAATGCAAGTGTTGGAATATACGCGCTCTTTTTTAATGGGAAGGATGGCTTGGGCTAAGCTTGATGGATTAATTATTATTTCTGGTGCAATGGGAATGTTCGAACGCGAAATAGTGATTCAAAGTGGTGGCTATGCACATTCTATTGGTGAGGATATGGAATTGGTGGTACGGATTCGAAGATACATGTCAGAGAATCGCGAAAAGTATAAGATTGAGTATGTTCCGGATCCGTTGTGCTGGACCGAAGCTCCTGTTGATTTGAAGGTGTTTGGTCGACAACGAAGCAGGTGGACTAGAGGTACAATTGAAACACTTACAGATCATTCGAAAATATTTCTTTCGCCTAGGTACGGGGCAATGGGAATATTGGGTTATCCATTTTGGTTTTTATTCGAGTGGTTAGCTCCTCTTGTTGAGGTATTGGGTATTATTTATATGATAGTGTTATTTTTAACCGATAACTTAAGTTTGGATTTTGTATTGATAACATCTTTGTTTGTGTACACATTTGCGGTGTTTTTTTCAACTTGTGCAATATTGTACGAGGAGTTAACTTTTCATCGCTACGAACGAAAAATGGATGTATTCCGCTTGTGGATAGCGGCTTTATTGGAGCCTTTTCTTCTTCACCCAATAAGTTTATTTTTTGCAGTTAAAGGGAATGTTGAATATTTAATGGGAAATAGAAGTTGGGGAAAAATGGAGCGGAAAGGCTTTCAACATCATAAGAATAAACCTAAAAAAGTGGATTCGAAAAACTAAGTTGATTCGTATTCTTTGTCCAGCTTTGACTGGTGGTTTATTGAAAAAAGCAGGGACTATTTTGAATGTAAATTTTTGGTTGGGATTCAATACTATCTTTTTTTTGTTCTTTACATTTCTGCAATTTTTAATAGTAGTGAAAGACAAACAGGTGTCTTTTTTTAGGATTTAAGATACTGTCCGAAAAGTAGATGCTTATTCTTGTTGCTATTCCTTTGATATTGGGAAGTTGGCAGAATGTCTATCATTTTATAGCTCATGTAACAGTAGCCAGGAAATGTAGCTTTTCGGACAGTATCTTGTAATTTATTTTTGAGCCCAGTTTACAGATTCTGTTTGCAGTTGTAATTTAATACTTGCCAGATCATTTGTGTTCTGATCAAAAGTTACGATTTGACCATTAGGCTTGTAAACCTGAATTAGGTTTGCTTCTTCGTTAAGATTTACCAGTTTTTGCAGGTCTTTATTTCCATCTTTAAGGCTCCATGTTTTGTTTGCTGGGTCAAAAATTAATTCAGCGGTATCGCCCTTGTTGCTTCCTTGAAGTTGTTCAATATGAAATTTGTTTTGAGTGGCAGTAATGCGATATTTATTACCATCTTTTTTTACAATTTGAACATCTTTGTCATTTTCGCCCATGCTCACTGGATTATCCCCAGTCCAAAATTCAATGGTGTTTAGTACTACGCCATCGACAAAAACAGCAACTTCGTATACAGGAATTACAATAAATGCAAAAAACACTAGTGCATTAATAAATTTATCACCTACCGTACCATTCCACTCGTGTAAATTTTTTGTAAGGCGAAAAGGACCGTAACATCCCGATTGACCGATGCTAAGTACTAAAAAGAAACACGCTAATAAAAATACATTTACTTTCTTCATTTGATTCATTTTTTTTTGGTTTAAAGTTAATTACCATTTATCCTATGCTAACGTAGAATGTGACATGAAATTACAAACTATCTTGTAAAAAATCTTCCTTAAGATGAAAAAAAAATGGCAAAGATCATTATTTGATCTTTGCCATTTAAGAGAAACGGTTTTGATAGAGTATGTTATAGATATGCTTGTTCGCCGTGTTCGTAAATATCCAAACCTTCTTCTTCGATGCGGGCAGATACTCTTAAGCCAACGGTTATTTTTAGTAGTTTGAAAATGATAAATGCAGTTCCAAGAGCCCATGCCGCAACTGCAACAACTCCTAAGGCTTGAATTCCTAGTAAACTGAATCCTCCTCCGTAAAATACACCACCTTCTTTTGCGAAGAATCCGACAAGAATGGTTCCTAAGGCACCGTTAATTCCGTGTACACTTACGGCACCTACGGGATCGTCAATTCGTAACACTTTGTCGATGAATTCAACACCGAATACAAGAGCGGCGCCTGCGAGTAAGCCAATAATTATAGCACCAGTTGGAGATACAATATCACAACCTGCTGTGATTGCTACCAATCCGGCCAACGAGCCATTTAAGCTTAAAGAGAGGGTAGGACGTTTGTATCGCATCCAACTAATAAATAAGGCCGATAAAGTGCCAGCGGCGGCCGATAAGTTGGTGGTTAAGAAAATATGAGATATAGCTGCAGTATTAGCCGTTCCGTTTGCTGCTAGCTGAGAGCCTGCATTAAAGCCAAACCATCCAAACCAAAGGATAAATACACCAAGAGCTGCGAAGGTAAGATTATGACCTGGAATAGCATTTACTTTTCCGTTGTATTTGCCGATTCGTGGTCCGATAATAGCAGCGCCGACAAGTCCCATCCATGCTCCAACCGAATGAACTACGGTGGATCCAGCAAAATCATGAAAACCAAGTTCGCTTAGCCAGCCACCACCCCAAATCCAGTGTCCTGATATAGGATATACAATAGCTGTGGTTACAATACTAAATAAAATGTATGCTTTAAATTCAGTTCGTTCAGCAACTGCTCCCGATACAATTGTGGCGGCAGTAGCGGCAAAAACAGTTTGAAACATTAAAAAGGATAGGTCGATATCTGGTCTTACATCTTCCATGAAAGGAAGTTTCCCAATAAGTCCTCCAACATCGGTACCAAACATTAGGGCGTATCCGATCAGAAAAAATGTGATGGATCCAACGGCAAAATCAACCAGATTTTTCATAAGGATATTGGCTGTATTTTTTGATCGGGTAAAACCAACCTCGGCCATAGCAAACCCAGGTTGCATAAACATTACAAGTGCGGTTGCTATTAACACCCAAACAATATCCAGAGAATGTGCTGTTTCGGCAATGCTAGTTTGTAAAATATCTAAAGTAAGTGTTTCTTCCATAATAGGTAAATTAAAAGGTGAAAAATTAGTGTTTGGTTTACTCTTCGTCATACAGGGAACGATCTCCTGAATCTCCTGTTCGGATGCGGTAAGCATCCTCTACATTGTAAACGAAGATTCTTCCGTCGCCAACTTCTCCGGTGAAAGCATTTTCACGAATGCTTACAATACAGCTGTCAACATATTTATCGCGTACAATAAAAGAAACTAAAGTTCTTTCAATGCTGCTGGTGTCGTAGGTAACACCCCGATAAACTCTCTCTTCTACTGATTTTCCTACGCCTCTTACATCCCAGAATGACAGGTAGTCAATTCCAACATTGTGCAGGCCTTTTTTAACGTCTTCAAATTTTGTCTTACGGATAATTGCTTCGATCTTTTTCATGAGCTAATTGTTTTAATAGTTTCTCAAATCATACTCTTTTATTCTCGCCTAATTGAAACACCGAGATTCCCCGGATTAAGGAATCTCGGGTTTCGGGTTTAGACCAAGCGTAAATTCGACCGTTGTCGAAAAATTGAAGAAAGGGATTGCTCTTTTTTTTCTTCGAAACCTAATGTGGTTATGCTTCGAAGATCTAAATGATGTATTTGCATGTGGTAAAAATTTAGGTTTTTTATAATAGTTAGTAATAATGGTTTATTTTGTAGTTTGATATTTAAAATAGGGGTATGGTTTTAAAAAATAACATTATTTAAATGATCACCCCCTGTTTTTGACACACCAACACTGTAAAAGTATTAAAAAATTTAAAACACCAACAATAAAATAGGGGGTATTTAATAAAAAAAGTGCTTTTTTACATTTGTAACGATTCCGAAAGGGGGTGGTGTTCGTAAAAAAGGTTATTTTGGAGAAGGTGTCCCTATATATAGGTATGGTAATGTTGTAAAAGTGCAGTTGGATTAATTAGGTCTTGTTGATTTAGGAGTGTTATTTAAAGTTTATATTATCGCATTTTTTTTATGTTGGATTTGGATGCTTAAAATATTTTGCTAATCTTTGTGGCATATCAAAGAAAAAAGAAATGATTTTTACTGCAATTCATCATCATCATCATTATACTTACCAATCGGTGAGCTGAAGATGTTGTGCAGTATTCTATAAGATATTTTAACTAACATTTAAACGCCCACTGGTAACAGTTGGGCGTTTTTTTTTGCCTAAAACTGAATACCAATAGGCACCAAAAAATTTTAATCATGGGAGAAAAATTAACTATTGCAGTACAAAAATCAGGTAGACTGCAGGACGATTCATTACAAATTTTGAAAGAGTGTGGTATTTCTATTGACAATGGAAAGGATCAGTTGAAGGCCAATGCTTCCAATTTTCCACTCGAAGTGTTGTACCTTAGGAACTCGGATATTCCACAGTATGTGCAAGATGGTGTTGCTGACATTGCAATTGTTGGAGAAAATGTAGTTATTGAAAAGCAAAAAGAGCTTGATGTGCTGCAAAAACTTGGATTCTCGAAATGTAGGTTGGCTATGGCTTTACCAAAGGACGTAGAATATACAGGTTTAGAGTATTTTAATGGGAAAAAAATAGCCACATCCTACCCAAATTCTTTACAACAATTTTTAGATGCCAATAATTTAAAGTGTGATATTCACGTAATTTCTGGTTCTGTTGAAATTGCTCCTAATATTGGTTTAGCGGATGGGATTTGCGATTTAGTAAGCTCTGGTAGTACCTTGTTTAAAAATGGTTTGGTGGAAGTGGAAGAGGTATTAGTTTCGGAGGCTTGTTTAGTTGCGAATAAAAATATTAGCAACTTGAAGAGTGCAATATTGGAACGACTATTGTTTCGTATGCGGTCTGTTTTAGCAGCAAAAAACAACAAATATATCTTGCTGAATGCTCCTAATAATAAAGTAGCGGATATTATTAAGGTATTGCCAGGGATGAAAAGTCCAACAGTATTGCCTTTGGCTCAAGAAGGATGGAGCTCTATTCACTCCGTAATAAACGAGAATGATTTTTGGGGCGTCATTGATCAATTGAAATTGAATGGTGCTGAGGGAATATTGATTATTCCAATTCAGAAAATGGTATTGTAAGTTTAATTCCTACGAAAATGCAAGTAATAAAATACCCGATAAAAGAATCCTGGAAGGATGTTTTGAGTCGTCCGCTTTTTAATGTGGATGAGTTAGAGGAGGTCGTAAATCTGGTTTTTGGAGATGTAAAAAGGGATGGCGATAAAGCATTGTTTCAATATACCCAAAAGTACGATGGGGTTAAGATTACGGAAACAGAAGTTAGTCGTGCGACTATAGAGGTTTCTGAAGATCTAATTCCAAATGATTTAAAACAGGCTCTGGCAATCGCGGCTAAGAATATTAAAGCGTTTCATGAGGCTCAATTTCAAAAGTCTGATGTTATTGAGACCAGTGAAGGCGTGTGTTGTTGGAGAAAATCCACAGCTATTGAAAAGGTTGGTTTGTATGTTCCCGGAGGTAGTGCTCCTTTATTTTCAACGGTTTTGATGTTGGGGATTCCTGCAAAGTTGGCTGGTTGTAAAGAAATAGTTCTTTGTACACCTCCAGGGAAGGATGGAAAAATTAATCCAGCAATTCTATATGCCTGTAAGTTGGTTGGAATCGAGCGTATTTTTCAGGTTGGTGGAATTCAGGCAATTGGAGCGATGGCTTATGGAACAGAATCGATACCGAAAGTTCATAAAATATTTGGACCAGGAAACCAGTATGTTACTGCGGCAAAACAAAGAGCGAATCGAATAGGAGTAGCAATTGATATGCCAGCAGGACCTTCGGAGGTGATGGTTTTGGCTGATGAAAGTGCAGAGGCTGAATTTATTGCTGCAGATTTACTCTCGCAGGCAGAGCATGGAGCCGATAGTCAGGTGATATTAGTGACTTGGTGTGAGCAGTTAATTAAAACTGTAGAGCAGGAGCTGGCTAAACAATTAAAAGTGCTTTCGAGAAGAGATGTTGCGACGAAAGCACTGGAGAATTCCAAAATTATTTTGGTGAAGACGCAGGAAGAAGCGCTTGAGATTAGTAATTTTTATGCTCCTGAACATTTAATTTTATCGGTAAAAGAGGAAGATTCATTAAAGGATGGAATTACTAATGCAGGTTCGGTTTTTTTAGGGAATTATACTCCCGAAAGTGCAGGTGATTATGCTTCAGGAACCAATCATACCTTACCTACAAATGGGTTTGCGAAAGCATATTCCGGTGTTAGTCTTGACTCTTTTATGAAGAGTATTAGTTTTCAAAAAATAAGTGAGAAAGGTTTGCTGAACTTGGGGCCGGTAATCGAAACCATGGCGAAAGCGGAACAATTAGATGCTCACTCAAACGCAGTAACCGTTCGTATGAACAAGATAAAAAGGAAAGCATGATGGGAGCAAAAATTAAAACAAGCTTTAGTTTGAGCGGTTTAGTTCGTGAGAACGTGAAAAAATTGATACCCTATTCTTCTGCAAGAGATGAATTTTCGGGCAAAGGATCAGTTTTTTTAGATGCCAATGAGAATCCAAATGAAAATGGAGTGAATCGTTATCCAGATCCGATGCAAAAAGAATTAAAGTTGCGCTTAGGAGAATTAAAAGGTGTACATCCTGAAAATTTGCTCTTGGGAAACGGAAGTGATGAGGTGATTGATCTTTTGTTTAGAGCATTTTGCGAGCCAAACATTGATAATGTAATTATTTGTACGCCAACTTATGGAATGTATGAAGTTGCTGCGGGAATTAATGCTATTGAAAATAGAGGAGTGCCTCTGACGGCAGATTTTCAGCCTGACGTGGATGCGGTTCTTGTCGCTGCTGATGAGAAATCGAAACTATTATTTTTATGTTCGCCGAATAATCCAACAGCTAACTTGCTGTCAGAAAGCAAGTTGGTGAGGTTGTTGGGCGATTTTCAAGGAATTGTTATTGTTGATGAAGCCTATGTCGATTTTGCTCCTGGTAAGAGCTTGATTGATAAGTTGGACAAATATCCTAATTTGGTAATTCTTCAAACATTGTCGAAAGCATGGGGAATGGCAGGAATTCGTTTAGGAATTGGTCTGGCATCGAAAGAAGTTATTCGTATTTTGAATCGCATTAAACCTCCCTATAACGTGAATTGTTTGACGCAAACCAAAGCTTTGGAGTTGTTAAAATCAGAGGATTCGTATAAAGACCAGGTGAAAAATATTATTGAAGAACGAGATAAGTTGATGGTTTTTTTAAGCGATTTATCTTTTGTAGAGAAGGTTTATCCTACCGATGCAAACTTTATTTTAATACGAGTGAATAATGCCAGAGGATTGTATGATTTTTTACTTGCCGATGAAATTATAATTCGAGATCGATCAAAAATTAAAAGTTTAGGGAATTGTGTTCGTATTAGTATTGGAACGAATCAGGAAAATACGATTTTGAGAAATTCATTAACAAAATTCGATCTGAAATCATGAAGGATATCACTACGAAAAAGAAAGTTCTGTTTATCGATAGAGATGGAACATTGATTCTGGAGCCTCCGGTAGATTTTCAGGTAGATAGTTTGGAGAAGCTGGAGTATTATCCTGGTGTTTTTAATGGATTGGCAAAAATTGTAAAGCAACTTGATTTTGAGTTGGTAATGGTTACCAATCAGGATGGTTTGGGCACCGATTCCTATCCCGAGGATACTTTTTGGCCTGCACAGAATAAAATGGTTCAAGCATTTTTGAGCGAAGGAATCACATTTACTGATGTATGTATTGATAAAACATTTCCGCATGAAAATGCGCCAACAAGAAAACCAGGTACGGCTTTGTTGACTAAGTATTTTTCGGAGGAATATGATTTGGAAAACTCATTTGTGATAGGTGATCGTTGGACGGATGTTGAGTTGGCGAAGAACCTGAAAGCGAAAGCTATTTTTATTTCATCAAGTGGGAATATTGGCGATGAAGAGCTGTCGGAATCAAAAAAGGATTTAGAAGCTTGTATTGAATTGCGCACCCAATCGTGGGAGAAAATTTACGAGTTTTTGCGACTAAGCGAGCGGACTGCAATAATCGAGAGGAATACGAATGAAACGAAAATTAAGATTTCTTTAGACTTGGATGGAGAAGGAAAAGGAACATTTGATACTGGAATCGGATTTTTCGATCACATGTTGGATCAGATTGCCAGGCACTCCGGAGTTAATTTGAGCGTGACTGTTAAAGGAGATTTAGAGGTAGATGAACATCATACCATTGAAGATACTGCAATTGCCTTAGGAGAAGCATTTAAGCAAGCGCTTGGGAATAAGTTAGGCTTAGATCGTTATGGCTTTTGTTTGCCAATGGATGATTGTTTGGCACAGGTTGCTATTGATTTTGGAGGAAGAAACTGGTTGGTTTGGGAGGCTGAATTTAGTCGGGAGATGATTGGAGGAATGCCAACGGAAATGTTCTTTCATTTCTTTAAATCTTTTTCAGACGGAGCCGCTTGTAATTTAAATATCAAGGCCGAAGGACAAAATGAACATCATAAAATAGAAGGTATTTTTAAGGCTTTGGCGAGAGCGATTCGTATGGCGATTCGCCGAGATGCCAATAGTTTACAGTTGCCATCGACTAAAGGGATGCTTTAAAAGTATAAATAAATGTGTAAGGGAAGTGATTTTGTCTTAAATTTCATTTCTCACATCTCAGATCTAAAATAGAATGAAAGATCAGAAAATTGTAATTATCGATTATGATGCAGGAAATATTCAGTCTGTAAAATATGCCTTAGAACGTTTGGGAATTACTCCGATAGTTTCGAAGGAAGAAGAAGTAATTCGTAATGCCGATAAAGTGATATTTCCTGGAGTTGGCGAAGCTGCTTGGGCCATGAATTCGCTTCGTAAGAATGGTTTGGATCTATTGATTCCTCAATTAACACAGCCTGTCCTGGGTATTTGTCTGGGAATGCAGTTGATGTGTGAAAGTTCCGAAGAAAGTAACACCAAAGGATTGGGTATTTTTCCTCTAGAAGTAAAACGCTTTACTAATGAACGAAAGGTGCCGCATATGGGATGGAATCAGTTGGAGAAATTGAATGGGGCTTTATTTAAAGGAGTAGTTGCAATGGAATTCGCTTATTTTGTACATTCATACTATGTTCCGGTTTCCGAAGATACGCTTGCATCGTGTAACTACATTTTAGATTTTAGCGCATCGCTTCAGAAAAATAATTTTTATGCCTGTCAGTTTCATCCCGAAAAATCGGGAGCCGTTGGAGTTCAAATACTCAAAAATTTTATAAATCTGTAAGGGAATTAATGATGAGAAGACGGGATGATGTGCATTAATTTCACATTTCAGATCTCATGTTTTATATCTAAAATAAATGACTAGAATAAAAATAATACCAGCCATCGATACCATAAAAGGAAGGTGTGTGAGATTAACCAAAGGCGATTACGATACCGAGAAAGTATATAGCGAAGATCCATTACAGGTAGCTAAAGGTTTTGAAGAATTAGGAATTACTCGTCTGCACTTGGTCGATTTAGAAGGAGCAAAATCAGGACATATTTGTAATTCTGAGGTCTTAAAAAGAGTTGCTTTGGGAACAAATCTAAAAATTGATTTTGGCGGAGGAATTAAATCCGATGAGGATATAGAGTTGGCTTTTCAGTCGGGGGCAAATCAGGTTACGGGTGGAAGTATTGCTGTTTCGAATCCAAAATTATTTGAACAATGGATGGAGAAATATGGTGCTGAAAAAATGATTTTGGGAGCCGATGTTCGAAACGAAATGGTCTCTATTTCGGGTTGGAAAGAAGATTCAGATTATCATTTGTTTCAATTTTTGGAGAATTATCAGAAAAAAGGAGTAAAAACTGTTATCTGTACGGATATTTCGAAAGATGGAATGCTACAAGGGCCGGCAGTTGAGCTGTATCAGAAGGTAATGAAAGAGTTTCCGAACTTAAATTTGGTTGCAAGTGGTGGCGTAGGTAATATTGAAGACGTCCGCATTTTAAATGAAATTGGTTGTTGGGGAGTGATTATCGGTAAAGCGATATACGAAAAACGAATTGATATGAACGAATTAGTAAACGAATTTATTCTTTAAAGTATGCTGTCGAAACGAATAATACCATGCTTGGATGTAAAGGACGGAAGGACGGTGAAAGGAGTAAATTTTGTCGATTTAAGAGATGCGGGTGATGCGGTTGAGTTAGCTGCATATTACGCAGAGCAAGGAGCCGACGAATTAGTTTTTCTGGATATTACCGCTACGCATGAAAAAAGGAAAACGCTTGTTGAATTGGTGCAGAAAGTAGCAAAAGAGCTAAATATACCTTTTACGGTAGGAGGAGGAATTTCTACTCCCGAAGATGTTGGCGTATTGCTGAATGCGGGTGCTGATAAGGTGTCTATAAATTCGTCTGCCGTTCGAAATCCAAATTTAATATCCGAACTGGCTTCTCGTTTTGGAAGTCAGTGTGTTGTTGTTGCAGTAGATGCCCGTTTTGCGGCTGGCAAATGGGAAGTCTATTTAAATGGCGGAAGACTTGCAACGGGAATCGATCTATTCGATTGGATTTTAGAGGCAGAAAGATTGGGTGCAGGTGAAATATTATTTACCTCGATGAATCATGATGGCACTAAGAATGGATTTGCGAACGAGACATTGGCGAAGCTATCCGAAATGGTAAATATTCCCATAATAGCTTCGGGAGGAGCGGGAAATAGGGAACATTTTGCAGATACATTTATCGAAGGAAAGGCGGATGCGGCTTTAGCGGCCAGTGTTTTTCATTTTAAGGAGATAGAAATTCCTAGTTTGAAGAACTATTTAAAAAGTAAAAATATACCAGTAAGAATTTAACGAATTATATTAGAATAAGATGAATTTTAAAGATCTAACAAACCAAATTGATTTCGAAAAAGGAGAGGGGCTTGTGCCTGCAATTATTCAGGATGTAAAAACACAAAAAGTGTTGATGCTGGGATATATGAATAAGGAATCATACGAGAAAACAATAGCGACTGGAAAGGTGACTTTTTTTAGTCGCAGTAAGCAAAGACTTTGGACCAAAGGAGAAGAAAGTGGGAATTTTCTGGAGCTTAAAGATTTAAGTTTAGATTGTGATAATGATACGTTATTGGTGAAAGTGGCTCCAGCGGGTCCGGTTTGTCATAAAGGAACCGATACCTGTTGGGCAGAAGAGAACAAAGCATCTTCTATCGATTTCTTGCTACAGTTGCAACAAGTAATTGCTGAAAGAAAAAAGAATTTGTCGGAAAAATCATATACAGCTAGTTTATTTCAAAAGGGAATTAATAAAATTGCTCAGAAAGTGGGCGAAGAGGCTGTTGAATTAGTGATTGAGGCTAAGGATGATAACAAGGAATTGTTTATGGGAGAGGCTGCTGATTTGATGTTTCACTATCTGGTACTTTTGGCAGCAAAAGATTACAAGTTAGAAGAGGTGGTGAGTTTATTGGTAGAACGACATAGTAAATAAGTGGAAGTTAAAGCCGGGTTTTGAAATAAGCATCAGACTTAAGTAAAGTTATTAGTGGTGAATTATTGATTTTTAGAATTTCAGAAAATCAATAATTAGCTGCTGGTGACTTTTAGTACCGATAGAGTAGTGAAAAATAAATGCGTTTTTGAATGCGCGTAGAATTATTTATCAAGTACAGTCTGTTGCGAAACGGGAAGGGTGAAATAGAAGCTTGATCCAACACCAATGGTTGATTTTACCCAAATTTCTCCATTCATTAATTGGAGCAGCTTTTTGCAGATGCTTAGTCCTAATCCCGAACCTCGATACAAGATTGTAGAATCTTTCTCAATTTTCGTAAATCGATCAAAAATTAAAGGAATTGCAAGTTTATCAATTCCAATTCCATCATCTTGAACGGAAAATAATAATTGAGAGCTGTTTTTGTAGCTTACTTTAATGGTGATTTTACCATGAGTAGAGAATTTAATTGCGTTGCTTAATAGATTGTTTAAAATCTGTTTTAAACGAAATGGATCGGTATGAATAGTTAAATTCTTGACATTTAGCTGATTGGAGAATTCAATTTTAAGATTTGGCTTTTCCAAAATACTTGTAGAATTGGCATCAATTACGTCTTGTATGCAACTTATAAGCTCGAAATCTTGATTTTTAATAGTAGCAAGTCCCGATTCTATTTTAGATAAATCGAGAATCTCATCGATTAAATTGGTGAGCGATTTACAGTTGGTGTTGATTATGTTGGCATATTTTTCCTTCTGCTGACTGTTTAGATTTTCATTGGTGAGTAGTTCTGTAAATCCTTGAATAGCATTTAAAGGTGTTCTTATTTCGTGCGACATGTTAGCTAAAAAAGAGGACTTTAAGAGATTGCTTTTCTCTGCCTGTTCTTTTGCCCTCCTTAGTTGCAGGGTTTTTGTAGCTACACTTTTTCTTAACGATTTGTTCCAAAAGTAGATAATTACTAAAACCAGAATAAAACTAAGAAATACAAGAATTAAGATGCTTATAAATATTTTTGATTGCCAAAATGGACTTGCTTGAATAGGAACCCATTTATTAAGAATTTTATCTTGTTCTTTAGTAGTTATTCGAGAAAGTCCCTTGTCGATTATTCGAGATAATATCGTCCAATCTTTTCTGATTGCAAAGCCCAATTCATTGTCATATTCAATATCTCCAACAATTTGAAGGTTAGAGATCATTTCCTTATGGATTTCATAAATCGCATAAGCTTGTTGCGTTATTACTGCATCTATTTTTTGGTTCGATAAGGATATTAGGCAGGCTCTATCGTTGGGAAGTGGGTAAAGGTTTAGCTCGGGATATAGGTTTTTTAGGTGTTCGTGAACGGCATAGTTATCTACAATCCCAATCTTTAGGTTTTCCAACTCGTCGATAGATATTTGGTCGGGCCCATTTTTTCTCATGATAATTACATGAGGAATACTGATAAATGCTTTGGTGAAATTAAAATATTCTCTTCTCTCAACAGTTTCTTGAATCTCTATAAGTACATCAATTTCTTTCGCTTTTCCTGCATCCAGTATTTTTTTCCAGTTATCGTAATATACTTTCTTGAATTTATAATCTATATTTTGTTCTAATAGGCTTAAAATATCAACCGAAACACCAGTCGAATTATTTTCCACATCAGTAAATTGAAAGGGAGGAAACGTGGTACTTACTGCCACGCGAATATTCGGATGCGCCTTCAACCACATTCTTTCTTTTTGGGTAAGAATATCTTCCTTTTCGTGTGTGCACGAAGGGATGGTAAAGATAAGTCCGACGATTAAGAGAAATATATATTTACTCAACTTCATGTGGTTTATTTTGGTTGGAAACATGACTGCATAGTTGAAAGGCTATTGTTTGAATGTTTCAATAGGGAATATAAGGTATTTTTTTTAAAATGTAATAGGAATAATCGAAAGCATAATAAAAATGAGGATCAGTCCGATCCTCATTAGTAGTGTTTTAGAATTGGTTTCGGTGAATTTTTTCTTTTTTGAGATGAGTTTCGTCTCTCCCTGTCTTTTCTCCATCTTTATAACCTACTGCAATTATCGCTAATACCTGCAGATTTGTTGGCATTTTTAAAATTTTGCGAATGTAGGATGTTGCGGATTGTTCCTCATTGTATTCTCGTTTCCTTATTTGAATCCAACAGGTTCCCAAGCCTTCTTGTTCTGCTTGCAACTGAATAAAAGTGGCAGCAATGGCACAATCTTCTATCCAAACATCACTTTTATTGGTATCGCCTGCAACAATTATCGAATAAGCAGTATTTCTAAGAAAACTAGCTCCGTGAGGTTTGCAAGTCGAAAGCTTTTCGTTAATTTCTTTCTTGTCAACCAGTATAAATTCACAAGGATAAACGCTTTTTGAGGAAGGAGCCAATAAGGCAGCTTGCAATATGCGTTCTAATTTTTCAGCTTCAATTGGTGTATCCGTAAATTTACGAATACTTCGTCGTTTGTAAAATAATTCTAACATGAGTCGTGTTTTTAGCTTTATTCAAAAGTAGGAATAAATGATTTTTTTTTCATGCTACTAAACCAGATTAGTATTGATAGTGTAGAAGTATTTCATTTTAAACTCCCGTAAATGTTACAAAGTTCGAATTCTAATCATGAAAATTATCCTTAGATTTGAGTTCTAACCAGGAGCCATTTTTTAAGACAAACCTTAATAAATTCAATTTCATGAGAACGATATTACTTTCAATTTTGTTGCTGTCTATTTTTTCGTTTGGGAAAGCCCAAGAGCATCCAAAAGCCTATGTGTGCTATAAAACGTCAAATTCCGTTCATATTGATGGAGTAATAGACGACGCAGAGTGGGGAGGAGTTAAGTGGTCTGATTATTTTGTGGATATAGAAGGAGATAAAAAGCCCTTGCCTACCTATAATACACGTGTAAAAATGGCTTGGGATGAGGAGTATTTTTATGTGGCGGCTGAGCTTATAGAGCCTCATATTTGGGGAAAATTAAAGCAAAGAGATACAGTTATCTTTTACGATAATGATTTTGAGGTGTTTATTGATCCTCAGGGAGATAATCATAGGTATTATGAGTTTGAAATGAATGCCTTAAATACCATTTGGGATTTGATGATTGCAAGACCGTATCGCGATGGTGCACCTGCTATAAATGCATGGGACATAAAAGGTTTAAAATCGGCAGTAGCCATATATGGAACCCTAAACGATGCCTCGGATAAGGATGACAAATGGACCTTGGAAATTGCTTTTCCTTGGGATGTTTTAAGGGAATGTGCGCCAGAGCAACGTAAACCTAAAAATGGAGAGCAGTGGCGAGTTAATTTTTCTCGTGTAAACTGGGATGTGATTGCTGAGAAAGGGAAGTATTCAAAATGTATCAATCCTGAAACAGGCAAGACTTATCCAGAACATAATTGGGTATGGTCTCCACAAGGGGAAGTTGCTATGCATCAGCCCGAAACTTGGGGATATGTTCAGTTTTCAACTAAAACTGCTGGATTTGGAGTTGATGCGTTTGTTAAGGATGAGGATTATGCTTTGAAAATGGAGTTGATTAGATTATATAAGCAACAGAAGCAGAGTTATAATGAAAAAGGAGCTTATCGAAAGGAATTAAATTCAAATGTTTCGGTTCAGATAGAAGTAACCAAACTACAATTCTTAATGTACGCAAAAGGAAAGACTGGGAGGACATGGTATATCGATCACGAAAGTAAAATTTGGAACGAATAGAAGGTGAGGTGTTGTAATTGCAACACCTTTTTTTTTTGTAGTAAATGGCTGAGAATGTTTAAATCCGATTTATCTTTAGAGATCTGAACCATAAAGGAAACATAACATGCAAATAATAAAAAAAATCGCCGTCTTTTTCGTCCTATTTCTTCTCGTATTTTCATGTGCTATTTCGGATCAATCGAAATCCTATAAAAATGGAGTGGTGGTAAGCGCTCATTATTTAGCTTCCGAAGTTGGGAATGAAATATTACAAAAAGGAGGAAATGCTTTCGATGCGGCAGTTGCTGTTCAGTTTGCTTTGGCAGTAGTTTATCCACGAGCCGGAAATATTGCTGGAGGAGGTTTTGCTCTTATTCGAACTTCAAAAGGGGAGTACAATTCGCTTGATTTTAGAGAAGTAGCTCCCCGCGCGGCATTTGAGCAGATGTATTGCGACAGGGAAGGGAATGTAAATTCTGATTGGAGTCAGAAAGGGCATTTGGCGGTTGGCGTTCCAGGTACGGTAGATGGAATGGTAAAACTTCATGAGAAATATGGAAGTATGAAGTGGGAAGCATTGTTAGTACCTGCCATAAAATTGGCTAGAAATGGAGTTGTATTAAGTGAGTTAGAAGCGAATAAACTAAACGATTATCGCGATCAAATTAGTGCGCAAAACAAGAATAAAAGTAACAATCCATATGTAAGAGAACGTCCTTTTCGCGAAGGAGATACGTTGAGTAATTTAGCTTTAGCACGAAGCTTATTGGCAATAAAAACGAAGGGGCGAAATGGATTTTACGAAGGCGAAACAGCGAATTTGATTGTTTCGGAAATGGAAAAATATGGTGGAATTATCAATGCGAAAGATTTACAAGATTATCAAGCTATCTGGCGGAAGCCACTAATAGGCGAATATCGTGAACACAAAATTGTTTCCATGCCACCACCATCAAGCGGAGGAATTGCATTGTTACAGCTATTAAAAGGGGCCGAGATGCATAAAATGAATGAATGGAGCTTCGGATCTTTTGAGCATATCCATTTAATGGTAGAGTTGGAGAGAAGAGTTTATGCCGATAGGGCTACATGGCTTGGTGATCCAGATTTTTATCCGATTCCTGTTGATCGATTGGTAGATGGGGAATACTTAGAGAATCGATTTGCCACTATTGAAATGGATGAAAAATCGAATTCGCAGGATGTTAAGGCCGGAAGTGTGGCAGTAATTGAAAGTTTTGAAACCACTCATTTCTCTATTGCTGATCAGGAGGGAAATGCCGTTGCAATTACGACCACATTAAATGGCAATTACGGAAGTAAAGTGGTGGTGGAAGGAGGTGGATTTTTTCTCAACAATGAAATGGATGATTTTAGCTGTAAACCAGGTGTCCCAAATCAATTCGGACTGGTTGGTGGCGAGGCGAATGCAATCAAACCTAAAAAAAGAATGCTGAGTAGCATGACTCCAACAATTGTAGAGAAAAATGGTACTCTTTTTATGGTGCTTGGATCTCCGGGAGGTTCTACAATTATAACTTCGGTATTCCAAAATATTATTAATAGAATAGATTTTGAGATGAATCCACAGCAAAGCGTTGATGCTCCTCGTGTTCATTCGCAATGGTTACCCGATGAGGTTTACGCAGAAAGCAAGGCTCTTTCTCCAGAAGTAAAAGGTAAACTCGAAGAGGTAGGTCATGTTATTAAAATTCAGAGCAAAATTGGGATGATGGCGAATATATTTGTTTCGGAATCGGGAGCGTATATTGGAATTGCCGATACGGAAAGACATGCCGATAGTCGAGTAGCTGGTTATTAATAAAAAGGCAAATTTTAAGTGAAATTTGCCTTTTTGGTGATATGGTTGTTGGGTTAGAAATTCATTTTTGATTTAAAAGCAACTGAAAAAATGGGCGGCCTGAATATCTTTTTTAATCAGTAATAGCGACTTATTGAAACAAGAAAAAGATAAACCCCAATATAAAATGTAATTATAGAAAACGAGGTTGGCTCGTCCCATTTGTAAATTGCTTGGTTTTAAAAGTAGTAACTTTTTAAATATATCAAACAGTTAATGAATATTCGCCAGCTTATTTTTTGTCAGTCCAAATAAGTGCAATGCTAATATTCCTATAAAAAATGCGTTTGAATATTGCGAGACAATTTTCATTCAAGTAGATTTGCTGTTCATTAAAAAAAAATAAAAATGAGCCCTACAATTCCACAAAAAGTGATAAAGTACTGTCCGAAATGTGGAAGTTCTGCATTTAAATTTGAGTCCGACAATTCATTTTTATGTGCAAACTGCGAATTTCACTTATACATTAATGCTTCGGCAGCAGTTGCCGCTCTCATTGTTAATGAAAAGGGAGAACTGCTTCTTACCCGAAGGGCTTTTCAGCCTCAAAAAGGTATGCTCGATTTGCCAGGAGGATTTGTAGATGTGATGGAAACAGCAGAACAGGCACTTTGCAGAGAGCTAAAAGAGGAGCTAAATTTAGAAGTCGATGAAATGACCTACTTTATGTCTTCGCCGAACGAATATATTTTTGGCGGACTCTCTGTTTTCACTCTTGATTTAGCCTACATCTGTAAAATAAATTCGTTTATAGGTATTGATGCTAAGGATGATATCTCCGGATTTGAATTTTATAAGCCGGAAAAAGTTCCATTTAATGAAATAGGAGCAGATTCGATGCGAAAAATAGTAATGGCATTTGTAAAAAATTGTTTGAATGAGAATATTTATTAATCCTAAGTATAAGAAGTTAAAAGGCTTTTTGAATGAATTGCCAGATCAATTTGAAGAAATTGGGATATCTGTTTATAAGGGGCGAAATGAGATAAAAGTAATCGAAATAGAGGGGGTTAAATTGAATGTAAAATCCTTTAAAATTCCTCATTTGATTAATAAAATAGCTTATGCATGGCTTCGTGGATCAAAGGCTAAGCATTCTTACGAATATGGACTGGAAATATTGCACAGAGGAGCAAATACGCCAGAACCTGTTGCAGTTGTTGAAGTTATAAAGAATGGATTGTTTAATAGAAGCTATTATGTGTCAATTCATCATGAGTATGATTTTACCATTCGAGATTTAATTGGATTTGATTTTCCCGATAAAGAAAATATCCTTAAACAGTTTGCCGTTTTTACTTTTGAGAAATTGCACAGAAATGGAATTCATCATTTAGATTATTCACGGGGTAATATTCTAATCTCAAAAAAAGAAGATGGGAACTATGATTTCTCAATTGTGGATATTAATCGTCTAAAATTTGAGAAAATGGATTACCTAAAGGGCTTAAAGAATTTTTCTCAGATTTGGGCCGGAGAGGATGAATTGGAAATAGTAGCTAGAGAGTATGCCAGATTAAATCAACAAGATGAAGATGAGGCTGTTCATTTACTGATTCGGCTTGACCAAGAACACAAAATAAAAATTAATAGAAAATTAGCATTGAAGAAAAAACTTAGGAAATAGAATTTCAATAATTGTGTTGCTGATGCTAAGCTAAAGTATTTAAATCAAATATTTAATTTGAAAAGTATGTTAAAAGGATGTGTAAATTAATTTACACATCCTTTTAACATATAGGTATTTCGCGATGTTTTTGTTTGCTATTTGTATGGAATAAAAGGACTGACAAGATCCCAAACCATTTCATTTTCTAGTCGTCTTTTACTTCCAACAACACAAAATAGTCCCGGATCATTTTGAGAGAAGCTTAATTTGATATCCCATTCTTCAATAGGATTAGTACTATGAGAGAATAACATCTGAGGGTGTTCTGATGTTCCACACGTTATATGATAGTTATCAAGTTGTCCATTTTTTTGAGAGGAAAGATAGTAAAGTGAATATTCTGTCCATCTGGAGCGAAGAAATCTATAAGGAGTCCAATTTGAAAGTAAGTTAGGATTGTGTAACTGACATAGTCGATCAACCCAGGTTCCATTGTTTTTCCATCCCTTTTCAATCTCTTCACCAGTTAAATTACAAAGTTTACTTGAAAGTATCGCAGGTGTTACAGACATTCCTTTTTTAGTATCACCAAACTTAGCATTAGTATTAAGTATTTTGGAAGAAGATCTCCACCATTTAGGATGTCGGGAGCGCATTTCATATTGCAGTAATGCTTTACCATTAGGTAATAGCATATCTTTTGTAATAGGTTTTAAACAAATAATATCTGCATCAAAAGTTACAAAGAAATCACAATCAAGCATTCGGGGTGCTGCTAACTTAACCATTTGTTGCTTTCTCCATCCACGAACGTGTGGATATGCTTTTAATTCGGGTATCAATTCCTCTTCAGAGACTACGCGGATATTAAGTTTTTCCCATTTTAGGCATTTTTCCTTAATAATTTCTACTTCGTTATCTGGACATACAATCAAAAATTCGTTAAAAAGATTTGGTTCTGCGAAAGCAGAGAGGCTTTTGAAAAGAATTTCTGTGCGACCAAGGTCATCAATATTATAGCTACCTCGAATACATAATGGTAGAACTGCACTAAGTTTCATGTGTTGATTATTTAAAACAATACAAGAAGTTGCTTTTTCCTTGTTTGTTGGTTATTGTTTACGCTTTTTAAAAAAAAATAAAAAAACTTTTTTATAAGATAAGGTTAATTTCAATCACAAAGCTATCTTTTTTTGTCAATAATTAATCCGTTTTTCATAAAAATTGGGATGAGAATTTTATTGAGAACTCAGTCTATTCTAACGGAAGTTTTATCATTTGAAACAACTGATAAATCGCATATTTTTATGAATTGCACAAATTATAATCCCTATCTTTGTCCACTTGAAATTTTAATTTTTTGGAATAATGAAAATAAGAGGAAGTCTTTTAATCGTTCTAATGTTTATAAGTGGAATTGTTTTTTCTCAGAAGAAAACAAATTACGAAGTTGGTGTTTCTTCAGCTGTTGGAGCGAATAATAGCCTTCCATTCTGGCTTCACTCTAATAAAAACGGTATCATTCCAGAGCATGGATTTGTAATGACAGATCTCTCACTAGGTATGGATATAGAAGAAGATCAAAATGAATCATTTGATTTTATGTGGAAAGCTTCTGGGCTTGGTTATGTCGGAAATGAATCAAAATTGATTGTGAATCAATTATATGCTGGTATTCGTTGGAAATTCATCAATTTTTATTTAGGGCAAAAAAGTCACGGTCAAAAATACGATGGTTTGTCATCAACCAATGGTGATTTGTTATATTCTAATAATTCTAGGGCATATCCTCAGTATGAATTAAGTGTACCAGATTATACGAATGTACCTTATACAAACGGATATATCGCTATTAAAGGTTTATTGTCTGATGGAATAACTACTGATGATCGATATATCGATAATACAAGAATTCATCACAAAAATTTATATGTAAGGTTATTTAAAGATTCCAAAATTAGTGTAAGTGGTGGAATAGAACATTATGCTTTGTGGTCTGGTACGCATCCTGTAAATGGGGATATTTCGGGTTCGTTGCATAAATATTTTAAGGTGTTTAGAGGTACAGGAGATGATGATGGTGCCTACGAAAATGATGCCTATCGAATAGGAAACCATATAGGCAGTTATCGTTTCGATGTTTATTTCAATGCGAAGAGTTTTAGTTTGAATTCATTTTATCAGACCATTTTTGAAGATGGTTCAGGACGAAAATCAGAAAATTCACCGGATGGTTTGTTTGGATTATATTATGAGAGAAAAAATAAGGACAAATCATTATTTCAAGCTGCAATTGTTGAATTTTATCATACAACCGATCAGTCTGGTGCTTTACATGGCGATATTGATGGGGTTCATTATAGAGGTGTAGATAATTATTTTAATCACGGGGAGTATCGATCTGGATGGACGCATTATGGGAGATCGATAGGTTCGCCATTATTTACTAATGGAGAAGATAAAGAGCTGGCGGGAGTTGAGAATAACCGTTTTAAAGCAGTGCATTTTGGTGTGGCTGGTTTTATTGGAGAAATACCCTATAAAACTTATCTTACCTTCAGTAATAATTTTGGAACTTATAGTAATCCATATTCTACTAGTTTAAGTCAGTTTTCGGGATTAGTAGAGGTTAGAATACCAGCAAAGAAAATTCCTTTTAACATAGATCTAGCTTGTGCGCTTGATGAGGGAGAATTATTGAAGGATAAACTTGGTTTTTTTATTAGGATATCTAAATCAGGTTTATTGAAACGAACTATTCATTAGTTTCATTTTGTGGAACTTACTGTGTTAAGACTAAAAGAAAAATAGAAGGAGATTAAAAAATGCTTAAAGATACTTTGACAAGATTTTCTTACCCTCAATCTTTAATAAAAGAATACAAACATTGGTTATTGTTATTGAGGACCGAACAGGTAACCTTAGGGGCCATGGTTTTAATTTGTAAAGAAGAGGAAACTAGTTTTCATTCAATTTCTTCGGAAGCAATGCTTGAATTATCTGTTGTAACAAAGGAAATTGAGATTGGAATTAATAGAACTTTTGGGAATCAGAAGATTAACTATTTAATGTTAATGATGGTTGATCCAGAGGTTCATTTTCATGTTATCCCACGATATGAGAATGCTGTTAATTATAACTCACAAGTGTTTACAGATAAATCCTGGCCTAAGCCAGTAGATATAACTGTTAATTGTAATAAGGTTGAGGCTGGTTTGTTCAATACTATTAGAGATGAAATTAAAAATGTATTGGATGATTTTGGAAGGGAGAAAAAGTACCGAAGAATGTATACTTCTGGTTGTTTTGATCTTTTCCATTACGGGCATCTGAACATATTGCAAAAGTCGAAAGAACTGTGTGATTATTTAATCGTTGGGGTTTCAACAGATGAGTTGATTCTTAAAACGAAAGGACAAAAGCCGGTTATTCCTTATGAGGAGAGAGCTAAAATAATTTCATCGATTAAATATGTTGATGAAGTTATTCCTCAGAACGATAAGGATAAGCAAAAAGTGGTGGATGAGCATAGTATTGATGCTATTTCGGTTGGAGATGATTGGCGGGGGAAATATCCACCAGTAACATGTGAAATGGAATATTTTAGTTACACCGAGAGTGTAAGCTCAACCATATTAAAGGATACATTAAAATTAATAAAGAAATAAAAAAAGATGAGGCTGTTTATTTAAACAGCCTCATCTTTTTAAAGTTCTTTTTCTAAATAGTCGGCAATCCTTTGTGATGCATTCCCATCGGTTGGTCCAACATGGTCTCTATTGTATTCGTGCCTGCTATTTTCATATTTCGAGGGGAAATGAAGCTCTTGTTTTATAATATTTTTTAGGTCTTTAAATTTAGATGCATGAGCCCCCAATTGGTCATAAATTACCGATTCTCCAAAACGTTTTTTAAATCGATATTTGAATAATCCTTTGTAGGACCACTTTAAGTCGTAGAAATCACAGATGACAACGGGTTTATTTAGTGCGGCAAATTCAAATAAAGTGGAGGATGCTTCACTAACCAAAATATCAGCAGTTTTTAAAAATGGTACTAGTGAAAATTCTTTAATAGCAGCAACATATACGTTGGAATATTTCGCCCAAGCAGTAATTCTATCTTGGTCTTTTTTATACCTTTCTCGTGATAATGTTAACGAGTGAACTTTAACTAAAATATTATATTCAGAGAACTCTTTAGGCCAATTATTGGGAAAACAACCTATAGATGTGGGGTTAAAAGTTGGAGCGTAAAGTATGGTTTTCTTTTTAGGATCCAAGCCTAATTCTTCTAGATTTAACCCTTTTTCCATATTATTAAAAATTGGATCCAATTTGCTAAATCCAGTTTGAATAAATGTATCATTTGGATACATTTCTTTTAGTTTCTTAATTCGCAAATCGCCTTCTACAAATCGAACAGTCATAGGAGTGTTTGATTTGTTGTAATAGCTTGGTTTAGGGCCAATTCCATGTCCTAATTGTACCGTTTTTGAAGCTTGATGTATTTCGTTCAGATATGGGAATTCATTGCCAAAAAATATCCAGTCTGGTTTTTGTATTAGATAGTAATCTTTTGCTGCGTCTTGATCAAATACCCAGGTAAAATCAATACTTAATTGAGAAAGCATTTCTTTTAATTGTGTTTCATCATTTTTTTTGGAATAGACTACAAAAGAACATTCATGTCCTCTCTTTTGTAATTCTAACCAGATAGGGTAATATTGTGGAATATAATAAATGTTTAAAACATCGAATAGTATTTTCATTTTTAATTTTTTAAGGTAATATTCTATTTAAGAGTTGGAAATTTTTGGAACTCGAAATTATGTCTGTAAACCAAATTCTGTTCAAAAGTAATTTTATTATTTGAATCATCTCTATAAGTAATGTAGATTGCATTTTTTATCATTTAAATATCTTGGTCTCTACTAAATTCTGCTGATAACATCTGCAAGACCACTAGTTCTTATTTCTGAAGAAATACAATAAAGCGTTTTGGTGAAAAATTTGTTTCAAAAATTTGTTTTTTGTAACATATTGTTGCGAATAATGAATAGAAATAGGACCGATCTATTAAATTGGTACCAAATTTGAGCGAGATATTGGGGCTCGTTAATTTTGCTGCTTGGGAGTTTCGATTATAATTTTTTGTACCTAATTATAGATATAGGTTTGTGAAATGAGAACTGGAAAGGTGGTAAAGGTATCAGTTAAAGATAATATTTAGCGCAAAAGTAAGCTATGCCTATGGAATAGTGAAGATTTTAAAAATAATAAATTACAAGTAAGAGTGTTAAGAATATTATTTATTTGTCACATTCGAGGATTTTTAAAGGAGGAGTAGAGATGGGTGCTATATCTATTTCCCTTTCAAAATCTCCTCCCCCAAAACTAAATCTCCCTCGAAAGTAATTTTGATATTGGTTTCTTCTCCTTCTACGGTGAATATGGCTTCAGTGGGAAGATATTTTAATACCACACCACAATCATCGGTAGCAACAAAATTAGGATCTTTTAGGGCAATGTCGTAGGCTTTTTTAATCACTTTGTATGAAAAAGCTTGTGGTGTTTGTGCTCTTCTTAATAGGTTTCTTTGAGGAACAGATACAATTCGGTCATTTTCATCAATTTGAAAAATCGTATCGACGGTTGGAATTGCTACGGCAACCGATTTCCCTTTTTCAAGATGAGAAATTACATTTGAAATAATATCCTTGCTCACAAATGGGCGAACCGCATCGTGGAAGATTAAGTTTACATTTGGTTCTTTTTGGTAGGCACGAATTGCTGCTATACTCGAATCGCTTCTCTCTTTACCACCAGTTAAAATATGTCTTACTTTTCTAAAGCCATTTTCTTTTACAATACCTTCAAGTTCCGGTATAAAATCGGCATGAATAATAATGCATATTTCATCTATTTCAGAATGATTTTCAAACGCTTCGATAGAAAGCTGAATAATTGGTTTCTTGCCCAGAATTAGGAATTGTTTAGGTACCGATCCACCCATTCGTTTTCCGCTTCCTCCGGCTAATATTACAGCTACATTTTTCATTGGTATGATTTAAAATAATGGATCGAAATTACAATTTATTCGGCGGTTTAAAAAGCAAAAAAAGAACCGCTCCAAAGTGAAGCGGTTTATTTTTTTTAAGAGTTCTTTGCGAACTATAGGTTAATTTTTTAAAATCTATTTAAAAATATCGTATTCTCCAACATCCGAAAGAATTTCGTAACCATCTTCGGTTACCAAAATAGTATGTTCGAATTGAGCCGACAATTTTTTATCAATAGTGCGGGCTGTCCAACCATCTTTTTCATCAACAATTGCTCTTGGTTTACCAAGATTAATCATTGGTTCGATGGTGAAAATCATGCCTGCTTTCATCTTTGGACCTGAATTTCGAGGAGAAATATGTTCTACTTGCGGAGCTTCGTGAAAGTCAATGCCAACACCATGACCGCAAAATTCATAAACAACACTATATTTTTTTCCTTTTGCAAATCTTCCAATCATGAATCCAATATTGCCAAAGTAATTGCCTGGTTTCACCTGTTCAATTCCCAAATATAAGGCATCCTCGGTGTCTTCAACCAATTTAGCTGCTTCGTTCGAAACTTCACCAATAGTAAACATAGTACTGGTGTCTCCATAGTAACCATCCAAAATAGTGGTTACATCCACATTCAAAATATCGCCATTTTTAAGAATGGTATTGTCATCAGGAATACCGTGACAGATAACATTATTTAAAGAAATACAACAGGCTTTAGGAAAACCATGGTAATTTAAAGGAGCAGGAATGGCGCCATTATTTCGGATGTATTCTTCAATTAGTTGGTTTAAATATTCTGTACTAACTCCTTCTTTAACGAAATCGCTAATGTATTTTAGGGTATTCCCGGCTAATTGAGCACTTTTTCGAATTCCTTCAATTTGCTCCGGAGTTTTAATAATTATTTCACTCATAACTTTGTGTTTGCAACAACCTAATAGTTCTGCATATTTAGAATGGCAAAGGTCTGCATAGAATTTGAATTATGCAAATCAAATAAGGCTATTCATGCAGGTAATGACAAAGAAAAATGCTTCGAAAACGATGGAAGTAAGCTGAATATCAATTGTAAGGAGTGAGGCATTTTCATTTATTATAGAGGACAAGCTTTTCGAAGTGGAATTTTTGTTGGAGGAAGAATACAAAATAAAAAATCTCGATGAATCCGGAGAGATTCATCGAGAGCTTTTTTTAATCGTTTTTTAGTTGTCTTTCAAATTCGTCTAAATGCGATAGAGTTTCTTCGTCGAGAGTTGGTTCCACCATATCTTTGTACTTTTTCAAGCTTTGAAGAATGCTTTCTGCAACAATTAATCTCGAAGTGGCTTTGTCGTCGGCAGGAACAATGTACCAAGGTGCAAAATCGTTCGATGTGCGATTAATTGCATCCTCGTAACATTCTTGATAGGCATCCCACGATTTGCGTTCGTTTAAATCATCTTTAGAAAATTTCCAGTTCTTATTTTTCTTACGAAGTCTTCTAAGCAATCTTCTCTTTTGTTCATCTTTCGATAGATGCAGGAAGAATTTTAAAATGATAGTACCACTTTCAGCAATATGCTCCTCGAAATTAACAATGCGTTCCATACGTTTGTGATAAAAAGCATCGTCTAAATCGTCTAGACCAGTTACCGAAGGAATATTTTCACCCAAAATATACTCGGGATGTACTCTGGTAACTAAAACATTTTCGTAATGAGTACGGTTAAAAACACAAATTTTTCCTCGCATAGGAAGAGCTACATAATGTCTCCACAAAAAATCATGTTTTAATTCGGCCGAGGTAGGCGCCTTAAAACTGTGCACAACTACGCCTCGAGCGTTTACGTCTTTAAAAACTTCCCTTACCAAACTATCCTTACCAGAGGTGTCCATACCTTGCAAACAAATAAGCATATTGTATTTGCCATGTGCATACATTGTATCCTGCAATTCGCTGATTTTTCTGCGAACCTGCTTTAGTTTTTCTTTCGCATCTTCAATTTCCTTGAAAGTAGTTGTTTGTGCTAAATTTATTTTCTTTGAGATTTTGTATTGATCGATATTCATAGGAAAGTTTATATTTAATTAAAAATAAGTAATTTTAGTGATTCAGAAAATTATTATTTATTCCAGATTCATTTGTGCACTGGCATTGTTTTAACCGTATTTTATCGAATCGTTATGGTTTTGATGATTGGTTGAAAATAGTAAACTTATGGCTCCAATATTATAAAATTTTTTGCTTACTATTTTAAAGATACAATTAATATTATTACGCTTTTGATATGATGAGATTTGTTAGAATATGTTTTGTTTTCTTCTTTCTGATAACGACTTACAAGTTCGCTAATGCACAATACTTTAGTGATGGACAAGATCCGGCTTCCATTAGATGGAAACAAATTAACACCAACGAATTTCAAATTATATTTCCTGCCGATTACGAAGAAAAGGCCAAATACATGGCCGCTATTTTTCAGGATTTACTTCAAAAAAGTGGAAAAGATCTCAATCATAAACCTAAGAAATTTTCAGTAGTTGTGCATACCCAAAGCGCTACAAGTAATGGCATGGTGGCTTGGGCACCCAAACGGGTGGAAATTTATAACACATCATCGCCCGATAATGATGCGCAACTATGGATCGATCAGGTGGTTATGCACGAATATCGCCACGTATTGCAACTCGATAAGTTAGAGCAGGGATTTACTCGTTTCTTGAACTATGTATTCGGACAGCAAGCCACGGCAGTGTCGGTGGGATTGTATTTACCTGCTTGGTTCTTAGAGGGAGATGCGGTTTGTTCCGAAACAGCATTAAGTGAATCGGGGCGTGGACGATTGCCATTTTTCGAGCAGGAATTAAGAGCTCAATTAGTAGAAAAAGGCAACTATTCTTACGATAAGGCCATTAATGGATCGTATCAGGATTATGCCACCGATCGTTACAAATTAGGTTATTATTTGGTAGGAAAGGGAAGAGTAAATTATGGCGATCTGCTGTGGAATAATACCTTAAATCAGGTGGCGAGAAATCCATTAGGAATTAGCCCTTTTAGCAAAGGACTCAATAAGGGAATGAAGGAGAATCGCGATGCCGTATTTAATTCATTATCCGAAAAGCAAAAAGAAATACTTGCAAAAGGTGTAAAAGTAGAGCCTATTAATTGGACAGAGGTAAAAGAGAAAAATACCCGAGCCGATGGCAAGCTAATGTTGTATTACGATACCATGAAACAATTGCAGTGGGAGTGGAGCGTTCAAGATGCAGAATTGAAGCTTACCAATTTTGAACCGCTGGCAAATCGCGAGAAAATATATACCAATAAGCGTTTTCCTCACCTCAACGAATCGGGCGAAGTAATTGTATTAAAAGAAGGCTTAGCCGATGCGGCTTATTTTGAATTAATCAGTAAAGAGGGGAAAGAAGAGAAAATTTTCGTGCCCGGATATGATTTTAATACAGGTTTCGATTATCAAAATGGCATGCTAATTTGGAGCGAACGAAAGGAGCATTTGCGTTGGGAAAAAGCCGATAAAAGTGTGTTGGTGATTTACGATACCAATACGAAACAAAGAAGTAGAATTAAGAATGATAATGCCTTATTTGCACCAGCTTTTTCGGACGATGGAAAGCAGATTGTGGCTGTTGAAACCGATAATGTTGGCGACAACAAACTGGTGATAATTAATAGAGAAACTAAGAAAGTGGTGCAGCGAATTTCTTTGGGGAAAGAAGAGTTTGCCTTATCTCCAAAATGGGATAGTAAGAACACGATTGTTTACATCTTATTAAATAGAAAGGGAAAACATTTGGTTTCCATCGATTTGAATTCCGAAAAAAGAACGTCTTTGTTTGCTTTTGGAAAAAACGAACTGTCGCAAATCGAGCTAAGCAAGTCGTATATCTTTTTCACAGCAAGTTTCACAGGAATCGATAATGTGTTTGCTTTTGATAAATCAAACAAAAAAATCTATCAGGTTACTTCGTCGAGGTTTGGAGCACGCGATGCGCATGTGAATGGAAATCAACTTTATTATTCCAATTACACATCCGATGGATATGTTCCGGTAAAAACTATCAGTCAAGCTGATAATTGGAAAGAATGGGATGGCAATTACACGGTATTCCCATTAGCGGAAAGTTTATCGGAGCAATTGGACGAAAAAATGGTTCCCGACACTACAAATTTGGATCGTTTTCAGGTAAAGAAGTACTCAAAATTGGCTCATTTGTTTAATTTTCATTCCTGGGCTCCCGCATTTATAGATGGATTGGAACAGGAATTCGATGTCGGAATTTCTGTGGCCTCGCAAAACAAACTAAGTACCTTGCTGACTACAGTTGGATATAAAAAAGAGGAAGGATATGAAAACGGACAGTTTTATGTGAATCTTTCCTATCAGGGAATGTTTCCTATCTTCGACTCGAAGCTAACGGTAGGGAAAAAGGAAACGCAGTTTGCAAGTCTTGCCGATCGAATTGCTCCGGTTCAAGTCGATACAATTTTAGTTCATCGTTCCCTAAATCAGTGGGAGTGGGAGAACAGTGTCAAATTTCCTTTTGATATTTCGAGTGGGAAATATTCTACGCGCATAACTCCCAAACTAACCTACAGTTTAATTAAGCTTGCCGATATGAAATACACAGCTCTTGCAACGACTCAAACAAATCCTCTGGGACTGGGAGAGTATGATTTTGGAGTGACCGATTTTACGCAAGAAATTATGGAGTATCAGCTTTTTGCTTATAATATTGCGAAATCAGCACCTCGCGATGTTCAATATCAATGGGCACAGGTGTTAGAGTTCAACTATCGTCATACTCCTTTTGGCGATTCTAAATTGGGTGAAACCTGGTCGACCGAAGGGCATCTATATTTTCCCGGATTGGTGAAGCATCATGGCATTAAATTGTATGGTGGCTACCAAAACCGTTCCAGTTACAATTCACGATTCTCTAATATGATTAAGAGTCCACGAGGGATGTCGGATATTTATGGGGAAGATATTATTACCACCGGACTTGATTATGCATTGCCATTGTTTTATCCGGATTGGAATATAGGACCATTGGCTTATTTTAAGCGGGTAAAGTTGAATGCTTTTGTGGATTTTGGCTATCAAAAAGGAAGGTTTATGGATAAGAATAATAATTTTAATAACTATAAGGATGACTACACTTCAGTGGGAGCGGAGTTAAGTACCGATTTACACCTACTTCGTTTTTCGGCACCTTTTAATTTGGGAATTCGGGTTGGTTATGAGGATCAAACAGAAAATATGTTTGCCGATTTCTTGATTTCTTTTAATTTGAGTTCTTTTTAAGATGGGAACGAAATTTTACTTAATAGCAAAGACTCTTCGTTATATAAGTCTTGTAATTTAGAAATTATAAGGCAAAGCTCGAGGCTGCTAAAAAAGTCTTTTAAATTACAAAAGCCATAAAAAGGAAGGTTTTCTTCTTTTTATGGCTTTTTGTTATTCATTAATATCGAGATGCTTATGTCTTTCAATAAACTAATATAATAGGAGAGAATTAGAGTTTTGGTTTCGATAAATTAATTTTTGTTACAGTTTCTTATTTAAACACCAATTTATTTTGATGTAATTTGGGATTAGTTCTTTTCTACTTATTGATAGTTGCTTTAATACGAGGATGGTAATTCTGAAATTTGTTATTCTCAGTCCTTAGACTATCACTTGTATTTTCATATGCAGTCTGTTATCAACTTAATTATTTGCTATTAGCGGTATTTATGCCCGATGAAAGCTCATTATTCGGGAAAATTATAGGTCATAAACGGTATCGAAATCTTAACGCATGCAAGAATGTAGTTCACGTAGCATTTATTGTGGTTTTTTGTAGTTCTATCAGAGTTCTTCTTATTCTGTAAGGTTTTCAATTTTTAACTGGGAATGATAATAATATAAATGAATTTTAATATTTAGATAGTAATATTTGTTCAAGTGTTACTTAACAAATATATGAAGTTTAATTTTAATTAAACATCCTGTCAAACAAGTAGTTATGATTATAGGTGTATAATTTTTAATGTTGATACACAATACAATAGAGTACAATACGTTTTTTTTTGTAAATAGATGATTTAACATTTTTTTAGAATATTAAATCAGTCTTCAAGCACTTTTAAATGAAAATATTGTAAAATATAGCTCAACTGAAGCAAGTAGTATCAGCCTAACTGAAATATTTGCAGTTCGAATATCTATTTCTGATCGAACAGTAAGAATGCATGTGCTTTTATGAAATCGAATGCAGTGTTTGTTTAATGAATCATTTGTAGTAAACACTAAGTATTATATAGATAAAATAAGAGGCAGTTTTAATTTGCTAACATTCTGTTTTTCTGTGAAATAAATATGTCATATATAATAATTGATATGTTTATATAATAGTCTCTATCTAATTAAAAATTAGATTATAGTGAAAAACTTTCGTAGTATTGTAATTCCAATAGTTGGAACTCGTTTTAAATAGATGTTAATGTGTATTAACTCAATTTTAAAGCGAATTAATATTAACTTAAAAAATAAAGCAAATGAAGAATTTATTAACAAGAAACATTGTAAACCTATTACTAGGTTTATTTGTAATTAGCACAATTGTGAGTTGTGAAAAGGATGATTTACAGGACAAAGACAGTATTGAGATTCCAGCTCGAACTGCCGATGCGGAATCAGGTAATTTAAAGGCCTCAATTTCTCCTGCAAGTGGTTCCACTTTAACATCAAGTTCTGTAACTTTTTCTTGGAATCATCCAGGTGGTTATTATTGGATTGATTTAGGAACAACTGCTGGAGGTGATGATATTTTTACAAATTCGAATTATTTTCAGACAAAAAAATATACTGTTGATAATTTACCAAGTAATGGTGTTGTCTATCTTCGTTTATGGTATTACTACAATTATCGTTGGGCGTATAATGATTATACATACACCATGAACGTGGGGGGAGCATCAAACGAAATTACTCCAGCAAATGGTTCTACTTTATCAGAAAGTTCAGTTTTGTTTAGTTGGACTCATGCTGCAGATTCTTACCGCCTATATGTTGGAACTACTGCAGGTCAAGAGGATATTTACAGTAGTGGTAATATCTCTGCAAAAAGTCATACAATTAAAAACATTCCTCAAAGTGGAACGGTATATGTGCGACTTTGGTTAAATATCAATAATAGTTGGAGCGAAAAGTATGACTACACTTACACTGCGCAAACAGGGAGTAGTACTGGAACTAAAGACTTTATCCTGACAGCTGTTAATGATGGTTTGGACCAGTCTGATATGGATGATTTTGCAAGTGGATTGACTCGTTTAAATTACACTCAGGTACTTAAGAATGTAAATGTATCTACAAGTCAACTTAAAGACTATATGGGTAGAAGTATTAAGACATTATACCATACAGGTCATGGAAATTCAGGCTATATTGCTACTTCTGATAATGGATTAAGTGTTAGTAGTTTAACTTCTGTTTCGGTAGAAAATCTTATTGTTGCAACTTGTTTAACAATGAAAGACAAAGCTTGGAAAAATAAATTTTCAGGTAGAACTGAAAACATTATGGGGTATACTAACTATTCGTATGACAATATCGATAATGAAGTTGCTAAGGACTTTACAGCTAAGTTGGGTAATGGAAAGACTTACTTACAGGCTTGGTATGAATCAAACAATACTCAAAGTAATCTTAGTGACAGATGGTGTTGTTATTCCCGTTCAGGAAGTAATATTATAGAGTATTCTGCAGTATCAGGCAATTCTCCAAAAACAGGTAGTAGCTTTTATTCTTTAGCGAATGGTAAAGTGTTGGTTTCGAATGCAATTAGTAAAATTACTAAAAGCTCAAGTTTACCAGTTAATTATACCTATAGTGCTTCTACAGATCAAATGGTTTCAGAGGTGTCGAAAGAATTTGGTGAATTAGAAGGCTGTAGTATTTCTCAACAAAATGCGGTAGAAAAAGCTCAGAACTGGGTTTCTTCTCAAAGTGGATTCAGTCAAGTAGAATTTGATGAAGTAGTTCGTTTATCTGCAGACGAAGCGGTAATTGGATATCAAGTACGTTTTAAACGAGTTGTTAATTCACTGTCAGTGAGAGGTAATGAGCTAACAGATTACATATCTTTATTAGTTACAGATAATAACATTGCCACTACTCAATATCATTGGTCAACAATTACAAAATCATCAGTAAAAAGTGCTGTTAATGTTTTAAGTGCAAATGAAGCAATAAATGTAGCTGCAGATGCAATGGCTTCTTCTTACAAAGGTGATGTATTGAAAATTACACAAGTGGAAGAATGTTTGGGTTATAAATTAAATTCAGGTACCAGTTCTTTGGTTCCGGCATATGAATTTATTTCTGAAGATGGTTTAAGTATCGTTATTGATGCTGCCACTGGACATATTTTGTAAGTTATTGATACAGAATATTAAATATTGCTTCTTAAAAATGAATAATTGTATTTTTGAGGAGAGACTATTAGAGGTTCCCGTTATAAAGATGAGTTGAAATATTCGATAAATTCTTTTGAATCGGGTTAACTACAACTTAAATTAAAAAAGCAGTATAAGTAGATTCAATTTACTTTTTACTGCTTTTTTATTTAAGAATATTTTTAATTTTTCGAGCTAAGCACCAAACAAAAAACGGAGAATATCATTATGTGCTTATTTTAGAGTATTAAATAGGCGTATTGTCTTAGTTGTTTGATTGTTATGAGGGATTAAGATTTTAAAATTGTACCAAATACGTATGTAATACCGTATTTTATTGTCAGTAAAAAACTTAATACAAGCCTCTTGCACAAACTCTCTATTTGCCATTAATTAATACTTTATACATCTAGCCACAAGCGTTACTTTTTTTATTGCCAAATTACATTTTCTGCTTTCCACTTGTTTTTGGGCACGTCTTCGCCCGTAGGATATCCTACTGGGATAACGTTTAATGGGATATGTTTCTCTGGCAGGTTTAACTCCTTTTTCACCGCTTTTGTTCTGTCGTCGTAAGGGTAGGAGGCAGTCCATACGGCACCTAAGCCAATACTTTCAGCAGCAAGAAGTATATTCTCTGTGGCGGCAGCACAATCATGTACCCAATAGCCTTCATCTTTTAAATTTCCAGCCTTCTCCATATCGCCACACACCACAATGGCTACTTGTGTTTGAGACAACATCTTAGCATAAGGCAACTGTTCGCTCAGCGCATCAAGGGTTTCACGTTTGGTAACAACATAGAATACCCAAGGCTGTCGGTTAACGGCTGTCGGAGCGGCCATACCTGCTTTAAGCAAGGTTTCAATCTGTTCTTTTGAAACAGGCCGATTCGTAAAGTGGCGTACACTCTTGCGATTGTGGATTACCTCCAATGTTTCATTCTCATATCTCTCGCTATAATTAGCAACAAATGGTTCGCCATCAATATCTTTCAAAGCCTCGCCAGTTTTCGCTATTAAACGTCCGGTTTCATAATAATTCCCTCCTGCGTAAATCAGAGGGTTCAGTAATTTTTCATTTACATGACCTTCAGCATCTAAAATTGCCTCATCCGCTTTTACATCTATCACTTTCCCAATAAACTGTCGGTGCGAACCAAGATCGTGATATTCGGTAAGTTCACATTCTATTACAATAGGAAACTCTTTTACGAAAGGGGCATTTACAAACTCGCCTTTAACAGGAGTTAGTCCAGTCTCTTTAAATTTATCTACATCTTTTCCAGAAAAACGGCCTACATAATCTACATACTTAGCCAATTTAGAAGAGGGAATATTTACAGTGAACGATTTTGATTCCATCACATTACCATACGAATAGGTAGCCGGACGCATAGAAACCGATATGCTAAATGGATCTGAGTTGCACACACCTACCCACGCAGCAGTCATCATATTAGGTTTTCCTTCTTTATCATAGGTTCCTATTACCAAAGCGGGTTGGGGGTACAATTCTTTTCGAACGCCCAATGACTTTTTATTGAAGGGAAACCATGCAGAATCTAATACTGCCAACTGAGCGTTCTCTATTTTAACGGCTGGCGTTGTTTTGTGCTTGTTGGAACCGTTTTCTTTGGTGGTTAAAAGAATTGTAAGCACCAATACGGCAAGGGCAAGAACAAGGTTTAAAAATTTACTCTTTTGCATAAATTTATAGTTTTAAAAGTCAATATCTTTAGCTTTTTTATAGGATATAGTATCCATTAAACATCCTGTAGGACAGACCGAACACCAAGGCTTGTTAAAAAATAGTGATAGCAGAACCACTACTAAGCCAAAGAGGATAAGTCCGATGCCTGCTATTCGAAACGAGAAAAATGCAAAAGGCTCTAGGTAGGATAGTTCGGGAGTGAAACCTAATAGCAAAGCACCCGCAATAAGTGTTAGATACATCTCTTTTGCAGTTATCCCCTTTAGTGTTGTTGGTAAATTTCTTTTTTTGAACGGGGTGAAACGGTTTGTTAGCTCTTGCAAAGCTCCCATAGGGCAGAGGTAGTTGCAGTAAAGTTTGCGCTTGCCAATAAAAGAGATGCTTACTGCCAAAATAAATACCACGCTACTTTGCCAATTGGCTCGCCACACAAAACCATCCTGCAACCATCCGCTTAGCGATCTAACAGAGATTGCATTGTTAAGGATTAATCCCATAATAACCAAAACCAATAACAGATAAATAGTACGGTACTTTGCAGTTCCTTTTTTGAAAGCCATCACTAGCGATAGCACCATGATACTCAAAAATAGAATGTCCTTAACTCTTGTCCAAAGGCTACTTTCTTTAATAAGCGAAGCATCAGATCCCATTACTATTGATGCAGTATGCTTAACGCCGGCAATTACAGCCTTACTAGTAAGAGTAGCTCCCGAAACAACATCAACATCAAACTGCATCGCATCTTCGAGTTTTACTCCCTGCCACTTGCCAATAAAATCCTTACCATATATGGCTTCAATGTAATCACCGGTCTCCTTATTCGGCATTAAAATAATTTTGGTAATCGTCAAGCTATCATTAACACCTATTAATAGCGGAACGATACCACCGTAACCAAATTGTTGAGAGTAATCGGAGGAGAGAAGTGCTATTCCTATTTTATTTTTACCATAAATATCATAGGCACCATGTCCTTTTTCAGTATAATAGGAAGCGTTGGGGTAAATTTTTTGCAGATCTTCTATGCCTACAGTAACTTCCACCTCATTTTTCTGAAATATAAAATCTCTGCCGCCTCGGTAAGCTATTGCTATTAAAAGAATTACTATTAAAGAGTATTGGTATGCCGTTGCCTCGATTTGCCGTTTGTTCATTAATGTAATAGTATTTAATTCCTAAATTGAAGTTATTATGCAAGTTTTTAGTGAAATTGTAAATTTGCGACTGCTAATATAGATATTATCGAATAATATCTCTTTACAAGTGTTTGTTGAGTTTGTTTCCTGTTTTGTTCTAATTCCTTCTCAAAATATTGACCTTGGGATACGCAACAAATTTATTATATCATGTTTGGCAGTAACTGTCAGCAAATAAAAGATGGAGATTGCGATAGTGAAAACGTTTAGGCTACTATTTGATATTTTATGACAGGGGAGGCGGAGCAATTGCTTTACGGCGAAGCCTTCATGAACGCCAGAAATGTTGTGTTTGTGAATAAAGTCCAATTTTGAGAACGACCATTACACTTGAAAGGTTGAAGAAACGAGGTTATGAATCGATGCTCGACATTTACAAACAAATCACGCCTGTTAGACGTGTTTCTTTATTTGACTGCGTCGATTTTCAATTCCCATAACTTAATCCCGATCATTCGGGATCGTATACAGCCTTTCCCGATTTTTATCGGGAAGACCCGCTTGGTTTATGCGGCGCCTGCGAAGTATCTGGTGGTGTGAAAGGCAGAGCGGCGGTCAATAGACTGTCATCTGTCTACTCGACTAGTGGTAGTTAATACTTCTCTAGTTTTTGTATCATAAATAATTAATCCTTCTTCTTTGTCCCCTAATTGTTTAATCATTTCCCCGTTATCATTCCAAATCGTTGACTTTCCAGCACATTTGTATCCACCTGATTCTCCAATGAAATTAGCCATAAAAGTCACCATTTTATAATTTCTAGCAATGTCACTCAATTTTTTTAAGTCTGAATCTACACCGTTTACAGAATTCAAAACGCTTGCCATATATACAGTAGCATTATTTTCGGCTGCAAATTCATAATGTTCCTTATTTGATAACTCGTAGCATATAGCAGGTGCAACAATTTCAGTTTCACACTCAAGAACTATTGGATTAAATCTGGCTGTAAAAATTGACACTTCCGTTGGATATAAATACTGTTTCGAGTATGTTATTCTATCTTTCAAAGGTTGAAATATTATCATACTAATATTTAACTCATCCAAATTTCTTGTTGGTAATCCAACTCCAATAGCAATGTTATTTTCGTCGCTTAACTTTTGAAAACAATCTAGCCTCTTATCGTTTTGGTTAGTAGCAAGAGAGCTAGCTAATTCTGGTTCATATCCAGTCAAGGATAACTCAGGAAAAACAATCAAGGCTGTATGATGATTAATCCCTTTTTTTATCCAATCTATATGTATCTCAATATTTCTTTCAATATTTCCTTTTGCTGGTTCTAATTGTACTATTCCAATTTTCATTTTTGTATTTTATAAAGCAGTTGTCATTATTTTAATTGCCAATAACGTTCGGCGGTATGAATTGTTGGGGATTGCGGGCTACTTACCTGTCCAGTTACACCGAACTTGATGCGTGGTAGAATGTTTGAATAACCACATAAGCCCCAATGTTTTATGACCACGCATTGTGCGTTCGTTTTTTTTCATAAACTAAATTACTTCCCGAATTGATATAATTTCTCCTTCTTCTGATTTTGTTGACCAACGAACTTGCCAAATGTTGCCGTTTATTTTATCAAGAAGTAAGAAATTCCACATATTTTGTGTTGGATAGAGAGGGAACCTATTGTCGTCTATATTTTGTTTCTCAACGAGAGAAGAATTGTTTAAAGGCATAATCTTGTTTTTTTCAGGTTTTATATCCCAACTAACTTGCCATATTTTCCCATTTATTTGGTATTTTATTTAGAAATGTTCAAAATTTATTTAATCTCTTTTATTCTACCATGTATGTCATATGAAATACCTAAATTACCTACTCTTTCAACTCTATCGTGTATATCATATGAAATATCAGTAGAACCTATTTTATCTATTCGGTCATGTGTGTCATATGAAATATCAATTGAGCCTACTTCATCTACTCTATTGTGAATATCATATGAGATATCAGTAGAACCTATTTTGTCTATTCGTTCATATATGTCATATGTAATATCAATTGAGCCTACTTCATCAATTCTACCGTGAATATCATATGAGATATCAGTAGAACCTATTTTATCTATCCGGTCACGTATGTCATATGAAATATCTAAATTACCTACTCTATCAATTTTACCATTTATATCGTATGAAATATCATAAGAGCCAACTCTATCAATTCTATCATGTATGTCATATGAAATATCATAAGAACCCATTCTAACAACTCTACCACGTATGTCATAAGAATACTCTCCTGATTCTATGTTTTCGATTCCCTGATGGGTACTCCTTGAGCTTGATGAATTTTCTTGAATACTTCTACATTCATTAACAGTCTGGATTATGTTGATAACATTTTTACTATCTATATAATTTGGCGATATGATATTTAAAACGTCTCCTTGAGTAGAGAGAACAACAGATTTAACTATTAGGCATACTTTGCCATGTCTTGTTGTGACTTCTACTTTACTATTTTGAGCTGAAAGTTGGATTGAAGTCATTAGAATAATAAAAAATAAAATAGTTTTATACATATTTCTTTCTTTATATATTGTTATTAAGGGTTGCCGCTAACGGCAGTTTGTCTAAAAACTCAACAAACTGCTCAATTAAATGTTAAATATAGCGGTTTTTAGGATACATAAAAATTGAAAGTATGTTTATTTTCTGACCGAAAATAAGTTCTTATCTGAGTCAGATTTAACTCTATTATTAGCAGTAATTCATGCAAATAAGATTAGTTTGTTCTTAATGAAAATGTACGTTGGTTGCTTCCTCAGATTTGTAATCTGAGGCTATTGCGTTGGCGATATGTATCACCTTTAAGGAATCTAAGATTTCGAACTCAAAACCTACACAAGCTACTGCCATAGCTATGTGCCATTGTCAACTATTCTAAATCTAAAACACAAAAAAAGCTGTAGACGGATCTACAACTTTCTATTATTCTTTGAAATTACTGCATTTAAAAATCTTTCCATATTAAATTCCCTTTCTAAAAAGGTTTTCACTTACACCATTCCCCATAAGAGTCAGAATTCTGTCATCGGTTACGTCAACGCCCCGTACCTATTGGGCAGTTGTTGCTACTCGAAGGCTTAGTTGTTAGTGGCTGGTATTTATTCGACTACCAAATACATACTTTTAAAATTAATTTTTATTTGTTCAAAAGGTAAGAATATATCTTGTCCTATTAATCCGTCAAATTCATCTTTATGTGTAGGGGAATCTTTAACGAGTATACTTGATAAAACACTTTTCTTATTTCCAATTTCATATGGTAAATCCTTTATTATATAACTTCTTAATTTCTTTTTCCCTCCTAGTCCATAATCTGAAGTTTCATTAGATTCGCATTTTTTTTCGATTTCTTGTTTGTGTTCCTTTAGATATTTTTGAGATAAATATGATTGATTAGCTCCGTAATCCAAAGCCATATTTAAAGTATCCGTTCCCGAGTTTAGCCTAACAATAGGATACTCCCCTGACAGACCCTCATAAAACATATTTTGCGATGTAAATTCTTGCTCTGTTTTTGGAATAAATATACTTCCATCTTTTTTAATATGAACCTCCTCCATTAAGCGCATTTCAGGAACGCCAATAATACCACTAATAAGAAAATCTAACTCAGGAATATTCATAATTGGAACTACTAAAAGAAGAACACGCTCAAATAAAATATCGCCTATATATAAACTATCCGCAACGGCAAGGTTGGCCTTAACTTCAAATGATGACGTTTCAACAGTAATATCAGTTTCATAAATAGTCATTCCCATTTGTTTAGCTTTTGACATAGAAACACATGACATTTCAGCACCAGTATCAAATAAGAAGTCTTTACTTATACCACCACTTTTCACAGGTACTGTAACATAATTTAAAGCTGTATTTCGTGATGATTTAATTTTCACATTTCCTTCCTTATGAATAATTGTTGGTTCTATATCAGCAACCTTACCATAAAGTTCTATATTTTCTTTATAGTTTTTAGTCTTCGCACTATCTAATAATTCAGGATATTCGTCTAATAGTTTGTGGCTAACTTCAATCACTTTTTTATATTGAAACATTCGACCATAATTCCTTGATTGTATTTCTAATAAATCAGCCATTATAGTATCATTAAGCCTACTCTTATACTCATTTAACAATAGGTTAATACTTTCCTGAGACAACTCACTATTATTAAAAACATCAAGACAATGAGCTTGATAATATAAGAATCTGTCTTTCGATAAATTACCTTCTGATTTTTCAAGTCGATTCTTTAAGTTAAAATAATCTTTAGTAATTAATAACTTATTTAATTCTTTATCTAAGCTTAAATTATTCTGACTATTATGTGAACATGAAAGGAAAAATCCTCCTAACATACAACACATAAATACTACTAACTTCATTCTTCTTTGCTTCATTGATATTAATCTTATAATTTACTACAGTGTAGTTTTTGTTACTTACCGCTAACGGCAGTTTGTCTAAAAAATCAACAAACTGCTCAATTAAATGTTAAATATAGCGGTTTTAAGGATACATAAAAATCGATATTGCTTTTAAAATTTCCAGACAGAAAACAAGTTCTTATCTGAGTCAGATTTAAATCTATTATTAGCAGTAATTCATGCAAATAAGATTAGTTTATTCTTAATGAAGATGTGCGTTGCTTGCTTCCTCAGATTTGTAATCTGAGGCTATTGCGTTGGCGATATGTATCACCTTTAAGGAATCTAAGATTTCGAACTCAAAACCTACACAAGCTAACGCCATAGCTATGTGCCATTGTCAACTATTCTAAATCTAAAACACAAAAAAAGCTATAGACGGATCTACAACTTTATATTATTTTTTGAAATTACTGCATTTAAAAATCTTTCCATATTAAATTCCCTTTCTAAAAAGGTTTTCACTTACACCATTCCCCATAAAGTAGCAATAATGTCATCGGTTACGTCAACGCCCCGTACCTATTGGGCAGTTCCTGCCACACGAACGCTTAGTTGTTGTAAACTGTATTTTTCTACTAATTGAGTCTACTTGATTTTTCCATTCCCTCTTCCTCTTATAACCATAAATGTAGAACCAATTAGAATATTTATCAGGAGAATCTAAACATTTGTATATCAACCGAACTCTAAATACTCCTGATTCATTTGGTGTATATACTTCAAAAGGATGAAACTCATATTGATGAAGAGTATCTACTATAGTAGAACCATGATCAAATGAAATACCAAAATAATTTACATCAACTATCTTGAAGGTATGTAATGAATCGTATGGAATAAAAATATCATTATTGCTTCTGTAATTCCCAACAGACCCCATTTTCAAAGAAATACCCAGAGTTAATTATTGTATTATTTAGTTCAATCGGTCTAGTTCCTTTATTCTTGATAGATGCAATTAATTTATACGAGTCAATATGTTTCAATTGAACCTTGTTTACACCGTAAATTTTCATTTCTAGTTCAATATTCGTCTGAGCACTTAATTCTGCCATATT
Organism: Labilibaculum filiforme; assembly: GCF_002843315.1. Classification (GTDB taxonomy): domain Bacteria; phylum Bacteroidota; class Bacteroidia; order Bacteroidales; family Marinifilaceae; genus Labilibaculum; species Labilibaculum filiforme. Next base: position 306,867 of record NZ_MVDD01000003.1, on the reverse strand, counting down.
TAAGCTTTGGATTAATATGAAAACCCAAAACCAACTTAATAATTTGATAAATATGTTTTTCTCAAACTTCATTCTTTCACAAATTCATTAGTTAATGTAGCTGGTGCTAAATATGGTTTACAACGTTGGCATATGAAACGTAAGTGATTTCGAAGCTCTTACCTGTCAAGTTGCACTTAGACAAATTTGCGATTAGACACAAATTTAGAGTTTTTAAACAAACCGTCAAATCGCAGATTTGGCGGAGCTCATTAAATGCTCCAAAGTTCCGTAAACCACTGAGCCACTTATGTTTTTTATACATTGTTGTACAGCGTTATTCTCTATTTCCTTCTATTTTTCAAATATATAATTAATCCTAAAATTATTAATCCAGTCCATATGATTCCATTCGTAACGGCATTTTCCTTATACTTAAAAAAATCTGCGACCTGACTAATTGGGTCATCCATTCCAGGAAGTTTGTCATACTGTATCAATTCTCTAATTAGCAATCCTGTTGAAATAATAATCAGTACTAATCCCGATATTTTTAATCGTTTTCTTTCAATCTTCAATTTTCCAGATTTTTTATGTTTTCACGGTATTGCTTAAATACTTTCCGCTGTTTCTTACTCAAAATATCATTGATTATTGCAAGTAATTTATCAACTTGCTCCTTATCATCTACTTTTATATATGACTGCATAATCCCACTATCATATCCATGCAAGATTTCAACAACAATCAAAGGTTTGTCAATTACAAAATAATCATTTGGAGTCCTAATATTAGTATAAACAGTATCAGTTCTTAAATACAAAATGTCCAAGAATCCATTTGAGTTTAAAGAATCAACAATCCGTTTTCTTATTTCTGGAATCGTTACAATTTCAGCGGTCAGTTGCTTTTTAGTCTCTGAGTTATATAATGGAGGTTCTGACAATATGCTGTCCTTAACCAAATCAATCAAATATAATTCCGCTTTTTGTTCCAAGTGATATGAATAAATCGAAATGATATCAGGTACAGAAGAATTTATTAATTCATCTTGGAGCTTTTCATAGGTAATCGTTTTCTGAGCATTCGTAGTCAAAAAAATTCCTAATAATAATATGGTCGTTAAAATTCTCATATTTCTGTGGATTCGGTCTGCCTTAATGCTGTACAACTAGTTAGTAAGTGCTATGGGCTTTATTTCGTTTTTACTATTTAAAAAAGTGTGTTTACCGACCCATATAGGGCAGTAATGAACACTTATTATATTCAATGAACGAATCTACAAAACAATAATATCCAATCAAAAGAATCAGGATGATTATTTTACATGGGTAGTATTACTATAAATATAGAGGATTACATTTCGGCGAGAGCTTATTGGAGCGCCAAAAACGGCATTACATATTGTCGAGAGCTTATTTTGGTGCCAAAAATGCCATTACATTTCGTCGAGAGCTTATTCGAGCAACAAAAAGTTAATTTTCAAACCGCGAGAGGTCATTCTAGCACCAAAAATGCTTTTACATATTGTCGAGAGTTAATTTGAGCGTCAAAAATGGCTTTACATTTCGTCGAGAGCTTATTCGAGCGCCAAAAACGACTTTGCATTTCGTCGAGAGATTATTCGAGCAACAAAAAGTTAATTTTCAAGCCACGAGAGGTCATTCTAGAACCAAAAATGCTTTTACATATTGTCGAGAGTTAATTTGAGCATCAAAAATGGCTTTACATTTCGTCGAGAGATCATTTTTACGGTCAAATAGGCTTTTACAAATTATTGGGCGATTATTCGAGAGTCGAAATGACCATTTTCTATTGAGGGAAACTTATTTTAGGCTGAGAAATGTCTTTGCATATTGTCGAGAGCTTATTCTACTTACAGACAGTTTTACCGAAAGATATTTTCGAGGATATCAATAGCACCACAAAATACACACGCTATTTTAATGACGCGAAGTATCCTTGGGTAGAAAAAACATTTGAGGTCCACGTCTCCTTACCACAAGCTAGTCTTTACAAACATCTTGTTGCTTAAAAAAAAATCAAGAGCAATAAGATCTATACAATGAATAATAATATGAATTAACACCTTTTTGTCTGTCGGCACTTTGTTCACAATATTATTTCAAATTGCGTTCCCGATCTTCACTGTGTAAGGGTACCCTTTCAAGGGAAAAATTCAATTTGAAAATACATGCAAAAGTGAAAGTATAGAATTCTTCCTTTTTAAGGGGAAATGTTCGAAGGACAGAGGGGGCTTAGGTTTATAAATAAACTCTTGCTTGGGAAAGCAGGGTGAAAATATTTCCTCTAAACAACAGAGACGCCCTAGGGGGGAGGAGACTTCTTAGCTTGTATTTGCAGCAATACCAGTATCGAATAAAAAAAAAGGACACGCCAGCGCGCATCCTTATTGTATATTGTTTTAACCGAGGTTTTTTTTAAGCCAGTTCTACCAATGTAATTTCCGGTGGCATACCAATTCGCCCTGGGAAACCAATGTAACCAAAACCACGATTTACGTATAGGTATTGCTTCTTTTCTTGGTACAATCCGCCCCAGCGTGGGTATTTGTATTGTACCGGACTCCATTTAATACCTGCGCGCTCTAGGCCGAATTGCATGCCGTGGGTATGTCCCGAAAAGGTAAGAGCTATATCCGTATTCAAAACCTGCTCGTCCCAATGCGAAGGGTCGTGACTCATTAAAATTTTGAAGGGAATATTCGCCGATTCTTTTGTTGCTTTTTGTAAATCGCCATGTTGTGGAAATGGTGGTTTTCCCCAATTTTCGACACCAACCAAGGCTATTTGTTCTCCATTAATTGTAATTGTTTCCGATTCGTTTAAAAGCAACTGAAAGCCCATCTCATTATGAAAATTTTTAATTGCTTGCAAATTTTCAGCTTTGTCGGCAGCAAATTTCCAATACGAATAATCTCCATAATCGTGGTTTCCTAGTATCGAGTATTTTCCAATTTTGGCATTCATTTTGGATAGTACCGGAGCCCAGCCTTCTGTTTCTTCCGCAAAGTTATTTACCAAATCGCCGGTGAATAAAATCAAGTCTGGTTCTTGTTCATTTATCAGATTTACTGCTTTGGCAATTTGCTCAAAGTTTTTATTGAAACTTCCCAGGTGAATGTCCGATATTTGAACAATTTTTAGTCCTTTAAACGATTGGGGAAGGTGGTCGAAATGGATCTTTTCCCGCATTACCCGGTAGTTAAATTTTCCTTTGGTAACTCCATATAGGATAGATGCAAACGGAATTGCTGCTAACACCAATCCCATTTGGTATAAAAATTCGGATCTCTCCATTTTTTTCGTTGAATTAAATTGTGATACACTCTTTTTCTTTCTCTCCCCGAACCAATTCATGATTCCTGCAATCGCCCCTAGTATATCTTTTAATAGAACGAAAAGTATAAATACAAATTTCGGAATGTAGAACAAGGAAAACCCAGCAACCAAATATCCAACATAGATATAAGTTTCGGCTTGTTGCACATGCTTAATTCCGAACATAAAGAGGGTAAAACCAGCAAAAACCAAGGCCGAAATCCCCCAAAATACGATGCTTAATGCTTGTTTTGCCAGGCTGTATTTTATTTTGGCAATCAGAGGTTTTATACCACGATAGGTGTAAATATCTACAAGCAGCATAAATAGTAACAGAGGAATCAATAGATAGACACTTGCCTTCATATAATTATTTTATAAGTGGTTCATTGATTATAAATTAGGCTCAAATATAGACAATAAAATACAAGCAAGTCCTTAATTTTTGTTAAAATAGTATTACCTTCAAAAGCGTTGAGCTTCCCAAACAAGCAAGACCAATTTAATTTCAAAAAGTATCTTTAAAGAAAATAATCTTCTGCTGTATCAAGGCAAAAAAAGGAAGAGATAGCCAAGTTAGCTTGCATTGTATCTTCCTGTTTTGTTACTATATATCACTTAATATTCACAAAACAACCTATAACATGAGCCACAAAATTCACGAGTTAGTCGATAAGCGATGGAGTCCCCGAGCTTTTTCCAATAAAGAGATTGAGCCCGAAAAGGTTCAGAGCTTATTCGAGGCAGCATCCTTCGCCGCTTCCTGTTTTAATGAGCAACCCTGGCGTTTTATTTATGCTGTAAAAGAGTATCCTGAACGCTACGAACAGCTTTTGTCTTGTTTGGTAGAGTTTAATAAAATGTGGGTAAAAACTGCACCCATGATTATTCTCACCTTGGCTTCCAAAAAGTTTGCACAGAATCAAAAAGAAAATTGGCATGCTCGTCACGATTTGGGTTTAGCCATTGGTAATATGTCGGCACAAGCAACTGGCATGGGTTTGTACTTGCATCAAATGGCGGGCTTTCATGTCGAAAAAGCACGGGAAATGTTCGAAATTCCAGATCAATTTGATGTGGTAACGATGATTGCTGTTGGTTATTTGGGCGATCCTGCGCAATTGCCCGATAATATTCGAGAAATGGAATCGGGGAAGCGCCTGCGACGGCCTTTAAATACCATTCTTTTTGATGGCGATTGGGAGGAGATGAAATAGAGAATGCCAGGTTTATTTTTAAGGCTGGGCGAAATGTTTTTTAAACTGCTTGCGCAGATAAATCAGCAATAAGTGTTGAAACCTTAGCTTTCCGAAAACAAGAAGAGGATGTCCGAAAAGTAAAGCTTTACTTAGAGACGTCATGTTGAGCGAAGTCGAAACATCTGTTATTCAATGTTAAAGATTCTTCGACAAGCTCAGAATGACAATAAAATTGAACTTTTCGGACACCCCCTTGTAACTCCTTATTATTTAGACTTTACTTATTTGGATTTAATGCTGCATCCAATTGCTTTTGTAGCTGTTACGGCTGGTTTTTTATTCGCCAGTAAAGCGTCAACAGCAGTTTCAACATAAGTACTGGTAACTGCGCTTGCATCTTTGTAGTTATTATCGATTGCTCCAATATATTCTACCGTATATTTTCCTTTTGCATTACTTAAAATAAAAACATGAGGCGTTTTGCTTGCTCCGAATGCTTTATAAATGTCCTGAGTTTCGTCTATTAAATAAGGAAAAGTAAATCCTTTCTCTTTCGATCGTTGAATCATATTCTCAAAAGAATCGCTTTCATATAATTCGGGATCATTTGGATTGATAGCTATTACAGGATATCCTTTTGTTTTGTATTTTTTATCAATTTCGATAATCCGATCTTCGTAGGCTACCGAATACGGACAATGGTTACAAGTAAAAATTACAATAAAACCTTTTGCATCCTTATAATCGGCAAGCGAAACTAGTTTTCCATCTACATTTTTTAATTTGAAATCTTTCGCATCATCACCAACTTGGTAGCCTTGCGCCTGAATTCCAATTGTGGCCAATACAAAAAGACCTAAAATCAATATCTTCTTCATAACTATAAACTTTAATTCGTTTGATTATTTAATTTATCTATGGTACCCGAAAGTTCGTCGTACGATACCTGACGGGTAAAAACTATTTTCTTTTCTTTTTTATAGATAATAGTAGCCGGTAAGGCACCATCCCATTTTTCGTCTACCTTCCCAATCCACTTGTCAGCATCCGGATCGTCGAGAATTACTACCTCCGCATTTATATCTTTTCGTTCTAAAAAACTGTTTAATCGATCGTTTACATTTTTCCCAAAATCAAGACTAACCAATATTACTTTCACCTTTTTATTGGCGTAATCTTTACGGATATCTTCAAATTCGGGAAGCTCTTCAACGCAAGGTTTGCACCACATGGCCCAAAAATTAATCACGTAAGTGGTATCGTTTTGGAAATGAAAGATTGGTTCTAACTCATCAAAATTGTAAGTTTTTATTTCCTGTGTAACAGCTAATTGCGACGAAAAAAGAAGCGATGCAAATAGAATAAGACGTATTGGTAATTTCATTTTTTGGATATTAAGACATTCAGGTATTAAATATACTACTATTGAAGGAGAAAGTGCAGGTTGCTTTGTTATTGATCTGTTAAAATTAAAGGTAGGATAAAATTAGGAGGGGTAAAAACTTTTAAAAATGGCTTTGGAAAGTAGTTAGCCTTCTGTTTGGGCTTTGTGTTTGCATGAGTTGGATAATTGTAAGGTAGTATGGAATATTTTTTTACCTTTGAAAAGAATTAGTACAAAAACTATGGATAATAATATGCATATCGAGCGATTTTTCTTTTTTAGCAGCTGTTGTTAGAGGAGGACTTTCACGTACTATTAAATGATGATGAGCCTCTATAAGGGCTCTTTTTTTTTGACTATATAAGAACAGTGTTTTTTACGATTTGGTTTTTTATTTTTTTCTTCTTTAACCACGAGAAGTGCAGGATTCTAAGGAAATAAAATCGTAAACTATTCATAAAGAGTCCTTATTTAATCGGGCTTTTTTTTTGATTTAAAATCTAACTATAAGCATGAACAAAAGAAAAATTGTAATTCAAGGAGTGGAAGGATGCTTTCACCATTTGGCTGCAAATGCCTATTATGGGGAAGATGTTGAGATTATTCCTGCTGGCAATTTCGCCACATTGGTAGGCTTAATTCAAGATGAATCGGTTAGCGATGGCGGTATTATGGCGATTGAAAACTCAATAGCGGGCAGTATCCTGCAAAATTACGGACTCCTTCAGGATTCGGGGCTGGTAATCGAGGGAGAAATATTCTTAAGAATTAAGCAAAATTTAATGGCTTTGCCGGGGCAAAAAATCGAAGATTTAAAAGAGGTTCATTCTCATCCAATGGCAATTCATCAGTGTCGCGATTTCTTTCGGAATTATCCCCATATTAAATTAGTAGAAATGGAGGATACCGCTCTTAGTGCAAAAAATGTAAGAGATAATCAGTTGAAGGGAGTAGGGGCTATTGCCGGCGATTATCCTGCCGAATTGTATGGCTTAGAAATTCTTGCAGAAGAAATTGAAAGCATTAAAGACAATCAAACCCGATTTTTTATTTTAAAAAGAAAGAAGGATTTAGTTCCTAATGGTGGATATAATAAGGCCTCGCTATATTTTAGTACGAGTCATAAACCAGGAAGCTTATCGTATATTTTAGAATGTTTCGCCAAGCAGAATATCAACCTCTCAAAAATTCAATCATTGCCAATTCCTGGTGTCAATTGGCAATACTTTTTTCATGTCGATTTGGAGTTTCAGGGCCCTCGACAATTTCGCGATGCTCTCGACAATATAGAAACTTACACGAGAGGAATGCAGATTTTGGGAACTTATAATACTGGTATTGTAATCACTTAAAATACTTTCATCGATTCAAACACATTATCGATGCTTTTTGCAAGCAGAATGTCTTTTTTGGTGATTTTACCTTTTGATTTTGTGGTTAAAATAAGCCGTACATTTTTATAGTTGTACAGTTTTATATCTGGGTGGTGATTTATATTTTCAGCCTCCAGGGCCACTAAATTAATAAAATTTACAGCTTCGATAAAATTGGGAAGAACATAGTTTTTCACCAATCTACTGTCTATTTCGCTCCAACCTTGTTCTAGTAATATATTCATAGCTCTAGTTTTTTACTAGTTAAAGGTACGTAAATCAGGAACCAATGTAAATAGCAAATTGGGTAGCACGAATCGCTATCCAATTTGCTGTTTCTCGATACTATAATTCCTGCTATTTGTTGAAAGCCATTTCGCGGTCTAATTCTTCCCCCATTATTTGTGCCCCGTTATAAAGTACCGATCTTTCTTCGGCTTCCATGTAAATGTCAAATGGCAAAGCAATATCATAAGCCGATTGCACGAGTATGGCAATATCATCACTGGCGCCTAAATTTAACCTCCAATTTGTCTCCGTGCCATCTAATAGGTACGCATAAACCGGTCCCGAAAAGTAAGCGAAACAGTTCACGAAAGAGGTGCTTTGCCAAATTTCATGTAATTTATCTTGAAGGTATAATTTTAAATCACTATCTGTTCTGCATATTTTTTGCGCAGTATATTCCGCCAATCCTTCATGAATTTCAAAGCGATTCTCGCATCCAGTACATTTGCTGTACAAAGCTCTTCGGTAAAATCTAAAACAAATGGCGTCGGTAATTGCCTGTCTTTTGTTTTCTCCTTCATTTTTTAATGCTAACTCAAGGGCTTTCCACTCTAACTTTAACCAAAAACGGGCTTCCATTTCGTCCAAATGCTGATTGCTATAAGGTTCGGGTTTTAAATCCATTTCGGGTTGCAGGCAATGAAATGCTTCATGAAGTAGAATGCATTGTCTTTCTGTTTTATCGCTAGGCAATGGAAGCGGAATTACTGCCCAAATTTGATTTTCAATTTTTACAGGTCCTTTTACTACAGCTATAAAATCAGGAAGAATGCCTGTGTATATTTCACGATAGGAGGTTAAACCTAGTTTTTCGCTAGGTCTGTTGGAGTAGATGATGCCATTTTCTTTATCTACTAAAAGAATGGGAACATCCAAAGTTCTTCCCCATAACATACCATTATCTTCAGAGCACAAGGCTTTGGTTTCCATAAAAATTGCTTCTATTTCTGGAAGCTCATAGGGCGATGCCATGCTTAGCGAACAAGAAATTAATGGCATGCTTAAAAATAGCAGGAGGTATATAAAACTATATTTTTTCATGGGAAACGAATTTATAAGGTGTTTTACATGATATTCAAATTATGATCTTTAGCATTTCAGAGAGTAATTACGAGGATAATATATCAGTATTTGTGCCATTAATTGTAAGGTGTTGTAATTTAGGGGGTAAGTTTAATTTTATTATTTTTAGCTAGTCTTAATTGGCTTAGGAATCGGACAGTTTGTGTTCGGATATGAACAACTAAAATTGGAATTGGAAAGCACCGGAATCCGAATGCAATATTATTTTTAATTGGAATTTTAGAAGGGTGTTTTCTGCGAAATTACTTGTACAAATAAGGGCTTAAGTAGCAAGCTTCGTTGTATCGAAAGATATATTTCCTTATCTTAAAACCTATATTTTACTTTATTCTTAGGATAAAAAAAATAATGCGAAGTTGGTCTTGAGTATGAATTTTATCCAAACTTTATTATTACTATTAATAAGCGAATGTAGAAGTAAATGTGCCTCTGAAACAAATCTTAATCTGACTGAATGAATTACTATTTAGAAATATTAGCTTTAATTGTTGGTTTTGTGATTGTTGCCATTGCTGCAAATAGAATATCTTTGCACTTTCCAAAGCTTAAACTGCCTGTAATTACAGGTCTTCTTTTTATAGGGATACTTTCCGGTCCATTTATTCTGAACTTTATTCCGCGAAAAGCGATAACACAATTAAATTTCATTAATGAAATGTGCCTAGCTTTTATTGCATTCTCTGCAGGAGCCGAACTTTATCTTAAGGAACTGAAAGGAAGAATGAGAAGTATTAAATGGATGACTTTTAGCCAGCTTTTCTTCACCTTTGGTTTAAGCGTTGTTGCCATCTACTTTTTATCGAATCGATTATCGTTTATGGCAGCGCTCGACTGGCAAATAAAACTCGCCATATCCTTACTAATAGGAACCATTTTTATTACCCGGTCACCAGCATCGGCAATTGCGGTAATTAATGAGATGAGGGCGAAAGGACCTTTTACCCAAACGGCTATTGGTGTTACTGTAATAAAAGATGTTTTAGTAATTATTTTGTTTACAATTTGTTTTGCTGTTGCAGGCGCCTTAATTACCAAAGTGCCATTTAATATTTGGCTTGTTGTAATTCTAATTGGCGAATTGTGTTGTTCTCTTTTAATTGGTTTTGTATTAGGGCAGACCATGAATTGGCTTTTAGCACGTGGAATACCTACTTTGCTTAAAGCCACTCTTTTAGTTGCCTTGGGATATTGTATTTATTTGCTGGCTCATTTTGTTGATGTACAAAGTCAAATTTTGCTTGGTTTTCATGTTTATATCGAACCATTGTTAATCTGTATTATTGGAAGCTTTGTTGTGGTCAATTTTGGAAGCTATCGAAGAGAATTCGTTAAAATTATCGAATTGGTTGTCCCTACTGTCTATATTGTTTTTTATACACTTACCGGAGCATCTGTTTCTTTAGATGTTTTGGCTCAAACATGGGGCATTGCCTTGCTGTTTTTTAGTATAAGACTAATTAGTATGGCAATTGGGGCATTTATTGGTGGTACTTTAGGTGGCGATCCTTTTAAAGTGAACCGGTTTTCATGGATGCCCTATGTTACTCAAGCTGGGGTTGCAATTGGTCTGGTTTCTGTAGTTGCGGCTAAATATCCCGATTGGGGAGCTCAGTTTGGTGCTATATTAATAGGAGTTATTGTTTTAAATGAGATTTGTGGTCCTCCACTGTTTAAATGGTTTATTTTAATGGTTGGCGAGAGTCATAAAAAGAAGGAATTGCTTCACGAAAGCAAAATACAAAAGGCCGTTATTTTCGGATTGGAAGGTCAGTCGCTAGCTTTGGCACGGCAGTTAACCGAACACGATTGGATCGTTAAATTGGTAACTCGGAGTGAGGAAAGAGCAAGTTTATTGTACCAAGGAGTAGATGTTGTACTTGCAAAAGAATTAAGTCTTGCTGAATTAAAAAGGCTCGAAGTGGATAAAGCGGATGCTATCGTATTAATGAATCAAGATGACGATAACCTTAAGGTTTGTGAGTTGGCTTATGAGCATTTTGGAACACGCGATATGGTGGTTCGGGTAAATGAAAGAAGTTACGTAAACAAATTTCATGAACTAGGAGCCTTAATTGTTGAGCCTGCCACGGTAATGGTTAGTTTAATGGAGCATTTGGTGCGATCGCCTATTGCTACCACTTTATTGCTTGGTTTGGAAAAAGATCAGGATACTGTTGATGTTGAAATGCAAAATGAAGAATTACACGGTACTTCCTTGCGGGATATTCAAATACCAACCGATGTTATAATATTGGCTACCAAACGGAATGATAATACCTTAATTTCTACCGGATATACACGACTTCGATTAGGAGATGTACTAACCTTAGTTGGTTCGGTGGATAGTATCGAAAAAGTTCGATTGAAAATGGAAAATGCCAATTTGCCAAGTTATAACAAAGCACGTTTTATGGGAAAATCGATCTCATTCATTCAAAAGAAAATCAACTAAAAATAGAAGGCTGATTTACCAGGTTAAAAAAACCGTTGTCCAAAAGGCTAATGGAACAACTGTGTTCCAAATCACTTCTTCGCGATGTCGGGCGCGATTTATTCGTTCATTTTCTGCTCTGTATCGAATAGATTGCAACATTTCGTTGTAGTTCTGTTGTGCAATTATTTCCCGTTCTTTTTGTATGTTGTCCAAATAAATAATTACCTCTCTACTTTTATTCGGATTGCTGTTAAGGACTTCTAAAAGGTCGTATTCAGCTTCGTTTAAACGATGTAAATGGTAAAGCGCCATTCCTCTTTGCAGGTGTACTTCGGATAGGTATGGTTTTTTATCTAACACATGCTCAAAATCAAGAATTGCTTCCTCGTATTTTTTTAGTTGCATTTTTGCATACCCACGATCCTGAAAAATGGTCGAATAGTATGGCATTATAGTAATAGCGGTGTCTAGGTATAGAATAGCTTTTTCATATTCGCCTTGCAAAATTAGATTTCTTCCATTGTCATGATATTGCATGTATCGTTCTACATTCTGAGAAAACACTCCAGAAAAACTAATAAGGCCAATCACTAATAAAAGTAAATTTTTCATCTCAATGCAGTTTTAATTCTTGTAAATTACAGAATAAAAGTAGCATAAATTGTACCAAACTGCATAAAAAAACCCTTCAATTAAATTGAAGGGTTAACAAATAGTAATGTTGTAGTTATGATTTTTTGCAACATTCTTTTTTGCAATTCGCATCACATTTTTTAGCTTCTTTAGTACAAGCAGTTTTTTCACAGTCTTTTTTGCAATCTTTTTTTGCTTTAGCTTCTTTTGTGCAACAAGCTTTTTTGTCTGCCTTAGCTTCTTTTGTACAGTCTTTATCACATTTTTTCTTCTCAACTTTTTTCTCCTGATCTTGTGGCAAATCCTGAGTCATCGAAATTTCATTATCTACAAGTAGAGTAGTTGGTTGGCTGGCAACACTTGCCAAGCTTATTGCAAATACAAATAGAAGTCCAAATAATAACTTTTTCATGCTTTTAAATTTAAAATGTTAATTAATTCGTTTTAGTCTTTAATTCTGAATTGGAATATAAAGAACGTAAAAGATCTTTTTGTCTCTTGTTAATGAATTGTTAAAGCATTCTTATTAATTAAAAATTCAATTAAATTTGAGCTGTCAAAACCATCATGAAATAAAGAAGTTACAGAAAGCATTTGTACATGAATTTATCTATTAATAAAATATTACAGAAAATAAAACCCTATAGAATTCAGATATTTATTGCCATTTCGATAATTGTTCTGCTACTTCTTTTGCTGATTCAAATTCGATGGATCAATCGGGCAAGAAGTTTAAATGAAGAACAATTCAACCATCGGGTTGGTTTGGCATTGCACGAGTCTGTTGATGAATTTACAAAAAATCAGGAGAGTTGCGAAAAGATGCGGAAATTCATGTCTAAATCGGAGTATGATGCTTTAGATAGCGAACGTTTAAAGATGGAGGTGAGCAAACTGGATTCGATTATTCATCAGCAATTTAAAAATTACCAAATACAATCGCCATACACCATTGAGGTATTAAGTACTGCCGACGAACAGCCTAAAAGCAAATGTTTTTATTATAGTCTTCGTAAAGCATTGAGCCACGACAAAGCAATTCTAAATGTCTATTTCCAAAAAAGGGAGAAAAACCTGATGGATAGTATGGGAAGTATGTTTATAACCTCCTTAATTCTTATTTTAATTTTGTGTACATTTTTCGGAATTACTGTTTTATCATTAATTAACGACAAAAAAATATTAGGTAGAACCACCGATCTGATTAATAATATTGCTCATGAGTTTAAAACTCCAATGGCAACTATTTCTTTAGCTAGCGGCATGTTAAAGCGAGAGAAGGTACATGGCAATTCGGAACAGATACTGCATTATTCAAATATGATTTTCTCGGAGAATAATCGTTTAAAGAGTCAGGTAGATCAGCTGTTGAAATTGGCGTGTATGGAAAGGGGCGAGTTAAAGTTGAATGAAGATGAATTGCCTATTCATAGTTTATTGGAAGAATGTGCAGATTGTCTTTCGGTACAACTAAGCGAAAGAAAAGGGAAGATTACCTATTCTTTATCAGCTGCGAATGATATGGTTTGTGGCGATAGAGACTTACTTCAAAATGTATTGCTTAACTTATTGGATAATGCCGTTAAGTATTCAGAATCTAAGCCGGATATAAGGGTGGAGACTAAAAATGCAAACGGGCAACTATATATAGCCATATCCGATAAGGGAATTGGCATGACCAAAGAGGAGCAGAAACATGTTTTTGACAGATATTATAGAGCTCCTACAGGTGATTTACATGATGTAAAAGGATTTGGAATCGGCTTGTCGTATTCAAAAATGATTATTGATGCTCACAAGGGAAGCATAAATGTTTTGAGTAAAAGAAAGTTTGGCAGTACCTTTACTATTGTTCTTCCATTAATTTAAAATTATTTTATGACCAAGTCGAGTGTAAAAAATATATTACTTGTTGAAGATGATTCTAATTTAGGAATGGTTCTAAATGAGTTTCTTGTTATGGAGGGTTTTTCAGTTTCTTTGGCCCGCGATGGGGAAAAAGGATTTGAGACCTTTTCTAATTCTAACTTCGACCTTTGTTTATTGGATTGCATGATGCCTAAGATGGATGGTTTTACTCTGGCTAAGAAAATTCGAAAAATAAATCAAAACATTCCCATTATCTTTTTAACCGCAAAATCTTTGAAAGAAGATAAATTAAAAGGCTTTGACTTAGGGGGAGACGATTACATTACCAAACCATTTGATGAAGATGAGTTGGTACGAAGAATTAATGCAGTTTTAAAACGGGTAACTATAAATTCGGAACCTAAAGAACAAGTATTTAATGTTGGTAAATTTGTTTACGACCATGCAAATCTTACTTTGACCTTAAATGGGAAAATTACTCGTATCACCCAAAAAGAAGGTGACGTTTTGTACTTATTACTGCAAAGTAAAAACAATGTATTACGAAGAGAAGATATCTTAGTAAATGTTTGGGGAGAGAATGATTATTTTATGGGAAGAAGTCTGGATGTTTTTATCACTAAATTAAGAAAGCATTTAAAATTAGATACTTCTATAAAAATTGAAAATGTGCATGGCGTAGGCTTTATTTTATCTGAAAATAATTAAAGTCTAAATACTACCTGAAAATATATAAAAATTGTAATTTTGAATCGTAAATTTAAAATCTGCAATTTGGTATGAGCATATCTCAAAATATAAATGCAATTCTCGAAAAAATTCCTGCGAAAGTACAATTAGTAGCTGTTTCTAAAACCAAACCAATGAGCGATATTCAGGAAGCCTACAATGGCGGATATCGTATTTTTGGGGAAAATAAACCACAGGAGCTAGCTCAAAAATATAATGAACTTCCAAAGGATATCCAATGGCATTTTATTGGTCATCTTCAAACAAATAAAGTAAAGTATATTGCACCCTTTGTGCAGCTAATTCATGCTGTTGACAGCCTTAAGCTGTTAAAAGAAATTAATAAACAGGCAGAAAAGAATAGCAGAGTAATTAATTGCTTGTTGCAGTTTCATATCGCTTCGGAAGAAACCAAATTTGGACTTAATTTAGCCGAGGCAAAAATACTACTCGATTCAGAAGATTTTAAAGCGTTAAAATCAATTCAGATTGTAGGCGTTATGGGAATGGCTACCTATACTGATGAGGAAGCTATTATTCGAAAAGAGTTCGGTAATTTAAAGGCTGTTTTTACGAAGTTAAAAGCAGATCAGTTTCTAAATAACGATGAATTTAAAGAAATATCAATGGGAATGTCGGGCGATTATATGCTGGCAATAGACGAGGGAAGTACCATGATAAGGGTTGGAAGTAATATCTTCGGTTCGAGATATTAATTTTAGAATAGTTTTATCATTTAAGACAGACCTGAGGATGCAGATTTCTCTGGTGAATTTACTATATTTGTTCAACAACGATTGAAAATATTAAAAATCAAAGTAGCATGATTAATCTTGAAACTACCTATATGGGTTTGCAATTAAAGAATCCTTTAATTGTTAGCAGTTCCGGACTTACAAATTCGGTAAGAAAAATTAAAATAATTGAGGAAAAAGGTGCTGGTGCAGTTGTTTTAAAATCTCTGTTCGAAGAGCAAATAAGCAATGAAACAAAACATTTGATTGGCAAAGATACTTCAAATGTAAATTATCCTGAAGCCGAAGATTATATTCAGACTTATATAAAAGGGAATTCCGTTTCGAATTATTTGACTCTAATCAAGGAGGCTAAAGCGGCTGTTTCTATTCCAGTTATTGCGAGTATTAATTGCACATCTTCATCAGATTGGACCTCCTTTGCGAAAGAAATTGAAAAAGCTGGTGCAGATGCTATTGAGCTAAATGTGTTTATCGTTCCAAATGATAGAAACATGAGTTCGTCTCAATACGAAAATTTATATTACAACATATTTAATGCAGTGAAAAAGGAAGTGAATATCCCTATTTCTATGAAAGTTGGAATTTATTTCACCAACCTATTTTCTGTTGCAAATCGTTTAAATGCCGATGGAGCAGATGCTTTGGTCTTATTTAATAGATTTTATGAACCAGATATTGATATTGAGAAAATGAAAATTACTAGTGCCGAAGTTCTAAGCTCGGCTAGTGATATTCGCAAATCTCTTCGTTTTGTTGGAATGTTATCCGATAAAATTAAAGGGCTTGATATTTCTGCTTCAACAGGAATTCATAATGGCGAGGCTGCAATAAAGCAACTATTGGCAGGTGCTAAAACGGTACAGATTTGTTCTACTGTATACGAACATGGATTCGATCAAATTACTAAAATATTGGAAGATATAAGTAGTTGGATGACCAGAAAGAATTTTAAAACTGTTGATGAATTCCGTGGTAGCCTTAACTATGGCAGCATACAAAATCCTGGTTTGTATGAAAGAGCTCAGTTTATGAAGTACTTTTCGAGTAATGAAAAGGACGTTTTAATATAGAAAATAAAAGCCGCTTTTTAAGCGGCTTTTTTCTTATTATAACTGATCGATTAAATGAATTGCTTCATGAAGCATTCCCTTTTTTTCCAGAGATGCTGCCGCAATAGCATTCTTAAGTTTTGCCTGTTCAATGGGCTTTATTTCATCCGAAATCTTCTCACTCAAATTCTCAATCACCGTAAAAGCTTCAAAAGAAGTTTCAAAATCTGCTTCAATCAGTAAATCAACGAAAGTGGAAATACTATTGGAGAAATTAACACTGCTTTCCCAGCAAACTGAAACTAGATTCTTTCTTATTGCAAGGTATTTGTCGTTCCGGATTGCTTCAACTATAAATTTTTCAGCTTCCTGACTTTTTAGGTCTGCAAGAAATTGATGAATGGTGGTTTGTATCTCATTCGAGGTAGTAGAGACCATTAAATCCAGCAGAATGTTTACATCTTCAGGCTTACCTTCTTCTCGCAATTGATTGATTGAATCGAGTATCACTTTATCCTCCACAGAGCCAAGTCCTGCAATTATGGAGTTGCGTAAATCTTTTTTACTAATATTGCTCATTAAAATATTGATTTATTCCCTGCAAAACTAATAATTTTTATTCGTTTTAATTCCCTCATTAAAGTCAACCGTTTAATAATTGTGATTTTAATAGTTATGGTTGAAATGACAAGAATCTTTTCTGGACTTATTTGCTAAAAAAACACAAGTTCCTATTCTATGGTCACTTATCAATAAAGGGCTGGTAGTTATATGATTGAAAGTAAATTTTTATTGGGGGAAAATAAAAAGATACCTGAGTATTGCAACTAGTTGTAAGTGGCTGTGTAGGAGGATTGCATGGTGTCGATAGGAAATGATATTTTTTCTTTAGTTCATAATGTTGTGAAATTATTAAGAAAAAAGGCTATTATATTCTTGAAAAATTGTAATTTAAGTTTGTTGAAAAAAAGATGTTAATCTACAGACTAGGTTCAATGAGAAAAATAATTTGGAGTTTTTGTATTTTACTACTGTTTAATTCATGCAATTTATTTTCATCTAAAAATAAGGAGCAGGTATCCGAATCCGAAATGTTGGAGCACCAATTGATGCAAGAGAATTCGGAAAAAATGAAGAAAATATTCTTTGTATTACCTAGCCCAATCGAAATTTCATTGTTGATAAAAAATTCAGGAGTTCGTTTCAGGGAAGATTTGATGAATGCAAAGGATAATTTACCAGGGTATTCAACAAGTCCATCAAGAGCGATCGCACTAGGTGTATATTGTGCCGATTTAAGTTATGCCAGTTTAAATGAGCAATTCCAAATCTCAATTGAATACATGAATGTATCAAGAAATCTGGCTGAATCTTTAGGGGTGCTTAAAACTGTTGGACAAGATAAAATTCGTTTGTTGGAAAGTAATGTAACCAATAAGGAGTTAATTATTGATATTATTTCGGAGATATATATGGAGTCGAGCCAACAATTGCGCGAGCAGGATAGGTATTCATTGGCTGCATTGATGTTAATTGGCGGATGGGTGGAAAGTATGTATCTAGCAACACAAAGTGTTGATCCAAATGAGGAATCTCATCAGGAGTTAATAAAGCAAATCTTAGATCAAAAATTGTCTTTAGAAAGTATTAAGATGGTTTTACGAGAAAATCAATCCGACCCAATTGTTAAACCTATTTATTTAGACATATTGCAACTCGAAAAGTTATTTGAAATGAGCATGGAAACTTCTGAAATGCAAGATGGTACTGGCTTAATTGATTCTGTTGATCAATTGGTTTTTGTACAATTAGTTGCAAAAATTGGTGATATGAGAGATTATTTAGTGAATTAGTATAAAGTAATTGAAGACTTAAACATTCAGCATTTCTAATATGAAGTATTATTTACTGTTTCCCTTTTTCGCACTTTTATTTTCCTTAAACTTTGGGTTCTCCCAGTGCCGCGATTTTGCAAAAGAGCAATGTAAACCAAAATTGGCAGGCTATCTGCACGATGGCAATTACAATGGAGTGGTGCTTCATCAGGAGGAAGAGGTTGAATTGCACAAAGCTTTTTTTAGCGGTCAAAAATACAGAATCGTCGTTGCTGGTGAAAATAACCTGCCTACCATTCATTTTCGAATTACAGATTCAGATCTGAATTTGATTTTTGATAATGAGGAAAGTAATTTCAGCGATTACTTTGATTTTGAATTGGACGAGGCTAAAACACTAATTATATCGTTAGATTTTATTCGGAAGGAAGATGCTCAATTACAATCCGAAAGCGGTTGTGTATCCATATTGTTTGGATTAAAATTATAAAAAAAAAGGTTCCGTTAGGAACCTTTTTTACTTAGTTTTTCTTTTAAATACTGTCCTGTATAGGAACTCGAACATTTAATAATATCTTCCGGAATACCTTCAAAAACAATCTGGCCTCCGTTAATTCCACCTTCGGGACCTAAATCAATTAGCCAATCGGCACATTTAATTATTTCCATATTGTGTTCAATAATAATAAGTGTGTGTCCTCTTGATATCAGGGCATTAAAAGCATCCATTAATTTATTAATATCATGAAAATGCAGTCCGGTGGTTGGTTCGTCGAATACAAACAAACAAGGTTCTGCTTTTTCTTTTGCTAAAAAGGAAGCTAGTTTTACTCTCTGACTTTCGCCACCACTTAATGTGCTTGACGATTGGCCTAATTTCACATATCCCAATCCTACATCTACTAAAGGTTGTAAACGCTGAACAATTTTCTTTTCGGTAGTGCTTTTTCCTTGAGAGAAGAATTCTACCGATTCGTTGACAGTCATTTGCAGGACGTCGTGAATATTTTTTTTATTGTATCGAACTTGCAAAATATCATCTTTAAACCTTTTTCCCTTGCAACTTTCGCATTGTAGGTAAATGTCAGCCATAAATTGCATTTCTACCTTAATAATACCTTCTCCTTGGCATTCATCGCATCTACCGCCATCAATATTAAAAGAGAAATGAGAAGGTTTAAAACCACTATATTTCGATGCTTTTTGATCGGCGAATAGCTTTCGAATTTCGTCGTATGCTTTTAAGTAGGTAACCGGATTCGATCGGGATGATTTTCCAATTGGATTTTGATCAACAAATTCGATATCCTTAATTAAATGAAGATCGCCTTTAAGAGCATCAAAATGCCCACTTTTATCGGAATAACCGCCGTAATGTTTTTTTAATGCAGGATACAAAATTGTTTTTACAAGCGAAGATTTTCCAGATCCACTAACACCAGTAATTACCGACATGATATTTAATGGAAATTTGATATTGAGGCCTTTTAAATTATTTTCTCTTGCGCCAATTATTTCAATATAGTTATTCCACTTTTTTCTTACCGTTGGTACGGGAATCATCATTTTTTCCGATATGTACTGAGCCGTTAAGCTTTCCGAAGCTTCTTTTAATTGATTAAGAGCTCCTTGAAATACTACTTCTCCACCTAGTCGGCCGGCATATGGTCCAATATCGATAAGTTCATCAGCAGCTAAAATAATATCTTCATCATGTTCAACTACGATAACCGTATTTCCTAAATCGCGTAATTGTTTAAGTACTTTAATCAGTAATTCGGTATCGCGAGAATGAAGTCCGATACTTGGTTCATCGAGAATATAAAGAGAGCCAACCAAGCTACTTCCTAGCGAGGTAGCTAAATTAATTCGTTGAGATTCTCCTCCAGATAGACTGCTCGACAAACGATTAAGGGTGAGGTATCCCAATCCAACGTCCGATAAGAAATTAATTCGATTGTTGATGTCTATTAGTAAACGACTTGCAATTTTTTCATCGGTTTTATCCAATTGTAAATTCTGGAAAAACCCCTTAAGTTCAGTTAGTGGCATCAACACCAAATCCTGAATGTTTTTTCCATCTATTTTTACATAGCCAGCCTCTTTTTTCAATCGGGTGCCTCTGCAGTCCGGGCAAACTGTTTTTCCTCGGTAACGAGATAACATTACTCGGTACTGAATTTTATATTGTTTTGCTTCCAGGTACTTAAAAAAATCATTTAATCCTTTAAAGTGTTTATTTCCGGTCCAGAGTAATAATTTTTCAGCATCGCTTAATTCAAAGTAAGGACGATGTATGGGAAAATTAAATTTATCAGCCGCGTAAATTAATTTATTTTTCCATTCCTGCATTTTTTCACCTTTCCAGCAAACAACAGCATCATCGTAAATACTGAGTGTTTTGTTCGGAATTACCAGATCTTCATCAATACCGATTACTTTCCCAAAGCCTTCGCAAGTAGGGCAAGCACCAAGAGGATTGTTAAAGCTGAAGGTGTGAACATTAGGGTCTTCAAATTCAATTCCATCGGCCTCGAAACGATTCGAGAAGGATTTGTATTCAGCACTACCATTAATAGAGAGCAGACATTCCCCTTTTCCTTCGTAGAATGCAGTTTGAAGTGAATCAGCTAATCTGTTTTGGGTATCTTCATCAGATGAAACCCTTATTCTGTCAATTACGATATGAATAGGATTATTTTTAGGAAGAAGTTTAGGATTCTCAAGTACTTCAAATATTTTATGAATTTCACCTTTGCTTTCTATTCTAGAAAAACCCTGTTGAGATAAAACTTCCAATTGTTCTTTTTTACTTCGGTCACCATTGTGCATTTCCGTTAGTATCATTACAGGTACTGCATCTTCCTGGCTAAGAATAAACTTCACAACATCGGTAATGGAGTGCTTTTTAACAAGAGTATTCGAAATCGGGGAATAGGTTTTCCCAATTCTCGCAAAAAGAAGTTTAAGGTAATCGTAAATTTCTGTTGATGTTCCTACGGTCGATCGAGGGTTACGGGTATTTACCTTTTGTTCGATGGCAATAGCAGGAGGTATTCCTTTTATAAAATCTACCTCAGGCTTGTCAATCCGTCCTAAAAATTGCCTGGCATAAGAAGATAAACTTTCAACATATCTTCGTTGCCCTTCAGCATAAAGAGTGTCAAATGCTAAAGATGATTTTCCGGATCCCGAAAGTCCGGTGATCACAATAAACTTATTTCTAGGGATTTTAAGGTCAATATTTTTAAGATTATGAACCTTTGCTCCTTTTATATAAATGTATTTTTCTGAATTTTTGTCCGCCATATTTCTAATCCGACTACAGATTCGGTCTCTTATAAGTTTATTAAAATCGAATCTACAAAGTTATTTAACTTCTAAACATTTTCAAATCTCATTAAAAATTAGTTTCTTGCAAACTGTTAGAAATATTTATTCACCATCAATTAAAAAGGAGACATTGCTTATAGAATAATTTTTACACTGTTTTATTAAATAGCTGTGAAATTGAGAAAGATTAATCCAACTGATTATGATCTCGTTAAGCAATTCATTGATGGTAATGAAGATAGTATAGATACTCTTGTAATCCGACATAGGGACAGGGTTTATACTTACATCTATCTAATCGTAAAAAATCATCAGCTTTCCGAGGACTTATTTCAGGATACCTTTATAAAGGTAATCCGATCCCTTCGTATGGGAAAATATCAAGACAATGGGAAATTTTTGGCTTGGGTGCTAAGAATTGCTCACAATTTAATTATTGATCATTTTAGAAAAGAGAAGCAGAACAATACCTTTTCAAAAGATGATTATGAATTGGATATTCTAAATACTCCCAAGTATTGCGAAGGAAATTACGAAGATGAACTGATCCTAAGTCAGATTCACGCAGATGTGCGTAGTTTGGTGGATGAGCTGCCTGATGATCAAAAAGAAGTGGTTATTTTGAGGCATTATAAAGGCTTAAGCTTTAAGGAGATTGCTGAACAAACTGACGTGAGTATTAATACCGCTTTGGGTAGGATGAGGTACGCTTTAATTAATATGCGGAAAACAATCGAAGAAAGAAATATGAGTCTTACTTTATAGTATATGCTGGAAAAAAGGAATAGATTGGAAGATATTAGATATTCTGTATTTTTACTTACGAGATACTAAAAGAATATTTTATGCGTTAATAGGGAAATACAATTAATTATTTGCCTATGAACGATGTTTATACTCTTTTAAAATTAGACCGTAAAAATACAAGACAAGATAGGATCTTACTTATGGATCGAATTGCTTCTTCTAATGTATTCGAATCTGCCGACTTGGTTGAATATCTCGACAAGTTTAAGGTAAAATCTCAAAAAAATCTTCTTCAACGTATTTTAGGATTTCGTCAGTCCACAAAAAATGTAAATCTGAACTGTTCAGATATTGCGGAAATTACATTAAACTAAGAGCTAACCGGAGTATTTATACTTCGGTTTTTTTTTTATTATTTTTTTGAGAATAAAAAAAAAGATGTATATTGATATCAAAATGATATCAAATTAAATTATTATGAGAGAAGAAAAGAGTTTTTCCGCAAAATCTGGTTTTATTATGATTTTTGTTACCCTTGCAATGCTGGCAATAGGTGTATTTGGATTATTCTTAATAAGAAATCCATTTTTTGTGATTTTTATTCCTTTGATTATTGCGATGATACCTGGGTTTACTATTGTTAATCCAAACGAGTCGGCAGTTTTAGTGTTGTTTGGAGCTTATAAGGGTACCATATTGGAGAATGGGTTCTTTTGGGTAAATCCGTTTATGGTAAAAAAGAAAGTAAGCCTGAGAGCTCGTAATTTGGATAGTGATCCAATAAAGGTGAATGATAAAATTGGAAATCCAATTATGATTGGTGTTGTTTTGGTTTGGAGAGTTCGCGATACTTACAAAGCAGCTTTTGATGTTGATAATTTCGAGCATTTTGTAAATATTCAATCGGAAGCAGCAATTCGGAATATGGCAGGTTCTTATCCCTATGATAATTTTGAAGACGAGCAGGCAGAAATTACTTTACGTTCGGGAGGTAATGATGTAAGTGAGTTATTGGAGCGAGAATTAACCGACCGACTTGAAATTGCGGGGATTGAAGTGATGGAGGCAAGAATTAATTATCTTGCTTATGCTTCTGAAATTGCTGGAGCAATGTTGCGTCGCCAGCAGGCTACTGCAGTAGTTGCGGCACGATTTAAAATTGTTGAAGGAGCCGTTAGTATGGTTGATATGGCTTTGGATCAACTAGCACAGAAAAATATAGTAGATTTGGATGAGGATAAGAAGGCAACAATGGTTAGTAATTTAATGGTTGTTCTTTGTTCCGATAAAGATGTAACTCCTGTCGTGAATACTGGAAGTTTGTATCAATAATTGATTAATTATGGCAAAAAAGAAATCATTTGTTTTGCGTATTGATCCTGAAATGTATAAAAAGTTAGAAAAGTGGGCTGTTGATGAATTTCGTAGTACAAATGGACAGATAGAATGGATTTTAAATAAAGCCTTGAATGACGCAGGACGAAAAAAGGATAAAGGGTTGAAAGATACCGATACATTGGAAGAATAAAAAAAAGCCCTATTAGGGCTTTTTTAATGTTTTTTGCATAATGGAGTGGCCATCTATTTCGGAGGCTTCGAATCCCATTTTTTCCATGTATTTTAGATTTATTTTGGTGTCGCAATACACGGAATCTATATTGTGTTTGTATAAAATATTACTTAGTTGATTGTATAGGTAAGCGCCTACTTTAAAGTCGCGGTATTGAGGCAGTGCATAATCCAATTCAATTCGTAATCCCGATTGGTCTTTAGATCCGATAAAAATTCCTGCAACCGCCATGTCTCTCAATACAAACATTCCTAATTGTTCTTTGTTCATTTTAAAATCAGGAAAGAAAATCTTAATGTCCTTTTGGTAGGAGTTAAGAAAGTAGTTTAACAACTCATCATTTTCTTTTATTTCAATAATTTTAAAATCTTCTTTTTGTTTGTACATTTTTTGCAGATTATACAGGTTTGCACAAACAATTAAGAAATTCATGATTCCTACGGGTAAAGAACCGATTAAAAATCCGTAAGCAGAGAAAAGAATAGCTCCTGCTAAATTGTACCATCTCAATTTTACAATGGATGTCATCGTTAAAGAAACCAATACCAATACCGAGGCTGCATAGCCAATCCATTCAAGTAATTGAATGCCTAAAATGTTATATTCCAGCATAATAATTTGTGTTGTGATAAAATAAGCCTTGGAGAGGATTCAAAAATGGTTTGGGATTTCTTGTAAAAATAGAAACCTTCCGATTCCGAAAGGTTCCTCAAATGTACTAAACATTTTTTCTTCTTACAATCCAGTCATTAAAAATAATGGTTGCATTTCGAAGCTATTGTATTTAGGTCTTAATCGGTCGATATTGTAATACCTTTCTACATCAACTAATTTTTTAGAACTGGTTACGATATCTATCGGAGCATTGTCATACCTTCCATTTCGAAGTGTAATTAATCTGCCGTGAACTCCTTTAATAATTAAATCTAAGGCGAGATTTCCAAAAGCCATTGGAACAATAGAATCAATAGCGTCAGGATCACCACAACGAACCATATATCCTAATTTTTGATTAATAACATTAATTGGTTTGGAGTTATTGTATTTGGGGGATAGTTGTTTTAGATGTTCGGATACGCGGTCACCAATTCCACCTAACTTTCTATGTCCGTAATCGTCTCTTACATCATCCTGAAAAATCATATCCTGACCTGAAAAACTTGCACCTTCGGAAATTAGCACTACTGAATAGCGGCTTGGATTTGAAAAACGATCTTGAATCAATAATTCGGTGAGGCGTTCTATATCGAAATTATATTCGGGAATAACGCATCGATTTGCGGCACCGGCAAGTGTTGGTAGAATTGCTGTAAAACCAGCATATCGACCAAAAACTTCCAATACAAGTAATCTTTCGTGCGAGCCAGCCGAGGTTCTTAAGCTGTGTGTTAAGGAAATTGTTCGAGTAATGCAGGTACTAAATCCAATACAGTAGTCAGTTCCAGGGACGTCATTATCCATTGTTTTTGGGATGGCAATAACTTTAAAACCTTCTTTGTACAATCGCACTCCATAGCTTAAGGTATCGTCGCCACCAATTGGAATTAAATAATCGATGTTTAGAAAGGCTAAATTAGCAAGAACTTCTTCGGTTAAATCATTCACATCGTTATTGTATTTTTCTTTCAGGTGAGTAGGAATTCTATCTTTTGAAGTTTTCGACGGATTAACTCTTGAGGTGTGAAGGAATGTACCACCAGTTCTACCTACTTTGTTAACCAATTCTTCGGTTAAAGGAATAAAGTTTTCACTGTTATCTGTCTTCTTATCACGAACAAGATCAATTAAACCTCTCCATCCTTTACGAATACCGATTACTTGATAACCTTCTCGAATAGCCCTAATGGTTACGGCTCGAATGGCGGGATTTAATCCTGGAACATCACCACCTCCTGTTAGAATTCCAATAATTCCTTTCGTTGAATTTGATTTTGCCATAATGTAAATATCTTAAGTGACTGAAAACAATGTAATATCACTTTAAGGTATCATTTTGTTAAGATAAATTCAAACCAAAAGAGAAGTAAGATTTGTTTATTGTATGAGAATAAGGTAATTAAGAATAATTCTAATTACTAAAGGAGTAGGAAATAATATTAGCACCCATTTTTAGCGCATTTTGATGATTGATTTCTGTATCGTTGTGAACCGAAGGGTCTTCCCATCCATCTCCCAAATCGGTCTCGAAAGTGTAGAAGCACACCAGTCTTCCTTTGTGAAAAATACCAAAACCTTGAGGAGCTTTCGCATCGTGTTCGTGAATTTTGGGTAATCCGGTAGGAAATTCGTACACCTGATGATAAATTGGATGCGAAAAGGGCAACTCAACTAAATCTTCATTGGGAAATACCTTTTTAATTTCGCGACGGAAGTAAGCATTTAAGCCATAGTTGTCGTCAACATGTAAAAAACCACCACCTTCAAGGTATTTTCTTAAATTTGCCACTTCCTGATTGTTTAAAACAATATTCCCATGCCCGGTTAGGTGAACAAAGGGATAGGAGAATAGGTCAGAGCTCCCTACTTCAACAGTATTGGGATCTTTATAAATAGTTGCAATGTTATTTTGGTTACAAAACTCGATAAGGTTAGGTAACGATCCTGGATTTGCATACCAATCGCCTCCGCCATTGTATTTTAGTAAACCAATTCGAACACTTGTGTTTTGCGAAAAAGAGCACAAGCTAAGGAGCAAAAAAAATGCGATATGGATAATTTTACTCATTAAAATTTTATTGATTTTCTAAACTAATAATATTGCATGCTACCACTCCGGCAGTTTCGGTTCTTAAACGACTTTTTCCCAGACTGATCTCCTGAAAACCATTTTCTTTTGCCAAATTTACTTCCTCCATACTAAAATCGCCTTCGGGGCCAATTAAAATTAAGGCATTTTGTTTGGCTTTATAAAGATTTTTAAGATGAGTTTTTTCACCATCGTTACAGTGAGCAATGTATTTTTCGCCATCGAACGGAGCCGTAACTAGGTCGGAAAACTTGGTTTGTTCATTTAAAATTGGATGATAAGCCTTCAGTGATTGTTTTACGGCAGCTGTGATTACTTTAAATAAACGCTCGTGTTTTACTACTTTTCGTTCGGAATGCTGGCAGAGTAGAGGAGTGAATTCATGAATACCTATTTCGGTACATTTTTCCATAAACCATTCTGTTCGATCCATGTTTTTTGTGGAAGCCAGAGCCATGTGTAATTTGTAATCTAGTTTCCCAAATTCAGTCTGAGTTTCAATACACTCTACGGTGCATCGTTTGGGATGTGCGTCGATTATTTTTGCTTTAAATAGAGAGCCTTTTCCATCAATTAGATGAATTATGTCGTCCTCTTTCAGTCGAAGTACTCTTACGCAATGTTTCGATTCAATTTCATCTAACTGATAAAATTTATTCTGGATATCGGGTGTGTAAAATAAGTTCATAAGCTTATGCAAGTAAAAAAAAATGATTCCGTAAAGTTAGCTCATGTATTTCTTTTCAGAGATTTTTTTGAAATAAAAAATTACCAAACCATCGGTTGATAAACAGCGGCAAGAATAAAGGCCAGAACAGAAAAGATAAGGCCAAACATAAAAATAGTATAAGAGATTCGTAGAAAACGATATTTCCGGCCCAAAACTTTTCCCAAAAAATACTGATCTTTAATTAAACTATCATACAAATCATCGTAGTCCGACATCATTCCTTTCAACGCATCCGAATAATCGGTAAGTGCCATTTTGTGAAAATTCCCAAAGAACATTAAATTTACTCGCTTCTTTTTAATATCCTCCTGCGAGAAGGTTCCCGATGTAACAATAGGTCGGGTTGCCAAAACAGAATAGGTAATGGTGAAAAGGCATACGATTAAAAGAATGATACAGGGGATGATAAAGTGAGGAACGTCCATTATATTTTTGAAAATAAAGAAGATAGCGGATATAATGATGGAGTTAACGGAGATCATCAAGTTGGCTTTTTTATCCGCAATAGAACTTAGATTTATTTGATTTCTGGATGTTACCTTAAACATGGTTTCGATGCCACGTTGTGGAGTTTTTAGCTTCACGTTTTGTTGCTCTAATTTACTTACCATTTCGGTAAGCTTCTTAATTTCTTTGCTTTGAAATCCAGCTACTTTTTCAACCACTTTCTGATAGTTTACTTCCTTTTTTTTGGAGAGTACTTTTTTGCCGTATTCAGTATGGTAATGATGCTCTTTTAAAAAACGTAAGGTTTCTTCCCAATACATTTTTGGGTGAATTTCATGCTGAAGAATTCCGCCTCTTTCTTCCTTTAATTTTTCGGAAGTTTTGATGTAACTTTTTGTGGATAAGTGGTGTAAATCGGCATCGCAAAGTACGTTACATACTTTTTCGTCACAAGGGATATGTGGCATTTTAGTATGAAGAATAGCATCAACAACTTGTTTGATTTTTTCTTCTGGGTAATTTTTTTCTTCGAGAAATTTTCTGGCATGTGAAGCGCTTATTTCTTCATGTTTGGCAAAGTTTTCGTAGTAACCAGTATCGTGAAACCAAGCTGCTAAAATAAGATTTTCCATTTCGTCGGGAGATAATCCTGTTTCCAAGCCAATTTTTTTTGCCTGTTTTACCACATTTTGAGTGTGTTCCAAGTTGTGGTAGGTGAATATAGGTTGGTGGGTACTTTGGATTAAATTAGTAACAAATGTTTCCGCTTCGTGGATGATATTCATTTCTCTTTTTTTTTCTGATGTTGACTAAATGAAATTGTAATGAATAAATATAGTCATTATAGTGGAAAACGGTCTTAAATTTGGATAATAATGCCTTGCTTAGCTCTTTTTTGTTGGGAATTGAGCCTTATTTATGTAATTTTAGATTCCAAAATAATAACTCCAGCGATACTTTCAAAAATGCGTAATTTTTTAATTTTCTATGTTAGCCTTTCAAGTTGTCTTGTTTTTTTCGAATCGTGTAAACAAAAAACTACAGATTCAAAATTGGTATACGAAGTTGATAATAACTACCATTTTCCCTATTCCATTTTGGAGGCCGATGAGCGCTATGATTTGAAAAATGAGTTGAGGGAGATTTCAGGATTAGCCTACTTTAATGATCATAGCTTGCTTTGTGTGAATGATGAGAAAGGAACTATTTATAAGTTTAGCTTAAAAAAGAAAGAGATCACTAAAAAATATGAGTTCGATCGATCAGGTGATTATGAAGGAATTGAGGTGGTAAACGATCAAGTTTTTGTGCTGCGATCGGATGGAAATGTTTTTACCGTTGATCATATGAAAAAGAAGGATATTTTATCCGTGAAAACGAATACGAAATTGAATGCGGGAAATGATACAGAAGGACTAGGTTACGATTCCAAAAGTAATAGTCTTTTAATAGCTTGTAAAGGAAAACCAGCAACCAATAATAAATTTAAAGGGAAGCGGGCAATTTATAAATTTTCATTGGATTCAAATAAGTTATCCGATTTGCCTGCTTTTTTGATAGATCAAAAAGAAATAAGAAATATTCTAAAATTTGATGGGTACACAAGTTTTGCGGTTACTTTATTGGAGCATATTAATCCATCAGAAGGTGATGTTACCTTTCAACCCTCGGCAGTTGCAGTGCATCCTATTACGAATAATTTATATGTGTTAGGTTCGGTGGGGAAACTACTTCTAGTTCTTAATCCCGAAGGGGATATTTTGGCCGTGGTAAAACTGAAACGAAAGCTATTTAGACAACCCGAAGGAATCTGTTTTTCTCCGGATGGAACGATGTTTATTTCTAATGAAGGAAAAGGCCGAGCTGCCAACATTTACCAGTTCAGCTACCAAAATTAAATTACCAACAACAAAGAAGATTGTAATTAAAATTTGAATGAAATAATGAAGAGAATACTATTATATATCAGTGTTTTTATTTCTGTAAATACTGTATTTGCTCAAAAAATGGAACTTCCGAAAGCTCCTGATTCTATTTTGCTTGATCATTCTATTTTTTTTATTGGTGATATTGGCGAAGCGGCTATAGTAGATCCAAATATCAAGATGCTAAAAAGCCAAATGAATGAAGTTGGTTCGAAAGGAACACTTGTATTTTTGGGAAATACCGTGTCGAAAGGATATTTGGAAGATGAAATTGATGATATAGAAACTGGCGATCCTACTTTGGTGAAGTTGTTGAATTCGGTAAAAGATTTTAAAGGAGAACTTATTTTTATTCCTGGAGAAAAAGAATGGAATGAAGGTCGGCGTAGGGGATGGGAAGCTTTATTAAATTTAGAGACATTCGTGGAGGATTATCTGGGCCGAGGAGATGTTTTTCTTCCATCGGGAGGTTGTCCGGGACCGGTTGAAATTGACTTAACCGATGAGGTGGTGCTGTTAATTGTAGATTCGCAATGGTGGCTTCATTTGGGGAATAAGCCCGAAACAGAGTGTGATTTAGAAAGTAATGATGACTTTTTAATTCTACTAAATGATGCGATCAAGCGAAATAAGAATAAGAAAATTGTATTTGCCACGCATCATCCAATGTACAGTGCGGGAAAGCATGCTGGAAATTTTGCTTTTCCTGGTCCGGTAGAGATTTATCGAAAGCTTTTTGGAACGCCGCAGGATTTTGCCTACCCTTTTTACAAACAAATGCGGTATATGTCTCATAAAGTAGGAGTTGGTTACGATAATATTATAAACGTTGCAGCTCACGATAATAGTTTGCAGTTTACCAAAAAGGATGATTCCTTTTTTGTGGTTTCGGGTTCGGGAAGTAAGAGCGATTATGTGTCGAAAAATAAAATGGATGTTGCTATTCGTGAAGTTGGTTTTTCGCGGATAAATTTTTACTCCAATGATGAGGTTTGGCTAGAATTTTGGTCGGTTGGTGCCGACGGAGACCAGGAAGCTCATTTGGCTTTTCGAGAAAAACTTTATACCAAGCAAGTTCCTACCGAAGAAGATTTGATTAATAAATACAAAGAAATTAATTATTCGGATAGTACCATTACCATTGCTGCAAGTACTGTTTACGAAACAGATAAGAAGCTTAAAATACAGCTGTTAGGACAAAATTATCGGAAAGACTGGGCAACTCCAATAAGTGTTCCGGTATTTGATATTGCTACCGAAAAAGGAGGTTTAAAAATTATAAAACGAGGAGGTGGACAACAAACAAGATCCTTACGATTAAAGGCCAAAGATGGAAAACAATACGTGTTACGATCGGTAGAAAAGTACACCGAAAAGGCAATTCCGGATGGTATGGAAGGAACTTTTGCGGCTAAAATTGTTCAAGATGGAATTTCGGAATCCTATCCCTACGCGGCTTTAGCGGTTCCCAAAATGGCAAAAGCAGTGGGCGTTTATCATACCAATCCTAAAATTGTTTATGTTCCCGATGATCCGCGTTTAGGAATTTATCAAGATGGTTTTAAAAATGAACTTTTTCTTTTCGAGGAGCGTCCCAACGGCGATATGTCTGATATGGATAATTTTGGAAATGCCGAGGATGTTTTAGGGACAGACAAGTTGCTGGAAAAGCGTTTTAAAAATACGGATCTTGAAATTGACGAAACAGCAGTTTTGCGTTCTCGCTTGTTCGATATTTTCATAAATGACTGGGATCGTCACGATGATCAGTGGAGATGGGCAACCTTTAAAAAAGACGGTAAAACTTATGCAAGACCGATTCCCAGGGATCGCGATCAGGCTTTTTTCTATAGCGATGGAGCTATTCCTTGGTTAATTAGAAGGAAATGGGCGATGCCAAAATTTCAATCTTTTGATAGCATTGTTGATAACGTGGTTGGATTAGGTTTTAATGCTCGTTATTTCGATCGGAATTTTTTACAGTCGAAAGGCAGAAAGGACTGGATTGAAATGGCTCAAGAGCTTCAGTCTAAATTAAGTGATGAACTTATTCGGGAATCGGTGAAAGGCTTGCCAAAAGAGGTTTATGCCATTTCGGGCGAGGAAATTATACAAAAGTTAATAGCGAGAAGAGATAAACTGCCAGATTTAGCAGAGGAGTTTTATGATTTTTTGGCGAAAGAAGTGGATATAGTAGGGACAAATGATAGAGAGAGTTTTGAAATTAACTGGATGGAAAACGGACAATTAACAGTTGACAGTTACCGACTAAGTAAGAAAGGGAACAAAAAGGAACTTTTGTATAGCAGAACTTTTAATAAGGATGAAACCAATGAGGTAAGAATATTCGGACTTGGCGATAAAGATAAGTTTGAGGCATATGGAAATGCTGAAAATGGAGTGAAGCTTCGTATTGTTGGAGGAAAAGGAAAAGACAAGTTCAAGTTGTATGATACTGAAAAACAAAATTTACTAATTTACGATAAATCGAACACTAGTATAAAAGGAGATGGAGCCTATAAAAAAAGATTTGGGAAAAGTTCGGAAGTAAATACCTACGACAGAAAGTCATTTAAATACGATGTAGTTAGTCCGGGAGCAAATCTAAATTTTGTAAGCGACGATGGACTTGTTTTGGGTGCAGGCGTAAATCTTAAAAGCCAAGGGTTTAAGAAAGAACCATACGGATCGTATCATAAATTTATTATCAATTATGCATTTGCGTATCCTTCGGTAGAATTGAAATATTCGGGAGAGTTTAAACAAGTGTTTCGAAAAACGGATTTTTTAGCAAGCATTCATTACAATACGCCTAATTTCCAGGGAAACTATTTCGGGTTAGGGAATGAAACCGTAAATTATAAATCGGATGATGGGGTTTACAATCGAATTCGAATGGCTCAGTTTTTTATTCATCCGCAATTTAAACGTGAGTTTGGTGAAAATCTTACTGTTTCTATTGGTTCCTTTTATCAGCAATTAGAACTAAAGGCCACACCCAATCGTTTTGTAAGTGATTTTGCAAATTCAGAGAATGATTTGAATCCTTTAACCGATTTTAATACTCGAAGATATATTGGTCTTAGTTTCGGTTATTTGTGGGATTCTCGCGATAATGCAATTCTTCCATCAAGGGGAATTTATTGGACATCTAGTTGGAAATATTATAAGGGATTGGAACAGCACGATCACGATTTTCATAAAATGGAAACCGATATGCGAATGTATCTTAGTTTTGGAAGACCGCAAAGAACCATATTGGCAATGCGTGCCGGAGCAGCTCACAATAGTAGTGGATATTCATTTTATCAGGCCAATAAATTGGGGCTAAAATCGAATTTGCGAGGCTATAAACAGGATCGGTTTGCGGGAGACGATATGCTTTATCAAAATACCGATTTGCGATTTCGTTTAGCTCGATTCAAATCCTATTTTTTAGGTGGTGAAGTGGGTGTTTTAGGTTTTAATGATTTTGGACGTGTATGGGTTGATAATGAGAGTTCTGACAAGTGGCATCATGGCTATGGAGGAGGAATTTGGCTTGCACCTTATAAATTAATGGTAATTACTGCTAATTTTAGCCATTCAAAGGAAGATGATATTGTTTCTATCGAATTTAAATACTTGTTTTAAGAATTTAATATGATAATTGAATAAAACAATACATATTTACATGGAAAATATAAAAACGACATAATGGACAAAGAAAAGTCAGAGCTCGGCAATGGAAGAATTTTATTAGTTGAGGACGATTTTATAAATGGTAGAATCATATCTCGTTTGCTGGAAATGGATAAAATTCCTACCGATTGGGTAAAAAATGGTAAGGAAGCTCTTGATTTTTATGAGAAAAATAAAGAATCTGTTTTAATGGTATTTATGGATTTGCAAATGCCAATTATTGATGGTTATCAGGCAACTGTTGAATTGCGTAAGAATGGGTTTGATAGACCTATTATTGCCATGACAGCAAATGCTTTTTCGGATGATCAAGTGAAATCTGCGGAAGCTGGAATGGATGATTTTATTCTTAAACCAGTTTCGAAGATAGAATTGTTTATGATGGTGGAGAAGTGGCTGAATAAAGAAAGAAGAAAATAAAATAAGCAAGAATATATTGCCTTAAACAAGAGAGTAAAGCATGATAGTTTGTATAGCAGAGAAACCAAGTGTAGCACGTGAAATAGCCCTTATTTTAGGCGCTAAAAGTAAAAAAGATGGATATTTCGAAGGAAATGGATATCAAATATCGTGGACTTTTGGGCATTTGTGTGGATTAAAGGAACCTCATGAATACGATCTTAATTGGAAATATTGGCATTTAAATGATTTACCTATAATTCCGCCACGTTTTGGTATTCGGGTAATCCCCGATAAAGGGGTGCAAAAGCAATTCGACACTCTTAAGAAATTAATTGCCGGAGCTACCGAAGTGGTGAACTGTGGTGATGCGGGAATAGAAGGAGAGGTAATTCAGCGATGGGTTTTGCACAAAGCAAAGTGTAAAGTGCCTGTTAAACGACTATGGATATCATCGCTAACAGAAGAAGCTATTCGGGAAGGCTTTGAAAATTTACGCGATAGTAAAGAGTTTGATAAATTATATGCCGCCGGATCATCGCGATCGATTGGTGACTGGTTGCTGGGTATTAATGCCACCCGACTATATACTTTGAAATATGCCAATGGTAAATCGGTACTTTCTATTGGTAGGGTGCAAACACCAACTTTGGCTTTGATTGTAAATCGGCAAAAAGAGATCGATAATTTTGTTCCTCAAACCTATTGGGAGCTTAAAACCACTTATCGTGAGGTAAGTTTTGGTGCAACGCATGGGCGATTCGAACAAAAGGAGCAAGGGCTCGAGTTTTTAGAAAAAATTAGTTCGGAGCCATTCGAGATTGTTTCTATTGAGAAGAAAAAAGGAACAGAACTGCCTCCCCGATTATACGATTTAACCTCGCTACAAGTAGACTGTAACCGTAAACTTGGTTTTTCGGCAGAAGATACTTTGCGGATGATTCAGAGTTTATACGAAAAGAAATTAACCACTTATCCAAGAGTAGATACTACTTACCTTACGGACGATTTGTATAAAAAAATACCTGCCATTCTTCAAAAATTAACTTCGTTTAGTGAATTTACCGAACCGCTTTTAAAAACGAAAATTAAAAAATCGAAAAAGGTTTTTGATGATAAAAAGGTGACCGATCACCACGCTATTATTCCTACCGGAGTTACTCCTTCTGCTTTATCGTACGACGAAAAGCAAGTTTACGACATGGTAACACGTAGGTTTATTTCGGTATTTTATCCAGATTGTAAAGTGAGTAACACCACCGTTATGGGAAAGGTGACCACTATAGATTTTAAAGCAACGGGTAAGCAGATTTTGGATCCAGGTTGGCGTGTTTTATATGCGAAAGATGGTAATATTGGTGATGGGGTTATTCTTCCAGACTTTGTGAAAGGGGAGAGCGGTGAGCATACACCCGATTTGGCGGAGAAGCAAACTCAAGCACCAAAGTATTATTCGGAAGCTACCTTACTACGGGCAATGGAAACTGCAGGGAAACAGGTGGACGATGACGAGTTGAGGGATTTAATGAAGGAGAATGGAAT
This sequence comes from Labilibaculum filiforme, assembly GCF_002843315.1. GTDB lineage: Bacteria > Bacteroidota > Bacteroidia > Bacteroidales > Marinifilaceae > Labilibaculum > Labilibaculum filiforme. The sequence goes on along the minus strand of NZ_MVDD01000003.1, from coordinate 271,793 downwards.
TGGACGACCTTCTACCCGTGCAAATATCATTGAAACACTATTTAAACGGAAATACATAAAAAGAGAAAAGAAACGACTCGAGGCAACTATTACGGGAGTTCAGCTAATTGATACCATTCAGAATGAGCTATTAAAATCGGCAGAGCTAACCGGACAATGGGAGAAAAAACTTCATGAAATTGAGCTGGGGAACTACGAAGTGAATCAATTTATGGCCGAGCTTAAAAATATGGTGGTAGGAATTGTTTGGGATGTAAAATCGAGGAAAAACATCAGTCAGATAGAAGTAATTGATGAGGAAAAAGAGAAAGAAAAAGAAAAGAAAAAAGCCAAGACAAAACCAACAAATAAAAAAGAATTAAGCTGTCCGAAATGTGGCGATGGGAAAATTTTAAAAGGCAATAATGCTTGGGGATGCTCCAATTGGGCCAATGGATGTAAAATTCTTATTCCTTTCGAATTCGAAGGCAAGAAATTAACCGATAAGCAGGTAGAGGGATTGGTATTGAAAAAAATAACCCCTAAAATTAAAGGATTCGAAATAGATGGGAAGAAGCAAAACGGACAATTAGGTTTTGCACCCGATTTCAGTATCGAATTTATTGCCGAAGAGGATGAAGTTTGGCACTGTCCGGTTTGCAAAACAGGTACACTTTTAAAAGGAAATGCAGCTTACGGTTGCTCCAATTACCGAAATGGTTGCAAGTTTATTGTCCCTTTTGTTTTTATGGAGAAAAAATTGAGCGAAGCTCAAATAAAATCTTTAGCTACCCAAGGGAAAACGTCTTTGATTAAAGGCTTTAAAGATCCTCAATCGCAAGAAATTGTTGATGGTAAATTGATTTTGGATAATCAGGGAAAGATTATTTTTGGAAAACAATAAACTAAAAATACCTTCCCGATTGGGAAGGTATATCTTATAGTTTCTTTATAATTAGGGACTAATTTATTATACCTCCTTATATTTTTTTGGATATTCGTAAAAAGCCAATTTTCCAGTTCTAGCCTCAATGTCGGACCAATTCTGAATCTGAAAATCAATACCAATAACCGTGCATGTGGGAACGCTGTGATAGAATTCTTCTGTCAGGTTAAAGGCTAAATATTCGATACTTGGGTTGTGTCCAACCACCATAATTGTTTCATGGTCTTTTCCAAGTTTATGAAGTAAATCTAAAAATTCGTGTGTTGTAAATCCATCGTATAAATCGTCGTTTTGCTCAATTTTATCAAGCGGGTAGTGCAAAACATTCGCAAACAATAAAGAGGTTTCAATAGCTCGGTTGGCCGGACTAGAAATCATCAAATCGGGAATATTATTCTTTAAAAACAGCTTGTTGGCAATTAATTTCGAATCGCTGATTCCTCTATCAATCAAATTCCGCTGATAGTCAGAAATATCGTAACGAATACCTTCCGTTTTGGCATGTCTTACAAGAATAAGTCGTTTCATGGTTTGAGGATTTTGGGTTTAGTGATAATGTAATTATTCCGTCTTTTTTTTCGCTTTAAGTTTTCTAGTTTGATTCGCCAGTTCTTTTTTATTTAAATAGCGGAAAATTTCTTGTTGCGATTGAATGTCCTTCATTTTTCCATTGCTTAATATGGGTAAGTTATTCAATTTCCCATCTAAAAGTCGGGCGCTTACATTGTCCTTTAATTGAATATTTAATAGGTCAATTATCTCCTTTTTTATCTTTTTATCCTGAATAGGAAAAGCACACTCAATTCGTCGGTGCAAATTTCTATTCATCCAATCGGCCGAAGAAAGGTATAGCAGGTCTTCTCCTAAATTGTGAAAATAGAAAATTCTTCCGTGTTCCAAAAACTGATCGACAATACGAATAATCCGAATATTTTTTGCGTAAGTTTTGTTGGGTTTTAAGCAACAAATTCCTCGAATAATAAGGTCTATTTTCACTCCTTTTTCGCTAGCCTCATACAGTTTAGAAATCATATCTCTCTCCTGAAGACCATTCATTTTCAGAATAATATAGCCTTTGTTTCCATTTTTTACGTTCTGAATTTCCTGATCAATCAGTTCAATTAAACTTCTTCGCAAATTAAATCGTCCTACCAAAAGCTTTTTAAATTCGTATCCTTCGGTCTGATTTTCCAGATAATCGAAAAGTTGTTTCAGTTCGGTAATCATTACCTCATCGGAGGTTAGTAAACCATGATCGGTATATATTTTGGCTGTTTTTTCGTTAAAATTTCCGGTACTTAAAAAGGCGTAATCTTTTTTGTCGCCTTTGCGTAGTACCAAAGCCAGTTTCGCATGCACTTTTAAACCTGGAATGCTGTCAATAATTTTTACACCCGCTTTTCGCATTTCACTTGCCGATCGAAGATTCGCTTCCTCGTCGAAACGAGCTTTCACTTCTACAAAAACAGTTACTTTTTTTCCATTTAGAGCAGCATTAATTAAAGCATTTACCACTGCCGAATTATCGGCAACCCGATATTGAGTTGCTTTAATTTCGAATACTTTCGGATCAACAGCAGCTTCGTTTAAAAAGCGAATTACGTATTCGTACGACTGATACGGAAAATGAAGAATCTGATCTTTTAATCGAATACTTTTAAAAACGGATTTGTTTGTATGCAAAACATCCACTTTTAAGGGATGAAAAGCTTCCTGTTCCAGTTCCGGAAATTTTGGATTTGGAAAAGCGAAAAAATCCTGAAAGTTATGGTATCGGGCTCCTTTCACCATGTCGTTATTTTGCAGGTTAAAAGAGTCTTTTAAAAATTTCAGAAAGTCCTTTGGTATCTTGGCATCGTATAAAAAACGCGATGGAGAACCTGTTTCCCGTTTTTTTAAACTGTTCTCAATCATTTTAATTAAATCGCCCGAATACTCATCTTCAATCAATAAATCGGCATCGCGACTTAGTTTAAAACTATAGCTACAATCTATTTTATAACCAGGAAATAGCAACTTCATTCGCAATTTAATGATGTCATCCAGAAACATGATAAAATGTTTACCATCATCATCGGGCAACTCTATAAAGCGAGGAAATCGATGACTGGGAACTTTTATAATGGCGTATCGGGCACGACGAGCTTTTGGAGTACCTTCTTCTTTGCTTTTCTTAAACAATTTCACCGCAATATAAATTACGTTGTTTTGAAGAAAAGGTTGAATCTGCTTTTTTAATAGAAGTATGGGTTGCACATGAGGCAATAAATTGTCTAGAAAAAAATCTTTCACGAATTGATGATGTTCTTCGCTTAAGGTTTGATCTCGTATCAGAATAATATCTTCCATTTCCAGTGCAGGGATTATTTCCTGTGTAAAAATAGTTCCAAATTCGTTTTGCTGACGATCGACCTCGGCGTTGATATTTTTCAATATTGCATCGGGATTCTCTCTTAAAACATCCTTATCTACCGGGTCAAGCTCGGTAAATCGTTTGTAGGTACCCAAACGCACCCGATAAAATTCATCGAGGTTGGAGGAGTAGATGGCTAAAAATTTGATTCTCTCGTATAGAGGTAAGGCCTTATTCGACGCCTCCTGTAGTACTCTTTTATTAAAGGATAACCAACTTAAATCTCTATTTAGAAACTGATAATTATACATATGATGATTGACTATGGAATGTTTGATCTATTTAGATAAAATTAATCAATTTTTTGTTTCCACAGCAATCAATCGCAGCAAATACAAGGTAATTTGGAGAATAGATGATTTAAGTTGGAATAATTTAGTTTTGCCTTTTTAACTTTTTGTTGTGGAAATGCTTACGTTGGCATAGTTTAAGTTCTTGAAAAAATCGGAATAGGCTTCGTCTTTTTTTATCGACATTTTGTGCTTTTGGCCATTGGTAAACTCGAAGGCTAATTTGGCAATGTTTCTCGATTCGCGAATACGTATCATTTTTATATCGCGAAAGTCAAACTCTTTACCATCCATGGTTTTAGCTACTTTGTATTGTGCGAATACAATAAGTGTAAACACAATACTGCTAACCAAAATACTCACGAAAAAAATAATTTCGTAAATGTCTTGGTCGCGGTAAGCACTGTAAAAGTTTAAAAGGGTCGAAATAAATAAAATGGGAATAATAATAATGGGAACGACAAAGCCTTGTAGGTCTTTTTGAAAACGAAGTTTGGTATAAGAAAAAATGATTTGACCGTTAATGGAGTACTTCGCTTTAACAGTCTGTAAATTAGTAGTAGTCATTACTTTTTACGTTTTTAAATGGTAAATAAATTTTAAATAGTAGTCTGTAGCTATTTTATTTATAGCAGAGAAGAGATTTATGTAGTATTCCTTACGAAAGTATCACTTTTTTATTTAACCACATAATTTAATTTTATGCTTGTAATATTTGTGTTGTTGTTTATATAATAGATAGTTCAGTTTATTTGTAGTTTTTTAATTGCAAAATAAATCCCTCTCATTATGTTTTAAATGGATTTAACGCTGTTTCGATAATCTTTTATTTATTTATTTATTTCCAAACTTATAATTAGTAGTAGATTGATAGGTGGTTCCTGGTTTAAGAATGGTGCTTGGAAAATTAGCTTGGTTCGGACTATTGGGATAGTGTTGTGCTTCCAAACAAAGTGCTGTTCTTCGTTCGTAATGTTTTGCTCCTTTTCCAATATGAATTGCTCCGTTCAAAAAGTTGCCGGTATAAAGTTGTATTCCTGGTTCGCTGGTATATACTTCCATACAAATGCCCGATGGAGCTTCTAGTTTGGCCGCCAATTTTACGCCTGTTGCTTCTAACACAAAACAATGATCGTATCCATGTCCGAAAACTAATTGCTCCGAATTTGCCCCAATGTGTTTTCCAATGGTTTTGGTTGCTGTAAAATCGAATGGTGTGTTTAGTACTGGCAGAATTTCACCGGTTGGTAGTGCATCTTCTGTTATCGGAATATATTTTGTTGCAGGCATACTTAGCAGGTGATCGGTAATTTCGCCAGCGCCAGCACCATTCAAATTAAAAAAGGAATGATGGGTGAGATTAATTGGGGTTTCTTGATCGCAAGTTGCAGTATAGGATATTTTTAGCTCGTTTGCTTCGCTAAGTGAGTAGAGTAGGGAAACCGTAAGATTTCCTGGATATCCTTCTTCGCCATCGGGCGAGAAATAGGTGAGTTGTAGTTCCGATTCGGATAATTGATTCGCATCCCAAACTACATTGTTGAATCCTTTTACTCCTCCATGAGCATGATTTTCTCCGTTATTTTTAGCTAGAATATAGGTACTGTCGTTCAGGGTAAATTTACCTGCAGCAATTCTGTTTGCATATCGGCCTATGGTAGCTCCAATGTAGTTGGCACCGGGTTTTTGATAGTCTTCAATGCTATCGTATCCTAAAACAATATCCGTAAATATGTCATTTTTATCTTTTACCCATAAACTAACTACACGGGCTCCAAAATTGGTAATCTGACAAGTCATTCCTTTTTGATTCTTTAGGTTGTATAAGGAAACTTGTTTTGTTCCAATTTTTGTTTCGAACTTATTTTTGGGGATAAGTGCTATTGTAGTGCTGTGTTTTTTACAAGCGATAAGTAGAATGAAGAGGCTAAGTAGGAAACTATATTTTTTCATGTGATATTTTAAAATTCTTGCTTCGAAGATGTTGTGTGCTAAAGTAAAATTTGCGAATTGCTAAAGTAAACATCCTTTATGATAATTGCAATATTCAAGGAGCAAGCTCCAAGTATCAGGTATCAAGTAGCAAGGATAAGGTAATAAACATTTATTGCTACCTGTTTTAGCTCGGGGATTTTCCAATTGGTGAGGTAATAATCCGTAAAAAGGCTTTACATTTACAGGGCAGTGCTATAAAGAAATTAATGTACTTAAAAATATAGAAATGAAAGACGGAACGAAAAGAGCAGATATACACCCAGGCTTGGTGGTTCGAATTGTATTAAAAGCCGATCAGCGATCAGGAAAACTAACCGAAGGGGTTGTGAAAAATTTGCTAACCAATTCGCACATGCATCCTCATGGTATTAAAGTGATGTTGGAAGATGGACAGGTGGGACGAGTAAAAGAAATCGTAGAATAAGAATTGGGGCGCAAAATATTGCGCCCCTACTATTTTATTCCATATTAAATTCTTTCAGGAATTTTGTTTTTTGAGAACGCGGACAGATGATATAGGAATACGGATTTTTCTTCAATGGATCTTTAAATTCGCGTTTGTCCTCCTTGCTTTCGTGAATAAGCGTATTAAACTCTTCGTTCGATGAGCGCACAAACATCACCCCATGGTGATATTCAAAATAAAACCAAGTAGAATTATCAATTTCCAAATACATTGTTAATCGGTTGCCACTTCGTTTTTTGTCCAGCTCTATTTTTCCTTTTATGCTTTTATTAATTTGTTTGTCGTTAATATTTCCAATTCCTATTTCGCCAATAGATTGATATGCTTTGGTTTCTTTATTCCAAATAAAATCAAGATTATTGAAATAAATAGTATGCAAAAGTTCGTTAGGTAAACTTTTAAAAGTACCATAGTCGTCCATTTCTCGAACTGCTAATTCGGCCTTTTTGCGCCCCATTATTTCGGCTAATTTACGGGTGTAATCTTGTTTATTAATATTCGTACGTTTTAAATTGGCTTGCATAAAAGCATTTTCCATAATTTTCATCGCTTGATCGTTCATGAAATAATCTACCCCAAAAATTAAATCCAAAGTCACAATATCGCTCGCTAAATTGTGCTCGATGGCTCCCGAAGCAATTTGTTTTATCTGTCCTAATTCGGCACCCAAATTAATTAGTCCTTCGCCTCTCATATTACAGTTTCCCTGATAAAAGGAAAGAATACTTCCACTTGCGTCTAAATCTTTTAGTTTATCTTTTGGTGCAATTTGATAGGCTTGCAAATTTGGTTTGTAGGTAAGAAAACCTTTTGCTTCGAGTAGCACGTTATCGGTATAAAAAATTCTGCGCGATAAAAACGACGAATAAATATGAATGGAATCGTTCGTTAAGAAAAAGCTATTGTAAAGCTTCAAACTCTCATCGTCGGTAACGTATAATTCAACAGGAATATAGATTTCTTTCGGATCAATTTGTGAATTAAACTCCAGCCAATTGTCGTCGATACTTTCACAATGGTTGTGAATTTTTGTCTGCCCATTAAAAAAAAGCGATTTTTCGCGAGCTTCGAGTTTCACTTTGCCTTTGTAGTCAAAATCGGGACTCAAGCTAAACGATTCTTCTTCCGGTAAATTCCCCATGGCAATGGTTTGCCCCAAGCTATCCACATCAATCACATCAAAAACCAGATCCTGCTCCTTATCGTCGGCATCAAAATACGTATAGCTACCCGATCCGGAATAGGAATTTTTACCATGAACATTAATTGTAGCATTAAAGATGTTATGATAGGAGTTAATGGTATCGGCAAGCACTTTCGAGTTGCGAAGTGTTTGCATTAATCCCTCGTTTTCGATGTTTACCTCTCCTTTGTCGGGATAAATTTTTGCATCGGCAACCGCTAAATCGCTTACGTATTTTGCTTTAATGGTATGTTCGATGGAGCTGTATCTGGCCAAAGGCGTAAAAAAGCTTAAGGAATCTTGTTTGATACTAGTCGATATTAACTTGGTATAGGCTGTTTCAGGCAATGTTTCCATTTTATTTTGTTCCCACAAGCTGGCTAGGGTAGTCTCGCTCTCGCTACCAAACAGTAGTTCCTGCTTATCCATTTCCCAACCAAAGCTATTGATGTAAGCGATATATTTGTTCGATGGGAACTCACTAATACTTCCTTCGGTAGTGCTCGTAAATTGTCCGGTTCGGTTTCTAAAGTCGATAAGTGCTTTTACATCCGTACTTTCGAAGGCATAACCTTCTGCATCGGTATTTTTGAGTTTAAAGCTAGCAGTATCTGCTATAATGGTTTTTGGTGTGTAGGTAAAATAATCCGACTGAAGTTCTGCATTCACCAATTCCATATCGCCAACGCCAGTAATTTCTTTCGGAGTAATTTTTAGGGTTCCGGCTAATGTTGCTAGTTTTTTGTACATATCAATAGGCAAGGCAGTACTTTTCACGTAAAGTTCTTCCTTGTAAGGATACCATGTCTCGAAAATTTTCTCGCCATTTACTTCTGGATTATTCATTTGAGAAGCAAGTTCTTTTAATTCGAAACTTTCGGCTTGGGTAGTCATTACTTCTGGTCTAAACACAAAATTTTTCGATTTTGTAGTCGAGCTGAGATAGTTTAGTACTCCGTTGCCAATTAAGCCTTCATTCGAAAGGTGTATGGTATCGGTAAAAGTTCCTTTTCCGTAAGCGGAAAATCCTGTTGCAGGAGTTAGGTGGTAAAATCCTAACGAATTATCGTCATTAATACTAAGTGTTTCACGAAATGTTGGGAATATACTGTCGGAAACAAATTCCCCTTTTAACGAAATATCTTCTTTTTTAAAGTCGTTTATATTGTTGATGGTGTAGGGGTCTACTTTGAAATAGAATTCCTCTTTTTTGTAAACTCCGTCCTGAATCTTTTTGCTGTCGTAGTACACGAAACACGAATCAGAGCTATTAAAAATAGGATATTCATCGTAGTTATTCATTCCCGATTTATTATTGGGATCATCGATTAATAAGTTCCCGGTAATTTTCTCCAATACGCTTCCCAGTTGGGTTGTGTATCTTCTTCCGTAGGTAGAAAGCGAGTCGTTTACAATATTTATTTGTAGGGAGTCAATTAGGTCGAGATCAATTTTGAATTTTTCGTACGAGAAATTAAAGTCTTTGCCATACATATCCAGCAATCCGGCCATAATTTTTCCGTCGAACTGGAAGTCACGATTCTTTTTAAGAGTAATTTTCTGATGCTTGGGGAAAATTACCACGTTCTGAGAATCGCTTACTGCAATATGTTTTACTCCATTAATATCTAAATTAAAACTTCCCATTCGTAGGGTAGCATCATCTTCGTTATTTTCGGTTTGGGTGGTAAATCGAATTACATCGTAATCCTGTCGTCCCATTCCCGATTTAATGTAATCGGTAAGGCGTTGTTGTAAGCTAACTTCATCGGTATTTCGGTCGTAAATAACAAAGCCTTGAAACGATAAGCCAATAATTTGTTGGCGCACTTGGTTCACTGGCTTTTTAATAAAGTTAGCATATTCCATGGCCGTAAATGTTTCTACGTAGCAGTAATCGGCATATTTGCGAAGCGATACCAGTGGGTTTTCCTGATCCATGCCCTGTATTTTCATGAATCGGTTCAAACTAAAATAGTTCATCGACTCAAAGTGAGCCTGTCTACTGGTAGCACCTTTCATGCTTCCAAAGTGCATTAAATTTTCGTCCATATTCCATATCAACATCCCAAAATCCATAATTATATTGTGGTAGGTGTTAAAGTAGGGACTCAAAGCAATTCCTTCTCCATCGCGAATTAAATTGACTTCTTTTTTGTCGGGATAATATTGAAACAATAAACCAGGATGATAAATTTGGCAAGTGTCGATTAGAATTTCAATTTCGGTATCTTTTCCAACCACCCGATTGTTATTGAACGAAAAGTGTTCCGAGCGTGCTCGTAAAAACAAGGTGTCGTGTCTGGATAGTTCAATCACTGAAGGAAATTCAGGACTTCCTTTACCAAGGAATTTTGCACCATGAATGGCAATGCCTCCTTTGTAATTTAAATTTGTGAATAAGTTTTTAATCTCTATTTCTTTTCCGAACGATTCGAAACGAGGATAAATAGCCAAGGCAGGATCTTTTACAGAGTTCATTTTCTCCGAAAGACTGCCCTCTATTTTAGAGTCGAATAGTTCTTTGTTGTAATAGCTAACAGTATCCACCTGAAAGGAGGATTTTTCGGTGTCGACAGAATACGAATCGAATGTTGCATATTCATCGGCACTACTTTTACCTGCTCTGGTCCAAGTTACTTTTCCTTTTTTCCCTTTCCAAATTTTTTCAAATGGATGATAAATTCCACTCGTACTGTAAATACAAGAGCTATCGCGTTGAGCAATACAATATAAGTCGGCCTTATCGAACTGAATGGTTAATTCTTTATCGAATAGGAATTTGAAATTAGCATTTTCACATTTCCATTTGGTGGCGTACGATTCGTGAAGTATGGTATCTCTTAAAAGATTTTGGGTCTGAATAAGAAAGTCTTGGGTCGCGCTTAGTTTGTTTTTTCGATCGCTCATCTGAAGCAACAAACCTTTTTCCCAACTGGAATAATCCTTTTGGTCGCGGTTTTGTTGCTGAAACAGCATCAGCGTTTCAAAATAGTTATAAAAATCAGGAAACGACCTTGCTTTTTTGTTTAGAAAGATGTCGCATATCTGGTAAATATTGCTTCGTTTTTCACTAGTCATTTCTGGTGAGAACCAAAAGGTAGGAAATTGCTCTTTAAACTCCTTAAATTCTTTCTTTTTGGTAGGATGATCCATAAACTTTAAGAATTCATCCTGAAAGACTATGGAATCATGAGAAAATGATTTGATACTTTGGGCGCTTACGGCCTGACTTATAATTGCTATTCCAAAAAAAAGAATGCTGGAAAAGAGTAGCTTATTCATTATAAATGAAGTTTCGGGTGTAGATATATTTGCAAAGGCAATTTAACAAATTTGATGGGATATGAAGCGTCTATGTTAAAGATATTCGTCTACAAACTGAGACGAATATTCCTAGCATAGGATTTTCATATGGCAACTTAAAAAGAAATCATAATGCTATAAAAAGTAAGATGCCGGTTCTCTGTATTCTATGAGGAATAGCAGGTACCGGCAAAATAGTTTGTGTTTTATTTTTTGGTGAAGCGAACAGCAACCCAATTTAATGCCACTTTGTGACTAATATATTTTAAATTGTTTTTTTCAGCTTCTTCTTGAATGTATTTTAAATCTTCAGTGTAGAATCCACTCATAATTAATTCGCCATTTTCAGGAAGACATGCCACGTAATGTTTCATATCATTTATGAGGATATTTCTGTTGATATTCGCCAAAACAACATCGTATTGTTTGCCTTCCAGTAAAGCAGCATCACCAAGAAAAACGGATACATTTTCGGCCTTATTATTTTTGATGTTTTCTAACGAATTGGTGTATGGCCATTCGTCAATGTCGATTGCATCAACTTTAGCAGCATTTCGTTTCGAAGCTAAAATAGCAAGTAGGCTGGTGCCACATCCCATATCTAACACGTTTTTACCTTCTAATTTTAATTCTAAAATAGTTTGAACCATTAAGGAGGTAGTGGAGTGGTGTCCGGTTCCGAATGACATTTTTGGATCAATTACAATATCGTAAGGAACTTTGGGGGTGTCGGTATGAAAAGAGGCTCTAATCACCACCTGATCGGAAATAATAACCGGACTAAAATTCGATTCCCAAAGTGCATTCCAATCTTGCGACTCAATGGTTTTGTGCGAATAGCTCAAGTTAAAAGGAGCATTTGGAAGGTGATTAATACTAAGTTGTTTTACCTCGTCCATATCGAACAGAGGAGCCTGTATGTAGGCTTCTATACCATCTTCACTTTGTGTAAAACTTTCGTAATCCAATTCGCCAAGTTCTGCAATTATTATTTCGGCAATCTCTTCCGAGAATGGTTGAATTGTGCATTTTAGTTCGATATAATCCATCGTGTGAGTCTTAAATAGTTCTGGGCAACAAGTTAATTTAATCCTGATCAAAAAACAAAAGCCGACACTGCTGTATCGGCTTTAATAGTATGTGTTTACGCTATTAAAAAGCAGTAATAATTCCCATAAAATCTTCTGCATTAAGAGAAGCACCACCAATTAGACCTCCGTCTACATCAGCATTTTCAAACAATTCTTTGGCATTAGAAGGCTTGCAACTTCCACCGTAAAGAATAGATGTGTTATCAGCAACTTCTTGACCATATTTAGCAACTAAAGTTTTACGAATAAATGCGTGCATTTCCTGTGCCTGAGCCGAAGATGCAGTCACACCTGTTCCAATTGCCCAAACTGGTTCGTAAGCCAACACAATTTTTCCGAAATCTTCTGGTGATAAATGAAATAATCCTTCTGCAATTTGACTTTTAACAACATCAAAATGCTTTTCTGATTGACGCTCTTCTAAAACTTCACCAAAACAGAAGATTGGAGTTAAACCGTTTTGAAGACTAAGCGCAACTTTTTTAACCAATTTTTCACTGGTTTCGCCATAGTATTCTCTGCGTTCCGAGTGACCTAAAATTACATATTTACTACCAGTTGATTTAATCATGGCAGCTGAGACTTCTCCTGTGTAGGCTCCGCTAACTTCATCAGCACAGTTTTGAGCTGCAACACCAATTTTATCACCAACAAGCTTGTTTACTTCAGTTAAGTGAATAAAAGGAGTACCAATAACAACATCTACACCATTAAGCTCAGTTTTTTCAACTAAATCATTGATTTGTCCCGCCAACACAATACCTTCTTCCAGTGTATTGTTCATTTTCCAGTTTCCTGCAACAATTTTCTTTCTCATAATCGTAATCTGTTTTTTGCTGCTGCTAATCTTATTTTTATCCAACTGAAAAGAACAAGTAGCAAAAGCAAAGTTGATGTAATACTAATAATAAATAGATTGATATTTAGTGTTTGATGTTTTGTAATAGAGTAGGCTGCAAGATCGCCTTGAAACTGGTCTACTTTCGGGAAATCTCTAAAATGCCATTTATCAAGGATGGTTCCATTTTTAAGTAAAACCAAGCCAGGGTTCGAACGGATGATGGTTTTTAGTTGAATTTCATCGGTATTGTAAAATTCAAAAGGCAACTCATTCGTATTTTTAAATTCTTGCATAGCTCTATCGCCCGAAGCAGTCAAGCCAACCAGTTGTATGTTATTTTCGAAAGCGAAAAAGGAGAGTTCCTTTATTTTAACCAAAGAACTTTCGTCTATTTCAGTAAGATTTTTAGAAACCAAAAGGAAAGTGTATCCATTATTTGATAAAACCATATTGGTAATGTCTCCATCTATTTCATTACTGATAGTAAAATCATGAATAGGGGGAGTATAACCTTCTTTAATTTTAATTTGCTCAGAATCAACATATTTCCAGGTTGTATCCTGCCAAGGATAATTACTTTCGTCAAATTCTTTTACTACACCATCTTTTTCGTATCTAAAAAGGCTACGGTATTCGTCAGCCGGTGCTCCTTCCGGAATTTTCATTCCATCAGAAATATTTGCACCAATATGATAAGGTCTAAAATCGATAAGTGGTAGATGGCGATAAGAGTAGGTCGAGATACCAAAAGAAACAATAAGGGCAAATCCTATCAGTAAATTTTGTTCCCATACTGCTTGACTATTATCCGCTTCTTTTCTTTTAAAGAAGATTACCAAAGTGAAAGCAAGAATTACAATGTTTTTCCAGAAAGTTTCCCAGTTTGTAAGTACCAAAGCATCGCCAAAACAACCACAATCGGTTACCGGATTAGTTAGGGCCAAAACAAAAGTAAGTGGTGTAAAGAAAAGCATGAACAGCAGGGCTAACCAAGCAGTGATATTCTTTCTACAGTTAAAAATTAAGGCCATTCCTACTGTAAATTCGAGGGCGGCTAAAAGAATTGCTAAAGGAAAGGCAATCTCCTTTAAGGCATCCATGCCAAAAGCTAGGAAATAATCTGTGAATTTGAAGGTAGATCCCATTGGATCGACTGCTTTTACAAATCCTGAAAAGACAAAAATAAGACCAACAATAAGACGACTTATAAACTGAACTATTTTCATAATAGAGCTATTTTTTTTAAGCGTTTTCGAACTCAATTTTAATCAAACCAAATACAGCGTAGTTAATCATATCGAAATAATTGGCATCAATTCCTTCTGATATTAAAGTTTTTCCCTGCAGATCTTCAATTTGTTTGGTTCGGTTAATTTTCATTAGAATTAAATCGGTGTACGAGCTAACCCGCATACTTCGCCATGCTTCATCGTAATCGTGATTTTTGGCTTCCATTAATTCTTTTGCCTCCGTAAAATGCGTTGAGTAAATTTCGAGCGCTTTATCAGCAGGTAGTTCTTCTTCCGACGGGCCAAGTTCTAATTGCACAATGCCCATAATGGCATAGTTTACAATTCCGATAAATTCATCGCGAATATTATCTTCAATCTTGCTTATTCCTTTGGTTTCAAGGCTTCGGATTCGTTGTGCCTTAATGTATATCTGATCGGTTATGGAACTAGGGCGAAGAATTCTCCAAGCGGTTCCGTAATCGTGCATTTTTTTTGTGAAGATATCTGTACAGATTTTAATAATCGAATTGTACTGCTGGTCTGTTTTATTCATAATTTGTTTTAGAAATTTCCCTCGTAAAAGTAAGAAAATAGCTTAAACCATTGTATTTTATTTTACTTTTGCTTCGGAATTTGTTCAAAAAAAATCGGTGATGCAAAATTACAAAACTAATTGTTTTAACAGCGATAATCTCTCTATTAAGTGTGGCGATCGATCAATAAATTTCCAAAAGCCTTTGGTGATGGGGATTTTGAATCTCACTCCCGACTCGTTTTACGATGGAGGATCTTATCTTACAGAGACAGCAATCTTAAAACGAAGTGAACAAATTTTATGCGAAGGTGCTGAAATTATTGATCTGGGAGCTTTCTCAACTCGTCCAGGAGCTACGGATGTTGTTGCAAAGGAGGAACTACTTCGACTAATTCCGGCAGTTACTTGTATTCGTAAGGAATTTCCAAATGCAATATTGTCCATCGATACATTTAGGGCCGAAGTAGCAAAAAGTGTTGTTACAGATTTTGGAGCATGTATAATAAATGATATTTCGGGAGGAACTATGGATGCAAATATGTTCTCGCTTATTGGAGAATTACAAGTTCCTTACATCATGATGCATATTAAGGGAACACCACAAACCATGCAACAAAATCCAACTTACAATCATTTATTAAACGAAATAGTTGCTTTTTTTCGATCGCAAATTAAAAGTTTAAACGAATTTGGGGCAAAGGATATTATCATCGATCCTGGATTTGGATTTGGGAAAACATTGGAGCACAATTACGAGTTGATGGCCAAGCTAAAGGAGCTTCATCAATTAAGCTTGCCTATATTAGTTGGAGTTTCTCGCAAGTCGATGATATATAAATTGATAGGAGGGGATCCTTCCAGCAGTTTAAATGGAACTACTGCCTTAAATATGATAGCGCTTGATAAAGGAGCAAATATATTAAGAGTGCACGATGTGAAAGAAGCAGTGGATTGTGTGAATTTGTATTCTAAGATCAATTCCTCATTGCAGTAATTTGTCCAATAAAATTGTAATTTTGTTAGCATACTGAATTTAATTATAAAAAATGACCACCGCATTTATAACACTTGGACTTTTTGATATTCTGGATATATTACTTGTTGCCTTTTTGCTTTATCAGGTTTACATGCTAATTAAGGGAACAGTTGCCATCAATATATTTGTTGGATTATCTCTTTTTTACCTTATGTGGTTGTTGGTTCGAGCTCTTAATATGGAGTTATTAAGTAGTATTCTCGGACAATTTATAGGGGTTGGAGTGATTGCCTTAATTATTGTATTTCAGCAGGAAATTAGAAGATTTCTTCTACTACTTGGAACTAGATATAATATGAGCCAAAAATTTAATTTGAATAATTGGTTTGCTCTAGACGAAAGAGGGATTCCCGATATTGAAATTCGATCAATTGTTAGCGCGTGCGAGCACATGGCAAAAACAAAAACAGGAGCTTTAATTGTAGTTGCAAAAAATACAGATTTACAAACATATGCCGATACAGGACAAATTTTAAAAGCAAGAGTTTCTAAGAATCTGATCGAAACAATATTTTTTAAAAATTCGCCTCTTCACGATGGAGCTCTAATTTGGGCAAATAATAGGATACTTGCAGCTCGCTGTATTTTACCGGTTACCGATGATACAAATATTCCAGGTAGTTTGGGATTAAGGCATCGAGCAGCTATTGGCATGACTCAAGCAACCGATTCTCATGTGATTACGGTTTCCGAAGAAACTGGAAATATTTCCTATGTAATGGGCGGAAATATTAAGGTGAGGATTACCCCAAATGAGTTACGAACATTTTTAGAAGGCGATTTCTCAAGTTTTATTCTATAAATACAAGAAAAATGAAAATTGGAATTAGTGGAGGATCGGGTTTAATAGGCGCTCATTTAATTAAAAAATTAGTTGAGGATCTGAATGCTGATATTGTTTTAATTCCAAGAAAACTTCTTTACGGAAATGTTCAGGAGCTTTCTAAATTCATGAATGCGTGCGAACTTATAATTCATCTTTCCGGTGCACCAGTATTGTGTCGTTGGAGTTCGAAAAACAAAGAGATTTTGCGGATTAGCCGAATTACAACTACTAAAAATTTGAGTGCCGCAATTGCTTTAATGGAGATCAAACCAAAGCTTTTTATTTCTACTTCAGCAGTTGGTATTTACGATACCAAACATATTCACGACGAGTACGGTTTAAATTATTCGAACGATTTTTTAGGGGAGCTTTGTCAGGATTGGGAAAATGCGGCTAATGAAATTAAGAAGCAGGAGGTTCGAACCGTAATTTTTAGGTTGGGTGTTGTTTTAAGCAATAAGGGAGGGGCTTTGGAAAAAGTATTACCGATCTTTCGATACGGTTTAGGTGGCAAATTGGGAAATGGACATCAGGCTTTTCCTTTTATACACATAAACGACCTTTTGAATGCCTACATGTTTGCAATTTTAAATAAGGAGGTAGAAGGCACTTTTAATTTAACTGCACCCGAATTAGTTACCAATACAGATTTCACCAAAACACTTAGTTCGATTCTAAAACGACCTGCAGTTTTACCTGTTCCGGCTTTTTTCCTTCGGGTCTTATTTGGGAAAGGAGCAAGTGTTCTTCTTTCAGGTCAAAAAGTGCTGCCCAAACGCCTTTTAAATGCTGGCTTCACCTTTAAATTTCCTACTTTATCTACTACTCTTAATTCATTATTAGGCAATAAATTGCCAAATTCTTAATAGCCGTTTTCGGATAGTTGGTCGTACTTATAGGTATTCCTAAGGAAGTTAATTTGCCTTTAATCATAAAACAGTTGATTTTCTAATGCTTTAGTTTTAATTTTGATTAAACAACCTTACTAGGAAAGAAATAATGCCCTTTCGGGTTTTTCTTTTTAAGTGCGCATACCACTAACTCAAAGCCTATGGAATTGGATTCTACACCCCAATTATTAATTGTAGACGATCGTGCCGAAAACTTGGAATTACTAAAGGCCTTGTTAGGAATCTTGAACGTTAATTTGGAATTAATTGAATCACCAATAAAGGCTTTGCAGGATATCGAGAAGAAGGAGTATGCGCTTATTATTCTTGATGTTCAAATGCCACAAATGGATGGATTTTTGCTTGCTCAAAAAATTCGTAGTGGTCAGGTGAACAAGTCTACCCCAATTATATTTCTTACAGCAGTTTTTCAGGACAAAGAAAGTGAAGCAAAGGCCTACAAATGTGGTGGTGTTGACTTTCTAAGGAAACCGTTCAACAATTCAATTCTTATTAATAAGGTTACTATTTTTCTAGAACTTTATACGAATAGAAAATTAATTGAGTCGCAGAATAAGAAGTTGACTTTCGCTTTAAACGAGAAGGATATGTTGGAGAGTCGTTTACGTAATCTTGCTTCCAATTATCGCTCTATTATTGAGGGGCAATCCGAACTTATTTTGAAAATGGATAGTCAGCAACGACTCGAGTTTGCAAATAAAGCATTTACCGATTTTTTTAATTACACAATAGATGGTATTTCTAGCGACACTTTAGCTTCGGTTAATTTAGTTTTACGCGACCAATTAATTCAAGGAATAGATAAACTAAATGGAAAAGAAAAACGAATAACTTTTGAAGAACAGATAGTGAATTCTGCCGGAAATATGGTCTACTTGGAATGGACTATTTTTAAAGAAATAGAATTTGATGATACCCATTTTTTAGCAATTGGTAGAGATGTGTCGGAGCGGAAGCAAATAAAAGACTCATTAGTTAAGAAGGAGAGCGTTTTAAGAAGAGTACAAAAGAAAGCAAAAATAGGTAGTTTCGAATGGGATTCTTATTCCAAAATTATGCGGGGATCGGATGAGTTTATGCGAATCTATAATATTTCTTCAAAAAAAGATGAAGATATTTTTGAGGAAATGAAATCCAGAACTCATGCTGAAGATAGAGATGCTATAGAACGAATGTTATTGAATCTTCCAGAAAAAAACCAGAAAATTGAATTTGAACATCGATATTTTTACGAGAATGGGAAGGTAAAATATTTCAAAATTGAAATGTATTGCAAGTACCTCGAGATTGAAAAAGTTTTTAATATTTACGGTTTAGTTGCTGATATTTCTCAGAAAAAAGCTTTGGAATTAAGTTTTAAAGAGAGTTTAAGTCTGGAAAATGATGCGTATAGCGATAAGGCGATTTTCGAATTAAATGCAAAAAATCAGATAAGCTATTTAAATGATTATGCCTGCAAATTTTTAGAGTGCCAAGAATTAAAAAATGCCAAAGGTGAAAAGTTTACGCAATTTTTTAAAGGGGAGGATAGTAAGAAAATTAAAAAAATATTGAATTTATCTGCCACACAAAAAGGTTTTGCCTTCGAATTATTATCGATTGTTACTAAAAAACATAGTTTAAGGCGTATTGTTTTAGTGGCACACTCTACTTTTGCGAATAATGAAAAAGGGGTAAGAGGTATTATGATGGAGATTGTTACCAATGGAGATGTTGGGAATGATTCCACGGACTATAAGGATATTATAACTGGATTAAAACGTCAGGAACAAGAATTTGAGGATAAAACCAACAAATTAAAAGAGAAAGTGGAAAAGGAGCTGAAAATTAATGATTTTCATCGTCAGTTGCTTTTGAAGAAATCGGAATTAGAATCGCTTGGGAAGTTAGCTAGTTCTATGGTGAATGAAATTAATCAACCATTAACAGGGATATCCATGATTATGGATAATATTCTTCTGCGTTTATCCATGAAAAAAATCGATGAGGAGTATATTCGTGAAAAGTGTTCACAAGTGTTTACCGATATAGATCGCATCAAGAAGTACTTGTCGCAAATAGGAATTTATAACTCTTCACAAAAGGAAAATTCTCAGGAACAAATAGATATAAAGGGGCTTCTTAACGATTCTTTAAACTTGGTTAAAAATCAATATAAAACAAGTGCCGTTCAAATTTCGGTTAATACATGTTCCGAAGGTTTGTATGTGAGGGGTTGTAAGCACAAGCTTCAGAAGGTTATTGTTGATTTATTAAATAATGCTTACGAATCTATTGAGTCTCAATATTCAACATCAAGTTCAAAATCGCAGGATGAATGGATAAAGATCACTGCTGATTTGGCGAATGAAAATGTTGTAATAGCTATTAAGGATAATGGTTGTGGCATAGATCCGGATAATCTCAACTATATTTTTGAGCCGTTTTTTTCCACGAAGCAATCAGGTATTGGTTCAGGGCTTGGCTTGTATATTAGTAAGGGCATTGTACAGAAAATGAATGGACAAATAACCGTTAGTAGTTTAAAAAATGAATACACCGAAATGAAATTGATTTTACCATTAGAATTCGAAAATTTAGAAAAGCAAGGCAATTTAAAAGTAATCAATCTACAGTAAAGACCTCTCTATATGGAGCCAATAAGTAATTTAAGAATATTAATTTTAGATGATGAACAGCTGGTTCGCGATGAGTTAGAAGAGTTTCTAATTGATCCTAATTTTAACATATTTAAAGCCGGTAGTCCTTCCGAAGCTTTTACGATTATGGATAAGTATGAGATTCATATTGCTATAATCGATATTAATTTACCCGAAATGAGTGGCCTCGATGTTTTAGAAAAAGTAAAGCACGATTTTCCTGAAATTGAAGTGATTATGATTAGCGGATATAGCGAAATGGATTCTGTTATTCATTCCATGCGCCTAGGAGCCTCCGATTTTTTCACCAAACCATTTCGTTTGCGCGATGTGGAAAATGCTATTGAACGAACAAAGAAATTTGTACACCTAAAGAAAAACTTAGTAGAAGTTAAGCGAAACTATTCTATTATATCAGAGGAGTTCTATAAGGCAATGGGATACGAAATCATCGGCGATAGTCCACAGATGAAAAATTTAATTAATCTGATTGGTAAGGTTGCTAAGACAGATAATACATCGGTGCTGATAACGGGAGAAAGTGGTACAGGTAAGGAGCTGGTAGCTAGGGCTATACATTATTTAAGTAGTCGAAAAGAGAACTATTTTTATGCAGTAAATTGTAGTGCTATTCCTGAATCACTATTTGAAAGTGAGTTTTTTGGACATACTAAAGGAGCATTTACTGGAGCTTCCGATTCAAAAGTTGGTTGGTTCGAAGCAGCGAATAAAGGGACTCTTTTTTTGGATGAAATTGGCGATATGCAACTTAATCTGCAAACTAAATTTTTGAGAGTTTTAGAGGATCGAAAAATTATGAAAGTTGGTTCGAATGTCGAAATTCCATTCGATACAAGAATAATTGCAGCTACCAATCAAAATATTGATGGCCTTCATTCCGAAAAAGGATTTCGTCTGGATTTGTATCACCGAATAAGTTCATTTATCATTCATTTAGAGCCATTACGGAATAGGAAAGAGGATATCCCTTTACTTTTAGATTATTTTGTGAAATATTTTAATCGGGTAATGGGTAAAAATATAAATGAAATTGATGGTGCTGTTATTCGACGATTAGTAGCCTATGAGTTTCCTGGTAATGTGCGGGAGTTAAAAAATATGGTAGAACGAGCTGTAATTATTTGCGATGCGAACCGATTAAGTTTATCTCATTTTCAACTAACTCATCCAAAAGAAGAAGCAAGAAAAATTAACTTTTCAACCGATGAAAATCTGGATTTGGAATTGGTCGAGATGGATTGCATTAAAAAGGCACTCGAACGTTCCAATAATAATAAGTCTAGAGCTGCCGATTTGCTTAATATAACATGGCAATCTCTCGATAGACGAATAAAAAAATATAAAATTGAAGTTTAATATCTGGTTCTTACCAGATATTTTTTTTATCCGATTTTGGATAATTTAATCCCTGTATTCTTCGCTTTACACTAAAAACTTTTATGCTTTTATCATCAAAATTGATAAGTTATTATGCTAATAGACTTTTATAAATCAATGTATAGCTTAATTGGTTAAGTGTTGTTTCAAATACAAATCGAGTTTAGAATCAACAATTAGGAAATTTTCTCATTCTATCCGATTCTTTTCATATCCGAAAACGGATAAAACATCAAAAAAAATCATGGTTGTAAGTGTATCAGGCACTTAGGTACTTCGTTTTAGTTTTCTTAAACTTAACTATCCGTAAACGGATATTATTATTTAAAATAATCGAACTCAAAATAAGCATAAGTAGTTGATTGATAGGGTTAAGGTGTTTGTGGTACGAGGATTGCTTAAGAAAGGGCGTTATTAAGTACGATTAATGTATGGATGTGTTAATATTGGAAGGAGACTCATTAAAAATTCTTCCTTCATCAGAAGAAGCTATGAATATCCTATTTATAAAAGAAAATAGATCATTAATTGATGAGCTGAAAGAATACATTCAGAGCTTAGATGCTAAAGCATATTTTGCCGATGATCCTGTGGAGATGGAGATCATTTTAAATCAGACAAAAATTGATTTAGTAATTACGCCATTAAAAGCTTTATCGAATGTAGATATGCTGAAATACATTAATGATAATTTTAAAGAAACCAAAGTTGTGATTACGGTGGACCGAGAGGAACAAAATTCCAAATTAGAAAACCGAAAAGCACTCTATAAGAATTACGAATTGTTACAAAAACAACTTCGTTTATTCGAATTAAAAAAGGCTATTGGTTCTGGACTTGATTATAGTCCGAACTAATATTTGCTCTATTCACTTTTCAACCAACCATGTAGATTGATTAAAAAATTTACAAACATTGAATTTGAATCTCGAAAACAAGTGAAATCGTCACTTGTTTTCGGTTCAGGTTTAAAAAAAAACTTAATCTCAATTGTTAAATTTTAAAACTGAAGTTATGAAGCAGGAAGTTCAGAACGATTTAGTTAGAATTAAAGACAGACTCAGAATTCTAGATGATAAGAAGAAGAAAGTTGCTAAAATTATTGGAGTAACTGATGTGTATTTGTCTTATATTCTTAACGGGAAACGACCATTGACTACTACTGTAAAGTCAAAACTCTTTGATTACTTAGGCCTTAGTTAATTTTTTTTTTGACAAATGCCGTTTAACTAATATTAATAATCAGGTAATTATTCATGAATCATGAAACTATTACCTGATTTTTATTTAATAACATTCAGTATCTGATTATTGGATAGGATAAATTTTGTAAATTGTATGTAAGTGGGAGATAATCAGGGTTTAAGCAAAATTAAACAGCTTGTATTTTTCCGATACCTATTTTAAATTAAAGATGAAACTTGTATTTCGTTTACTACTTTCTTATTTCTTTTTGGCCTCAAATTTAGTGTTTGGTCAAGGGCAAGCTGGGATATGGTATTTTGGCGAAAATGCAGGTTTGGATTTTAATGTTGATCCTGCGGTGGCATTAACCGATGGCAGCTTGAGTACTGAGGAAGGCTGCTCTACTGTTTGTACAGTGCAAGGAGACTTACTTTTCTATACCGACGGAGTTACTGTCTACAATAAGAATCATGCGGTAATGGCGAATGGAACTGGTTTAGATGGAAACGCTTCTGCCACTCAATCTTCAATAATTGTTCAACAACCAGGAAGTGCTATTCTCTACTATATTTTTACGGTCGATGCTCATCAAAATGCACTTCGGAATGGCTTAAATTATTCAATCGTGGATCTATCGCAAAATGGAGGCCTTGGTGCTGTAACTGTTAAAAATACCGTATTGTTTGGAAATGAGGTTTGTGAAAAAATTACTGCAGTTAAACATGCTAATGGTACCGATTTTTGGATTATAATGCATGTTTGGGATTCACGCGATTTTTATGCGTATCAATTCACAGCAACTGGCGTTTCTACCCCGGTAATTAGCACCGTTGGCGTACGACATAATAGCGATAGAAAATCCGCTATTGGTTATATGAAGACTTCTCCTAATGGATCAAAATTGGCGGTAGCAATTTATACGCAAGATAGGGTGGAGCTATTTGATTTTAGTGCTGCAACTGGTAGTGTATCCAATCCAATTCAATTAAATAATTATTCTACTCCTTATGGAATTGAATTCTCTCCGTCGGGCGAATATTTATATATGAGTTCATTTTTAGGTGGCGATTTGTATCAATTTAATATATCGTCAAATAATCAGGCAACTATTAATGGATCTGCCCAAATTATAGGTTCTGGATCATGGTTGTATGGTGCTTTGCAATTGGCTCCAGATAATAGAATTTACATGGCTAAAACAAATACCGATGGGAATACTGGAAGCTTAAATTTAGATGTGATTAACAATCCTGATGCTGCGGGAGTAGGGGCTAATTTTGTGGCTGACTCAAAAAATTTAGGAGGAAGAAGGTGTCGTTTAGGATTGCCAAATTTTGTAACTAGTATTTTTACCTTGGAGTTTGCATATCAGTTCAACTGTTTAGGTGATAATACCGAGTTTACTATAAGTTCTGATCTTACTAATATTTCAAGTGCATCCTGGGATTTTGGTGATGGAACAGTCCTAACTTCTAATACCAGTCCCTTTACCGTAAATCATATTTACGGATTTGCGGGTACTTTTAGTGTGAATTTAGAAGTTAATTTAATTTCAGGTGGAACCGATAACATTAGTCAAGAGGTTGTTATTCTGCCTTTGCCCTTAGTTAACGATCTGTCGGAATCTGTTTGGGAAGATGTGCAAGGAACTGGAACAGCAAGTGGTATAAACCTAACTTTATTAGAGAGTGCTATAAATAGTACCGTTGGAACCACTTTCACTTGGTACTCTGATGCATCATTAACAACAACGCTACTTGATGCTACAAGTGTTACGCTTAGTAATGGACAGCAATTTTGGGTGGAAGTAAATGATGGTTTTTGTAGTAATGTTGCAGTGGTAACTTATACCGTTAATTCTTTACCTAAAGCTTTGGATCAAAATATTACTCTTTGTGAGGATAACTATAGCACAGGAATTGTATCGAATATTGATCTTACATTATTAGAGCCGGCCATTACAAATAATAATGGTTTTTTAGTCAATTGGTTTCATGATCTAGCTTTATCGCAACCGGTTGTTAATACTACAAATAGAATAGTTTCAAATGGAGAGATGTTTTATGCCGAAGTCTCTACAGGAACCGAAACAAGTGTGGCTACTGTAACTTATAACATTCAAGCTTTGCCCGAAGGGAATGATGTAAATATTCAAGTTTGGGAAGATAGTTTTGGTTCTGGAACAGCCTCAGGTATTAATTTAACTTCTTATAATAATCAGGTTGCTGGCACTAATAATTTGGTATGGTATTTCGATGCCACGCTTTTAAATCCGATAGTCGACCCAACAAATCTTGTGGTTAATGATCAAGATGTTTTTTACGCCTATATTGATAATGGTTACTGTCTAAATGAAGGGAGTATTCAGTTTACGGTACGGTCGTCGCCGATTGCAAATGATTTGGACATCGACGTATGCGAAGATCTATATGGAGGTGGGCTTGCATCAAATATCGATTTATTGCTACTAAATCCTACAATTAATGGAGGAACAACAAGTAGTGTAAGTTGGTTTACCGATGCAGCATTGCTTAATTCTGTTGTAAATCCTTCAAATGTAAGTGTTACCAACGGACAGGTATTTCATGTTCTGGTTCAAAATGCTGGAGAGTCTAATACTGCTGTAATTACATATACGGTTCTTGCTTTGCCAATCGCAAATAATCAAAATATCGTAGAGTTTGAAGATGTACCTGGTTCTATGACTTCACTTGGAGTAGATTTAAGTTATTACAATAATGTGATTCTCGGAGGACAGTACAATTCCATTGATTGGTATTCAGATGCAGGCCTCACCAACTTGGTGCCAGATCCAACAAGTCAAGATGTAACCGATGGTGATATTTTCTATGTTTTGGTTTCCAATGGTACTTGTGCAAATACAGCAACGGTTAATTTTTCGGTGCTAAACACGCCTATTGCAAGAAATGTTTCTCCTGTGCTATGCGAGGATGCTCTGGGAACTGGCAGTGTTTTGGTTGATTTAAGTTTACTTGAGAATCAAATTAATGAAGGGAATGGGGATTCGTTTTCATGGTTTAATGATTGGTCCTCAGAACCAAACGGTTTGCCCGAGAATGCAATTGCAGATCCAAGCAACGTAATTACATTCAATGGAGATCGGTTTTTTGCAGCGGTAAGCGATGCATTTAATACAAACATTGCGGTGGTTGCATATACGGTAAATTCATTGCCACTTGCAGCTAGTCCATTAGTCAATGTTTGGGAAGATACTTTTGGAACGGGGATAGCTACAGGAGTAAACCTTTTGGCTTATAATTCACTTATTTCAAGTAGTTCAATATTGTGGTATGAAGATGCTTTACTTACAATTCCTGTTGCTACTCCTAATAATGTCGATGTAATAACAGGAGACAGTTATTACGCTTTGGTCGACAATGGTAATTGTCAAAATTCTGCAGTGATAACTTTTACGGTTCGAAATCTACCCGAAGCAAACGATTTGCAGATAGAATTGTGCGAAGATGTAATGGGAAGTGGTTCCATAGTATCCTACGATCTTTCTCAATTAGAGTCTTCAGTAAATAATGATCCAGGAACAGTTAAAGAATGGTTTTTTGATGGAGCGCTTAGTGTACCAGTTACAAGTCCTCTTAGTACTGCCGTTTCCGATGGAGATAGTTTTTATGTTCGTGTAAGTTTTGGTGCCGAGAGTAATGTTGGAAGAGTCGATTTTACGATTAATGCCTTACCTGATGCTCAAAACTATCAAGTTTCCTTATGTGAAGAAGTTTTCAATTCTGGACAAGTAATAGGGGTAAATTTAAATCTTTATCAATCCGAAATAACCACAACAACAGGTAGCACAATTATTTGGTATTCTGAATCAAGCTATTCAAATCCTGTTTTAAATACCCGCAATGTTTTGGTTTCGGATGGTGATATTTTCTATGCTCGAATTTGGAATGGTACTTGCGAGAATTTTGCCGAACTTTCATTTGCTATACTAGCATTACCTCAAACAACAACGGTAAACGAGATGGTTTGTGAAGAGAGTTACGGATCTTCCTCACTTTCAGGAATCAACTTAGATAATTACAATTTGCAAGTAAGTAACGATCCAATTGCAAATGTACAATGGTTTGAAGATGATCGATTGAATATTCCTGTATCGAATCCTACGAATGTAACTGTTTTTAATCAAAGTTCTTTTTATGCTCTTGCCACGAATACAAGCGGTTGTGAGAATTCAGGGCGATTAAATTTTATCGTTGATCCCTTACCAGAAGCAATTCCTTTAATTATAGAATTGTGCGAAGAGGTTGTGGGGAGGGGAGAGTATCTTGATTTCGATTTAACTTCGCTTAATAATCAAGTAACTACCAGTTCTACTGGTGCGGTAAGTTGGTATGAAGATGTCGATTTGTTTATTCCGGTTTTAAATCCATCTAAAATTCTAATTCGTTCCAATGATAGCTTTTTTGCTAGAATAGATGATGGATGTGAAAATTCATCGGTAGTCGATTTTATCGTACACGATAAACCAGTTTTTGATTTAGGAAGGGATACTACAATATTTTATACCGAGTCTAAAATATTGGCTCCTTCAATCGAAATTCGTTTTCTTCCAGGTACCTATCTATGGCAAGATGGTTCTACAGCATCACTATATACAGTTACTCAAGAAGGAATGTATCGCTTGGAATATACCGATAGAAATGGTTGTATTGGGAAGGATTCTATCGAGGTTTATATGGATAGATACCGAATATTTGTTCCGAATGCTTTCACACCAGATGGAAATGGAGTGAACGATACCTTTGGGCCATCAATAACAGGGGATATTGCTGGAGAAGATATCGAAATGTTTATATACAACCGTTGGGGGGAACTAATTTATGAATTTACAGATTTAGGACAAGGTTGGGATGGCACCTACAAAGGGCAAATGGCAAAAACCGGAGTGTATGTTTGGGTTCTGATTGTTAATGGAAAAGCTCGTCAGGATGGTAATGTTTCTTTAATTCGATAAAATGGTAAGATGGAGATTTGTTTATATCATCTGTTGTTTGCTTTTGACTTCATTTGTCAAGGCTCAGGACGTTGAGTTCTCTCAATTTTACGCAAACCGGCTTTATCTTAACCCTGCCTTTGCGGGATCTGAATACGTGCCCACGCTCGGAATGTCCTATCGAAATCAATGGCCTCAAAATAATCGTCCTTTTGTAACTTATAGTGCTTCTTACGATCAATATGTCGATGTAATGAATGGTGGGTTGGGAATATTAATACTTCAGGATAATCAAGGACAGGGAGCCATAAAAACAACAACAGCAGCGGGAATGTATTCCTATTCTTTGGATATTAATAGAGATTTATCAATGAATATTGGTTTAAAGGCAAGCTACAATCAACGGAAATTGGACTGGAATTCATTGGTGTTTTCAGATATGATAGATCCTTTGTACGGTGTAATTTATCCTTCCCGAGAAGTACAGCCAAGTAATTTGAGTAATTCATATTGGGATTTTTCCATGGGATTCATCCTAAATTACAAAAGTATTTATTTTGGAGGAGTAATTGACCATCTTTCAGAGCCAAATGAAGCTTTCAATGCATCGCAAAATGTTGCAGTGTTACCTCGTAAATATACATTGCATGCAGGAGCAAATATTCCCATGGGCTACTCCCGAGGATTGATGAAGAGCAATTT
This sequence comes from Labilibaculum filiforme, assembly GCF_002843315.1. Classification (GTDB taxonomy): domain Bacteria; phylum Bacteroidota; class Bacteroidia; order Bacteroidales; family Marinifilaceae; genus Labilibaculum; species Labilibaculum filiforme. The sequence goes on along the minus strand of NZ_MVDD01000003.1, from coordinate 243,847 downwards.
TACCATTTCGCCCAATTTATTATATCAACGGCAGTTAGGGTTCGAGCAAATTAACTACGGGATGTATTTGTCGAGAAACAATTGGGTTGTGGGTGGCTGGTTTCGGCATAATATTTCTTTCGATTTTGATGCTTTCATAGTCCTACTTGGTTATCAAACCGAAAAAATAAGAATCGGTTATTCCTATGATTATGTGGTCTCTAATTTAGTGAAAACAAATTCTGGTGCACATGAGATATCTCTTAGTTATTTATTGGGTAAAGCGAAATCTTCTTGTTCTGGAACTCATTTTTTAAGAAAAAAAAGACGAATACGTGCAATTAGATGTCCTAAATTTTGATATTTATATTTTAAACGAACTAATTAATAGTATTTTGTGATTGGTTTACATAGCCTGACATCCAAAAGTTAAGATTCCTTAAGTGAGGTCTAATGAATTTGGTATTGTTATGATATTAAATTTAGAAATGATATATTTATGTTGTGATAATCATTGATTTTATGAAGATTAAATTGAATTGTTTTTATAAAGATTTACTATTAGTCTTTTTATTTGTATTTTTTGTTTCGCTTCCCGAAATGAAGGGGCAAGAAACCGAAAGTATGAATGATTCTATAAGAACTTTAAAAATTCTTCAACAAACACTCGATGATATTGTCGAAGAAAATACGGCCTACGAAAATGTGGGTTCCGAAATGGAAGTTGATGGATTGGTTATGGATGAAACAATGACCAAAGTTGGTCGTGATTTTTATGATATGTTTTATTCTGTTTGGAATGCTCCACAAAAGGCGAAAAATTATACCATTACAATTAAAGAAATGGTGTTACCAGGCTTAGCAACTCAAATTATTGTATTAGTAAATGATAATGAAGTATTTAAACAAAGAGTGCAGCCACGTTATGAGGTATTAGAGCAAATGTCTCAATATGCGAATCAAATGGCGGTACAATATTTAAATAATTATGAAAAAATGAACGCCCAACTTGAAGATGAAGATCAACAGGGAACGGGAATGTTTTGAACTTTAAACTACAAACCATGAATATTGTAAAAATAGTATTTGTATTTATTTTTATGAGTTTTTTATTGCCAAACGAATCAAAGGCTCAAGATTTTGTGTATACGCCAATTAACTCAAGTTTTGGGGGTAATGCATATAATTACAATTGGTTGATAAATTCGGCTACTCAACAAAATAGGATTGAAGATCCAAATGCCGAAGATGCCCTTAATTCAGATCCATTGGATGATTTTCAAGATAATTTAAATCGACAAATTTTGAATCAACTATCTAGTAAATTAGTTAATTCTATTTTTGGTGATAGTAATGATCTCGAAACTGGTTCGTATAATCTTGGGAATTATAAGGTAGATATTTCTGAAGATGCTAGTGGTGTCACTGTAAATGTTCAGGATATTGCAAACGGAAATTATACGAATGTTGTTATCCCTAGTTATTAATAAGTAGTTACTTGCTAATTCCCTATATATGTTTAAATGTATACGCCACTACTATGGTATCGTTATTTTACTACCTCTCATCGCTGGATGTACTCCTTTTTTTAACCAGCCTATAAATGAGCAAAGAGCCGAAATTGGAGCTGAAACACCAGCAAGAAAAAGTTTGGTTAGTTTACCCGAACCTAAAGAAAAAATAGTTGCTGCTGTTTATAAGTTTCGCGATCAAACCGGACAATATAAACCATCCGATACGGGAGCCAATTGGTCCACTGCTGTAACTCAGGGAACTACTTCTATTTTATTAAAAGCAATTGAAGAATCGGGTTGGTTTATTCCAATCGAACGCGAAGGCTTATCAAATTTATTGAATGAACGTAAAATAATACGTTCAAGCAGAGCGAATTATGCAGGGCAAAATGAAAGTTCTCAATTGTTACCACCACTTTTATTTGCTGGTTTGGTTTTGGAAGGTGGCGTAATTAGTTACGACGCTAATGTTTTAACTGGAGGTGCTGGTTTAAAGTATTTTGGTGCTGGAGCTTCAGGACAGTATCGACAAGATAGAGTGACCGTATATCTTCGTGCCATTTCAACTAGTAATGGTCGAATTTTAAAGACCGTGTATACTTCAAAAATGATTCTTTCTCAGAAATTAGATGCAAGTATCTTTAGATATGTGAAATTTAAGCGTTTGCTCGAGGCTGAGGTAGGTTTTACTTACAATGAACCATCCGAAATGGCGGTGAAAGAGGCTATAGAGAAGGCTGTAGAGTCATTAATTATTGAAGGAGTTATAGAAGGATTATGGGACTTAAAAAACCCAGAAGATGTTAATTCAGATATTGTTACGAAATATGTGGAAGGAAAAGAGGATAACGAAGGGTCGGATTTCTTTGATCAACTATTGACACCACGTCGTCGCAAATTTGGTTTAGGATTTAATGGTGGATCATGGTTATATATGGGAGATTATAAACATTCCGAGATGGAGGCTATGGGAGGAGTATCTTTATTGTATGATACCCAGTCGGCTTTACAGTTTGCACTTAATTTTAGCCGAGGAGATCTTGCTACTACGAAGTATTTTCAGAAGACTTTTAATTCCTTAGATGTAACAGCGAAGTATCGATTATTACCTTATAAAAATTGGACTCCTTATATTGAAGGTGGATTTGGTGTTTTTTCAGAGCATGAAAAATCGATTTACACAATTGATATTTCGAATTCGATTCATACCCAAGCATTGTATGGTGCAGGAGTAGAGTTTTTATTTAATGATCGTATTGGGTTAAATTTTTCAATACTCAATCACTATATATTTAATGATAACATAGACGGATTGAAGCAAGGAAATTTTAACGATTATTTTTGGGAAGGAAAAATTGGTTTGAATTTCTATTTTGATAAAATTTGGGATACCAGTAAGAAAAAGAAAAATAGAAAAGAAAAAATTCGAAAAAAAGCAGATCCTCAACCTATTACTGCTGAATAAAATACTTATATGTTGTTAATAAGGTCGGATATTTATTCGACCTTTTTTTGTTTCTAAATTTTAGGATCATTGTATTTTTATGTGTGTAAAACAGGGCGTTTAGCTTGGTTTGTTTAATTAAAATTAACTATTCATAAAGAGTTTAAGATTTTTGATAAGCTTTATCAATTTTCGGAAGATATTCATCATATTAATTTGATGTTTGATGTAATGTATTCGTATTAATTCAGTAGATCTCTTTACATTTAATTAGAAATTAAAAAGATAAAACATAAATCATCAAGTAGAAATCAACCAACAACCAAATTAGTAAAACTTTTAAATCAGGGAAACCTGGTCTATTCACTTTAAACCTTAAAACTTTATAACCATGAGAAAGATTTTATTCGTCTTTTTATTAGTACTGTGTACTGGGGTAGTTTCATTTGCCCAAATTAATCAATCCAATATTAATCAAGTTGGAGTGGATAATTCATCTACTGTAGAACAAGTAGGTATTTTTAATATTAACGATATTTATCAAAATGGAACTGATAATATTGCTGAAGTTACGCAATATGGCTTTTTAAACATGTCATTTTTGGAACAATATGGATTTGGAAATGAGTATTACGCAACTCAGTCTAGGTCAAATTTCTCAAATGCATATCAGTTAGGTTGGGATAATTACATATCGGTATGGCAAAAAGGAGCTAACTCCTCTTTTGTTACTCAATTTATTGGAATGGAGAATTCAGCTGTAGTTAAACAGTTTGGAAGGAACTTGTCGGAAGTAAATCAATTCTTTAGCTACAAGGAATCTGCAAATGTATTTCAATCAGGTTGGTTAAATTACTCGAATATTCTTCAGACTGGTTCTTATGATGTTGCTAAAGTTAGTCAATGGGGAACTTTAAATGTATCTGACATTGATCAGCTTAATACTTTTGCAAATGCTGCTTTGGTAAGTCAAAATGGAAGTTTTAATGATGCTAAGATTTATCAAAAAAGTGGTCAGAACAATAATGCAGAGATTTATCAAGAAGGTAAAAATAATAGTGCTTTTATTGAGCAGATGTATGTTGGAAATGATAACAATGCGGTTGCAATTCAAAAAGGAAATAGCAATACTGTAAAAACAGAGCAGTATGGTGGATCATTGAATAATTCTTATGTCGATCAAAAAGGAAACGGAAATGATGCATATTCTTACCAAGGTGCTGGATCCGATAATCTAATTGAGATTAATCAAGAGAAAAAGAATAATTATGCATATGCTGCTCAAAGAATGGGTAATAACAACGAGATTTCTATTACTCAACATGGTAATGCAAATTATGGAGCGGTTTATCAAAATGAAGGTTCGTATAATTACGGTATGATTGATCAAAGAGGAAAAGCTAATTATGCAAATATTGAACAAGTAGGTGGAGAATTAAATTGGTCATTGGTTACTCAACGAGGTAAAATGAATAAAGCTAATGTTCTTCAAAATGGTGGATATTTTAATACCGCAGAAGTTGAGCAGTATGGTCAAGAAAATGAAGCAATGATTACTCAGGTCGATGGATCTTTTAGCGATGCTTATATCGGACAAGAAGGTAAATCTAATGAGGCTGAAATTCTTCAAGTAGATAATTATGCTAGTTATGCTGGTGTTGCACAATTAGGAAATGAAAACTATGCATATATCGAGCAATTTGAAACAAGTAACACATTTGCTGGAATTATTCAAGTTGGTAACGGAAATGCTGCCGGAATTGGTCAATATGAAGTTGATAATAGTTATGCTTTAATTCAACAATATGGTGACGATAACGAAGCTGTTTCTATTCAAGCGTATGGTGAAAATAATGTAGCAGTTACCACACAAATTGGTGCTGAAAACATGTCCTATACCGAACAAATTGGAAGTAATAATACAGTAAGTGTTTACCAAAACGGATTTGGTCACTCTTCAATTGTTACTCAATACGGAAATGGTAACACAGCTACCGTTAGTCAGTACAATGGTTTTTAATAATTAATCGAGATATTTGATTGATTTATAGTATTTAAAGCCGTCAAGATTGAATTTTTATTCGATTTTGACGGCTTTTTAATTTTTAGGTTTTAATACTACTTAAACTTTTGTTTAAATTTTCTTATTCTTTTTTAGAATGAATAAAGATTAGCATAAAAGAGACTTGGATTGATCACTAAATCAGGGTTGTTTGTGTAAAAAGGTGAGGGGTTGGGAAGGCTTTTTCTTAATTTAGATAAAAAGATCGAAAGATGTTATATATACATTATTTTGATCTGTTTAAGCTCTTAAATCTTTAAAATTGATTTGTAAAAATTAATTCACTTTAAACCTTTAAAAAAATCAACCATGAAAAAATTTTTATTTTTATTAATCGCTGTCGTATTTGCGGGATCTTCCGCATTTGCGCAGGTAAACAATTCTAATGTCAATCAAATAGGTTGGCTAAACACAGCTGATGTTACTCAAGTAGGCTGGTTCAATAGTAGTGATGTTGATCAAATGGGACTATGGAATAGTGCAACTGTTGATCAAACAGGAATTACTAATATCTCTAAAATTGATCAATTATTTGTTGGAAATGCTGCTGAGGTAACACAAGAAGGGATTCTAAATGTATCGTATGTTGACCAAGTAGGATTCTTTAATTATGCCGTTGTTGATCAGTATGGTATGCATAACATTTCCAGTATTCTTCAAATGGGAAATGATAATAGTGCTTGGGTTAATCAGGATGGTATGTTTAATATGTCATCTATAAATCAAGCTTTAGTTGGAAATGCTGCAACTGTTTCACAATGGGGAATTTTGAATGTATCCTATGTAGATCAGTTAGGATTTTTCAATTCTGCTATGGTAGCTCAATCAGGGCTTCATAATATTGCTCGTACTACTCAGATGGGAGCATGGAATATGGCAGGTACTGCTCAATTGGGAATGTTTAATATGTCTAATATTACTCAGTATGATTTTTTAAATAGAGCAGCCGTAATGCAAATGGGATTAGCTAATTATTCTACAGTTCTACAAGCAAACCATAACAATACCGCAATGGTAATGCAAATGGGAAGATTTAATAATAGTGATGTATGGCAAATGGGAGCATTAAGTGATGCTTTTGTTACTCAAATGGGAATGCGTAATTCTGCATCAATCAGACAGTATCTTCCAATCTTTTCATCGGCAGAAATTGTTCAGGATGGACGTGCCAACTATGCAAGTATTTATCAAAGAAGAGGAGCATGGAATTCAGCTTATATCAATCAATCTGGATTAAGAAATAATGCCAGAGCAATCCAATTGGGCGGTGAATTTAATCATTCTTCTATAAGTCAGTTATATGCTTTTAATAGAGCGAATACAATGCAAATAGGTGGATATGCTAATAATGCGACAATTCATCAGAATGGAATGTGGAATATGGCTTCTACTTTTCAAAGAGGAGGTTTAGATAATACTGCAAAAATTATGCAAAATGGTGATGCAAATCGTGCTAGAACAGTTCAGTTAGGCGGTGATCACAATAATTCTACAACCACTCAGTATGGTGAAAGAAACTATGCATTTGTTGAGCAAATTGGAGAATCTAAAGGAAAAGTAAATGTAATGCAAGATGGCGAGAGAAATTTTGCAGATGTAACTCAGAAATATGGTACTGGTGATAAAACAAGAATTAACCAAAAAGGATCTTTCCAAACAGCTTATGTTTCTCAATTATGGGGAACTAAAAATAAAGCAAAAGTAGTTCAAAGAGATTTTGCCAATACTGCTGTTGTTGATCAGATTGGTGGCGTGAAGAATAGTGCCGACGTATTCCAAAAAGGAGAGTATAACTTCGCATTTGTTGGACAGTTTGGTGGATCAGATTCTGAAGCTGCGATTGAGCAAAGAGGAGATAACAACAGAGGTTGGGTATTCCAGTACGATCAGGAAGAAAGTTTAGCTGATATCTTACAGGAAGGTGATGGTAACGTTGCTGTTATAGGTCAAATGTATGGTGCTAGAAATACCGCAACAATTATTCAAACAGGTGATGATAATACCGGTTTAACTTACCAGTATGGAAATGATAATACTTCATTCCTTGAGCAAGTTGGTAATGATCATTATGGTGTTGTTATTCAGGATGGTAACTCTAACTTTGCTGTAACTCAGCAAGGAAATGCAGGAACTATTTTTGTAGCTCCATAATTATAAATAATTAGTAGAAAAAACTCCCGCTTCGGCGGGATTTTTTTTTCTCGAATAGTTTTTCACAAATCTTAATATGTCTGTATCTATTCGAAAATAGTTGTATTTTGCTCTGTTCCTTTTTTGCTTTGGCAATCCAATCAGGAAAGGCAACTTGATAATTAGTTTAGCCACAATTAATTGACCAGTATTTAGCAGGTTAGGATTAGATAATTTGATTAAGTCAATACAAAATAGAGATTCAAATTTTCTGGAGATATTACAATCAGGAGTTATAAATACCACTGATACTTTACTTCAAGAGAAAACATCTCCTCATTTATCAATATGGTGATAACAATTCATTGCAGTAAGTAGCTATTCAGAATAAGAAGAGCTTTGAAATTACTCAGGCTGATAATGACAACCAATTGGAGATTGATTCTGTATTGATAAACGTGGGAATGATAGAAACTCAAGTTGGAACAGGAATGAATGTTATAATAAAAAGTGGATTGTGAATACAGAGCAGGTTTAATTGGATGGGATGTCTTTTAAAGGCATCCCATTTTTTAGACAATTTGGAGGATGTGTACTTTTTTTGCAGTTATTATAGTAATTTAACGGAGTTTATATAGGTTCACACTTAAATATTAAATAAATTTAGTATGTAATTTTTAAGCAAAATAAGAATGTATACAAAGATTATTTTTTTTGTTGCTATATGCTTTATTTTTAATGCTGAAAGAGTGATGGGACAGTTGCCGGTTAAAGCTTGGGTTGAGGTGGGGGATAAAATGCATTGTCAATCTTTAAAGGCAAATATTGAAAATCAGGGAGAAGAAACGTTTTCGTTGAGATATGTTTTTGAATTATCAAAAAAAGGAGCATCAGGAAACTCAAATTCAATACAAAAAGGAAGCTTTATTTTATTAGGAGGGACTATTACCACGCTTTCTGAATCAGGGATGAATTTAATGAAAAGTGATAGGTTAACGGCAAAATTGTTTATTTATCATGATAAGGTGATAGTTGCTCAAGATTCTGTTGTTTTACATGGAGATAATTATTAATTTAAAAAAAAATAAAATTGACAATATATATGCGACAATTCTACCTACTCTGCAGGCTTTTTATCCTACTCTGTCTGTCTGTGTCTATTTTTTCTTGTAATGAGAGTACTGTTGATCCAGATTTATTCGGTTCTATAAGTGGAACTGTGAAAACTTCGGAGACAGAAGGGAGTTTGCCTATGGAAGGTGTTAGCATTACAACAAATCCAGGTTCAACAGCTGTAACTACTGATATAGATGGAAATTTTGAGATAAAGGATGTTCTTGTAGGGGATTATACGGTTAATGCTAAAAAAGAAGGTTATACGGCCGTAGCTATTAGTATTAAAGTTCGGGAAGGTCAAGAAGTGGCTGTGCAGGTAATTATGGCAATTGCTCCAGATGAAACGGAGGCTCCATCTGAACTTGTTTACGCTTTACCCTTGGATGCCACTGCTAATCTTCAAACAGAAGTTAAGCTGGTTTGGAATAATGGGAAAACAGAAAAAGGGGATACCTTATTTTTTGATGTTATTATATATGAAAATGGAGGGTTTGCTGGCGATACTATTGCCAAGGCAATAAATGATACAAGTTTTGTTGCTAAAAATCTAAAATTTGAAACCAACTATCGGTGGAAAGTCGATGCTAGTAATCGAGCTAAATATAAGACAGAAGGTAGGGAATGGAAATTTAGCACAGAAGCTTTTCCTAAGAATGGATATTTATTTGTGAAGGATACTTTGGATAGTAGGGATGTATATTCATGGGATTTAGCAAAAAATCATTTAGTTCGGTTGACTAAGGATGGAGCTAGTGATGTTTCTCCTCGCATTTCACCTAACGAAGAATTAATTGCATATGCCTCTAATAAGACAGGAGAGTATCATATTTATACAATGGATACCAAAGGAAATAATATTTTAAAAGTAACAAATGATAAGCCTTTGGTAAGTTATAATAATAGTGGAACTGGTTTTGTTTGGTCTCCAACTGGGGATCAAATTCTTTATGGACACTATGGAGATCTTTATACAATTAATTATAACGGGACAGGTGAAACTAAAATAGCTAATGCTCCTGTAAATCGTCATTTTAAATACTGTGATTGGAGTTCTCACTTTAATAATGTATCGAAAGAAAAAATAGCGGTTCTTACACAAGGGGAGAAGCCTTACGATAATGAAATTTATTTAATGGATCCTGATGGATCGAATCTATTTTTATTAGTAGGAAACTTAGAAGGAACAATTTCAAGTCCACATTTTTCGCCAGATGGAACGAAAGTGATTTTTTCATTAGACTCTTTATTTCAGGATGATAATGGGAGGCAATTGAATGCGAAAATTTATAGTGTAAACGTTGATGGAACTAATGTTGTAAATTTGTCGGGAGATGATAAAACAGCAGGAACAAACGATCTGCAAGCTCGATTTACTGCTACAGGTGGAAAAATTGCATTTATGAATGTTTTAAACAATAATAAAGGTGAAAAGAGTATTTGGATAATGGATACGGATGGAAGTAACCGGGAAAAGATTATCTCTAATGGGGAGATGCCCGATTTGTATAATCCTTAGTAGATTAAAAACGGGGATTATAAAGTCATAAAAAAAGCTTTCCAAAATTGGAAAGCTTTTATATTTTTCGGAAAGAGGTAAATTAGAATCTTCTTTCTTTGATTCTTGCTTTTTTACCAGTAAGCTCACGTAAATAGAAAATTCTTGCTCTTCTAACACGACCTCTTTTGTTCACTTCAATTTTATCGATGAATGGAGAGAAAAGTGGAATGATTCTTTCAACACCTACGTTACCAGACATTTTTCTGATTGTAAAAGTTTTAGTTGTGCCAGTACCTTTAATTTGAATAACAACACCTCTAAAAATCTGGATTCTTTCTTTGTTTCCCTCTTTAATTTTGTAAGAAACACTAATAGTATCCCCAGCTTTGAATTCAGGATTTTGAACACCTGTAGCGAAAGCTTCTTCTGCAATTTTAATTAAATTCATTGTCTTATTTGTTAAAGTTCACGAGCGCAATGTAAACATATACATCTATTACCATGTCAGAGATTACGCACGAATTCGACGCGAAATTAATAAAAAAAACTATAAAAACAGTTTATTAAAGTTATTTTTTGCCTGTGATACTTAAATAGAAAGGAAAAATGAACGGGGATATAAAAATGCTTGATTGTTATCGTGTTAAATCAAATATGGAGGTATAAAAAAAGGAGCCTTTTCGAGCTCCTTTTTTGTATTTAAATAGTTAACTAGTGAGCGTCACCTACAACTTTTAATTTGTCGCCGGTTGTTTTTACAACTGTCTTGTAAAATTCTTCACTATATCCAGGTTGTTTCATTTTAGGATTTTGATTGTTACCATCTTTTTCTTTGATGTTACCATCCATAAATTTTGCGAATAAGTAGCCATAGAAATCTTTCCATTCTTCCACCAAATTATTTCCTTGGTTGCAAGAAAAATCAGTTAAAAATTCGATTGCTGTAGCTTTGTTTTTCTTGAACATGCCTTCAGCTGCAAGATCTATAATGTTTGTGAATGCCAAATATTTAGTTTCTAAAGCTTTTTGTTTGGTAGCTATTTCAGGATGTATTTCATTGTACCGAGTGTAGGCGAAATTACTAACCTGATTAAACACCCAAAATGCTGACTTACTAGTGAAATCCATCATTTTTCCGTTTCCAACAGCAAAAGTTTCAGGAACCCTTGTAATACCACAATAAACAGGGAAGTATACTGAAGAAGAGGCGTCATCAACACCAAACCAGTTAATTCCACCAACAGCATCAGGTAACCAATTTCTACTTTGTGCAACAAAAGAGAATCCGGTTTGTTGTGTAGCAGTAGCTCGTTCATTACAATAGGTAACACCATCTACCTTCCAAGTTAAAGGTCTCCATCTGTATGGATTACCGTATGGACCTGCACCCATATCTTTTGACATATCTAAATCTGTACCTTCTAAATGATTTCTCATGAAATCCATTACTTCAAGCACATTAATTTTTTTGTCAGGTTTGATCCATAAAGGCATTCTGTTTGTAGCATATCCTTTATCGTCGTGTTCAATTTTACCTTTACAATAGTCAAAGTATTGATCCATCCCTTCTTTTACATCATTAAAGAAAGACCAAACTCTTATTTCACAAAATCGTGCAGCACCAAAATCAACTGGAGCGTATGTATCTGAAAAGCTAAAATCTTTATTTTTGCCATCTTTAGGATAGAATCCTTTTTCTTTTGCAAAAGAAATAACGTCTTTAGAATAAACATTTTGAACTTCAGGGTTGAAAATTTTATCCATTTTATCGGAAGAGATTGAACTTTTCCCTTCTAATGGGAAAGTAGTGATTCTTGCCTGGTTGGCATGACCGCTAACATATCCGTCAGGAATCATACGAGCAACCCAAACAGCACCTTTTTCGCCATTCCCTTTACCAATCATTTCTAAAATCCAAACTTCGTTTGCATCCGAAATTGAGAAAGATTCACCAGAACTATAATATCCATAGTTTTCAACCAAATCAGTCATTACTTTGATCGCTTCACGTGCGTTTTTTGATCTTTGTAAAGTAAGGTACATAAGACTTCCGTAGTCGATGATAGCACCATCTTGTGCTCCTAGTTCTGAACGTCCACCGTAAGTTGTTTCGCCAATTGCCAGCTGAAATTCATTCATGTTACCAACAACGGAATAGGTATGAGGTACTTGAGGAATTTCACCAAGGAATTTACCAGTATCCCACTCGTAAACATCAATCATTGTTCCTGTTGCCCAATCGGCAGCCGGACGAAAATAAAGTTCTCCATACAATACATGCGAATCTGCCGCATAAGTAATCATATTAGAACCATCGGTGGAAGCTCCACGAGTTATTAGGTAATTTGTACATGCTCTGGCACTTGGAGTTGAAAAAACAGACACCAACATTAGAAGAGCCGCAACTACAAAAATCTTTTTCATGTTTAACTATTTTAAATGTATTCACTACTGAATTAAATCGTTTTCGGTCGTACAAAAATAGAAAAAAAACAGTAGATAGAAATGATATAAGTCTTGATTTATTGGTAGGTTGACCGTGTTTAAAATGAATTTGATAAAAAATGGTAAGCTACCAGTTGAAAGGGCTGCTAAATATTTTCTGATTTTGAACCTTATCTGTGACTTTAAGCTCTAATTGATGTTTCTTGTTTGGAGTTAACCTTTTTTTATCAAAAACATAAAACAAAAGATCATTTTTAGCATCGTATTCGAATAAAACCCATTGTCCATCAATAAATCCTTCGTAAGATTTTATTCCAGTTAAACGATCCGAAATTTTAAACCGGATGGATTTTTGCCCACGCAGCGATTGTAGATTAAAATTGGTAAGCGCTTTTATTGTTGGAGGAATAGTATCTATAGATACAGCAAATTTCCCGAAATATCTAGATTTCGTTTTTACGAATGAATCGAAATAAATTCCACCTTCATTTATTATGTTGCCATTTTTGTTGATGCGAGCTATAAAAAGTTTGTCTGATTTACCTTCGGGGAAGTGGTTCGGTTTAATGGCGATAGTATAGTAGTTATGTACGGGAATATTCTCATTGTGTATTGAATGAATATTGGAGAGATAGTTTTCTTTTTTCTCGCAAGAGTAGGTAAAATTAATGTTGGAATAGAAACTATTCTCTGGGAATTCAATTTCTAAACCTTCTTTTGTAAGTGAGTTTTTTTTTCTACCATCTAACACCATATCATAAGCATCTGTTGGGAATAATTTTTCAAGTTCGTTTCCTGACGCATAAACTCTAAGACTACTTTTATTTAGATTGGCATCGGAAACAAAAAAGTCAATTTTATACTTTCCATTTTTTTTAAACTGAAAAATACCATTGTTTTTTATTGTAGAATAAATGCTAAGTTGATTATTTGGTTCTTTAAAAGTCTTATGAATACGTTTATTTTGAGTTACGTTTAATTCGTAATCCATATGACTGTTGATATAGGTTGTTTCGTCGAATGAAAATTCCTGAAAGGAATAGTTGGTAATTAAGGTGTCGTTTATTTTCATTTTCAAATCGAAAATTCCACACTTTCCCCATGTATTATCCATATAATCGTTTGTTTCCAGTGCAAAACCAATATTGCCAAGTAATTTTAATTGAGGATCCCCTTTTAAGTGATAGGCATTGTTGTAGAAAGTAACTGGAAAATTTTGTCTGTGGTTAGAACCATTTACATTACTCGAAGAATCGAGAGGGTAGGCGTAAAAATTAAATATTTTTGGAGGAGTAGTATCCTTTATCTTGAATCCAAAGAATAAGGGATTAAGAGGATGTTCAGATTCGGTATCTCTTATTTCGAAATGTAAATGTGGGCCGGCCGACGAACCCGTATTTCCTGAGGCGGCAATTACAGTTCCTTTTTTCACGATCATTTCATCTTTCTGCATTTTTAAATCAAATTCGAAGGAGTTATTTTGGTATTGATACGATTTTACAAATTCTTCAATTTCAGTATTAAAATGATCAAGATGTCCATAAACAGAGGTGTAGCCATTGGGATGATCAATATAAATAGCTTTCCCATAACCACCTGAAGCGATTCTAATTCTACTAACAAAACCATCAGCAACAGCATATATTTTTTTTCCGGTTGTAAATGTTCTGATATCGATGCCAGAATGAAAATGATTGTTGCGGAGTTCGGCAAAGTTACCTGAAAGCGTTATGTCAAAATCAACAGGGGGACGAAAATAGTTTTGAGGGAATAGGACACTTTGGGAATATATTTGTTTAGAAAATAAAAAAAGTAGTACTAGTAGTGGAAGAGTGATATAAGTTCTGGTTATCTTCATATTATAAATGCTGGTTTTGTGAAAGGAATATCAAAACTACAAAAAAACCTGTTTTTTGTGAAATGATTTACAAAATACGAACTAATATATTTGATAATCTTCTCAGCAATGTTAATTTTGTAAAAGAAAAATTTTAATGATGGATCAAGAGCCAAACGACGTGCTGAATAGTTTGAAAGAACAAATTTCGGAACTGATTTTGTTGTACCAAAAATCTAAACAGGAGAAAGAATCTTTAATTCATGAGAAATTAGAACTCATGGAAAAGCTAGAGATCCTGAAAAGGGAAAGGGAAGAGCTGGACCATCAATACAATACATTAAAGTTAGCCAAAACATTAGCTGGAAATAGTGAGGATTCACAGGAGGCTAAGGTTAAAATTAACCGAATTGTGCGGGAGATTGATAAATGTATTGCTCTTTTAAACAGGTAGAATTTGTTTATGGACGAAAAACTTTCAATAAGAGTTAATGTAGCGGATCGGTTTTATCCTTTAAAGATAGATCGAGCCCAAGAAGAGGTGATCCGAAAAGCTGCAAAGATGATTAATGAAAAGGTAATGCAATACAAACAACGATATAAAGATAAAGATACTCAGGATTTTTTGGCAATGGCCTCGTTACAGTATGTAATAAAGGTGATTGAAGCGGAAAGTAAAACTGATGTTTCGCCGGTTTTTGAAGAGGTAAAGGCCATGGAGCAAGAGTTAAGGGAATTTTTAGATAAAGAGTAATTTAGATTCTTGAAAGGAAAGTTGTAACCCGCATTATTTCTTAAGCTGATCGCAATTTTAATGTTTTGTAGTCATTTTTCTAGTATCTTATGCAAAGATAGAAAAAGACTATTGAACGTTATTTTTGTAAGCCTGAGTAATAGTGCGGGTTACATTTTATATATATAATAATACTGACTTAATATTCTATGATATGATTGAAATAATAATAGGGTCCATTGCGTTTGTTGGCGGTGGCGTTGTTTCTTACTTTGTTTTGCAAAAAACTCTTCAAAATAGGAGTAGCTCAATAATTAGGGATGCGCAATCGGAAGCGGAAGTGATCAAAAAAGATAAAATTCTTCAGGCAAAAGAGAAGTTTTTCCAATTGAAAACAGAACACGAGAAGCAAATTAATTCTAGAAATAACAAATTGCTTGCTGCGGAAACTAAATTTAAACAACGTGAAAATGCTCTTAATCAAAGAGTAGACGAATTTCAGCGCAAAAAGAAGGAAGTGGATGTTGTGCGTGAGAATTTAACCGTTCAAATTGATTTAGTAGAACGGAAATCGGATGAGTTGGAGAAGGCAAAAAAGCAGCAGATTGAGCAATTAGAAAAAATTTCTGGCTTATCAGGAGAAGAAGCAAAGACTCAATTGATTGATTCTATGCGTGATGTAGCGAAAACAGAGGCAATGTCTTATGTGAATGAGATTATGGAAGAAGCCAAAATGACCGCTAATATGGAGGCTAAAAAAGTAGTTGTAAAAACCATTCAACGAGTAGCTACTGAAACTGCAATTGAAAATTCAGTTACTATTTTCCACATTGAATCGGATGAAATTAAAGGAAGAATTATTGGTAGAGAAGGTCGAAATATTCGTGCTTTGGAGGCTGCTACCGGTATCGAAATAATTGTTGATGATACTCCTGAAGCTATTGTTCTTTCTGGTTTTGATCCAGTTAGGCGAGAAATTGCCAGACTAGCTTTGCATCAATTGGTTACCGATGGTCGTATTCACCCTGCACGAATTGAAGAGGTGGTGAATAAGGTGCGTAAGCAGATTGAAGAAGAAATTATTGAAACAGGTAAACGTACTGCGATTGATTTGGGAGTGCATGGGTTGCATCCAGAATTGATTCGATTGGTTGGTAAGATGAAATATCGTTCTTCTTACGGACAAAATTTATTACAGCATTCACGAGAAACAGCAAATCTTTGTGCTATTATGGCAACAGAGCTTGGTTTGAATGCAAAAAGAGCAAAACGTGCTGGTCTTTTACATGATATTGGAAAGGTGCCGGATGAAGAGCCAGAATTGCCACATGCAATTTTAGGAATGAAATTGGCTGAGAAGTACAAAGAGAAGCCAGATATTTGTAATGCTATTGGTGCGCATCACGATGAAATAGAAATGACATCAATGATTTCTCCAATTATTCAGGCTTGTGATGCCATTTCCGGTGCACGTCCTGGAGCTAGAAGAGAAATTGTAGAGTCGTATATTAAGAGACTGAAGGACCTTGAAAATTTAGCATTGTCGCACCCAGGGGTGTTAAAAACATATGCTATTCAAGCTGGTAGAGAATTAAGAGTAATTGTTGGAAGCGATAAAGTTTCTGACAAAGAGGCTGAAACTTTATCTTTGGATATTGCTCAGAAAATTCAGGATGAAATGACTTATCCGGGTCAGGTTAAGATTACTGTAATTAGAGAAACGAGAGCGATTAATTACGCAAAGTAAAATATACTGAATTAAAAAAAAAGCCTGTTTCATACGAAACAGGCTTTTTTTTATATAGATCGAAATAATTCTTTAAAATTGGGAATGAAACTATCTAAATTTAGTTTCTGGTACACATTAATTTCATGTTGCACCAATCTTTTAATCATGTTGGTATTGGAGGCTAATTTGTAGAATTTTAATTTATTCTCCATATTTTTGGAGTGGATGATTTGTTCTAAGTCTTTCTGATTAAATACACTTCCTTTATCGATTGGATTAATGTAGAAAAGAACTGAATCCGCATTTTTCTTCTTTGAGTTTTTGGAAGCTTCATCTTTATAACAAAGCAAAACGCTGTTCGGAAGATTTATACCATAAACAGGAATGTTTAGTTCTTGAGCAATGCCAGCATAAATAATAGCCATTATAATAGAATTGCCATGTTTTTGGGATAGTACCGTTCCGATATCGCCATCCCAATTTGTTGGTTGATTTGGCGATAAAGCTTGATAGTTATAAATATTGAAGAAAAAATGATTTAGGATTTTAATTTTTTCTAGAGGACTTAGATCGTCATTTATCTCTAGGCTAACATCTTCCTTTATTTTCTGAATACTTTTACGGATAGGCTCTATTAGCAAATTCGGGTTGTAACTTTTATTTACTAGAATAGCACCATCTATCAAATTTGGTGTTTTAGTAGTACTCCATTCAATAAATTCTTTTTTTACTGTAGAAAATTGAATTTTGTTGATTACGATTTCTACTCTTTCTTGGAAGAGTGGACTTTTCGATTCTAACCAAGAATCTTCCAGTTGTGGTATTGTACTAACCGGTAGCTCTATTAGTTCTTTTTCGACACTTTTATGAATTATTTTATCAGGATCGTCTAATAAGGATAATAGAGCTTCTAACTTATTCTTATTCATAATAATAGGTTTTGTCCTGGCTAAATATAGTAAAACCCGCAAGGAAAAACAATCTTGCGGGTTTAATATTTACTAACAACGATAAAAGCTATTTGCTAAGCCGGTCTAAAACGGTTTGAATTAGTTTTTTTATTGTTGGATGATAGTCTTTACTTGCATCCTTATTTATTCTATTTGCAATAATTGCACAAACAGCAACCGATTCGTGTCCTAGCATTGCCGAAAGTCCAAATATCGCAGAGCTTTCCATTTCATAATTGGTGATTTTCTGTCCTTTATATTCGAATTTTTCAATTTTATCATTCAAATCCGGATCTAAAGTTTGAAGACGCAGAACTCTTCCTTGAGGACCATAAAATCCGTTTGCAGAGATGGTAACGCCTTTTGTCATATCAGTGCCATCTAGTATGCTTACTAATTTTTTAGATGCAGGAACCACATAAGGAGAGGCCAATTTTAGATCCCAATTAACGTACTTTTTAAAAGCTTCTTCAAAATCTAATTCTGAAACAGAATCTCTGTCGGCATAAAAGTTTAACATTCCATCGAATCCAATCGATTTATTGGATAATAGAAAAGAATCGACTAGAATGTTTCCCTGTAAGGCTCCCGAGGTTCCAATTCTAACTAAATTTAAAGTTTTGTGCTCTTTTTTAGGCGTTCTTGTTTCCAAATCGATATTTACTAAAGCATCTAGTTCGTTAACTACGATATCGATATTGTCGGTACCAATTCCAGTGGAAAGAACCGAGAATCTTTTGCCATTATAAGTTCCAGTTTTGGTTACAAATTCACGGTTTGAAATGGTGAATTCTACACTATCAAAATAGCTGGCTACTAATTCAACACGCCCAGGATCTCCTACTAAAATTACCGTATCGGCAAGATGTTCTGGTTTTAGGTGCAAGTGAAATACACTTCCGTCAGGATTTATTATTAATTCTGATGATTTTATTTTTTCCATAATATTTAAAAATTAACTAGAGCAAAGAGCCGAAAATATGTAAAAAAAACCAATATGCAAACTAACTAAATAGTTTCTTTTGGTTAGAAACAAAGTTTTCAAATATAGCTTGCTTACATTCTTCAAAATCTGACATTATTGTGTTATATTTAACAAGTATTAAAAATGTAATTGAAATATAGAATCATGAAGAAACAACCTTATTTTTTAATAGTCCTTGGGATTTTGGCCGTAATTTTGGTCTTATCAGGATCAAGTATGTTCGTTACTTTGGAACCAGGTGAGCGTGGAGTTATCTTCCGTAAATTTTCTGGAGGATTAGACAAAGAAAACGTAGTTGAGCCAGGATTTCATGTTATTGCTCCTTGGAATAAAGTGTTTACATATATTGTTCGTGAGCAAAAGAGTGAAGAAACCATGGATGTACTTGATAAAAGTGGATTATCCTTAAATATTGATGTATCCGTTCGTTTTAATCCTGAATACAATAAAATTGGATATTTACACGAGGTTTTTGGTAAGGATTATATCAATCAGTTGGTGACACCAGAAGTTCGTTCTTCGGTTAGACAGGTTGCTGGAAGGTATAATGCTGAAGAAATTTATTCTACAAAAAGAAAAGAAGTAGAAGATGCTATTATTCAAGAGACTTCTATTGTCCTTAAGAAGAATAACATTCAAATGAAAGCGTTATTGATTCGTTCCATAAATCTTCCTGCTAAAATTAAAACAGCTATTGAAAGCAAATTGCAACAGGAACAAGAGGCTCTTGCTTATCAGTTTAGATTGGACAAAGAGAAAAGTGAAGCTGAAAGAAAACGAATTGCTGCCGATGGAGAGGCTATCGCGAATAAAATTATAAATAGTAGTTTAACAGATGCACTGCTTAGAATGCGTGGTATTGAAGCTACGATTAAACTTTCTGAATCGCCAAACTCTAAAGTTGTGGTTATTGGAAGTGGAAAAGAGGGAATGCCACTTATTTTGGGGAATAACTAAATAGTTATTTAAACTATTGGAAACCGTTCGATTCGTCGAGCGGTTTTTTTTTGTGTACGAAAACGAACAGGGTTGTTCCGTAAGCGTTCAGTTGATAATCAGGCAATTATTGCTAAGTGTCTGTTAGTTAGTGAATTTTGTGGTGTTGGCATAAAATATGATAGAATAAGATCTGTTAACCAAATTAACTATTGCTAACGACCTAAAAGTATATTGCCACTATGAAGAGAGTGCTGTTACTAATTTGCCTGATTACAAACCTATTTGTTTTGCCTTCCTATAGTTTGGCACCTAAAAAAGAGCTAACCGCCATTCGAGTTAGTAACAAACCGATAATAGATGGAAATTTGAACGATGAAGTATGGAAAGGCGTGCCGAAAGGGACAGATTTCATTCAATTTGAACCGTCGAATGGGGAGGTATCTAATTATAAAACCGAAGCTAAATTTATTTATACCGATCATTCCATTATTGTTGGAGTGATGATGTTTGATGCGAATCCTCAAAGTATTCTTAAAGAGTTAAGTAAGAGGGATGAGATTAATAATTCTGATTTTTTGTCCTTATTAATAGATCCGTTTAATAATGGTTTGGATGCCTTTGAGTTTGTTGTTACCCCTGCAGGAGTGCAGTGGGATGCTAAAGTGGTTAAAGGAGATGAAGATTCTAGTTGGGATGCGGTTTGGAATAGCGTAGCCAAAATTAATGAACTAGGTTGGAGCGTAGAAATGGAGATTCCCTATGCGGCATTACGATTTCCTTCAAAAAATGTACAGTTGTGGGGAATGAACCTGATTCGAAATATTCAGAGTGTGAGAGAAAAAACCACTTGGAATTTTATTGATAACGAAGAAGATGGATGGGTAAGTCAGAGTGGTGTACTGAAAGGAATTGAGAATGTAAATCCTCCGGTTCGTTTGTCGTTTACGCCATATTTCTCTACGTATTTCGATAAGTCTTCCTACAATTCATCGGTAGATGTAAATTACCGGGGAGGAATGGATTTAAAGTATGGAATCAACGAAAGTTATACTTTAGATATGATGTTGGTTCCTGATTTTGGACAGGTGCAGTCGGATGATGAGATTCTTAATTTATCACCCTTTGAGGTGAAATTTGATGAGAACAGACAGTTTTTTACCGAAGCAACTGAGTTATTTGATCGGGGGGAGATCTTTTATTCGAGAAGAATTGGCGGACGACCAGTTAAGATGTACGAGGTGGATGATCAATTAAAAGATAATGAGGAAATTACGGAGAATCCTATCGAGACAAAAATTATTAATGCAACAAAAATTTCGGGTCGTAATACCAAAGGCTTAGGAATAGGTGTTTTTAATGCGATGACTAAAAATACCTATGCTGAGATTAACGATACTATTACGGGAAAAGGAAGAAAAGTGAAAACACAGCCATTTTCTAACTATAACATGTTGGTGTTCGATCAGAGTTTTAAAAATGCCTCCTACGCCAGTCTTTTTAATACTAATGTATATATTCCTGAATTGGATTATATCGCTAATGTGAGTGGAACCGAGTTTGAATTTCGGAATAAAGAAAGATCCTACAGTTTAAAAGGAAAAGGGATTGTTTCGCAACGATTCGAAAATGGAGAAGCTGATGAAATTGGTCATTATCATGAATTGGAGTTTGGACGGATTAAGGGGAAATTGAATTGGGATTTCTACCATCGAATGATTTCCGATAAATACAATCCTAATGATATGGGATTTTTGAATCGAAACAATTTGATTAATAATGATTTAAACTTTTACTACAACAATGCCGATCCGATAGGAAATATATTGGTGAGGTATTGGAACCTACAACTGAATCATGAAGCAAGATATTTGCCAAGAAGATTTTCTCAATTTACTATTTATTACAATGCCAATATTAAGTTTAAAAGTCATACCGCTATTGGTATTTATGGGAATATTCGACCTATTCATCAGTACGATTGGGATGAGCCACGAGTAGATGGATTGAAGTTGAAAAAAGGATCTTCGGCTTTTGCTGGAGCATGGATTTCTTCCGATTATAGAAAGGCTTTTGCTTTTGATATAAGAGCAGAGTACGGCAAAAGACTATCAAACGATCATTTAAAAGTATTTGAAGTTGAGATTGAGCCTCGTTACCGTTTTAGCGATAAGTTTGTGATGAATTATCAGTTGGAATGGGGCCGACAGTTAAATGATTTAGGTTATGTAGATGACGAAGAAATTAATGGAAAAACACAGGTGTACATTGGAGATAGAAACAGATCTTATATAGAGAATAAGCTGTCGGGAAGTTACATATTCACCAACAAAAGCTCTTTAAGTTTAAAAGTAAGACATTATTGGGCCAAAGCAGCATACAATAGTTTTCATGCTTTACAGTCAAACGGAGACTTAAAAGCTACTGATTACAATGAAAATAATGATATTAATTTTAATAGTTTTAATATTGATATGGTGTATTCGTGGAGATTTGCTCCTGGAAGTGAGTTAGCAGTAGTTTGGAAAAATACCATTTTTAACGAAGACGATAAAATTGCTCATCGTTTTGTGAATAATTTGAAGGAAACATTTGATGCAACACAGTTTAATAGCTTATCTGTTAAGGTGATATATTATATCGACTACATGTCGTTAAAACGAAAAGGTTAATAGCCTGCTTAAATTTTGCAGTGTAACTAGCTGTAAAAGCTGATGAAAAATAGGTATTGCTATTAAGTGTTTTTTTTGCAAGGCAGTACTATTTTTTAGTAGTGCGATTAGTTAGTGGTAAGTAATGATGGTAAAAAGCAGCAAATGAAAATTTGCTGCTTTTGTATTTAAGTTTAAATTTGTACAAAAAAAATAAAAATACGATGATACAAAGAATTCAGTCTTTATACCTGTTGGG
Source organism: Labilibaculum filiforme (assembly GCF_002843315.1). Lineage (GTDB taxonomy): Bacteria > Bacteroidota > Bacteroidia > Bacteroidales > Marinifilaceae > Labilibaculum > Labilibaculum filiforme. Next base: position 221,579 of record NZ_MVDD01000003.1, on the reverse strand, counting down.
GAGTTTTGTTTTAATAGCAATCATGTTCTTTTTTCCTTTGGCCGAGTTGGTAGATGCATCAGGCGTGGCTTATCAATTTTTATATCGTGGAATACCTGCTTTGCAGGAAGGAGAACCTGTTGTTTATAATGCGATGCCAGTTGCTCTTTTGTTAAGCATTATTGCTTTAATTAGTTTCACCAGTATCTTTTTGTTTAAGAAAAGAATGCTGCAAATTCGTTTAACGGTGTTTAATATGATTTGTATGATTGGTGCAATGGGTTTAGTTTACTACAGCATAAGCAGTCAGGCAACAGAATTAAATGCTATTACAAGTTATAGTTTTATTAATGCATTTCCTTTGGTGGCATTGGTGTTAAGCTATTTAGCAATTAGAGAAATCGGAAAAGACGAGGCCTTAATTCGCTCGATGGATAGAATTCGATAAGTAACTACTATATGAACGAATAAAACCGGCTCAATAGGCCGGTTTTTTGTTTTAATAAGTCAGCAGTTTTAAAGAAATAAGTAACTTTTTTACTTTATCCTTTCTTATTTTCTTTTTTAATTTTCTCTTTGGTTTTCTTTTTCATTACCGAATAGCCAAATCGGCCAACTAAGTTTCCCAATTCGAAGTAATGTCCGTGCGAGTATACCAAAGGTCCCGATTTAGCAAGTGAGAATTCTCCTTTTTCGTTAATGTATCGCTCATCGGCTTGCACGTTCACAACCTCAGCCATAAACATATCGTGCGAGCCCAATTCTATAATTTGAGTCACTTTACATTCAATACTTAATGGCGATTCTTCGATTATGGGAGCCGAAATCTCTTTCGATTTACCGGGAGTAAGCTTCATTTCTTTGAATTTGTCGAAATCTTTACCCGATTTTACGCCACACCAATCGGTGGCATAAGCTAAATCTTTTGTAGTAAGATTAATTACAAACTCGCCACTTTCCTTAATGATATTGTGGGAGTGACGATTTTTACGAACCGATATGTAGCACATGGCAGGATCGGAGCAAATAGTACCAGTCCAGGCAATGGTGATGATATTATAATTTTCTGGAGTGTTTCCACAACTTACCATTACAGCAGGCAAGGGGTAAACCATGGTTCCGGGTTTCCAATGTTGTTTTGTCATACTTGTAAAGTTTAGACCTTAAAAGTAAGAATAACTCTTTCTTTTCGGATAAGATAAGCCCAATTATTCGCTCTGAAATGAAAATTACTTACATTTGTTACCCACAACATACGAATGCAAACACAACGCAAGAATAAAAGCAATGAGCAAGAATATTGAGATTTTAATGATAGATGCAGCAAAACTTGAAGAGACTGGTGATTTTCGTGCTGCCTTAGAAAAATATCAGGAAATTACTTTGGCAGAGACAAAAAATGTAGAAGCACTTTTTAGACTTGGAGAAATGCACCATCAGCTGGGCGAGCTTCCTAAAGCTTTAAGTGCCTATATTCGAGTTTCTGATTTAGAGCCCGATCATAAAAAAGCCAATGTGAAAATTACGATGATCCAATCTATCATGGATTATTTTAATCCCGATTTGTACAATCCATAAGTCGATAATAATTTAATGATATTACAAAAGCCTAGCATCTGATTGTTAGGCTTTTGTGTTATGTTTTGAATTGGCTGGGTAAAATGTATATTGAAGAAGGTTGTTTTATTATATAATCAATAGAAATTTAGGTTGTTAGGTTGATTATGGAAGATCTATGATAAGCGGGCATCTTGTTACCATAAACGTCTTCATATTCAATATGGGTTGAAACATTTTGTTTAAATTTATCATACTCTTTTTTAATATCGAAGTAATCTTTATTTTTTGATTTGGTTGTTAAATGTTTTTTGTTAATAATTCCCAAGATTATTTCTTCTCCAGCACTTAGATAATATTTATCAGCAGTGAAAAAAATGTATTTTTTCCAATCTTCCGAAGGAATTGGAAAGGCTTTTGGAAATCCATTAAAAACAGAATTATCAACTTTATTTGTGAATTCTATTTTAGTGATGACTGCCGGTCCATTACCATAGTTTTTTATTATCATTCCACATTGTTTTTCGCCCGACCTAGAGATCGTTGAAATTAATGGTTTTACAGAATTTCTTGAAACTTTCTGTGTGAGTAGAATAGATAGGATTGCAGTGATAAGAGCGGAAATACCAACGATTAATGAAATTAAATCATTCCAATTGAAGGTGCCCGTTTCGATTGGGATAGTCATAGTGATCTAGTTTATAGTTAGTTTAAGCTAAATATACAACGCATTTTTAAATATTCAAAATATTGTTAAGTATTATAAAACTGTTATATACGAATTATATTTTGGCACTAATTATTCCTAATAATAGTTCAATTCACCAACTTACTCTTACTTTAGGATAATTGTTATTACTTTTGTTTTAGTATTGGGATAATTAAAACTATGGAAAAGAAAAAAATTACGCTTCAGGATATTGCGAAAGCATTAAACATAACTCCATCGGCAGTATCTAAAGCCTTGAGTAATCATCCACGAATGAGTCAGCAAACAAAGGATGCTGTAAACAAAAAAGCGAACGAGTTAAATTACAAACCCAATCAAATTGCCGCTGCTCTTCGCAGTGGTCAAAGTAAGCTTATCGGAGTGATCGTACCTGCGGCAAATATTTCTTTCTTTTCATCGGTAATTCGTGGTATTGAAGAAACTGCAAATAAAGCAGGCTATAGTGTTATTCTTACACAATCGAACGATTCGGTTAAAAAAGAGAAAGACATTATTAATACACTTTTGGCTACCAGAGTAGATGGAGTGATTGCTGCTTTAGGGTTGAAGACGAAAAAATATGATCATTTCGAAAAATTAAAAGAGGAAGGTGTACCTCTGGTATTTTTTGATCGAATTTTGAAAAATTTTGGCGTAAGTACGGTAGAGGTAGATGATTATAAGGGAGCATATGATGCGGTTCATCATTTAATCGATCAAGGATGTAAGAAAATTGCCCATTTGGCCGGACATTCACATATGGAATTGTATAAAAATCGATTAAAAGGTTATAAAGCAGCACTAAAGGATGCCTCTATGCCAATTTGTAAGGAGTTGATTTTAGAAAGTGATTTGCATTTGGAAGATGGACGAAATGGTATGCTTCGTTTGTTGAAAATGAAGGAAAGGCCTGATGCCATTTTTTGTTCCAGTGATTATTCTGCTGTTGGAGCCTTGCAGGTTGCTCGCGAACAAAATATTATTGTTCCCGATGAGATTACTATTTTCGGATTTAGTAACGAGCCGTTCACTTCCTATTTAGATCCAGGAATAAGTTCTGTAGACCAGTCTAGTATTGTAATGGGACACACTGCTGGCGAATTGATTCTAGAACAAATAAAAGGTTCTAAATCAGAGTTTATACCTCGTAGTATTGTTCTAAATCCAAGTTTGATTCTTCGAAAATCTTCGAAAAAGTTTTAAATGATATTTTTTTTTTCTTACTTTGTGTTCAATCGATTGAACAGTTGTTGAAAAATTCATTTCATCTTGAGGAGGATAAAAATTTGTATTGTTTTGATTTTCTGTTTCAATCGATTGTTTTTTTTAGATTGATATTTTCCTGTTTGGGAATAAGAATAGAAGGATTGTTATCACATCCTTTTTTTTGATAAATAGTTCAATCGATAGAACCGTTGAATTTAGAACTTGCCGTTTTAGTAATTTCTGCAAATAGAAAGAGGTTTAGAAGGTAAGTTTTATCGGAACCTAAAATGAAAAGAATACACCGATGAAAGAGAAGTTGATTAAAATTAGTCAGAAGGATAATCTACTGGTTGCTTTGACAGATATTAAAGCAGGCGAAAGTGTTACCTATCAGAACGAAACCTATTTGGTGAAAAATGGCGTTCAGGTGAAGCATAAAATAGCTGAGTACGATTTTCAAAAAGGAGATGTTGTGGTAATGTATGGTTTGCCAGTTGGTAAGGCGCTTGCATTTATTGCGAAAGGAGAGGTAATAACTACAGAAAATATTATTCATCATACTGGTGGATTTGGTAGTAAAACTTCCGAATATCAATGGACAGCACCTGATGTTAGTGCGTTTAAGAATCGAAGTTTTAAAGGTTATAAACGGAAGGATGGAAAAGTTGGAACTGCCAATAATTGGTTGGTAATTCCATTGGTATTTTGTCAGAACCGAAATATAAAAGTGCTTCAGGAAGAGTTGGAATCTCAATTGGGATACAAACGAGTAACTTCCCATAAAATTAACTTGGATGTTTTAAAAGAAGCATTTGCAAAAGGGGTAAGTGCGTCGGATATTTTAAAAATGGATATTTTGAATCGGAATACCGAGAATAAATTTTCCCCATTTTTTCCAAATGTAGATGGAATTCGTTTTTTAACCCATGAGGGAGGATGCGGTGGCACCAGAGAAGACGCAATTGTATTAAGCAAACTATTAGCCGGTTATATTGCCAATGCAAACGTGGCTGGAGCAACAATTATCGGTTTGGGCTGTCAAAATGCCGAAGTGAAATATATTAATGGCTTTTTAAAAGAGTTTGGTGTATTAGGACAAAAGCCAGTGCACATTTTAGAACAGCAGCAAAGTACTTCGGAACGCGATTTTATCGCCGAGGCGGTGAAACTAACTTTTGCAGGATTAATGGAAGCCAACGAATTTAAAAGAGAAGATGCTCCGCTTAGCGAACTATTAATTGGTTTGGAATGTGGTGGATCGGATGGATTTTCTGGTATTTCGGCAAATCCTCTTTTGGGTTATGTTAGTGATATGATTGTGACTTTAGGCGGAGGAGCTATTCTTTCCGAATTTCCTGAGTTGAATGGCGTAGAGCAAAATATTGTGGATCGTTGTATTAAATCAGAGGATGCTAAGAAATTTTCCGATTTAATTAAAGCTTACGCGCAAAGAGCGGTGGAAGCAGGTTCTGGTTTTGAGGCCAATCCATCGCCAGGAAATATTAAAGATGGACTGATTACCGATGCAATGAAATCCGCAGGAGCGGCCTTAAAGGGAGGAGCATCGCCAATTGTTGATGTGTTGGATTATACCGAAGTGGTAAGCAATAAGGGACTAAGTTTACTTTGTACCCCAGGAAACGATGTAGAATCTACTACTGGTTTGGGATCTTCAGGAGCAAATATCATCTTGTTTAGCACAGGTTTGGGAACACCAACGGGAAATCCTGTTGTGCCTGTAGTTAAGGTTTCGAGTAATACGGTATTAGCCGAAAAAATGAGCGATATCATCGACTTTAATGCTGGTACTATTATAACCGGAGAACATTCCATACGAGAAAAGGCAATTGAGCTTCTCGAGCTAATTATTAAAGTGGCTTCGGGCGAAGAAATGGTAAAAGCTGAAAACCTTCGTCAGTTTGACTTTATTCCTTGGAAACGAGGAGTTTCATTATAAATAAGATACAAATAGAATTTTTAAGAATAATAGTTCGGAAAAATGAAATTAAATAGAACAAATAACATTGTGGCCACAAAGGCTTTGCCTACTAAGGTATTACAATTTGGAGAAGGTAATTTTTTAAGAGCTTTTGTAGATTGGATGATTAATACCATGAACAAAAAGCAAAATTTTGAAGCTGGTATTAAAGTAGTTCAGCCAATCGACAGAGGTATGGTGGATATGTTGAACGATCAGGACGGTTTGTATACACTTTATCTTCGTGGAATTCAAAATGGAGAAGCAAAAAGCGAGCATACCTTAATCGATGCTATTCAAGGAGGAATTAATCCTTATACTCAGAATGAGGAGTTCATGGCTCAAGCCGAAGAAAAAAGTCTTCGATTTGTAATCTCGAACACAACAGAGGCGGGAATTGCTTTCGATGCAAATGATAAATTAGAAGATAAACCTCAAAATTCTTATCCTGGAAAGCTAACCGCATTACTTTATCGTCGATTCAAACATTTTAATGGCGATGCAACCAAAGGCTTAATAATTATTCCTTGCGAATTGATTGATGCTAATGCGGATCATTTAAAAGAATTTGTTTTGCAATATGCGGCGCTTTGGAAATTAGAAGGGGCTTTTGTGAAGTGGATTAATGAAGCGAACTATTTCTGTAATACTTTGGTGGATAGGATTGTTCCTGGTTATCCAAAAGATAGAATGACAGAAATAAAAGAAGAACTGGGATACGAAGATAACCTGGTAGTAGAAGGAGAATTTTTCCACCTATGGGTAATTCAAGCTCCAGAGCAAGTTCAAAAAGAATTTCCTGCGCCACAAGCAGGTTTGAATGTAATTTTTACAGACGATATTACTCCTTATAAAAAGCGTAAAGTGAGAATTTTGAATGGTTTACATACCATTTTGGTTCCAGTTGCTTATTTGTATGGAATTGATGCGGTTAGACAAGCTGTTGAAGATGAGGTTTGTGGGCGTTTCTTAAATAAAGCTTTAGAGGAAGAAATTATTCCTTCTTTGGATATGGATAAGAAGGAATTGGAGGCATTTGCAGCCGATGTATTGGATCGTTTCAGAAATCCTTATATCCACCATTTATTGCTGTCTATTTCCCTGAATTCCTTCTCGAAATTTGAAACTAGAGTATTGCCAACCCTATTGGCTTACCAAGAAAAAACAGGAGAAATTCCAAAGCGATTAAGTTTTGCTTTTGCTGCCATGTTGTATTTCTATCGAGGCAAGCGCAATTTGGAAGTAATTCCGGTTAACGATGCTGCTGATGTAATGGAATTAATGAAATCGGAATGGGCTGCTATGAAATCAGAATTGGAATTTGGATCTCTTGTAAAAAATGTTTTGGCATACGATAAAGTGTGGAAAAGAGATTTGAATGAAGTGAAAGGTTTGTGCGAAGCGGTAACAGAATCCTTACAATCTATTCATCAAAAAGGAATGAATAAGGCAATTGAATCAATGTTGTAAAACTGACAAATTAAGAATACGATGAATAAAAAAGTAGTGTGTTTTGGTGAGATCATGTTACGTCTTTCAACTCCTGGATATCAAAGATTTAATCAATCTTCAGAGTTTAAAGCAACTTATGGTGGTGGTGAGGCTAATGTAGCTGTTTCGTTGGCAAATTATGGTTTACAATCCGATTTTGTAACTCGTTTGCCTAAAAATGACTTGGCTCGCGCCTGTGAAATGGATTTGAAGAAATATGGTGTTTCCACTGATAATATTATATATGGTGGTGATCGTTTAGGAATTTATTTTTTAGAAACAGGCGCGGTTAGTCGTGGTAGTAAAGTGGTTTACGACAGAGCAAATTCTGCAGTTTCGCAGATAGAAGCAGGAATGATAGATTGGGATCAGGTTTTTGAAAATGCCACTTGGTTTCACTGGACAGGAATTACTCCTGCAATTTCGCAAGGAGCTGCAGATGCTTGTTTGGAAGCTATTAAAAAAGCTAACGAAAAAGGAATTACGGTTTCCTGCGATTTAAATTTTCGTAAAAACCTATGGAAATATGGAAAAACCGCTGGCGAAGTAATGCCCGAATTAGTTGCAGGTACCGATATTATTTTGGGTAACGAAGAAGATGCAGCTATGGTTTTAGGAATACATCCGGATGGTTTGGATGTTACCTCTGGACACGTTACTGCAGAAGCATATTTATCGGTTTCGCAAAAAATCATGAAAGAATATCCTCGTTGCAAGAAGGTAATTACCACGCTTCGAGGTTCAATAAATGCAAATCATAACTCGTGGGCTGGCGTTTTGTACGATGGCGAAACATTGTTTAAATCGAATAATACCTACCAAATTACTCACATAGTTGATCGTGTTGGTGGTGGCGATTCGTTTATGGGAGGTTTAATTTATGGTTTATTAACCTATGCCGGAGATGATCAGAAAGCATTGAATTTTGCAGTTGCAGCCTCATGTTTAAAACACACTGTTTTTGGCGATTACAATCAAGTAAGCGTTGAGGAGGTTGAGAAATTAATGGATGGTGACGCTTCTGGACGTGTTTCAAGATAATACTGAATTATAAATGATGAATTAATAATTATGAATTAGAAAAATCGAATACTCTCGCTCCTAAAGCAAGACAACTCATAATTCATAACTTATATCTCATAATTAGAATAGAAATGGCTAGATTTTCAAGAATTGAAGTAGCAGTAAAAATGAAAGAAATAGGAATAGTTCCCGTATTCTTTCATTCAGATATAGAAGTTTGCAAGCAAGTAATTATGGCTTGTTACAAAGGAGGAGCAAGATTGTTCGAATTTGTAAATCGTGGTGATTTTGCACATGAAGTTTTTGGGGAACTAAATAAGTGGGCAGCCAAAGAATGTCCGGAAATGATATTGGGTGCTGGTTCGGTAATTGATGCAGGAACTACTTCATTATACATTCAATTGGGTTCAAATTTTATTGTTTCTCCAATTTTAAATGCCGAAATGGCTAAGGTTTGTAACCGAAGAAAAGTGGCATGGTCGCCAGGTTGTGGATCTTTAACAGAAATCTCGTACGCTGAGGAATTAGGTGCTGAGGTTGTAAAAATTTTCCCAGGCGAACAAGTTGGAGGTCCTGAGTTTGTGAAGGCTGTAAAGGGTCCTTTCCCTTGGTCATCAATTATGCCAACAGGAGGAGTTAAGCCTGAAAGAGAAAATTTGACTCAATGGTTTAATGCAGGTGTTCATTGTGTAGGAATGGGATCACAGTTAATGGTAAAAAATGCGGATGGCACATTTAATTACAAAGCCATTGAAGCGGCAACGGAAAATGCGATTTCAATTATTGCAGGAATTAGAAATCAGTAAGATTAAGAGCTTATGAAAGTACAAAAAATTGATGCCCATCAGCATTTCTGGAATTACTGCCCAGAGAAACATAGCTGGATATCGGATGAAATGGCTGTTCTGAAAAATGATTTTATGCCTAAAGATTTGAAGATTCATCTGGAAGCTATTGATTTTGATGGATGTGTTGCTGTACAAGCAGACCAAACCGAAGCGGAAACTGATTTTTTAATTGATCTAGCTAATCAAAATCCTTTTATTAAAGGTGTTGTTGGTTGGGTAGATTTAAGAGCAGCTAATTTGCGCGATAGGTTGGTGCATTATAGCAAGTTTCCGGTAGTAAAAGGGTTTCGCCATGTAGTTCAGGATGAGCAGGATGATAATTTTATAATAGGAGAGGAATTTTGTAACGGTATTGCCATGCTAGAAGAGTTTGGATTTACTTATGACATTCTAATTTTTGCAAAACATTTGATTCCAAGTGTTGAGTTTGCAGCAAAATTTCCAAATCAAAAATTTGTATTGGATCATATTGCAAAACCAGAAATTAAGGATCAAAAAATTGAAATTTGGGCGGAAGGAATTCAAAAGCTGGCTTCTTTTCCAAATGTTTCTTGCAAGTTGTCTGGAATTGTTACCGAAGCAGATTGGGCAAATTGGACTGAGGCAGATATTATTCCTTACTTGAATGTTGTTTTTGATGCATTTGGCCCTGAACGATTGATGATTGGATCGGATTGGCCAGTTTGTACTTTGGCAGGCTCTTACCAAAAAGTCATGAATTTGATTATCGAAAAAATTAAGAAATATACCACCTCAGAACAAGAAGCGATTTTAGGAGGGAATGCAATTGAATTTTATCAACTAAATAAATAGAGAAAGAATGAAAACAAAACCGACATATATTAAGGGAGATTATCAAAAAAGTAGTTTTTTCTCAGGCCAAAGCCGTTTAGTTTGCGGATGTTCTGGTTTGGGTGGTGTATGGAGTCCTGTTGAAGAAAAAGATGCCTTAGAGGCAATGATGTATGCTTTGGAACGAGGAGTTCGCGTTTTCGATACAGCTCCATCGTATAATATGTCTCAAACTTATTTGGGAAAAGCTTTGCGTCAGTGGACTGGCGAAAAGCCATTCATTAGTACTAAAGTGGGGCGCTTAAAAGCGGAAAAAGCCGACGATTGTATTGTTGATTATTCTGCAGAGAGAATGAGAAGAAGTGTTCATGAGAGTTTGGAGACTTTAGGAATTGATAAAATTGATCTTTTGTTTTTACATGAACCACATTTGGTTCCTGTTGAGAAAATGGATGAGATTATGGACTGTTTGCAATCCTTTAAAAAAGAAGGACTTGTTGGTAAGTTAGGAATTGGTGGAAATCCAATTGATCGTTTTTATCCGCACATGATTAAAGATAATTTTGATGTGTTATCGGGATTCTTAAAAATGGATGCTTGTAATCTGTCTGGTTTCGAAAAAGATATTCCTCAAATTCGTAAAGAGAATATTGCTTACTATGCGGCTTCGGCCTTACACATGGGCTTGTTAGGTAGGCGTTTAGACACTTACAATGAACAGAGACCAAATAATGAGTGGATCACAAATATGGATGTTGATGTTGCAATGAAAACCAATGAGATTGCGAAGAAATACAACATTCCATTATCGAGATTGGCATTGCGTTACTTATTTTCGATGGAAGAAGCAGATCGTGTAGTTGTGGGTCCTCATACAAAAGCACAACTCACAGATTTACTGGATGCTTGGGATGAAGGAGTGCTTAGTGAAACTATTTTTAATGAAATAACTGAAAATATTATCACTACAAGAAATATAGTGATTGCCTAATTGCCTTTTTAAAAATAGAATTCAACTTTTTTTAACTAAAAAATTCGATTGTGAACACAAAAGATAAAGTGGTTTCGAGAGCAGTATTAGTCCCGTTTGTTTTAATAACATTCTGTTTTGCTCTATGGGGATTTGCTAATGATATTACCAATCCAATGGTAGAGGCTTTTTCCCGAATTTTTAATATGGGAGCAAGTGGAGGAACTTGGGTGCAAGTTGTTTTTTATGGAGGTTATGGAGCTATGGCATTTCCAGCAGCTTTATTCATTCGTAAATACTCTTATAAAGCCGGTATTTTGGTTGGATTAGGCTTGTATGCAACTGGGGGATTGTTATTCCTTCCAGCAAGTGCTTTAGGCATGTACTATCCATTTCTAATTGCTTATTTTGTAATGACTTGTGGTTTGTCATTTTTAGAGACAAGTGCCAATCCATATATTCTATCGATGGGAGCGGAATCAACAGCTACTCGTCGTTTAAATTTGGCACAAGCATTTAATCCGATGGGATCTTTAACAGGAATGTTTATTGCAACTACGGTGATTCAAGCTCGTTTAGACCCTCGAGGAGCCGAAGCAAGAACAATGTTAAGCCCAGAAGAATTTGATGCGGTAAAAATGAGTGATTTGAGTATTTTAAGTTCGCCATATGTTGCAATTGGATTGGTGATTATTGCTATGTTCATCATTATTGCCTTAGCAAAAATGCCTAAGAGTGAAGATGCAGATCATAGTCTGAATTTATTTGGAACGCTAGCTAAATTATTCCGAATTCCTAAATATCGCGAAGGCGTTATTGCTCAGATGTTTTATGTTGGAGCACAAATTATGTGTTGGACATTTATCGTTCAGTATGGCCAACGTATTTTTGTTAAAGGCGGATTAACTCCTCAGGATTTAGAATCTGGTTGGTTAAGTATTGTAAATTATTTGGGATTTTTATCGGATGGTGTAAGAGATATTATTCTTTCAGGTAAAGGAGCGAATGGATTAACAGAAGGAGCTGCAGCTCATATTGCTCAGTTGTATAATATTTTAGCAATGTTTTTCTTCTTGGTTGCCCGTTTCGTTTGTACTTTCATGTTAAAGTATATAAAACCAGGCAGACTGCTTCAGTATTTAGCTATTGGCGGTATTGCTTTGGCTACAGGAACTATTCTGTTGCAAGGTATTTCAGGATTGTATTGCTTAATTGGTGTATCTGCATGTATGTCGCTTATGTTCCCAACTATTTATGGTATTGCTTTAGAAGGAATGGGTGATGATGCGAAGTTTGGTGCAGCAGGTTTAATCATGTCCATTGTTGGAGGTACTTTCTTACCAAAAATTCAGGCTGCAATAATCGATATGGGTGTTGTTTTTGATATGCCTGCAGTTAATTTTTCTTTTATTCTTCCATTGATTTGTTTTGTATTGATTGCACTTTACGGATATAGAACAGTGAAAATTCATATGGCCTAAATAAATTTGAAAATGAAGAAACCAGACAGCTATAAAAGATATTGCAAATCGCTTTGTTTAAAAAATGACGACAAGCTGATTGATGAATATAAAAAGGTTCATGCGGCGGGTGCTGCATGGCCCGAAATTACACAAGGAATGCTCGATGTTGGAATTATAGACATGGAGATTTACCTCACAAAAAATCAGCTATTTATGATCATGGATACCGTAACAGACTTCGATCATGATAAAGCAATGACAGAATTGGCAACAAAGCCACGCCAGTCGGAATGGGAGGCTCATGTAGCTCGTTTTCAGAATACATCTGCCGATGCAAGTGCCGACGAAAAATGGCAATTAATGGAACGTATTTACAAATTAGGACTTTAAAAAATAGAATAATGAAGCAATTAGTATGTATTGAACCAGGTAAATTTGAGATGAAAGAAACATCTCAACCTGAAAGAAAAGAAGGAAATGCTTTATTGAAAATAAAGAGAATTGGGGTTTGTGGAACCGATTTGCACGCTTTTGAAGGAACTCAACCATTTTTTTCTTATCCAAGAGTACTTGGACATGAATTAGCAGGTGATATTGTAGATATCGATTCAAATGATCAGGGGTTTAAAAAAGGCGAAGCGGTTACTTTTATTCCTTATTTTCCTTGTGGTAATTGTGTTGCGTGCAGAGCCGGAAAGCCAAATTGCTGTACTACTATTGAGGTTGCTGGAGTTCATATCGACGGTGGAATGGGCGAATACATGAATGTGCCAGAATATGCTTTAATTCATGGACAAGGAATGAGCTACGATGAATTGGCTATGGTAGAACCAATGGCTGTTGGTGCGCATTCTGTTCGCATAACCGAAATTAAAAAAGATGAATTTGTTTTGGTAACAGGTGCTGGTCCAATCGGATTAGGAGCTATGGCTTTTGCAAAAATTGCAGGTGCTAAAGTAATTGCTTTAGATGTTCAGGATAACCGATTAGAATTTGCGAAAGAGCACTTTGGTGTTGATTATACTGTGAATGCTTTAAATGATCCTTTTGAAGCAATTAAGAAGATTACCGGTGGCGATATGGTTACTGCAATTATCGATGCTACGGGTAACAAAAGAGCAATTGAGGGAAATCTTAATTTTCTAGCTCATAGTGGACGTATTACCTTGGTTGGCTTGCAGTTGGATACATTTAGCTTCTCACATCCTGAATTTCATAAAAGAGAAACTACACTAAGAAGCAGTAGAAATGCTACCAGAGAAGATTTCGATCATGTAGTTGATTGTATGAAAAAAGGCAAAATAAATGTAAATTCGCTAATTACGCATAGAGCGAAGTTTGAGAATATGATTGAAGATTTTAAAACATGGTTAAATCCTAAAACTGGGGTTGTGAAAGCCGTTGTTTCTCTAGATTAGCAGCATCAATAAATTAGTTTGTAATGCTATAAATTAATTGAGTTTTGATGTTAACTTGGTACCAATAGACTGTCTGATTAGGCAGTCTATTTTTTTATGCCCTTTCGTTCTTAAATTTTATCTGTAAAAAAAACCGAGACTGAATACCAAATGGCAAACAGTCTCGGCTACTTTTAACACTAACCTACTAATTGAAACTATTTCTTACTATTTATTGTTAATTCACTGCATGTTAGTGAATTACTTTTGGCTGTAATTTTGATGATACCAGATTTTTCTGTCGATTTTACAATTAAAAGGCACAAACCATTAAAAGCATTTCTTTCTTTGGATTGGTAAGCCTTTAATGAGGTGGCATCGCCATTACCCACTGCGGTAATCACTCCATTACCTTCTATCGAAAATTCAATTAATTGATTTGCATTTGGGCATAAATTTCCATTTTCGTCTTCAATACGTACCGTTATAAACGATAAATCTTTGCCATCTGCATTTATCGTACCTCTATCTGCAACCAGGTTTATCTGAGATGCTTTTCCTGCGGTATGAATTTCTTTTTCGGCTTCCACCTTACCGTTTTTGTATGCTACTACCTTAATGTTACCAGGCTGATAGGGAACATCCCACGACAAACGGTATTTCGATAGATACGTTCCTTTAGGAAAGAAATGAAACTCTGCAGGAATTGGAGTTAAATCAACGCCTTTTACTTTTTTCCCGAATGATTTTCCATTAACAAATAGCTCCACTTCGTCGCAGTTGGTATAGGAATATACTGGAATAATATCGCCTTCCTTTCCTTCCCAATTCCAATGCGGAAGAACATGAACCATTGGTTTTGTAGTCCATTGGCTTTGGTATAAATAATACCGGTCTTTTGGAAATCCGCATAGGTCAACCGGAGCAAAATAAGAAGAACGAGAAGGCCAATCATCATTCCAATAACCATGAGTGGAATTGTCGCGACCACCATAAGGCGTTGGTTCCCCTAAATAATCGAAGCCTGTCCACATAAATTCCCCCAATGATCTTTTGACTTTTTCTTGTTGCTCAAATTCAACATCGGGAGGATATGCCCAAGCTGGTCCAACGGTAACATCGTAACTAGATACCTGATTGGTTTGGTGTTGCTCCTTTGCCTCAATAGGGAAGTGGTAAACGCCACGGCTACTTGTTTGCGAAGAAGTTTCGGAGCCATAAACAATCATATTTGGATTTGCTTCGAGGATTTCTTCGTAATTAATTGGCCAGTAGTTCATTCCAACAATATCCACATACTTTGTTAATTGATTTTCGAAAGGAGCAGGATAATAATTAAAGCCTGCTGTTGTTGGTCTTGTAGAATCTTCTGAATGACAAATTTCAGTTAGTGCTTTAGCAATCTTCCATCCATCTGTTTTTCCCTGTTCTAATATTTCATTTCCAATACTCCACATAATTACCGAAGGATGATTCCGATCTCTTTTTATCATGTCGCGCAGGTCTTTCTCATGCCATTCGTCGAAATATTTGTTGTATCCGTTTGGAACTTTTCCAATCTTCCATTCATCAAAAGCCTCAACTTGAACAAGAATTCCTAGTTTGTCGCATATTTCAAGCATTTCGGGGGATGGAGGATTATGACTTGTACGTAGCGCATTAACTCCCATTCCTTTCATTATTTCCATTTGTCTTTCGGTTGCCCGATAATTAACGGCAGTTCCCAAAGGTCCCAAATCATGATGCATACAAACACCTTGTAATTTTATTGTTTTACCGTTTAGTTGAAATCCATTTTCAGGAGTAAATTTTATTTCCCGTATTCCGAACTTACTTTCGTAACTATCCACGGTTTTTCCGCCGATAAGTATATTACTGATTGCAGTATATATGTTTGGTGTCTCAAGACTCCAAACTTGAGGATTTTCCACATTTAATTTCTGATCAACAATTCCAGTTGTTTTTGCCTGAATAACTATGTCGGATGTAATTACAGATATGATTTCCCCTTTTGGAGAAAGTATTTGTGTTTGCAGTTGAGCTGTTTTCTGATCTTTATATTTATTACAAATTGAACTTGTAATGTTTACCTGAGTATTTGAACCGGAAATGTTTTTACTTGTAATTTTTGTACCCCATTGCGGGATGTGAAGTTTATTATTGATTTTCAATTTCACATTCCGATAGATACCGGCACCAGAGTACCATCTTGCAGACAGATCTTCAGGGCTTAAGCGCACCGCAATTACATTTTCTTCTCCGAATTTTATAAAAGGGGTAATATCAAATTCAAATCCAATATATCCGAATGGTCTTTTTCCCGCAAATTGACCATTTACCCATACATTTGCATTATTCATAGCACCATCAAATTCTACCGAAATAATCTTATTCTGAGCCACCTTACTAATTTGAAAGTGTTTTCGGTACCATCCTGTTCCATGAACAGGAAGTCCACCGGTTCGTGCATTGTATTCTTTACTAAATGGACCCTCGATTGCCCAATCGTGAGGAAGGTTTAGTTTCCTCCAATTAGAATCATCAAACTCCACTAAAATTGCGTTCTCTGCTTCCCCTTTAAAAAACAACCACTCTTTGTTAAATTCTTGATCGGAAAGTAGTTGAGTTTGCTTGCAAGCTCCCAATCCAATTGTGCAAATTGCAATTATTAGTAGGGTAGCAGTGTCGAATAATTTTGATTTGTATTTTTTTTTATTCATCCTTATTTTTGATTTATGATTATTCTCAACTCCTCGTCGAGAGGAATCAACTATCATTTTAAATTGTAAAATTGTTTTTTGTACATTGTCCTTTTCAAAGGTAAATTCAAAATACAAATCGCGAGGGGGCATTTTCTAATAGACTTAGGGGTAATTTTTTTGATAAAATAATGGAGTAGTTAAAAGTTGAAAACGCATTGTTTGTAATTTTTAGAATGGTAAGTTTTTGATTTACACAACAGGTTAAGTGTTTGTAATATAGTAGGTAGTGATTTTATTCTGGAATGGTATTATTAGTGTAGGGAAAATACCCCCTCTTAATTTGTGGAAAATACACCCTAGGTTTTGTTCATAATGATGTTAGGTTTGAAATTATTAATTCTTCGAAAGAATTGATAGTTTAAGTAATTTTAGATACGAATAAGTACAAAGAGATATGATGAAATTGAGATTATTTTTTCTGCTGGTAATGATCAGTTTGGCTAATCAAAGTATTGTTAGCGCGCAAAATGAAAGTTTTGAATGGTATAATACTACTTTGCCTGTAGAAACGAGGATAGATGCATTAATTGATGCAATGACTTTAGAAGAAAAAGTATCGCAATTGACAGATGTTAGTGAAGCAATACCACGTTTATCTGTACCACTTTACAATTGGTGGAATGAATGTTTACACGGAGTTGCAAGAAATGGAAGGTCAACTGTTTTTCCGCAAGCTATTGGATTAGCAGCTACATTTGATACTGATTTGGCACAAAGAGTTTCCTCTGCCATTTCGGATGAGGCAAGGGCTAAATTTAATATTTCTATAAAAAATGATAATCGGTCTAAATATGCAGGACTAACTTTTTGGACTCCTAACATTAATATCTTCAGGGATGCAAGATGGGGTAGAGGTCAAGAAACATATGGAGAAGATCCATATTTAACTTCTCGAATTGGTGTTGCTTTTGTGAAAGGTTTACAAGGAGACAATCCCAACTATTTAAAAACCGCGGCATGTGCAAAACATTATGCAGTACATTCCGGTCCAGAGGCCTTGCGTCATGAATTTGATGCGATTACCTCTCAAAAAGACCTTTATGAAACCTATCTTCCAGCTTTTGAGGCTTTAGTTAAGGAAGCTAAAGTAGAATCGGTAATGGGAGCCTATAATCGTGTGTTGGGAGAGCCAGCTTGCGGAAGTAACTTGTTGATGCAGGAAATTCTGCGCGAAAAATGGGGTTTTAAGGGGCATGTAGTTTCCGATTGCGGTGCAATCGAGGATTTTCACGCTCATCATAAGGTTACTAAAAATGCTGTAGAGTCGGCAGCTTTAGCTATTAATACTGGGGTCGATTTAAATTGCGGAAGAGTATATCCAAACCTAGTGGAAGCTGTTCAAAAAGGCTTGGTGAAGGAGGAAACAATCGATAAAAGCTTACGAGCTTTACTAAACACAAGATTTAAGTTAGGTTTTTTCGATCCGGAAGAAGATAATCCATACAGTAAATTGGGTGAGGAAGTAATTTGTAGCGATGAGCATAATTCTCTTGCTTTGGAAGTAGCTCAAAAATCCATTGTATTGCTTACCAACAAGAATAATGCATTACCATTATCTCCGAACATTAAAAATTTGTATGTTACTGGTCCACAAGCCAACAATAGTGAAGTTTTATTAGGGAATTATTACGGAATGAGCAATCGTTTGGTAAATATTTTAGAAGGAATTACCGCTACAGTAAGTTCCGGAACTACTATCAACTATAAAATGGGATGCTTGCCTTTTCGTGATAATGTAAATCCAATTGATTGGACTACAGGAGAAGCTAAGAGCGCTGATGCCATTATTGCTGTTTTAGGCATATCAAGTGCAATGGAAGGCGAAGAAGGGGATGCTATTGCATCGGAAACTATGGGAGATCGATTACAACCATTCTTACCTTCAAATCAACTGGAGTTTTTGCGTAAACTGAAAAAGGATAATAAAAAACCAGTAATTGTTGTAATGACTGGAGGAAGTCCTATGATTATTCCTGAAGTAGCTGAATTGGCTGATGCAATAGTATGGGCTTGGTATCCAGGACAAGATGGAGGAACCGCCGTAGCGGATATTGTTTTTGGTAAAGTTTCTCCATCGGGTAAATTGCCTGTAACATTTCTAAAGAGTATGGATCAACTTCCCGCTTACAATGATTATAGTATGAATGGCAGAACTTATAAATTTATGAAGGAAGATCCATTATTTCCTTTTGGGTTTGGATTGAGTTATACTCAGTTTCAATATTCAAATTTGCAATTAAGTGCCAAGAAAATTAAAAGAGAAGAAAGCGTAAAAGCAAGTGTAGAAATAACAAACTCAGGTAATTACGATAGTGATGAAGTGGTTCAATTGTATTTGAGTCAACCCGGAGCTGGACAAACTGCACCATTTAAAAAACTGATTGGATTTAAACGAATTACAACGCTTAAAGGAGAAACGAAAAAAGTAGAATTTGAAATAGATACAAAAAAATTAGCTCAAATTTCGGAAGAAGGAAAAGAAGTGGTAGTAAAAGGGCAGTATAAAATTATGGTAGGAGGTAGTTCTCCTATCCAAGATATGTCAAAATTAGGTTCTGTAAAGTTAATTGAGGATGTATTTGTAGTAAAATAAATTCTAAAGTGAAATATAAACTTATCCCTGCATTCTATGTAGGGAAGGTTTTTTTTTATACATTATCGATTGTTTCAATGATCGATTTAAGTCCATTATTTACTAATTGGTTTAAGGTCGCGGTAATAATCTAGTAATTAATCTTATATGCGTATACTTCTGTCCTTTTTGTTATTGTTTACAAGTTTATTTTCTTACTCACAATCCGATTTTGATCATTTGAGCACGCTTGATGGTCTTTCTCAAAATGATGTTACCTTCATTTTTCAGGATTCGAAAGGTTTTATGTGGTTTGGAACCTATGATGGTTTGAATCGATTCGATGGATTGAACTTTGTAACATACAAAAGAACTTCTCCTATGGAATTTCCAATTGGGAGTAACCTTCCATTTGGTATGACAGAAGATGATAATGGAAATTTTTGGATTGCAACTTCCGATAATGGGCTTTGGTTTTTTGATCGAAAAAAAGAGGAATTTCATAAGATCCCAAATGAAATAAACGGGAAGCAAATTATTCTTGGTACTAAAATAGGTAACCTATTGCTTGATTCGAATGGAATGCTTTGGCTTTCTTCCTCCAAAGGCTTAAGTGTTTTAGATACGAAAGTCTATAATAAAAATAGAAACGAATATCGAGGTGCTGTATTTAGAACTGCTGTTGATAAAGCAAATGTAGTTCATGATTTAGCTACTATATATGTTTTAAAAGAAGATTCGAAGCAGCAGTTATGGTTAAGCAGTGCTAAAGGGTTGTTTCTATTTAAATTGTCAACAAATTTAAGTTTAGAACTTAATGAGATTAGTCTAAATTTTAATGGTTATTGTCGTGATATTGTTGAAACAAAAAATGGTTATTTGATATCGTTTAACGATGCAGTTTATTTTTTAAAAGGCTCTCTTGACAAAGATAAGTTGGAAGTAAAGAAAGTTGCGCCCTATTTTTTTGCAAACTTAATCAGAACTAGTAAAGAGTTCATTTTTGGAGGGAATCCTAAAGGTTTATTTCAGTTTATGTGGGATGATGATTTGGAGCAATTGGATTTAATTCGAAATTTTCAATCGGAATTCTACAATTCTGGCAGTCTCAGTAAAAATAATATAACCATTTTGTACGAGGATAAGTCGGGACTTTTATGGGTAGGAACCAATGGTGGAGGACTTAATAAGTTAGATTTAAATGAGAAAAAGTTTCACCATATAAGTCAATCAAATTCAAAAGGAAGTTTGGCATATAATAAAGTTCGAGCTGTTTATGAAGATCCCAATGCAAATTTATGGATTGGTACCGAAGGTGGAGGTGTTTCTTTTCTATCTAAGTATGAAACAGAAAATTATCAAAATGGTTTTGTAAATATTCCAATAAGTACAAATGAACGAGCTCAAAATTACGTTTATTGTATTAAAGGCATACCAGGGAAACCGGAAAGTGTATTAATGGGAGTTGGATATCCAACGAAATTGGCAATTTGTACTTTAAAAGGCAAGGAAAATATTGAATTTAGTTCACTAAGTAATTTGGTAAAAAATCCTGTTTTTACAATTCTAGTTGGTCGCGATGATTTAATTTGGTTAGGAACCTATAGCGATGGTTTGTACAAGGCAAGCTATGATGTTGAGAAGAAGGAATTGGTCATCTTAAATCATTATAACGCGGATAGTGAGGGAGATGGGTGTTTATCTTCAGATATTGTAAGAAGTTTAATAGAGGATAAGGAAGGGAATATTTTTATCGGTACCGATCAGGGATTGAATTTGTTACTACAAAACGAAAAATACAAACCAGATCCTTATTTTCTGAAGGCAGTACATGTTTGTGGGGATGAAAATTCATTGTCGCATAATTATGTGATGGCCATGTATGTAGATAGTAAAGATCGAACTTGGGTGGGCACAATGGGTGGTGGCCTATGTTTATTGCTGGAGCAATTTGGGAGTACTTTCAAATTTAAAACCTATACCTCAAAACATGGCTTACCAAACGATGCAATTAAGGCATTGGAAGAAGATGGAGATGGTAATTTGTGGATATCTACCAATAAGGGACTCACTCGCTTTAATCCCGAAACAGATGAAATTAGAAACTATTCGGTATCTGATGGATTACAAGATTATGAGTTTAGTGAATTGGCCTCTTATACGAAAGTAAATGGGGAGATGATATTTGGAGGCGTTAATGGTCTTAATGTGTTTAATCCAAGCGAGATTGTTGATAATCCATACGGTTCCGAAGTTGAGTTTACAGAATTATTTGTGCTTAATCAGCAAATATTAACAGGCAAGAAATATAATGGACGGGTGTTGCTCGAGAGTGAGATGCCTTCAACAGATTCTATTAAATTAAGGTATTCCGAAAATAGTTTTTCCGTAGGTTTTACTGCACTTCATTATGTGGCACCCGAAAAAATTAGCTATAAATATAAATTAGATGGTTTCGATACCGAATGGACGGTTGTTAATAGTGCAGATCCCAGAGCAAAATATACGAATATACCGCCAGGAGAATATACACTGATTGTTTTGGCTACTAATAATGATGGTGTATGGGCAACTCTTCCCTCTAGCATATTTATTGAAGTTGTTCCTCCATTTTGGTTTACTAGTTTTGCATTTCTACTTTATGGAATCCTTTTTATTGTGCTTATGGTTTTTTTCCGTAGGTATTCAATTATTGATGTTACCAAAAAGAATCAACTCATGATGGAGCATTTCGAACAAGAAAAAATGGAAGAGCTGGTTCAAATGAAATTGCAATTTTTCACCAATATATCGCATGAGTTTAGAACTCCTCTTACGCTAATACAGAGTCCATTAGAAAAATTAATATCCAAAGGCGATCGGGTGGATGAAGTGTATCGTCAGCGTAATTATTCTTTAATGATTAAGAATGTTGGTATGCTAAATCGATTGATTAATCAATTAATGGAATTTAGAAAATTAGAAAAGGGTAAAATGCCATTGGCTGTATCTCGAGGCAATGTAATGGAGTTGGTAAATGAAGTTTTTGATGCATTTAATGAGATAGCCCAATCGAAAGGAATTCGTTACGAATTAAAAAATGCTTACCCTTCGGTGGAGTTGTGGTTTGATTACGACAAAATAGAAAAAGTACTGTTTAATCTACTTTCCAATGCATTTAAATTTACACCTCAAGGGGGCGAAGTTTCAATTATTGTTTCGGAGGAGGAGATTGAAGGGAAGGAGTGG
Organism: Labilibaculum filiforme; assembly: GCF_002843315.1. Lineage (GTDB taxonomy): Bacteria > Bacteroidota > Bacteroidia > Bacteroidales > Marinifilaceae > Labilibaculum > Labilibaculum filiforme. Next base: position 199,604 of record NZ_MVDD01000003.1, on the reverse strand, counting down.
GTACGATTTGATATAAAAGATAATGGTCCAGGTATAGATAGAGAAAAGCTTCCTTTTCTTTTTGATCGTTTTTACCAAACGAGTAGCCACAAATTATCAAAAGTATCAGGTACGGGAATAGGTTTAGCATTTGCCAAAAATCTTATCAATTTGCACCATGGGAAAATAATGGTTTCTAGTAATCCGAATATTGCTACAGTATTTTCGGTGTATTTAAGTAAGGGAAAACTTCATTTTAAAGAGGATGATTTTTCCGATCAGCCTATGGAGCAAGCTATAGAAAAACAAATCGTAGTAAAAGATTACCAAATTGAAAAAAGGGAGCAACAATCACTGGAAAATGTGGTGTTTGATGAGGATAAATCAAGTGTTTTAATTGTTGAAGATAATTATGATGTTCAGGCATTAATAAAAACTAATTTAGAGGAAGAGTTTAATTGCATACAGGCATACAATGGTAAAGAAGGGATTGACTTGTGTCGTAAGTTTACTCCTGATATTATTATTAGCGATGTGATGATGCCTGAAATGGACGGGTTCGAAATGTGTAATCTAATTAAGCAGGATCAGGAAATATGTCATATTCCCATCGTAATTTTAACTGCAAAATCGGCCGATGAAGATAAGCTGATCGGATTAACAGAAGGTGCAGTAGCTTATATTTCAAAACCGTTTAATATTGACGTGCTTGTTGCTCAAATAAAATCAATTTTGGAGGCACGTAGATTAGTGAGACATGTTTTTAATCAAAAAATTGAAATTGAGCCTAAAGAAATAACTTTTACTTCTATTGACGAGAAACTGGTAGAACGTTTGTTGAAGGTGGTGGAAGAAAATATTAGCAATCCTGAATTCACGGTGGTTCAGTTAGGGCGCGAAGTAGGAATTAGTCAGTCTATTTTAAATAAAAAATTGAAGGCATTGTTAGGGCAGACTGCCAATGTTTTTATTCGAACCATTCGATTGAAAAGAGCAGCGCAGTTATTAAAATTAGATCGATTGTCGGTTACTGATGTGGTATATGAGGTGGGTTTTAACGATATGAAGTATTTTAGGGAATGTTTTAGGAAGCAATTTGGAACTACGCCATCCGAATTTATTAGAAGGCATCGAGAAGATCAAGAAGATGAGGCATAAATAAAGCAAAAATATATTTTTTGAATAGAAGGAGAACCACAATGAATGGTTCTCCTTCTTTTTTATAGTCTTTAATGGATTATTAAAGCCTGATTGAAAAAATACCCTTAAATAGTTTATAAATGTCCCTTTCAGTCTGCAATAGGGACAGCTGTGAGAAATTCCCCCCTGTAATAGTCGCAGTTTCTATCTGTACAAGGAGTTTGCAACATGTATTTTTGAATCGCGATCTAAGTACACTTTTAAAATTATTAAACAATTTGCAGGAGAGTAAAAAAGTTTTGTTTTTATGAAAATGCAGATTGTTCAACTTGAAATTAACAAAGAAAAGATGAAAAAACTTGCAATAAGTATGTTGTTAGTAGGAACTCTATTTGTTTCCTGTGTGAATAGTAAAGATTCCACAATGGTGAATAGTGAACCTTTTGAGGAGAATTGGAACTCTTTGGCCAAATATCAAACTCCAGCTTGGTTCCAAGACGCCAAATTAGGTATTTTTATTCATTGGGGTCCCTATAGTGTGCCTGCTTACGGCTCGGAATGGTATCCCCGTTTAATGTATATGGATTCAGTTTTGTGGAGTCCAACCGGAGAAATGGTTGAGAATACGGGAACCGGAGTTAATGCTCATCATGTGGAAACCTACGGAAATTTAGGGGAGTTTGGTTATAAAGATTTTATTCCAATGTTTAAAGCTGAAAAGTTTAATGCTACAGAATGGGTAGATTTATTTAAAAAAGCCGGAGCAAAATATATCGTTCCAGTAGCAGAACATCATGATGGTTTTGCAATGTATAAGTCACATTTTACTCGTTGGAATGCTGCAGATATGGGACCGAAACGTGATGTGATAGGGGAAATTTCAAAAGCAACTAAAGATGCCGGTTTATATTTTGGAGCCTCTTCTCATTATGCTTTTAATTGGAATTACTACACTCATAAAAAAGGCTTTGATACTGCAAACCCTGAGTATGCCGATTTATATGCACGTGAACATGAACATTATGCTCCTGCCGATCAAGAATTTTTAGATATGTGGTGGAACCGAACTCAAGATATCATTGATAATTATCAACCTGATATTCTTTGGTTTGATTTTGTTTTGGATCACGATGAGTTTGTACCATATCATGCAAAACTTGCGGCTTACTATTATAATAAGGGAATTGATTGGAATAAAGATGTTGTGTTACAAACCAAGAACTTTAAGCACGAAACTTTTCCCGAAGGAACCAATGTTTTAGATATTGAACGTGGTAAATCAGCAGATATCAGAAAATTTCCTTGGCAAACAGATACCTCTATAGGTACAAATAGTTGGTGTTATACTACCAATTGGATTTCGAAAGATGCAAATACATTAATTGATGATTTAATTGATATTGTGAGTAAAAATGGGAATATGCTGCTTAATGTAGGCCCAAAAGCCGATGGTACAATACCTCAAGATCAAGCAGATATTTTACTTGAAATGGGAAGTTGGTTGAGTAAAAATGGCGAAGCCATTTACGGAACACGCCCATGGACTATCTTCGGAGAAGGACCTACAGAAGTTAAAACGGGTCATCATACCGAAGGGAAAAATAAAAATCTTACGGCTGCTGATTTTCGGTTTACTCAAAAGGATGGTAAAATATATGTGATTGCGATGGATATTGCTGAAAATGGAGAATATCTTGTTGAATCATTTGCTACTGGAAGTACTGTTTGCAAGGAAAAGATCAAGTCGGTGAAAATGTTGGGATTAGATGAAGCTTGTGAATGGCAAGTGGATGAGGCAGGACTTAAAATTAAAACAACCGTTGATGCCAATGCAAAGTATGCATGTGCGTTCGTAGTGGAATTGAATTAATTTGTTGTTAGATAGTTAATTAGTTAGTGAAATTGTGTGTAGAGGTGCCTTATGGCACCTCTTTTTTGTTTTAGTTAACTGTCGTATAACAGGTTGTATTGCTATTGTGTACTAATTAGTTTTGCTTTGTTTCAGGTATTTTGTATTTCATAGTTGAATAAAAGGAAGAGTTGTTCGTGTGCAATTCTACCCGAGGGAAAATATCTTTAATTAGCAGGGGTAAATAAGATTTTACATCTGGTTTGTTTTGATTGATAAAGACTTAGGTAGGGTTCTTTTATTGTTGTTTAGAATGCTGTAGGAGTGTTGTTTTTGAATGATTTAAGTGTTGAAAATTGGTGTTTTTACATTTTTTAACAAAAATCCCCCTTCTATTGAAACTAATTTTTTCCAACGTTTGCATTTACGAAAAGTACATTTGTTTCAGAAAGTGTAAAAGATGCAGATAATTGTTTAAAACTAATCTATTTTTAAATTTTATGAAGGACATAAGGTACATAAGTTCATGGAAGGCGAGAGGTATAGTCTTATCCCTCTTGTTGATGTTGACCTTTAATATGTATGGTCAAGAAATTCAAGTCCAAGGAAAGGTGGTTTCTAGCGAAGATAACCTATCAATTCCCGGAGTAAGTGTTGTGCTTAAAGGTAAAACTATAGGTACAATTACTGACATTGATGGACATTACAGTATTAAAGCTAATAAAGGCGAAGTGCTTGTTTTTAGTTTTATGGGAATGGAAACGTTGGAGAAAACGATTTCAAGTGGGCAACTTAACGTTGCATTGGAACCTCAATCGTATGACTTGAACGAAGTTATTGCGATTGGTTACGGAACTCAAAGGAAAAAAGAAATTTCAGGTGCGGTAGTTCAGGTGAAGTCTGAGGATCTGGAGAAAATTTCAACTTCCGATTTGGGTAGTGCTTTACAAGGAACAGTAGCTGGGGTTAGTGTTCAAGCTAGTTCTGGTGCGCCAGGTGCCTCTTCTAATATCCAAATTCGTGGTATTAGTTCTATTAATGGACAGAATTCACCACTTTTCGTTGTAGACGGAATTCCTCAAAATGGTGATCCTCGTTTGGCTAATAGTGAAATTGAGACCATCGATATTTTGAAAGATGCGGCTTCTTGTGCAATTTATGGTACTAGAGGTGCTGCTGGGGTTATCTTAATCACTACTAAACAAGGTAAGGCCGGAGAAATGAAAGTTTCTGTAAACAGTTATTACGGAATTCAGAAAATTACTTCGGGTATCGAGTTACTTGATTTTGAAGATTACTTTTATTCATTTTTCATGAATAAAAACCATTTAGATGCAGCATCTAATTCGGATAATGTCTGGACTTCTCTTGAGAATTCGACAGATAATTTTACGAATAACACTAATATCATGGATGTTATTGAAAATGATAATGCATCTATTCAAAATCATAATGTTAGTATTTCAGGGGGTAAAAAAGATTTAACTTACAATGTTGTTGGTTCGTATTTCGAACAAGAAGGAACTTTAATTAATTCCAATTACGAGCGTTATAATGTAAGAGCAAATACATCTTTCACAAAAGGAAAATGGACTATTAAAACAAGTTTAGGAGCTAGAGTGGAAGAACAAGCTTATGCATCTTATAATTTGTTATACGAAGCATACAAATACAAACCTTATCAAGCATCTTTAGATCCTAATGCGGTTTCATTTACAGGAGCAGGAACCTTAGGAAATGACCAGCAGCAATTAGGTACTGTAATGGCAAAGTTAAAACAAACAGATGTACGGAACGGAGAACAGTTTAATGGAAATGTAAATATAAACCTTGAATTAGCCAAAGGTTTAAACTTTACAGGTTCTTTAAGTATGTTGTATGGAAACGATACGAGAGTAACGATTAATCCTTTGTTTGAAGTTTATGACGATGAAGGAGAATTAATTATTAATTCAAATACACGTTCTGGTATTAAAGATCAAAGTAGTCGTAATACCAGTTTTACTTGGGATGGTGGTTTGAATTACACAAAAAGTCTAGGAGATCACAAAATTAAGTTGTTGGCAGTAGCATCGGCTGAAAAATATACTTACACTAGTTTTTGGGCTTCAGGACAGGATATAACTAGTAATGAAGTTCAAAATCTTGGTCAAACAACGACTGAGCCAGCTGTTGGAATTGGAACAGGTTGGAGTCAGGATAAAAATAGCACTTTGGTTGGATTATTAGCTCGTGCTCAATACGACTATAAAGGTCGGTATTTGTTAAGTGTGAGTGTGCGTCATGATGGATCGTCGAGATTTGGAGAAGATAATCGTTGGGGAACTTTCCCATCTGCTTCTGTTGGTTGGAACGTTTCTGATGAACATTTTTGGCAAGACTTACAAACTCCGGTTAATTCGTTTAAACTAAGAGGTAGTTATGGTACTACTGGTAATCAGAGTTTCTTGGATTACAGTAATTCACCAACCATAAGCTTTGGGTACGACTATCCTTTTGGTAGTGAAGGAAATCCAAATCTAGCTACAGGAGGTATTCAAACTGGTTATGCTAATCCATATGTGCAGTGGGAAACTTCTATTCAGAAAAATATTGGTATTGATTTAGGATTGTTTGATAATAAATTAACGATCACTGCTGATTACTACGATACACAAAAGGAAGATTTGTTATTCCCACTATTAATTCCTACAGCTGCAGGAGCAGGACAAAATCAGGATGTTATTCTTAACGTAGGTGATATGAGTAACCGAGGAGTTGAATTGGCTGTTGGTTATCGAAATCATGGCAAATTTACTTGGTCGGTAAACGGTACTTTTTCTAAAAATGAAAATGAGATTACTAAAATGAAAGGATCTAATCCAATTTCCTATTTCTCCAATGGTAATCCTATCAACGTAAGTGGTAACAGCGATAAAATTACAGTAATTAGAGAAGGGTACGAAGCTGGTGCATACATGGTTATGGAAACTAATGGAATCATAAACACGGAAGCAAAATTAGCAGATTACCAAAAAATTAATTCTGGTGCAAAAATGGGTGATTTAATCTATGTGGATCAGGATGGAAATAATGTAATCGACGAAAGTGATCGTGTTTATGGAGGTAGTGGTACTCCAGAATTTGAAGTTGGTTTAAACTTTAACTGCGATTATAAAGGATTCGATTTCTCTATGCAATGGTTCGCGGCTGTTGGACAAGAAGTAATTAATGGTTCAAAGATTTTTGCTTACACAGCAGGTACGCATAAAGATCTATTGTATCAATGGTCACCAGATAATCCTTATGGCGTAATTCCTGCCAACCGAGGTGGTAGTCACGATAATTACCGTGCATGGGCTGATATTTGGGTAGAAGATGGATCGTTTGTTCGTTTGCGTAATGTAACATTAGGATACACTATGCCTAATCATATCATTAATAAAGTAGGTCTTACGAAATTAAGATTTTACGTAGCTGCCGATAATCCTTTGACTTTTACAGAGTATACAGGTTACGATCCTGAAGTTGGTAATGATGGATTGGCAACCAGAGGTTTAGATAAAGGTAATTACCCTATTAGTTCTCAATACAGAGTAGGTATACAGCTTGATTTCTAATATTTAAAGTGAAAAGTTATGAAAATAAAAATATTAAAATATTTAGCAGCTGCTTCGATTCTATTATCCTTTAGTAGTTGTGATGATTTCCTTACTGAGGTGAATCCAAATGAGATTTCGACCGCGAGTTATTGGAATAATCTATCTGATTGTAGTAAGGGATTAACGGCTGTGTACAATCAGTTTCGTAATCCTGGATTGATGAGTGTGGCTGAAGAAACAAAAAGAACCGACTTAAGTTTTCCAGGTTGGGGAAGACCAAATACTTCAGATGAATATTATTTGCAAATATTTACGGCATCGTCAAGTGGTGCAAATAATAAATGGGATAATTTATACAAAGGAATCTTTCGTGCCAATGAGGTAATTGCTGGATTGAATGGAATTGAAAGTGCCATGAAAACAGAGGCTGAATTAGAAGAATGGACCGTTCAAATGGGACAAGCACGTTTTTTTAGAGGTTTATTTTACTTTTATCTGCATAGTTCTTTTAACAATGGGAACGTAATTTTGTATGATTTTGTTCCGGAAGGCGAAGCTGATTTTAATCAACCACTAACCGATGCAAGTGTAATAAGAGAATTTTTTACTGCAGACCTTGAGTATGCACGTAAAAATTTACCCGAAACATGGACTACTTATTCTGATAGCGGTGCTGCAGATAATGATAGTAATTTAGGACGTGTTACTTCAGGTGCTGCAACTACTGTTTTAGGAAAAAGCTATTTATATGCAAAAGATTATACAAGTGCAGCTCTTCTTTTTAAAGAGGTAATTGATGGTGGGAACTATCAATTAGTTGATGTGGCTGATAATTTTACTACACAGGGTGAGTGGAATCAGGAATCAATTTTGGAGATTGCTTACAATGCAAATACTAAAGTGGAGGAGAGTGAATGGTCCGCCGAAGGAACATCTAACACTTATCACATGCAGTTTAGTCCGGTGGGTGGATGGAGATCTGTTTATCCAAGTAATTGGCTATTAATGGCATACATGGAAGATCCTATGGATCCAACAGATCCACGTAATATCGTTACTGAAGAGGACGGTACTGAACGGTTAAGAGTTTTTTCATTAAGAACATCTTATTCTGTAGCATTAGTAGAGGATAAAGACATGACCTACTACGAAGGTAGTGTTACGGCTGATGGAACTGCTTTTAACAATTCTGAATGTGGATATTGGAGAAAGATGACCAATTGGGATATTTTAAATACAGAAAAAACAACCAATCAAAAATCGGGAATTAATTTTAGAGTAATTCGTTATGCTGATGTGTTATTGATGTATGCTGAGTGTCTAATTAAAGGAGGAACAAATGACGGAGGTGTTACGGAAGCACTAAAATATATTAATAAAGTTCGTTATCGTTCGGCGCTAAAATTGCTTGGAACTAGTGCATCAAGCGAATATTCTAGTTCAACACACGATGAGGTAAGTTATACTGCTCAATCTCTAATGGATCATTTGATGTATCAGGAACGTCCATTGGAACTATCTGCAGAAGGATATGCAATTCGTCAGTTAGATATGAGAAGATGGGGAATTACCAAGTCTCGTTTCGAGGATTTATCGAACAGATATTATAAAAGAACAGATTATACATTCTATAGCGATATTCAAAATAAAGAGGTAACAAGATGGGGCGGTTTATTGCAACATGCCACTTTAGAAGATTATGATTATAAATCAATGGATCTTGTTCAGGCTGCAAAGAATTATAACGAAGCAAAGCACTCTTATTGGCCAATTCCAACAAGTGAAACTACAGCTAACTCGGAGGTTAACTAAAAATGCAAGAGATTATGAAAAATATAAAAATATTATTTCTTTTTTCCGCCTTAGCAATGCTGTTTGCTTGCGAAGCGGATTACGAACCACTAAATGACTATTCTGATGTAGACTGGTATACCAGTACATTTGGAGATGCAAAATTGGTTGGAGTAGACAATTACTTGTCTTTTTCCGATTTATCTCAAAATTATATCGATCATTCTTGGTCGTTTGCCGATACTAGTGGTTGTAAATTTTTAAAGGGGGTAATCGTAAGACAAGATACTTCATTTACTCAATTTATTGATAAAGATTTAGATGAGGTTTCTACAAAAGAAACAGTTAGTATCTTATTTACAAAGCCTGGAGTACAAGGAATCAGATTAAGAAATACATTTCCACATCCTGTAACTTTTGAAGGATTAGATACATTGGTAGCAGTAAAAGAAGGAGATGTTTGGGTAATTGATACTACTTTTATGGTAGATGTTTACGATACCATTCAATCGGCGTTTAAAGTATTTAAGGAGGATATTGAGATTGCTAATGTTGATTTTAATCAACAGGTTACTTTAGCAGATTCAGCTTCTTGGCCAACTGTAGAAATTGAAGCAGGTGCATCTTTGAAATTTGTTGATATGACAGAAAAAGGACGCCCAAATTTAATTACTTGGTCTGTGAATGGAGGTTCTCCATCTACAAGTACCGATTCTGCAGCGGTTGTGAACTATTATCGTTTGGGAACCTTCTTTGCTCGTCAAACAGCTGCAAGATCAGGTGAAAATTTGCCTTTCGGGAATAAAATGAAATATGTTCCTTTGAAGATTAAGGTAATTAAATCAAGTTTGCCATTTGAAATAGTGGGAACAATCACCGAGAAGTCTGACGAAACTATTCAAATGAGTGTTTCTGGCGAATTGGTTGAGTTCACCGACAAGGAAGAGTTTTTTACAGTACATGTTACGAATCCAAATGGTTTTGATAAAATTGTACCAGTGAGCTCTGTATCCAGAAATGCTAGTTTTGGAAATATAATTGATTTAAAATTGTCTGAAGCTATTTATGGAAACGATGTGGTTACAGTTTCTTATGCTGGTGGTAATTTAGAGTCGTTGGATGAAAGAACACTTCAGGGGTTTACTGATATTCTCGTTACTCCTCACGTAGTGACACTTACTTCGGAGAGTGTTTATGGCTTCGAAAGTGGTGCAGACGATTGGATTTCTACCAATGCGCCAACTGTTGCATACAGTACTGAACAAGTAGCTTCGGGGAATTATTCCATTAAACTAACAAGTGTAGCTGGTGAAGATTGGACAAGATGTACATCAGAAAATAATCCTGTTGAACTAGAAGCTGGAAAAACCTATACCATTAAATATAAGGTTTGGATTGATCCTTCAACAACAACAGCATCTATGGGACCATGGTTTTATTGGAATGACGGAGCAGGAGGACAGCAGTTCTGGACTGGTTTAAATCCTTTAGCTAGAGGAGAGTGGATTTCTTTTTCTAGAGATCAAGTAGTTCCTGATGCAGGTCCTGGTTTCTTTAGCTTTAGAGTAAATGGAGATGCGATTCTTTACTTTGATGATGTAACTATCATCGAAACAGATAATAGACCGTAATAAATACTATCATCCCACCCTTCGGGGTGGGTAAAAAAAAGACAATTATGAAGAATCTAATTAAAATAGTAAGCCTCATTTTAGTTTTTACCACTTTTTCGTGTGAATATGAGGAATATGACGTGCCAGATATTGATTTGACTGCTGTTTATTCCATCACGGAAACAAATAATGCTAAAATGGATCAAATTAATATTTATCGCGAAGAAGCTTTATTAACAGTTTGGGACGGTAATTTTATTACATCGTATGTTACAACTGCTTATTCTGATACTTCGGATGAGTTGAACTATATGGTAAATGTTACTGCTGTTGAGAAAAAAACGGTAACGGATGAAGCCGGAATTGAAACAATAGAAACTCTTACTCATGCATACGTAGTTGTAGCCGACAAGGCCACAGGTGTTTGTTCCATTACAATAACTACTACCAACGCTGATGCTTCAACAGCATCAAGTTCGGTTAGTGGTACGTTAACAACTACAGAAGTTTATAATTAAGAAGTTATATAACTAATTTTTTAGAGAGGATTGCTTACGCAATCCTCTTTTTTTGGTGATAATTTAAGAAGATATGTGTATTCAATTTAGTGTTTAGAAATAGGGTTTTGGTTGTTTTTCTGAACTTCGGATGTTAGAGAAGGACTACTATCTGATTAAACAGATAAAACCACTTTGGAAATTTATAAATGGAGCGACTCGTGAATAGTAAGGAGGAGCATATAGCTTTTAAGGATTGATATTGAGTTGTTAGTTGATAAATCTCGTTATAAGAAATGTTCTTTTGATTGTAAATCATGTAATTATTTGCGGTCTTGATGATCAATTATAAAACATACTTAGTAGTTGTGTGTAGGTGTAAAAAGATGAAAATCAACACAATAATGCGTAATAGATAGATTGAGACAAATGAAAAAAAACGGGGAATCCCTTTCGGAATTCCCCAAATCAAAACTAAAAACCGATAAAATTATTGTAATGGTATTATGGTAAAGCGGTAGTGATATTTTCCTGGATAGATGCGGTATTTTTCAATTGGCTCCGCTTTTGGAGACCAAGTATCGCAACCACCAACAAATAAGTTATATTCTTTATGATTTTGGAAATATAAAAACGGGGAATCCCTTTCGGAATTCCCCAAATCAAAACTAAAAACCGATAAAATTATTGTAATGGTATTATGGTAAAGCGGTAGTGATATTTTCCTGGATAAATGCGGTATTTTTTAATTGGCTCCGCTTTTGGAGACCAAGTATCGCAACCACCAACGCCAGTTTGAGTCAAATCAATATTAACTGTGTAGAAGTCTTCTTTTTTCAATTCGTTGGTATGTCGTGCTTGCTCTAAGGAAGCAGCGGTCCAAGGCCATACAGAAGTACTTAAAGCCTGTGCTCCTTCAAATTGTAGTCCAGCTCCATTTTTATTCTGAAGTTTCAACCATCTCACTTCCGTTCTGTTACTACACTCTTGTGGTTGTGCATATTCAAATACAAAATCAGCAACCTTTCCTTTGTAAATATTTACTTCGGCTGCCTGAGAACGATCACTGTAGTTTTCCCAAGGTCCTTTTCCGTAATAACTCATTTCAGAGAAGTTAACGGGTACTTTTGTGCTTAGTCCAACTCTTAATAGTTTAGGTAAAGAATTAGCAGCATTTAAGCTGTAATCTACCTCTACCGAACCATCACCGCTTACAGTATATTTTAGCTCTAAAGTAAGTTTATCTTCAATTTTTAGAAGAGAAGAAATACGAATGGCTCCATCTTGATTTTTTACAACATCAAATGATGCTAAACTAAGATTTTGAGCAGCAGTTTGCCAAAAAGCAGATTGTTTTTCAGGTTTCCATCCACGTTCGTCGTTATCCGTTTTTGGTCTCCAAAAGTTGGGAGTTAAAGCGCCGTTAACAAGTGTATTTCCCTTTGATATTAATTGATGAATGTATCCATCTGTTTCAGAAACTTTTAAGGAGAAATTTTTATTGGAAAGAATAAGCATTCCATTTTCTCTTTTTTCTGATATTTCAGGAAGATTTTGTTTCGAAGACTCTTTCTTTTCAATTCCAATTGGAAGTTTGAACTGTTGTTTGGCAATTTCAAATCCTTTATCCGCCCAAAGCGTTGTAGTAGTGCTTTTCATACTAATACGCAACCAATATTCAGCTCCGGAAATTAGTTTCGGTGTTTGAAACGGAATGCTTACTTCTTGCGATTCTCCCGGCATAATGCTAAGTGTTGGAACATTGCCATTTTGTAGTTTTTTACCATCCTGCCAAAGTTCCCAAACAAATTGATTGCTAGCGGTATTGGTGAACCATTGACGGTTGCGAATTCGAATTAAACCAGATTTTAAGTCTATTGCTTTAAAAGTAACCGGTTGATAAACGTACTTACACTCTTCAATTTCGGGTTTTGGAGTACGATCAGAGGCAATAATTCCATTCAAGCAGAAGTTTCCGGCATTTACTTCATCTCCAAAATCGCCACCAACAGCGTAGTATTCGTTTCCTTTTTCATCTTGTTGTAAAAGTCCTTGATCTATCCAATCCCAAATGAAAGCACCCATTAGGTTGTCGTATTGGTGAATCAAATCCCAATATTCCATCATATTTCCCAAAGAATTTCCCATGGCATGAGCATACTCGCAAGGCATAATTGGCCGATGAAGATAAGGGTTGTTTGCCATATCTTCTAGTTGTTCCAATGTAGGATACATTCTGCTAATAACATCAACATAAGCAGGATCGGTTGGATTTGCAGAGTGAATATTTTCATATTCGTGCCAATCTTTTGAGAAGACTTTTTTGTACTGCTTATGATTTGAATTGCCTTGTGCACCTTCGTAATGTACAAAACGGGTAGGGTCGTAATCCTTTATCCAAGCTGCCATTGCAGCATGATTTGGCCCCGATCCAGATTCATTTCCAAGAGACCAAGAAATAATACTTGCGTGATTTTTATCTCGCTCGACCATGCGAATGGCACGATCAACATAGGCTCCTGCCCAAGTGGGTTGATTCGAAAGTAAACCTCTTACTGCGTGAGTTTCTAAATTGGTTTCGTCCATTACATAAATTCCGTATTGGTCGCATAGTTCGTAAAAATAAGGATCGTTAGGATAATGTGAAGTTCGAACAGCATTAAAATTATACTGTTTTAGCAGTTGAACATCTTTTTCCATAGCTGTACGAGAAATTACTTTTCCTCCGGTTTGATCATGATCGTGACGATTCACCCCATAAAGTTTTACCTTTTTGCCGTTAATCAATAGTACATTCCCATCGATAGTGACATCTCTAAAACCAACTTTCTGAGAGCGAGTATCCAGTTCTTTTCCCTTTTTATCTTTCAAATTAAGAACAAGGGTGTAGAGGTATGGATTTTCGGCAGACCATTTAATTGGACTTTCGATATTTTGTTCCAGCAAGCCGAAATAAACATTATCGCGTTGTGGGTAATATTCATCGATTATTTTACTGGCACTAATAGTGATCGGTGACATAACTTCCTTGCCATCAGCGTTGAATAATTTAGCTTCCACACTAATATCTTTATAGTCTGCATTATCAATTGTCGATAAACGAGGACGAATCTGTACTAAGGCATTTTCTAAATTAGAATCAAATTTGGTACGAACGAAAAAGTCATTAATAGCAACTTTAGGCTGAGTCAGAATCATTACTTCACGATGAATTCCACTCAAACGCCAATGATCTTGATCTTCCAGGAAACTACCAGTTGACCATCGGTAAACTTCAACAGCAAGGCTGTTATTTCCTTTTGTAAGGTAGTTGGTAATATCAAATTCGGCAGGCAAACAACTGTCTTCGCTGTAACCAACTTTTTTTCCATTTACCCAAATGTAAAAAGCAGAAGTAACACCTCCAAAATGAAGAATTACTTGCTGATTTTCCCAGTTTGGGTTCCATTCAAATGTTGTGATATAAGATCCAACTTCATTTTCCCAAGGGTAGTGTGGAGGTTTTAAATCAACCTTAAAATCAGAATTCACATATACAGGTTTTCCGTAGCCTTTTAATTCCCAATTCGAAGGAACCGCAATTTCATCCCAATTCGATGCATCGAATTCTGATTTGTAAAAATTTGTAGGACGTGCTTCTACTTGATCAGAATAATGAAATTTCCACATTCCATTCAATAATTGCATTGCTGATTTATTTCTGTTGCCAGTTAAGGCATCATCGGTATTTTTATAGGAATAAGAAGTAGCTCGAGCTTGCATCTTATTAATTCCAAAAACAGCTTCATTTTCCCAATCTTTCTTTTTTTCTTGAGCTTGAGAAAGCATAAACGAGAGGCATAAAAATGCCAGTAGTAAATTTTTCATGTAATTATATTGGTTTGAGTTTTTCTAAATAATTCGCTTTAATATTCCATCAGTAAAAATACTTTGAACTTTTGTAACAAGCAGTTCGTTTCATGCCAATTGTAGGGGGGATTTGTGTAATTGCATGGGGAAATGTATTCAAATGCCCCCTTTTATGTATAGGATTTATTTCTTGATTGTTGGCAGGAGATTGTAATATTGTTTTCTGAACATTATTTTAAATTTTATATTATGAATCGAAAATATCTAATTCTATTTCTATTTGCGTTTTTAACAACAAATACTTTTGCAGATCCTCCAATTCCACCAAAGGGTTACCGTTGGGTGTTGAATGGAAGCTTTTCCGATGAGTTTAATGGCAATCAATTAAATTCTAAAAAATGGTACGATACCTTTAACGGATGGCAGGGAAGAGCTCCTGCTATGTTTGTTCCTGAAGCAATATCCGTAAAAAATGGAAATTTGGAAATAAAAAGTGGAGTGTTGGACAAGCCAGTTAAAGATTTTACGATTTATGGCGGAGCGGTATCTTCAAAATCATCTGAGGCATATTACGGCTATTACGAATGTCATGCGAAAGCATCTAAAATTGCCATGTCGACTACTTTTTGGATGTCTAATGATAAAGTACCTTATGCCGATACTGAAGATACACGAGATTCTTACAGTCAGGAACTGGATATTCAGGAATGTATAGGTGGAGGAACGGTTCATAAGAAGTTTAGAAA
This sequence comes from Labilibaculum filiforme, assembly GCF_002843315.1. GTDB lineage: Bacteria > Bacteroidota > Bacteroidia > Bacteroidales > Marinifilaceae > Labilibaculum > Labilibaculum filiforme. The sequence goes on along the minus strand of NZ_MVDD01000003.1, from coordinate 184,559 downwards.
TGGCATGAATTCTAATACTCATTTTAGATACGTAAAGCCAGGAGAAAAAAAAGAGACATTTATGTCGAAGGGAACAGGAGCAACTTTAAACTCTGAGGTTTCGGAAGAGTTTCATACCTATGGAGCTTGGTGGAAAAATGCAAATGAGGTGCTTTATTATGCTGATAATCAGTTGTTTGATACGGTAATGATTCGTACCGATATTTCATCAAAACCATTTGATAGACCCATGAAAATAAACATGGTGACCGAAACTTACGATTGGCAACCAGCACCTTCAAACGAAGATTTACTGAACAATGACATTAACACTGCCTTTTACGATTGGGTAAGGTCTTATGAATTGGTAAAGATGGATCAAAAGGAGAAATCAACTTATAAAGAAGCAATTTTTAAGGAAAATATAGAACTTACAGCAAATAATCAAGGAACCGCTTTACGGATTGATTTTATTTATAAAGCGAATAAAAACAGAAGGATTGAGTTCTTGTTTTTAGATGAGGAAGGGAATGTTTTTCATCAGGAAAAGTTACCTGTTTATGCAGGATATGGCAGTAATTATTTAGAAGTTAAAATGGACGTTTTAAAAAATAAAAAGCCACATAGCGTTCAGGCAAAATACGTTTCTAAATCAGAATTTAAAATGGGACAAACCATTTTTTAGTACAGACAGACAAACAGCTAATTAAATATCAGTATAATGAAAATGAAAACTCTATTGGGAGCTCTTTTAATGACGATTGCATGTTTCGGATGTCAATCGAAAGAAAAGATTGAAAAACCAAATGTGATTTTATTGGTAACCGATGATCAGGGCTATGGTGATTTAGCTTGTACGGGAAATCCGATTATTAAAACGCCAAACATTGATCAATTGCATTCCGAGAGCGTGCGATTAACAAATTTTCATAGTGGAACCACCTGTACTCCAACTCGTGCAGGATTAATGACTGGGCGTAATTCGAATCGTAATGGAACCTGGCATACTATTGGTGGATGTTCTTTACTAAACGAGAAAGAAACAAGTATTGCTGATGTTTTTTCGGAGGGTGGTTACACAACAGCAATGTTGGGAAAATGGCATTTAGGAGATATGTATCCATTTCGACCTCAGGATAGAGGATTTCAGACAGCCTTTTATAATGGCGGTGGTGGTGTAGGTCAAACGCCTGATTATTGGGACAATGACTATTTTGATGATACTTATTTCAGAAATGGAAAACCAGAAAAGGTGAAAGGATATTGCACCGATGTTTGGTTCGATGAGGCGACTAAATTTGTGGATGAAAATCAGGATAAACCCTTCTTTTTGTATCTATCCTTAAACGCACCACATGGTCCTTACAATGTGCCCGAAGAGTACTATGAAATGTATGAGAATGCAGATTTACAACCAAGGCAGAAGCGGTTTTATGGCATGATTACGAATTTGGATGAGCAAGTAGGAAAATTGAGAAAGCATCTGGAAGAAAAAGGACTGGCAAAAAACACCATTTTTATTTTTATGACAGATAATGGAACTGCAGCAGGTTATTCGTACGATAAAAATGAGGGAAGAACTTATGGATATAACGCCGGAATGCGAGGTACAAAAGGAAGTCACTACGATGGAGGGCATCGTGTTCCATTATTTATAAGTTGGCCAGAGGGAATTAAAAGAAAGGGAGTTGATGTTAATTCATTGACTGCTCATGTAGATTTGTTGCCAACATTAGCTGATTTGTGTGGTATTAAAAATACAAGCAATGCTACTTTAGATGGAACTTCATTAAAAAATTTGATTGAAGGAGATAGTACAAATGTTGATTTTGATACAAGAATGTTAGTGACCGATACGCAACGTATTCAGTGGCCTAAAAAAGGAAGAAATTCTTGTGTGATGACCACTCGTTGGCGATTGATTGATGGCGATGAGTTGTACGATATTAATGAGGATCCTGGGCAGAATGTTAATGTTGCGCAAGCTTACCCAGAGGTGGTTACCGAAATGAATTCTTTTTACGATCAATGGTGGAAAAGTACTGAAGCCGATTTTGAATATTCATTGATGAAAATAGGGGATGAGCATGAAAATCCAACGCATTTAACTTGTCATGATATGCACAGCGAACAAAATATTCCTTGGAATCAGAATTATATTCGCGAAGGATTGTCGTTTACCCAAGGCGAATTTTTTACCGAAGTGGTGAGAGCAGGAACCTACAAATTTTCTATTTCGCGTTACCCGGTAGAAAGTAATTTGGAAATGGATGCAGCCATTGAAGGTGTTAAGGCAACTAGTTATACAGAAATTATCGAGGCTGGAAAATCTTTATCTTTAACAAATCCAATGATTGTTGTTGATGGGAAGGAATACCCATGTGCTTTTACAAAAGACAATAAGGCTGCTGAGGTAGAAATTGAATTAGTTGCAGGTAAAATGAATTTTTATGGAAGTTTTACCAACGATAAAGGAGAGAAGGAAATGGCTTACTATTTTCTTGTAGAAAGATTGTAAGTTAGATTAGTGATAAGTGAAAATCCCGAAACAGTAACGTGCTGTTTCGGTTTTTTTGCCTTAGGAATTTGTTTTATTATTCAAATGGAACAACTAGTATTGTTTCTAAGTCCAGATTAATTCGTCCTTTTCCTTTTGTTTTGTAAATGGCGGTAAAATAAGGTTTTTGTTTTAAGTATTTATTCGAGAAGAATTTAATAGAATCTGCATTTGTAAAGTATTCTACGGTAGCCATTACACCAATATCGTGATCCGAAAAGAATAAAAATTGTTCTGTATGGTTCGGTCCTGGAATTCGGGATACCACTGTATAGTCTAATTCTGTTTCTATAGAACCTGCAAAAATGGTAGTGTCTGGAATATTGGGATGTCCTTTAAATTCTACGAATTTATCTTTGATTTTAAAATAAGGATTGCCTTCATTAAACAGGTAAACAAAATTCTTTTGGTCTTTTAATCGCCCAACGTAAATAGTATTTCCTTCTTTTATGTCGGAGAAAGAGGTACGAGTACCGTATTTAATTTCAAAATTTTGATTCCATTTTGTAAAAAAACGTGCCAAGTCGTGGGTTGCATTTTCAGCCATACGTGTGGAATAGAAGAAATTGGTTGGATTTGTTGTTGACTTTAATTCTGGTTTTTCTTCTAGTAAAGCATAATATTCATCTAAACTGTTGATGCTGAAATCGCGGGTCCAACCAGCCATGCCGGATATGGTTTTTCCTCCGTAACCAAAAGCATCACCAATAAATAAATTGGTAGAATGTTTATTGTTGAAGAAGTCTTTCCAAAGTTTAGGCGATGAAGCAGGAAGGTGCGAAAAAATTAATGCGATAAGAGAAAGTAATAATAAACTGTAAGGAATAAGCTGTTTGTATCGAGGAATCGAAATTCGTTTTCTTTTAAAGTTTTGTTTTTCGAAACGAACGGAATATTGGCCTTTGTCAATTTTAATTTGCAATAAATCATTTGCACCTTCTCGTTCGTAGTAGTTTTTTAGTTTATTTCTAAGGTTATAAATAGTTACTCGTACCCGAGGATTATTGTTTTCAGCATCTGCTTTGGTGCCAAAAAACTCTATGTCAATAACACTTTCTTTTAAGAATCGATCTTCGATATTTGCCTGAACTAAATACCTTAAAATAGCAATGCTTGTTGGAGCGTTTTTAAAGGTGTTACTTCCAACAATTTGTTCTGTTATTTCCAGTTTTTTATCCTTTGCGGGCATATTAATTTATTCTTTAAATAGTGCTTTGTCGAGAGTTAGGCTAATTCGACTTATTGTTCTGTAAACCTTTATTATAGGTGTGGGTTTGTAACCGTTATAGCTACAGTTAAAGTGAGGTTAAAGGTAGCTATTTTATTGGTTTTAGTCTTTATTTGATAGAGATAAGTAAGGGTTTCTATGTAAATTACAAATTGAATAATTTTAATCAAGAATTTATGAATAAGATTTATGCCAAACTCATTGTAAGTTTGATTTTCATCTCCATTTTAATGGCAAGCAATATGAGGGCTCAAGTGAATTTGAGTAGACATACTGTTTTGTCGGATAAAAGTACTCAAATTGAGTATTTGTCGGGTACTGATAAAGATAATACAGTAGACTGGGAATTTTTTGTTTCGGACGGAATGAATAGTGGCAAGTGGACTACTATTGGAGTTCCTTCCTGTTGGGAGCTACAAGGTTTCGGGCACTATAATTATGGGCAAGATGATGAAGATAAACGACACCAGGAACATGCATTGTATAAACATCAATTTGCAGTTCCTAAGAATTGGAAGAATAAGGATGTTAAAATTGTGTTTGAAGGAGTGATGACGGATGCAGAGGTTAAGATAAATGGGAAGTTGGCAGGAGAAATCCATCAGGGAGCATTCTACGAATTCAAATATACAATTACCGATTTGCTTACCTATGGAGCTAATAATTTATTGGAAGTTAAAGTAAATAAGGTTTCCTCTAACGAAACGATCAATTTTGCCGAGCGAAAAGCTGATTTTTGGGTTTTTGGTGGCATTTATCGTCCGGTATATCTTCAAGTTTCTCCCAAAGAGAATATTAATCGTGTTGCTATTGATGCCAAAGCAGATGGGGAAATTATTGCGGATGTTTTTATGGAATCAAAAAAAGGAGATCAAATAAAGTTGGCTCTTTTCGATTTAAAAGGGAACAAGTTACAGGATATTCAAACGAAATTGATTCGAAAAGAAAAAACGATGTGGAGATTCTCTGCAAAAGCAAATGATATAAAATCCTGGAATCCAGAACTACCTACACTTTATAGCTTGCAGATAGAATTGTTCGATAAAAATAATGAGTTGTTGCACCAAGTGAAGCAACGCATTGGTTTTCGTACGGTTGAAGTACTTGAAGGGGACGGAGTTTATGTAAATGGCGTGCGAATTAAGTTTAAAGGGGTTAATCGTCATTCTTTTTATCCCGAATCGGGAAGAACTTGTTCAAAAGAATTAAGTATTGAGCATGTGAAGATGATGAAAGATATGAATATGAATGCGGTACGTATGTCACATTATCCGCCGGATGTACATTTTTTAGAGGTGTGTGATTCGCTTGGTTTATTTGTGATTGACGAGTTGTGTACTTGGCACAGTCCGCATTTAGATACAAAAGTTGGACGAAAGCTTGTGAAAGAATTAGTGGTTCGAGATGTGAATCATCCCTCTATTTTAATTTGGGCAAATGGGAACGAAACGGGTTGGAATAAGGAATTGGACGATGACTATGCAAAGTGGGATATTCAAAATCGTGAGGTGATTCATCCTTGGAATATTTTCAGAAAAACCAATACAATGCATTATCCTAGCTTTCACATTTTTGCTTACGATACTTATGCAAAAGATAAAATTTATTTTCCTACCGAGTTTTTACACGGCTTATACGATGGAGGTCATGGTGCAGGTTTAGAAGATTATTGGAAAATGATGTGGAATATTCCTATTGCAGCAGGTGGTTTTCTTTGGGATTTTGCCGACGAAGCAGTAGTTCGAACCGATAAGAATGGGATGTTGGATACCGATGGGAATCATGCCGCAGATGGAATTGTTGGCCCATATGGAGAGAAAGAAGCGAGCTACTTTACGATCAAAGAGGTTTGGTCGCCAATTTATATCGAAGATCGTTATATCCGCGAAAGCTTTACTGGCAAATTTAGAGTAGAGAATAGGTATCATTTTACCAATCTTGACCAATGTAAAATGATTGCTCAATGGGTAAAGTTCGATGGTCCCAATGCTTCTGTACAATGCTCTATTTTGGAAGAAAGTATGGTGAAACTTCCTCATCTTGAGGTTGGTGAGAAAGGGAGTTTTACTGTAGAGCTACCGCGAAATTGGAAAAATGCAGATGTCTTGAATTTAAAGGCTGTCGATCAGCATGGAATGGAAATCTTTACGTGGACTTATCCCATTCAAACGCCAAAACAGTTTAATGAATCAAAAATAAACTATACCGGATCGGGAGCGTTAGTAACAGAAACAAAGGATGAGGAAATAAAAGTGAAAGCGAAGGGAATCGAGTTTCTTTTTTCTGAAAAAACAGGATTGTTACTAGAAGTAAAAAAGGGAGATCAATTAATTCCTTTTAGTAATGGACCGATAATTCTTGGTCATAAAGATAAAATAGAAAAGTTGACGCTTACATCTTTAAAAGATAGGGTAGAGATATCAGTAGTATTCGAAAAAACGGACAAGTCGCCGAATTGGGCTAGTCACAAAGAGTATAGTTCAGACCTTATTAAATGGACAGTTTATCCGAATGGTTTGTTAGACCTGAAGGTGGAAATTAAAGGCAAGAAAATAGTTAAGGACTACAAAGGAATTACTTTTTCGTTTCCGGAACAGGAGGTTGCAGGTATGAAATGGTTCGGCGATGGACCTTACCGGGTGTGGCGCAACCGAATGAAAGGAACCAAATTACAGGTGTGGGAGAACGATTACAACAATACTATTACTGGCGAGTCGGGCTTTGTGTATCCTGAATTTAAAGGATTCTTTTCGAGTTTGTATTGGGCGAAAGTAAAAGGGAAAAACAGCAACGGTTTTACAGTTTATTGTAAGTCAAAGCACACTTTTTTACGGATGTTAACTCCTGAAAATCCGAGTGGAGATCCTAAAGGCAGGCTTTCTCCGAAATTTCCAGATGGCGATATTTCTTTTGTAAAGAATATTCCGGGCATTGGCACTAAATTTCAAGAATGTGATAGTATGGGACCGCATGGAAACTCGGAAAATTATTTGGGTAATGACGATGAGCCTATTGTGATAGAATTAACCTTTGAATTTTAAATATGAAAAAAGCATTTTTAGTACTGTTTTTATTTGCAATATCATTTAGTGTTATTGCTAAAGAATACCATGTAGATTGTAACAGCAATTCTCAGGGAGATGGTTCAGTTGAAAATCCCTTTAAACGCATCGCTCAGGCTGCGGATATTATGAAAAAAGGAGATTTCTGTTACATCCATAAGGGGACTTATCGGGAAAGTATTCATCCTAAAAATTCGGGAACTGTAACAAAACCAATCACATTCACTTGCTTTGAAAATGACATTGTTATTATTTCAGCCACAGATGAAGTGTCTAATTGGGAAAAATACAATGGAAATATTTATAAAAAATCGGGTATTACATTATCTATGGGCGATGCTAATAATGTTTATTGGAACCATAGAAAAATGCAGATAGCTCGTTGGCCAAACGATGTGGATAACAATGAATATTCGCTAGATGCTAAATACATCGATATGGATAAGGAAACATGGTCTATGTCTTTTATTAGCAATAACGAAATTCAGGATCTTGACTGGACGGGAGGTATCATTCACTATTTAGGTGCGCATAGTGGTTGTAGTTGGGAACGAACCATTACCGATTACGATAAAGAATTACACCGTGTTCATTTTGAAACTTTGCCTGATAAGTGGCCTTTTGGTACAACACACAGTCCAAAACGCTTTGAAAATGGGCATAGAGGAATCTTTTATTTGATGAATAAGTTAGAAGCTTTGGATGCACCTCGCGAATGGTACTACGATGCAAAAAATAAAGAGCTTTACTTTTATGCTCCTGAAGGTAGTAATCCGAATAATGACTTGGTAGAAGTTGCTGTTAGAAGCAATACGGTTGAGATTAACAAGAATTATATTCACCTGCACAAGCTTAACTTTTTTGGAGGTATGGTAACGCTTAAGGGAAATTACAATAAACTTACCAATTGCATGGTAAAACATGGAGCCGAAAGATTGGTTACAAATCTAAATGGAGCAGCTGTGAGTGATGCTGCAATTCAGGTATTGGAAGGAAATAATAATCTGATTGAAAAATGTGTGCTGGAACATGGTTCTGTCACAGGCTTGTACATCAGTAATGATGCTGAAGATACCAAGCTTGAAAATTGCATTATCCAATATTTTAATACCATTGGTATTCATGCTCATATACTTAACAGCCAAGGGGTACGCAGTAAAATTATTCGAAATTCTTTATACGGTTCGGCACGTGATGGTGCAAAAGTTACTGGTAATGATAGTGAGTTTGCCTATAATCATGTTCAAAAGTGCTTGATTTCAGGTGCCGACGGTGGATTATTTTATGTGACAGGAAGAAGTATTCCCAAAAATATAGAACTACACCATAATTGGTTTCATGATGCTTACGCCGATACCCATGCAGGAAAAAAAGCAACAGGTATTTATTTGGATAATAATACTGCAGGTTATATCGTCCATCATAATGTTGTGTGGGATGTAGAATGGGGAGGATTACATTTTAATTGGAATGCTATCGAAAATAAAATTTACAACAACACTTTCTGGAATGTTGGTCCTATGGAGCAAGCAATGATAGATTGTTGGGTTCCTAAAATAGATGGGGAACAATACAATGTGAAAGACAATATTTTATACAACAATATTTCTGATGTTCGCCCATGGTGGCATTCTGGAAACGGAACAAAATATCGCGTAGACGAAAAAGAATATTTAGGCAGTCAAGCTGATAATGATTTTAAAAATAATTGGCAATTTACCAATGTTCCTTTCCATTTCGAAAAAGGTAAAATGTTTGTTCCGCTTGATGATTCTCCTTTAATCGATTCTGGAAACCAAGTAGAAGGAATCACTGATGGTTTTATTGGAGTAACACCCGACTTGGGCGCGTACGAACTGGGCGGAGAATATTGGGTTCCTGGTATTGACTGGTCTCCAGAGGGTTTTGCATGGACTCCCGGAACTGATTATAGGAATGTAGGAAGTGCTTTTAAAGAATATAAAATAACAAATAATGAACTTTAATCTGTAAAAGTTGAATAAGGTAAATTAATAACTATGATAAAAATAGTAATTTTTTTAGTGGCAAGCTTAGCCTTTATATCTTGCCAACAAAAACAAGAAACCGTGGCTACTCAAGATACTGTAAACGAAGAATTCCCATTCTTTATTCCAGCAGAGAAACCAAATCGTCCTTTAAGTGCAGCAGTTAAACGTAATTACGATGCTTACGATAATATTCGTCCTGAGCAAACAGAATTGTACACGCAGTTTAAATACACGAAATTGAAAGGTTTCGATTATAATGATGGTGATGGTACAATAACGCGTCGAGATCCTTCGAAAGTGATTTTCGAAAATGGAAAGTACTATGTGTATTATACAGGGCGTAAATCTCCGGTAAAACCAGTTGGGATGGCAAGAGCTAAAGAGGCTACCGATGTAATTCCTTCAGCAGACTGGGATTTATCGGATATCTGGTATGCTACTTCCGAAGATGGTTTTACCTGGGAAGAACAAGGTATTGCTGTAGCTCGTCCGCCAAAACCTCAACCGGGCTGGCGTTCTGTTACTACAACAGATATTTTAAAATGGAAAGGCAAATACTATTTATACTTCCAGGCATTTATGGAGGCAAGTGGGTTACGTGGTGATTTTTGCCCCGTTTCAGTTGCCTATGCAGACTCTCCGGATGGTCCTTGGACGCATACTGGTAAAATTGTTATTCCTAATGGTCCAGAAGGTGCTTGGGATCAATATTCAATTCACGATCCATATCCATTGGTACACGATGGTAAAATCTATTTATACTATAAAGGCGATTTTGATAAAAGGCCAGAGTTAAAACCATCAAAAATACGCATGCAAGGTCTGGCTATTGCTGAAGATCCACTTGGACCATTCATAAAACATCCGCTTAATCCGGTAGTCAATTCTGGTCATGAAACAACATTGTTTCCATTTAAAGAAGGAGTTGCTGCCATTGTTCAGCGCGATGGTCAGGAGCACAATACCATTCAGTATGCTAAAGACTGGGTGAATTTCGAAATTGCATCTATCACAGAATTATTGCCTGTTGCAGCTGGTCCGTTTGTTCCAGATGCCTTTACGGATACTAAAAATGGTAGAGGAATTACTTGGGGAATTTCACATATTATAAATGCCGATGGCAATTGGAACCACACAATGCTTGTACGCTTCGATTGTGATTTAAGTCAGGATGTGGACGACCAGGGAATGAAAGATCACCATTACAATTATAGTCCTGAGTTTCACTTTAAACATGCACTAAACCAGAAACAAAAAGAACGTATTAAGAAACAGACTGAAGAATTAAAAATCAATATAAACTAACTACTTATGAAACTAATTACTGTCATTTCGGTTCTGATGTTAACCGTGTTTACAACTATGGCACAGCAGAAGCAACAGCCTAAAGATTCTTGGCTTACTCCATGTTTGGCCGAAAAAGGAAAGTTTATTCTCGAAAGTAAGGACAGTATTGTTTGGGGATGTGCACCTATTTACGATAAGGAAGGCAAAGTTCATGTGTATTATTCTACTTGGGAAAAAAATGGGAATTGGCTAACCCATAGTAAAATTGCACATGCAGTTGCTGATCATCCCGAAGGTCCTTATAAAAAATTGGGGGTTATTTTGGAAGGTCGAAAAGGCAAATGGGATGCACATACCATCCACAATCCTAACATTAATTATGTAGATGGTAAATATGTAATGCTTTATATTGGGAACGATACTTTGCGCCAAGATAATTGGCGAAAGAAAGGGAAGGCTGCGAATACTCAACGTGTAGGAATGGCTGTTGCCGATTCACCATACGGTCCGTGGAAAAGATTCGATCAACCAGTTGTTGATGTTTCTCGCGACACAATGGCTTGGGATGGATACTGTACCGTAAATCCTTCCTTTATGAAACACCCCAATGGGGAATATTGGATTTATTATCGTTCTTGGGATCGTCGAAACGATGATAGAAGAAAGACAGGTGTTGCTATGTCGAAAACACTCGAAGGTCCATATGTGAAATATGCAGGGAATCCTGTAATTGATTTTCCGGAGCGAGGTGGTCAAACTGAAGATCCATACTTTTTTCATTATAAGAATAAATTTCATTGCCTGATTCGGGATATGGGGAATTATGACTGGTTGAGTGGTCTTTATCTGGAATCAGATGATGGATTGCATTGGGGAGAATATCAGCGGAGTCATCATAAAGGAGATCATTATTTTCCTGTTTGTGAGAAATGTAGATACGAACGAGTGCAGGTACTATGGAAAAATGGCCAGCCAGAATATCTTTTTAATGCAATTATGCGAGAAGATCGAAAACATTCAGGAGCCGTGTTAAAAATAGACGTAAGCAAGGCTAAAAAATAAAATCATATAAAATAAATAGAATGAGATTGAATAGAGTTTTACTATTGGTTCTGTTGGTTGCTGCAATAGCTGCATGTAAGCATGATACCAAAGAAGAAATTAAGAATTTCGAGCCCAATTGGGAATCCTTAAAGCAGTATGAATGTCCTACTTGGTTTCAGGACGCTAAATTTGGTATTTATACTCACTGGGGAGTTTACTCGGTGCCAAAAGCCACCGGACAAAGTGACTGGTACGGCACCAATATGTATAATAGTTGGCATCCTAACCATAAATTTCATTTAGAAAATTATGGATCTTTGGATAAGTTTGGTTATAAAGATTTCATTCCCATGTTTACAGCCGAAAAGTTTAATGCTGACGAATGGGCAGATCTTTTTGTAGAGGCAGGTGCTCAATTTGCAGGGCCAGCCGGGGAACACGCTGATGGTTTCTCGATGTGGGATTCTGAAGTTAATCCTTGGAACGCGGCAGATATGGGACCTAAACGTGATGTGGTCAGAGAATTGGAGAAGGCCATCCGTAAACGAGGGCTTAAATATGTGGTCAGTCTTCATCATTCGTGGTTATGGGGTTGGTTTCCTACTTGGATGAAAGATACGGACTGTTATACCGCTGACGAAAATTCCATTTATGGAGAAAAATTACCGTCATCGGCGTGGAAAGTAGAAGGGACTGAAGGTTTTTATACCGTAAATCCTATGCCAAGTAAAAATTTTGAGAAGCTTTGGTTAGAGAAAGTGAAAGAAGTTGTAGATAATTATTCACCAGACTTATTATGGTTTGATAATCGCGTAAAAATACTATCAGAAACAGTGCGTCAAAAAATGATGGCTTATGCCTATAATCACGCGGCTAAGAATGAGCAGGAATTTGTGTTGACTTTTAAGCGTCCTGATTTCCCATTGGGAACAGGAACCGTAGATTTGGAGCGTTCGCGTATGCCTGAGATTTATCCAGAGCCTTGGTTGACCGACACCTCTATTTCTGGAAAAACGTGGAGCTGGTCTCAGGATATTGAGTTATATACTACGAACCGCTTAATAGATGATCTTGTAGATATCGTTAGTAAGAATGGTTGTTTGTTGTTGAATGTTGCACCACACCCTGATGGTTTTATTCCAGAAGAACAACAAAAGCGTTTACGTGAAATGGGGCAATGGTTGAAATTGAATGGTGAAGCTATTTACAAAAGTCGCCCTTGGTTGATTTACGGAGAAGGATCAACAGAAACAAAAACCGGTCATTTAGCGGATCAGAAATTTGATGGTTTTAGCGATGATGATATCCGTTTTACGCAACGTGATGGACAACTGTATGCCATTGCTTTGGGATGGCCTGAGTCGGGTATATTGTCAATTAAATCTTTGGGCGATGCAGAATATAATGAGGAAATTACAAAGATAGAATTGATTGGTTATAAGGGGGATATTAAATTCGATCGTAAGCAGTTGAGTTTAGATATTCAATTGCCAGAAGAAAAACCTTGCGAGCACGCTTTTGTGTTTAGAATAAAACGCGAAAGAAAATTATAAGAGGGAAATATAACTGTAATTCAACACGATGAAGATTAAAAATAGTATCATTTTATTTGTGCTTGTTGCAAGTGTTATGGCTTGTAAGCAGAAAAATGAAGCGATAAACCAGGAGGAAAAGAATTTCGAGCCCAATCGGGAATCTCTAAAACAACACGAGGCAGCACCAGAATGGTTTGCCGATGCCAAATTGGGGATGTATTTTCATTGGGGACCATACAGTGTTCCAGCTTATGGAAGTGCTTGGTATCCTGCAAATATGTACATGAAAGGAAGTGATGTAAATAAATTTCATGAAAAGAATTTTGGTCCGATAGAAGAGTTTGGTTACGAGAAGTTTATTCCAATGTTTACAGCCGAACATTTTGATCCTGAAGAGTGGGCTGACCTGTTTCTAAATACAGGAGCTAAATTTGCCGGTCCGGTAGCCATTCATCACGATGGTTTTGCCATGTGGAATAGTAAAGTTAATCCGTGGAATGCTGCCGATATGGGACCAAAACGTGATATTTTAGGTGACCTGTTTGCTTCATTAAAGAAGCGCAACATTAAGACCCTTGCTACTTTTCATCATGCTCGTAATGGTCAGCGGAATGCCAATACTCCAGAGCGTTGGGGAAGAAATGGTTTCAACAGCCATTACCCTTATCATCCCGATCTTCCAACTGCTACAACCGATCCGAAACTACGCAAGTTATTCGGTAATTGGGAAAATATTGAGGATTTCAATCAGTATTGGTTAGATCAAGTGGAAGAGGTTGTAGATCAATATCACCCTGACATTCTTTGGTACGATTCGTGGTTAAATATGATTCCAGAAGATAAAATCAATGAGATGTTGGCCTATCATTTTAACAATGGGCTGAAACACAATAAGGAAGTTGTTGTTTGCAGTAAGCATCAGGATATACCTTTAGAAATTGGTATCGATGACTTGGAGCAAGGAGGTCGCAGAGATATTTATCCATTGCCATGGATGACGGATATCACTTTGAGTGAAAGTCGTTGGATGTACGTGGAGGGCGAAAAATACAAGAATGCAGCTTTGGTTGTGCGTAACATGATTGATGTGTGGAGCAAGAATGGAACTGTTTTGCTCAATATATCTCCTCGTGCAGATGGTGTTATTAATCAGGAACAGCGAGATATTTTAAAAGATATTGGTGCTTGGATGGATGTTTACGGCGAAGCGGTTTATGGAACACGACCATTTAAGATTTTTGGATATGGTAATGCCAATGCTTCGGATGCTTCGCACGATGGTCAATCGGCAAAAGTAAACTATACTGCCGAAGACGTTCGTTATACGGTTGCCAAAGACCAAAAATCGATGTATGTCTTCTTTTTAGGCGTTCCTAAAGCAGGAAAAACCATAAAAATGAGAGCAATTGGTGGATTTCATCGCAATTTACCTCCTTCACCAATTAAAAAAATTAAGTTGATGGGAGCAGATATAGACATTGAGTGGGAGCTTACTACTCAAACATTATTACTTAAAATGCCTGATGTGGAGTACAATCCAATTGCAACAGTATTAAAATTGGAATTGGAGTAAACTCAATTATTTATTGAGAGACTACTACCACAGTAATAAAATCAGCAAAAAGAAAACCCAGAATTGTGATGGTACACATTCTGGGTTTTGTATTAAAAAATGGCTTTTGGTTTATTCTTTATTGATTTTTAGAGAAAAATACCGAGCGTCCATTCTCTAAAATTTTGGCATCGCCTTTTAGCTCAATTGTTTCGCTTAAGCGGATATCAGTACATGATGCAGCCACTTTAAACTCATATTTTCCAGATTCAACAATCCATTGCTCATCGATGTATTGAACCAATTGTTCAGGAGATACCAGGAATTTCACTGCTTTTTCTTCTCCAGCTTTTAAGTCTACACGCTGAAAACCTTTCAATTGAATCGGCTTCATATCCGAATTTTCATCCTTTGGAGAAACATATAACTGAACAATCTCAGTTCCATCTTTTTCTCCTGTATTTTTTACTTTAAAAGCAATTTCAAAACGCTCATCAGTAATTTTAGCGCTAGCATTCATTTTCAAATCACTATACGTGTAATTTGTGTACGACAAACCATAACCGAAAGGATATTGAGGTTGATCATGAACGTATCCATTCTTGTAATTCACTTCTTTTTTATCTTCCGATTTAGGGTAAGTAATACACAATTTTGCAGATGGATTAACCTTGCCAGTCATAATATCAGCAATTGCTTGTCCACCTTCTTCTCCAGGGAACCATCCTTGAACAATGGCAGCACAACCTTTTTCTAGTTCATTAACAACTTGCGGACGTCCACCGTACATTACCAGAATAACAGGTTTTCCGGTAGCGATTAATTTCTTTACAAAAGCTTCTTGTTCGCCTGGTAAACGAATTCCTTTTCTTTCGCGTCCTTCGCCACACAAGTAAATATTTTCTCCCATAACGGCGATAATCACATCACTTTCTTTCGAGATTTTAATCGCATTTGCAAGATCTGGCTGAGGTACATCTTTAATTGTAAGCATCTTCACTTTAGCCAAACGACTATCACCCAATCCGTCTTTTTTAATCACAGATTCTAAAGGAGCACTCCAATCGCAACCGCGTTCATGTTCAATGTTTACGTCTTTTCCAAGAGCATTGTGTAATCCTTCGCTTAAGCTGATTAATTTAGGGTTGTTAGGATCAAATTCTTTACTCCACCAAAACGAAATCATCGATTGATAGGTGTAATCGCCCAATAAACCATGAACAGTTGCTGCATTGGGTCCAACCAAAGCAATCTTTTTCACATCGCTTTTAAGAGGCAGAATACCATCATTTTTTAGTAAAACGATCGATTGACAAGCAGATTCGTATGCCAACTTACGATTTGCAGGAGGATCAAAATCCAATTCTCCATCGACTCCAATTGCAGGATTTTCATCCAATAAGCCCAAACGAGCTTTCATGATTAAGGAGCGTTTTACAGCATCATCAATTGTTGCCTGATTAATCAATCCTTCTTTTAAAGCTTCTGGCAAATACGGAAACGCGATTGGTTTTGCAAGTTCAATATCGGTACCTGCATTTAAAGCCATAACTGCAGCTTCCTTTGCTGAAGATGCCAATTTGTGACCCGAATAGGTAAGGTTTACCGCACCGTAATCGCTCACAACAAGGCCATCAAAACCTAGTTTTTCTCGTAAAATTGTTCTTAGCATTTCTTTGCTAGTCACTACCGCTTCTCCTTTAAATCTGCCGTACGATGGCATTACACTTTTTACGTTTCCTTTTTTAATTACCACTTCGTGTGGCATTAAATATTCTTCGTAAAATTCCTTAGGATTATTGTTTTGTGTTCCGTATCCTGCAAAGTGTTTCGTGGTAGCTGCAACACCATTGCGAATGTCTTCACCTTGTAATCCGTTTACAAAGGCTAATCCTAAAGCAGAAGTCAAATAGGCATCCTCACCATAACTTTCCTCAATTCGTTCCCAATGAGCAGTGCGACTAAGGTCAAGCATAGGAGAAAGGGCGTAAGTTGCACCTGCAGCTCTCATATTTCGTCTTGTAGAAGCTGAATTTTTGGTGATTTGAGCTTCATTCCAGGAACAGCCCATACCAATTTGTTGAGGGAAAGTTGTTGCTCCCTGAGTCGCAAATCCAGTGATGGCTTCTTCATGAAAAATAGCTGGAATTTTAGTTCTGGTTTCTGTCATTAAATAATTCTGAATCTCGCGAACAAAATCTCTTAATTCTTCCGGACTCTTGGTCAAAGACGATGAGAATTGGCAAAAGTGTCCAATGCCATGAGGAATGATTTCTCTACATTTTTCAAGAGATAATTTGCCATCAATCATTAAATCATTTGGACGAATTCCCTCTATCTGAGCTAGTTTTTCATCCAAAGTCATTTGACTCATTATTGCTAAAGCTTTCGCTTCAAGTTCTGCGTTTGAAAAAGATTGCATTCCTTTTTCCTGAACTGCTTCGCTTTGGCATCCTAAAATGCTACTAAGGCAAATCAGTACAAAAGATGCACGAGAGAGTAAAGATTGTTTGAGTTTCTTCATTATTTATTTAGTTTTTACAATTTAGATTTTCCTATTTTTATTGGCTTAAAGGAAGTTTTCAATTTTAATAGAATTGAAACCAGTCGATGGTAAAAAATGAATTGTTTTCACCTTTAAATACTAAGTATAAGGCATGCTTTCCTTTGACTGACTCTATTTCACAGTTCGAAATTTGAAAGGCTGTTTTATTCATTGTTTTCGATAAGTTACAGCTTCCAATTAGTGTACCGTCAGGCTCATCCAATCTTAATTCCACCAAGCCATTATTGGATACATTCGTTTTAATTCGAAAGTTCTTTAGTTGCTTTTCGAAGTTCAAATATTTGTAGACAGCGTAATCACCTTCAGCAATATTTGTTAACTCTTCATTGGGAATGTCGTTGGATTTACTTTCGTCGATAAATACTTTGCCAGATAACAAACAAGCTCTTTCTGCTTGCATTAAATCGCCTGCAGCTAATGCTTTTCCAGCACCTTGCGTTGTCATTTCTACTTCATCAATTGTTCCATCCTTATTGATTTTGATAGGTTCGATACAAGCTTTGCGGAATTTCTGAGAATTGTGGGTTGATCGATGGTAAAAAACATACCACTGATCTTTAAATTTTTCAATAGAACCATGATTGTTCCATACCGCAGGATCACAACCAATATTATCGATGATAACTCCCTTGTATTCAAATGGTCCCATTGGATTTTTACTAGTAGCATATCCCAAACAAGTTGGACGATTTTCTCTGCTATCATCGGCACAAACAAAATAGTACCAGTCTCCAATTTTTCGGATAGATGAACCTTCATGAAAGGCTTTGTTTCCAGCTTCATCCAAAGGAAGAGTTATCGTTGAGGAGTCAATTTCTGTCATGTTTGCTTTTAGTTTAGCAACTTTAGGTTTTCCTTGTCCCCAATAGTAGTAAGCTTGTCCATCGTCGTCAACCAAAACAGCAGGATCAATTTGATTTGCACCTATAATTTCTTTTCCCGCAGAGAATGGACCTAAAGGAGATTTGCTTCTTGCGACACCTTCGCATAATGTTTTCGGAGAACAGTAATACAAATAGTAAGTCCCATTTTTATAGGCACAATCAGGAGCAAATAGTAGTTGATCGTGGTAATCCACCTGGTCAAATTCTCCTTTCGAAGCAAATGAATTTTCGATCACATTCCAATCTTGTAAATTATCCGAAAATAGAACATGATGTTTGTATGAACACCAAAAGTCATCACTTTCGTCTCGAGAGCCATAGACGTAGATTTTACCATCTTGCCAGACATGAGCTTCCGGATCGGCAATATACATTCCAGCAGGAACAATTGGATTTTGTGCCCAACTTGTAAAAGTTAAAAACAAGGCGATTGCTGATAAAAAAGTAAAGTATCTGTTCATTTCTTATAATGTTGGACTATTAAAATAGAATCCTTTTGTAAAGATAGGTGTAGTGATTTAGATCAAGTGGCGTGAATTATTTGAAAATGGGGGGTGTATCTACAAAAAGAAGGGTTTTTCAGTCATTGAAAAACCCTTCTGCTATTAATTTTTACTTTTCGATTTCAATTTTATAAACCAAAGCAGCATCTGTTTGCATTGGTTTTTGTTTAGGCGATGTTACTTTTAAACCTTGTTTTGTTCTTTTCCAAGCAATTTTTTCGGTACTTCCTAAAACAGAAATGGATGTAATTTTAAAATGTTTTGCTTTGTCTGCAAAGCTTGTTAATAGTGTCTCCTTATTTGCTCCAGGCCACCCTAATTGAATTGCATAAACAATTTTTCCTTTTTGCGTGTATCGAATATCTTGAGCATTTAGCTCACTTAAACCTTGTTTAATGGCTCCATATTCGTTCCATGCATCTTCAGGATCTCGTTTTAATTCAGTAGTTCCTTCTCCAAACGTAACAAATGGTCTTGTTTTGTAAATGGCTTCGCCGTATAATTTCATCCAAGCACCAATACCTTCCATTGCTTTAATTTGTTCTTCTGGAATGGTTCCATCAGCCATGGGTCCAGCCGATAAAAGCATAATTCCATTTTTACTTACCACATCAGCCAGCATGCGAATTGCTTTTTCAGGATGAATAGCGGTACGTTTTGTTTTATCGTAACACCACGCACTTCCCAAAATAAAATCGGTAATCCAAACCTTTGGAGTGATGTCCTCCATGGTTGCACGTTCTACATTAACAACAGCCAATTCGGCAGGAAAAAAATCGCCTTTTGTGTTAACCACTACTTCTTTATTTGTTTCGGTAGCTTTATTAAAATAATTCGCTAAAAATTGTTGGCGGTGCTTCTCATCGATAAAACGTTGTCCGAAATCCATCCAAATATAATCAGGACAATATGTTTCTATTACCTCATTTAATTTTGCTAACCATAAGTCTTGAGCTTCGTCATAATCCATATTGCAATAAAGTTTGCGATATTTTTCATCTTGCGGAACTTCGCAATTGTCGTAAACCAAACTGTACTTACTAACCGGACGCAAAAATGAATTTTCAGGTTTTGGGTAAAATAGGTTGTGAAAACCATGATGAAAAGTTGCCATAAACTTTAAATCGCGCTTTTGGGTTTCTTCAGCAATTGCTTTTACCACATCAATGTGAGGTCCCATATTTGCAGAGTTCCATTCGTTTATTTCGCTGTTCCATAATGAAAATCCATCGTGGTGCTCTGCTATGGAACCAATAAATTTAGCTCCCATGCCTTCAAATAAGTCTACCCATTCTTTGGCATTAAATTTTGGAGCTTTCCACATCGAAATAAAATCATGATAATCAAAATTTTCGCCATAAGTTGCTTTGTGTTCTTCATATATTTCGCTTCCCCAAAGATTTTCGCGATCGGGAACATACATCCATCGAGGATACCACTCACCACCTTTTGCAGGAACAGAATAAACTCCCCAATGAAAATAGATGCCCAATTTAGTATCGGCGAACCATTCGGGTGCTGCTTTGTGTTTTTTTAAACTTTCCCAGTCTGCGGTATATTTTTCTTGTGCATTACTTATTTTTAGGGAGAAAAAAAGTGCAAAAATAATGGCGTATTCAATGTGCTTCATAATAGTTTTTTTAGTTTGTCTATTCTGATATTTTCATGAATCGTCTACTATATTCAGTATTATTCATCTTTATAGATACGATATACATACCTGGGGTTAAGTTTTGTGTTGAGAAACTAATTCTTTCTGACGTATTTTTTTGAAGATGTAGTACGGATTGAGCATTCATATTAATTATATCAATTTGAACATCGGCATTTTTGTTATCAAGTTTTATATCAATATTGCAGATGTCTTTAACCGGATTAGGGAAAAGTTTAATGCTTTCGTTGTTCAAATCCAGGATGTTAATTCCTACAACATCATTTTTAAGATTCTCTTTAGCCCAACCTTCAGTGATGTTTTTACTATATCCAACAGACCATCCACTGCCTTTTAGTGCGCACCAATAAATCCCTTCGGTATATGGATCTGGTTTAAAATCAGGGATTTCATCAGGTTGTCCTATGTTATTATTAATTTTCTTCCACGAATCGCCTCCGTCTAAAGAAAGATAAGCACCAGGGTTAAAGATTGATGCTCCTTTGTTTTCATGAGGAAGAGCTGCAACTACAGTAATAATCTTCGAATTTACAGGAGACGTTTCTGTTTGCCAAATGTATGGCATTTCAAATATTTTAGTCCAGTTTTTCCCTTTATCTGTACTTTTCCACACACCACCTTCGCCCATTGTTCCTTCGTACCTACCACACGAAATAAATATGTTTTTAGTGTTTCTATCGATAAATACGTTGTTTACAGATAGTATTTCGCCTGGAATCGTCATTTTTGTCCAATGATTACCCTGATCTGTTGTTTTAAATAAGCCACCTTTTACTTTTGTTTTACTTTCGTTTACTGCAGCATATAAGGTGGTTGGTGTTGTTGGATCCATAATAATTCTACGGACACTAGAGTTAGCTGGAAGACCCGTGTTTTCAATCGTAAAAGAAGAACCTCCGTTAAGACTTCGGTAAACACCAAAATCTTTAAATGCGCTCGGAACATTATTACTGCTTACTTCTGCGATTGCATTTTCGGGCATACAAAAATAAATATTCTTAGGGTTCTTGTAATCAAGCAGTAAGGAGTATTGAAACATCATATCGCCAGATTCATCGGCACTCCAATTTACAGGTTTCGAAACATTTTGCCAGGTTTTTCCACCGTTGGTTGATTTTCTTAGCTGACCTCTGTGATCTTGTCGGAACATTAAGATGTATATTTCATCCGGATTTTTTGGATTGACTGCTACTGACGCAATGGAAGTAGCTCCATTTGTATTATTTTGACCTTCGATTTGATGAACAGGGATAGCCATTTTATCAGGGTATCCATCTAAATAGCCAGATTCCCATAAACCATGCTCACCGCTGCAAAATAAGTATCTTTCTTTGATACCTGTTTCTAAAAGCATGTAGCGTCCGGGAAGGTTACTATCTCCTCGGCCGATCCAATTTTTGCTTCCTGACTTGGTTTCGTTATCATCTACTTGTTGCCAGCTTTCTCCATTGTTGTTCGAACGCATAACTTGTTGTTCAATACAGGCAAAAACTTCTCCTTTACTGTTGATTTCAAGGAAACGGTTTCCCCAGGTTTCTTCCCGTTCTGTCATGTGGTGATGAAGGTGAGCAAATGTGGTGTTCATGTCAGTAGGATTGTTTCGGATATTTGTCCAGTAATTATTATCCTTGTTATCAATCCAATAGGATCCTGTTCGGGCAGTTGCAATCCATTTTGAACCTCCATTACTAGTTTTCCAGATGTCTCCAGGACCAAACGCCATGTCGTGCTTTACGTTGTGATTCAAGTAAATTTCATCTTTATTATTAGGATTAACTTTTATCCGGTTAAAAACTGATAATGCTTTATTTGGGTAGTTTGGATATTTTGTTTTGGCTTGTTCTTTTGTGATACCCAACCAAAAAGCAACTGATTTATAATATTTATCACGCGAAGTGTAACTTGTAACCAGTGTTAAGTCAATTGCCAGGTTACCAGTTATACTTGTCCAACTTGCTCCATGATCGGTACTTTTGTACACTCCACCTATCGAAGATATTGAATTTCCATTTGGTTTAAAAACAGTTTGTTCCAATACGTATAGCACAAATTCATTGTCCTTTTTATTATAATAATAATCCATGTCACGAGGCAGATTGTTAGGTAATCCGGAACCACTTAAAGTCCAGTTTTCCCCTTGGTCTGTACTTCTATACACACCCGAATTGGTTGCAGCAAGAATATTATTAGAGTTTGTAGGATCAACAATAATTTTACCAACATCAAGTGTTGATGGCAGTCCATTAGTTTTTTTCTGCCAAGTATGACCTTTGTCGGTACTTTTATAAATATGTCCGTAGGCAGCATATGGGTATACGTAACCAAGAGTATTGTCTTTGCTGCGATGATTGGCTTTTACATTCCAAAAATCACCACCTCCCATATACCAATTGTTATCGTTTGATGGATCAACAGCTAATTCGGAATGTTTTCCACCAAAATCTTTAGAAGCATCCCTTTGCCAGTTTCGCCCTTTATCCCAACTTCTGTATAAATGACCACGTACATCAATGGCCAATCCAAATTTAGCATTCTGATGCGAGAAGGTGATGGACTGAATTCTTCGCATGTCTTTGCCATTACCATCCACATCTTTTATAGTTTGCCATGATTTCCCATTGTCCCAGGAACCATAACTATTATACATGTCTGGAGACATAAACATCACATTTTCATCAGTTGGATGACACCAAAATTCCTCACAGTATCCTGACATGCCTGGACCAAATTGTGTCCATTCTACTTCATCACTCGAGGTCACTTTTTCTGTTTGTAGTTTTTTAAAATAGACTTCATCAAGTTGAGCCGTTGTTACAAATGATAAAGAAAGCAGGAAGCTTATAATTATTGTTCTGCGGATGTAATTCATAAATTTATTTGTTTAGTAGTGAAGACAACTGGAATTAAGGATAGTTGCCTATGTTTTTTTAATTTTATTTTTTATTCAATTCAAGATCACTGATTATTTTGTTCTTAGCATTCTTGGGAGCATCATGTTCTGCCTCATGTAAGTCAAATTGAGGAAGAATTTTCTGCAATTTTTCTTGTTCTACTTTGTATTTGTTTGCAGATGTATTTTTAGGAATAATCGGAAAGCTGATCAAATCGTCAGGATATTCACGAACATCGTACCATTTCCCATCGCCATCATGTAAAACTTTATTATTTCGAATTAATTGTTTGTTTTTTTTGTAGGCATAAATCCATTCCCGATGTTCTGTTTGGTTAGTAGTAAGGTAAGGCCATAAACTAACTCCATTAATTTCATAATCATCGGGTATTTTTACTCCGGTAATAGATGCAATGGTTGGTAATATATCCGAAAGATTTACTAGGATATCCTGTTTCCCTTGTTTGGTTAACTCAAAACCTGGAGCATAAATAATTAAGGGGACATGAACGCCTTTTTGTGATTCCTGACTTCCTTTTCCATATTTACTAGTCCCATTATCAGCGCAAAAAACTAAAATTGTATTGTCCTCAATTTGCATTTCTTTAAGCTTATTTATGTATTGCCATAATTGGTAGTCAAGGTAGTTGATTTGATTATGAATTCCCGATTCAGTAACTGTTCCATGGGTATCGTA
Source organism: Labilibaculum filiforme (assembly GCF_002843315.1). GTDB lineage: Bacteria > Bacteroidota > Bacteroidia > Bacteroidales > Marinifilaceae > Labilibaculum > Labilibaculum filiforme. The sequence continues at coordinate 161,094 of NZ_MVDD01000003.1, read as the reverse complement.
AACACCATTATCTCCAGTTACATTCGGAGTTGTTCTAATATATTTACCGTTTTTCCATTCCAGTTTTGGTGTGCCAGGCCATTTGTTTTTGGTTTCCGGATTAAAAAAATCCCATCCATCATGTCCTAAGTGACTTGTGTGGTAGATAAAGAAAGGCTTGTCCTCCTTATTCTTTCTATCCATAAAATCAAAAATAAAGTCTAATTCTACGTCCGGACCATAGGTATTCAAGCCAAAATCGTTTTGAGTTTCGGCAGTATTTGGCCACCATTCCAAGCTATTGCTTGCTGCCGGATGATTCATTAAACGAATATGAGGTTTCCAGTACCAACCGGTTTGAGCATAGTATTTAACTTCTTTTCCAGTATCTTCATTAATTAAAAGTTTTTTGCCATTTACGACCTTATTACTAACCACAAAATCGGTATAAGGATTCTTTTCAGCACCTTGTTCTCCAGGAGTTAAACAACCTTCATCAAAACCAAATAGACGAACGTCGCTACCTTTCATTTGTGTTTTCCCAGCCCAATATGTTGCATATCCAGCTTTTTTGGCAACAAAACCAATGGTGTGAGGGCAACTTTCGTAAAGCGGCCAAATTCCTTTTTTCCCTTTCTCGTTGATGCCTCTTCCAAGATCTCCGTTATGCCACCATTTATGAAGATGAGCATAACGGCCGGTCATCATCATAGCACGACTAGGAGAACATACGGTTGCGCCCCATGCTGTAGAAAACCAGCATCCATCCTTTGCCATTTTATCCATCACTGGAGTTTTTGCTCTGTAGTTGGTATCGGATGTATTTCCTCCTTCGGGCGGGCTCCAAACACTCGATCCGTATATGGGAATTTCTCGAGCACTAATATCATCGGCAAATACCACAATAATATTTGGCTTGTTTTTATCTTTTTTAGTTTTCGAAAAAGAATGAAATGAAATTGCCAACAGGCTTACTGTAAAGACAATTTTTAGTAGTCTTTTTTTATTTTTTAAAATGTTCATTTGTTTTTTGTATTAGAAGTCCTGAAAGAATAGATAAAGTCTTTGTGCTTATTTTCTATTCGATAACCAGATAAATTTATGGAATTGACATCGTTTGCAAATGAACAATTTCTACTTTGATGAGGGGGGAAATTGTGAGTATGGATTAAAATTACTTTCTGAAATCGAAAGGGGACATACATTTTTTGGAAGATCTAAAAAAGTTAAAATTTAAAAACAACAGTAAATGAGGCGATTACTAATAAAAAAACTTTACAAAATATTTCCGCGATAATTTTTTATCGTTTTTATTATCGTAAATAAAAATTGACTTTATAATTTGCAAAATGTTAAAAAAAGGAATTTAATTTTATTCTAAGTTCGACCATCTGGATTCTTTCTTTTTATTCTTTATAATTTCGGATTCTTTTCAATTAAGAGCTCAGACTATCCTTATTTGTCATATATTTCTTAAATATCCCTTCTTTTAGGTTTATATTTTCCCCTTTCCACTGCAATAAATCAAGTATTATTATAAACCGATAATAAACTGTAATTAATATATCACTATGGGAAAATTAAAACTATTCGTAAGCTTTGTCTTTTTATTGAATTGTTTGCTGGTAAACGCGACAGAATTGCCAAAAGCTTATCCTGATTCTAATCGAACAAAGCAATGTATCAATACCGGTTGGAAATTTCATTTGGGGAATGCCGAAGGAAAGTATTTTCTAGCTGATTTTAACGATGATGCATGGGAAACGGTGAGTGTTCCGCATACACTTAAACCTACATCTCTTACGCTTGATTTTTGCGAAGATGGGAAAGATCAGCCTACTTTTCAACGGAATGTGGGATGGTATCGAAAAAATATAAGCGTAACTAAAGATCCTAATAAGAAGGTGTTTCTTGAATTTGAAGGAGCTCATCAGGTAAGCGATTTATGGGTAAATGGAAAGCATGTTGGTCAGTTTGCAGTTACTGGATATACTCCATTTCATTTCGATATTTCGGATTTTGTTAATCGAGGTGTCAAAAATCAAATCACTTTACAAGTAGATAATCGAAGAAATGATGCAATTCCACCAGATGCTGGTCCTTTCGACTATGTGAAATTTAGTGGTTTGTATCGTGATGTTTATTTGGTAGAGACAGATCGGGTACACATTACCTATAACTACGAAGCTTTAAAAGCAGGAATTACCATTACCACACCTACAGTTGATCCTGTTAATAGGAATGCGACGATTGATATTAAAACAGTTGTTCGTAATGAAGCTAGCGAGCAAAAAACATGCAAGGTAATTAATCGAATTATTGATGCCGATAATATTGTTGTGTTGAAATTGGTTTCGGAGCAAGAAATTAAAGCTGGGGCTGATGTTGAATTTGATCAAATTGGCGGAATAGAAGATAATTTACATTTGTGGGATATTGAAAACCCTTATTTGTATCGGGTAAATACAGAGGTTATTGTTGATGGGAAGAGTGTTGATTGTTTAGAAAACAAGTTGGGAATCAGAAGTTTTCGATTGGATAATGAATTGGGTTTTATCCTTAATGGAAAGCCTATTGATTTGATTGGTTTTAACCGTCATCAACATTACGCTTATATTGGCGATGCGCTTCCTAACTCTTTGCATTACAAGGATATGCTTCAATTTAAGCAGTTGGGATTTAATGTGGTTCGAACTGCTCATTATCCTCACGATAATGCGTTAATGAATGCTTGTGATGAGTTAGGTATTTTGGTGTACGAAGAGGCTCCAACGTGGAGTACAATTTCTAACAATCCGTTGTGGTGGGATAATTTCGAAAAGGCAGCCAGAATTATGGTTCGCAATCATAGAAATCATCCTTCCATTGTAATTTGGGGAGCTGGTGTAAATCATAGAGGATATGTTCCTCGGGCACATTATGCAATAAAGCAGGAAGATCCTACTCGTTTAACCGCTTCGCAAGGATCTCGCTGGACCGGATGGCAGAGCTCTGGCTTGACCGATATCAATGCAAATATGTTGTATGGTCCATTTATTTGGGATCGATCGGAACCAATGTTGGCTATGGAAGGTCATTCGGGACCAGTGGAAGTTGCCATTCACAAAAGAGATCCTAAAATGATAGGGATTATATCGTGGACCGCTCATGCATATTATACTTTTCATCCTACTCATCCGAAGTACAAAAGTAGGAAAGATAGAACCAGAAGTGGTGCAATGACCATTTTTCGTCAGCCTAAAAAAGGCTTGCTTTGGTATCCTTCCGAGATGAGAAAAGAGCCGTATTTGCATATCGAAGAAGATTGGAAAACAAGTACCAAAAGCTTAACTATTTATAGCAATGCCGATGAGGTAGAGCTTTTTGTTAATGGAAAGTCAATAGCCAAACAAAAGCCAATGAATGATTCTATTTACTATGGATTAGATCATCCTCCTTATTGGTTTGAAGTGAGCAAGTTTGAAGCTGGAGAGCTGAAAGCTATAGGTTATAAAGATGGAAAAGAATATGTTTCGAAAACTATTCGAACACCTGAAAAATCAAGAAGTTTACGAATTGTTTTGGATACTTTAGGTCGTAAGTTTGAAGCCGATGGATCGGATATTTTAGTGGCTTACGCTCAGGTGGTAGATAAAAATGGAACTCTAGTTCGCGATTCGGTAGGAGAGGTTGCATTTTCGATTTCTGGTCCAGCCAGTATTTATTGCGATAAAGCAGGAATTAATGCCAATCCAATGTTTATTGAAACAGGAGAAGCTCCAGTTTTGATTCAAGCAGGTACAAATCCCGGACTAATAAAATTAAGTGCGAAAAGTAAAGGCTTAAAGTCTGCAAGTGTCACATTTAATTCGGTTTACAAAGAAAATGATAGGATTTTGGCAAATGCAAAACCTATTTACGATTTTGAAAAAATTCGAGTGGATATGGGAGCTCCCGATCAGTTGGTGCAGTTTGGCTGGACAGCTTGGAGTGCTGAAGATAATCAACCATCTACTACAAAATTGGACTTATTGGGCGGTGTAGAAGCGAAAGTATATGCTAATTCTACCAATGGTGTTTTGCGTTGGTTGGGCGAAATGAATGTAATTGGAAAGTATGGTTTTGCTTATGGTGAAGGAGTTATTGGTTTGGATAAAGAGGGTATTACGCTCGAGTTTTCTAAGCTACCCAAAGGGACCTACAAGTTAACTTCCTGGCATCATGCTCCCAGAACCAATACCGATGAAATGGATACGAATGTAGATAAGCTAAAGAGTTTACATATTCATCTTTTGCCCTACGCAAAAGAGATTTCCATAAATGTTGATGATACACTTTCTTCTGTTGTAAAAGTAACCGAAGGGAAGGAGATGCAATTTACTCCTGTAGCTACTGCAGAAACAGTATTTTGTTCCGATGGAGTTAATCCTGTAAAAGTTGTATTTAAGGATGCAAAAACAAACAAAGGTGTTTGGTTAAATGCATTTGAATTAAGTGAATGGTTTTCAAAATAGGAACGATCTAAAAAGGAAAGGCATTTGTCATTAGATTTCTCTAATGACAAATGCCTTTTTTAGGTTTGAACTTGTTTATTTTATGGTTTCAATAGCAAATTTTCCCAGTATTTTAATAAATCTGAATTGCTGATATGCTCATTGAGATTTCTTTTCTCCATACTTTCCTTAAAATAAACTGCACTTGTTGCTTTTGCTTGGCTAATGGTTTCATCTGATTCTAGAATCAGATTTCTTTCAAATTCTTCCATTTTGTTCGAAAGCTTTTCAAAAAGTTTTTCCTTTACGGATTTATAATTCTTATTACTCGCCAAATTATTCAATTCCATGGGATCTTTTTCCAGATCAAAAAGCTCAATTTCGGGTCGAGCAGGTGCCATAAATTGTTTGTAGGCATCGTTTAATTTTCCTTCCTTATAAAGTTGCTGATACAAGGTAAAGGCAGGATACTGAAGCTTCTTGTAACTACTTAACTGCATCCACGGAGTGTTAGGCATTCGATTCCAAATTAGTTTATATTTGCCATCGCAAATACTTCGAATGTTATCGGCAGCATCTCCAGTTCGTTGTCTAAAAGCATAAATGTATTCCCGTTTTTCAGCTTTCTCTCCCAAAAATACCTGACCATGCATATAATCAGGAACAGCAATTCCTGCTAGCTGAAGAGAAGTGGCAGCCACATCAACCAAGCTTACTAATTGATTATCAATTTTATTGGCTTTTATTTTATTCGGATAACGAATAATTAACGGGATTTTTATTCCGCCTTCGTATAAGAATTGCTTGTCGCGTAAATGAGGTCGACCATGATCACCAAATAGAATAACAATCGTATTTTCGGCTAAACCTTCCGCTTCTATTCGTTTCAAAATTTCACCAACATAATGGTCACAATGTTGCACACTTTCCAAATACCAAGCCCAATCGGCTTTTAGTAAAGGATGGTCTGGGTAACACTTAGGCAGACTTTTTACGGTCTTCGGATTTATAGGATTTTCAGCATCGTGATGAAAGCTGCGATGAGGATCGCTGATTTGTACTTGAGCAAAAAATGGCTGATCTTTTGCTCTTTGTTTCCAATCCGTTCCATCGTAATTTACTTTGTCTAAAAAATTATAATCTTCTTTCCCTTTTTTGTCCCAATTCTTGGCACTAGCATTCGTACAGAAATAGCCTGCATTTTGAAAATATTCAACTATGGTTGGAATTCCTTCGGGTAATTCAGTCCTGTTTATAGTTCTATGATCCTGACAATTTATTGCCGTTGGGTACATTCCTGTAATCATGGAAGAACGACTAGCTGAACAAACCGAAGCATTAGAATAGGCACTGGTAAATCTTGTTCCTTGTATTGCCAGTTGATCCATATTTGGCGTTTTAACATCAGGATTACCGTAACAAGAAAGTTCTGCACCCAAATCATCACCGTTAATCCATATAATATTTGGTCGGTCTTGTGCTCTTAAAATTAGGCTAGATAGAATGATCGAGAGTGTGAATATGAATTGGTTCATTTGCTTTATTGTTCGTTGTATTCTTTAGTGATTATCAATGGAATTTGAAGGTTAAATGATTGTCTCACATGGTTTTCATCGTAGGTGTCAGCAGCGCAGGTAAGTGCAATAGGAACTCCATTTTCGATGATAACCTGTGGGCGTTCTAAATGATCGAATTGTTGCGTGCTTCCATCTTCCCAAGTAATGCTGCGATCGGAAATTTCGAAATTTTTGGCTTTGTTCCAATGTATACCATCTACCGAATCGTAATGAACCAAAGAAAAAGCTCGTGTTTTTCCTTCCTCTTTAATGTATTTAACAATAGCGCGATATCTGCCATCCTGATACCAGATATAAGGATCTTCGGCAGGAAAACGAACACCTTCTTCTAGAAAAACAGGATCTGGATATTTTTTGAATGGCCCAGTAGGACGATCAGCAATTGCTACCATGTGAACAACAGGTCCTCCTTGTGGCAATGGGAATTTTTTACCAACCGCTTTATACACCATCAGAATTTTACCATCAGGCATCTGGCAAACCGATGGGTTTGATGTCATTAAGGCATCAGGAGCCAATGAATCTCCGTGAGTAATATCAAGAACAGGCTGGTCAAATCTTTTCCACGGACCGTTTGGATCATCAGCAACAGCAACACCAATGCGTTGGTTGTTTCTGTGCATCCAATTAATTTGGGCTTTACCAGGAACACTTACAATCTTTTTATCACCAATATTTCCCATATAATAGAGGTAGTATTTGCCATTAAAATGATGCACCGTAGGATTATGTGTACACGAGCCATCCCAAAAATCGGTGCTTCGTTCAGCAAGTGCTACATCTTTAAATTTATAAGGACCAAAAGGAGATGCTGATGTTGCATGAGCTATTTCTGAGTAGTTGACCCATTCCCAACCAATGTTTTTTGGCCAACGGGAGTACAACATATGGTATAGTTCATCATTGCCTTTTACAACAGAGCCACCCCAATGACTTAAACTGTCGCCTCCTGAAAAAACAGAGTTTTTGGCTACTTTGCCGAATTCTATTTTATAATCCGGGCTTACTTTTTTCTCTTGTTTGCAAGCATTTATTGTGCTTATAATAAGCATTATAAGAATCAATCTTTTCATGATAAATTAGTTTGTATGTTGTCGCAATCTATTTTCTTTCGTAATTCTATCCAATTGATTTTTATTCAATCCCTGTTTAAAGTACACACTTAAATCGTGATAGATACCCGTAGTTTTCATTGCTGGATCATCAATGTCAAGGCTCAAATCGCAATCGAAACGTGCCAATATCGAATGTGAGTTTTTTCCTGATTGACCAGCATTTATAAAGTGAGACAAACCCCAAGATATACCGCGACCATTTTTAGTATCGGTAAAAGCATCAGGAACAAATGGCCCTGGTGCAATAGGTACCAATTCACAAATGGATGCTATTTCAAAATTCACCCAATCCTTGGCATATTGAATGGTAAAGTGCTCGTTGCCATCTTTTACTGTAATTGCTGCTACACCTTCTCTAAAAGGGAAGAGACTTACTTCATGCCCCGAGTTCAATACAGGATTTAAAGGGTGTTTTTTAAATGGTCCCAGTGGATTTTCTGCAATAGCTAAACCTCCTGCAACCCATACATTTCCCGGACGGTTGAAGGCAGATTTATAATAGATATAAATTTTACCATCGTGTACCAATGGGTATGGATCATGAATGGCATACTGATCCCACGAACCTTCTGGTCCATTCTCAATTACCGCACCTTTAACTGGTGTCCAAGGTCCGTTAGGAGAGTCGGCGTACGACATTGCTACAGGGCAATAGTCTCCACTTTTTCCGCTTGCTTCCATAAAGCCTTGGTAATACAAATAATATTTTTCTTTCCATTTTAAGATGTCTGTTGTAGAAACAGAACGCCAGCCAACTTCAGGTTTTGGAGGCCGAGGGATTGCAACACCTTGTTCTTCCCAAGTAAAACCATCATCGCTAGTAGCGTACCAAATTTCCGATAAATCCCAATCCGTAGAAGGAATGCTATCTGTACTTTCGGCAGCTCGCTTGGCTCCAATGGGTGGAGTTATTGTATTTCGATACGTGTACCACACATAGTATTTGCCATTTTCAAAGATTACCTTGGATGGATCGCGACGCGAAATTGTTCCATCGTGTTCCTTGTAATCTAAGCCTTTTAATTCAGTGTATTTGAATTGAGTATATAGCTCATTATCAGCAGGATGAACTCCACTGTAATTTTCAAAGCTTCGTTTCATGGCAGCACTCATTTCTCTGTTCGCGGCTTCGGAAGTAATGGAGTATGGGAAGGATGCTTTAGATTCGGATTGGGGATGTTTCCTATTGCAGGATGCAAAAAGTGCAACTGCGAATAGAAGTGCTATTGAAAGTTTATTCATTTTCATGGATTTATTGTGTGATACTATTGATTGAAGTAAACAGTTTTTACTTATTCTCCTTTCAAAATGCTTTTAAGTTCCTCTAAATGCTTTTCATAAACGCCTCTAGCATCAGTTCCATGCTTAATGGCTAAACTAGTGGCATAACCAACTACTTCTCCCATTAAACCTGTGGTACGCATTACTCGGGTCGAACCAAATCTAACATGAGTTGTGCTGATATTTCTGCCGGCCATAAACAAGTTATTAATATTTCTTGAATACAAACAACGATAGGGAATGTGTGCTGGTTTTACCCTTTTATGAACCGCCTTTGAAAGAAATTCCTGTCCTTTAAAATACTTACTATTTTCGTCTTGCGGATAATGTAAGTCAATGGACCAAGTAGTAGGAATAAATGCATCCGCTTGTATTGAATTTGTATGATCACGATCCATTTCACTAAAAATATAGTCGCCCATAAGCCTTCTGGATTCTCTTTTTCCACCAATAAATCCTACCCAATCTAATTTATAATTACGATATTTTTCTTTCAAATTATTTTTAAGGTACGACCAGTTTCCATAAATGGCTCTGAAGTTATGATCCCGAATTTCCTCTGCTTCGGTGAGTGCATCGAAGTTATCAAATCCTGTTTCCCAAAACCATTCCGAAGTAGGGCCATCCAAAAAGTAATCTTTGGTAAAGTGAAGTGCCCAAGCTGTTTCTGGAAAAGTAGAGGTTTCTTCGAATTTTGAAGCATGCCACATGTTCGATGTTCCCAAACAAAATGTATCGGCTGTGTCGCGTGCCAAGGATTCTCCCGTTTCGGATTTACTTTCTCTTCCATACCTGCAATCTGCTCCAGCTTTAAAACCAATAGATCCATCACCAGTACAGTCTACAAAAAATCGCCCTTCAAAACGTAATTCTTGGTTGGTGGAAATATGGCGTGCGATTACTGCTTTAATTTTGTCGCCTTCCATCTCTACATCATAGGCATGCATATTTAAGAAGAGGTCGATGTTTTTTTCAAAATTTACTACGCTTTCCTTGCGCTGATCACCATATTTTTCGCCATCAATGTTTGCATTATGAGGATCTCCATTGTCCAATTCGCGCACGATTCTTCCCAATGCAGGATAATGGTTATCTCTATCAATATAGCCCATTAAATGTACACGAATTTCAGAACTATTATTTCCACCTAAAACGGGTCTGTTTTGAATCAAAGCAACTTTTAAACCACTGCGAGAAGCTGTTATTGCTGAACAAATTCCAGCCATTCCACCGCCAACAACCACTAAATCGTATTTTCCTTTTGTTTCTGGAGTTTCTGTTAATCCAAGTAATTTTTTACGCCATGAATTCATGCTTTCTAAATTATTAGGAGGAACATCTTTTTTGTTAGAGGAAAAATAAATAGCATCGCATCGTCCTGCAAATCCGGTAAGATCCTTTAGAACTAATTGAACATCAGCTGGTTCTTTTATTGTGATGGAGCCACCTTCGTACCATTTCCAGCCTTTTTCTCCAGTAGCACCAAACTCTTTAAGGTATTCATTGCCAATTTTTAATGTAAATTTTCCAGGACCAATTGGGTAAGGAGCCCAATCTTTTGTTCTAAGCCAGATATAGTATTTCCCTTTTGATGGGAATGTAATTTTAGTAGTTGCATCCTCAACAGCTTCCCCCATACCGTGAGCTAACAAATAAGATGAGCCCATAATATCGAAATATTGCTGATCAACTTTCCAGCCTCCTTTATTTTCAAATGATTCGGCTTCTATTAAAAGACGATTTTGAGCTTTTGTAATTCCTGCAAGCAGTAGAATAAACAGTAAGAGAATACTTGTGAAGCTTAGTTTTAGTAGTTTCCTTTTTTTCATTGGTTAAGTTTTTATGATTTGGGATTATTTTGTTTATTTGAATCTCTTCTAAGTTTAAACTTATTGAATAGTGACAAATTATTTCGATCTTAGCGTGTTCAATGGTAAATCAAAAGAATGAACAAGTTATCGTACTGATAATCAGCTTGTATTTTATTTCAATTAATCTGTCTTTTATTGTATAATCAGAAGCATTCATATAAAAAACTGAAACGTGTTGTCGAACGGAAGTTCGCTAAAGGGAAAAGTCAATTCTGGAAAAATAGGGATTATGAGGATTTGAGTTTTGTAATTCATCAGGAAACGAAAATTTTAATAAGTGTAGCGACCTTAAAACGCTTTTTTGGAAAGGTAAAAACAGCAGATGATTATGCACCACAAAATAGTACACTGGAAGCTTTATCGGGATATGCTGATGTTCAGGAAAAACAAAAATCAATAGTCAATAGCTATAAATTGGTTTTGGTATTTTCAATAGGTCTTGTTGCAATTGCCTGCGCGATTTGGTTTATTGCTTCGAATACGACTTCCGATAAATCAGAATTGATTCAGAAATGTACACTGGCGTTGGTAAAACAGGAGGGAAGGTGCCCGGGCACAGCATTTTTTGAGTTTACAATTCCTACAGCAAAAGAGAATATTTTCTTGAATTTTGGGGATGGAACCAAAAAGCTTCCCATAAAAAAAGAACAAAAACATGCGCATTTTTATGAATATCCTGGAAATTTTCAAGCATTTCTTCAAGTGGAAAATACAGTAGTTTCGGATACGGTAGCTGTTTTTATTCCGACTCATGATTGGCAAATATTTGCACATTATTTTAAACCCGATTTAATTGATCGATACTATCCGGTACCCATAAATAAAAATGTTTGTGATGGCGTTTTTCATGCTTCATCGAAAAGCATCGGATCTCTTGGTATTGATACGAGCGAAATAGTTGTGGTTCGTATCGATTGTTTTGCTAAAACAGAATTCTCGGGTGATTCTTTCAGATATAAAACTCGTTTTAAAAATAGTTCCTATTGGCCAGCAGTTCGTTGCTATTCTACCAGCCTAATTCTGGAGGGAAGCGAAGGAAGCATTCAATTTAAGTTTGTTGGGGAAGGATGTAGTCGGTTTAGTTATTACCAATTGGGAGAAAAGTTAGTGAATGGTAATAATTCCGATTTGACTAATTTTGTAGTTGATCACAACCATTGGGTTGATGCCGAGATTATTAATAAGGATCGAAATGTGATTGTGAAAAGTAACGATAAGGTTATATTTTCAGGAAACTATACAAAATCGATTGGTAAGATTGTTGGTACTTCAGTAATTTTTCATGGAAGTGGATCTGTAGATTACATCCATTTGAAATCGGAGAATAATGATTGCATTTTTGAGAATGACTTCTGATATCAATAAAAAATGAGCCTTAAAAACCATTATGGTTCTAAGACTCATTTCAAGTAAATTGTTATATTTTTCCTTTGTACGGAAACTTATAAAAGCTGCATATAAATTAATCGTTGTTCAACGAGTTTATTTTCCAATACCTCTTTTTGAATCTTATTAACCTTCAGGTCAAAAGAATATTTCTGATCTCCATCTTGAAGCATCACAATGGTGTTCAAAATAAGTAAGGCCTCAGCGCCATCTGTCGATTTATAAAGTGCGTTTGAAATTGCTTGTACTGGATTTTCGGCTTTTATTAAGCCAAGAAATTCTGCTGCACGTACTTTATTAATTAGTTCCGAATCAGTTTTAGAGATTTCTTTAGCGAAGGAAATTAATTCAGAATCAGCCTCTCCAAAACTACTGCAAACAATTAATGCCCAGTATCTATCCCAAGGATCGGTTGATTTAAGATACGATTCTATTTCGCTTTTAACGGAAGCAAAATCGGCAAGGGATAAGTTAGCGATATGAAAGTATCTGCTTAGTTCGTTTTTATGTGCTTGTCCAAAACTTGCAGGATCCTTAATTGCATTTTTTAGTAAGTAAAACTCTGGATAAAACGATAGGTCAGGCATACTCATTTCCCAAGTCTCCAATTTGGTTCTCATTTCTGCAAGTTTAGTTGCAAATTCAGGATGCAGAGCCAAATTATTTGTTTCAAAAGGATCAACTTCAACGTCGTATAAAGCTTCTGCTTGTTTTGGTTTAAAAAAGGCAGCTTGCACATCGTTTAGTTGTCCTGCGTCATACAAATTTCGCCATTCCTGATACGCCAATTGTTTGTATCTGTAGTTATTCATCAAAGCGTCGAAATTAAAAGGCTGGTAATTTCTAATGTATTTGAATTTGCCTTTTCGAACCGCTCTTACCATGTCGTATTTTTCATCAAATCGATCTGCATAAGAGTAGGTTTCATCCCTGTCTTCCAATTGTTTTTTGCTCACGCCTTTACCTAAGAATGGTTTTCCATCCATGTTTTTTGGAACTTCTATACCAGCAAGGTTCAGTACTGTGGCTCCAAAATCAACAAAGCTTACAAAACCGTTAGTCATACTTCCATTTTCTAAATCGATTAAGTGTCTGTAATTTTTAGGAATATATACAACTAGAGGAACTTGCAATCCTGTTTCGTATAAATAACCTTTACTTCCTGGTAAAATTCCACCATGATCACCGTAGTAAAAGATAAATGTATTGTCAAGAAGGCTATCTTTCTTCAATTCATTGATGATATCGCCAACTTCTTCATCCATTTGCACGATTCTATCACGATAGAATGCATTGGTGTATTTAAATAGATCTGTTTGAGGATGATTTGGTTGTACAAAGCATGAATCGGGATTGAATTTTGTTTTGTGTGTAGGATATTCATCTTCCGTGAAGTGTAAACATCCCTCATGAGTTGTATTTAAATTTTGAACATGAAAAAATGGCTGACCTTCTTTTCTATTTCTCCAGCTGGCCTTATTCGAAGAGTTGTCCCAAACATTATCTGCTTTAATGATATTGTAATCTTCTTTGGCATTATTTGTTGTATAATAACCAGCTTTTCGCAGATAAGAAGGGAACATTTCCATTGAATCCTGCAATTGAATACATTCCATTTTCCGATGGTAGTGAGAAGCCAATCTAGGTCCGTAACAACTAGCAATAAGTGTAGAACGGGCAGCACTGCACACGGCAGCATTCGAAAAGGCACGATTAAAAATCACTCCGTTATCTGCAAGTTTTTCAATATTAGGAGTTTCCACTCCATTTTCGTCAAACAAACTCATATAATGTTTAGAGTTGTCCTCCGATGTAATCCAAACAATATTTGGAGGTACTGTTGGTTTTTCCATACTGCAAGAGCTCTGAAGCGAAACGATTGTAAGGAGACCAATTATAATAATTCGAAAGTTCATAGTATTGTTTTTACTTATTAAATGTTACCAGTAGCATCACCATTTTCTCTTATTGTATTGTATTTTTCGAACATTGCTTTAATGCGCTTTTGCTGATTTTTAGAATGGATCAGATTTTTTTCTTCGTTCTCTGTCGGATTATCGTTGATATTATACAACGCAATAGGAGTTCTTATTTGATCGGTTTTGTCTTTTTTACTGATTTGTATAATCAATTTCCAAGCATCCTCAATTAAAACCACCTCTTTTCCTGTTCCTCCTTGTACCATTAAAAAGGAATGAGAACTTGCTTTTTCTTTATTTTCCAGAATAGGAAGAAGGTTGTACGAATCCATTGCTTGACCTGTGGTAATTTTTTGTCCTGTTACCGAGGCAAGGGTCGCCAAAATATCTAGTCCTAAAATTGGTTCGTTGGAGACTTTATAACTTTTAATTTTATTTGGCCAAACAGTAATAAAAGGGACACGGTGTCCGCCTTCAAAAGGAGTATTTTTTCCGCCACGATAAATGTCACTAGGACTATGCCCGGAAGCTAAGGTTTTTTTATCTCCCAACAACCCGCCATTATCCGATGTAAATATAAAAATGGTATTGTCGTATACGCCTTGTGCTTTTAATGCACTTACCAACATTCCCATTTGCACGTCTAATTCTTTAATCATATCCATGTGTTTCGATGGAGTGGTACCTGCTATTTTAATGCCATTTAGTTCCTCAGATGGTGCGTGTGGTAAATGCACTGCCTGAGAGCAATAGTACATAAAGAAGGGAGTTTTTTTATTCGAATGTTCGTTAATGAAATGAACGGCTTTATCTGCTAAAAGAGGTCCCATGTTATGAGGATCCCAGTTGGAATCTCCTAATCCTTCCGACTTATCTAATTTAACATCTATTTTGCTCATGTTTTCTTGCGAGATATAGGTGATTTTCGAGTCATCCTTTAAAGGCATCCAATTCTCATTTTCATAAACAGCGTAAGGAACATTTTGAATTCCAGCTGGTAAGCATAGGCTATAATCGAAACCTTGCTGTTTGGGACCATTTCCTGCAATTTTAGTAATGTCAACATCTACTTCCGGTTTATAACGAGGACCTCTATAAATGGTGTTTTTGTCCTCTTTGCGAAGGTAATCACCGCCTAAATGCCATTTCCCAAAAAAGGCAGTTTGGTATCCTGCTTGTTTCATTAGTTTTCCTAAGGTCAACTGATCGGTTTTTATGGGCGATTCTTCATAAGCTCCCCAAACTCCCCATGGTTTCGGACTACGGTAGCAACTGTTTCCGGTCATAATAGCATATCTTGATGGAGCACAAAGTGCAGCAGGAGCGTGTGCATTGGTAAATACGACACCTTCTTTAGCAAGATGATCAATATTCGGGGTTTCAAGAATAATATTGTCTGAATGCATGCGTCGGTAATGTGAAATATCACCAAGTCCCAAATCATCGGCCAGTACAACAATTACATTTGGAGGGTTCGTTGCAAAAAGAAAAAACGAAACAAACAGCAAATTAACTGTAAGTAGTATTTTTTTCATAAAATTAAGTTTTAGTATAGTAATTGAAACTGCAGGCAGTTCGTTTATAAAAGGTATTGTAAGCAAATTAAAGCTGCTGTTATTTCTTTTTCATTTCTCCTCTTGTAGCAGCATCAATAAAGTTTTGTCTGTTTTGTTCCTCTTTGGATAGGTTTTGAGCATGTGGATCTTGCCACAAAGCAGGTACGGTTTCTTTGTTCCATTCTGCATATAAACCTTTTAATTCAGCTAGTTTTGCTGGTAGTTCGGCACTTAAATTTGTGTGCTCATATGGGTCATTATCAATATCGAATAAAAAGAATTCTTTCTTATATCCAGATAGTACCATTTTATATTTTCCCTTACGAACTGCATATCCAGCACCATCAGAATATCTCCAGAATAAAACATCATGCGGTGCATTTTTATTTTCGCCTTTTAAGTAAGGAAAAAGATTCACACCATCTAATTTTTCTGAATTAGGATGCTTAATCCCTGTGGCTTCAAGAATGGTTGGATAAATATCTAAAGCGGAGATGGTTTCATTATATTTTTGTTTGTCTTTAATTTTATTTGGCCATGAAACAAGGAAGGGAATATGAATTCCTCCTTCGAATAACATTCCTTTGTGTCCACGATAGGGTGCACTGCTTGCACCACCAAGATGTCCGCCATTGTCACTATAAAAGAAAATTAAGGTATTGTCGTATTCACCAGTTTCCTTCAGTTTATCAATTACTTTACCAATTCCTGCATCCATACCAACAACCATTGCCGCATAAGCCGCGCGCTTTCCATCTTCAATATGTTTTACCTTATCGGTGTATTGCTTAGTTGCTTGAACAGGAGCATGAGGAGCGTTATAAGCCAGATACATAAAGAAAGGTTTCTCTGTTTTATTGTATTCGTCAATATAATCGATTGCTGCATTTGTGAAATCATCGGTTAAATAAGTTAATTCCGAAGATGGAACCACCTTTCCATCGCGAAGAACGCCTGCAGTAGCAGGTTGATTTCCAGTATCTCCCCAGTAGTTCATGCCACCACCCCAAAAACCAAACCAATCGTCAAAACCTCTGTTATTTGGCCAAAATTGAATCGAATCTCCCAAATGCCATTTGCCGATAGCACAAGTTTGGTAATCATTTTTTTGTAACAATTCCGAAAGCATTAGTTCACTTAATGGAAGTCCATCGTCAACTTTTGCCTCGGTATAAGGTAAATTATTTTCATGTCCGAATCGCTGCTGATAACGTCCGGTAAGTAATCCAGCTCTACTTGGACTGCAATAGGGATGAGAAGCATATCCTTGTGTGAAAATTACTCCGCTATTGGCCAATTGATCTAAATTAGGCGTTGGAATATCGGTGCAACCATTAAATCCTACATCACCAAATCCTTGATCGTCTGATAAAATAATGATGACGTTTGGTTTTTCATTTTTTTGCGAAATACCAGAGAAGGATAGGAGGGCGAATAAAATAGCAAATGCAGTTTTTTTCATATCAATAATATTTTTTCAATTTTGGGTAAATGAAATTTATTTAACAAGTTGAATGAA
Organism: Labilibaculum filiforme; assembly: GCF_002843315.1. GTDB lineage: Bacteria > Bacteroidota > Bacteroidia > Bacteroidales > Marinifilaceae > Labilibaculum > Labilibaculum filiforme. The sequence goes on along the minus strand of NZ_MVDD01000003.1, from coordinate 144,419 downwards.
TCAATTGTATACAAAAATACAATTAACCAGAAGGAAGTTTGGGGATGTTTTGGTTCAAAATAAGGGGGGTCTGAATTTAACTTTACAGGAAACTATACATTTTTGTATTTTAGCTTGATCTTGGGGGTAGTTATGCAATTTTTTCGTTTTCATCGTATTGGCAGACTCTAGTATAATAGTTGCTTTTTGCTTTATTACTGAGGTTTTAGTAAGCCTTATTTTTTGTGGAAATAATTACTTTTCCAATTAAGTTTAGCTTGATATATGGTTTAATTGTGACTTGAAATCGATTTCACCCCCCTTTTCTTATGCGTTTTTACCGCATATTTTTATTCTATATAGCTTAATTTTAGTGATTGGTAAATCTGTTAAATTTAAATCAAATTTATCAATCAGATCGGATAGAATGAAATACATTCTATTGCTATTTCAGATAACAGAAAAGTAAAATAAGCAATGAAAACAAGTTTAATTGGAATTTCTTTGGCCGTTTTAGGTCTAATTTCTACTTCTTGTAAGCAACCGGAAGTACAACAAAAACCTAATATTATTTATATCATGTCCGATGATCATACGACACAAGGATTTGGTATTTATGGTAGTCGTTTGGCATCTCTTAACCCAACACCAACAATTGATGAATTTGCTAAAGAAGGGATGATTTTTGACAATTGCTTTGTAACGAATGCTATTTGTACTCCAAGTAGAGCGTGTATTATTTCAGGTCAGTACAGCAATGTAAATGGAGTACTCGATTTGGAAGGTGAAATTGGAGATAAGCAATATTTACCCCAAGAACTAAAAAAGTTGGGATATGAAACTGCAATGATTGGGAAATGGCATTTACATGATGAACCATCCTCGTTTGATTACTACAAAGTACTTGTTGGTCATGGTGAACAGGGAGAATACTTTAACCCGGTATTTATCGAGAAAGGGATGAAATATGAGTTCCCTGCAACAAAGGAAACAGAAACAATAAAAACAGAAGGTTATAGTACCGATGTGATTACAGATATTACATTAGATTATTTAAAGAACAGAGATAAGACCAAGCCATTCTTTTTGATGCATCATTATAAAGCACCTCATGATATGTTTGAGTTTGCTCCAAGGTATAAAGACTATTTGGAGGATACTTTTATTCCCGAACCTGCTAGTTTGTACGATAACCAAAACAATGGTTCTGTAGGAACAAAAGGTTATAACGATGAATTAATTCATATAATAGGATCTTCGGTTTCTCACCGTGATACCCTTAGAAATATGGGAATGCATATGGGAATCGATCAAAGTATCCCAGATCCTGAATATACCAAGTTAACCTATCAGGAATACATTAAAAGATATTTACGTTGTGTGAAAGGTGTTGACGATAATTTGGCTCGTTTGTTTGCTTATTTAAAAAAAGAAGGATTGTGGGAGAATACAATTATTGTTTATACTGGTGATCAGGGATTTATGTTGGGTGAACATGATTACATTGACAAGAGGTGGATGTACGAAGAATCGATGAGAATGCCATTTATTGTTCATTGTCCGGAGAAAATTAAGGCCGATCAGAGAACGAATGCTCTTATTAATAATACCGATTTTGCTCCTACTTTAATTGAACTGGCAGGAGGAAAAGCTCCAGAATACATGCAAGGAAAAAGTTTCAAATCTATTTTAGAAACGGGGGAAGAACCTGAAAACTGGCGCGATGCTACTTATTACAGATATTGGATGCACATGGCTCATCGTCATGCAAATCCTGCACATTTTGGTATTCGAACTAAAGATTATAAGTTGATTTTCTTTTATGGCAAATATTGGGTAGATACCGATAATCCAGATGCAGAATGGAATAAAGCATCTTGGGGAAATGATTTTACAAGGCATACTCCTCCAGCTTGGGAACTATACGATTTGACGAAAGATCCTAAGGAAATGAACAATGTATACGATGATCCAAACTATGCAGAGGTGAAAAAAATGATGAAGGAGAAGTTGAAGCTGCAACGTGAAGAGATTGGCGATACGGATGAAAAATTTCCGCATATAAAGAAAATAGTTGATGAATATTGGGATAAATAATCGGATTATTATAAAAATAATTTAAAATATAAAAGGCGTCAAGAATATTGATGCCTTTTGTATTTGTTGTGATTTTTAGAAGATGTAATTGACGGTATTTTATCAAGATAAGTCGTATTTGTACAAATTTTATTGTGGTGTATAATGTATTTTTGTAATGTAAAATAACGAATAATGAATTCGAAACCTTTGTTTAAGAATATAAAGCATTATAGTTCGGTAGCTTTTTTTGTGATATTATTGTTTGGTTCAGTCACCTTACATGCACAAAAGCAAGCGAAGTTTAAGACTGGAGATAAGGTGTGTTTCGTTGGGAATAGCATAACGCAAGATGGACGATATCATATGTTGGTTCATGCTTTTTGTGCGACGCGTTTCCCAAATGAATTTGTAGAATTTTACAATTGTGGAATATCTGGAGATGTTGCTTTTGGAATGATGAATAGAATGGATGAGGATATTCTAATTCATCAACCTAATTATGCATTTTTGATGACTGGCATGAACGACATTCAAAGCCATCTATACGGAAAGGATATTGCAATAGATTCTGCAATGCTAGCACAGCGAAGAAGAATACTGGAAGGGTATCAGTCTTTAACAAGTAAAATAGCCGAAACATTTAAGGAGGAAAATGTCAGCCCTGTATTTATGACACCTTCTATTTACGATCAAACGGCTAAAATACCCAAAGAAAATAATTTTGGAGCTAATGATGCACTCAAGGAATGTTCTGTTCATGTTCGCAATCTGGGAAAAAAGTATAATGCACCTATTGTTGATTTAAATCCAGCAATGGAAAAGATAAATTTTAAAATGCAGGCCGTAGATTCTACTTCTACTATTGTTGGACCGGATAGAGTTCATCCTGGTGATCCTGGTCATTTTTTAATGGCATACAACATTATTAAAACAGTTATGCCGTCCGAATTTGTTTCTCTGATTGCAATTGATAGTAAAAATAGGATCGCAACAAAAAATGTAGATTGTACTGTTTCGATCCATAAAGACCAAAGTTCATTTAGTTTTGACCTTGTTCAGGAGTCTTTACCATTTCCAGTAACAGAAAGATTTGCTTCAGCGCTTGATTTAATTCCTTTTCAGGATGAACTAAATAAAGAGATGTTGTTTGTCTCTAAATTATCGAAAGGGAAATATCAGCTAAATATTGATGATGTAATTATTGATACCTTATCGAATAAACAATTAAAAAATGGAGTAAACATGACTGATTATTCATCTACTCCTCAATACAAACAGGCCGTTTCAGTTTTTGATTTGTGTGAAAAATATCATACAGTTAATAGGAAAATTAGAAGTGTCGCGTTTGTTCAATATCGAATGTTAAATAAATACGAAGGTGCTAACACAATAGAAGGAAAGAGAGCTTATTTAGATATAAATCTGGAAAAGCAAAAAGGAAAGAGTTGGTATGATTACAATGTAAAAACAGTAAGTGAATATTTTGAAAATTTACCGAAAGAAAAACAGCTTTGGGGTGAACTAAAAGAACTTAGAAATCAAATATTTCAAATAAATAAGCCACGTAAACATACTTATCGCCTTGTAAAAGTGTTAAGTTAACAGTGTAGCTTCTTTTTCATAAAACTTAAATCTCGAACAAATCTTACAAATAATGAAAAACTATCTATTAATTCTCTTTGCAGTAGCACTATTTTCCTGTAATTCTAAACCTAAGGAAACTAAAACTGAAGAGCCTGTTGTAAAAACGGAATATACAGCAGATTGGGAATCTTTAAAACAGTATAAAGTGCCGGAATGGTGGTTGAATACCAAGTTCGGTATCTATTTTCATTGGGGACCATACTCGGTACCTGCGCATGAAACGGAATGGTATGCTATTCATATGTATACCGAAGGACATAAGATCCGTAAGTATCACGAAGAAAAGTATGGCAACTTAAAAGATTTTGGTTACAAAGACTTTATTCCAATGTTTACTGCCGAAAAGTTTAATGCAGATGAATGGGCAAAGCTTTTTAAACAATCGGGAGCTCAATTTGCTGGTCCGGTTGCCGAGCATGCCGATGGTTTTGCCATGTGGGATAGTGAATTAACAAAGTGGGATGCTATGGACATGGGACCTAAACGTGATATTGTAGGTGAAATGGAAAAAGCAGTTCGTAAGCAAGGAATGAAGTTTATCGCAACTTATCATCGTCATTGGTTATATGCTTGGTATCCAACTTGGGATAAAAATACGGATGCGAGCAATCCCGAATATGCTGGACTTTATGGACCATATGTTCCAGAAGGTTCATTCGTAATGGCAACTGGTGATTATCCAAATCCTCCTAAAAAAGAATTTCATGAGGAGTGGTTGAATCGATTGAACGAATTGATGGACAAATATCAACCAGACATTATTTGGTTCGATAATAAAATGGATATTATTGAAGAAGCCTATCGCAAACAATTTTTAGCAAATTATTATAATAAAGCCCAAGATTGGGGACGTGAAGTAGTTTGTACTTACAAATTTACAGATATGGCCGAAGGTACTGCTGTATTGGATTTGGAACGTTCTCGAATGAAAGAGAAAAAGGAATTCCCTTGGTTAACCGATGATTCTATTGACTGGAAAGCTTGGTGTAATATTTCTGATCCTAAATATAAAACGACCAACAGATTAATTGACTTTTTAGTTGATGTAGTTAGTAAGAACGGAGCAGTTTTATTGAATGTAACTCCTCAGGCTGATGGAGTGATGCCAGAAGGTGTGAAAACTCGTTTATTAGAAATGGGAGAATGGCTAAAGGCGAATGGTGAAGCTATTTATGGCACAAGACCTTGGAAAGTATATGGAGAAGGACCTCAGGAAATTAAAGAAGGACACTTAAGTGAGGATAAGAATAAAGATGCGGTTGCAGAAGATATTCGTTTCTCTACTAAGGATGGTAACTTATATGCGATTGCTTTGGATTGGCCAAAAGAGAAAATGATGATTCATAGCCTAGCTAAAAAAGAAAATCTTTTAACTAAAGAAATTGAAAAGGTAAGCATGTTGGCAACTGGCGAAGAATTGAAATGGGAATTAACCGAAGATGGTTTATCTGTTGAACTGCCAAAAGAAAAACCTGGCGATTTTGCATTTTCTTTAAAGATTGAATTGAAAAAATAAAGGAATTTTTCGGGACTACTTATATAACCTGTTGGGATTCTGTCTCAACAGGTTTTTTTATTTAATATTCCCCCCTAATAGTCACTATTTTTTCAAGCTAATTTTCTGAACATATTATAGTTTTACTGATGAATTAATTCAATATAACTAATGAAGCAATTAATATTTTTAGTCTTAGTAGTAAGCTTATTTGCAGGTTGTCAATCTGTGAATCAATCAGCAAGAACTGTTGACGATTTCAACTTTGGATGGAAATTTCATTTAGGGGATGAGGTGGATGCCTACAAACTTGAATATGACAGTAAGGATTGGCGAAATGCGCAATTACCACACGATTGGAGTGTAGAACATTCGTTTACTCAGGAAAATACGGGTGGAGCAACAGCATTCTTACCTGCAGGGATTGGATGGTATCGCAAATCATTTGCAATGCCAGTTGCGGCAACTAATAAAATAACAAGAATAGAATTCGATGGGGTTTATACCAATTCAGAAGTTTGGATCAACGGACATTATTTGGGTAAAAGACCATTTGGTTATGCACCCTTTGCTTACGATTTAACTGCCTATTTAAATTATGGAGATGTAAAGAATGTGATTGCTGTTAAAGTCGATCGGTCGGCTTATTTGGATTCTCGTTGGTATCCTGGTTCTGGAATCTATCGAAATGTAAAATTGGTGACTTCCGGTAAAGTTCACATTCCACAATGGGGAACTCAAATTACAACGCCCAATGTTTCTACTGATAAGGCAAAAGTTCATATTGTTACTGATGTTAAAAATGATCTGGAAGAAGAGAAGTTAATTGTATTAAAAACAACAGTTTATTTCCAGAATAAAGAGATCGGTGGTCAGGAAACTGCTTTAAGTATTTCGGGAAATGGAAGTCAAAAGGTAAATCAAAAAATTGAAGTTTTATCACCAAATCTTTGGGATACCCAAAATCCGAATTTGTACAGATTGGTTTCAGAGGTAATTGTTGACAAAAATACTATTGATGAGGTTTCTAATACATTTGGTATTCGAAGTTTTAAGTTTGATAAAGATTCAGGATTTTACTTAAATGGTACAAATATGCTTTTAAAAGGCGTTTGTTTGCATCACGATGGTGGAATGGTTGGAGCTGCCGTACCAAGAGGAGTATGGGAGCGAAGATTGAAAACTTTAAAAGAGGCTGGTTGTAATGCCATTCGTACGGCTCATAATCCAGCTTCATCGGAGTTTCTAGATATCTGCGACGAAATGGGATTTTTAGTACAAGAGGAAGCCTTTGATGAGTGGCAAAACCCTAAGGATAAGAGGAATAACTACAATCAGGAAGCGGAAGAGGATGTGACCAAAGGTTATACGAATAGTTTTGAGGAGTGGGCAGAACGGGATATAAAAAGTATGGTGAAACGGGATCAAAATCATCCTTCAATTATTATGTGGAGCATTGGAAACGAAATAGAATGGACTTTCCCTAACTATGGTGATGCAACAGGATACTGGGGCAAAAACAAGGTGGGTGATGTAAATTATTATTGGGATGAGCCTCCTTTCTCTGTTGAGAAAATCAGGTCGAATTTTCAGAATCATCCACAAGGAAAATATCAGGTTGCAGAAACAGCACGGAACTTATCGAAATGGGTAAAAGAGGTCGATTTATCGAGGCCGGTGACTGCTAATTTGGTAATTCCGAGTGTCAGTAATTTTTCCGGATATGCCGATGCTTTGGATGTTGTTGGTCTTTCGTATCGACAAGCTGTTTATGATTATTGCAAAAAGAATTATCCTGATAAAGTATTTTTGGGGACCGAGAATTGGACACGATGGCACGAATGGAAACCTGTGGTAGAAAAAAAGTTTATTTCGGGTATTTTTCTGTGGACAGGGATCAACTATATGGGAGAATCACGAGCTTGGCCCAAAAGAGGAAGTAGTAGTGGGTTGCTCGATTTTGCAGGCTTTAAAAAGCCATCTTATCAGATGTTTAAAACGCTTTGGAATGATGAGCCACAAGTGTATATCGCAACTCAATTGGTCTCGAAATCTCCTTACAAATGGGATGCAAAGCTTCACTTATTAGTGGAGAAAGAGAAAGATTGGGCAAGTCATCAGAAATGGGGATGGCAAGAGGTAAACGAGCATTGGAATTATTCAATTGACGATAGTATCGCAGTGGAAGTGTACACAAATCAAGAGAAAATCGAATTGTTTTTAAATGATAAATCGATGGGCATACAATCTTTAGCGAGTAATGAGGATCATATTATTAAATTCATGATTCCTTATGAAAAGGGGAAATTGACTGCTAAAGCTGTAGATGGAACAGAATCATATAGTATCCAAACTGCCAAGGAGGTTCAAAAACTTGAATTGCTTGCCGATCAAGAGGAAGTGTTGGCAAATAGCTATGATGTGATTCATTATACACTTCAGTTAACCGATAAAAATGGTATTCCGGTGAGAAATCAAGAATTAAAAGTGGAATTTGAGATTACTGGTCCGGCTCGATTGTTGGGTGTTGACAATGGTTCTTCATCTAGTGTTCAGGATTATCAAACCAATACAATTACAACTGCCAATGGCAAATGCTTACTAATTTTGCAATCTACTTTCGAAAAAGGAACGATTAAAGTGAAAGCCAAGGCAAAAGAGCTATCTAGTCCTGAACTTGAAGTGCTTGTAAATTAGACGATTTTATTTTTTATCTTAAATAAACCAATCTAAAAATCGTCTATTTAAAACGAAAACCAAATTATGAATTAGGGAATTCTCCCTTTTTTTAAGGGGAGATATCCGAAGGACAGAGGGGTGAACAAAATCAAAATTCAGGAAATCTACTTTTATTTCTTAGCAATCGCATCTTTCTCGAGCCTGAAGGGCTCAAATTCCAATAGCCCGGGGTAAATGAGCGTAGCGAATGCAAGCCTGGGATATAGAAGTGACAGTAATTACCGACGCAGGTGAAAATATTCTTTGGAAAGTAATTTTTGTTTGCGTCGGAATAACAATAAGGTAGATTCTTGAAGTATAAAGGTGAAAGATCAAAGTACGAAGGCTAAAGATCAAAGTACAAAGCTTAAAGTGAAAAAGCGAATTTTGAGAAAATTAAGCAGTAATAGTAGTGAAGTGAAAAGGGAAGTGTTTTCTCGAGCCTGAAGGGCTCAAATTCCAATAGCCCGGGGTAAATGAGCGTAGCGAATGCAAGCCTGGGATATAGAAGTGACAGTAATTACCGACGCAGGTGAAAATATTCTTTGGAAAGCAATTTTTGTTTGCGTCGGAATATCAATAAGGTAGATTCTTGAAGTATAAAGGTGAAAGATCAAAGTACAAAGCTTAAAGTGAAAAAGCTAATTTTGAGAAAATTAAGCAGTAATAGTAGTGAAGTGAAAAGGGAAGTGTTTTCTCGAGCCTGAAGGGCTCAAATTCCAATAGCCCGGGGTAAATGAGCGTAGCGAATGTCACCCTGGGATATAGAAGTGACGGTAATTACCGACGCAGGTGAAAATATTCTTTGGAAAGCAATTTTCGTTTGCGTTGGAATATCAATAAGGTAGATTCTTGAAGTATAAAGGTGGAAGATCAAAGTACGAAGGCTAAAGATTAAAGTACAAAGGTTAAAGTGAAAAAGTTCAAAATTGAAGAATCGCGAAATCTACTTTTATTTCTTAGCAATCGCATCTTTCTCGAGCCTGAAGGGCTCAAATTCCAATAGTCCGGGGTAAATGAGCGAAGCGAATGTCACCCTGGGATATAGAAGTGACAGTAATTACCGACGCAGGTGAAAATATTCTTTGGAAAGCAATTTTCGTTTGCGTTGGAATATCAATAAGGTAGATTCTTGAAGTATAAAGGTGGAAGATCAAAGTACGAAGGCTAAAGATTAAAGTACAAAGGTTAAAGTGAAAAAGTTCAAAATTGAAGAATCGCGAAATCTACTTTTATTTCTTAGCAATTGCATCTTTCTCGAGCCTGAAGGGCTCAAATTCCAATAGCCCGGGGTAAATGAGCGTAGCGAATGTCACCCTGGGATATAGAAGTGACAGTAATTACCGACGCAAGTAAAAATATTCTTTGGAAAGCAATTTTTGTTTGCGTCGGAATATCAATAAGGTAGATTCTTGAAGTATAAAGGTGAAAGATCAAAGTACGAAGGCTAAAGATTAAAGTACAAAGCTTAAAGTGAAAAAGCGGGTACTTTATGACAGTAGGAATAAAACTAATCTTATTACTGCAAGATAGGTTCCAAAATAGAGCTTGTTTTTTGTTTCATAATTTCAAATGTGTAACTATTTAGAATTAACATTAATTAAAGTTATAATAATATATAAGTTCATTTCGAGGATGTAATTTATATCTTTATTGGTCTAAAAAATTAAATTAATATAGATATGAAACGTCCATGTATAAAACTTTCTACACACAGGGAGATGATTATTTCAGCTTGGTAAGTTCCATATGACAACTAAAAAACAAATTATAATCATATGAAAAAAATTCTATTCTTTCTTTTATTGTTTGTGGTTTCAGTAACTGTTTTTGCTCAATCTGATTATAGAGCCGGGTACATTGTTACGCTTCAAAACGATACAATTTATGGTGAAATTGTTCTACGTTCAAACTTAAAAAATGCACAGTCATGTATTTTTCGAAACGAATCAGATGAAAAAACATATACTCCTAACGAAATCAGTACGTATAGAATAATTGGTGAAAAGTATTATATCTCTAAAGAGGTAGATCTATTTGAAAAAAAAGAGACTGTTTTTTTGGAAATTTTGGTTGAAGGAATTGCGAATTTGTACTATTTAAAGAACGGTAGTGATGAGTTTTTTATATTAGAGAAAGAGGGACGCTTAGTATCTTTAACTAATAAAGAGAGTATTTATAAAGGGAAAAATGGAGGCACTTTTGCAAAGAATTCTTCTAAATTTAGAGGAGTAATGTTGTATTTTTTTAGAGATGCTCCACAATTGGCAAACAAAATTAAACAAGTAGATTTTAGTTATAAGCCTATTATTAATATAGTTACTGAATACAATAAGAGCATTTGCCCTAATAATGAATGTGTTAAGTATGAAAAATCAACTGAGTCGAATATTTTCGTGGAAGCAGTTGGAGGTATTGCAATCAATAAAATGGGTTTAGATGGTTCGGATGAACATTTAAATTCTTCAAGTCCTACTATTGGGGCAAATTTTGTATTTAAACCATCAAAGGCGCATTATGTTTGGAATGTTGTACTAGGATTAAATTATCAAAAAGCTAATTTTTCAGAGCGTATTGAAGATTACGATCTAACTGAAAATTTGTTTTTGGATGTAGATGTAAAATATGATCTCATAAAAATACCTTTAAAAATACGATATGAATTTCCAGGAAGAAAATTACAACCATTTCTATCCGCAGGTATTACAAATTCGGTATTATTAAATATTAATTCAACAATTGTAAATCAAAGGAGTGTTAGAACACAAAGAGAGGAAAATGCAGAAATGGAAAATTACCACTTTGGATATTGTGCTAGTTTAGGTTTTAAATATAAATTATCGGATAAAAATTATTTAATTTTTGAGGCCGAATATGAAAGTAGAAGACCTAGGACACGTAGCTATAAAATATTATCTGATCAGAATGTGAATTCCATGATGTTCTCGGTAGGTTATGCTTTCAAATTGTAGCAATTGATTTTAAATAGAAAAAGCGGAATGATTTATAAGTCATTCCGCTTTTTTTTAGGAATAATCTTTTATTTGTTTAGCGAGTTAATCCAAGAGCAAAATAAATCGGTCCATGAGCTTACATGCTCTCTATTATGTCCTAAGGAAAAACCATGTCCGCCAGTTGAGTAAATATGCATTTCAGTTGAAATATTGTTCTCAATTAATTTCTCATACATTAACAAGCTATTTTTTACGGGAACGGCTTTGTCATCCGAAGCATGAATTAAAAAAGAGGGCGGAGTATCTGTAGTTACTTGTAATTCATTCGAGAATTTATCAACTAATTCTGCATCAGCATTTTCGCCCAATAAATGTTTCATGGATCCATAATGAGTTATGCCTTTTTGCATGCTAATTACCGGATAGATAAGAGCCATAAAATTGGGGCGAGCACTTTCCGTATCAATGCTATCAGTCGAAGTATACAATACATCATTGTAGTGAGTTCCTAGGGTAGAGGCTAGGTGTCCACCAGCCGAAAAACCCATTACACCAATTTGCTTTTTATTGATGTTGTATTGCTCCGCATTGTGTCGAATTGTTCTTATTGCTCTCATTGCATCCTGCAATGGTGCCTTATAACTTTCAATTACCGATTTTGAATCAGGCAAACGATATTTTAGAACAAAAGCCGCAATGCCTTTTGAATTCAACCATTTGGCAATGTCAGTGCCTTCCCAGTCGTAAGCTAAAATGCCATAACCGCCACCCGGACAAATCAAAACAGCTTGTCCGCTTGCGTTGTTTTTGGCTGGTAAAAATACTTCTATTGTTGGTATTTGTACTTTCGAAATTCTAATGATTCCCGTCGATTCGACGATTTCTTTTTCATTTGAATTTTGGCTGTTTGGAATTTCATTTGTCCATAATTTCAGAATGTTGCTTTGACTGAAAGCAGAAAATGAAATTGTAATTAGTAAGTAAAGAATTGTAGCTTTTTTCATTCGAGAAGCATTATTTGTATTCGTATAACTGCCTGTTATTTTTGAGTTTTGTTTCGTTAAAGTGCAAGTTACTCATCATTTTTGGAATAGCCTTTATGCAGAATGTCACTATACGCAAGTATAGTGACATTCTTAAAAATAGGATTTGAAAATAAGAATTAAGAAACTTATTGAAGCAACAACCAATTCAAATTAACTGATTTTGTATTTCCCCAATCCGATTTAAATACAACCACAAGATTGTGAGTCCCGGTAACTGGTTCCTTAATAGTGGTTTCAATTGTCTCCCAAGAGCTCCATCCACCTGTATAATTAATAGGGAATTCAGCAATTAATTTACCTTTCGGATTGTTCAATCTTATTTCGAAACTACCGTTTCTTTGTCCGCTAGCCACGCGTGCTTTAATTGTAGTGGCTCCATCTAATTTTACCCGATCAAACCTCACATAGCTCATCATTTTTGCATCGCAAACCATCCAACCGTTTGGTTCGTCGCCACCAACAAATGTGGTGTTCGCCCCAGATATTTCATTGTATCGGTCAATTTGTATGGTGTCGTTTACTTGAGGAGTTCCTATTCCGCGAAGGCTTGGTTTTACTTTCGTTATAGTTCCATCCTTTTTAAATTCCATGTAGTCGGCACACATCGAGCGTAGTTTATTGAAACCGCTAATGTCCCAGGAGTGATAGAAAAGGATCCATTGATCATTATATTTTACAACAGAATGATGGTTGGTTCCATTGTGAATATTATCCATTATTTTTCCTCTGTATTGATAAGGCCCCATCGGCTTACTGCTTGTTGCATAGCCAATTGTGTATCCCTCATCAGGAAAAACATGAGCAAAAGTTAGATAGTAAACACTATCTTTTTTAAACGGGAACGAACCCTCTTTGTATCCTGCAGGCAATCCCTCAACTAGGATTGGTTCGGCTGCAACTTCTTTCATATTATTTTTAAGAGGAGCAACGTATAATTCATGACCACCACCAAAAAATAAATAAGCTTTGTTATCATCGTCTAAAAGTAAGCCGGGATCAATACCAGTTACATCTTTTATGAAGCTTTTTTCCCACTTAAATGGCCCTGTTGGATGGTCGGAAACACCAACACCAATTCTTCTAAAGGCTTTGTCGTTTTTTGGTTTTGCAGGATAGTAGTAGTAATATTTTCCATCTTTCTCAATACAATCCGGAGCCCACATTGCGTAGGTGTCTTTTTCGCCCCAAGGCACATCATTTTCTTTTAAAACCCAGCCATGATCTTTCCATGTAGAACCATTTTCCAATGAGAAAGCATGGTATCCTGGCATACAAAATCGAGGAAATTCTGCTTCTCGTCCGGCAGGAGGATAAGTGTCACTGGATGGAAATACATATAGTTTGCCGTTAAAAACACGAGCTGTTGGATCGGCTGTAAATAGATGTGTCACCAATGGATTTTGTGCGTTTGCATTCAAAAATCCTGCGAATAGGAAGATTGCAAAAGTAAATAGTTTTCTTTTTGTAATAAGCATTTTCGAAAGGTTTAATTTAGGTTTAAAGTTATAAATAGGAACCTTCGAAATGGTAATAATTTAGGGCGAAAAGAGGGGGATATTCTTTTATTAGTTATTTAAATGTGCGTTAGGAATATTCCGATGGATTAACACCAAAATATTCTTTGAACTTTGTTCGGAAATGAGCTGTGCTTTGGAAACCAACTTCTAAGCTAATTTGTTGAATATTTAGTTCTTTTTTTTGTACTAATTCAGCCGCTTTATGCAATCTAATTTTGCGAATGTAATCGGCGGCGTTTTCTCCGCATAGTCCTTTAAATTTTCGGTAGAAAGTTGATCGACTCATGTTACTATTTTCACTTAAAACCTCAGTTGTGAAATTAGGATTGCTATAATTACGATTGATTATCGTGTTTGTTTTTTTCCAAAACTGAACATCGTTTTTACTAAATTTAGATTTATCCAATTTGGCCATTGTTCTTCTTTCAATCGGAGCCTGAAATAGTTTTTCTCGATTGTTTATAAGAGCTTCGATACGCGCTATTAGAACCTGTTTGTTGAAAGGTTTTTCAATATAGTCATCTATGCCTAGTTTAAATCCTTCGATATGGGTAATTGAATCTGTTTTGGCCGTTAATAGTATGAAAGGAATTTTAGCTGTAAGCGGATTCTCTTTTACCTTTTTACAAAATGTTATTCCATCCATTTTAGGCATAGAGATATCCGAAACAATTAAATCAGGAATTATATTTTCTAATTTTTGAATTGCATCCAAACCATTTTCCGCACTAGTTATCGAAAACTGATCGGAAAGAATTTTTTGAAGGAAATTGCGTAGTTCCTCGTCATCTTCAACCAATAAAATCCTTTTTTCAAATACATTATTAAGTTGTTTTCCTACACTAATAATTTCTTCCTGTTTCTCAGGTAGATAAGCTTTTACTTGTTTTTCTGAAGCAAATTCATTGTTTTTAAAATGATCTTTTCCTTTCCTAAATTGAACTGTGAAGGTAGATCCTTTCCCTTTTACGGAGCTAGCAGATAAGTTGCCATATTGCATTTCAGTAAGGCCTTTGGCCAATGCTAAGCCAATTCCATGTCCTGATTCATTGCTGTTTTTACTTCTAAAAAACCGATTAAAAATTTGAGTAATTTCCTCTTCGGATATACCTATGCCAGAATCTATCACTTTGATTTCAAACAGTTCTAAATTATCATGCGTTGATACACTTATAGAATTGTTTGCAGAAGTATACTTTACGGCATTTGAGATCAAATTAAATAGAATTTTTTCTGTTTTGTCGACATCCAACCAAACAGGAATTCTATTTTTATAAGGTTCATAGGCAAGAGCAATATTTTTATTACTCGCTAACTTTTTAAATGATTCAACGATGTCTCCTACAAAACGATTTAATTCAAAAGAAGAAACTTCCAGTTTTAGTTGATCTTGGTCGAGTTTACGGAATTCAATTAGCTGATTAACCAGTCGAAGCAAACGAAGTGCGTTGTTTTTTATGGTCTTTTTAATATGGAATGATTTGCCTTCATCTAGTTCTTCTAAGTACCCTAAAATTAAGGTTAAAGGGGTTCTAAATTCATGGGATATATTTGTGAAAAAACGAAGTTTTGCTTCATCAGCTTCATGCAACTGCTCCGATATTTTTTGTATCTCTTTATTTTGTTTCACAATATCTTTCGTTTGTTCATCCACCTTTTGTTTTAAGAGCTTATTTCGTTCTTGAATTTGGTAAACACGCAATCTGTAGGTGGTAAATAGAAATACTAGGAAAATACCCGTTAGCATTAACTTAAACCATAATTTTTTCCAATAAGGAGGAGTAATTATAATTTGTATTTCTTTAGCAGGAGACCAATTCTCTTCCGAATTAGATACGGATAGTTTAAACAGATATTCGCCAGGTAATACATTGGTGTAAATAGCTGATTTATTATCTCCATCCTGCCATTCGTTTTGCCAATTCTCTAGTTTGTACCTGTATTTATTAGAATTGGGTATTTCAAAAGGAATGGTTTTAAAATTAAATGAAAAAGTATTCTCAGAATAGTTCAGTTGTATGCGATCACTTTGGTTAATATGTTGTTTCAATAAAACTCTATCGTCTATTATTGAATTTGGCAGAATAATTTTATTGTGTAAGCTAAAGTTTTCAATAAATGGATTTGGTTTTGTTTTACTGATTTGAAGTTGTTTTGGTTTAAAGTGTATTACACCATTGTATCCTCCATAAAATATACTTCCATCTGTTGCTTGAAACGATGCATCATCCATAAAAGCATCACTTTTTAAATAGGTACAGAATTGTTTAGTTGTTAAATTTAATTTACTAATTCCTCTATTAGTACTCATCCATAAATTGTTGTCTTCATCAGGATTTAAGCTGTAAACAATATTGTTTGCTAAGCCGTGTTCTTCGTAAAAAATTTCATCTACCTTTTTGGTGCTTGTATTAAATCGATTAAGACCATTATTGGTAGCAATCCAAAGGTCATTCCCAATTTTACTTAGGTTATATACTTTATTGTCACTTAAACCAATTGAATTGGTGTTGAAGTGTGTAATCTCTTTTGTTTGTGTATTAATTTGTGCAATTCCATGTTGATCTAATCCTATCCAGATACTATTTCCATCCACTTCAATATCTCTAATACTTCCCTGAATGGTTCTATTCTCTTCATTATTTGGAAATATTTCTTCTGTTTTACTCTCCAAATCAATAATGCCAATTTTTGTTCCGGTAGTAATAACTACTTCTGTGTCAGAAAATTGCTTAATAGAATAGCTCCGATTGTTCCATTTGCTTTTCAAATAACGATTGATGTGTTCTAACTGTTGTGATTTTCTATTGTAGATACAGAAACCATCTAACATTGCTACCCAAATATTTTTTTGCTGGTCTTCAAAAATGGTTCTAACACTTTTCAATGCCAGTTCTTTATTATTTGAATCTAAGTAAGTGGTAATCAACTTTTGTTTGCCATTTGGGTAGATTATTCCAAGTCCTGTTCTGTCAAACCCAAGCCAGTATTCATTTTTAGAGCTTGCACAAATGGCTCTAACTAAATCAATTTCTTTCTCAGATGAAGGACTTTTTATCCAATTAAAATGCTTGAATTCATTTACACGTTTGCTAATAATATTTATGCCATGTTTAGCGGTTCCAATCCATATGTTTTCAGCTTTATCTTTAAGAATTTTAGTAATCTGATAACCACGAAAAGAGTTTGAATTATTAGCATCGTATTGGTAATCTTTACATATTAATTGGTTTTCTATTAGTTCATATTTTACCAAAGCTTGAAATCTTCCAATCCAAATCTTATTGGAGTCTACCAATATTTGTGAATTTTCACCAATTGGGAGACTGTTTTCAATGTTTTTTAATAAAAAGCTTTGCGTTCTTTGCAAAAGTTTATTGTCGTAAAAATCAATTTTGTCCTGATGTAATACTACTGTTTTACTGTTAGAATAAGCTAGCGCTACAACGGGTTCTTTAATTCGATAATTAATTGTAAACAAGGTATTTGTATTAGACTCGATTTCATACAATCCAAAATCGCCGCAAGCAGCAATGTTTCCGTTAAATAGTAAAGAAATATTAGAAATTTTCTGTTCGGGAAGAGGCGAAATAATTGTGCTATCTTTTGGATTAAAACCGATTATGGTGTTGGGTGATTTTAGCCATAACCAGCCACGTTTGTCGATACTAAGTTTTTGTATACTCTTAGTTGAAAAAGATGGAAATAAGGAATCGTGATACTGAATGAATCTCTGATGTAAGTAATCGTATTTATTAAGTCCTCCATCTACTGTAGCAATCCAGGTGTTACCTTCCGAATCACATACCAGATCGGAACATAAGCTGCCTTTTAAACTTCCCGACCTATTTATACTTGGCTTAAATACTTCAAACGAGTATCCATCATATCTGTTTAATCCATTAAGAGTTCCTACCCAAACATAACCATTAGCATCAATATCCATGCAAAATGCACTGTTCTGCGACAAACCATCATTAATATCTAAATGATCAAAACGTATATTTTGGGCAAAATTGTTTAGGCTCAATAAACAGGCCATAACTGTAAAAGAAATTCGAAACAAGTTCATGCAATAGCTCATACGGGGGGAAGCGTTAGGTTAGATCTTGATTGAATATTTCATATGATTATTATTTGATTTTTAGTTGCCATATGGAACTTACCATGTTGGGATAATCATTTCCCTGTGTGTTAAAATTGCTTTGACATGGACGTTTCATATGATTATTATTTGATTTTTAGTTGCCATATGGAACTTACCATGTTGGGATAATCATTTCCCTGTGTGTTAAAATTGCTTTGACATGGACGTTTCATATGATTATAATTTTAAATTTTTTGCCATATGGAACTTACCATGTTGGAATAATCATATCCCTGTGTGTAGAAAGATTTATACATGGACGTTTCAGATTCCTGTTTTACATGCTGAATCAATTCAATCGATTTAACTCTTTATCGTGATAACTCTTTGTAAAACTATAAAAAAAATGAAAGGAAGCATTTATTTGAAACAAAAACATTCTTTTATGACACAAATATGACTATGCTACGGTTCGTTTAAGGGTTAGATTTGTAGGTAGATAGAGTAAATAAGTTTGTTTGAAAATGCTTGTCTTGTAACAATAAGATTAATTCAATTATTCGTAAATAAATTTTAACCTATGAAGTTTACATTTTTACTTCCCCTTTGTTTCTTAATTGCCATTGGGGTAAATGCTCAAAAAACAAAATCCCTTTTTAATGGGAAAAATCTAGATGGCTGGAAAGCTTTAAATGGTTATGCAGATTTTCATGTTGAAGATGGTGTAATTGTTGGAATAACTACGAAAGGTTCACCAAGTACTTACTTGGCAACCATAAATGAGTATACCAATTTTATTCTTGAATACGAGATTAAAATGGATTCTTTATTAAATGGTGGCGTTCAAATTAGAAGTCAGTACGATGAGTCGAAAGGAGATAATAGTGTGTTTGGACCTCAGGTTGAGGCAGATGATTCACCACGTGCATGGACAGGTGGAATTTATGATCAAAGTCGAAAAGGTTGGCGATATAATTTGGAATTGAATGAAGAAGGAAAAAAAGCATATAAAAACCAAGAGTGGAATAAGGTAAAAGTAATTGCAGCCGGAAATCGAATTTCAACATGGGTAAACGGTGTAAATTGTGCAAATCTTATCGAGGAAAACTCTGAAAAAGGATTTGTTGCATTACAGGTTCATGCTGGTGGAGGTGCAAAAATTGGAAAAGCGACTAGATGGAAAAACATTACAATTAAAGAAATAGCAGAAGATTATAAATTTAAAACAACAGCTCCTGTTGTTAGTTATTTGCTAAACACTTTAAGCGAAGAAGAAAAACATAGTGGATGGAAAATGCTTTGGGATGGTAAATCTACTAAGGGATGGCGTGGAGCTAAAAAAGATGATTTTCCTGCCAAAGGATGGAGCATGAATGATGGTATTTTAACAGTACATGCTTCTGGTGGTGGAGAATCTGAGAACGGAGGCGATATTGTAACTACAAGAGCTTATTCAAATTTTATTCTTGAGCTGGATTTTAAAATTACAGAAGGTGCAAACAGTGGAATCAAATATTTTGTGGATACAGAATTAAATAAAGGAAAAGGATCGGCAATTGGTTGTGAGTTCCAGATATTGGATGATAAAAACCATCCAGATGCAAAAATGGGTGTTGGAGGCAAACGTACTCTTGGTTCATTGTATGATTTAATGAAAGCAAATGCTCAAGAATATATTCCATCATTGTATACGAATAAGTATGTGAATGGAAACAGCTGGAATCGCGCAAGAATTGTGGTAGATGGTAAACATGTTCAGCACTGGTTGAACGGTTGTAAAGTGGTCGAGTATGAAAGAGGAACCCAAGAATGGAGGGAATTGGTAGTTTATAGTAAATATGCCAAGTGGCCAAATTTTGGAGAGGCGAAAGAGGGCTTACTCTTGCTTCAGGATCATGGCGATGAGGTTCATTTTAAGAACATTAAAATTAAGGAGTTGTAAACTTTCATCTATAAAATAATTATTACAAAATGGTCTCGAGAAGAAATTTTATAAGAAATGCAGCAGTAGGTGCAGCGGGTATAAGTTTACTAAGTTCAACAAGTGCCTTTGGAAGTATTTTAGGTTCAAACGAAATGGTTAATGTTGCAATATTAGGCACAGGTGGGCGATCTCATGGATTAGTTCCAGCTGTAGCAGGCAATAAAAATGCACGAGTAATTTATATTTGTGATGCAGATAAATCCCGCATGGAGAAATTCCAAGGATATTGTGAGCAAAATATCGGTTACTCTCCTAAAATGGAGCAGGATTTTCGAAAAATATTGGAAGATAAAGAGGTGGACGCTGTAGTGATTGCTACACCAGAACATTGGCATGCACCAATGGCAATTATGGCTTTGCAAGCGGGTAAACATGTATATGTTGAAAAACCGTGTAGTCACAATCCTCACGAAAATGAATTATTAGTAGCAGCACAAAAAAAGTACAATAAAGTGGTGCAAATGGGCAATCAACAACGATCTTCTTTTACTTCCGCTTTGGCAGTGAAAGAAATTGGAGAAGGAGTAATTGGAGATGTTTACGCAGCTAAGGCTTTTTATGCGAATACTCGTAAACCTATCGGTAAGGGCAAAGTTGTTAATATTCCATCCTCATTAAATTGGGATTTATGGCAAGGACCTGCACCTCGTGAAGATTATCGGGATAATATTCATCCTTATAATTGGCATTGGTTTAGAACTTGGGGAACAGGAGAAATTCACAACAATGGAACGCACGAAATTGATATTTGTCGTTGGGCTTTAGGTGTTAACTATCCTACACGGGTGGTTAGTACAGGTGGTCGTTTACACCATTCTGATGACGATTGGGAATGGTTCGATACACAAATGGCTAGTTATGAGTTTGATGGAGGTAAAACAATTACTTGGGAAGGTAGAAGTTGTAATGGTTATAAACCAAATGGTGGACGAAGTGCTACTATATACGGGACTAATGGTACAATACGATTAGATCGTTCTAATTATACTTTATTCGATTTAGATGGAAAAAAGATAAAGCAGGAGTGGGAGAAAAATCAGGGATCCTCAAATGATACTTCTGATACAAAAGGATTTGATGGGTTAACGGTAACTCATATGGATAATTTTATTGCCGCTATTCGTGAAAATGAGCAACAGAATTCACCAATTGCCGAAGCTGCTATTTCTACTCAATTGTGTCATCTTGGTAATATCGCTCAAGATCTTCAAGAAAGTTTGCTTATTGATCCAAAAACAGGAAGGGTTTTGAATAATGAGAAAGCCATGAAAATGTGGAAACGTGATTATGAGAAAGGTTGGGAGTTAAAATTGTAATGCTATAAAATTGATATTCGAAAAATCGACTAATATGTCTTCAGTAAATCTCTGTAATAATACCATTGCCGCCATGAATTCCAGATTAGACATCGTGCTTTGGAGTAAAGACCAAAACACTTTGTTCGACCAGATTTGCATAAAAATGGAAAAAATTGTAAGAGATCTGGAGAGCATGTTGAGTAGGTATGATCAGGATGCTGAAGTTTATAATTTGAATCAACAAGCAGCCAAATCTGCAGTGCAAATCAGCGAAAAGCTCTTTAGTTATATTAAGCAAAGTATTTTGTATTCCCAAAAAACCAATGGATATTTTAACATTGGATACGAAGCTACTGGTAGTTTTGGGATGGAATTATCAGATCAGTTAATTTTGGATAATGAACAAAAGACAGTGCAATATGCTTCGGAGGAGGTTCTTCTTGATTTTGGAGGAATAGGAAAAGGAATTGCATTAAGTGAAATTGCATTATTTCTAGAAAAGGAGAGGATAGCAAATGCCTTCATTAGCTTCGGCGAAAGTTCAATTCTTACCCGAGGTCGACACCCTTACGGGGATTATTGGCCATTAGCATTAGAGGATGGAGCCACCAATTTGAAACTGAATAATTCTTCGATTTCGATTAGTGGCTTCCATGCGAGCGAAGAGATTAGTCATGTGGTAAATCCTAAAATAGGAGCATTTAAACATAGATTAAAGCAAGTGCAAGTGCAACTCGATTGTCCTATCGATGCTGAAGTACTTTCTACAACTTTATTAATTGCTCCAGAACTGGAACAGCAACAAATTATTAACAGGTTTAATCCTGAAAAATGCATCAGGATACCTTTACAATTGTCTTGATATTAAGAAGATAACTATGAAAGATGACAGAAGGGAATTTTTAAAAAAAATAGGCATAGCAGGTGCTGGAATGGCCATAATGATGAATCCATTTGTTCAGGCCTTATCTGCACAAGAAATGAATAAAAATGTTCGTATTGGAATAATCGGAACAGGAAGTAGGGGGAATTATTTATTAGAGCATCTACTTAGAATTAAGGAAGAGTTTGGGGGATTTGAAATTGTGGCTTTATGCGATAACTACGAACCAAACTTGAATAACGCTATAAAGAAAGCTCAACATTACAAAGTTCAATGCAAAACTTATAGCGATCATACGAAACTAATTAGCGATAATGAAGTGGATGGAGTAATTATAGCCACTCCTTTATTTCAACATGCACATATTGCAATTGATTGTATGAAGGCAGGAATTCATGTCTTGTGTGAAAAATCGATGGCGCGTACTTTAGAGGATACTAAGGCAATGTATGATACGCATATAGCTACAGGTAGCGTTTTATTGATTGGACATCAGCGATTGTTTAGCAGTAAGTATAATAATGCGATGCAGAGAATTCACAATGGCGATTTGGGAATTGTGAGTCAAATGCATGCACATTGGCACAGAGGAAATGATTGGCGTCGACCCGTACCTGCAGATAAACCAAACTTAGAGCGTCAAATAAATTGGAGATTGTACAAAGAATATTCAGCAGGATTGCTAACCGAATTAATGTCGCATCAAATTCAGGTTGCCAATTGGGCTAAGCAGCAAATACCAGTTTCGGTAATGGGTACAGGAAGTATTCGTTATTGGAATGATGGGCGTGAAGTCAACGATAATTTTGCAGCAATATTTTCATATGCAGATGGAACAAAGTTTACTTACGATACCCAAACCATTAATAAAAGGTATGGTTGTGAAGAAGAAATTATAGGAGATAAAGGAAGTTTTGAATTAGAAACCAACAGGTATTATTCAACAACTCCACCAAAACCAGAACCCGCTCCAGGCATTGCTCAATTGGTTGGAGATATTCAAAATGGAATGTTTAAAAGTGTACCGATCGGTGGGCCTAGTTGGGCTCCTGAAACAAAGTTAAAATACACGGGTGAACCAATATTTGAAGGTCGAAAGGGTGATGGAACAAAAGAGGAGTTAGTGGAGTTTGTACAATTCGTTAAAAAAGGAAAAATGCCAAATTGGCTGCTTAAAGAAGGGTATTATGCTAGTATTTGGACCTTATTAACAGAACAAGCAATTGATACCGGCACGCTAGTTACTATGCCGGAAAAATATAGAATTTAATAATCGATACTACGGGTAAATTTAAGTTTAGCTGTAGTCTAATAGTTTATTTATTATGAAAGATATCGTAAAAAAAAAAGCTGTCCTTAAAAGAGAATTGATAATCTTTATTGTTGCTTTAATTATTGCTTTTGCTCTTAACATGTACTCAATTATAGCATATCAAACACCATGGACTGAATTGATAACTTCCTTAGGATTTGTTGTGATTTTTGCTCTGTTATTTTATTTGGTAGCGCTTGTTGTAAGGTTAGTATTAAAAGGAATTAAATTAGTAAAATAAAATATGCCGAAAGCTAATGTAAAGGTAATGTAAAGGTGGCTAAGCCACCTTTTTTTATAATATAAGCTTACGGCTTTAAAAATTACATCGGTTCTATCAGTATTGTTATTGTTTAATTATTTTTATGCTATGCCATCATTAATTGTCGTGTTTTGTGTCTTGTATTTAGGATTATCCCCCTTTTATTAATTCCATTTTGTTTCTCCTAAATATGATAAAAAATAGTCAATTTGAACTTGTGTAAATAATGTTATTAGTTTATATAATGATGAGAAATACGATATTTATTACATTATTTTTAGCTGTAGGAGCTTTATTTAATGTTAATGCGAAATCTGTAAAAAAAGAAGGCAAACCCAATGTTATCTTTATTTTAACAGATGATCAGCAGTTTGATTTATTAGGATGTAATGGGAATAAAATTCTTAAAACACCTCAGTTCGATAAAATGGCGGCCGAGGGGGTTCGTTTTACCAATGCCCACGTAACAAGTGCAATTTGTACGCCTAGTAGGGTTTCCATACTTCTTAGTCAGTTTGAGCGTAAGCATGGTGTAAATTTTAATTCTGGAACCAGTGTTGCTCCGGAGGCTTGGGAGGAGTCTTATCCTGTTGTGATGAAAAACAATGGTTATTATACCGGCTATATTGGAAAAAATCATTCTCCTATTGGCGAAGGAGGGTATCAGAGTGGTTTAATGGATAAATCTTTTGATTACTGGTATGGTGGGCATGGACACCTAAGTTTTTATCCCAAAAAGCGACACGAAATTTTTAAAGGTGCAAAGCACGATACACAGGTTGAAATTTTAGAAGAAGGTGTCACCGATTTTTTAAATAGTAACGAATATCGTTTAGATGGAGCTTTTCACTTTTTGGAATCTCGACCAGAGGATCAACCATTTTGTTTGAGTATTTGTTTTAATTTGCCGCATGGTGCTAGCACTGGTACAATGAAACAGTTAGCCACCGATTCAATTATTTACCGAGAATTGTATCGTAATATTCCCATACCTGTAGAGCCAAATTATATTGCTAAAAAGGATATTGTAAGCCCAAAATTACCTGCCGGTTTATTAAGGGCGGAAGATCGTCAGCAAGGTTACGATTACGTTGATAATATAGCAGACAATAAAGAGCGAACAATTCGTCAAATGCAAGCAATGACAGGTATTGATGGTTTGTTGGGAAAACTTAGAGCCGGACTAAAGGAGCAAGGTTTGGATAAAAACACTATTATAATTTATACTTCTGATCATGGCCTATTTATGGGACAACAAGGACTAGGAGGTAAAGCATTGTGTTACGAACAATGTACGCATGTTCCAATGATTATTTACAATCCTACAACTTCGCGTAAAGCAAGAGGCCGAGTAGTTGAAGAGTTGGTGCAAACTATTGATATTGCACCAACTATATTACAATATGGGGGAGTTGAAATTCCTAAAAGTTATCAGGGAAAGAATATCTCAGGTTTGGTAGATGCTTCCTCTGAAAAAGTAAGAGAATATTTATTTACTGAAAATCTTTGGTCTACTCAATTTGGAAATCCTCGATGTGAATCCGTACAAAATAAAGAGTGGAAGTACATTCGCTACTATAAAAATGAAAATCTTTCTGCAGGTGTAAAAATTGCAGCAGCAAAAGAATTGGGCATTAATGTAAATACAATGTTGTATTCTGTGCACGATCCGGATATTGCTTTGTATCGGTCTTTTATTGACGGACCTTTACATGGAGAGCAAGCAGTTTACGAAGAACTTTATAATCTGAAAAATGATCCTCAAGAGATGCAGAATCTAATATCTAAGTCTGAAAATAAAGAGGTTTTGGAATCTCTTAAATCGCAATGGAAAATTCTGATTAAAGAGGCAAGAGGAACGGATAAACCAAAAGTATTGAGATATACTGCTGATAGTATGCTGGAACAGTATGGTGTTGTTAAGCACGAGTAACTAATTTTGAAGAACTTAGAAAAAGTTTAGAAATGTATTAAAGGTTAGAAATTTGTTCTAACCTTTTTTTTTTGTTTTAGAATAACAAAATAATATTTGGAAATAATAGTTTAATAATAAATTATGATCTTTTTTTATTGAAGTTTTACTATAATTTTATGTTTTTCTTAGGAGCTAAAGAAAAAAGGCGGTAAGTAGTAAGATTGTTAGGTGCTTGCGCTTTTTTATGTGCGTAAATATACCTTTCTTATCCTTTAATATCCCCCGTTTACGATCTTATTTCACCCCTTGTTTGTTTCAAATAACCCCGTAGCACAACATAAATTTATAATAGTTTAGTATTTATTATTAACTATAACAAGAAATATGAAAAAAATGCGAGGAAAAAGTATATCCATTGTGATAGCTTTTGTTTTATTTATTATGAACAGTTATTCGTACGCTCAAAGTCCTCAGGTGACTGGAACTGTGACTGAGAAGTTATCAGGCGATCCATTACCTGGAGTAACGGTTTACGAAAAAGGGAGTACGAATGGTACAGTTACCAATATGGATGGTAAGTACTCTATTAATGCAGATGCAAATTCTGTTTTAGTTTTCTCATTTGTTGGTTTTACGCCTAGCGAAGTAAGCATTGGAGGGCAATCAGTCATTGATATTGCTTTAGATGCTGATGTTATTTCTTTAGAGGAGATTGTAGCCATTGGTTATGGAACCGTTAAAAAGAAGGACATTACAGGTTCTGTAGCTTCTATTTCATCTGAAGATCTTTTACAAGCTCCTATTTCATCTATTGATGCAGGTCTTAAAGGAAAAATTGCTGGTGTTAGCATTCAGCAAACTACGGGTGCACCTGGACAACAAATGAAAATTAGAGTACGTGGTGGTAGTTCTATTAATTTTAGTAATGCTCCTTTGTATGTTATTGACGGTTTTATTGGTGCGAATATCTCGGACATTAATCCAAATGACATTGCAAGTATTGATGTATTGAAAGATGCATCGGCAACTGCTATTTATGGTTCTAGAGGTGCTAATGGTGTTATCTTAATTACTACAAATGCTCCTAAAGAAGGAGTCTTGAAGGTTTCGTTTGAAGCTAATGCAGGATCGAGTTCAATGATCAACGAGTACGATTTATTATCTGCTGGCGATCAGGCAGAATTAATGAACATTCAAAATGCTTCTAAGGGGCAACCAGATGCTTTTACAGCCGAAGAAATAGCTTATTTTAAACAAAATGGTGGAACCAATTGGAGTGATTTAATTACTCGTAAGGCTACAAAACAAAATTACACCGTAAATTTAACGGGTGGTTCTGATAAATTAAAGTATTTCTTTTCTGGAAGTATGCTTGACGATCAGGGAGTAATAAAAGAATCTTACTACAAACGTTATTCTGTACGATCAAATATTTCTGCACAAATATCTGATCGTATCGATATGAAATTTAATACATTTGCTACGCATACTGACTCTCAGGGCAATGGACGTCAGAATAATGGTGTTTCCAATGCATACGGACGTTCTGTTATTTTTCCGCAGTTTTGGGAAAGTAAAGATGAGAATGGTGATTTCATTGTTCCTTCAACCTACAAGGATTATGGCCGATATAATCCTGGTCAAGAGACGAATCCTGAGCAATTCATCATGCAGAATCAGGAATCGTATGGTGAGAAAATTACTTCGAATTTAGATTTGACCATTGACTTAGGACATAATTTATCTTTATTTATCTCCAATGCAGGTAGTTTTTCTACAGGATTTTACGGTAGTAGAGATTTAATTGACAACGTAACATATACTAGAGATAATGTTGGTGCACAACAGACTTATAGTAGAGGTAGCTCATACTTGAATACGGATATCTTAACTTACGAAAACGATTTTGACAAACATCATTTAAAGGTATCTGCGGTTTATGAATTTTCGAAGAGTTCATGGCGATCAAATCAGTCTAAAGTAAATGACTTGTCAACTCTTGCAAACGAATGGAACATATTAAATAATGGAACGCCATCCACTATAGCATCGACATATTCTGAGTCAAAAATGCGTTCTTATATGGGACGTATTAATTATAGTTTCGCTGATAAATATTTAGTGACTGCTTCATTGCGTGCTGATGGAGCTTCAGTTTTTCAAGACGATAACCAATGGGGTTATTTTCCATCTGCAGCCATAGCCTGGAGAGCTTCAGAAGAAAGTTTTATCCAGAATATCGATTGGATTTACAATTTGAAAGTAAGAGCGGGTTATGGTGTTACTGGTAACAGAGCTATTGGAGCCTATGCTACACAGTCTAAATTAGATGTAAGTACGGATCAACCAATACATTATCAGTGGGATAATCAAACACTAAGCTCAGGAGTAATACCTGGAGCAATAACTAATCCTGAATTACAGTGGGAGTCAACATCTCAAATGAATATGGGTATTGATTTTAGTGTGTTAAAAGGGAAGTTGTCTGCTATTTTCGATGTGTACAGAAAAGAATCATCTGATGTAATTATTGCAAGAAGTATTCCTACCTATACAGGTCAATCTTCATACACAGATAATTTTGCAGATATTGAAAATAGTGGATTTGAATTTAGTTTGAACTGGAATATTTTGGATAAAAATGATTTTAGATGGACTGCTGATTTTAACCTGTCTAGTAATAAAAATAAGGTGAAGGATTTAGGAGTTAATTCAGATCATATTTTTATTGCTTCAGAAGAAGCTTTAGGAATTTGGAATACCAGCAATAAATTTATCGTTCAGGAAGGTAAATCTATGGGATCTTTATATGGATTGAAAGCAATTGGTCTTTGGAAAGAGAGCGAAGCAGCTTTAGCAGCAACTTATGGAGCTAATCCTGGTGAAACAAGATATGAAGATTTGGATAATAGTGGTTCTATTGAAGGTACCGATAAGCAAATTATTGGAAATACAGCACCTGATTTTGTGTATGGATTTAGTACAAACTTGTATTACAAAAACTTTGATTTTAGCGTTCAGTGTGTTGGACAAGTAGGAAATGATATTTACAACTATTCAGCAAATATTTTGAACCAAAAAATTCTTAATCCTGATTACCTTAACAGATGGTCTCCTTCTAATTCGGGTTCTTCTCAACAAATTATGCCTATTGGAATAGATCATTCTTTAACGAATGTAGTAAGTCAATATATCGAGGATGGTTCATTTTTTAAAGTAAGTAACTTAACGATTGGATATACATTGCCTGATAACATGTTGAAACAAATGGGTATTAGTCGACTAAGACTTTACGGAAGTGTAAATAATCTATTAACAATTACAGATTATTCAGGTATCGATCCAGAGGGATCAAGTACGAGTATTGACAGTGATTCTCAAGCAGGTATCGATGCATTTTCATATCCTCTTGTTAGAACATTTTCAGCAGGTTTAAAAGTAACATTCTAAAAATAAAATAGTTATGAAACGAAATATATATTCATATTTAATCATATTTTTCTTCGGAGGAATGATGCTGTCGAGTATGGTGTCCTGTGAAGATTTAGACGAAGGATCGCTGGGAGCAGTTACTGGAGATTCATATTATGCCGATGAATTAAGCCTTGAAGCTGGTGTTACTGGTGTGTATGGTTTATTGGAATTTGCAAACTGGGGTGTTGATGTATTGGCCGCTTATACTGGCGCCGATGATTTATCTACTCATAGTGGTGGTAATAAATGGGTTTTTAGCGAAGGTGATACTTTTGCACTAACAGGTGGTAATTCACGTCTTATTGGAATCTGGGAAAATTATTACAGAGCTATTAATGCCGCAAATGCTTTTATTGAAAAGGCACATCCAGAGGGAGTTGACGAAGCAATTGTAAATAATGCACATGCAAATGTTTACTTTGTTAGAGCTTTGTTATATTTTCGATTAACAACAATTTTTGGTGATATTCCCATGCCATTAAGTTCTATTCCAGATTATGAAATGGAAAAAACTTCAAGTAGAGCGGTTTTAAGTCAGGTAATTAGCGATTTAGAATATGTGGAAAAATGGTCTACCACTGCGCGCGATACTGATGTTACAATTGCCGATGGACATGCAACAAAAACTGCAGCAAGAGCTTTTTTAGCGAAAACATACATGCAGTTAACAGGATATCCTTACAACGAAACAGACAAATGGACTCAAGTAAAGTCTTACACAAAGCAGATTGTTGATGCAGGTGTTTATTCATTGATGGATGATTATATGCACAATTTTGGAGAGCCTTGGGAGAATAATAAGGAAACCATTTTTGCTCATCAATTCAAGCTGGAGGCTTGGCCAATTAATACAGAGTGTCGTTGGTATGGTGCATTTTGGACCAATTGGATGGATATGTTTTTAGAATGGACTTTTTATGATAATTTTCCTGAAGGATATCGTAAAAATGCAACAACATCTACAATTTCTGCTAATGCAATTACCTATGCGCATCCTGTAAATACAAAACTACTTTATGGTACGATTCAAGGAACTCCTGAATTTGTAAATATTTTCAAAACTAATAATGACATGCCAGCCATGCGTTATGCAGAGGTATTGTTAATGTATGCTGAAGCATGTGCAAATACAGGTTCTGAAGCTGATGCAATTAATTATTTGAATATGGTAAAACGCAGAGCTTATGCTGGTGGTGTTACTACCTCCAAAGAGGTTTTGGCTTTAGGTGCTGGTTTCTGGGAAAATGCTGATGCATCTGTTGATTATACAGCAGCGGACTTAAGTTCAACACAGGCTATTATTGATGCTATTGTTCATGAACGTGCATGTGAATTTGTTTCTGAAGTTGGTGGAAACAGATGGTTGGATCTTGTTCGTTTAAATAAAGTTGGTGAAGTTACTGCTTTACGGGATGCTCGTGAGATTCCTTTGGTAGGAGATCCTAGCAATAAGGACCTTTGGTATGCGCCAATTCCTGAAACAGAAATTGATTTAAATCCAAATTTAAAATAATAAGTACGAAATAGTAAAAAAAGAGGGTATTCTGTTTGGAATACTCTCTTTTTTTTTATGGCGTACAATTGATTTATTTAGTGTGCTACTGCCCAAATTAGATCTAAATCAGTATTGGTTCTGCTAACTCCTTTTGTTAAAAATAGTGCTGTAAAATGAGTTTTTGTTTTTAAATACTGATTTGTAAAATGCTTTATGGAATCGGTGTTTGTAAAGAATTCAACCGTAGATCGAACACCAATATCATGATTGGAAAAGAAAATGAACTGTTCGCTATTATTTGGACCTGAGACTTTAGAAACAATTGCGTAATCAGATTCAGTTCCATCAGAATTAAGATGGAATACAGTATCTTTTATCGTAGGATGATTCGAAAATAAAAGATCATCTTCAGCAATTTTAAAGTAGGGATTTTCTTTATTAAAAAAGTAAACAAATTTATTGTTGTTTTTGATAGGGCCAATATAGATAGAATTGCCATCTGTGATATCTTCGATGGTACTTTGCATCGAAAAGCGAATCGGAAACTCTTTTTCGTATTCTTTAAATAAAAGAGTGAGTCGTTGAGTTGAAAATGCAGCCATTCCATTGGTATAGGTGTAGTTTGATGGCTCAATGTTAGTGGCCATTTCAGGGTTGTGGTCGCAAAATGCATAAAAATCTTCTAATTTATTAATGCTGTAATCGCGGTTCCATCCTCTATTTCCTGTTGCAGTGGTTCCCATTATACCAAACACATCGCCAATAAATAAAGTTGTGGTACTTTTTTCGCTTAGAAAAGAATTCCATAGCATTGGAGCCTTTTTAGGCAGGTTTTGTAGGACAAGTAATAATAGAACAATAAACAGAAGTAAGTAAGGGATTAGGATAGAGGGTTTTCCCATCTTAATTAAACGCTTCTTAGGATTCTTTGCAACAAATTTTACTTGGTATTGTCCTTTGTCAATTACGACTTGCCAGCTATCATTTTTACCTTCTTTCTCATAATAGGAAGTCAGCTTTTTTCTTAGGTTGTAAATATTTACACGAACTCGTGGGTTGCCTTTATCTGTACTTTTTGATTTTCCAAAAAAATCTATCTCAATAAGCTTTTCTTTTAAATCGGTTCCTTTTAGTGTTTCCTCGAATAGGTATTGTAGCATGGAACTACTAGTTGGAGCCTTCGTAAAAGTTCTACATTTACGTATTTCTGCAATTATTAATCGTTTTTTATCTGTAGATATATTCATTAATCAAAGGTGAAATGAGTTATTGCTGTGGTTTATAATCGATTAATATTTAGTTAATTGCATTCACATTTAACCGTTATGAGTACCGTTAAATGTGTGTTAAATATAAACAAAATGCTTTAGTTAGTGTTCTTTTGGGATCAGGTATTGAACAGAATTGTAGTTTCAACTAAGCCTTCTTTTATTCGTACTCTAAACCATTAAAATTTATGAAAAAGATAAGAACTATTTTATCAATTGTTAGTTTGATAGTGCTATCAAACCATTTATTTGCTCAACAAAAAACGTTAACCGACGATGGTGCTTGGTGTTGGTTTACTGCACCAAGGGCTATTTATAATCACAATGCTGCCGATGAAATAGTAACAGGTTGGGTGAGTGAAAATGGTTCTATTGAAACAGCAATTCTTAATTTGAAAACTGGCGAGAAGAAAACTCAAATTGTAAGCTCAAAACTGGATAAGGATGATCATGCCAATCCTGCTTTTTTAGAATTGAACAATGGTGATGTCTTAATGACCTACACAAAGCACATGGATACTGTTGTTCGTTTTCATCATTTGAAAAGGGGAGAAACTAATTTCTCGTCTCTTCATACAAAAAAGGTGTTGAATGACGATCAGTTTAAATTATATCCACGAAAGTGTGTCACTTATGCAAACCCGTTTCAATTAAAAAAGGAAAATGGGCGTGTTTATTGTTTTGGACGATGGACCGGTTTTAAGCCAAACATGATGTGGTCGGATGACAATGGAAAAACCTTCTCGGATGCTAAAGTATTTATCACAAATCATCCGTTTAGTGGAGGGAATCGCCCGTATGTGCGCTACTATTCCGACGGAAATTCTAAAATTCATATTGTTTTTACCGATGGTCACCCGCGAAATGAGAAAACCAATTCGTTATATTATGCCTGTTACGAGAAGGGTGCTTTTTGGAGAATTGATGGGGCAAAAATATGTGACGTAGACCAATTGCCTTTCGAGCCTAAAGATGCATCGGTTGTTTATAAAGCTACCGAAGAGCAGGGTAGAGCATGGGTTTACGATCTTAGTGCTGATAAAAAAGGAAATCCGGTTATTTTATATGCACAATATCCGAAAGAAACTGAGCATTTGTATCATTATGCCCAATATGTAAAAGGAGAATGGATCGATAATGAAATTTGTAATTCGGGAAAGTGGTTTCCGCAAACACAAGAGGGCGAAATTGAAAAAGAACCTCACTATTCGGCTGGAATGACTATTCACCCTTTACAGGCAAACACGATTTATATTTCGAGAGAAGTGAATGGAATTTTTGAAATTGAAAAAAGAGTTACTTCTGATCATGGAAAGTCGTGGGACACTACTGCTATTACTGAAAATTCAAAATACGATAATGTTAGACCTGTTGTTCCTAAAAATATGAAACAAGGAGATAAGATGGTCTTGCTTTGGATGGTAAACGAGAAATATGTTCATTATTCCAATTATAAAACACGAATTGATTATATTTTAGACTAGTTAGATTTTAAAAATCAAACCATTAATGCAGTTGATATGAAACGTCCATGTATAAAGCTTTCTACACACAGGGAGATGATTATATGGTAAGTTCCATATGGCAAAAACTTAAAATTATAAACATATGAAACGTCCATGTCAAAGCAATTTTGACACACAGGGAAATGATTATCCCAACATGGTAAGTTCCATATGGCAAAAACTTAAAATTATAAACATATGAAACTAAATAAATTTATTTTACTGAACCTATTGCTATTATTAATTCTGCCTGGCTTTTCACAAGGAAGTAAGTGCGAAGAGGTGAAAAAGGAAATGAAACGTGTTGCCGATTGGCAAATAGAACATTTCAGCGATTCATATAGTGGAAGAGAGAAAGCGCACCATCCGCTCGACTGGACCAACGGTGCACTTTATGTTGGAATGGTGAAATGGGCAGAAATGGCTGGTGATGAACGTTATTACGAGTGGTTGAGGAAGATTGGAGAAGAGAATGAGTGGAAATTGCATCACAGACAATATCATGCCGACGATCATACAGTTGGGCAGTTGTATTGCGAGTTGTATCGAAAATATGATGATAAAGAAATGCTGGCTCCAATGATCAAGCAGTTCGATTTTATCATGTATCATCCATCCAAAAGTTCTTTAGAGTGGAGAACAAAATTTCACCAAGACAGATGGAATTGGTGCGATGCATTATTTATGTCGCCACCAGTTTGGGCCAAGTTGTATCAAATTACAGGAGAGAAGGAATACCTCAATTTTATGGTGAAGGAATACAAAGCGACTACCGATTTTTTATTCGATAAGAAAGAAAATCTGTACTACAGAGATCAAAGTTATATGGGGAAATTGGATAACGGAACAAAGATATTTTGGTCGCGAGGTAACGGTTGGGTATTTGCAGGTTTAGCGAATATTTTAAATGAATTGGATCCAAAAACAAAGGAGTACAAGTATTTTTTAAGCATCTATAAAAAAATGGCTAAAAAATTGCTGCAAATACAAACTCCACAAGGTCATTGGGCCATGAGTTTATTAGGTCAGGAATTTTATCCAACACCAGAAACCAGTGGTTCTTCCTTTTATGTTTTTGGTTTGGCGTGGGGAATTAATCAAGGAATTTTAGATCGTGAAACCTACGAGCCTGCTGTTAGTAAAGGATGGAATGCAATGTGCAGTCACATTACAAAAGAGGGGATGTTAGGATTCGTACAACCAATAGGTGCGGCACCGGGTAAAGCTTGGGCTGATCAATCGGAAGTATATGGAAGTGGTGCATTTTTAAGTGCCGGTTCCGAAGTATACAAGTTGTACTCTGAAAATCAGAAATAAGAAGCTTGGAACAGTTTTAACTTAAAAAAATAGACTACCAATGATGAAATAAATACTATGTGTTAGTTTGTTGCTGTTAAGTTTTCATTGAAATTAGTTAGACATTAACAAATTACTCTATTTTTATAGCATGGGTCTCTTAAACAGTAAGGAACCCATGCTTTTTAGCTTGGGTTATTTAACTATTTATACAAATTGGTTTGAAAATGCCCCTGTAATTGCTTCGATTTTTTTTCCTGAACTATGATCAGTTTTTTACCTCTTTGTAGTATCGAAAACGATTTAAAATAGTTTGTATGAATAGAATTTTTATTTTTTGTGCTTTTTTAATTTTACTTGTTTGCAGCACTTCCATTAATGCACAAAATAAGGTGACTGTTGTGCCATCAATACAACGTTATATTGGTGATGTTTCAGAACTGGATCGAACCAAGTTTTTTAACATGCATGCTACTTGGGGGGAAGGTGAAATTACAGATGATGAATACGAATTTTATACGGAAGAATTAAATGCTGGTTTTGGACGCGGATTTTGGGGGCCGTTTTCTGTAGCTAAATCAAAAGCAAAAGGGGTTGTAGGAGTTTATCCCGAAGATGAAGCTTCGATCATAAGTCAAGGGAATGGTCAAAAAAATTATACGCAATCTCTATCTACTTGGTGGCGGCATTCCAATCGTCAGATCGTTACCGAACACCCAGGAAATGTTGTTCGCTGGAGCATTGATAAAGAAAAGGCGGCAACTTGGTCGGCGCAATATTTTAAGCATTTTTTTACAAATGAAGATAGACCTTTATGGTTTGAGCCAATGAACGAACCATTTGTTCATGCTGGCGATGCCGACTTTAGTGCAGAACAGCCTGATGATCAGAAAATGCGAGAACGAATGGCAGAATGGTTTGGTGCAATTGGAAAGAAATTTGATGAAACGCCAGAATTAGAGAATGTTAACGTTATTGGCTACTCTAGTGCTTGGCCATCGGTTGAGTTATGGGATTTTGAACATTGGAACACAAGAATGAAAATGTTTATGGATGTGGCAGGCGATCACATGGATGCTTTTGCAACGCATCTTTACGATGGTATAAATGTAACCGGAGCCGATAGTAAAAGGTCAGGATCAAACTCTGAGGCAATATTAGATTTGATTGAAACCTATAGTTATACAAAATGGGGTGCTGTGAAACCTCATGCAATTTCAGAGTTTGGAGGAATTGAAAAAGGCTTTGGTGATGATTATAGCGATATTCGAAGCGTACAGTCCATTAAATCAATAAATCACATTCTTTTCAATTTATTAGATCGGGAGAATAATTTGCTGATTGCTATTCCATTTATTGGTTCAAAAGCCACTTGGCATATTACAGAAGCAAATAACTACCAACCTTATGGATCTGTACTTTGGCGGCCAAAAGAGTTAGGAGTGCCTCTTAGCGCAAGCACCGAATGGATTTTTACGCCAAGAGTTCACTTTTTTGAGTTGTGGCAAGAGGTAAAAGGAAAACGGGTTCAAATTTCGGCCAACAACCCAGATATTCAAACTCAGGCTTTTGTTGATAAGGATAAGCTTTATGTAGCTTTGAGTAATCTCGATGAAAATAGTTTAGTGGTGGATTTAGATCAATTTGAAGGTCAGGAGGAGGTTACAAGCGTAAGAATTAAAAGTCTAAAAATTTGGGACGATAAAAATCCGGAGTACAAGGATAATACACAATCAACATCACCTTCTCAACTAACATTAATTCCCGACGAAACGGTTGTTCTTGAATATACCTTTGGTAGCACTGTTGAATTTACCAATAGCTTAAAAAATAAAAAGTATTATACCAGCCAGCATTTACAAACTATTTCAGGAAGTTTAAAATTTAATTTTAACGATGTTGAAATAGGAAGCAATGGAGGGACTGCAAATTTGAGAATGTCCATCGGGCGAAAGCATAGTAAGTCTAAAAAACCAATTGTTTACGTCAATGGCAACCAAGTGGAGGTTCCTAATAATTGGGCTGGTGGAGATCAGGCTAATCGCGACGATTTTTTTGGCATGATCAGCATTCCTGTACCTTTTGAATATTTAAAAGAAGAGAACGAAGTAAGTATACAGTTTTCTGACTCGGAGGGAAGGGTGAGTTCTGTTGTTCTGGAAATTGGCGTGTACGAAAAAGCAGTAGCAGTTGCAGTAGGTATTGTAGATGCAGAGGAATATGGAATTTCAATTTATCCTACTTTAATCGATGAAGGATGGATGAAGGTGATTATGAAAGAAAATAGTTTCGATAAATATGAGCTTGTGGGAATAAATGGAAATGTAGTGAAATCAGAAACCATAAGCCGAGGATTATCCGAACTGTATATTTCAGACATGCCGTCGACGAAAGGAATCTATATTGTACGGTTAACAGGAGAGAATGCAGTTTACACTCAAAAAATAGTGGTTAATTAGTAAAGTTTAGTTCAATAAATTAGAAAGAGAAAACTCACATCCTTGCGGTGTGAGTTTTTTTTTATTTGTAAAACACATTTACCAGTTTAGTTTACTTTCAATGAATTGAATAAGAGCATCTCCCATCAATTTTTGGTCTGCGATTTTAGGATGGCCTTTGCTGTTTTTATAAGGCATAAAAAAGGTGTGAATCTTATCATCTTTTAAGCTCAAAACGGCTTCTTCTACGTAATTCGGCCATTCCGAACCTTCTTTAGTGATATCCATATTGCCCAACATGCAAATAATGTTTGCATCGGGATAGTGAGAACGAATTTTAGATACAAAACTAGCATAGGAATTAATAATAAATTCCTTTGTAGGCTGTTGCTTGGCAAATCGTTTTTTGTATTGCTCATATTCTGGATTTTCCACTAACCAAGAATCGTTTTGGAATAAATTTACCACAATAATATCTTTAGGGCTGGCTGTAAAATCCCATTGGCTGTTTATTTTAGTAGGATCTTGGCGATAGTATAATTCAGGCATAATTTGATCGAACCAGCTAAGCATTATGCCAATACCACCACGGGCAATACAACTATAATCAGCATTAAAGTGGCGTGCAGTAATCGAAGCGTAGGTATGAAAGTTGTTCGAATAAATACTATCCCATCTATCCTGATCTGTTGGATCGTCAACACCATGTCCAGCGGTAATTGAATTTCCGTAAAATTCGATGCTTCGTTTCTTTTTAGGCGAGGCAGGAAGAAGGAGAGCATCTCCATCTACTTCAAAACCAAAGAACTGAGTTTTACCAAAGGTCCATTCTGTTCTTCTAAACAATTCAACCTGATGCGCTCCCTTGGATAGATTATTAGCCAAAAGATATTCCGTTTTTACAGTGTCAATGTGTAAAATGGTATCTACTATGCCATCAATAATTACGTTGTAAAAATTGTCTCGCTCACTATTTTTCAGGCTTGCTTTTAAACTTTTGCCTTCAAAATTAATAGCTACTGAAGCTCCCGACCAACACAATTCAGCGATTAGCGAATCAGCAGTCCAAACCGTTCGCCCCATATACGATAAGGCTTCCGATTTTGCGGGAACAAGTATGGGCTTTTTTGTATTGGTACAGGAAACGAATACCGAGAGGGAGATCGCTAAAGCGATAAAGTATTTCATCATGATTAATCGACTTGAGTTGAAATTATGAAACGCAATTTCGCATTTTTTCATCAATAAACAGAGACATAAATTGTTTTTATTAGCCAGCCAATTAAGTAGCTCCAATATTTCTGAAGCACGGATAAATGAAAAGATTCGCAGGGAAAGGGATTTGGTATTTTTAAATGCCCCCTATTTTTAGTCGATTCTATTCCGCTATGCCAGTCATAGCTTGAGTAATTTTGAGAACATATTAACAGCTTATACTTATTCCTATGTCTACAATGAAACAATTTGTTCTTGTTCTTTTGGGTTTACTTTATTTTAATGCTACCCAAGCGGAATTAAGAAACACCAAGCATTCAACGAAAATTACCAGCATCAAAAAATGGGAGGTGATTGACATTACTTTTAAGGCCGATGTCAAAAACAAAGATCCATTTCAGATTAAATTTTTTGCGGAGTTCACCAACCCAGATGGCAAACTGCAAACGGTTCCGGGATTTTATAACGGAGACAATACTTGGTTACTTCGTTTTTCGGCCGCCGTAGCTGGAAATTGGACTTACGAAACTCATTCCGAAATAAAAGCCTTGAATGGTAAAAAAGGGAAACTACTTGTTCACCAGGAAGCTTTACAAGCACAAAAAGGGGCAATTGTACTGAATGAAGAAAAACCAACTCATTTTTTTTATGAGAATGGCGATCCATACTTCCTAATGGCATTTGAATGTGATTGGCTATATGCTTTGGACTATCACAACGAAGAAGCTTTGCCTAAAACGGAACATTTACTCAATTTACTAAACGAGAATGGTTTCAATCAGGTGGTAATGAATGTGTTCTCTTATGATGTTAGCTGGAAAAAAGATGAGAAACTTAAGAATTATCCAGAACATGAATATGGAGCACCGAAAGACATATTTCCTTTTCTAGGGAACAATGAAAAGCCTGATTATTCCAGTTTGAATGTTGAGTTTTTTAAAAAGTTAGATCGTACTATTTCCTTAATGCACGATAAGAACATCGTTTCTCATTTAATGATTTACGTATGGAATAAGTTGGTAGCTTGGCCCGAAATGAATTCCGATGCCGATAACATGTACTACGATTATGTAGTGAAACGTTACGGTGCTTTTCCAAATGTAATGTGGGATGTTTCGAAAGAAGCACTTTACTATGGCAGAGCCGATGATAACTACATATTGGAGCGCATAAAAAGGTTGCGCGAAGCAAATGCGTTCAATAGATTGGTAACCGTTCACGATTATGGTTTCTGCAAACGTCATTCCGATTCTGTTGATTTTATCTCTCGTCAGGATTGGACTTATTCACTCTACAATAATATGCTGGAGGATCACAATCAATATAAAACTAAGCCAGTATTTAATATAGAGCACGGAGGATATGAAGATGCTCCCTACGAAGTTTTTGTTGGGAGTTATATCAAGCCCGAAACTTGTTTACGAAGAAATTATCAATGTATTTTTGCCGGTGTTTACTCAACTTACTACTGGCAAGCGGCTAGCTGGAATGTCGTAATTTATAATCCTTACGAGCAATCAGAAGCTTTTATCAAACCAAAGTTTGAATATTTTAAATACATGACAGATTTATTTGCCAAGTACAATTTTAGTGAATTTACACCAACGCCTTGGCACAACCAGTCGGGATATTGCCTAAAAAGCGATGATACTTACCTTTTTTATGTTCCCATGGATAGTTATCAATTTAGAGGGGAATTTTTATTTAAGGAAAATTCATCTATTACATTTCAATGGATGAACACTTTAAGTGGGGAGTACAGCGAATTAGTAGAAGTGAGTAAAAAACAAGATTTTGAATCGCCTTGGTATGGAAAAGCGGATGCGGTATTAATAATTAAAACAAAGAAGAAGTAATGAATTGGAAACAAAGTATCGTTTGTTCTTTGGCGGTTACAGCCATAATAGGTGCAAGTACATTAACTTATGCACAAAAGAAAGCAGAGGGCGACAAGCCTAATATTGTAGTAGTTTATGTAGACGATTTAGGATATGGTGATTTGTCGTGTACCGGAGCAAAAGGTGTAGAAACTCCTAATGTGGATAAATTGGCAAAAGGTGGTATTCTGTTTACCGATGCACATTGCTCTGCAGCAACCTGTACACCATCTCGTTATTCTCTTCTTACGGGAAGTTATGCATTTAGAATAAATGCCGCTGTTTTAAAGGGAGATGCTCCGATGTTAATTGCACCAGGAACACCTACTATACCTTCTATGTTACAACAGAATGGTTACAAAACGGCAGTAATTGGAAAATGGCATTTGGGTTTAGGGAATGGTAATGTAGATTGGAATGGTGATGTAAAACCTGGTCCGCTTGAGATTGGTTTCGACTATTCTTATTTAATTCCGGCAACCGGAGATCGTGTGCCTTGTGTATTGTTAGAAAATCATAGAGTGCTTGGTCTCGATCAAAAAGATCCGATCACAGTTAGCTATGGCGATAAAGTGGGAAACGATCCTACCGGAACCGAAAATCCTGATTTATTGCGCTATGGCGCAGATACGCAACACGCAAATACCATTGTGAACGGAGTGAGTCGTATTGGATATATGACAGGAGGAAATTCTGCTCGCTGGAAAGATGAAACAATACCTTATCAAATGCTTTCAAAAGCTAGAAATTTTATTGATGAAAATCAGGACAGACCATTTTTCTTGTATTTTGCTTTCCACGATATACATGTTCCTCGTTTGCCGGATCTTCGTTTTGCTGGTAAAAGTACTTTAGGCGTTCGTGGCGATGCTATTGCTCAAATGGATTACATTACCGGACAATTGGTTGATTATTTAGAGGAAAAGGGAGTTTTAAACAATACCTTAATTATTTTTTCATCGGATAATGGTCCGGTTTTAAACGATGGATACTCTGATAAAGCGGTAGAATTGGTTGGAGAGCATAAGCCAGGTGGAATTTATCGCGGGGGAAAATACTCTTGCTACGAAGCGGGTACGCGCGTGCCAACCATTGCCTACTGGCCAAATAAAATTAAAGGCGGACAAACTAGCAATGCTTTGGTTGGGCATGTCGATTTATATGCTTCTATTGCGTCTTTACTGAATTATGAATTGAAAAATGGGGAAGCTCCAGACAGTTTTAATCAACTGGATACTTATTTAGGAAATGATAGCAAAGGACGATCAGAATTGATAGAAGAGGCCTATGCTTTATCGATTCGAGAAGGGAAATGGAAGTATATCGAGCCATCGAAAAATACAGGTTCTTGGATTATGGAGTTGAAAGATATCGAAGGCGGATTAAGTACCGAAGCACAACTATTTAATTTGGAAGAGGATCCTAGCGAGCAAAACAACCTTGCAGCTTCATATCCCAAATTGGTAAAAAAGCTGAACGAAAAAATCAAGAAAATTAGAGTTCAAGAACAAAGTAGAAAATAAGCTACGAAATAAGAATAGCCTTTATTTTGTTTATTTCTGTTGAATTTTAGAAGATCCCAATGAAGGTTTATTAGTAAAAAACAATACAAATCGTTGATTAAATCAACATCTAAACACTAAATATGAAACTAAAACTAGGTATTATTGTCTTTTTGCTGGCATGTGGTTTTGCAACTCTCCATGCGCAAACAACAGTATTAAAAGGAAAGGTTACTGCCTTTAAAACTTACCCGTTAAACAAGGTGTTGATAGAATCCTCGAAAAGTAAGCAGAATACTCTTACTGATGAAAATGGCAATTATGAAATTACTATAAATGCTAAAAAGGATGTGGTGAAGTTTAGAGCAGATGGTTTTGTCGGACAAACAATTCGTATAAAAGGGGAAACCGAATCTTCTGTTAACCTTCTTTATATCAATAACGAAAGTTCTCATTACAATGTGATAAACAATAAGACCTTGACGGAGGAAAACTTGGATTATTGTATCAAAAATTGTTTGGAGGAGAATAACAATTTCGATCGCATGTCTTCTATTTTTCAAGTTATACAATACGTTTATCCTTCTTCTAAAATGGAAAGTGTGAATGGAATGAATCAGGTTTTTCTTACTTCCAGAGGTCCTAGTTCCGTTTCGTCGGGTTTGCAAGCTTTATTAGTTGTAAATGGAATTATTACCGAGGATATTACAGGAATTAGTCCTGGTCAGGTGAAATCGGTAGAAGTTTTACTTGGGAATGAAGCTGCAGATTATGGATCGCGTGCAGCCAACGGAGTGGTGATTATTAAGCTAAAGAACTAAATTAAATCGCAGTATGAAACGTCCATGTATAAAGCTTTATACACACAGGGAAATGATTATCCCAGCATGGTAAGTTCCATATGGCAAAAACTTGAAATTATAATCATATGAAAGTAAAAAAAATCATATTAATGACATTGGTAATTGGATTTGCTGGTGTTGCTCATTCTCAAGATTTAACTATTCCGCCTAAAAATTATGTAGATTCGGTTAAGCTGGAAAATAGGGTGGATAGGCTTACGCCTGAGCTTCCTCTTTCGGATCAAAAAAACGAAACAGGCTGGAAAAAGTTGGAGAAATTTTCAGATGAGTTCAACGATCATAAATTGAACGAGGTAAAATGGTATCCAAATAATCCGAAATGGAAAGGCAGAGCACCAACCTATTTTCATGCTTCCAATGTGAAATTAGAGGATGGAAAACTTGTTATTCGTGTAAATCAGCATGGGAAAGAGCTACTTCCCGAAGGTTTTACTCATTCTACGGGCTTTATTAAAAGTAAACAAAAATTCTTGTACGGATATTTCGAGGCAGAAGTGAAGTTAATGGATGCGCCATGGGTTTCGGGTTTTTGGATGACAAATGTTAGTAAAGATTGGTGGACCGAGATTGATATTTGTGAGAATGCACCTGGATTGTATTACAATCGTCACGATTTAAATTCCAATATTCATGTGTTTAAAGCACCTAAAGACAAAGGCGACGTAAAAAAGCATTTTTCACGGACAAAAAAATATTATTTCCCAGAAGAATTGCAAGCCGATTACCATACATGGGGTTTAGAATGGACTCCGGAAACTATCCGTTTTTATATCGATGGAATCTTGTTTCGCGAAGCTGAAAATACCCATTGGCACCAAGCATTGGAAATCAATTTTAATTGCGAATCGAATAAATGGTTTGGTGCATTGCCCGATGATGATCGTTTGGATGGAGAATATAAAGTGAACTATTTTAGAGTTTGGGAAAAAGAGTAATACAAATTTACAATACAACAAGCTCAAATTTGGGCTTGTTGTTTCCTATTTTAAACCCGTTACTGCGAATGACTCCATTTGTAGATTACACCCAACACCAATCTGCGGGTATCCTGATATTTCGTAGAACGTGAGGTAAATTGCATGTTTTCCGATTCATTCCACTGCTTTTTACTATCCAATAAATTCACTCCTCGAAGCGATAACTGTAATTTTTTATCGAGCAGACTCTTACTTATTCCAAGATCTAAATTATACAGTTTCCCTTTCAATCCATAGGTAGAAATAGTTTTTGAATTGTTTGTGTAATTGGCTTGCATCGAATAATTTTTCGGCAATTGAACGTATGCAGCTATTTTTGCGTTATAACTCCAGATACTTTTTTGTGGTATCGAAAGAGATTCTCCCGAAAAAGTTTGATGAAATATACTTGCACTACCATTTAAACGACACCATTTTATCAATTTGTAGGTAAACGTGTATTCACTACCATGAAGATATTGAGTTGCCATGTTCTTATAGGTTCTAAACAGCGTATCCCCAACAAAACTATACTCTGTCATTACAACATCTTTTATAATTCTCTCGAAAGCAGCAATACTCATCTGATATTTTTCATTGTGCCACGAAAAATCAAGAGATAACGAGTGTTCTTTTTCCGGTTTTAAATCTGGATTTCCAAAAGTTACGTTTAATGGGTTTGCATCATTTCGGTAAGAATTTAAACGGTTTGCATGTGGTATTTTTTGACTTTTTTTGTAGGAAAAAGAAATGCCACTAAATTCACTTTCGTGCCCTAAAGTGATGCTTGGCAAAACAGAAAGGTAGGCGTTGCTTTGTTTATTTGTAATTTCGTCTCCAAAATTTTCTGTTTTCAGTTGAATAGATCGCAAACGCGCACCAACAAAGGCATGCCAATTGTTCTTTTTTCCATTAAGAATACCATAAATTGCCGAAGTGCTCTTATTATATTGATAATCAAATGTTTTGCTAGGGTTGTTTTTCCAGTCGTTTAAATTATAATCAAATTTTTCCTGAAGCGAATTTTGATTTTGTTCCTCTATGCTGTAATCAGCTCCAGCCTCAAGTTTTAATCCCTCAGTCCAGCTTTTCTCGTAATCTACTGCTGTTTGAAGGTCGTTAATCTTTATGTCCTGGTAATCATTTCTAAGATATGGATTAGCGCTAGAGCGATCTCCGTTTGGCAGAAAATCTTCACTTTGAAAATTTCTATCTTCAGTTTCTTTCTGATTCCGATAATTCAGTCTAATTTTTAGTGTTTGAGTATCCCAATTTCCAATGTATTGGGCACGAAGTAAGTTCATATTTTTGTCCTTATCCGTTTGTTGATTTTGTAGCGTAGATTTTAACAATTCCATTTCCTGATTTCGATTCTCTTTATCCGAAGATAAATTCGGAGAATAATCATTTTCTTGCCACTGAGCATCAAATTTTATGAAATGATTTTTTGAAAAACGATGGTTAATTCCGCCTCTAAACTGAATCGAATTATTTTCAACATTATCAGTTCTATGTTCCAGAATGAAAGGGGTGTACTGGTTAATGAAATTTTCTCGTACCGAATATATTTTCGAATCAAATTGATTACGATTCGAAGATCCCTGAAGAAACCCACCCCAATTTTTATATCTTTTGTTGGTTATAAAGCTTTCCTGATGATTACCAAAATGATCAACGTTAGCCTTTAATCGGGTAGAGGAAC
Source organism: Labilibaculum filiforme (assembly GCF_002843315.1). Lineage (GTDB taxonomy): Bacteria > Bacteroidota > Bacteroidia > Bacteroidales > Marinifilaceae > Labilibaculum > Labilibaculum filiforme. The sequence continues at coordinate 99,655 of NZ_MVDD01000003.1, read as the reverse complement.
TCGATTGTAATGGCGATTTTAATTGAATATTAATTACACTTCCTTCGGCATCGTATTTGGCAGAAGGATTTTGAATAACCTCAATTTTTGCGATGGAAGAGGGCGAAATCTGATCTAATGCTCCTAAATCGTCGCTTTTCACACCATCAATCAAAATAGTAACTTGTCTACCACGAATACTTACATTATCATCCATATCTACTGCAACAGCAGGTAGGGTACTCAATAATTCGATAGTGGTATTTGTACCTCCATCAGGTAATTTATCGGGATAAAGAACCCAGTTACCATCTTCTTTACCAATAGTTTTCTTTTCGGCGGTAACAATAATCTCAGCTAAATTTTGTGCTGATGCTTGAAGAATTATTTTACCCAAATCAACCGAAGTTGTGTCTACCTGAATTTCAGAAACATGGCTTTCGTAACCTAAAAATTGAATTTGAATTCGATAGCTGGTTTTCGAAAGTACTGGCAGGGTAAAATTTCCTAAATCATCGGTCAAAGTGCCACTTAAGGATACATTCGATTCTTTTTCAAACAAAGCAACTTGTGTAAAGGGGAGAGATTCGTTTCTTTTGTTTTCGAAAACCTGTCCTTTAATTTCCAGTTTTTGCCCCAAAAGCATTGTATTGCTCCAAACCAATAATAGAAAAGTAATAAGAGTAAGTATGGTAATTTTCATGGTTAAAAAAAGAATGAGTAATTTTTGCTGAATAGCAGATGAATTTAAACTTCAAAAATAATAGTGGTGTATTTGTTTCTATACAATTGCCTTTTTCAGGAGGTAAGGTAAGTTTTTTACGTCCGAAGCTTGGGTGTTAATTCATAGGTTTTGCTGGGGCGTTTTCAATTTATTTTAATACGCTGATAAAATTAAATGTAAAGAATTTAGTTTTCTATTTTCTGATTTAAAAATAGTTGAATAATGAATTTATTAATCAACTATTTATTTTTGGAATAGTAATTACAAATTTTAGTATGTCTACTTCAAATATCATATAATCAACACATTAAAGGTTTGTTGTCGTCAAAAAAAGAATTGATGCAAATTACATTGATGTTAATTCTACTTGTGGTTGAATAGAATTAATTTGGAAACGAACTTTTGGATATAGCGTTTTATAGCCACAAAAACTTTACAAGATTTCATTAAAACTTTACAAGTTTCGTCTGTTCTTCTTGCTATTTGGTAAATTTTAAAACAACATTATCCATCGAGACAATTTGGAATTAGTAAATGTGATCGTCTTTTTTCTTTAGTCAGAATAATGTATCGCAAACCGAAAATAGCAATTAAAAGTACTAATAGTTTTTGCTTAGAAATGCAGGGGCTAAACTAGTAGCCTCGCTCTGCTTAAAATTATTCAAGAGCAAAATAATTAAGAATTACTACACTTTCCGCACTTTTCCATTGTGATATTAATTTCACAAAATTTTGTTTCTTATGAATTAAGAAACCTTATAGTAATTCTTCCGTAAATGGTATGGTAAGCAAGTTTTTAGGAGTAAATTTAATGTAAACAGTAAAGAAAAAATTAGACTATGATTTTATCCGAAATACAAAAACAGAATTACTTTAATTTATGTGGAGAACCTTGTCTATTAACTGAATTAAATGGACGATTTTTTACCAGCAAGCCATACAATAATGAATTTTACAAATTTTCGCCTTGGCAATTCACTTATCTATTCGATTCGGAAAAAGGATATCTTATTTGTGAGCTTTCACATGAAATTGCGAAAAATAGATTATATGGCTGGGATCACAACGGCAACGAGTTGTCCGGTGAAATTCTTATCAATTATTTCAATAGGAATACCGATGCTTTTAATTCTAATGATGGAAATAGACTAGTGTCTTAAACTAATTAGTAGCTAAAAATAATATTATACAACCCGATTTTGTAAGGAATCGGGTTTTTTGTTGCTCCAATATTTTATTTTAATGATTTGATAAATAGGCTGAAAAATCATTTTTCAGGGGATCTAATTGGATAGTTTAAGTTTTCGATATAAATATTTTGTTGCTTAGGTTTGTTTTTGTAGTTTAGGAAATTGAAACTAGAATTAAAATTATTACGGATAAATACAAATTGGTAATTATAAACTGATGAATTTACAATTTTTAAAACACAAAGGATTTTTCTCCACTTTATTTGCAGCCCTTATTCTTATTGCAATTCCTATTGTAACTGATATGTATAAAGATTCTTTTGTGGGTGCAACCGGACACTTTAAAATAATGGGTGGCTTAAGTATTATTTTGGCAATTGGCTTGCTTCGTAAGTGGAAATTTGCTTGGTACCTTACAGGAATATTTGTTGGATTTATATTGTTTGCCACTATATTTATGGCTTTTGCAATGGGCATTAATTACGCTATTGCGTATTCACTATTGTTTATCACTTTAATTGTACTTGCGGTATTGTTAAAATCGAAATCAGTTGCTTTTTATTTGAATTCAAAGTAGAGTTGATTGCTTAAGAAATAGTATCTATCTCCAAAAAAATTTTAAATCAATATGAATAAAAACGAACAAAATTTTCAGCAGTATCTAAAAAGTAGCATACTTATTCACGTAGCCTTACTCATGGGACAAGTTTTTTTTACTGCATTTACGGTGTTTTTCCATCAAACACAAGGCCCACTCGTTGCAGATGCTGAAGAGTTACGTACTTTGTTTATGATTATTGTTCCATTATTTTTCTTGGGAACCTTTAGTGTTAGCAAAATAGTTGTAGGTAAAAAACTTAAATTTGCAATAGTGGAAACCGAGTTAAAAACAAAAATCGAATCCTATCGATCTTTAAATATTATTAAATATGCAATGTTGGAAGGAAGTGCATTCTTTGCTATCATCACCTATTTGCTTACCGGCGAAATGCTGTTGTTGGGTTTTGCAGTAATAATTATGCTACTCTTTGCGACTTATTATCCAAGTAAAGATAAATTAGTTCGGGAATTAGAATTAAATAAGGAAGAGCAGACTAAATTAAATGACTCAGAATTTGTTGTTGCAGAAGCGGCAAGACGATGAAAAGCAATTGTTTTAAGAATAAGTCTAGTTAAGAATATATGTTTTAAATTGTGGTTGTAACAATTTTTAGCGAATAAAAAGGGGAACAAGTGCAGTAAATTGCCGTTTGTTCCCTTTTTATCATTTACCTATAATTTGGGAAATGCAATTTTCATTCATTTACTTTACCGCACTAAGTTTAATTTTCCAAATACATTCGACACTACCAATAGCGGACCATTTTCCGAATCAAGGGTAAATTCGCTGGTAAACAAATTACTCTGATATCGAAGATGATTGCAATTTTTTAAATATTCGGCATCATGATATAGTTTTACAGATTGATGAGAACTACTTTGACCTACTTTCTTGCCCAACTTATATTCTATGCCGATGGAATGATCCGAATCAGTCCAAGAAAAAGAGCATATCTCATCTGTTTCTGTATTTCGCCATTCACCGCTCACAATAATACGCATCATTTCTGTTGAGTTCATAGCTTGTTATTTTAATATTTTGATTTTATATAAGTTACGAAATCTTCTGCAATTTCTATCAAAACATTTTTTCAACAATAGCAAGAAAAAACAGGGCACAAAAAAACGCAATTTAACTTGCGTTCTTTTGCTTCTAAGTAAGTATCAGTTTAATGTTTAACTTTCAGGTTTCCAAGTATCCAATTTAATTAAATCTGGAAAAGCTTTGGGTTTATAAATCGATTTTCCCTCAAATACTCGTAAGCATTCTTGTATTCCTTCACTAATACTAGGATGTGGATGTACATTTTGACGAATATCTTTTAAGGTTCCTTTTTGTGTAATTTGATAGGCAATTGAGGTAATTAGCGTAGAGGCTTGCGGACCGGCAGCACGCATTCCCAATATTCGATCTTTGCCATCATCGCTAACAATAATTTTTACAAAACCATCGGTAGCTCTCATGGCAACCGCTCTATTAACTAGCGAGTTAGAATAGATAGCAACCTTGTAGGGAATCCCTTTTTTTCGGCAAGCTTTCTCGTTTAAACCCACTGCAGCCACTTCAGGCTTAAAAAACATGAGTGTCGACATGTTCGAGTAATCTAGCGGATACTCCAAATTGCCGTATAGAGCTTCTACAATATATCTTCCCTGAAGTTCGGCAACTGAATACAATTGAGCATGACCAGAAACATCTCCAGCCGCAAAAATGTTGCACGATTGAAAATTGTCGGTAGCACATACCTCATTAATATCAAGAAAACCACGATTTGTAGTCGAGATACCTACATTTTCCAAACCAATATTATCAAGATTTGGCATTCGACCAATAGCAACAATGGCAACATCCACTTCTAAAACTGTCGAATGACCGTCTTGATAATCGAGAACAACTTCTAAAAAATCTGGGCGTTTTCGAATGGTTCTCAAGTTTGCCGTATGGTGAATTGTTACACCGTTACTTTCTAGGTTTTTCGATACAAAATTACTTAAATCATCATCCTCATAAGGAATTACCTTGTGTTGTCGGTCGAGCAAATGAACTTCTGTCTGACTGTAATTGGAAAAAATAGTAGCGTACTCGCAACCAATAATTCCCGAACCAATAATAATCATTCGTTCTGGGAATTCTTTCAATTTAATAATTCCTTCCGAATCTATAATTCGTTCATTATCAATCTCTACATCGGGTAATGGTCGTGGTCGAGAACCTGTCGCTATAATAAAATTATCGCCTTTTATTTGTTCGGTTTTATCCTTCGATATTATTTCTACCGTATGCGAATCAATAAATTTTCCCCAACCATATTTTAAGGTAATATTTCCGCATTTTTCAGCCGTTTTCGAATAAGTTTCAATTTGCGATAGCATTTGTAGCTGCTTTTGTTTGGCAGCTTGTATCACAGTTTGTTGTACTTTTTTGTAGTCAACATTTAAGCCCGAAGCTCGATAGCCTCTCATCACCGATGATGCAATGGAAAAATCGCGCGATAATTCCCACATTGCTTTCGAAGTTAAAGCACCATTCATAATTCCAGCACCACCCAAATGATTGGCCTCGATTAAACAAACAGACTTATTAAAATCAATGGCACGCATTGCTGCCGAGAAACCAGCCGGGCCACTTCCCAAAACAACAAGGTCGTATTTTTCTATACTCATAAAAAATTTTAGTTTATTGTTTAATTGGCTGATTTTTAATTACCCTTCGTGAGGCATAAAACGAACTCGTTTTGGTAAGAATTGCAGCCATTTTTTGCTTTCTGTAAAATCTAGTAGAAAGATATAAATAAAACTGCAAACCGATAAGCTTTTATATGTTTTGCGGATAAAAAAGTCTTTTTTTTTATGTTCGGGGGTGTCCCTTCGGGCCGGGCTATTCGCTAAATCTTTTTTTCGTTCCTCAAAAAAGGATATCGCTGCTATCCCTCACCCAAGTCTGTTTATGAAGCGGCACAACATATAAGGAATTTGGTAGTACGCAAATATATTCTAATTTCATTTTCACACGTAAAGCACAAACAGAATAGTATTCAGTATTTTACGAGCTTAATTGTGTGGCTTTTTAAAATAACAATCTGCCTTCTCTTAATTTCTGATGCGTATGTTTGTACAATATCTTATGAAGTAAAAGTCCCTCCTTTAAATTCTCGTTGCTAATGTTATTTTCGTGTTCAATATAATTTGCTGTTTCCAACAAATATACATCATCTTTAAGATTTTTATATTCTTGTTCAATTAAATGTATATCAGCAAATTGAAGGTAGGGAAGACGGCTTAAAACCGCTTTTCTCTGCTCGTTGTATTCATCTAAATCTTTGGCTTTACTATCTGCAAAATAGAATTCCTGTAAACTATCTACGAACGAATCATCACAACTTTTCATCAGAATAACACGATCCTTTCTTAAACGAAATAGTTCAGCAGGGTTTTCTTCTGGAGATAAACTTTCCTCTTGTTCAATTCCTTTACTTATATACAGATAGGAGAGATGAGCTAAGCCTATGTTTTGTTCTTCATCATCAATTAAATCGAAATGAAGCATCATAATTATTGCTTTCCCCAATTGCGAAATAGCATTATCATCCCAAAGCAAGAATGGATCTTTTTTAAGAATCATATAAATGGTATTCAAGTCTTTTTTACAAGCTCTTATTTTACCATTTTGTCCTTTTTCAATTGCTTGTACAGTAAGTTTTCTAAGTTGTTCAACTGAAGATGTCATGTATGCGTGTTTTTTTAGAGCTGGCAAAGTTAGCAATTATCTGTTTATCTAAGGAAATTAACTTATATTCTATAAAAAAAGAAGTCCAAACGGACTTCTTTTTTTTAGTGGAGAAACAAAAACAGGCAATTTATACAATTTCAATGTTTTTGTGATCAGTTATTTTTTCACAATAGTGACATTTTAAAGTAATTGGAGCGTTATTTATCACTTGAAAGCGAGTAGTTACAGCTTCAACATTTGTAATGCATTTTGGATTCATACACTTAGCAATGCCTACCACTTTTTTAGGCGATTCTACAATTTTCTTTTCCGCAACTTTGTAATCGCGAATGATATTTAATTTTGCGTGAGGAGCGATTAATGAAATTTTGTTGATTTCTTCATCTTTAAAAAATTTGTCAGAAATTTTAATAATAGCTTTTTTTCCTAATATTTTACTCTCTAGATTATTTCCAAAAGTCACCGAGTTTTTACTTTTATCCAATCCTAAAATAGTAATTACCTGAAAAAGATATTCAGCAGGAATGTGATCGATTACAGTTCCGTTCTCAATAGCGCTTACTTGCAATTCTTTTTTTGTGTTCATATGATGATGTGCTTTTATTCGTGAGTATGAATTTATAGATTAAGAGCTTTTGCTATGATTGCTTGTCGAGCATAAACGCCATTTAAAGCTTGTTGAAAATAGTAAGCTTTTGGGTTGTTATCAACATCCACAGCAATTTCATTTACTCTTGGAAGCGGGTGAAGAATTCTCATGTTAGCTTTCGTATTGTCTAGCATATCATTTTTTAGAATGTACACGTTTTTCACTTTCTCATATTCCAATGGATCTGCAAATCGTTCTTTCTGAACACGAGTCATATATAGGATATCCGCATCGTTAATAATATCGTTAAATTCCGAATGTTCGAAATATTTGATATTGTTTTTCTCCATAAAAATTTTGTATCCGCGAGGAATTTCTAATTCGGGAGGAGCAATAAAATGGAAGGTAGGATTGAAGTGAGAAAGTGCCATTAATAGAGAATGAACAGTACGCCCGTATTTAAGATCTCCAACCATAAATATATTCAGGTTTTCAAGAGTCCCCTGAGTTTTCATGATGGAATAAAGATCGAGCATGGTTTGAGTAGGATGCTGGTTGGCACCATCGCCTGCATTAATAATAGGTACATCAGATACTTCGGAAGCATAACGGGCAGAACCTTCAATAGGATGACGCATTACAATCAGGTCGCAATAGTTACTTACCATTTTTGTGGTATCCTTTAAAGTTTCTCCTTTAGTAACACTGGAAGATGACGAATCGGTAAAACCAACAATTCTTCCTCCCATTCGACTAATGGCAGTTTCGAAACTAAGACGTGTACGGGTAGATGGCTCAAAAAATAAGGAGGCAACCACTTTACCCTCCAGTAAGTTGCAGTTCGGATTTTTTTCAAACTGAGCAGCTCTCGCTAATACTTCCAGGATTTCCTCTTTTGAGTAGTCGTCGATCGATACTAAACTTTTGTTATCCATTGATTAAAAATTAAGTGTGTTTATAATATGATTGTTTTTTTGGCACAAAAAAAATCCAACAATTACTATAATGGATAGTAATGTTGGATATTTTAATAAATATTTTGGAAAAGGATAATCCAAATAACAAAATCGGGGATTAGTCCTTAATTCGTGTTTGCTTCGAAATAAATAATGGAAAATGACTATAAAGAAGTAAAGATTCTTACTTCTCTTGGTATAATTTGCAGTTCTAGATTGAATTAGTTGTATCTCCATTCTAGATTACAAATATAGGTATAAATTATACTCTAAATCAAATCAACAATCGATTAATTATTAACATTTTTTTTTGCCGGAAAAAGAAGCAGGATGATGTACCAGTGTATTGGGTTGATATCGAATAAACTAAATAGTTTTTACGAATTCTGTTTTTACGCTTTCAATTTTTGAAAATTTCTCGATAATTTTATCAACCTCACTTTGGCGGATACTTAAAGTGATTTGACAGGTTAAATTAAAATCTTGAGCTAACTGTTCGGGTTGGTCTTCTTTAATAATTTTCATAACATCATTCATAGCCAAGTAATCGAAATTTACATCGTAAATATCATTCACTGTTTTTTCAATGATTTCAGCATTAGCAATGGCATCGGCGGCAGCACTTTTGTAAGCTTGAATTAAACCACTTACACCTAATTTAGTTCCTCCAAAATAACGCACTACCACTATTAGTATATTGGTGATATCATTCGATAAAATTTGACCTAATATGGGTTTTCCCGCTGTCGAGGATGGTTCCCCATCATCATTGGCGCGATATTCTAATTTTGCGGCACCAAGCATATAAGCATAGCAATGATGACGGGCATCGTAGTATTCTTTTTTAAGAGTTGCTATTTGTTCTTTTATCTCCTCTTCATTGCTTACCGGATAGGCATATGCAATGAATTTACTTCCTTTCTCCTTGTATATTCCTTCGGAAGCAAGATGGATTGTATTATAGGTATCGTTGCTCATTCCTTATTCCAAATACTCGTTGAATTAATTTGTTAGAATAAAAATAGCAATAAAAGCTAGTAGTATTCCCAATATATTTACTTTGTTCAGTTTTTCTCTAAAAATGCTTAATCCAATAAATACCGAACAGGCTACTATGCCAATATTTACAATGCTAAAAACAACAGAACTATCTAGTCCAGAGTTATTTAAGGATGCAATTAGAAAGTAAAGAGAACCAAAATTAACAAGTCCCAAAATACACCCTCCAATCAAAACTTTTAGCTGAAACAACTCTTTGAATTTATCTTTTCGAATTAGTAAAGTGATTAATCCAGCTATGCCTGCAATTGCAAAAAGTAGGGTGGAAAATTGTTCGGTTCCGGTAGTATGTAGGTATTCTTGCTGAGCATATTTTACTAAGGAATCAACAGTTCCGGCACCAAAAAAGAGAAGAATTGGCAACCAAATATACCTACGATTCACTTTAGCACCTTGTTCTTTATAAATACTAAGCAACACGGCACTAACCGCGATTAAAATTCCTAATACTTTTTTCGCTGTAAGTGCTTCTTGGTAGTACATAATAGAGAAAAGCAAAGGGAGCACAAAAGACATTTTACTTGCCAATATGGTTACTGATATTCCTGCTTTTTGGGTAGAACGTCCAATAATAAAGAATACGATAATAAAAAGAACACCTATTATTATGGATAGGTTAAACCAATCTTGCTTAATTATAGCGGTAAAATTAAAGCTTGTGTCAGATAGAAAAAAGCCACATAATGAGGCGGTAAGGTAATTGATAATTATTGCGTATAGAATATCAATTTTGAATTTTTCCAGATATTTAAAGGTGATAAAAATTCCTGTGGAAGTAAGAATTGCAAATAGTAGGTTAAGCATAGTTGTAATTTTTGCGCAAAATAATAAAAAATACTTTAGCTAAAATTAAAAAGCAGATTCAAATTGAATCTGCTTTCCGGGCGTAATATAATAGTTAGTAATAATTACATTTTTAGTTTTTTGTCAATTTCATCAATCTGAGTTTTGAAACCTCTATCGGTATCAATCAAATTGTTTACTGTTTTGCAGGCATGTAACACCGTAGCATGATCTTTTTTTCCAATTTGCGAACCTATGGAAGCTAAAGAAGCTTTTGTTAGTGTTTTAGAGAAGTACATTGCAATTTGTCTGGCTTGTACAATTTCTCTTTTTCTTGTTTTTACCTGTAATACATCAATCGGCAATGAAAAATGATCACACACTACTTTTTGAATGTAATCAATAGAAAGCTCACGCTTGGTGTTTTTTACTAGTCTATCGATAATACTAATAGCTAGTTCAAGATTAAGCTCTTTTTTATTTAAAGTAGACTGAGCTAATAGTGAAATTAATGCTCCTTCCAATTCTCTAACATTATTGGTAACATGACTGGCTATGTATTCAATAACTTCATTATCTAAAACAATACCATCTTTATATGCTTTCTGATGTAAAATACGAACTCTTGTTTCGTAATCAGGATTCTGAAGATCAGCCGAAAGTCCCCATTTAAATCTAGAAAGTAAACGATTCTCCATTCCCTTTAACTCGATTGGAGCTTTATCAGAAGTAAGAATTAATTGCTTACCTGATTGATGAAGATGGTTGAAAATATGGAAAAATGTATTTTGTGTTTTTTCTTTTCCTGCCAATTCTTGAATATCATCAATAATTAGAACATCAATCATTTGATAAAAATGAAGAAAGTCATTTTTATTATTATTCCTGATTGCTTCTGTAAATTGTGTTTGGAATTTATTAGCACTTACATAAAGTACTGTTTTGTCCTGATGTAATTCTTTTGTTTTAATTCCAATAGCCTGAGCAAGATGTGTTTTTCCTAAACCGGAATCACCATACAATACTAATGGATTAAAAGCAGTACCTCCCGGATTTTCAGAAACAGCCACACCTGCTGATCTGGCAAGTCTGTTGCAATCTCCTTCAATAAAGTTTGCAAAAGAATAATCCGGATTTAGTTGAGAATCGATATGTAATTTCTTAATTCCTGGAATTACAAAAGGATTTCGAATGGTTAGTTCTTCCTTATCGGAAGGCATACTAACCGGACGATTTTTTGGGCTTGTACCATTATTACCTGGTACAACAACAGAAAATGGTTTTGAATTAGCAATGTGATTATTCTCCATCACAACATTGTATTCCAATTTGGCGCTGTTGCCAATTTCTTTTCTCAATGTTTTTCTTAGAATATCAATGTATTGCTCCTCCAAATATTCGTAGAAAAAATGGCTTGGGACTTGCAACGTCAGGATTTGATTCTCCAAGTTTAATGGTACGATAGGTTCGAACCATGTTTTGTAACTTATTGGGGGCACGTTGTCCTTTATTACAGCCAAGCAATTATTCCAGACCTGGAGGTGATTATTATTCATTTCTGTGTCAGTGTTTTAAAAATGTAGGGTGTGCTAAATTTTGCTCATGCAAGATTGTCAAAAAAAAATTGAAAAAAAAATTATTTAGCTATTGACTTTTACAAAACATTTGCTATTCTATATAAAACAAGGGATACAGAAATGTAAAAAAAATGAAATTTTTTAAAGTTCTAATAATCAACCTAATAAATGCGCTAGTAGCTTAACTTTCTGGTTAATAGTGGTTTCGAAATACGATACTTTAAGGTCTTTTTAGCGCAATCTATAATGAGTCTAAATCGAACATAACTAAAGGTTCGTTAAATAGAAGTTCGGTAAGGACTTAGGCTCTAGAGTTTCAGTTGTTTAAGCTATTTTGATTTACTATAATTATGGAGGTTAAATAAAAATTAATTCTTTGGGCTGATCTTAATTACAAAGGCATCTGGGAAATCATCACGTATTTTTTTCTGTTGGCGGATAATATCCTTATAGTTTTGAGTGTCGCCAATGGTATATTTATACTTTCCATTAAAATAGATTTCTTCAATTTTTTTGTGTCCCTTAAAGGCAGGGGAGTCCAAAGGGATTTGTGTGGAAGAAGACATAATTTGAACCTTGTAGTAAATTTGATTTTCCTTATCTCGTTTTTTTTGTGATTTCTCGGAATCCATGTAAACAGTTTTTCCAGTATCAAATAAGGAAAAGTGCATGTATTTTTTTGGATTGTTTTTTACATCGATTAAAAGATTGGTTAATCCGTTCGAGGCTGCTTCTAGATTTGTATATAATGTATCATTATTTATAAGCATGCCCATAGAGCCTTCTCCAGAGTTTATCTTCGCAAGAATTTCATTGGTTTGTTTAAGGGTTGTCTTGGCATTATTAATGGTTTGGCTAATATCCGATGCCGATAGAGAATCACTAATACTAGAAAAATTAGTAAGAATGCTTGAAACGTTTTTATTATTGTCTTTTAAATTACCAGTGATTGAATCTACATTGGCGAAAATATTTTCTAAATGACTTTTTTGTCCGGTAATTATTGTATCCAAAGTTCCAGAGGCATTTTCAAGTTTCTGAAGGGTTTGTTCAATGCTACCAAAACTTCGGGTTAAATTATCACGGGTATCCTTGTTAAATATATATTGTATTACGGTAAGAACCGAATCAACTCCTGACATTAATTTTTCGGCTTTTTTCTTTAGGGGTAACATTTGCATGCTAACCTGTTCTTTCAAATCCCCTTCAATACTGCCTTTAATTGTATCCCCCGATTGAACAAAGGTATTTCCTTTTCCAGGGATAATTTTAATCACCTTTGTACCCATAATATCTGCACTTTCTATATGGGCAACAGAGTTGGCAGGAAGTTTAAATTGATCTGATATTGCAAATGCAACCAAAAGATGATCTGCAGAGGAACTACTAAATTGAATAGATTTTATTTGACCAACTTTGTAACCTTTTAGTGTTACCGAACTAGATTTCTTTAGTCCGTCGACTCGTTCGTATCTCGCGTAAAAAACTTGTTCGCTTGAAAATATATTAAATCCTTTGAGAAAATTCACACCCCAAATTAAAATTACTATAGCTCCAATAACAACAAGTCCAATTTTTGCGTCTTTTGAAAATTTCATTTTTTGGTGTTTTAATTTCAGATTGAGTGGATGGAGGTAATTTTAAGTAAAACTACCTATGTTTTTTGAAGTTTTCTTGCTTTTGAGAGAGAAATACGTTCTCCATTATAAAATACGACAACAAAACAGTCGCTAATTACTTTTCTTACTTCTTTTTGTAGCTGAACAATTTCGTTGTATTGGTTTGTTGAGCCAACAGTATATTTATAGATACCATCACTAATTCGTTCTTTTACATCTTCAAGATTATTAAAAGCAACAGAATTTAAAGGTATTTGTTTTGAGGATGATTTTACTTGAACACAGAATTCTATAAGGGAATCGGTTTTTGGCTCCGTTGTTTCTGGAACTATTAAACTTGTATCTGCTTGCACCAATTCTTCTTTCTTTTCTAGTACAACACTCGATTCTTCCACTTTGGTTTTGTAATCGCGAAAAGCTCTAAAAATAGCGCTGGCAAGGTAATCTTGATTATCGGAATGTTTTAAGTAGTTTGCTTCGGTTGGATTGGATACGAAACCAACTTCCACTAATATAGAGGGCATACTAACTTGTTTCAAAACCCAGAATCCTGCTTCCCGAACACCTCGCGAGTGACGGCCAACTCTTGTTTTAAATTGAAATTCGGTTAATTCAGCCAAATTAATACTCTTTTCCCTATTCATACCTTGCATTAAATTAAATATGATATAAGAGGCAGGGTTTTGTGGGTCGAAGCCTTCGTATTTGGTGCTGTAATCATCTTCGTAGAGCATTACCGCATTTTCTTTCATTGCAACCTCTAAATTTTCTTGAGTTTTATGCAATCCCAATGTGTAGGTTTCTGTTCCACTAATAGAAGTGTTGTTATTTGCATTTGCATGAATGGAAATAAATAAATCGGCCTTATTTTGGTTGGCAATTTCCGATCTTCTATTTAAAGGAATAAAAACATCCGTATCACGGGTATAAATAACATGAACCGCAGGAAAGTATTTTTCGATATAAGTACCTAATTTAAGTGCTATACTTAAAACAACGTCCTTTTCGTTAACAATCTTGCTTACGGCTCCAGGGTCTTTTCCTCCATGGCCGGCATCAATTACTACCGTATTAATCATGGAATGATTACTTTGCGATACTCCAACAAGAGGTTGAAGAACAAGAGCTCCCAGCAACAATAAAATCACTGATGATCTTATATTTAGACCACGATATATATATTCTTGAATAATGTTCATTAGAAAAATCTTCATAAAAGAACTTAAAAAATGTTTTTGAAGTTCGTTTCGATTAGGGAATATAGCACTTTTATTTGTATTTTTGGCGTCCTAAGAAAGTGTGACTGTTAAATTTGCTCAAACTAGCTTAGCGCCATTTAATTCGATTATTTTACAAAAATAACAGATAAAAATTGCAATTGAAATTACTACAAAAGGTTTTTATTATTTTCATTGGAATAACACTTCCATTGAGTAGCTTCGCGTTCACTAATTCAGCTTATGATTATGGTAATTATCAGCCTATTACAAATTGGAATAGTGAGGATTTTACCCACTTGTTGAATTTTGAAATATCTGAAAAAGATACTTTGTTAAAAACCACCTCCGATACATTAAGGTCTGATTCTATCGTTTCTGATTCAGTGAAAAAGGAGAAAAAAGCCTTTTTTGAAGCAACAATTGAATACAATGCTGACGATACAATTGTTTTTTCGTTGACGGGGCAAAAGGTATTCTTAACTAAGAATGCTTTTGTAAAATATGGTGAGATTGAATTAAAAGCATACTTTATTGAGCTGGACTTGGAAAAGAAAGAAGCTTTCGCTTACGGAATAAAAGATACAACTGGCACTTTTATTGATACTCCCGAATTTAAAGATGGTGCAGAAGAGTTTACCTGTAAGGAGCTGAAATATAATTTTGATACGGGCAAGGGGTTGGTGCATGAAATTATTACCGAGCAAGAGGGAGGATTTGTTCATTCGGAGATTACGAAACGAATTGATGATAAAACCTTTTATCTAAAAAATGGAAAATATACTACTTGCGATCACGAGCATCCTCATTACTATGTAAAAATGACTAAGGCAAAGATGATTAAGGACGATAAAATTGTTTCGGGTCCTTTGTATTTAGTTATTGAAGATGTGCCGATGCCAGTTGGTTTGCCTTTCGCCATGTTTCCTTTTAGTTCCTCTTATTCGTCAGGTGTAATTGTTCCTAGTTATGGGGAGGAGCAACGAAGAGGATTTAACCTACGCGGTGGTGGTTACTATTGGGCAATTAACGAATATTTAGATTTGGCCGTTACCGGAGATATTTTCGCCAATGGATCATGGGGTGGATATGTAGAATCATCCTACAAAACAAGATATCGATATAGTGGTAATCTTGCAACAGAATACCATTCTAATACTTATGGTGATAAAGGTTTAGCAGATTATTCGGAATCAACCGATTTTGCAGTTCGATGGACACACACTCAAGATTCTAAGGCAAATCCATATCGAACTTTTTCTGCCTCGGTAAACTTTTCTACTAGTAATAACGATAGAAATAACTCACAATCCATTCAACGGATTACAAATAACCAAAAGCAATCTAGTATTTCTTACAGTAAAAAATGGCCAGATAGTCCGTTTAGTTTAAATGCCAGTTTGCGTCACTCTCAGAATAGTATCGATACTACTATTTCACTTACACTGCCAAGTATGTCATTAAATATGACACAAATTTATCCGTTTCGAGCGAAAGGAAAAAGTACTAATTTAAGATGGTACGATAAGGTAGGAATTAGCTATTCTTCAAAAATGGAAAATAGAATTAATACAAAGGAGAGTGAGTTAATGAATTCATCCTTGGCTAAGGACTGGACGAATGGATATCAGCACAGTATTCCAATTAGTACAAATTTTAAATTAACAAAAGACCTTACTCTTTCTCCAACCTTAAATTATCAGGGGGTTGCCTATACAAAATCGATTCGAAAAAGTTGGGATCAAGATTTGAATGATGGCGATGGTGGAGTTCATACCGATACCATTCAGGGGTTTAATTATGCGCACAATTATTCTACAAGTGCCTCCCTTTCTTTAAGTCCGAAAATTTATGGAATGTACACCTTTAAGGAAAGTTCTAAATTGGCGGCTATTCGACACGTAATGACTCCAAGTGTGAGTGTAAGTTATACGCCTGAAATGGGAGTTCGAAGAAGTAAATATTATAAAACCTATCGAAACGATGCTACTGGAACGGATGTAGAGTATTCTATGTTTGAAGGAAGTCTTTACGGAACTCCGAGTGGAGCTATGGAATCGGGAAGTGTAAGCTTTGGTTTGGACAATAATGTGGAAGCAAAAGTTCGAACAGCAAATGATACTACTGGAACCGAAGAATTTAAGAAAGTGAAAATTATTGAGAGTTTAAAATTTTCTACCTCCTATAATATGTTTGCCGATTCGTTAAACTGGTCCACTATTAGAATGTCTGGTAGAACGAAGCTCTTTAATAAAAAATTAGGTTTAAGTGTGGGGTCGACTGTAGATCCGTATAAATTAAATGCTAATAAAGTTAAAATAAATGAGTTTGGTCCACGTTTAACAAATGCTTCTATCGATTTAGATTTTAGTTTTTCGGCAAGCGATGCGAAAGGAGAAAGTGGCAAGGGCGATAAAGATGATAAGTCAGCGAAGCCTTGGCGAGATACCCGATATGTTGATTTTGATATTCCATGGTCGTTTTCTATTGATTATGGATGGACTTATTCAAAGCCAACAACAACCAGTACAGTACGGCAAAATATTGGTGTAACCGGTAATGTTAGCTTAACCCCAAAATGGAAGGTGAGTTTTTCTACGGGATATGATTTTACGGATAAAGAGGTTACGTCTTCACAGTTTACGGTTACTCGTGATTTGCACTGTTGGCAAATGTCTTTTAATGCGATTCCATTTGGAACGTATCAATCCTATAATTTCCGAATTAATGTGGAATCCTCTATTCTTCAAGATCTAAAATATGAGAAAAAACAGGCTTGGCAAGATGTTAGTTTTTAAAGTCGAGTAGTTGATGATATAATTAAAACCAGTTTGAAGTCAGACTGGTTTTCTTTTATGTGCCACTTTGTATCCAATTCTTAAGAATTTCTTTTCCATTCTGGGTCATAATAGATTCTGGGTGAAATTGAACACCGCATAAATCGAATTCTTTGTGACGAATAGCCATAATTACCTTTTGCTCATCAATTGCTGTTATGCGTAAGCATTCCGGAAAATTAAGAGTTGATAATGCCCAAGAATGATACCTTCCAGAATCAAATATTGTTGGTACATTTTTAAAGATAGCTTCATTTTTATCTGTAATTAAGGTAGCTTTAGGTACGCCGTGAACAATGTTTTTTAGGTTGATTAACTCGGCACCAAAGTATTCACCAATGAACTGCATTCCCAGGCAAACGCCGAGTATTGGTTTTTTTTTAGCATATTGATTCATAATTTCTCTCATTGCATTTACTTCGGAGGGAAGGCCAGGACCAGGAGAAAAAATAAGTTTATCACATTTTTCTATTTGTTCCCAGTTTATGTGATCATTTCGCATCACAATTACTTGCTTGCAAAACGGCTCAACTATATGAACCAAATTGTACGTAAAGGAGTCGTAATTATCTATGATTACTATTCTCATTCAAGCTTTTTTATTTTAACTTTGCTGTCGCAAAATAAGTGATTTTTTTACAAACACTAAGATTAAAAAAAATGAAAAAAACTATTAATTCAGAAAAAGCTCCAAAAGCAATCGGACCATACAGTCAAGCTGTCGAAGCGAACGGAACTCTTTACATTTCAGGGCAACTTCCAGTAGATGTTACAACTGGAAAATTTGTTGACGGTGGCGTTAAGGAGCAAACCGTACAAGTAATGAAAAATATCGGTTATATTTTAGAAGAGGCAGGTTATTCGTTTAAAGATGTTGTTAAATCGACTTGTTTATTAAGTGACATTTCTAATTTTGCAACTATGAATGCTGTTTACGGTGAATATTACAAAGAAGAATGTCCTGCACGTGCAGCCTTTGCAGTTAAAGATCTTCCTTTAGGAGCGTTAATTGAAATAGAGACCATCGCAGTGAAATAATTTCACAGAAAGGTAATATAGGAAAGGCTACTGATTTTTAGATTAGTAGCCTTTTTTTTGACTGTTCTTTTAGTTCAGTTATTCATATCGTAGAGACTCAATTGGATTTAACTTGCTTACACGGTAGGCGTGGATGAATACAGTTGTTGTTACCACGATTCCGGCAAATAGAAAAGAAAGAGCAAATATCCACCAATGAATTTCTGTTCTTACCGAATACTCACTTAACCATTCAGTCATGGCATAAAATGTAATTGGAATGGAGATAAACGAAGCTATAGCTACATAAAGAATATTGATCCGTAAAAAGGAGAGAATGATAATTGTGTCGGAGCATCCCAATACTTTTTTTATTCCGATTTCCTTTGTGCGGGTTTTAGCGATGAAAAGGGTTAATCCAAACAGACCAAAAGAGGCAATTAGCATGGTAAAAAAGGCAAATATACTCACGAGACTAAATCTGCTTTTTTCTTCGGAATACATTCCTTCTATAATTTCCTCAACAGTAGAATAAGAAAATGCCTGTTCAGGAGCAATCTTTTCCCAGGATTTTTCGAGCATGGGGATTAGATCTTTTCCAGTTCGATCACTGTAATAAATGGCTATTTGTTTAAGGTATTTCTCTGTTAAACTGATTTTTAAAGGAGGAATATCAGAGCGAAAGGAATGAAGATGAAAGTTATTTACTATACCAACGATGGTCTGTTCTCCAATTTTTTTGCCGATGGGATCTTTAATTCCAAGAGCTTTCACTGCCATTTCGTTCAGAATGCATGAATTTGCAAGATCACTTCCGTAATCAGTAGAGAAGTAACGCCCTTCAGTAAGCGAAATGCCCATGGTTTGTAAAAAACCAAAATCAACAGACATGCCTTCTACCTCCACCTTTTTCTCCCTGTCTTGATGATGAGGAAGCATCATTGCCATAAAACTATAGGTGGGAAGACCGCTATAAGCTCCGGAAGCCATAATTACATTGGAGTTGGCTTGTATTTCGTTTAAAAATGGAGTGTAGTTTTTACTGTCGTTGATATCTATCAGAAGCACATTTTTGTTGTGAAAGCCGGGATTCTTCTCTAAAGAATATTGATATTGTGCCCGAATAACTAATGCCGATGCAACAAAGAAACAAAAAATAACCAATTGAAATATGATTAGGGATGAACGAACATAGCTCTTCTTCCTGCCCGCCAGATTCTGATTTTTCAACACATTTAGAATCGTTAATTTTGATAATCCAACAGATGTGTATAGCCCTGAAATTATTCCGATTGAAACAGTTAAAATGAAATAGAATAGGATGTAATATAAAATGTTAGCTTCGATTATTGGCAGATTGGTTTGGAAAAGTTCTTCGGCGCAAGGTAAGCCCAGAATCATAAATGCAATTGCAAGTGGTAATACAATCATTGTGAGCAGAACCGATTCTGTAAGAAGTTGACACTTTATTTGATTGTTTTTAGCACCAAATGTTTTTCGGATGCCAATTTCTTTTGATTGGCCCGATGAAACTGCTGTAGAGAGAATGATGTAGTTGATCATGGCAACCAACACGATTAGTAAAGCAATAGCCGAAAATATTTCAATACTGTTCCAATTTCCTTGTATGCTGTTATTTATCACCTTTTCGGATCCCAAATAAACATCCGATAAATTCTGCAAAGTATAGTGATACACCGGATTTTCGCCCATGTATTTATTTTCAAGCATTGCGAACTGACTATCAATTAGGGAGGGATTGCTACCTGGAATCAATCGCACCCAAGTTTGCCAGTAATTCTCCTCCCAACTTGTTTCGGCATTTATAGTTTCAAATTTCTTATTGAAGTAGGTGATCGAAAAAGAGTCGTTTACCAAACATTCTGCTCTGAAGGTGGAGTTTTTGGGGATATCTTCGAATACAGCTGTTACTGTTAATACATGTTCTTGCTTATTTATAGTTGCAACAATTTCTTTCCCAATTGCATCTGTTCCCGAAAATATTTTGTTTGCAAGGCTACTCGAAAGGCAAATTGAATTTTTATCACTGAGCAATGTCTTCGTACTTTTACCGTTGATCAGTGGAAGTGTAAAAATATCAAATACTTCGGAGCTACTTCCTATTACATCCTTTACTTGAATATCCTCCCCTTTGTGCCGAATTGTAAGATCTTTTATATCTCTGATGTTAATAGCATGTTCTATTTGAGGAAATTCTTCTTTTAAAGTGGAAGCTAAAATATAAGGAGTTCCGGTTAAAGTACGATCGAATCCTTTGTAATAGTTAAGAACCCTGTAAACAGTTTTTCTGTTATTGTGACAATTATTGTAGCTAAATTCATTAATTACAAATAGAATAATGATGAAGGAAGCAGCTAAGGCTATTGATAGTCCTACAATATTGATTCCTGTAAATACATAGTTTTGTTTGAGGTTTCGCAGTGCCGATTTTATATAGTTCTTGATCATGGACTAATTTGCTTTTCTTGGTTTTGTACATTTAAGAATATCTTTTTTTATTCTGCATAAATCCTCGTTTTACTGTTTTGCTTCTTTTGGTTAAAAAATATATTATGGGTCCAATTAAAGGAGGCAGAACTGCCAATACCATTCTGAAACCTCCATTCCGTTCTTTTATGTGACTAAGGGCATCGATGATGGCAAACAGATGAAGAGCAAATGTAAATATGGTGAATAGATTGTTCATATTTATAGTAATAAGGTTTTCTGAAAGACTTATTTAGCTTGTAAGTGTAAGAGTTTAAATGTAATCATAATATAGTGAATTGAAATCTATAATCGATCTAAATTATGATAGAGGAGAAAGGCTTTTTCAATAAGTATATTTAGGCGAAATTTAAAATAAAAAATCGAAGGCTCATCTGTTAATATCAATAATTAAGTAATTAGAAATTAATAACGGGTAATTAACAATTATAAAACAAGCTGTATTTCAGCTAACTATAAAAAAATACGACAAGATATTACTCGTAGAACTTAGTAGATACGAATTATTGATTTTTTTTTTAATGGATTTTCTCACCCGTAAAGCTGATTTTAGTATTCTACAGAACCAATATCTTTTCTGTGATGTTACGATAGGTAATGTTGACGAATAAACTGAATTGGTCACGAAGGACATTGGTTATATTACGCAAGAGGTTATGCTGTTATGAACAGTATCTGTTAGGATGTAGGAAAAGTTCGTCTTTTTAGATTTTACGCAGTCTATTGCGAATTATTTAAAATACATATGAATAGTATTAATGTGTTCTAAAATAGCTTTCTAAATCATCTATCTAAAACATAAATTAAGAGATTTGTAGGACGAAAGGTCGAAAAGTTAAAAAGGAATATTGGCTACTATTCAGAATAATACGAGGAGAATAATATGGATATTTTAAAACCGATTTATACCGAGCAAAACGATTGTCAGGATTGTTATAAATGCATTCGGGAATGCGAATTAAAAGCCATAAAAGTGCTGAATAATGCGGCTCAAATTCTTCATAGCGACTGCATTTATTGTGGAGCTTGTGTTCTTGTTTGTCCGGTTTCGGCAAAAAAGTTACGCGATGATGTAAAAAAAGTGAAGAGCTTGTTGCATCGAAATAAGAATGTGATAGTTTCTCTCGCTCCTTCTTTTGTAACCGAGTTTCCAAATTTGTCCGATCAGCAAATGGTGTTTGCCTTGCAGGCATTGGGTTTTGCTCATGTATCCGAAACTGCTTTGGGTGCACAGGAAGTTTCGAAGCAAGTGTCTAAATTTATAGCAAATAATGAGAGTGGAGTGTATATTTCTTCTGCCTGTCCTTCGGTGGTAGAGATGATTTGTAAGCATTATCCGCAATATAGAAATAACATTACGCCCTTTTTGTCACCATTATTAACACATGCGAAATATCTTAAAAAAACTTATGGCGAAGGTACGCCAGTTGTATTTATAGGACCATGCATTGCCAAAAAAACAGAGAGCGATGAATTTCCCGAATTGCTAGATGCAGTACTTACGTTCTCCGACATAAGAAAATGGTTTGAAGAGGAAAATATAGATCCTTACTTGTTTGGAGAAGAAAAAAATGCGGAGGTATTTGTGCCTGGAAAAGCAGGGAAAGGGGCTTTGTACCCAATTGATGGCGGCATGATTATGGGCGTTAAGAATAATACAACGGCAACCGATGCTGTTTGTATGACATTTTCGGGAATAAGTACTATTCAATCGGTTTTGAAGGATTTAGATAAGTATAAAAAGTCGGATATTCTATTCTTAGAGTTATTAGCCTGTAGCGGAGGATGTGTAAATGGTCCGGGAACCGATAAATCGTACTCTACCGCAATAAAGCGTTTAGAGGTAATAAAAAGGCAGAATAAGGAGGAAGGATTTGAGATTGAAACGGATTTTTCTTTGGAACGCAATTTTAATTCTATCGAGGCAGTCAAAAAAAACAGTCATTCTTCAAATCGAATTAAGGAGGCGCTTAGTAGGATTGGAAAATATTCTGAAAAAGATGAGATGAATTGCGGGGGATGTGGATATAATAGCTGTAAAGAGTTTGCTGCGGCAATGCTTGAGGATCGGTCGGAGCCCAATATGTGTGTTTCCTACATGCGTAAAATTGCCTTCGATAAGTCGGCAGCTTTATTGAGTAAGATTCCTTCGGGTGTTGTAATCGTAAATCAGGAATTAAAAATACGCGAAGCGAATTTGAGTTTTGCCAAAATGATGGGATCTGAGATTGAAGAATTGTACGAGGCCATTCCTGGTTTGGTCGATGCCGATTTGCATAAAATAGCTCCTTTTTATAAGCTATTTTCATCGGCACTTTCTACTGGTATTGATAATTTGGAGAAAGACATTCGTTTTGGAAATAAAATGTTTCATATTACTATTTTTAGTATTCATAAACACAAAATTGTAGGAGCTATTCTTCGAGATATGTCGCAACCTTTTATTCAGCGCGAAGAGGTAATATCAAGAGCTAAATCGGTAAATAAGAAAAACTTAGAGACCGTTCAAAAAATTGCATATTTATTAGGAGAGAATGCTTCCGAAACAGAGGAAATGCTGAATTCTATTGTCGAATTTTATAGTTTATCGCAGGATTAATAGTTGCTTATGACATCTGATTATTACATAGAAGTAGAATGCCAGCAAAAAAGCTTCGAAGGACAGTCTATTTGTGGAGATGTATTTATGTCGCGAAAAATAAAAGAGGAGGGACGAACCATTCTTGTTTTATCGGATGGATTGGGAAGTGGCGTAAAAGCAAATGTGTTGGGTACCTTAACGGCTTCGATGATTTTGAATTACATGAAGGTGAACAAGGATATTCGTAAAGCAGCCGAGATTATCATGCAGACACTTCCGGTTTGCAGCAAGCGAAAAGCTAGTTATTCCACTTTTACTATTGTTGATATTGAGTGCGATGGGGAAACTCGAATCATCCGTTACGATAATCCAGAATGTCTTATTTTACGAGGAGAAGAGAATCTGGCACCAGAATGCGAGGAGTTGCTTCTCGAAGGAGATCATAACAAGGGGAAGATACTCTATTCTTATCGCTTTAAAGCACAGAAAGAGGATAGAATCGTATTTTGTTCCGATGGAGTAACCAATTCGGGAATGGGCGCAATACGAATGCCTTTTGGTTGGGGATTGGAAAATTTAGATGCTTTTGTAAAAGCTTTGATCAGAAAACAAAATTCCTTGTCGGCGCGACAGCTTTCCGAAGCAGTGGTTAATAGAGCATGTGCGAACTACGGCAATAAACCCAAAGATGATACCTCTTGTGGGGTACTTTATTTTCGGGAGCCACGTAACTTGCTGATTTGTACCGGTCCGCCCTATGAAAAGTCGAAGGATAGTCAACTGGCTAAACAAGTAACCGAGTTTAAGGGAAAGAAGATTATATGTGGAGGAACTACAGCGGGAATTATTTCTCGAGAATTGCATCGTCCCATTAAAATGGAACTACAATCTGCAGATGCAGAATTGCCACCAATATCTTATATTACCGGAGTCGATTTGGTCACAGAAGGAATACTGACTTTAGGAAAAGTACATCGTTTACTTAAGAACTACAAGCAAAATTCTTCCTTTCGGTATGGTCCTGCCGATCGAATTGTTCGAGTTCTTTTGGAAAGCGATAAAATATTTATTGTGAATGGTACGGGCATCAATATTGCACATCAAGATCCTAAATTACCAATGGAGTTAGAGATACGTAGAACAGTAGTAAAGAATATTGTTACACTACTAGAGGAAAAGTTTTTAAAAGAAGTAGATCTTAGTTATATTTAAAATGAAATCTAACCCATATGTAACATGGGGCATTGTTGATTAAGTTTCCATTTGGTGATTAGTTTTATTGGTGAATTGGAAGTAAGTAACAATCCTCATGAAACAGATAATAAAGACAATAACTAAATGGCTGAAAAAATCGAAATTACCATTTGTTTGGGAAGCTCTTGTTTCTCAAGGGGTAACGGAAAGGCTTTAAAGACGATTAATACCTTTCTCGAAGAAAATAAGTTGAAAGATAAAGTGTTCTTTCATGGGGAATTATGCACAGGGAATTGTGCCAAAGGGCCAATTTTAAAAGTTGGAGATGAACTACATGAGGAAGTCGATCCAGATAATGTAGTTGAAATATTAAACGGAGTTTTTGGGCTCGTTTAACTAATACTGTCTTTCCATCCTAAAAAACACCTCATTATGCCACTAATTGTAACCAATAAGAATAAATGTAATCTTAGTTATACATGTATTCGGGTATGTCCTGCCAAAGCAATTAAGATAAAGGATGATTTTGCAAATATTATAAAAAGCAGATGTATTGGTTGTGGAAATTGTGTTACCGTTTGTGCTCAAAATGCAATAGAATATAGAAGTTCGGAAGATTTGGTGAAGCAATTGTTGGCAGGAACCGAGCCCGTTGTTGCAATTTGCGATCCTAGTATTTCTGGAGAGTTTGATGATATTCTTGATTTTAGAAATTTTGTTGGGATGATTCGGGCTTTGGGTTTTGATTATGTGGTGGAGGCTGCCTTTGGAGCAGATTTGGTGGCTTATCGCTATAAGGAATTATTCGATAATTTTCATGGAAAATATTATATATCAACAAAATGCCCAGCTGTTGTAAATAATGTTGAGAATTTTCATTCCGGATTGGTTGATAATCTGGCACCAATAGTACCTCCAGGTATTGCTATGGCAAAAGTCGTACGAAAAAAGTATGGCAAAAATGTTAAAATTGTGTCTTTATCGCCTTGTGTTGCCAGTAAAGATGATGTGAAAGTATTTAATGGTACCGATGGATGTGTGCATGCAGTTTTAAGTTTTGCAGAATTAAGAAAGTTATTTAAAGAGTATGGAGTTTCGGAAAACTCAGTTGAATTTTCGGAGTTCGATCCTCCTTTTGCTCGCTTAGGCGGATTATTTCCAATTAGTCACGGTCTGTTTCAAGCTGCTGATATTGATATATCCATGTTAAATGGAGGAATTATTAGTACCGAAGGACGAAACAATTTTCTGAGGTCGGTAAATGAGTTTACCACGCAACACGATTTATATCAGCATCTGGATTTATTTTATTGTGAAGGTTGTATCATGGGACCGGGAACTTCGCCAGGTGGACGAAAATTTTCTCGTCGCTCGAAAGTTATACGATACGTTCGTAAAAGATTAAAAACGCTCGACGAAGCTATTTGGAGGAAAGAAATTGAAGAATACAGTGATCTTGATTTAAGTCGGACTTTTAAGTCGAAGGGAAGAGAGTTACCAATACCAAACGAACAGGAAATATCAGATGTTTTGGTAGAGATGGGAAAAGGAAAAATTGAGGATCAATTGGGTTGTGGTTCTTGCGGTTATGAATCGTGCAGGGAATTTGCGATAGCAAAGTGCCAAGGATTAGCCAATTACGAGATGTGTTCTTCCTATACCATCAAAAACATGAACAACTACATTAAAGAGCTGGGGAATACAAATTTACAGCTTACAAAAACAAAGGCAGCCTTAAAGGAGTCGGAACGAATTGCCAACGAAGAAAGAATTTTAGCACAGGAGGCTTCAGAAACCGTATCGGCTATGCTTCAGAAGCTTCCATCGGGAGTAGTAATTGTTAATGAGAGCTTGAAAGTGATTGAAGCAAACAAAACTTTCGTTGATTTGCTGGGCGAAGAGGCAAGAATCCTGAATGATATTATTCCCGGATTAGTGGATGCAGATTTAACCAAATTGATCAGTTTTCACAAATTTTTTTCCACGGTAGTTTTAAATGGAGAAGATATTTTGAATAAGGATGTTCATTTTGGTAATCGATTGTTTAATGTTTCGGTTTTCACTATTAAAAAGAATAAAATTGTTGGAGGTATTATTCGCGATTTGTATGCTCCGGAAGTAAGAAGGGAAGAAGTGATTGGACGAGCAAGGGCGGTAATAAAAGAGAATTTACAGACGGTACAACAAATTGCATTTTTATTGGGTGAAAGTGCCTCTAAAACGGAAAAATTATTGAGTTCTATCATTAAATCCCATGCTTCGGGGGAAGAAGGGAAAGGCGAATAATGGAAGAAAAATTTCATATTGATATTGATTGTCAGCAACTTTTTCATCATGGTGAAATGATTTGTGGAGATGTTTTTCTTTCGAAACGAATTAAAGAAGAGAACCGGACTATTGCGGTATTGAGCGATGGAATGGGAAGTGGTGTGAAAGCAAATGTTCTCGCAACTTTAACGGCATCTATGGCAATGAATTTTACCGCAGAACATAAAGATGTAAAAACTATTGCCGAAATAATCATGAATACGCTCCCCGTATGCAGTGTTCGAAAAGTAAGTTATTCCACCTTTACCATTATAGATATAGAATTTGATGGAACCACTCGAATTATTGAATTCGATAATCCTTTGTGTGTTGTAATGCGTGGTTCAGAAGTGTTCGATCCGGGATGGAGAACCATTTTGCTCGATAGCGAAGAAAATCAAGGAAAGGAACTTCGTACCTGCGAATTTATAGCTCGGAAAGAGGATCGCATTCTTTTTTGGTCCGATGGAATAATGCAGTCGGGAATGGGAAGCAGAGAATTGCCTTTCGGATGGGGACATGAGAGTGCTTTAAAGTATGTTACTAGTATCGTAAAATCGACCCCTTATATTTCGGCTCGTAATTTAGGAATACAGTTAGTGAAAAGAGCTGCAAAAAACGATCAGGATGAGTTAAAGGACGATACTAGCGCAGGAGTTATCTATTATAGAGAACCTCGAAAACTTTTAATTTGTACAGGACCTCCCTTCGAAAAAGATAAGGATGCGGAACTTGCCATGAGAGTGTATCATTTTAAAGGGAAAAAAATTATTTGCGGAGGAACTACTGCCGAAATTTTGGGACGAGAATTAAATTTGAAATTTGCCGCTGGAATGAAAATTACAGATCCGGAACTTCCTCCAGCTTCCTATATGGAAAGTATTAATTTGGTTACCGAAGGTATTTTAACAATTGGTAAGGTTTCCCGTATTCTCGGGGATTACAATAGTGATTATAATTTGGGCGATGGTCCTGCTGATCAGATTGTTCATTACCTATTGCAAAGCGATAAAATTTCTATTATTTCGGGAACAAGAATTAATTTTGCTCACCAGGATCCTAGCCTACCTATCGAATTGGAAATAAGAAGAACAGTGGTGAAAAGAATAGTAAGTCTGCTTGAAGATAAGTTTTTAAAAGACGTTACACTTACCTTTATTTAGTTTGAATTGCCTCTCATTAAATGTAAATCGAGAGTAAATCTAACAATTTTTGGCTTGGTATTGGTTTTGCAATATAGTCGTCGCAACCTGCACTTAAACTCTTCACACGGTCTTCGGACATGGCATATGCTGTTTGCGAAATAATTGGAATTTTAGGATTTTGTTTCTTGATCACTTTTGTTGCCTCGAAACCGTTCATTAGTGGCATTTGAATGTCCATTAAAATAAGGTCCACCTTATTGTTGTTAAACATTTCAATAGCATCTTTACCATTTTTAGCCCAAAGAACTTCCGCTCCTGTTTTACGAATTACTTCTTCCAAAAAAAGAAAATTGGATTCTACATCTTCAGCAATAAGAATAGTTTTTGAGGACCAATTACGTTCTCTAAGAGTCATGTAGTTATATTTGGTGTAAATAAATGGTTTTTTTCACTTCAATCAAATTTATATAAAATAATCAGAATTTAAAAGTACTTACTTAATATAGATTTACTCTGAATTTATAGGGGAATTATTTTTTTTCTTTTTTAATGTTTGATTAGAATTTATGTTTGGCAAAATTGGAAAATGAGAATTGGGTGTTGCTAATAGGTTCGCTTTAGAATACATGCTTTTGTTGATGAAAATTTAATTGTTTTATGTAATTGGTTGGCATTCCTTACTTAATTGCTATTTTTGAGAATATTTGATTGAAAAATACCTGCATGATTTCTAAAATTATTCGCTACGGGCTATTGATTAGCTTAAGTCTTTTTTGGCTTTCAACCAAAGCTCAAATTTCTTACGGTGGGGAGCCTTTACTTAAAACGGGCACAATAAAGTCTGAATTATCGACTGTTTACTTGCCTCGCTTCGAGAGAGCAACAATGCTAAAGAGTCAAGAACAATCGGAAGGCAAAAGTTTCCTGAAGAATGCTCAGTATGCTTATCGGTATCAGGTTTCTTTTAATTCATTAAACGCCGGTACATGGCAAGTTTTAGACGATGGGCGAAGAGTTTGGCGATTATCTATTACTTCGTCGGGGGCTTATTCTTTAGGTTTGATTTTCTCAAAATTTAGAATTCCGACAGGAAGTCAGATGTTTGTTTACAACAATCAATCGAACCGAATATTAGGAGCATACACTGAAAAAAACAATAAAGAATCGGGTAAGTTTTCGATTGAACCTTTGCAAGGAGACGAAATTACTGTGGAGTACATAGAACCTTTACAACCCGAATTTATTGCCGTTCTGGAAATTGGAAGTGTTTTGCACGACTATAAAAATATTTTTAATCAGTTAAGAGGAGAAGTATCACTTTTAAAATCATCAGGAACTTGTAATGTGAATATTAATTGTGCTGAGGGCGATTCCTGGCAAGTGGAAAAAAAAGCAGTATGTCATATTTTATATGATGGGTATATTGCATCGGGTGCGTTAATAAATAATAC
The DNA here is from genome assembly GCF_002843315.1 of Labilibaculum filiforme. GTDB lineage: Bacteria > Bacteroidota > Bacteroidia > Bacteroidales > Marinifilaceae > Labilibaculum > Labilibaculum filiforme. The sequence continues at coordinate 70,592 of NZ_MVDD01000003.1, read as the reverse complement.
TAGTTTTAATGGCAGACCATTTTTATTAACAGCGCATCATGCTATTAACGTTCAAGAAGAAGCAGATGCTGCAATTTTCTATTTTAACTATGAAGCTGCGGATTGTGAATCTACCGTTGGATCGAAATCACAATCTATTTCAGGAGCTAATTTATTGGCGACTACGAATCATTTAGATTTTACACTTTTAGAACTATCAGTAATGCCTCCTGCTTCCTATTTACCCTATTACATTGGTTGGGATCGATCTGGAAGAGTGCCGGTAAATACAACTTGTATTCATCATCCTAGCGGAGATGTAAAAAAAATATCCTTGGATCTGGATTCCCCTATAACCGCTACCTATTCTGACACAAAATTTACTTTTGATTCGAATACTCATTGGCGAATTTTAGAATGGGATTTAGGAACAACAGAAGGCGGGTCTTCAGGCTCACCTTTATTTGACGAAAATCATCGTTTAATTGGTGATTTAACAGGAGGCGAGGCTAGCTGTTCAAGCTCCATAAATGATTACTTTGCAAAATTTTCTGAAAGTTGGGATAATTATTCGGCTTCCAATCAGCAACTTAAAATTTGGTTAGATCCATTAAATTTGGGAGTATTAACGCTTGATGGTGTTGATCCTTATAAAGGATTAAGAGCTGTTGTGGCTGTCTCTCAGGATAGCATTTGTTACGATTCTCCAATTACGATTACAGATGTTTCTTTAGGAGAACCCGAAACATTTTATTGGAATTTCGGCGAAGGAGCTACTCCTGCAACATCAACAGAAAAAGGACCGCACGTTGTGAGTTATAGTAGTCCAGGTCTTAAGAAAATTAAATTAATTGTAAAAAAAGAGTTTGTTGTTGATAGTGTTGTTCGCTCAGTTTTAGCAATGGATATTCCTGTAGCGGATTTTAGCTATACTGTAGAGCTTAATAAAGTTCAAATTACAAATACGTCGATAGAAGGTATGGCGTACAATTGGAATTTTGGCGATGGTTCCCTATCTGATGAGGAAAATCCAATTCATACGTATAATAAAACAGGAATTTATAAGTTGACGATGCTTGCTGAAAATTTTTGTGGTGAACATTCAATTACAAAAGAAATAAGTACCCGATACGACAATTTATTAACGATATATCCAAATCCTTCGAATGACGTTTTTACCGTTGATTTAAGCAAGATTATTTTTTTACGCAGCACATGGACTGTTTATGATCTTAAAGGTGCTCAAATTCGCTCGGGAGTTGTTTCTAGCTACGAAAGCAGTATTCGATTTAATCTTGGAGGATTGGCTTCGGGATCTTATATTTTAAACATCAATATCGACGGTGTAGATTTAAAAAGGAAACTGTTGCTTACCAATTAAAAAGGTCCTCCATCCAAACGGGTAATCCGAATGGATGGAAAGCTTATTTTTTATCTTTCGATTTTTTGAAAGGACGTTACAATTCCTTTAATCAATGCGGATGAAAATCCTTGATGTTCCATTTCATTTAATCCAACAATAGTGCAACCTTTGGGAGTGGTTACCTTATCAATTTCCGATTCGGGATGGTCATCGTTAATTTGAAGCATTTCGGCAGCACCTTTTACAGTTTGTGATACAATTTGTTTGGCAGTATTTGCATCGAAACCAATTTGAATTCCCCCTTGAATCATTGCACGAATAAATCGGAATACAAAAGCAATTCCACAAGCACCTAAAATGGTGGCAGCTTCCATTAACTCTTCATTGATAATAAGACTTTCCCCCACACAATCGAAAACAGCTTTAATGTTTTTTGTTTCCTGAGGAGAAGCGTCTCTGCTGCAAATACAAGTGGCAGATTCCGAAATATTGGCAGCAATATTTGGCATCGCTCTAAAAACCGGAATTTTGTGATCCAGCATCTCCGAAATTTCTTCTGTTGTTAAGCCGGTGGCAAGGGAAACAAGCACATGTTGTCCTTTACGAATTTCGCCCTTAATCTCATGGATTATTTTACCAACATTGTATGGTTTTACTGCCACTAAAATAATATTCGAATTTCGAACTGCTTCACAGTTATCAGAGGTTACAAGTGCGCCTTCGGTAGCTAAATCTGCAATTAAATCAACGTTTCTTCTAGTGGCGGTTACATGATTTGAATCAAAAGTATTCTTATTCAAAAGTCCTTTAACAATTGATCGTCCTAAATTACCACAACCAATAACACAAATTTTTTGATTTTTCATATTTATTCCAATTTGTCTGATCAGCATAATCTAAACATAAGGTATTTAATACCTTGTAAAAATCAAGCTTAAAAAATTTATAAGAGGAAGTAAAGAGGTGTGAATATTCTGTAACAAGATCTAAAAGTACAATTATTTTTGAAAGTAAAACAGAACTTAAAGATAATGTGTTTACTTTATTGCTAAGGTGCAGTGTGCTTTTAAAAGTCTACTAGTGAGTGGATTGTTATTTTTCGTGCGTTGTTTTTATATTTTAGGCAATCTGTTTGGAAATATTTTTTTTTGAATTTGAAAAAAAAGTCATATTTTTGGTAAACCGATTTAGTAAACCGATTTAGCAAACCGAAAACCTTTGAAAAAAAAATCAATTAAAGATATTGCCCAAGATTTAGGAGTTTCAAAAACTACTGTATCCTTTGTTTTAAACAAAAAAGGGGATGAAAAGAACATTAGTAAAAAAACTCAAAAAATGATATTGGATTATATCAAGAAGGTAGGTTATCAGCCAAATCAAATTGCCAAGAGTTTAAAAAATGGTACTACGAATACCATTGGTTATTTGGTTCCTGATATCTCGAATCCTTTTTATGCTAAAATAGGACGCACTATTGAAGATTTACTTTGGGAGAAAGGATATCATTTAATTATTGGTAGTACCGACGAAAAAAAGGAAAAAGAGGAACGTTTACTCAATATGTTTTTGAATCGACAAGTAGATGGATTAATCATTGCTTCCTGTTTTATAAAAGGAGAGGTGTTGAAATCTTTGTCGGAGCATAATTTCCCAATGGTTTTTTTCGATCGCGAAGATCCTGGGTGTTTAGCCAATTATATTTTGGTTGAAAATAAAACACCCATGAAGGAAGCAATCCAGAAAACGATTGACAAGGGAGCAAAAAAAATTGGTTTATTATCGATTACACCAGATGTTTATTCATTAAAACTAAGAATAGATGGTTACAAGCAGGCTTTGTTAGATAATGGATTGGAATATGACCAAAATTTGCTTCGTATTGTAGATCACAATCGGATTAAAGAAAGTGCTCAAAAAGAATTAAAATACTTAATTGAGGCTGGGGTAGAGGTAGTGGTTTTTACCAATAATCAGATTACAGCTACCGCTATTTGGTTAATGAATATGCTTTATCCTGAAAAGGTAAAAGAAATTACGTTTGTGAGTTTTGATAATTTGGACATTTTCGATTATTCGATGCCAAAAGTAATTTCAATTGCTCAACCTATCGATAGTATTGCTAAGCAATCCGTAGAGATATTGGCGGAAGTAATTAAAAGCAAAAAGATTAAGAATACAAGAATAGAATTAAAGCCTAAGTTAATAGTACGTTAAAGAGATTAAATAAAGCAAATAGCTTGTTTTAATTAAGCAGTAAAAACTAGATTTAAATTAATTATGAAAGAGAAAGCTTCAATTGGTAAAATCCTTCCGGTAATGTTTGGATTTTTTGTCATGGGTTTTGTTGATGTTGTGGGGATTGCCACGAATTACGTAAAGCATGATTTTGCATTGAGTGATACGGTTGCCAATATTTTACCAGCAATGGTGTTTCTTTGGTTTTTGGTATTTTCGGTACCAACCGGGTTGTTAATGAATAAAATAGGAAGAAAAAATACAGTGTTGCTAAGTATGTTTATCACTTTTTTAGCAATGTTGGTTCCATTGATTTCTTATAATTTCACTATAGTTTTACTTGCTTTTGCCTTGTTGGGAATTGGGAATACTATTATTCAAGTTGCCTTAAATCCATTATTGACTAATGTGGTAGCAGGAGATAAACTTGCCAGTAGCTTAACATTAGGTCAGTTTGTAAAAGCAATTGCGGCATTTTTAGGACCAATCATTGCTAGTTTTGCTGCCGTAAGTTTAGGTAATTGGAAGTTAATTTTTCCACTTTATGCTGGTATTACAATTATCTCCACCATATGGTTATGGTCTACTTCAATTAAAAAAGAGGTTCAGGAAGGTAATAATGTATCCATAGTTAGTTGTTTCGGATTGCTTAAGGATCGTTACATTCTAGCATTTTTTATTGGAATTTTATTGGTAGTAGGAATTGATGTAGGATTAAACGTAACGATTCCAAAATATTTAATGGAACGTTGCAGTATTTCTTTAGAACAGGCTGGTCTTGGTATTAGTTTGTACTTTGTTGCACGTACAGTTGGAACGTTTTTAGGAGCACTTATTTTAGCAAAATATGCACCAGGAAAGATATTTAAGTACAGTGTTAGTTTAGGTATTTTGGGTTTTATCGGAATGTTATTCTCGAGTAATTTAGTTTTATTATCCATCTTCATATTTATTGTTGGATTTGCCTGTGCAAATTTATTTTCAATCATTTTCTCTTATGCTTTGAAACGTCAGCCTGAGCGCGCAAATGAAGTTTCTGGTTTAATGATTATGGGAGTTTCGGGAGGAGCAATCGCATTATTTTTAGGAATGGTTTCGGATGCAGTAGGAACACAAATTGGAGGTATTGTTGTTTTACTTCTTTGCCTGCTTTACTTCTTTTATCTAGGAAGATTATTTACGAAAACAGATGCTAACTAGCTTGATTAATTTCTAACAAAAGAATATGATGAATATTTGGAGTGATAAAAGAGTGGTGATGACCCTTGATGCAGGAGGAACAAATTTTGTTTTTTCAGCAATGAGAAGTGGAGAAGAGATTATTGAACCAATTCGCAAGGCTTCTAATGCAGATCAACTCGATTTGTGTTTGAAAACGGTTATTGATGGATTTCAGGAGGTTCTTAATTTGCTAGCTGAGAAACCTGTTGCAATAAGTTTTGCATTTCCTGGTCCAGCAGATTATAAAAATGGTATTATTGGTGATTTGCCTAATTTACCTGCATTTAGAGGTGGTGTTGCTTTAGGACCAATGCTTGAGGCACATTTTAACCTGCCTGTTTATATAAATAATGATGGTGATTTATTTGCTTACGGCGAAGCTTTGGGAGGAGTATTACCAGCTATGAATAGCCGTTTAGAGCAAGCAAATAGTGCGAAACGCTATAAAAATTTAATTGGAGTAACGCTAGGTACTGGTTTTGGTGGTGGTTTAGTTACTAATAACGAATTGCTTATTGGTGATAATTCAATTGCCACCGAGGTATGGTTAACTAGTTCTCGTGTTTTTCCGGAGCGATTTGCCGAGGAAGGAATTAGTACTAGAGCGATTCAAAGAACATTCCTCGAAGAGGCAAAAGGAAGTTATCCTAAAGAATTAATGCCAAAAGATGTTTATGATGTAGCTGTGGATGACAAGAATCCAGATCAAAAAGCGGCTTTAAAAGCATTTGAGTTGTTCGGAAAATGCTTGGGCGATAGTCTGGCAAACTTACTTACTATTACCGATGGAATTGCGGTTATTGGTGGTGGATTAGCTGGTGCTCACGAATTGTATATGCCAGCAGCTTTGAAAGAAATGAATGGAAATTGTTATACTGCAAGTGGAGAGTCACTTCCTCGTTTGGTTCAGAAAATCTACAATATCGATAACGAAGCAGAATTTAAGGAGTTTGCTGGCGATTATTCAAAGGATATTCAGATTCCTGGAACTGATAAAACGATTAAATACGACCCAAACCCTCGCTTAGCAGTTTGTTCCAGCAAGTTGGGAGCAAGTAAAGCAATTGCCATTGGAGCATATGCGTTTGCACTAAAAAAATTGAAGTAATACTTTTTCGTTTGAAGCTATGGAAAGAAGAACTTTTGTAAGAAACTCTGTTTTATTCGCAGGAGGATTGGCATTAACTGGTGCTGGTTTTGTTGCATCTGCACAAGGCTTAAGCTACGTGTCGAAACGACCAGTGCAAGCGGATCGTAATTTTATTAGTCCTTCTGTCGATAAAATTATTGAGAAAATAAAAGGTCAGATTTCCAATCCTGAACTATCATGGATGTTTGAGAATTGTTTTCCAAATACCTTGGATACAACAGTTCAATATTCTGAACAATCTGGTATTTCTGATACTTTTGTAATTACTGGCGATATAGATGCCATGTGGTTGCGAGATTCAACCGCTCAGGTATGGCCTTATTTACCTTTGGTTGCAGAAGACGAAGAGTTAAAAAAACTGTTTAAAGGATTAATCAATCGACAAACTAAATGTGTTTTGATTGATCCTTATGCAAATGCTTTTAACAAAGGAGCAGAAGGAAGTCATTGGGAAAGTGATCAAACTGAAATGAAGCCAGAGTTACATGAGCGAAAATGGGAAATAGATTCTTTGTGCTATACCATTCGTTTGGCGTATCATTATTGGAAAACTTCGGGTGATGATAGTTGTTTTAATACAAAATGGGTAGAAGCTACCAAATTAATTGTAAAAACATTTCAAGAACAACAGCGAAAAAAAGGCAAAGGACCCTATTCTTTTCAGCGAAAAACTACCAAGCCATACGATTCATTGTCGGGTGGAGGTTTTGGAAATCCAGTGAATCCTGTTGGATTAATTGTTTCTTCCTTTCGTCCATCGGATGATGCAACGGTATTGCCTTTCTTAATTCCTTCAAATTATTTTGCAGTGGTTTCATTGAAACAATTGGCCGAAATAGCAAGTCATTTGAATTTAGAAAGCAAATTGGCTGAGGAGGCATTACTATTAGCAAGCGAAGTAGAAGACGCATTAACGAATTATGCTATTTCGGATCATTTACATTATGGTAAAATATTAGCTTTTGAAGTAGATGGTTTTGGAAATAAACTATTTATGGATGATGCAAATATTCCTAGTTTATTATCTCTTCCCTATTTAGGAGCAATGGAAGGAGCTGATTCTCTTTATATAAATACTCGAAAGTTTGTTTTGAGTACGAATAATCCTTGGTTTTATAAGGGAAAATATGCCGAAGGAATTGGCGGTCCTCATGTTGGTGTCGATATGATTTGGCCAATGAGTATTATTATGAGAGCGATGACCTCTAATGATGAACAGGAAATAATTTCTTGTTTACAGATGCTGATTGCTACTCATGCGGAAACAGGATTTATGCATGAAACATTTCATAAAAATAATCCTGAAAAATTTACACGATCTTGGTTTGCTTGGGCAAACACTTTGTTTGGAGAATTAATTTTTAAATTGTTTAGAGAAAGACCTTCTGTTTTAACTATTGTGTAGGGGAAAATAGTATTTGTTCTCTACGTTATTGAGAATAAAAGTGAAAGAAATTTTTAAATTATGTAGTAGTAGTGTGCTATCCCGGATTGGGAGGCGAAAAGCTTTCTCTTTCCGGATTTTTTTAGAAATAGGTTAGTAAGTTAGATTAGTGTAAAAAAACCAGGCGAAAGCCTGGTTTTTTTATGCTGTGGTATGTTCAGCAATAATCTCTTTGAACGAAAATTGATACTTTTCGTTGTATAATTTCATATAGAGTTTAATGTAACTTTCGTAAGTTTCCATGGCTAAACTGTGTTTTCCTTGCATCGAAAGTAGGTTGCACTTTACTCGAAGTGCGGTTTCATTCATTTGGTCGAATTCAAAAATTACATTCGAAATTGATAAACGAATAAACGGTTCAAATTCGTGTTTGTTTAGTAATTCTTCAAGAGTACTTACTATGGTTCCTGTGGTTTTGTCTTTAATAGAATCTAACCATTCGGGAGCGATATCTCTAAGTAAGGTTCCTTTGTGTAGAATTTGAATAATTTCTTCAATTTTTTCTTCATTCGTATGTGATATATTCGACTTCATACTAGTCTGAATACTAGCTAAATCACAGAATACATTCTCTTCAAGTTTAATTTTCCAGTAATTATTATCGAAAGTTATTTCGATTCCTTGAATATCTTCGATAATTCCACGTAGTTTTTTAATATTTACACCTCTGTTGTTTTTGGCTTTACTTTCTGGTTTATCTGGCCAAAGGTATTCTTGAATTCTTCTCGACGAAATTCCTTTTCCATCTTCAAGCGAATACAATAAAATTAAAAGAAACAATTCTTTTAAGGTAGGACTAAATCGATAGGTAATATCTCTACCTTTTTTGTCGAAAACCTGAAAGCCTCCAAATAAAAGGATGGAGTTTACCTGTGGAATTTTAAAACTCACTATTTTGTCTGGGATTGTTAAGATAGCAGGCTTCTGTATTTTTTCATTTTTGATTTTTGCTTTTCTAAGCACAAAAATTAGTAAGAATAGAAGAATACTTGCTAAAAAGAAATAGAATATTTTTCGGAATAAAGAAAAAGAACCCGTATTCAGGTCCGATTCTACATTCGATCCAGGTTCATAGCTTATAGAATATAAAGATACTTCGTATGTTTCGGCTTCAGAGTTAGACTCTTGAGAGGTGAGAGCAATTAGCTTGTTTTCACTTTCGCAATAATATAAATCAGCGAATGACTTGATATCAATAAATTCATACGGAATGCTGTCCCCAATAAAATACAGTTTAGGATCATTTATAAATGCTTTTGCCACTTTAAGATGCGTACTGCTTTTTTGACAAGGAAACACTAAAGTGTAGAAAGCGCTGTCTTTTTCAGTTACTTTTAATGAATTAACGGGCAAGTATTGAAATTGATCATTTTGCTCCAATTCCCACATTTTTTTTATCTCATTTTTCTCAAAATCAATTCGATATAGATCATAGTAGAATTCTTTTCCCAAAATTTGTTTCCCCAGGGAATTCCCCATTCCTCCAAATAAATAAGCAACATTACTATTTTCTGCTGAAAAACCAAGGGAACTACAATATCTTGGTTGCATCGCATCTCCATTTAAATGAAGCTCGTTCCAAACATTCGTTTTAGGGTTGAATGATTTAATTACATTAGAATAAGAATAGTAACCATACCCACATAAAGTTGTGATTTGCTGACTGATAGGGTGGATAAGTTTGTTATGATGCCACCATTTTGGAAGGTTATCGGTTACACTGTCTTTGTGGCTCCAGCTGTGGTCTTCTAAATCGTAAGTGGAGATGTTGTTTTGGTTAAAACTGTAGGAAACTAATTGGTTGTTGTTGTCAACAATTAGTTGTTGTGATTTTTCAAAAACAGGATATCCGGAATTTTTACTATTTGTGATTATTGTACTTGTTTTAATGGAGTAAGTATATGTAACACCATTTTGAAGGGAGAAATAAATCAGTTCATTTTTTTTGTCATATGCCATCGATGGAAGCGATGGAAATGATAAGGTTTTAATTTTAGACCAACGATTGTGATAATCTATTACCCAATCAGGATTATAAAGTTTTGCAGTTTTCTTAGATAAAATGTCTTTAAGTTCATCATCAGTATCTTTTCGAAATGGCCATAAATATTTTTTGGATCCATCAATATGAATTGCCAAGTCTTTTATAGACATGGAAGGAACTTCATCAATAAAAAAACCATACTTGTTTACTACCCCTAAGGATAAGGAAAATTCAGATTTTTTTGGAAACCGAATTGAATTTTGAAAATGATTGACTCCAAGAGTTAAGGAGATTTCTCCTTTTTCGCTATCAATTTTTAACTGAAAGGGAATCCATCTGTTTTTAAGAAGATGTAATGTGTTAAAATTACAATGAAATTTAGTTTCTTTTTTATTGTGAATTACGTACAAATCGGGTTCACGGAAAGTAACCTGAATTAAGTTTTTTCCATTTTCTTCTTTTAAGGATAGTATTTCTCCGTAATGAGTATCCGTTTCCCGCAAAGAAAGCATGAAAGCAATAGTGAAACTATTTTCATACGAAATATTATTCTTGTGTGTAATGTCAACTCCCGTCCGATTTTCTTTTGCTACCTCGTTTGACTTAAAATGAATACCATGGTCGGCATAGAGGGTAGAAAAGGATATAATTAGAGTAAATAATGCAAGTAGAAATTTCATCATTATTTGTGTGGTTTGTTAATTTTCAAATATACCTAAATATAGTAAGACTTTAAGGATAAAAGCCTATAAAGCCTAAGTTTATTGCACAAAACAAGGGAATAAAACAGAGGATTGTTTGCGACGGATAAGTATTGAATTTTTTTAATGATTTTATAGCTTAAAATAGAGTTGAAGTGCCTAGAATTTGGATGCTTGTAGAGGTTTTTAAAGTTGACGATGCAGAATAAGTAATAAGGAATATGAAAAGGTTAAAAATCTTTAATTAATTGTAATAATAAGGTGTGTGGTGTAAGTAATTGTAAATCAAAATAAAACGGCTTGATTAATGCTTTTAAGAGCCTAATTAATTCAATATTAATCGCGAATTAATACGTTTGCGCTAATATTGGTTACAGAAAAAATAACACTATTTTTTTGTTCATTGTATAATTAATAATTCTAACTATGAAGAAATGCTATTTACGAAATCTTCATTCAAGCCTAGCTAACCCATTAGGACTTGGAAGTAAGATTGGGATTTTTGCGTTGCTACTTGGAATAATGGTTTTTCCATTTTCGGCAGGTGCAAACGTTAACAAATTAACAAATGACAACACAGCGGTTTTAGCCGCTCAGCAGGTAGTTACCGGAGTAGTTACCGAAGACTCGGGAATGTCACTGCCTGGAGTTTCGGTTGTTATAAAAGGTACAACCATCGGTACTGTAACCGATATTGATGGAAAATATGAAATTTCTGCACCAGATGCAAACAGTGTATTGGTGTTTAGTTTCGTAGGTATGGAAACAAAAGAAATTACAATTGGTTCTCAATCTGTAATTAATGTAGTAATGCTAACAAATGCTTTGCAAGTTGATGAGGTAGTGGTTACAGCTCTCGGTATTAAAAGAGACAAGAAGGCTCTTGGTTATGCAGTTCAGGATGTAAAAGCTGATGAAATTACAAAAGCTGGTAGTTCGGATCTAGTGAGTTCACTGCAAGGAAAAGTAGCTGGTGTACAAATCAACCAATCAGGTGGAGGTGTTGGTGGTACTTCAAGAATCGACATTCGAGGTTCGAGTTCTCTTATTGGTAATGATCAACCTATTTGGATTGTAGATGGAGTGCCATTTGACAATGGAAATAGCAGTGAAGGTGGAGTTTGGGGTGGTACCTCACGTGCCGGAGGTGCTTATGATTTGAATCCTGAGGATATTGAATCAATTTCTATTTTGAAAGGACCCAATGCTGCCGCTCTTTATGGAGAACGTGGAGGTAATGGTGTTGTTTTGGTTACTACTAAAAAAGGTGCAAGAGGAAAAGGACTTGGAATTTCTTATTCAGGTGGATTTACGATGTCTGAGGCTGCTTATATGTTAGATTTGCAAGATAAGTATGGTCAGGGAAGTAATGGTGTTTATGATAATAGTTCAACATCATCATGGGGACCGGAGATGAATGGTCAAATGTTGGAGTCGTGGACAGGAGAAATGATGCCATATGAAGCTCAGAAAGATCGTTTAAAAGATTTTACTAGAACTGGAACCACACAAAAGCACAGCGTTGCTTTTACAGGAGGTAACGATGACGGAACCTTCCGTGCATCTTTGGGAAAAGATATTTTGAATGGTATTTATGAAGATCACAAGGTTGAGAAAATTACTTTTGATTTGCGAGCTGATTATGATATTAATGAATGGTTAAATATTGATACTAAGGTGTCATTTTTCAATACTAAAGGAGAAGCACGGCCTGAGATAGGAAACTATTCTTACGTATCCTATTTTAATACCATGCCAATGAATATTCGTAATCAGGATTTAGCTCCGGGTTATGATATTATTGGAGGAGAGCATGTTGAGAAGTTATACACAACAACAAATGCAAACTACAGAAATCCTTATTTTTTACAGGCACAAACAGTTAATGAAGACGAGAAAGACAGAACATTTGGCTATGTAGCAGCAAATTTAAAAATCACATCAGATTTAACAGCTAAATTTAAATATGGTATGGATTTTTATCAGTTTTCTGGAGTAGGTGGATATATATATGGCGATAATGTAGATGCCAATCGTCCAAATTACAATCCAACTCAGTCGAAATTTAAGGAACAAAACTATGAATTCTTATTGTCTTACAATAAGGTGATTAATGATGATTTCACAATTGGCTTAAATTTTGGGGCTAACAATAGAAATAGTATTAGAGAAACTCTAAGTGCAAGTTCAGGTAAATTAGCATCCGAAGGAAACTTCTTTTTAGCAGCAGGTTCAAATATTAATGCTTCAGAAAGTTTAAGCGAAGAAGAAGTTCGTTCTATGTATGCATTTGGACAGGTAGCTTATAAAAATATGTTATTCCTGGATTTTACTGCACGTAATGACTGGTCTTCAACTCTAACTTCAGCAGATATTGATTTTGATAACGATTATTTTTACCCATCAGTTAGTTTGAGTGGTGTAGTATCAGAAATGATTGAAATGCCAGATTGGATTTCTTTTGCAAAAGTAAGAGGATCATGGGCTCAGGTAGGTAAGGGAACACAGCCATTTTTTACTGCTCAAAACTATTCACTAGGAAACTGGAACTATGGTTTAACAGTAGGAAATGTACCATCTATTAGTATCGATCCAAAATTAAAATCGGAGTTATCTACTTCTATCGAATTTGGAGCAGATATTAGATTTTTACAAAATAGAATTGGATTAGATTTCACTTACTATTACGAACAAACCGAAAATCAGATTGGTTACTTGCAAAATGTTGAGGAAACAGGTTATAGCAAAGAGTTAACTAATATTGGTGAAATTTTAAATAAAGGTATTGAATTTACACTTTCAACGGTTCCAGTTAAAACGAAAGATTTAACCGTTGGTGTTAACTTCAACTTCGCGATGAACGAAGGTACTTTAGAAGAATTGAAAGACGAAATCAGTAGATATGATTTTGGATCTAGTGTTGTTGCCTACAAAGGTGGTAAGCTTGGTGATATATTAGGTAATGTTTATAATAGAAACGAAAGTGGAGCTATTATTATCGATGAAAATGGTTTAATGACCATTAATCAAGACGATAACATTGTAATTGGTAATCTTCAAGCAGATTGGACTGGAGCTATCAATTTAAGTGTGGATTACAAAGGATTGTTTCTGTCTGCATTGGTTTCAGTTCAGCAAGGTGGAGATATTATTTCATCATCAGAGCGCAGTGCTACTTCAGCAGGAACAGCGGCCCAAACTACAGCAAATGGTAGAATTGCATTTTTTGCAGATGGTGTAACAGAAGCTGGTGGATTAAATGATGTAATGATTTCTGCAGAAGAGTATTGGAGACAAGTTTCAAAAGTAGATGAAGAATTTCTTTATGATGCTTCTCACATGAAATTGAAAGAATTGGCAATTGGATATAACCTTCCAAAATCTCTTCTTAGCAAGATTCCTCATAACCCTGTAAAATCAGCACGAGTATCCTTTGTAGGAAGAAACTTATTCTATTTCTATAAAAATACTCCAGGAACAGCTCCAGATGCGAGTGCATACAGCACAGAGTATGCAGCACAAGCATATGATTTTTCGCCAGTTCCATCTGCAAGAACATATGGTGTTTCTCTAAATGTTGGATTTTAACTGAAAAAAGAAATTTATTATGAAGAAATATAATTTAATACTATTTGTGTTAGGACTAATTGTTCTAAGCAGTAGTTGTTCTGATGATTTTGGTGATATGAATACGCCATCAGATTCGGTGACAGAAGTAGAGCCAAAATTCTTTTTTAATGCAATGCAACAACAAGTTGTTGCAAACTATCAAAGAAATGTGAACCTATACCCTGATTTGTATTCTCAATATTGGGCAAATACAGTATCTGGTTTTGGTTCCCCTCGATATGAGTACGTAGATGGTTGGATTGGTAACCAATGGAACGAGCATTATACCACTAACCTAAGAAGAGCATTAGCAATTCAGGATATGTATGGAGAAGATCCAAACTATGTGGATGCGATAGCAATCAAAGATATCTGGATGTGTTACATGTGGTCTCGTATGACCGATACTTATGGTGATATTCCATATTTTGGAGCTGGAACAGGTGAAAAAACAGCTTATAATACACAGGCAGAGATTTATGATGATTTGCTAAAACGTTTGGATATTTCGGTTAACGCAATTACCGGAGGTGAAGAACAGTATGTTTATGGCGATGGGTATGATTTAATTTATGCTGGTGATGTTGTAAAATGGCAGAAGTTTGGTAACTCATTACGTTTACGTTTAGCAATGCGTTTATCAAATGTGGATGTTGCTAGAGCACAAACAGAGGCTGCAGCAGCCGTAAATGGACCAAATGGACTAATGACAAGTAATGACGATGTTACTAAAGTTCCATTGTGGAGTGAAGGATGGTTTGATTATTTGAATCAAATGGCTTGGAATTGGAATAACATTAGAATGTCAAAAACATTTTCAAATTATTTATACAATCAATCAAGTGTTGGAGAGGATCCACGTGCTTCGATATGGTTTGCTTATCAAGTAGACGGGGAGCCAAAAACGAAGGAAGAAGCAGGCTTTGATATCTATGATGGTATTGAAAATGGATATAATTTGGTGCCAACTGATGCCGATGAAAATTTTGCAACCATCAATTTAAAAGGTGGGTATGTTGATTTCGTTGGAGATGGAGATCAAGCTCAGATGTATGTACCAGTAATGTTCTATTCAGAAGTACTTTTCTTGCAAGCGGAAGCAGCAATGAGAGGATGGATTTCTGGAGATGCAAATGCATTGTACAAACAAGCTGTTGAAGCATCTATGGAATACGTAGGAGTTGATGCAACAGCAACAAGTGCTTACGTGGATGGTTTACCAAATCTTTCTGGTACTAACGAATCTTCATTAAAACAGTTAATCACTCAGAAGTGGTTAGCGAATTTCCCTAATGGAGTGGAAGCTTGGGCAGATTTTAGAAGAACAGATTATCCAGACATCACTTTACCTAAGGATGGAGTTAGCGGAAGTGCTTCGGTTGCTTCTGGTACTTGGGTGAAGCGTGTACGTTACCCAAATAGTGCTCACCTAAACAACGAAGCAAATATGCCATCGTCTCAGAATACTACAGAGACAGATAGAATGGATATTAAAGTATGGTGGGATACTGCGGATACCAAAACCAAAGCAAATGGTTTAATGAATAGTAATTTGTAATTAATAATATCTGGTGATTGTGTTTTGATTTTTAGTGAATCAAAACACATCATTTAAACCTTATTATATGAAAGCAATAAAATTAAATATAAAAATGTTGTCCTATCTCGCTGCTTTTCTAATGGCTTTTGCCTTTGTAGCTTGTGATGATGACGATAAGATAGGGTCTTATGAGACCGTTTCTTTAGAGGCATTGATTTCGGAAGCTGAGAATTTAATTGCCACAAGCGAGGAAGGTACTTCTCCAGGTGATTTTAAACCAGGTTCTAAGGCTGAATTAGAAGAAGTACTTACTTGGGTAGATTGGCAAATCGCAAATGCTAAATCACAAGAGGAGATTTCAAACGCTGTTTTAAGATTACAAAAGTATATCGATGTATTTAAGACCAATACTGTAAGTCTTGCAATTCCTATTTTTAATAAGACAAATGGTTCTTATATTAAAATTTCTGAAAATATTAAACCATTATTGGCAGATAATTTCACTATTGAGATTGAATCCTATTTTACTGGTTCTGAATGGATAGAAACGATGTTTTCAGCTGGAGAAGGTGATAATGGAAGTCAATTTGGTTTTAATCTTCGAATTTTTGGCGATCGACTGGATCTTGTAATTGGAAACGGTGGTTGGAATGAATCATATTATGAAGGTGGACAAGGTGTTAAGATTGGCGAATGGGTGCATTATGCGGTAACCAAAAGTGGCTCTGTGTGGAAAGTGTATATGAATGGAGTAGAAGTTATTTCAGAAGCAAATTTCCCAACCGAAACACTTTTTAATTCTGATGCTCCATTTACTTTGGGAGAAACTTCTTGGTGGGGTAATCGTCCTTGGAATGGAATGTTACGTGACTTCCGTGTTTGGAGCGAAGTAAGAACTGCGGATCAACTGATTGCTAATAGAGATGAACAATTAGAAGGAACAGAAGCTGGATTGGAAGTATATTTTCCATTAGATGCAGATTTAGGTACTAATTTTTCTGATAATACTGGAAATTATACTGCAAAGTTCGTTGGAAATGGTGTAAGCTGGGCTCCTGATGGAATTCCTCCAGTTATTGAACTGGTATACACTTCCATTGATGCAGCAATAGAGGATGTAAAAGCTTTAAAAGCTGAAGTTGTTGAGGGCGAAAATGATGGTGATTATCCTGTAGGAACCATAGTATATTTGCAATCAATGATTGACGATGCTAATGTAATTAGAACAGATGCTGAAAAGCAAGATGAACTAGATGCTGTTGTTGAATCTATTAAGGATCAGTTGAAATTGGTTAAGAAATATCTAGTTGCTAAAACTGATGGAATTTCTGTAAAAGCAGAATCTGATATTTATGGTTTTAGTATTAAGCCAATTAAAGGGTATTCTGTAGCTCCTACTGGTGATTATACGATAGAGTTTAACTCGAAAGTAAATAGCTTAAGTAACGGAACAGCGATATTTTATTTCGGATATACTTATGGAATCTGGGCAACTGGTTATTCTGATTTTACAGAAGAAAATGTATTGAAATCAGGTAAAGTTTGGAATTTCACGGATGCTGGTAGTGGTTGGCAAGGTCCAGATTCTGATGTTCAAGCAATAAAATCGGGAGATTGGCAGCATATTGCAGTAGTTCATAATGAGAGTGAAAAAACAACAACTTTGTATATTGATGGTGTTGTAGCTGGAGTTGATGATAATATTGGAGTGCCAAATGCTGCTGGAGAGAATGAAATAAGATTATTAGGAAATACTTGGGGAAATGTAATGGATGGAGCAATTAAAGATTTCCGTATGTGGGATGTTGCAAGAGATGCTGCAGATTTAGATGGCAGTATTGATGGAACAGAAACTGGATTGAAAATTTATTTTCCTCTTGATAAAGTCGCTGGAGTTAAATTTAGTGATGTCACTGGTAATTTTACTGGAGAAATGAGAGATGTTTCTTGGAATAAATAGTAGTTGTTAGAATGTTACATGCTTTATTAATAGTGTGTAAGGTATTTTAATTGATCAAATAAAGTGTCTTGGGAAGCAATTCCCAAGCACTTTTATTTACTAATCCCATTTTATGTTTTATTAGGCTTGTAGCTATATAAAATAGACACAAAAGTGGAAACTTTAATTAGTAGAATAAATTTTAGAACATAGTTTACTTCTAATTAAATCTTACCCTCAGATATGAATTATTTCAAATACAATAAATTATCATCATCCTTCCTTATGCTTGTTGTAATGGTATTCTCCATTATAGCCTGTAGCGATGATAGTAAAAAATTAGTTCAATACGAGACTACTGCAATTGAAACACTAATACAAGAAGCTGAAGCACTAATTCAAAATAGTGAAGAAGGCATGCAAGCAGGGTTTTATTTCCCTGGATCCAAATTAGAATTACAAAAAGAAATTGATATCACGCTAAGTGTGATAAATAGCCCAAAATCACAAGAAGAAATTAAAGAAGCTTCCCTTAAGCTTCAGGAAAGTATAGATTTGTTTAAAACTAAATTGTTGAAAGGAGTTATTCCATATATTCATCAAAAACAAGGAACATACATAAAAATATCCGATAACATTAAATACACCATTGGTAGCACATTTACGATGGAAACCGATTATTACTTTATGGATTTAAATCCAATTGGTTTTAGTAATACTGTTTTTTCGTGTGTGCAAACGGAACCTAATAGCGGTTTTGTTGTTCGTACTTTTCAGGATGGACATCTAGAAATAGTTATTGGGAATAACGATTGGTTTGTTGCTAAATCTGCATCAGGAGTAGTAAAAGTGGGAGAGTGGATGAATATCGCACTAACCAGCACTGGCAGTGTTCATAAGCTTTATGTGAATGGTATCGAAGTGGTATCTCTGGAAGCGCAACATGTAGTTGCAAAAGATGCTATTCTAGCTGTTGGTAATGCATACGCTTTTAATGATCGTGTTGTGAATGCAATGGTAAAGGATCTAAGAATTTGGAATACCACAAGAACACAAGTAGAAATATACGATGGTATGGATCTAGCTTTAACCGGAGAGGAGTCTGGTTTAGCTGCTTATTTTCCATTAAATGTTGATTTAGGAACAGAGTTTAGAGATATTACAGATAGCTACACAGCAACATTTGTTGGGAGTATTGAATTACTTTATGATGGAAAACTACCCGAAATCGTGTTGGATTATTCAGAATTAGATACCGAAATTAAAGCTGCCGAGGAATTAAAACCAACTATTGTAGAGGGAACGAACGAAGGAGAATATCCAATCGGAACAAAAAGTGTAATTCAATCATTAATTGATAATGGAGCAGCAACAAAGGCTACTGCAAAATGGCAAAAAGATATCGATAATGAAACTAAAAATATTAGTGATGCTTTGGGCATTATAAAAGGCCTTACTAGTAAACCTACACTTCCACCAACTGGTAAGTATTCCGCAATATTTGGCGGTGGTAGTTTCTATTCGGGTGGCGATGCTGTAATTCTGGATATGCGAAATTCAGGATTTACTACAGCAATTTTATGGACCATACATATTGAAGAAGATGGCAGTATGATTTATAACGATAAAGCGGTTATCAATGCAAGTGGAGATTATATTGGAGATCCTGAATGGGGAACACGTTTGTCTAAACTATTGGAAGCTCCAACTACAATAGATCGAATTGAGTTAGGGATTGGTGCCTGGGGTGCAAAATCATGGCAGAATATCAAAAAATTGATTGAGGAAGAAGGAACGGGATCAGATACAAAGCTTTATAAGGCGATTTATAAATTAAAAGAAATAACTGGTGCTACAGCCATAAATTACGACGATGAATTAACCTATGATGTGGAGTCGAGCGTAAAATTTAGTTTGATGTTGGCCGATATGGGATTAAAAGTGAGCTTGTGTCCCTATACTAAAACATCTTACTGGCAATCAGTATATCAGCAGGTAGAAGCAGAAAGACCTGGTACTATTGATCGAGTTTACTTACAATGTTATGCAGGAGGGGCAAGTAATACTCCTTCCGATTGGAATCAATATTTTGGTGATATCGATGTTTCCATGGGACTATGGTGTAAAAATGGAACGAATTGCAGTGATGGAGATTCTCCTGCAAGCATTCAATCAAGGATTAGCTCCGAAAAAAATATTATTGCTGGTGGTTTCATTTGGCTTTACGACGATATTAAAAGTTGTTCGGATTTTGGAAAAACACAAGCTTATGCGAATGCAATAAATGAAGGATTAAAATAAAAAAAATAAGAGACTATTGCATGCTTTTTTCGATAAAAAGAGAGGTGCAATCTAATTATATTTTGTTGAAGATAAGATTATTGACTAATTAAGAACAAAACCAAATGCGACACCAAAGTACTTTCAAATCATTACTCGCGATCCTACTCATCAGTACAGGTTTAACTGCTTGTACCAATAGTAAAAATGAAGTAAATAAAGGGAACAATTACATTCAATTTGTTGATCCGTTAATTGGATCAGCAGGACATGGTCATGTGTTTGTAGGAGCAAGTGTACCTTTTGGTGCCATTCAGGCCGGACCGAGTAATTTTCATAAAGGCTGGGACTGGTGTTCGTCTTATCATTATTCCGATAGTATTGTAAAAGGGTTTTCTCATTTGCATTTAAGTGGAACGGGATGTACCGATTTAGGTGATTTTTTATTGATGCCTACGGTTGGAGAATTGAAAATGAATCCTGGCACACAGGAAAATCCGGAAAATGGTTATGCTTCCTATTACAGTCATGAAACCGAGAAAGTAGAGCCTGGTTACTACAAAGTTCACCTGGATACTTACAATATTGATATGGAGATGACTAGTAGTGAACGGGTAGCGCTTCATAAAATTACTTATCCAAAATCTGCGGAAGCAAAAATAATTCTCGATTTGCAAGAGGGAAATGGAGATATTGCTACCGAAACATTTTTTCATAAAGTAAACGATACAATTGTAGCTGGATATCGCTTTTCAACAGGATGGGCCGAGGATCAACGAGAATATTTTGCGATGGTTTTATCCAAACCAATTAAGAATGTTGTGGTGTACAATGGCGATAAGTTGATGGAAGGGGATGCGGCAAAAGGAAGTGCTGTGAAAGCTTGTTTGGAGTTTGAAACAGAAGCCTCGGAACAAATTCAAGTTAAATTTGGAATGTCGCCGGTTAATATGGAGAACGCTTTAGCAAATATTAAAGCAGAAATAAAAGATTGGGATTTTGAGAAAGTTCTTGCTGAAAATCAAGCCAAATGGAATACAGAATTAGCAAAGGTCGAGATACAAACGAAGGATCTTAAAAAGAAAAAGATATTTTACACAGCAATGTATCACACTTTAATTGCTCCTAATTTATTTAATGATGCAAATGGAGATTATCGAGGTGTTGATAAGGAAGTTTATAAAGGAGCCGATTTTACAAATTATACTTTATTCTCATTGTGGGATACTTATCGTACTGCAAATCCTTTGTATACTTTAACCCAACCAGAACGGGTGCCGGATATGATTAACTCGATGTTGACAATTTACAAGCAACAGGGAAAACTACCAGTTTGGCATTTGCGAGGAAACGAAACCAATACCATGGTTGGATATAGTGCGGTTCCTGTAATTGTTGATGCTTGTTTAAAAGGATTTGGAGGAATAGATTACGAATTAGCACTCGAGGCGGTTACGGCAACTGCAATGGGCGATTATGAACCAGGAGTAAAGGAATTGCAGGAATATGGTTTCATTCCTGGTGATTTAATGCACGAGTCAGTTGCAAGTGCAATGGAATATGCAATTAGCGATTGGGCCATTAGTAAATTGGCCGAAAAATTAGAAAAACCAGAGGTTGCAAAATATTTTGAGGAGAGAGCTAAGGCATATGCTAAGTATTTCGATCCGAAAGATCGGTTTATGAAAGGAAAAATGACCGATGGTTCTTGGAGGACTCCTTTTGATCCTTATTCGGCACAGCATCGTATAAACGATTATTGCGAAGGAAATGCATGGCAATACTTGTGGTTGGTTCCACAAGATCCGGAAGGCTTAATTGCACTTTTGGGTGGTGAAAAACCATTTTTGAATAAGTTGGACAGTCTGTTTTCTATTTCTTCGGAATTGGAAGAAGGAGCTTCCTCTGATATTTCTGGTTTAATTGGTCAATATGCACATGGAAACGAGCCAAGTCATCATATTACTTATTTGTATGCTTATGCTGGCGAGCAGTATAAAACTGCTGATAAAGTGAGATACATCATGAACGAATTGTACACCGATCAAACCGATGGATTGTGTGGAAATGAAGATTGCGGTCAAATGTCTGCCTGGTATGTGATGTCGTCTATGGGATTTTATCCGGTTAATCCAAGCAACGGCGCTTATGTTTTTGGAAGTCCTTTGTTCGATGAAGCGACTATTAATTTGCCAGCGAATAAGAAATTTATTGTGAAGGCAAATAACAACAGCGATACTAATATTTACATTCAATCTGTAAGCTTAAATGGATTGGATTATACAAAATCATTTATCACCCATAAAGATATTTTAAAAGGAGGCGAGCTTACATTTGAAATGGGAGCAAAGCCAAATCTAAATTTTGGAAAAGCGATAGAAGACAGACCTAAATCAATTGTTTACTAGTTAAGTATGAAAAAAGCAAACCTAATTATATTGTTATTTGTTGCAGTTTTAACTGCATGTGGAGGCGAGAAAGTAGTAAGTACGGAAAAGACTTTAGTCGATTTTGTAAATCCTTTAATGGGAACCGATTCCGATTATTCCTTGTCAAACGGAAATACTTATCCTGCAATTGCATTGCCTTGGGGAATGAATTTTTGGACGCCACAAACCGGTGAAATGGGAAATGGCTGGTGTTATGCTTACGACGCAAAAAAAATAAGAGGAATCAAGCAAACTCATCAACCAAGTCCTTGGATCAACGATTATGCGGCCTTTTCATTAATGGCTGTTACCGGCGATTTAAAGTTTAAAGAGGACGAAAGAGCATCTTGGTTTTCGCACAAAGCCGAAGTTGCCAAACCAAATTATTATAAAGTTTACTTGGCGGATTATGATGTTACGGCTGAAATTACACCAACCGAACGTGCAGCAATTTTTCGTTTTACTTTTCCCGAAAATGAATCTTCCTACATTTTGTTGGACGGATTTTTTAAAGGGTCTGAAGTAACGATTCTGCCTAAAGAACGAAAGATAATTGGTTATTGCAGAAATAATAGTGGTGGAGTTCCAGATAATTTTCACAACTACTTTGTAGCCGAATTCGATAAGGAATTTGAAATAACACATACTTGGAGTGGAGATCAGTTAACTGAAAATTCACAGAAAGCCAGTGGCGAACATGTTGGCGCTGTTATTGGGTTTAAAACTCAAAAAGGCGAAGAGGTTCATGTAAAAGTAGCTTCTTCTTTTATCAGCCCAGAACAAGCACAATTGAATTTAGATCGGGAAATTGGAGCAAAAAATTTCGCTGAACTGGAAACCGAAGCGGCAATGGCTTGGGAAAAAGAACTTTCCCGAATTCGCGTGGAAGGTGGAACCGATGATCAACTAAAAACATTTTATTCTTGCTTATACAGGGTTTTATTATTCCCTCGCAAGTTTCACGAAATTAACGATAAAAATGAAGTAATTCATTACAGTCCTTACAATGGTGAGGTCCTGCCCGGCTATATGTTTACAGATAATGGCTTTTGGGATACATTCCGGGCAGTCTTTCCATTTTTCACACTAATGTATCCTGATATTAATGCTCAAATTATGGAAGGATTAGCCAACACCTACAAGGAGAGTGGTTGGTTGCCAGAATGGGCGAGTCCTGGCCACCGAGGATGCATGATTGGATCGAATTCGGCTTCCTTAATTGCCGATTCTTACCTAAAAGGAATCCGTGGATACGATATCGAAACATTGTACGAAGCAATTCTAAAAAATACAAAAGGCTACAATGAAGAGGTAACATCCGTTGGACGATTTGGTGCAGATTATTACAACGAGTTGGGTTACGTACCTTACAATGTAAATATCAATGAAAACACCGCTAGAACATTAGAATATGCTTACGCAGATTTTTGTATCTGGAAGTTAGCTAAAGAGTTAGGTCGACCACAAGCTGAAATTGATTTGTTTGCTAAAAGAGCTCAAAACTTTACCAATGTGTTCGATAATGAATCAGGATTAATGCGTGGGAAAAATGAAGATGGAACTTTCCAATCTCCGTTTAATCCATTAAAATGGGGCGATGCATTTACCGAAGGAAACAGTTTACATTACACATGGTCTGTTTTTCAGGATGTGAATGGCTTAATCGACTTGATGGGAGGAAAAGAGAATTTCATTTCTACTTTAGATGGTGTTTTTGAGATGCCTCCAAAATTCGATGATTCTTATTACGGCGGAGTAATTCACGAAATTCGTGAAATGCAGATTGCCAACATGGGAAATTACGCACATGGAAATCAGCCAATTCAGCACATGATTTATTTGTATAACTATGCAGGTGAGCCATGGAAAACGCAAACAAGAGTTCGCGAAGTAATGGATAAATTATACACGCCACAAGCCGATGGATATTGTGGTGACGAAGACAATGGTCAAACTTCAGCTTGGTACGTATTTAGTTCCATGGGATTTTATCCAGTTTGTCCGGGAACCGACGAATATGTTTTTGGATCTCCCATCTTCGATAAAATTACTTTGAGTCTCGAAAATGGAAAAACATTTACCGTTTCGAGTACCGAGAATTCATCTGATCATGTTTTTGTTCAAGATATCCAATTAAATGGAGAATCTTATCCTTTCAATTTCATCAAACACAATGACATTTTAAAGGGAGGAAGTCTTGAATTTAATATGAGTGCAGAACCAAATAAGGAAAGAGGAACATCAGAGGATAGTTTTCCTTATTCCATGAGTAATGAATAACAATTGTTAGTTAACTATATCTAAGTTCTGCGAGTAATGGATTGTCGTATTTTATTCTTTATAATTAACTGCGATACAGCTTGTTTGATAAATGTTAATTGCTCAGTATTAATTTTCAATTACTTAGTGCGTAAACCAGCAATTAATAAGAAGGATCGTTTTTAGCTATTCTTCTTACTAGTTGCTGTTTTTATTTTTTTAATTTATACCTGACACATGAAGCTTAAAACCTTATTCGTAGTAGCCAGTTTGTTGATTGCTTTTTTCTCATCTGCAAAAGAGAACCAAAAAGAAAGTATTACAAAAATTACTTATGAGCAGTACAGTCAGGGAAAATTGCTACCCAACCAGGAAATTGTAGTGAATTGTCTGAATGGCTTTGTAGAATTGTCCAATTCATCAAGTGTAGAACGTTTTTTTATCGATTATAACTCAAAGATTGTTAGTAAGATAGTAGATGTAGATTCGGGACAGTTCCGGGAAACAACTCCTTTTTCTGATTTAGCAGAACCAGAATTTGTGGCAGGCGAAGAAAGCATATTAGGATACAAATGCAAAAAAGCTACTTTCCTTATTTTTTCGAATAGGGTAGAGCTGTGGTACACTACCGATACCGATCTTAAAGCTTCGCCGTCTTTATCTATTCTTGTTGATGATGCTTTGGTGCTTAAATATGTTGTGAATGGCAATCGTACTGTGGTTGCGAAATCCATAAACAAAGAAAAAGCTTGTATGGAATATCCTCAGGCAGATATTCAGGAAATTGATCAGGCAAGGTATCGAGAATTAATTATTGAGTCGAGATATACAACTATTCCTGTTTTTGAGAAGGAACAAATCAATTTCGAAGGAGGAATTACTAATCCTAAGGAAGAGAAATTCGATCACACTTATCGTTTCTCCAATGGTACGGTGATCATGAAAAAAATTAGGCTTCCTAAACTTGATCCTGCAGGAAATGTTTTTGTCAAATTAACAAACTGGTCTAACGGAGATGCTTACGACAGAACGGCTTGTGTTTTTACAATTGCTAGCGATCAAAAAAAATCGATTCTAAATGCTTTACAAAATGGTTTGCAGGAATTACCAATTTACTTGGATGCTAAAGGAATAGAATATCAGGGCGTTGTAAGTGACGATGCGTACACGGTTCCTATCGAATTAATGCGTTTTTTCACCTCGTTTGGAGTGGGTCATTTTAATAATAAAAGACCGATAAATAATTACAATTGGCAAGATTCGGTAGTTTACAAACAAGAGGTTACGGAACTTATTTCTACCAATCAAGAGGAAATGTGGATTGGGGTTTTTATTGGTAATTACGATAAAGGCGGTCATAAAGTAAGTTTGGAAATAGATTATTATCCTCCCTTTGAAAGTAGAGCAGTTGCCGAAAAAATGATAAAGCCATTGTTTTATACGCTAAATATAATGGAAGCTAGCGGGCAAAATTATGGAAGAATGTTTAAAAACGATACGCTAAGCATGGAGTTTTCTATCAATGAAGATGTTGATAATTTGAACTTGTTATATACTTCAACTGGTCATGGAGGATGGGGAAATGGAGATGAATTTGTGCCAAAATTAAATCAAGTATTTATTGATGATCAGTTAGTTTTTAAACACGTGCCGTGGCGAAGCGATTGTGCAAGTTATCGCATGTCAAATCCGGCATCGGGCAACTTCGATAATGGTTTGTCGAGCAGTGACTTAAGTCGTTCCAATTGGTGCCCAGCTAGCTTAACGAATCCGTATTTTATTCCTTTAAATAATTTAAAAGCTGGAAAACATCTTATAAAGGTCGTTATCGATCAGGGAGATGATGAAGGAACCAGCTTTAATCATTGGAGTGTTTCCGGGATTCTTGTCGGGAATAAAAAGTAATTCTTAGTATTGTGCTATTTGCTTAGTAGCTAAAGGATTGCAGGTGTACTTTTTAAAAGAATGCATAAATTTCAGATAAAGGAAGAAGAGAATTATTCTAAAATTAAAGATCGATGGTTCAATTAAAAAAGATAATTTATATTCTAGTCTTGTTTAGCTGTTCTCTGAAGCCAGTTCAAGCTCAAGACCTTAATAAATCTCCTTGGCAAATTGCCACTGCCGATTTTTCCAATTATACAGGAATTTCACTTGCGAACGGACGCATTGGAATCTTACCTTCTGCCGAACCCGGAAAAACCAAAGCTATTATCTTGAATAATGTTTACGACAAAGAATCTGAGTTTGGCGTAAGTAAAGTATTGTTGGGAATCAATTTTGCAAACCTTCAGATTGTTATTCAGCAAGACACACTTTCTCTTGAGAATTGTTCCAATTGGCAACAAGTGCTCGATATGGAAAAAGCTTCATTCACAACAACTTGTCGATTTAAAGAGTATGCAGATATTTCTTTTACCCTTTATGCTTTGCGCGGAATGCCATATTCGGGTATGGTAGATGTTGCAATTAAAGTTTTAAGGAAGGATATTAGCCTACAAGTAGCTGGTCAAATTAATTGTCCTAGCAACTATAAAAATGTACAATCAAGTTATAGAATTCTGAGAGATTTAGATGCTCGCATGCCAATTCTTCAGACAACAGCTGAAAGTCCATTCGGAAAGCATCAATTGGCAACTACCGCCACTTTTATATTCCAGGAAGAAAGGCCACTCTTAGTTCCGAAACTTGCGGATACTCTAAATGCCCAACTCAGCTTTATTAAATCGCTTAAAGCGGATGAAAATTATCATTTTGCATGGTCTGGAGCAGTGTGTTCTTCTCAGGATTTTACCGATCCGAAAAATGAATCGGAAAGAATGGTCATTTTTCAACTTTTAGGAAATAAACAGGCTGTTATTGATCGACATATTGAGCTTTGGGCAGAATTGTGGAAAGGAGATATTGAAATTGAAGGAGATTTAGAATCGCAACGAGATATACGATTGGCTTTGTATCATTTGTACTCTTTTGCTCGAGAAGGTTCTAATTTGAGCATTGCACCAATGGGTTTATCCGCACAAGGCTACAACGGCCATATTTTTTGGGATACAGAATTATGGATGTTTCCACCTCTTTTGGTTTTTAATCAGGCAATTGCAAAATCAGTATTGAATTATAGGTTCGACAGGTTGGAAATGGCTAAAAAGAAGGCTCAGAACTACGGATATAAGGGTGCAATGTTTCCTTGGGAATCGGATGATACAGGAGAAGAAGCAACTCCAACTTGGGCATTAACCGGAACTTTCGAACATCACATTACTGCAGATATTGGCATCGCTTTTTGGAATTATTACCAAATTACTAAAGATAAGCGGTGGTTGCAGGAAACAGGCTATCCGGTATTGAAAGAGGTTGCCGATTTTTGGCTAAGCAGAGCAATTGCAAATTCCGATGGAACGTATTCCATTAACAATGTGGTAGGAGCGAATGAATTTTATCATCATGCCAACGACAATGCCTTTACCAATGGATCGGCGAAAACAGCCTTGCAATTTGCATTAAAAGCGACACTTGTTCTTAAGGAAAAGGGGAATCTGCTTTGGCAGGATGTTGCTGATGGATTGGTCTTTAACCACTTTACTAGTGGTGTTACTAAGGAGAACTCCGAATACAATGGAGAAATCATTAAACAAGTGGATGTAAATCTTTTAGCTTACCCATTAAATGTGATTACAGATTCTAAGTCTATTCTGCAAGATTTAGAATATTACGAGCCAAAAATAGCTCCCGAAGGTCCGGCAATGTCGCATTCTGTTTTGGGAGTGCTCTACGCACGATTGGGTGAACCCGAAAAAGCATTTAAGCTATTCAAGAAATCTTACGAACCTAACAAACGAGCACCTTTCGGAGCGCTTTCCGAATCGGCTTTTAGTAACAATCCATATTTTGCTACGGGTGCCGGAGGAATGCTGCAAACTGTTCTTTTTGGTTTTGGAGGTTTGCATATCACCGAAAATGGAATTGTACAGAAAAATCCATGTTTGCCAAAACAATGGAAAAAATTAACAATTAAAGGCCTTGGTCCTGATTCGAAAACTTTTGTAATTGACGGAAAATGAAAAACTACTTAAAATTAACGAGTGTATTAATTGCATTTGTATTGCTGACAACTGCTTGTGGCTCTAAAAAAAGTATTGAACTGTTGTCTCCCGATGGCAAATTGGCATATCATCTTCAAATGAATGAGAAGGGCCAAATGTATTATGGCTTGAGTGTTTCCGGAGATGGGATGTTAGCGAATTCAAAGCTCGGATTGCAATTAAAAGAAGAGCTTGCATTTACGGATAATCTGAAAATTGTTTCCCATTCGGAAAATGGGGTGAATGAAACTTGGAAACCAATTTGGGGACCAAACGATACCATTTTAAATCAATACAACCAATTAACTGTCAGTCTTCTAAATGGTACTGGTAAAGAGTTAAAACTGCACGTTCGTTTATTTAATGATGGCTTAGGATTTAGATATGAAATTCCGCAACAAAATGGAATTGATAGTATTAATATTGTGAACGAGTTAACGGAGTTTAATTTTGTGCAAAACGGAACGGCATGGTCTATTCCTGCCAATTTCGATTCTTACGAAATGTTGTACCGAACAACAAAATTGAGTGAAGTAGCCGATGCAAATACGCCAATTACAACAAAATTAGATGGCGGATATTATGTGAGTATTCACGAGGCAAACCTGACTGATTATGCAGGGATGACTTTGAAGAATATGGGAGGAACTAATTTTCAGGCAAATTTGGTTCCTTGGCCCGATGGAGTAAAAGTGAAAGCAAAATCGTCACTAAAATCTCCATGGAGAACCATTATGCTGTGTCAAAATGCTTCAGGATTGGTGGAATCGAATTTAATTCAGAATTTGAATGAGCCATGTGCAATTCCAAATACCGAATGGATTCAACCCATGAAATACATAGGAATTTGGTGGGGAATGCATTTGGGAGTAGAAACGTGGACTCCGGGGCCACTGCATGGTGCCACCACTAAGAATATGAAAAAATACATCGATTTTGCTTCCGAGCACAATATCGAGGCTGTTTTGGCCGAAGGTTGGAACACAGGATGGGAAAATTGGGGGAAACCAAAGGCTTTCGATCAGCTAACTCCTTATCCTGATTTTGATTTTGATGAAATTGTGCGTTACGCGAAAAGTAAGGGAGTTGAGTTAATCGGGCATCACGAAACTGGTGGCGATTATCTTTTTTATGAAGAATGTATGGATGACGCCTTTATGAAATTGCATGTGAATGGCATTCGGGTGGTAAAAACAGGCTACGCTGGTCCCATTCCAAATGGTCAATATCATCACGGACAAAAAATGGTGCAACACTATCGCAAGGTGGTCGAAACCGCTACCAAATATCAATTAATGCTCGATGCTCACGAACCTATAAAAGCTACCGGAATCAGTCGAACCTATCCAAACATGATGACTCGCGAAGGTGCTCGTGGAATGGAGTGGAATGGTTGGAGTGAAGGAAATCCGCCAGAGCACCATGTTATTTTGCCATTTACCAGATGTTTGGGAGGGCCAATTGATTATACGCCCGGAACTTTTGATATTTTGTATAAAAACCGAGGGGAATATATTAAATGGAACAGCAACGATAAAGGAAATTCTCGTGTAAATACGACTTTGGCCAAACAACTGGCTTTATGGGTTTGTTTGTACAGTCCTTTGCAAATGGCTTCCGATTTAGTAAGTAATTACGAGGGTCAACCAGCTTTTCAGTTTTTTGTGAATTTACCTTCAGAATTTGACGAGTCGAAAGTATTATCTGCCGAAATTGGCGATGTATATGCAGTTGCTCGTCGGAAAGCTTCCAATTGGTACATAGGTGCAATTACCGACGAAAATGCCAGAGAAATTGATTTAGATTTAAATTTTTTAGATGCAGATAAAAAGTATATAGCCACTATTTATGCGGATACCGAAAACACATCTTTGAATGAAAATCCAACGGAAATAAAAATTATTACAAAGGAAGTCGATAGCAAAACTACTTTACATGTGGTAATGAAAAGTAGTGGAGGACAGGCTATCGAAATCAAAGAATCTGAAAAATAAACTAAAGCAATTAGTAGCAAAAAGTTATGATTGTAAGTAATGGGAGTTAATCTATCAGATAGCGGAACGATTGTTTGCTTGTAGCAAAAAAGTCCCCTTTAGGGGATTTAGGGGTAACAAGATAAATGCTACATACATATTGCTTCTTCTTCTTATCTCCTTGTTAATTTGTTATTTTTAGAGGGATTAATGAATTAATAAAGGGATTAATTACAAAATTAATCGGCTTTTAATCTCTAAAGCTTTAATTTGACTTATAGATTAGAAATTAGAAAAACCGTTCGGGGGAAGAGCTTGGCTAGCAAAGTTCCCGTTCGGTAATATTTTATTTTTGAATTACACCTCAACAAAACTCAACTTGATGAAGCGCTTATCAGGAATTTTGATTCTTTTTTTTCTAAACATTAATTGTTTTGCACAATTTACCGAATACGTAAATCCATTTATTGGAACAACTAATTTTGGCACCACAAACCCGGGAGCAATTGTACCTCGAGGAATGGTTTCCGTAACTCCTTTTAATGTTTCGGGTTCTGATATCAATACATGGGATAAAGATGCTCGCTGGTGGTCAACTCCCTATTCTTGGGATAATACCTTTCTTACCGGATTCTCACATGTTAACCTAAGCGGTGTTGGTTGTCCCGATTTGGGCGTAATTTTATTGATGCCAACTACTGGTGAGGTAAAAGCCGATCACAAAGAGTATGGTTCCATCCAAAAAAATCAGAAGGCAACACCTGGATATTATGCCACCGATTTAGAAAAATATGGAATTAAAGCAGAGCTAAGCGCAACAAAAAGAACCGGGATTAGTCGTTATACTTTTCCAAAAGGGAAATCAAATATTCTTTTGAATTTAGGTTTAGGTTTAACCAACGAATCGGGTGCTAAAATTCGAATCGTAAACAATCAGGAAATTGAAGGTTCTCGAATGACAGGATCTTTTTGTTACAACGATGGATCGGAACGACTGGTTTATTTCGTTGCTCGTTTTAGTAAAGAAGCCGACGAATTTGGGGTTTGGAAAAAAATGCCGGAAATGAAAGCGGAAGCTGCATGGAGCGATACCGACGGTCAGTTTAAATACTACAAAAATTATACGCAGGAACTTTTTGGCGATGAAGTTGGTGCTTATTTCACTTTCGATACTAAAAACAACGAGCAAGTAATTGTAGAAGTTGGTGTTTCCTATGTGAGTATCGAAAATGCAAGAATGAATTTAGATGCTGAATCGAATCAGTTCAATTTTGAGAAAACAAGATTACAGGCTAATCAGGAATGGAATAGTAATTTGAGTCGAGTAAAAGTAGAAGGCGGAACCGACGATCAAAAAACAATTTTCTATACCGCATTATACCACACACAAATCCATCCAAACATCATTAACGATGTAAACGGGCAATATCCGGCAATGGAATCTTTCGAAATTCGCGAGACCAATAATTGCAATCGTTATACCGTGTTTTCTTTATGGGATACCTACCGCAACTATCATCCGTTAATGGCCTTGTTATACCCTCAGGAACAGCAAGATATGCTTCGTTCTATGGTCGACATGTACAAGGAGAGTGGCTGGTTGCCTAAATGGGAACTCAACAGCAAAGAAACACACGTTATGGAAGGCGATCCAGCCATTCCGGTTATTGTTGATTCCTACTTGCGTGGATTAACCGATTTTGATGTAGAAGCAGCATATGCGGCAATGATAAAATCTGCAACTTCGGCAGGAAAAAATAATAAGCTACGTCCAGATATCGATCATTATTTGACAGCAGGTTATGTGCCTTTAGTCGAGGAGTTTGACAACTCAGTTTCTCATGCTTTGGAATATTACATTGCCGATTGGAATTTGGCACAATTCGCTAAGGCTTTGGGTAAGAAGGACGATTACAAGCGATTTTTAAAGCAGTCACTTCGATACAAAGAATATTTCGATACTGAATTTGAGATGCTTCGTCCGCGATTAAAGAATGGAGAATTCTTAGCAAATTTCAATCCGAAACAAGGCGAAAATTTTGAACCTAGCCCAGGTTTTCACGAAGGAACAGCATGGCAGTATACCTTTTGTGTACCGCATGATGTAATCGGGTTAACAAATTTGATGGGGGGAAAAAAGAAATTTGTAAATAAATTACAAATGGTTTTCGATGAAGGATTGTTTGATATGGCCAACGAACCAGATATTCATTATCCATTTCTTTTTAACTATGTGAAGGGCGAGGAGTGGAGAGCACAAAAAGAGGTGCGTCGTTTAATCGACACCTATTACAAAAATGCTCCCGATGGTATTCCTGGGAATGATGATTGTGGTACCTTATCGGCATGGGTAATTTATAGTATGATGGGAATTTATCCTGTTTGTCCGGGAAATACCGATTATGCTATTACAACACCAGTTTTCGATAAAGTAACAATCGAATTGGATGCTGAATTTTACGAAGGGAAAAGTTTTCAAATTGTAAAGCATCAAGATTCTAAGGGAAAGTACATTTCTAAAATGATGCGTAACGGCAAAGAATATAAAAGTTATTTTATTAATCATCAAGATATAAGTAAGGGCGGAACTTTGGATTTCTTCTTTAACAACTAACTCATATCCCTATCTAAAAAACAAAAAATACTAATGTCACTTACTAAAAAAAGCAAAGCAAAACATCCGGCAAGTTGGATTCCTACAGCTTATTTTGCAATGGGCTTACCCTTTATTGCAATTGCACAAGCATCGGTACTCATGTTTAAGAGTTTCGAGGTATCCGATTCTTTAATTGCATTTTGGACATCTTTAATTATGTTGCCGTGGACTTTAAAGCCACTCTGGAGTCCTTTGTTGGAAATGTTTAAAACTAAAAAACATTTTGTGGTAGCTACCGAATTGCTGACAGGTATTACCTTTGCTTTGGTTGCTTTCTCTTTGCATTTCGATGCTTTCTTCACCTATTCAATTGCTCTGCTTGCAATTATTGCTTTTAGTGGTGCTACTCACGATATTGCTACCGATGGAGTTTATTTAAGTGAACTTTCGGGACAGCAACAAGCCAAATACATTGGTTGGCAAGGAGCCTTTTACAACATGGCAAAAATATTAACTGCTGGTGCGTTGGTGTATTTGGCAGGTATTCTCGAGGAGAAGTTTGGTGTTTTACATGCTTGGATGGTTGTTATGCTTACCTATGCAATTATTATGGTTGTGCTTGGGGTTTACCACATACGTATGTTACCATCAGGAGGAGAAAAATCGGGCGAAGTAAAAAGCTTAAAAGAAGGTTTCGCCACTACTGTGGATGTGATTAAAACCTTTTTTCAAAAAAAATATATTATCTGGTTCATTGCCTTTATAGTAGCTTACCGTTTTGCCGAAGGTTTCGCCATAAAAATTGCACCTTTATTTTTTAAAGCTAGTGTTGCCGATGGTGGGTTAGGCTTAAGTACTTCCGACATTGGATTAATTTATGGCGTATTTGGTTCGGCAGCTTTTGTGCTTGGTTCAGTTTTAGCAGGCTACTACATTGCCAGGCGCGGATTAAAAAAATCTTTATTCTCTTTAGTTCTTATTTTTAACGTACAATTTGCAGTGTATGCTATCTTGGCCATTTATCGTCCCGATAACATATACATGATTGGTGGTGCTGTGGTGGCAGAGTATTTTGCCTATGGCTTCGGATTTGTTGGATTAATGCTTTATATGATGCAACAGGTTGCTCCAGGAAAATACAAAATGGCACATTACGCATTTGCCACAGGAATAATGAATTTAGGAATTATGTTGCCCGGAATGTTTAGTGGGTTTTTAAGCGATTGGTTAGGTTACAAATTATTTTTTATTGTAGTGCTGTTTGCTACTATACCTATCCTATTTGGAGCCAAATTTATTCCTTTTCCGCATTCCGAAAATAGTGAGTCAGAAACAAATAACGAATCCAAATAAATTTTTATCAGAATGAGTTCAAAAAGCACAATGCCTTGGGAAGACAGGCCGGAAGGATCTACAGATGTAATGTGGAGATTTTCTCAGAATCCTGTTATTGGAAGGTACGATATTCCTACTTCCAATAGTATTTTTAATAGTGCAGTAGTTCCTTTCGAGGATGGTTTCGCTGGAGTATTCCGTTGCGATAATAAATCGGTGCAAATGAATATTTTTGCCGGGTTTAGTAAAGATGGAATCAATTGGGATATCAACCACAATCCAATTAAAATGGTCGAAGGAAATACCTCGATGATTGATTCGGATTACAAATACGATCCTCGCGTTTGTTGGATCGAAGACCGATATTGGATTACTTGGTGCAATGGCTATCACGGACCAACTATTGGAATTGCTTATACTTTCGATTTTAAGACCTTTCACCAGTGCGAAAATGCATTTTTACCATTCAATCGTAACGGAGTTTTGTTCCCCGAAAAAATTGATGGAAAATATGCAATGCTAAGTCGTCCAAGCGATAATGGACACACACCTTTTGGCGATATTTACATTTCTTACAGTCCCGATATGAAATATTGGGGAGAGCATCGTTGCGTAATGAAAGTATCTAATTTCACCGATAGTGCTTGGCAGTGTACCAAAATTGGAGCTGGTTCGGTACCTATTCGCACCAACGAAGGTTGGTTAATGTTCTACCATGGGGTAATCAACACCTGCAACGGGTTTCGTTATTCAATGGGAGCAGCCCTTCTCGATCTCGAAAATCCCGATAAGGTATTGTATCGCTCGAAACCATACTTATTGGCTCCAGCGGCTCCTTATGAGCTAATGGGCGATGTGCCTAATGTTGTATTTCCATGTGCCGCCTTAACCGAAGGAAATAAAGTTGCTGTGTACTATGGAGCAGCCGATACGGTGGTAGGAATGAGTTTTGCTTACATCGACGAAGTAATTGATTTCATCAAAAAGAACTCATTATAAATTAGTTAGTTTAGATTTTAATTGGCTGGTACTCTCTCAGGTGCCAGTCTTTTTTTTTAGGGGCGTTCCCTTCGGGCGGGCTTTCCATTTCAACTCCTCGCTCATACTTCGTTGCGGGGTTTCCACTCCAATCCCTAACGCTTTCCGAATAGTGGTTTTTGCGTATTAAGCCAATTCTATCTTCATAAAAATTACAAGAGTTTTGTAAAAAAAATAACCAGGCAGAACGTTTTACTGGTCTGCCTGGTATATTTACTTCTGTGTTACAATGAGAACAGGACAATGTTTATAAATCTCCT
Source organism: Labilibaculum filiforme (assembly GCF_002843315.1). GTDB lineage: Bacteria > Bacteroidota > Bacteroidia > Bacteroidales > Marinifilaceae > Labilibaculum > Labilibaculum filiforme. The sequence goes on along the minus strand of NZ_MVDD01000003.1, from coordinate 35,175 downwards.
ATCACAGATCTCTTGTGCTTACTATTTGTTTTATTAATTGCAAGTACTTCGATTTTCTTTTCCAGTAGGAGTGTATACTTTAATCCAGTCCACATACATTGTGGTTCTGTCGCCAGTAAAGTCATCTCCAGATGCCCAAAAATCAGCTGTAGTGCCATATCTCCAGGCTTGTGCCTCTTGACCAATAAGCATATGCATTTCTTTTTTAAGGCCACCACAAGCAGTATAACCTTTAGGATCAATTCCCTGGCTACCAGTAGTTGTTGTTTTAACTTTTACACCATCAACGTAATAAACTAATTTGGTGGCACTTTCCCATTTCACACCATAAATATGGTATTTATCACTCCAGTCAACAATACTAGAATTACAATCACCAGTTTTCATCGACATCCAAGTTGCTGTTTGAGGTTGGTAGTCAAGTCTATTTCCGTTTGCATCATATTTGAAGGTATGATGACTAAGGTGTAACTTGTTGGAATACCAAGGATATTTACAGGATTTTCCATTAGCAAGTGTAGCCGGACCATAAGTCTCTATGTTATCAATTTCTTCTAGATTATGAGTATCGCCACTTAGCATCCAAAGACAATCGGCTAATTGAGATTTACTCACTTTAACTCTTGCTTCTTGGTACAAGGGATAGGAGCTTTTTGCTTTTGTAGTTATCATTCCGCAAAGTAAATCGTTTCCCGATTTATTTGCTTTAATCACTAAGGCACGATTATTTGTGCCGATAGTTTCAAAATTAACCTGACTATCAGCCCATACGGTGGGTTTTACACCTGTCCATGCATTAAGATAACCTAGCTTCCATCTCGATTGAAATTCGGATGCATTTTTTCCTGCAGAATAATTAAATTCATCAGATAAAGTAGCAACTAAACCCCAACCAACCATTCCATTGTTCGAATCGTTAAGGTTTGTTCGGTTCTCCGTATTGTTGGTTGGAGCAAGAAACTCAACCGAGTTGCTCGGTTGTGTACAATTAGAGGTATAGCTTGTCCACCCACTACCGGACGATTTTAAAGATAATTGATCCGACGAATTTGAAACGGTAGTTTCAGACTGCAAGTCGTTACTATCATCTTCGCAACTGGTTGCAAAGAATAAGATAGGTAGCAAAATTAAGTAATAGATTTTCTTCATAATAATTATAATTTCATAAATGTTTTGTTTAATCAAAATTAACTTTTATAATTGCAGTTGTCAAATTAGTGTGCTGATATTGACGCAAATAAGTGTTAAAAATAAGGGGGTAAAAGAAAAAATCTACAGGCTTATTTGAAAACTAAAAAAATCATAATGTATTATTATATAGTGAGATAGTATTTTTAATTTATGTTACAATAGAGCCTTATTAAAAAGGGAAATGAAGTGAGTCTAAAAGATGGTTGGTAATTAAATCGATTAATAAAGTGGAGTTCTTTATTTTACCAGACTCATTCCATTTAAACGCTTTTTAATTCTGAAATTATTATAATCAACATACTCTACCAGCTCTTTTAGAAAGTGTTCCAAGGAACTAAATTGTTTCAAATACACCAAGTCAGATTTCAACCTCCAAAGAACTTCTCTATTGCTGTATTCTCTAATCAATTTCCTTTTCTATACACACTTTGCCTAATACTTTTTTGTTGAAGTTTATACCTATAGCTAGGATGTTCATAATGCCAATCCTGATTTGAATGAAGAGTTAGATTTGTATTATATGGGAGCATAGAAAATGCTCTGTCAACCATATTCATAACCAGAAGTAAGGTTGGTTTATATGTTATAACTAAATATTTCCATATTATATAAATTCATAATAGGTGAGAGATAACATTTAGTTCCTATAAGAGAAAACTCCGTAAGGCGCGTAACCCATTTTGGATAAGGCCTATCAGTCTTAAAGTCTCGTTTAAGGATTTTGGGTGCAATTCGTTCAACTTCTCGCTCATACTTCGTTGTGGAGTTTCCACTCCAATCCCTAGCGCTTTTCTCATAGGAGCTTTTTACGTTTTTAAGCAAATACTATTTCCATAAAAATCATGAGAATTGAACAAAAAATAACCAGGCAGAACGTTTTACAGATCTACCTGGTATGTTTAGTTCTTTGTTACAACGAGATAAGAACCATGTTTATAAGTCGCATATCACAGATCTCTTGTACTCACAATTGTTTTATTCATTGCAAGTACTTCTATTTTCTTTGCCAGTTGGGGTGTATACTTTAATCCAGTCCACATACATTTTGGTGATGTCTCCAGTCAAGTCATCTCCAGATGCCCAAAAATCGGCTATTGTTCCATATCTCCAAGTTTGTGCTGCTTGGCTAATAATCATGTGCATTTCTTTTTTAAGACCTCCACAGGTTGTATAACTCTTAGGATCAATTCCTTGATCGCCATTCGTTACTGTTTTAACTTTTACACCATCAACATAGTAAACCAATTTGGTAGCACTTTCCCATTTCACACCATAAATATGATATTTTGCGCTCCAGTTAACTAAATTCGAACTACAGTCTCCCGTTTTTCTCGACATCCAAGTTGCTGTTAGAGGTTGGTAATCAAGTCTTTTTCCAGCCGAATCGTATGCGAATGTATGATGACTAAGGTGTAACTTATTGGCAAACCAAGGATATAAACAGGAAGAACCATCTGAACGTGTGGCCGGACCATAAGTCTCTAGGTTATCAATTTCTTCTAATTGTTTTGCATCATTACTAATCATCCAAACGGCATTGGCTAATTGAGACTTGCTTACTTTAACTCTGGCTTCCTGATACAATGGATAGCAACTCGTTGCTTTGGTAGTTATCATTCCGCATAGTAAGTTATCTCCCGATTTATCTGCTTTTATAACCAAGGCACGATTATTTGTACTGATGTTTTCAAAATTAACTTGGCTATCAGACCATATCGTTGGTTTTACACCTGTAAAGGCATTAATATAACCTAGCTTCCATCTCGATTGAAATTCTGCTGCATTTTTTCCTGCAGAATAATTAAATTCATCAGATAAAGTAGTAACTAAACCCCAACCAACCATTCCATTGTTCGAATCGTTAAGGTTTGTTCGGTGTTCCGTATTGCTGGTTGGAGCAAGAAACTCTATCGTGTTGCTCGGTTGTTTACAATTTGAGGTGAGGCTTGTCCACCCACTACCGGCCGATTTTAAAGATAATTGATCCGACGAATTTGAAACGGTAGTTTCAGACTGCAAGTCGTTATTATCATCTTCGCAACTGGTTGCTAAGAATAAAATAGGCAGTAAAATTAAGCAATAGATTTTTTTCATAACAATTTAATTTTATAAATGTTTTGTTTAATCTAAATTAACTTTTATAATTGTAGCTGTCAAATTAGTTTGCTGATATTGAAGCAAATAAGTGTTAAAAATAAGGGGGTAAAAGAAAAAACCTACAGGCTTATTTGAAAACAAAAAAAAATCATAATGTACTATGTGATAGTTAGATCGTGTTTTTAATTGATGTTAAAATAGAGTCTTGTTAAAAAGGGAAATTATATTGTGTCTTTCATTGAATGCAGGCAGGAATTAGGGAGGAAATAGTAGAAAAAAAATGGAGACTTATTTTATGCTACCTCTTATATTACAGTAAAAGTTGGTTGATTATTTTTTAAAGGATCTTGCTAGGTATAAAAAAACAAATCTCAAGTAGAAACTCTTATTTGTGAGTTTTCACTTGAGACAGGCGAATTGGAGAAAAAATAATACAGAGCACTACTTAGTAATAAATACTGCATGTATAGTGTTGTTTCATAAATTTTTAAGGTGTAATAATTGGTTTAAGGAGTTGGTTTATTTGTGCATTTAATTGTGCACTATTTTTTAACCGCCTGATTATTCCATTTTACGTTCTTCCATTTTTGTTGTTCTTCTTTCGATAAAAAAGTCCAAGCAACAATTCTACTCTTTTTGTTTCCTTGTCCCATTGGCAAGGTCTCTATTTTTACCGCATTTGCTTCAGTAAGTGCTTGGTAAACACTTTTTAGGTTCGATTCTTTCGAGATTAGTGTAGAAAACCAGAAACATGATTTAGAAAATTTCTTACTCTGATTAATCATGTTTCTAACAAAGCGTTCTTCTCCGCCATCGCACCACAACTCGTTGCTTTGTCCGCCGAAATTAAGATTAGGTTTTGTAATTCCTTCAGATGATAAATTTCTTGTTTTGCGCATGCTTCCTTCCAACGCATCTTTGGCTGAGGCATGAAAAGGAGGATTGCAAATTGATAAATCAACAAATCCATCTTTCGGAATAACGCCGTAAAAATAATCTTTCGGATTCTCCTGTAAAACACATTTCACATTTCCTTGTAACGAAGGATTTGAGTGGATAATGTTCTCTGCAGATTGAATCGCAATAGGATCAATATCCGAACCAATAAAAGACCATCCATATTCATTATTTCCAATTATTGGGTAAATACAATTAGCACCTACACCAATATCTACGCAAGTAAATTTATTGCCCATAGGAATTTTACCGTAGTTATTCTGTCGAAGCAAATCAGCAATATGATGAATGTAATCTGCTCTGCCAGGAATAGGAGGGCACAAATAATTAGCTGGAATATCCCAATCACAAAGTCCATAATGATGCATAAGAAGTGCCTTGTTTAGCATTTTTACAGCATCAGGATTAGCAAAATCTATCGATTCATCTTCGTACTTGTTCAGAATAACAAAAGGTGCTAAAGCAGCACAAGTTTCTACCAGTAGTTTAAAATCGTAGCGTTCCCGGTTTTTATTTCTAGGATGTAATTTTGATTTTTCTTTTGGGTGTTCTTTCTTCTTATTTAGCATGGGAATAATTCTCTAATTTGAATCTGCTAAATTAGAATATAATTGGGAGAAAGTCACCTTTATTCAATTATTAGGAGTTCTTCTTCAAAAAGTTTTCTGCTCTAGGGATGGAGATTTTTTTATTGTGATTAATAACGTTTATTTTTTGATTGCAAAGTCAAAATTTTTAGGTTTTAAAGAGCTTCGAACCACAATGTGTCCTATCTTTTTGGATTAAAATATATCTTGATGCCTCGATTGAAAAGTTTGGAGGCATAAAAAAGAGGCTGACCTTTTGGGGCAACCTCTGTTTATTTTCAGTTAAGCTATTTATTTCATTTTGTAAGCGTCGTTGTGAACGGTGTTAATTGCTCTTCCCGAAGGATCGGCATTGTTACGGAACGATGCATCCCAAGCCAAAGCATCAGGAGTACTACATGCAATAGAAGGTACCGAAGGAACACACTTGGCGGCACTATCCGAAGGGAAATGCTCTGCAAATATAGATCGGTAGTAAAATTCTTCTTTCGACATTGGTGGATTAATCGGGAAACGGAATTTAGCGTTTGCTAATTGTTCATCAGAAACTTCCTTGCCGGCAACTTCTTTCAAAGTGTCAATCCAGCTGTATCCAACACCATCCGAGAATTGTTCTTTTTGTCTCCAGGCAACGCTTTCTGGCAAATAGTCCTCGAATGCTTTACGCAACACCCATTTCTCCATTTTTCCATCCTTCGCCATTTTATCTTCTGGGTTAATTCGCATGGCAATATCAAGGAATTCTTTATCCAAAAATGGTACGCGACTTTCCACGCCCCACGAACACATCGATTTATTGGAACGTAAACAGTCGTAAAGATGCAGTTTATCTAATTTTCGAATACATTCTTTATGAAATTCCTCGGCATTAGGAGCTTTGTGGAAATACAAATAACCACCAAACATTTCATCAGCACCTTCGCCCGAAAGTACCATTTTAATCCCCATCGATTTAATTACTCTAGCCATTAAATACATTGGAGTGGAGGCACGAACAGTGGTTACGTCGTAGGTTTCCAAATGATAAATTACATCACGAATAGCATCCAATCCTTCCTGAACTGTAAAAGTAACTTCGTGGTGAATTGTATCAATATGATCTGCTACTTTTCGCGAAGCTGCTAGGTCGGGAGAACCTTCTAAACCAATTGCAAATGAGTGCAGTTGTGGATACCAAGCATCTTTTTGATCCCCAGATTCAATACGTTTCGAGGCATATTTTTTTGCGATAGCCGATATAATAGAGGAATCTAAACCACCCGAAAGTAGTACGCCATAAGGTACATCAGACATTAATTGACGATGAACAGCATCTTCCAAACCTTTACGTAACACAGCCATATCGGTGGTGTTATCTTTTACATTTTCGTAATTTTTCCAATCGCGTTGATACCATTCTTTAACAACACCATCTTTGCTATACAAGAATTTGCCAGGAAGAAATTCTTCAATTTTATTGCAATAACCTTCTAATGCTTTCAATTCCGAGGCTACATAATAATTACCATGTTTATCCCATCCCTGATACAAAGGAATAATTCCCATATGATCGCGACCAATTAGGTAACAATCGTTCTTTTTATCGTATAAAGCAAAAGCAAAAATACCATTTAGGTCATCGATAAAATCGATTCCTTTTTGCTGATATAATGCAAGAATTACCTCACAATCCGATTTCGTTAAGAACTCATAGGATCCGTTCATCTGATTTCGAATGTCGATGTGATTATAGATTTCACCATTAACAGCCAAAGCCAGATTTCCGTCTTTGCTGTAAAGTGGTTGACCTCCCGATTGAGGATCTACAATGGATAGTCTCTCATGAGACATAATCGCTTTTTCATCACAAAATATTCCAGACCAATCTGGACCTCTGTGACGAATCTTTTTAGACATTTCTAAAATTTGAGGGCGTAGCTCTTGAGCATCTACCTTCAAATCAAAAACTCCTACAAATCCACACATAAAAAATTGTTTAATAGTTATTTTCAGCCTGTAAAATGAGGTTAAGCTGTTTAAAATTTTGGTATTGATGGATGAAAATACGATTTTCAATCTATTTTCTACTATGTTTTTAGCTCTATATCGTTTGCGGAAAGGGATAAAATATTTTTTCACCTTATTTGATCAAAAATAAGGCTTGTTTTGTATCGAGGAGTGATTTTTACAGGGGCTATAAATTAAAAAATATTGAATAATAAAAAAGGACACTCGAAAGTGTCCTATTGTTTAATTTTTTTTGATTTCTAATTCATGATCCAGAAAGGTTTTTAGTGTTTCTACATCGAGTCGTTTGGCAATAATTTTTTTATCCTTGTCGAGCAAGTAAATAATCGGAGTACTAAAAACGTCGTAATAAATTCTGAAATTAGTTTGATAGTGGGGGTCGTAACAATTAATAAAATCGAATAGATTTTTATCTGCAATAAAATTTTCCCATTCTTTCTTTTCGTTTTGAGTACAAACCGCAAAAACCTTAACTCCTTTTTGTTTGTATTTATCCAATATTTCCGTCTTTAGTTTAGGAGTTATTGTTTTACAGTGACCACAATCAGGTTCCCAAAAATACAATATGGTGAAGGGAGCATCAATTTCATGCAAACTAACGAATTCTCCTTCGGGTGTTTCCATTTTTAAATCTTGGGCTTTCATCCCAATTAAATTGTATTGAAGTTTTATAACTCGCTCGCGAATATTAGCTAATAGCGTAGAATCGGCCCAATTAGCCTCCCCACTCAAATAGTATTTTTTTGCTAAATGAACAAAGGCGGCATCCATTCCCATAATTTTGCTTTTAACTGCATAGTTTAGAGAGTATTGTACTAAATATTGGTAGAATACTTCATCGGTTCTAGATTTTTCGATAAGCGCAGTTGCTTCTTTTACGATAGTATCAGGACTTTGAACCAGAATTTTTTCGTAAAAAAACTCCAATTTATTTTTAAGAATAGGAGTTCTTAAAAAGCGTTCGTCGGTAAAGTCTACGTAATCAAAATAGTGTGCTTTATTGTATAAGTACGATTTTTTATTGATTTTCTGATCTCTGTCAGGAGTAGATTCTGGAATTTCTAAGGAAAAATCAGGTACTTTTGGTGCTAAAGTTAATTGCGCAAATTTCGAAACAAAACTTCCGTTGGTGTATTCCTGATTTAGTTTTTGAATATAGGCACGTACATCTATATCTGCCTGTTTGTAGGCTTCCTGATATTTCTTTTTTTCTTTTTCGTTGTCTTTGTTAGCCGCATATGCTTCCTGAAGTTTTTTGGAATTTTCATTTTGAGATTTCATGAATTTTTGAAATTCATGAAATGCCACGCTCTCTTTAGAGCCGCTTATTTGAATAGTTTCGATAAAGTTAAGTGGGTCGGCAGTAATGGAAAATTCCTGATCTTTACCAATTAACAGGTCGAAATATTTTTGTGATGGAAGATAAATTACATAAATTCCCTCGTCCAGCAGCTTATTTTTCGCAAATAATCCTTTTCCATTTTCCAAACGTGTGGTATCATCAGCGAATATTCTACCATCAAAATAATGTGCTAAGTACGCAACGCTATCGGTACTGCCAATTAAATTAACGTTGATATCATATTTTTGTGCGTTGCCAGTAAAAGAGGATAGCAGGCAATATCCTGCACAAATAAGAGTAATAAAAATCTTCTTCATGTTTATAATAAGGTTGATAAGCATAATTGAAAGCGAAAATTACAAAACTTTTTTTAATTTGAAACGTTCATGACCGGCAATTGTGGGATATTATTACTCTACGAAAGTTTCTATATGGTAATGGTAAAACAAATTACATGCCAATGAAATTAGCTTTGCAAGAATTCCAATTATTAGCAAGCCGCTGATGTATTTATGGAAAGAAACAAAAATTGCTCCATAGAATTTTAATCAGTATTTTTTATTGAAAGCAACTAGTATTGGGAGTTACTATAACAACTTAGATGGGTTCTTAGTTTTTCTAATAAAATGCTTGCGTTAATTGGTTTGGAAATATAATCGGTGCAACCAAGTGCAATACATCTTTCTTTTTCTTCAATCATCGCATATGCTGTTTGTGCGATAACTGGAAGATTTGGATGTGTTTTTCTTAATATTTTAATAGCCTCAAAGCCTGTCATAACTGGCATATTTATGTCTAGGAGAACCAAATTGGGTGTTTGTAAATTAATAAGTTGGATTAATTCTTGGCCATTCACAGCATGTTTTAGCTGAACGCCGGTAGATTCTAATAATTCCTCGAGTAGTAAGTAGGAGGAAATATCATCTTCAGCAACATATACAAGAAATTGTGAAAGGTTAAGGTGCTTCGATGGTTTCCTGTTTTTATGAATTCCGGATTCGGTATTGTCTTGTTCGGATATTGGAATGGTAAAATGAAAAGTGCTGCCTTCATCAACTTTCGATTCAATCCATATCTCTCCGCCCAGCAAATGCACCAGACCTTTTGAAATACTGAGTCCGATCCCTGTTCCTTCTTGCAAATTTTTATTTTCAATTTGTCTGAATCGTTCAAAAATGAGCTGAAACATCTCTGGATGAATCCCAAAACCTGTATCCTTTACATATACATGTACCATGGAATTGGTATTTGATACTGAATAGCCTATTTCTACAAAACCGGTATTGGTATATTTGTATGCATTAGAAACCAAGTTGTAAACAATTTGCCGGAAACGGGTAGGATCACAGTTAATCATTAAGTTATCTGTGTCTTTAGGAATATTTAGTTGAAGAAGAATGTCACTTTTGGCTCTTACAATTTTAATCATGCTTTGCGATTCCTTAATTTCGTAAAGTAATTCGTTTAAAGGACATGATTTTTTGGAGATCTTTAGTTGGTTGGATTCTAATTTAGATATATCAATTATGTCATCGATAATTTGCAACAAATGTTCACTGCTCGATTGAACTAATTTTAAATATTTCTGTCGTTTTTCAAGGGTGAGATTTGGTTCTCCAAGTAAATCAGAAAAACCGATTATTGAATTCATTGGAGTTCGAATTTCATGACTCATATTTGCTAAAAAAGCCGATTTTAAAAGATCGCTTTCCACTGCTTTTTCTTTAGCCTTTTCAAGCTCAACATTAGTTTTAAGAATCTCGTTATTTTTTTGTTTCAATGCTAATTTTGCTTTTTTAAGCTTTGTTATATCTGTTGTTGAGACATATGCTGTAAATTTATTCCCAATTTTGGTGTAAAATAGTTTAATGATAACATCAATTACTTCTCCTTCAAATGTTTTTACCCTTGCTTCTTTTTCAAATGAATTTTCGCCACGAATAATCGCCAGTAATTCCTCTTTAAATACGGAATGAGATTCGGGTAGAAATGTTTTTGCTAGGTTTCCAATTAAATCTTCTTTTGATTTTGCTTTGTGTAAATTCACTGTTGTTTGGTTAACGTCAATAATGCTAACCTGCTCGGTTAATTCAACTAAAACTTCGGGGTGTTCTTTAAAATAACTATTAAAATCTGTTATTCCTTTCGCTTTAAGTTCGCTTATGCTTTGCATTAAAAGGGTGAAATCTTCCTCCCAAAGCGACTCCGGAGAGTTTTCAAATAATGCTTTGTATTTGTTGTTTGTATCGTTTAACTCCGAATTTAGTTTGGAAAGATCGGAAATAGCTTTTTCAAGATCTTGTGTTTTGTTACCTACTTCGAGGTGCAAGTTTTCTTGTTCGGTAATATCTATAAAATATTCAATTACATGTGTAATTTCTTGATTGGTATTGAATATGGGACTGGCATGAAGCAAAATAGATTTTGGTTCTCCATTGATAGTTAGGTTGTTGATTTTGGTTTGTGTGGAGTTTTTTTTCTTTAATACCTCCAGTACCGAACATTTGTTTTGGCGTTTAACTTCGCATGCAGGGCTATTGGGGAAGATAAGATTGCAACAATTCTGATTTTTTGTGAAATTTGGATCGTTTGATTCAATTACATTTAAGGTATGCACCTCAATCACATAATACGGATAGGGTAGAGATTTGATTATTTCGTGATGCAAATCATTCTTCATCTTTGGTTTTCTAGGAGTATATTTTCTTCCTTAAGATATTTAAAAAATGCATTTCTACGATGTTTTTTATGAAATAATACAGATTTATTTAAATGTATAAATGTAAATAGAAACATAAATAGTGAAAAATAATGGTTGCAGAAGAATTACTCTTGTGCAACCATCCTTATTATTTTAGTGAATGTGTTCTTCTTTTTTTAGAATTGTATTCAGAATTTCTTCTTTTTCAATCTTTTTTGTGCAGAAGAACCAATCGTAGCAGTGAATATTTTCATCTTCGTTCTCCATTCTATCTTTTGCAACACCGCACGATCCGGCAGGAGGAACAATCACTTCATCGCCTGGGCGCCAATCCGCCGGAGTTGCTACTGAAAATTTATCAGCCGTTTGTAAAGCAATAATCACGCGGTAAATTTCATCAAAATTTCTTCCAATACTTAAGGGGTAGTAAATGATAGTGCGGATAATACCATGAGGATCGATAAAAAATACGGCTCGAACCGCTTTTGTATTGTCTTCGCCAGGTTGAATCATTCCGTATAGATTCGCTACTTCCATGGTAATGTCTTCAATTAAAGGAAATTTCACTTCTACATTTTTCATTCCCTTGTATTCAATTTTCTCCTTAATGGTTCGTAACCAAGCAATATGACTGTATAAACCATCTATGGACAGGCCAACGAGCTCACAATTAGCTTCTCTAAATTGGTTTTCCATACTTGCAAAAGTCATAAATTCCGAAGTGCACACAGGAGTGAAATCGGCAGGGTGACTAAACAGAATTACCCAAGAACCACTGTAATCATTCGGAAAATGGATATTTCCTTGGGTACTTACTGCTCTAAATTCGGGAGCTTTATCGCCGATTCGTGGCATTGGAGTTAGGCTTCTCTCATTCTTTTCTTCCATAATTCAAGGTTTAAAGAGGTTTGTTTTTCTGATAATTCACGGCATTGATGTGATTTATGGATAGGAATTTTACCAAGGAATTATTCCAAAAAATAGCTTTTAATGGAATAAGATAAATTGATATCACCAATCCAATTCAACTAGTAACAGACTCAATATAGCTATGGGAGTAAACCCAATAATATCGATTCCTTAGGATAGGAATCTTAGGGAGTTGGAATAAATTTTCATTTATCCCCGAGCGTATTATTAAAGTTAACGCATTGTATTAGGGATGTCAAGTTAAATGACTGATGGAGAGGTAATTTTAAATCAGTTTTAATAAGTTTAAAGGAGCAATTCTATTCTTTTTCCAGGAGAACAGGATCTATTTCAAGCCATTCGTAGGCATCTTTGTGAGAATGGAAGACTTTGGCATTTTGAATTCGCACTTGAATTTCGAATAGCATTGCCATGGAAGTGTCATAGGTGCTACTTACAATAATGGCACATTTATTTGTTATTAAACTATACTTTTGATACTCTTCAATGTAATCGTCTAAATCTTTGATGTTTAGAATAACTTTTGCTTGAGTAAAATCGGCAATTACATTGTAGCTTTCCTTGTATAAAGCATTTTCGCGTGTTTTCAAAGTGTTAATAATTAGATCATTCCATTTGAAATATCCGCAATAGTATTCATTAATTAATTTTAAACCGGGAGATATTTTGTATTTGAATTTCATGTCTGCTTCTTTTCAAATAAATATAGGAAGATCAGATTAGTTACACAAAAATAAAGCGCTTCTATTGATACAACGAACGATTTTAAAAAAAAGCTGCCCATAAAATGGACAACTTTAAAAATGTAGTAGTAGTGTTTATTTTTAAATTTATTGAAGTTCCGGTTGTTCCTGCATCCGTAATATTTTATTTTTTTCTTGAGCGAAAATATTTGACCTACAAATACATCCATAACAAATTTTAATTCGGCAAATAATCATTGGATCTATCTGGTTTAATAATTAAGTATTATAATTTATTGAATAATTTAGAAGTGTGCCTTTTTTTTCCTTTAACCACTAGGATATAAGAGCCAGTTCTAAGACTAGATACATCAATTTTACATTGATTGGTGTAAACTGTTTTTATTAGGACGGTATGACCAAGCATATTATTTACTACGATGTCCATCTTTTCTTCGTTTAAGCCTTTAATGTTTAGATAGCCATATGTAACAGGATTTGGATAGATGGAGACAGAATTTAAATCACTGTTATCAGTAATTAAATTGCTGTTGGTAGGATTTAATTCGCTTTGATAAGTTTTTACAGTAGATTTAAATGAGTCACAATTTGGTGCGGTGCTGCTGTTGCTAAAATAAATGGAATAGGAATTGGATTTTTCAACCAACACCAAATTATCGCCATCCATTATTGTGTAGTAATTGCCATCGAAGCCTGAAAATCCGCTACCCAAAATGGTAATAGATGGTTGAGAACTATTTAAGGACTGGCTTACTTTCGATTTTAGATCTGCATACCATTCAGGAGTTCCATTGTGAGTATTAAAAGCAAAAGTGTATAAGCCATTGTTAACTAGGTTCCAATTAATACTAAACTTTTTAACATTACTCAGGTCCGGACCATTATCAGTTATATAAATATTGCTATACGAAGTGTTAATGGATGGGAATGCCACTTCCATTGGTTCAAAGTTACAATTGCTATTATTGTCCCCATTGTTATCATCGCTTGTAACAGTTACAGCACAAGTTGCTGTTTTATTTCCATCGGTACTTGTAGCTGTAATTGTTGCACTACCAGCTTTTACGGCAGTAACAATTCCTGAACTGTTTACCCTTACTGCAGAAGTAGCGCTTGAGCTCCAAGAAACATTTTTATTCGAAGCATTAGAGGGAGCTACTGCTGCATGAAGATCATATGTTTCCCCTCTTGCTAATGTAACGCTTGTTGGACTCATAACCACACTTGTAACCGGCACAGAAGCAGGGTTTTCAACTTTAAAGCTGACTGCTGCAGACGTGGTGGATGCACCATCGTTATCCGTAGCTTTTGCAGTAATGGAATAGGTTCCATTCGCCATGTTATTTTTGGTGAAACTGTATTCTTCGTCAGAATCTTCACCAATTTTAGTTCCTCCTAAGTAGAACTCCACTTTAGCAATATTACCATCGGAATCGCTTGCATTGGCTGTAAATGTAAGCTTACATCCGGTTGTAAATGCCTCGTTGTTGCTTGGGGATGAGATGCTTACCGAAGGAGCATGATTTGCAGGATTATCATCATTGCAGGAAACAATGTTCCAGGAAGGACAGCTGTATGTGATGTCTTTTGTCCAGTAAGCTTCCGGTTCCGGCGATTCAGGATGACGTCTATTATCCCAAAAATGCGTTTCCTTAGGATCACCCTGCTTAAAACGCACACTTGGAATTGCATCGTTTCCCGAACCCAAGTAAAAATCATTATCAAAAACAGCATTTCGGTAACCGGTATTATCGTTCGTACCTCTATCCAGTATATCAATACCAGCAGCTAGAATTGCAGATCCATCTACATTAAAAGTATTGTTATATACAAAAGCAAGAGCTCCTTTTAAATCAATAAAAGCATCGGCACTATTTTCGCCTGAAATCCCTTTTGCAGAGAATTCACAATTACGAATTATGGTATTTTGTGTGCCTTCCTTAACATCAACACCTTCGGCGGCAACATCAGGTCCAATCTTGCAATTTTCAATGGTATTATCAAAGCAATAAGGATTATAGTCCGTTTTACTTGGGTCGGTAGTATGTTGGTTTTTGTCAGATCCTACATATATGCCTTCTCCATATTTAGCTTGAACAACTCCTGTATTCATTATTTCGCATTTGTTCACCACATTATTGCTAGAGCCATCGCGAAGGTGAATGCCTTCATCGCCAACATTGTGGACTAGAATATTGGTTAATTGGCAATCATAAGATCGGTCTAAAACCAAACCTTTTGCACCTTCTGTGATTATTAAATCCTTAATTATCCAGTAATTGCCAAAAATTCGCATGGTGTAGCCATTATAATCACCGGTAGGTCCTTGTAAAATAGGGCGATTGGTTAAACTTGCTCCTCGCACGGTAATAGGCTTTGTTGAATTTCCACTGCCTATACCTACAAAACGTGCCCATTTGCCACGATTATCTGGTGCTTGTGTTTTCTTTGTTGCAATATAAGTACCCGACGCGATAATAATTTCATCGCCAGGTTTTGCATTCTCCATTGCTTCAAGTATCTGTTCTGCAGTGTTACAGTGAATAGTACCATGCGTTCCTGCTGGAGATTGAGCCTTTGTGCTCGTAATTAGAAACAGGAATACTAGAAGCAAACTTAAATTGCTACACCATCTTACAAAAATGGAATTTTTTAAAGTTTTGTGTGTAATTTTCATTTCATATGATTATTATTTGTTTTTTAGTTGCCATATGGAACTTACCATGTTGGGATAATCATTTCCCTGTGTGTAGAAAGCTTTATACATGGACGTTTCATATGATTATAATTTGTTTTTTAGTTGCCATATGGAACTTACCATGTTGGGATAATCATTTCCCTGTGTGTCAAAACAACTTTGTCATGGACGTTTCATATGATTATTATTTGTTTTTTAGTTGCCATATGGAACTTACCATGCCGGAATAATCATCCCCCTGTGTGTCAAAACACCCTTGTCATGGACGTTTCATATAGAATTATTAGTGATGATATATATTATTTTGATTGTCAATTCGTTTCTATTTTCCTAGCCGTACTTATAGGTAGTTAATGGTATTTTAAATAATGAATGAGGCAACGATGTAAACTTCTTGGTTTGGGTGGAATTCTTTACTGCCAATTTTGTTGCCGTAATTGCACTTAGTGATTTATACATCTTCATTATGTATTTAATTTTAATTAAATCGGATTGGGTGATTTGAAACGTGAAAAATGAATTTTTGCTTCACTTTAATACATAATAAAAACCAAGATGCATGCCAGTTATTTCTACCTGTGCACTTATATGATATGAATCAGGGGAATAGAGAAAGAGGTGAAGGATGTGCGATTTTTAAAGTGGTGCATAAGTGGGGAATTCTCCTACATATATGCCTCAATACCACAATTAGGAAGGGGTGGGGTATTCGTTTTGATCCGTACTATAATTGTTGAGAGTTACAGAAGAGCTCTGTTGATAATAGGTCCAGATTTCTTAGTTCGTACATAATTGAGTGCAATAGTTTCCAATTAAAAGTACACAGTTCTATTGCAAGCTGTACTAAAAATAGGCAGGCTTGCGCATGCTAAAGTTGTGGTAATTGAAAACTTGGAGCGAAATATAAAAGTTATGAACGGTTAAGAGTGATAGAAAATCAGGCGGTTAACGATTGGTTGTTAGTAACAAGAATTGTTTAACTTATTATTTATGTGTAAAATTGTTTCGATTTATAGGTTCCGAAAGGAATAATAGGGAATCACGTTTAATTCGTGAGCTGTCCCCGCAGCTGTAAGTCCAATTTTTTTGGTTCACAAAGCCACTGTTTTTATCTCAAATAAAATGGGAAGGCAAACCAAAATAGGACAAGCCAGAAGACCTGCCTGTAATGATTATTCGTAGCTTTCGGGAGAAAAGCAGAGAATGAGGATATGTATTTTAACCTATCTTCCTATTCTATATTTTCCTCAGAAGCTATCATTTTTTTCAAAACAAAAATTACAATAGAATGAAAATTAATGGTAGTGTATCCGATTCTCAAATTCGGAAAAGAAATGGTCAGGTTGTGGAATTTAAGCTTGATAAAATTAACAAAGCAATTGCAAAAGCTTTTCGGGCTGTTGGAGAGGAGCGAACAGAACTAATTGAATTTTGTGTAAAGCAAATTGAGAAAGATATCCAATTTGATGGGATTCCCAATGTAGAGGAAATTCAGGATTTGGTAGAAAGAACCTTGTTTCGATACGATTTGTTTGAGGTAGCCAAAGCTTTTATTTTGTATCGCAAACAGCACGAGTCGGTACGGGATACCAAGGAGCTTTTTTCCAATTTAAATTTGGTAGATGATTATTTGAATCTTCAGGATTGGCGGGTGAAAGAGAGCGCCAATTCTTCATATTCCCTGCAAGGTTTAAATCAGCATATCTCTACCATTGTTAGCTCGCAATACTGGTTGAATAAAATTTATCCTCAGGAGATTGGCGATGCGCATAAAAATGGAGCCATGCACATTCACGATTTGGGTTTTTTAAGTGTTTACTGTGTTGGATGGGATTTACAAGATCTTATAATTACTGGTTTTAAAGGTGCTTCGGGAAAATTGGTGAGTAAGCCCGCTAAGCATTTCCGAACCATATTAGGACAGGTGGTCAACTTTTTTTATACCATGCAGGGAGAAGCAGCGGGAGCGCAGGCATTCTCTAATTTCGATACCTTACTAGCTCCTTTCATTCGATTTGATCAGCTGGATAGAAAACAGGTAAAACAAGCATTGCAGGAATTCATGTTTAATGTAAATGTTCCTACGCGAGTTGGTTTTCAAACTCCGTTTACCAATGTAACAATGGATTTAAATGTTCCTGCATTTATGAAAGATGAGCCTGTAATTATTGGAGGGAAAGCGCAGGAATTAACCTATGGTGATTTTCAGGCCGAAATGGATATTTTTAATGCTCTGTTTGCCGAAGTAATTGAGGAAGGGGATGCCAATGGAAGCGTATTTTCTTTTCCGATACCTACCTATAATATTACCTCCGATTTTGATTGGAACAAACCAGAGTATGAAAATATTTGGAGAATTACCGCTAAATATGGTATTCCATATTTCTCCAACTTTGTGAACTCCGATTTGTCGCCCGATGATGTGCGAAGCATGTGTTGCAGGTTACGATTGGATAAACGGGAATTGGCCCGAAAAGGAGGCGGTTTATTTGGTGCAAATCCGTTAACTGGTTCGGTAGGGGTGGTTACCATAAATCTTCCTCGTTTAGGCTATGAATCGAGCAACGAAGTGGAATTCTTTAAGCGCTTGGCTCGTTTAATGGAGCTGGGGAAAAATAGTTTGGAGATAAAACGTAAAGTGATCGAAAATTTAACGGAGAATGGTTTGTTTCCTTACTCAAAATTTTACCTGCGTCATTTAAAACAAAGGAATGGGAAGTTTTGGCAGAATCATTTTTCTACCATTGGCATTGTGGGAATGAATGAATGTTGTCTGAATTTTATAGGAAGCGATTTGGTTTCGGAAGAAGGAAACGCTTTTGCACTTCGTATTTTTGATTTTATGAAACAAAAGTTGCAGGAATTTCAGGAGGAGACCGGGAATATCTACAATTTGGAGGCTACTCCAGCCGAAGGAACCACCTATCGATTGGCACAGCTCGATACCAAAACCTACAAGGATATAATTGTGGCGAATCAGGAGAATTACCAAAAAGGAGCAGCACCTTACTATACCAATTCTTCGCAGCTTCCGGTTGCCTATACCGACGATTTATTCGAGGCTTTAAGCTTACAGGATCAATTACAGACTCAATATACCGGAGGAACTGTGTTTCATACTTTTATTGGAGAAAAGCAACTTTCGATAGATGCCGTGAAGTTGCTCCTGCAAAAAATAACCGGTAATTATCACCTGCCTTATATTACCTTATCGCCTACATTTAGTATCTGCCATGAGCACGGCTATATTTATGGAGAACATGAATTGTGTCCTAAATGTGCCAACTTGGGTAAGCGGACAGAATGTGAAGTTTTCTCGAGAATTGTAGGTTATTTACGTCCTGTGCATCAATGGAATGAAGGAAAACGACAAGAGTTTAAAGAACGAAAACTATTTGATAAAAGAGCAATTGTGAAGGAAGTAATCTTAGACTTGGTTTAAAGGGGTTCGAAATGAAAATATCTGGATTTATAAAGAACAGTTTAATTGATTGTCCTGGGAAAATAGCTTCTGTAATTTTTACGCAAGGTTGCAATATGGCATGTAAATTCTGTCATAATTGGGAATTAATACCGAATTGTCATCCAATGGGAGATACCGTTGATGAGCAGACCGTGTTTCACTACCTAAAAAAATCGATAGGATTTGTAGATGCTCTGGTGATTACTGGCGGAGAGCCTACCGTACAAGTCGATTTGATACCTTTTATCCGTAAAGTGAAGGACTTAGGTTTGTATGTGAAATTGGATACGAATGGAACAAATCCAAAGCTGTTACGATTGCTTTTGCAACAGAAATTGATTGACTATGTTGCGATGGATTTGAAAACAATTCCTGAGTTGCCTGCATACCAAAAGCTGGTTGGAAATCAGTTTACCGAAAATCAATTGCTGAACGTTAAAAAGACGATCGAAATTTTGAAGGATGCTTCGCTGCAAGTAGAGTTTAGAACTACACTTATTCGCGAGTGTCATTCCAGTTTGGATGTTCGAAAAATGTGTGAACTGCTCGAAGGAGATTGCAAATATAATCTACAAGCCTTTTCACCGCACAAAGTGTTGGATGCCGATTTTGAAACTTATTCCAGCTATTCTCCTTTAGAAATAGAGGAGATGATTGGTTACAATAAGGATGTAAACAGTAATGTAACTGGCAATATTTAGTGTTTGTAAACAATAGTAGTTACTGGTAATCCCCTGCACGTAAGCAGAAAACTTTCGGCAGGGGATTTAATACCAAATTAACTTTACAACTCAGCATTTAAAATGTAGCTGTTTTAACTATACCAATTACTTTTTTGTATTGATATATTTAAAAATCACATCTTTTTATTGGAGTTGCTTTTGAAATTAAATTGGTATCACTAATCGCCAAAACTAGACCATTTCTATTAGTACCTGATTAGACATTACACTATCACCATCTTTTATTAATATTTTAGATACAGTTCCATCTTGAGCAGCCAATATTTGGTTTTGCATTTTCATAGCTTCGAGTAATACCAGTGGGTTGCCTTTTTCAATGAAACTCCCTTCGCTAGTTAATACTTCGGTTATTTTACCTGGCATAGGAGCAAGTACATTACAATTAATTTTAATAGGTTTATTTTTTTGTAGTTTTTCTTTTCTCTCAAAGGATGCTTCGGTGTCGATTGTAAAACGGTAGGTGTTTCCGTTGATCAATACCGTGCATTTGTTCTGTTTTAAGTCAGCAATTTCGCCTATAAAGTTCTTTTCTTTATAGCTTACTATAAATTCATTTTCTGTTTCTTGTATCGTAAATCTATCTTTTTTCGATCGGGAAGAAAGAACCTGATAGTTTTGTGCTTTTAAGTGGTAGCATTGATCGCCCGAAAGCACAAAGTTTTTATTTTTTTTAAGTAGTGTCATGTTTAAAAAAGTTTAATTCTCATTTTCTTAGCCCATGCAGAATCCTCTTCCTGAGTTAAGTTACTTTCTATTTTCTGTTTTTCGTTTAGGTAAGCTTGCAGAGCCATTATTGCAGCCGTTTTTTCTTCCTCTTTTTCCTGAAAAAAAGGTTTGTTAAGCTTTTTGCTTATAAAAGAAGTGTTGTAGGTGCCATTAATGAAATCGGGATGGTTGAGCACTTGTTTAAAAAATGGAATGGTTGTTTTTACTCCTTTTATAACTGTATTTTCAATTACAGCTTTAGCATGCTCAATCGCTTCTTGTCGATTTTCTCCGGTAATAATTAATTTGGTAATTAAAGAGTCGAAGCTTTGAGGAATTAGTTTTCCACTTTCAAAACCTGTATCAACACGCAGAAAGCTACATTCTGGAAATTCCATTTTATCAATAATTCCAGGATTAGGTGCGAAATCGGCCTGTACATCCTCTGCATTTATTCGTAATTCAATTGCCCAGGCTTTTTTCTGTATGTCATTTTGCTGCAATTCTAATTTTTCGCCGGCAGCAGTTTTTATTTGCTGTTCAATTAAGTCGATTCCAGTAATGGCTTCGGTTACCGGATGTTCTACCTGCACTCTGGTATTCATTTCCAGAAAATAGAATTTATTGTCTTCATCCAATAAAAATTCAACTGTTCCTAGCGTGTGATAATTAATTTTTCGACAAAGGAAAAGGGCCATTTCTCCCATCTTTGTCCTCATTTCATCGGTAAGGGCAATGGAAGGAGCTTCCTCCATTAATTTCTGATGCTTGCGCTGAATGGAGCATTCGCGTTCGAACAAATGAATGGCGTTTCCATATCGGTCGGCCAGCACTTGTATTTCAATGTGTTTAGGATTTTCTATGTATTTTTCAATTAAAAGAGAATCGTCGTTAAAAGCCGATTTGGCTTCGTTTCTTACCAATTTGTACATTAATTCTAATTCGTCAGCTTTTCGAACAATGCGCATTCCTTTCCCACCACCGCCGGCTACGGCTTTCATAATTACCGGATATCCAATTTGGTCTACCCAGGCTTTAGCATCGTAAAAATTGGTAATATTACTTGTACTGCCTGTTAATACCGGAATACCACTTTTTTGAGCAATATTTCGAGCCATTCCTTTGTTTCCCATAGTATAAATGGCTTTTTCGCTTGGACCTATAAATAGAATGCCTTCATCTTTGCACCGGCTTGCTAAATAAGGCGATTCGGAAAGAAAACCATAACCTGGATGAATTGCTTCAATATGATGTAACTTTGCTATTCGAATAAGTTCTTCGGCATTTAAGAAGATAGAGCCGTTGGGATTTTCTTCCAGAGTAATTATTTCATCGGCATATTCCAGATACAAGGCATTTGCTTCGCGATTGGTTTGAATGCAATATACCATGATCCCCATATTGGTAGCAGTACGAGCAATTCTAATTGCAATTTCACCACGGTTTGCTATTAATATCGATTTAATCATTTTTTTTGAATGTGAATTTGTTTTTAAGTGTTTACAAAGGAATATTTCCGTGCTTTTTCGCGCTTTTTTCCATGAATTTATTTTCCAGAGCATCAAAAGCGGAAATCAACTTAGGCCGGGTGTTAGCGGGTGCAATAACTTCGTCGACATATCCTTTTTCATCGGCGATGTAGGGATTTGCAATATTCTCTTTGTAATCAGTAATTAGTTGCGCTTTAAGCTCTTCGGCATTTTTTGATTGTGCAAGTTCCTTTCGGTAAAGAATTTTTACAGCACCTTCGGGTCCCATAACGGCAATTTCGGCAGTTGGCCAGGCAAAATTAAAATCACCTCCCATATTTTTACTATTCATAACAATGTAGGCTCCCCCATATGCTTTTCGCACAATAACTGTAATTTTGGGAATGGTAGCTTCGCTGAACGCATAAAGTAATTTTGCTCCTCGGCGAATAATTCCCGAATGTTCCTGATCACTTCCGGGTAAAAATCCGGGTACATCTTCCAAAACGAGTAGGGGAATATTAAAAGCATCGCAGAAGCGAACAAAACGAGCGCCTTTTTCTGCCGAATTAATATCTAGTACTCCAGCCAATACTTTTGGTTGGTTGGCAACTATTCCGATCACTTTATTTTGCAAACGAGCCAGTCCTGTAATTATATTTCCGGCAAAATTTTCCGATATCTCGAAAAAGCTGTTTTTATCGATAATATTTTGAATAATATCTATCATATCGTAAGGAATGTTGGCTTCTTCGGGTATAATAATGCCTAATTTTTGGGGATTGTCGGGAGCAATGGCATCTTGAATTGGTGCGGGTGGAAAATCTACGTTGTTCGAGGGAAGGTACTGTAGTAGCTTTCGAACTCCCAAAAGGGTATTTTCCTCATCATCGTAAATAAAATTAGCAACTCCACTTTTCGAGCTGTGAATGCTTGCACCACCCAAATCTTCCGAATTAATTTCTTCGTTTAAAACTTCTTTTACAATATCGGGCCCCGTAACAAACATGTATGCCGTTTGTCGGGTCATAAAAATAAAATCGGTAAGGGCAGGAGAGTAAACGGCACCACCAGCGGCAGGGCCCAGAATTACTGATATTTGAGGAATGACACCCGAAGATTTCACATTACGATGAAAAATCCCTGCATATCCAGCTAAACTTGCTATTCCTTCCTGTATTCTTGCTCCTCCCGAATCAATCAATCCGATAATAGGATGTCCCATACTATGAGCCATATCCTGCACTTTCATAATTTTATCTGCATGAACAGCCCCTAATGAACCTCCCATAAAGGTGAAATCCTGTGCAAAGGCAAATACTTTGCGTCCGTTAATTTTACCATGACCACATATTACGCCATCCCCATAAACGTTAGTTGTGATATTTCCGGCTGGTTTTACAAAAGCATCAATTTCTTCAAAGCTTCCTTCGTCGAACAGGATTTCAATTCTTTCTTTAGCAGTCAGTTTTCCTTTTTGGTGTTGTTTCGAGAAATATTCCCAATTGTATTGTGTTGCCAACTGTTCTTGTCGGCATGCATATTTTTGAAATGGTATTCTGTTGTCTTTCATTGTTTTTTGGTATAAGTTTTAATGAATGTATTGGTCGTTTTTAATGCATTACAGGTTTATGCTTTTTTTTAGGTAAAAAGCAAGATGAACAGCTGAGCAAGTAAAACTCGTAGGAACATTACCAAAGGATATACAGTTGCATATGCCGTTGATTGTGCCTGAACCGGAGCAATAGAATTGGCAAACTCTAAAGCTGGTGGATCGGTCATCGATCCGGATAGTAAACCACAAATAGACAGATAGTTTAGTTTCATGATTCGGGAAATAATGGCAAATGTGATAAGCGGAATAAAGGTGATGGTTATGCCGTAAATCATCCAGATATATCCTTCGTTTAAAAGGGTTTGCACAAAATATTTTCCCGACGAAATTCCAACGCACGCAAGGAATAATACAATCCCTAATTCGCGGATGAATAGGTTGGCACTGGGAGTCATATAGAAATCTAATTTTCCGATTCGTCCTTTATGCCCAAGTATCAGTGCAATTAATAAGGGGCCACCGGCTAAACCAAGTTTGGCTGGTGCTGGTAATCCGGGTATATTAATAGGGAGTATGCCAATAAGAATGCCAAGTAGTATTCCCATAAAAATGGGTAGTATGTTAGGATGAGATAACTCTTTTACAGAATTGCCGAGCATCAAGGCCACCTTATTTAATGCTTCTTTTTCGCCAACAATACGCACCGTATCACCAAATTCAATACTATCTTCTTCGGTGGGCATAAGTTCATTGCCATTTCGGTAAATTCGGGTGATATTTACAGGGAATTGTCGGGATATTCCAATTTGTTTAATACTTTTCCCAGCTAATTTCTTATTGGTAATCAGTACTTGTTTTATTCCCAGCTTACCGGATATCTCAAATTCTTTGGTGGTATTTATTTTTCCTAGGTTCAGCTTAATGCTATCAAAGTTGGATGCAACCGATACTCCGTATAACACGTCTCCTTGTTCAAGAATAATTTCACCATCGGGAGCAATAAAGTCGCCCTTTCGATTAATTCTCGATAAAACAAAGTCTTTATTACATGTATCTTTTAGAAATTGAATGCTTTTACCAAACAGGTTTTGGTTGGTAATTTCGATATTAATGGCGATTAATTTTCCTTGGAGTCCGGTTAGCTCTTTCTTGTATTGTTCTTCTTCTTTTTTCACATCTATTTTAAAAAATAAGCGAAGCAGAATCATACTGATAATAATTCCAAAAATCCCGAAAGGGTAGGCTACGGCGTATCCCATACCAGCAATTTCGATAGAATCGCCGGCACCCATTACATCGCCAATGGTTTGTTGGGCCGCACCTAAACTTGGCGTATTGGTTACCGCACCGCACATTATTCCCGTAATCACGGAAGTGGGAACATCGAAAATAAATTTAATTGCAACTGCGATAATAAAACCTAAAATAACAATTCCCGTTGCCAGCAAATTGATTTTTAACCCGTTCTTTTTTAGAGAGGAGATAAATCGAGGCCCTACTTCCAAACCAATTGAATACACGAAAAGAATTAATCCGAACTCTTTAATAAAATGCAATACCTGTGCATCGGTAATGGCACCCAGGTGACCAATTAGTAAACCTGAAAATAGGATTCCGGCAATGCCTAATTTAATTTTGAAGAAGGATAATTTTCCAAATAAAATTCCCAAAACGGCAACCAGACAGATAATGATAATAGTTGATGCTGTGCCTGCTTTAGTGAATAGTTCTAATAGTTCCATGTTGATTTACTTGCGTTAAGAAAGGCAAGATCTGTAAATGAGATCATTGCTGTGTATTTAAAGGGTAGTTTAACAAAAGAGCCGGCACTTCCATTTCTTGGGATATGAAGCCAAGATTACAGAATTGAGAAATGAAAGCACCAGCTCGAACTTGATTCTAAGTGCATGAAGGAATCAGTTTGGGCGATGCCAATTTTGTTGGAATGGATGAAAAGAGTTTTTCTTTTTTGGAGAAAAGCCTGTGGGTAAAATCAAAATGCATTTTGCATTTGTAGGTTGTGCTTTCTCCGTTGCGCGAGGAGTTGTGCTAATTTTTTGCATTACAATACAATTTTAATGTGAAATTGTCTGCTTTGCGCTTATTCAATAAAAAAAACAGGAGTTGAAAATTGAAAGGGAACTTTCAATCGATTAGTGAATCCTGATTTTTAGCTTCATGTCGCGAAAGCATCAATCTAATTAAAATAAGACAGGTCTCCTGGCTTTTCCTGTTGCAACGCCTTCCCATTCCTTCTTATTGGAACAGTGGCTTTTGTGTTGCAAACTGCTATTGGAATTACAGTTGCGCGTCAGCTCACGATTTAAACGTGATTCCCTATTAAACCCTTTTTAAGGGGTATCTTATTCGTTAACGGGAGCAAATATATTAATTTTTTAATACGCAAAACAAATTTCTATTGTTTATTTGATGGATCGCCTTCGATGAAAAAGTTCTTCGGTTTCGAGAATTACCAGGAATCGTTTGTGTGTTAAATAAGTTTAAAAAAGCAGCCTTTTTGAGTAGTACTGCCCAAATTCACCCGATTATTCACTAAGATTGTCAGCCTTCTTCGACTAAGGAAAAAATATTATTAAACTACTCGATTTATTATTATGAAGAATTTACAACAATTGGTTCAATGGACAAGGTTCGGATTGGTTTCGGCATTTTTTATTGTTGTTATTATAGAATTAGAACTTGGGGTGCTTGCTGTTAGCGAAAACTATTCCTTTATAAACATAAACGACCATTTTAACCTTCCAATTTGGAAAAATGTAATAGGAATTTCGATGCTTATCGTCGAAATCATCCTTTCGGAGATGATTTATAAAAAGAAATTAGAATATGTGAGTTTGTACGACAGTCTGGAGGAGAAGCTGAAGTATTTTAGAAAAGCATATTCCTTTAAAATGATTTTTAGTGCCTTAGCAGGTCTTGTTAGCTTGTTAGCCTATACTTACACTCAGGATTTAGTATGGTTTTTACCATGGATTATGGTATTGTATACCTTAAGCAAATCCTATCCTTTTAAGTGGACATTGGTGCATGCCATGCAAATCGAAAATGAAGAACACCGGGAATTGTTTTAAGTAATCGCGGTTCACTACCGCTTTTTTACCTTGCGGAGGTATTGGTTATGATCTTTTTTCCCGAACTAATATCATTTGCGTCCCTTGGGTACATCAGCGCATAAAAAAAGAAGGGTTTGCTTAATTTACGATTGGCCTTTTGCTTCAGTCAGTGCAGCTTAAGAAATATTCAAAGAATTTTAACCTTTTCGTTTTACATCTGCTTTCTTATTCAATCTTTTCCCTTTAATTATTCATTTTAATTGTTCTTTATTCTTTGTTTGCTGTATCTTTGCGAACTATTTAAATTATTTGTTGTGGAAAATTTCAAGGAATTAGGCGTAAATAAAGATATTATTAAGGGATTAAACGATCTTAATATTACTAAGCCTACTCAAATACAAGCAGAAGTAATATCGGTACTTCTTCAGGCAAACACCGATTTAATTGGACAGGCCCAAACCGGTACAGGTAAAACAGCAGCATTTGGAATTCCATTGCTGCACCGAATTAATCCGAAAATCGATAAGGTTCAGGGTTTAATTCTTTGTCCTACCCGCGAGTTAGGACAGCAAATTGCCAAGCAGCTATTCAAGTTCACCAAGTACTCCGATAAAATTTTTACAGAGTCGGTTTATGGTGGCGAAAAAATTGAGATACAAATTAGCGCTTTGCGCCGTCCAACACACATTATTGTTGCAACCCCAGGTCGATTAATCGATTTGGTGAAGAGAAAAGCAGTGGATTTGAGTCAGGTGAAAACCGTAATTTTGGATGAGGCCGACGAAATGATGAGCATGGGATTTAAAACGCAGCTGGATGAGATTTTGACTCACCTTACAAGCGTAGAAAACCGTTGGTTGTTTTCGGCTACCATGCCTAAAGAAATTATGCAGATAATAAAAAGACACTTTTCGCCAAGCGCACACAAAATTGAGGTGAGTGGCAAAAATGTAGTCAATAAAAATATTCAGCATCAGTTTCTGATCTGCGAAGACAACGAAAAATTGAACATTTTGGTTCAGTTCTTAAAATCGGAGCAAAAAAATAGAGGAGTAGTATTTTGTAAAACCAAAACTTCGGCGCAACTATTGGCCAAACAGTTGGTTGCAAAAAATATTCCTACCGATGCCATTCATGGCGATTTAAAGCAAATTGAACGCGATAAAGTAATGCGCGCATTTAAAAATGAAAGTCTGCGGATTTTAGTTGCCACCGATATTGCGGCTCGTGGAATCGATATTGTGGATCTTTCTTTTGTGGTGCATTACGAATTGCCCGATAAAGAGGAATATTACACCCACCGTAGCGGACGAACTGCCCGGGCCGGTAAAGAAGGCGTTTCCCTGTCGCTGGTGAATAGCAAAGAATTAAAAAACCTTCGCTATTTTCAAAAGGCATTAAACATTGCTTTTAACCAAATTCGACCAAGAAAATAGTTTTACTGATAAGACCTGACAGCTTTTTTTTCACTTGTTAGCGTCTGAAAAATAAGGAATAAGCAAAGCAAAAGCTTGTGCTTGACCAGCACCAATAAAATACAAATTGAAAAGACGCGCTTCGTTCGCGTCTTTTTTTTGAACAATTATTTGCTGATACTCCTTTACATCTAAGCCATATTGCAAGCACTTCCAAAATAAATTGCGATATTCCCGACCATTAGAACCATCAAGCATTTATTTTTAATGAATTTCATTCTTTAGCTTGTGGCAAGTCGATACAATGTAAAACTTGCATTTATTAAACAATAAGTTGAGCTTAGTTAAGTCTGTAAATAGGCTAAGTAGTAGTGTGTGAAGCAGAGTTTTACTTCTTATTTCCCCCTATTAATAGAGGATTTAGAAGAATGAATTTTTCGGGTATTAAAAAAAAATAATTGACTTCTATTGAACAGGTCATAGGGGTACCTCAGAAGTACCAAACCGGAGCAAAAAGGATCGATGCCGAAGCTAAAAGGTACCAAACCGGTGCAAAAAGGATCGATGCCGGTGCAAAAAGGTACCAAACCGGTGCAAAAAGGATCGATGCCGAAGCTAAAAGGTACCAAATCGGTGCAAAAAGGTGCGCGGTCGAAGCGAAAAGCCTGCAAATTGGAGTTTTTTGGTACTACACCCTTACCAAGTCACTTCACTTTAAAAAGGTAACAAACAAATAGAACTATAAACAACAAGACCCCAGCCTCCTTTCACATTATTTTTATTGATGACAAATAAGCTGGATTGTTTTTCTGTTTTATGCTTACTTTTAGTGGGCAAGAATAAAAAAACAAGTGAGATTTACACCCACCTAAGTAAAACATCTCTTGCAAAAATAATAAGTCCGATAGACGTAATTTTAGCAGATAACAAAAAGGATAACAACAACTTACATAAAACAACAGATAGGTGATATAACATCAATAGGATGTTACACATACGTTAGCAACAATTATGAAAAGAACTTTAATTATAATATTTCTTGTATTTATTTTGACCGAATATGTTTCAGG
This sequence comes from Labilibaculum filiforme, assembly GCF_002843315.1. Classification (GTDB taxonomy): domain Bacteria; phylum Bacteroidota; class Bacteroidia; order Bacteroidales; family Marinifilaceae; genus Labilibaculum; species Labilibaculum filiforme. Next base: position 6,467 of record NZ_MVDD01000003.1, on the reverse strand, counting down.
TCAGAAGCACTATAATATAGACTTAAAGGACACTAATTGGTTTGTTAATAATAAGAATGAGAGCTTTTATAAATCTGATACAATCTCATTTATTAGAATTGAAAAATACAATACGTATCGAGATGAAATAAATAGCCAGTATATAAAGATCGATTACAATGCGGGAAATGATATAAGTCTAATAGAATTGCAGAAAAATCAGATCGATTCGCTCATGAACTTTACGATTTATGGCAAAAAATAGATGGTGCAAAAAACAGTACCTATCGCCCGGAAAAAATAATGCGCGACAGAGCCTACACTTACTTAAAGCAGTTGGTTGATGAAATTCGTACCTACGGAAAATATGCTTTTTGGAACGACGAAGAGAAACAGAAGAGGTATACGAGTGAGTATTTGCGCAACTCAAGAAAAACAAAAAAAGAAACTATTGAAGAGTAATAATAGCTGAAAGTCACGCGTAGGGCGCCCTCGTACTTGTAAGGCGGGTATTTTACCTGTTAAGAAATACCAAAATACCTGTAAGATGCCACAAAACACATGTAGGAGGTATTCTTTAGCTGTAAGAACAGGCTTTTTATGTGTAAGGGGTTTAATTTGGGCGTAAGCAATATCCTTTTACCTGTAAGCTATATTCTTACTACTGTAAGGAATAGGAATTCAACAAATGGGAATTCAACATCCCGATTAACTACCTACAACTGGAATACCGATTCAAGCAATTGGAATTCTTTTTAACAACTACATACAACTGAAAGAAGGAAACATCTCTGGCTTAGGCTGGGGATGTTTTTGATTTTGTAGGATAAGGCAAAAAAGCTCAGTCCCTTCCCTGTCTTATTTAGCATGATTCTACTTTGATAAACAGTATTCGTTTTATAATTTAGAGCATTCGCAACAACAGCATTTAATGAGCACAAAAATCCACCTATCGGCTAACGAGCATCGCAATAAAGAAGTAGTAGCAATTCAATTTGACTACAATACAGAAATTGTGAACCTACTAAAGCAGAATTTTCCTGCCCGTTGGAGTCAAACCAAAAAATGCTGGTGGATAGCCCGGAAAGATTTCGATTACAAGAAGTTTAAGGAGGTATTCGCCTCGGATGAAATTATTATTACTGATCAAAAAACGAGTATTACAAGCACTAAAAAAGATACAAAGTTTAAATTAAAGCTTCCTAAAGGATACCTTGAGAAACTGGAACAAAAAAGGTACAGCCCACAAACTATAAAAATATACACCAGTTATTTTAATGATTTTCAAAAACATTTTTCAGACAAAAACCTACTCGATATCACCACAGATGAAACCAATACGTACATTCTGAAATTAATAAAGACCAAAAGCATTTCTACCAGTCAGCAGAACCAAAGAATCAATGCCATTAAATTTTACTACGAAAAAGTTTTAGGTAATGATAGAAAAGTTTACAAGATAGATCGTGCCAATAAGGCTAAAATATTGCCCACCGTACTTAGCAAACTTGAAGTAAAAGCCATTATTAATAGCTGTACAAATAAAAAACACAAATGTATTCTATCGTTAATTTATTCGGCAGGACTCAGGAGAAGTGAATTAGTTAATTTAAAACTGAGCGATATTGATTCTACACGGGGATTAGTAATAATAAAAAATGCCAAAGGAAATAAAGACCGGGTTTCTTTACTGTCGCCCCTACTTGTAAATGAATTGAGAGATTACTATAAAAATTACAAGCCAAAAGTATATTTATTTGAAGGGCAGGAAGTTGGAAGCAAGTATAGTACCACCAGTGTAGCGAATATATTAAAACAAGCATGTACAAAAACCAGAATTAAGAAAAAAATTAGTCCACACACCCTGCGCCACTCATTCGCAACACACTTATTGGAACAAGGTACGGATTTACGATACATTCAAAACTTACTGGGGCATAGTTCGTCGAAAACAACCGAAATTTACACTCATGTTTCCACTCAAAATATTAGTCAAATAAAGAACCCAATTGATGACATATTTAGTGATTCATCATAATATGTGTACATTACCGCCCGATATGGGTCGGTAAATACACTTTTTAAAAAAATATAAACGAAATAAAGCCCATTGCTTTATTTAGGAGTTGTAGCCAATGTAAAGGAGAGACTGAATAACTATGAGAATAAGAAAATTAACAATATTATTGACAATTATTTTTGTTGGTTTGACAAGCTGTGATCAAAACAAAGGCATAGATAATTGGGGAAAATTATTTCAAGACAATAATGTAAATGGAACATTTGTATTAAAAAATTTGAACACGAGTAAAACTTTAACTTATAACAAAGAAAGAAGCGATACAGAATTTGTTCCAGCTTCTACTTTTAAAATTCTAAATTCAATGATTGCATTACAAGTTTCATCAATTGCAAGTGTAGACGATACAATTATATGGGACGGAGTGGATAGAGAATATAAACCTTGGAATAAAGACCAAACAATGAGAACAGCATTACCAATTTCTTGTGTATGGTTTTATCAAGAATTAGCTCGTAGTACAGGTCAGGAGAAAATGCAAAAATGGATAAATGCAGCAAATTATGGCAATAAAAAAATTGATAATAAAATTGACCGATTTTGGCTTGATGGAAAACTTGCAATTTCAGCAAATGAGCAAATCGATTTTCTTGAAAAACTGATAAAAGATGAATTGCCATTTGATAAAAAGATTCAGGAAACTGTTAAAAACATAATGATTACGGATTCAACTGAAAATTATGTTATTCATTCAAAAACAGGATGGAGTAAAAATATCGGTTGGAATGTCGGATATATTGTAGCAAAAAATAATATTTGGATATTTGTTATGAACATAGATATGAATGACATAAAAATGGCACCTATCAGAAAAGTAATAACTTACGATATTTTAAAAGAGCAAAGAATAATTAAATAAAACACTGGCTACAACAATGTATATAAGGCATTGGGCGAGTGGTAGTTAAATTGGATATGATAAATATTAATAAACGGCATATTAAATTAAAAGTTAGGTGTTTCAAAAAGCCCAACGACTCATATACTCAACGTTACCTGCAAGCATAATGAACGACACTGCATAAAATGAAACGATTTATAATAATAGGATTAATAATAATTGGAGCTATCATAATTGCAATCACAATGGGATTATTCGATAAGATTTTAGGAAAACAAAAAGAGGAAGTTCAAAAAATAGAAACGACTGTAACACACAAAGAAAAATGGGATTTCTATTTTATAAATGTGGATGACAAATTAAGCTCTATTTATCTTGACTTAGGATTAAAAAATATTGCTCCAATTAAAAGTCAACCTAACGTCATGTGGATTTCGATAAAAATGAATAATCCCAGAGAAGATGGATTGTCTTCACAAGAGGAAAGTTCAAAACTATTTAACATTGAGGACAAATTGGTAGACGCGTTGAAACAAAAGTTCGATTTAACATTCGTAGGTAGGTTGACTTCTGATTTTAAACGTGACTTATATTTCTATATTGGAAGTTCGACTTTATACGAAAAGACAATTTCTGAAACTATGGTCATATTTCCCGATTATCAATTTGATTACGGAATCAAAGAAGATTCTGATTGGGGTGGGTATTTTGACTTCTTATATCCTTCACCACAGCAATATCAAAGCATACAAAATAGACTTGTAGTTGAACAACTTGAAAAAGGTGGTGATAAATTAGAAAAAGAAAGACAAGTTGACCATTGGATTTTCTTCAAAACAGACTCAGATAGAGAAACCTTTCTTGTTAAGATTAAGAATGAAGGATTTGGGATTGTTTTGAGCGACTTTGATAAGTCATTTGGAGAATTTCCATATCGATTGCACATAAAGAGAGTTGATAAAGTTGATTTAAATAGTGTTGACCAATATGTGCTGTATTTGTGGAATTTAGCAAATGAGTGCAATGGAGATTATGATGGATGGGAAACATCGATTGAAAAGGAATAATGAATAAATGCCAGCAGGTAACAATGTATAAAAAACATAAGTGGCTCAGTAGTTTAGGGAACTTTAGAGCGTTTAATCAGCTCCGCCAAATCTGCGATTTGACGGGTTGTTTTAAAAAAGTAAATTTGTGTCTAATCGCAAATTTGGCTCAGTGCAATTTGATAGGTAAGTGCTTCGAAATCACTTACATTTCTTATACTCAACGTTGTAGCCAATGTTAAAGAGACCCTGCATTATTATGAGAATAAAAGAATTAACGATAATATTAATTTTAGCTTTATTTGGATTAGCAAGTTGTAAACAACATGGAAGCACAGATAATTGGGAGAAATTTTTCCAAGAAAATTATGTTAATGGAACTTTTGTCCTGAAAAATATGAATACAAACGAACCGCTAATTTACAACAAGGAAAGAAGTAATGAAGAATTTGTTCCTGCATCGACTTTTAAGATATTAAATTCAATGATAGCTTTGCAAGAATCATCAATCGCAAATATCAATGATACAATTAAATGGGATGGAATAAACAGAAGCTTTGATTTGTGGAATAAAGACCAAACTATGAAATCTGCATTACCAATTTCTTGCGTATGGTTTTACCAAGAATTGGCACGTAGGACTGGAAAAGAGAAAATGCAAGAATGGATTGATAAAACAAATTATGGTAATAAAAAGATTGAAAATAAAATTGACAGATTTTGGCTTGATGGCAATCTTGCAATTTCTGCAAACGAGCAAATTGATTTTCTTGAAAAATTAGTTAGAAATGAATTACCTTTCGATAAAGACATTCAAGAAACGGTAAAAGGAATTATGATTTCAGATTCAACTCAAAATTATATCATTCATTCCAAAACCGGTTGGAGTCAAAATATTGGTTGGAATGTCGGATATGTTGAAACAAAAGATAATGTTTGGATTTTTGCATTGAATATAGATATGAAAAATTCAAGCGAAGGGGAACTAAGAAAAACATTGACTTACGATATTTTAAAAGAACAAAAGATAATTGAATAAAAACACTGGCTACAACATTTTGTATAAGTAATGGCAGGCGATGTGGTAAATATCAATCTTTGTAGCCCGCTCAAACTGCGTCGCGGTTTGACAGGAAACTACCACGCAATCTGCCACTACTCATACAATTTACCGTTGGGCATAATTTAAAGAGACACCATGACACAATACAATCCACCGATTGAATCAAGAGATACAGACGAGTTGATACTGATAAGCAAAAGTAGTATAGATGAGTGGCAACAATCAGCGATTGATATATCAAAAGGTGAATTAAAAAAAAGAGGATTAAGCCAAACTCAGATTGATTCGAGATATTCAGAACTTGAGAAGGAGTTTAATGAGCAGATTGAAACAGAACTAAAAATTGCATCAGAGGAGGATTATTCAGTTTTCGAGAAAATTTGGATGATTCTATTTTGGCCACGAGAATTATTTCATGGATGGTATTTAAAAAGAGACGGATATACCCTTAAAGCTAAAAGACGTATTCAACTAATTTTGACTGGATTAATATTTTATGTAATTATGATTTTGACTTCGATATAAAATGCCATTTACTAAGAAAGACATAAATCAACTTATTGACTTTGCTCATATTTTCAAAGCGAGAGAGAAATTTGGAATATACTATCAAAATATATCAATCATTGGATTAGTCTGTTTATTGATAATATATTTCGATTTCAAAAATTCATTGATTCCGATAAACATTTTAATTTGGATTGGTTGTGTCACTTCTGTGTTGATTACTTTGATTTTTATTAAGTTTTATAAGCGAGAACTTGGAATTATTTGGTCTTTGTTTCATAACCTGACCATTGGATTTATTGTAATATTTATATTTCTAAAATCAAATGATTTACTGTCAACAGATAAAATAGAGACAAATGATTATTATATTCAAAAACTTGAATTAAAACATAAAACCGAGAGAAATCGAGGAAGTTATTTAGTTCCGATTATTACAGTAAAAATTGACGGAATTGATAGGAAACTAAAATTGAGTTCATATTATTTTAAGGACGCTCAAAAAACAAGACAAGTAAGGATTGATTTGAAAAAAGGATTCTGGAACTATCCGATTATAAAAAACATTCAACTGATTGATAATGAATAATAAACTATGCCCAACAATGTATATAACTAATGGCAGTATTTACTTGGTATTCAGCGGTTTAATGCCGCATTGATTTTGGTTGCGGGCTGATAGGAAATAGCGCCGCAAACTGCCAACTAGTCATATACGCACCGTCAGACTGTCTAAAAAGCTTGATAAGTTGTTAATAAGTAAACACACCTATATTTGAAAGATTTTCAGCACTTTGTTATCTTAGAGTATGAGGTTTATACACGGACAAGACAGAACGCAAACTCATCTTTTTCCCATCTCATTAGACCAATCAATTGCTAAAGACAATGAAGTTCGATTAATCGATTTATTTGTTGATAGTATTGATTTGAATGACTTTGGTTTTAAAG